>JAWKOL010000008.1:0-272062 GCA_041391225.1 Caldilineaceae bacterium
CGTCACGCCCGCTGTCGGAGCGTTCGCCGCCAGGTGGGAACGACTCTTCGCCGAAGAGTTTGAGCGGGTTGGGCGTGAACTGTACAAAGTCACGCGTGTAGTAGTTGAATCCCATGAAATCGTAGGTGTTGGCGATGCGTGCGTCCCGCTGCAGCGTGCCGATGGGCGGGCGCAGAAGACCGTCCTTGGTGGCGGCGACCCAGACGTGTTCGAAGAGCCATCGTTTCAGCCCGGCGGCGTAGCGATCCAGTTTGCTGTCCGCGCGCATGGCTTTGAAAAGGCGAACATGCTTGGCATACCCGACTTTGGCATCGGGCTGGATGGCGTGGATGGCGTGATAGGCTTCGGCGTGCGCGTTGAGCAGATGACGCACCACCTTCATGGCGACGAGGAAGTTGGGGTGTTCGGGCGGCCAGTCGCCCATGAACCAGCCACGAGTCACCAGGATCATGGGTTCGTTGATCGTCACCCAGGTGTCACACAGATCGGCGAGGGCGCGCACGGTGGTCTCCACGTAGCGGCGGAAGAAGGCCACCGACGCTCCGTTTTCCCAGCCACCGATACGTGTCAGCCACAGCGGTTCGGTGAAGTGATGCAACGTTACCATTGGCTGAATGCCGCGGCTGCGCAGTTTGCCCAGCATATCTCGGTATCGATCCAGCGCGCTGTGATCAAATTCGCCGGGGCGCGGCTCGATGCGGCTCCATTCCACACTCAAGCGGTGGGCATTCAGGCCCAATTCCACCATGCGGTCGAAGTCGCCATCGGGGTTGTTCCACCAATCACATGCCTGTTCGCTGCGGTCGCCATGCCAGATCGCGCCCGACTTCTGCTCAAACGCCCACCACTGATTGTTGCGGTTGTCGCCTTCGACCTGATGGGAGGCACTGGCCGTCCCCCACAGGAATCCCTCGGGAAAGCGCAAAGCAGACGAAGTTTGTGTCACGGTCTATGCTCCTCTACCTACGCTGGTTGATAGACAGTGTCGGCATCGCGGGAACGAGGTAGGTTTTCCAAGGAGACATTAGCTTCGTGTAGAAATTGACGACTGTAGCCGTCGGGGTAGTTGCCGGCGTAGACAACGCGGGTGATGCCGGCGTTTATGATCATCTTAGCACAGGTGAGGCACGGTTGGTGAGTGACATAAATCGTAGATCCGGCGATGTTCACGCCGTGTAACGCCGCCTGGATGATGGCGTTCTGTTCAGCGTGCAATGTGCGTACACAGTGACCGTCCACAATCAGGTGACCCACGTCGTCGCAATGGGGCAGGCCGGCGGGCGCGCCGTTGTACCCAGTGGTGAGGATGCGTTTGTCGCGCACGATGACGGCCCCCACGTGCGCCCGATCACAGGTGCTGCGTTCGGCCACCGTGAAGGCAATGTTCAGGAAGTATTCGTCCCAGGATGGGCGGTGGGTTTCATGGCTGCTTTGAGACACGGGGTGTACTCCTTGACTGGTGTGGACGAACATTCAACCGTCGATGCGTTTCCACTCGGCGGTGTTGTGTGGCAGCTTGCCTGATCCATTCTGGTGCAATGGCTGTGTGGCAGCCTCTTCGGGACGACGATACTCTAGATCGGCCAGGATGCGGCGCAGATCAGCTTCGTCTTCGCAGGCGATGTAGACGGTGCGTTCCAGCGTTTTGTCGCGGTCGAATCGCCCCCGTTTGGGGATGAAGACGGCATGTTCGACGGCCACACAGGGAAGTTGTTTGTCGCCGAAGCGGATCTCTCCCCAGTCGATGCGGTTGACCTCGTCATCTTTGAAAAAGATGTACCACATGCCGATCTCTTTTTCGGCCCAACTGCCCAGCAGCGCGAATCGACTGGGCTGCACCAGGCAGATCACGGCATGTTCGCGTGTGGCGAAAGTGCGGAAATACCCCTGCAGCCAGGTGAAATCGGCGTACTTGCCTTCCACGCTGAACAGGCCCGACGCAAAGATGGGCAGTTTGTCCGCTGGTGTTAGGGGCTGGGGTGCGATTTCGGGCTTCTCTTGACGTTGGAATTGCACGTAGTTGCGCTGTCGCCACCGGTAAGACGCTACGATGAACGCGATGAATAGCGCAAACAGAACGCCCGCGATCAGCCAGTAGCCATTGGGTCGCCCGATCAGCGCGATGACGGCCGGCACCAGAAGGACAATCTGAATCCAACGGCTGAACGAAATGTCGCCGACGAAGTGTCGATTGAGTCGATAAAAAAGTGCGCCCACTGGTCCCCTCGCTTTGGTTCGTCTTCGATCAAAAAGCCTCGCCACACCTGGCGAGGCTTCGTTGAACTCTTCAGAATCATCGTCGCATTATGATCGATGCGCCCTCATCAGGCCGGCGCAGGCAGTGTCCCACCCAGATCGAGACCTTCGTCGCCGCGCTGCTCACCGCGCTGGCGCTCGTCTTCCATGCCGGGGCGTGGCTGTTCCTGGCGACGGCGACCACCGCTCTTCGGCGCATCGGACGGTGTCTCACCGCGCATAATCGCCTCGAACTCAGGAGCGTGCAGCGTTTCCACTTCCAGCAAACGGATGGAGACATCGTCCAGTTTGTCGCGGTGGGTGATCAGGATCTGGCGTGTGCGTTGATACGCCTCATCTACCAATCGGCGCACTTCTTCGTCGATCTCCTGCGCCACTTTGTCGCTGTAGTTGCGGGTCTCGCCGATGCCGCGCCCAAGGAAGACCATCTCCTCGCGCTCCCCGTATTGAATTGGCCCCAGTTTCTCGCTCATGCCCCACTGCGTCACCATGGTACGGGCCATGTCGGTGACCCGTTCCAGGTCGTTGCTGGCGCCGGTGGTGATGTCGCCGAAGCGCAGTTCTTCGGCCACGCGGCCACCTAACAGCGCCGCCAACTCGTCGCGGAACTTGTCGCGTGTGCGTAGGTTGCTCTCTTCTTCGGGCAGGGGCATGGTGTACCCACCTGCCATGCCGCGGGGGACAATCGTCACCTTGTGTACGGGATCGTGGTTGGGCAGCAGGTGCATCACCACGGCGTGACCGGCTTCGTGATAGGCCACGATCTCTTTTTCTTTGGGCGTGATGATGCGGCTGCGTCGCTCGGGGCCGGCGATGACTCGCTCAATCGCCTCTTGGAACTCGTCCATGCCGATGGAGCGACGGTTGCGCCGCCGCCAAGATGGCCGCCTCGTTGACCAGGTTTTCGAGGTCTGCACCCACAAACCCGGGTGTCTGCTTGGCGATGACGCTGAGATCGACATCGGTGGCCAGCGGCTTGCCCTTGATGTGAACGTCGAGGACCTCGCGGCGTCCTTGTACATCGGGGGCGTCCATCGTTACGCGGCGGTCAAAGCGACCAGGGCGCAGCAGCGCCGGATCGAGGATGTCGGGGCGATTGGTGGCCGCGATCAAGATGACATTGACGTCGGTGTCGAAGCCGTCCATCTCCACCAGGATCTGGTTGAGTGTCTGCTCGCGTTCATCGTGCGATCCGCCCAAGCAGCGCCGCGGTGACGGCCCACAGCGTCGATTTCATCTACGAAAATGATGCAGGGCGAGTTCTTCTTGGCCTGCTCAAACAGGTCACGTACACGGCTGGCGCCGACACCCACGAACATCTCCACAAATTCCGAACCGGAAATGCTGAAGAAGGGAACACCTGCTTCGCCGGAGACAGCCTTGGCCATCAACGTTTTGCCGGTGCCGGGCGGGCCGACCAACAGCACGCCTTTGGGGATGCGAGCGCCTAGGGAGGCGAATTTTTCCGGCTCTTTCAGGAACTCGACAACCTCTTCCAACTCCTGCTTGGCCTCTTCGTTACCGGCCACATCGTCGAAGGTGACCGTGGGCTTGTCCCCTGTGAACATACGCGCCCGGCTCTTGCCGAAGCTAAACGCCTGGTTGCCGGCGCCCTGCGCCTGGCGCAGGATGAAGATGAAGAAGACCGCAATCAACACCACCGGCAGGATCGCCAGCAGAATGCTGCCGTAGACTTCCCAGCCACTTGGCGCCTGGACTTCAACGTTGACGCGGGCTAGTTGCTCCTCGGTGACGCCGAGATTTTGCAGCGTCTCCACGAGACCAACACCGATCTCCTTGCGTGAAACCAATTCGCCGCCGGAAGTAGTGGTGATGTAGATCTGATCATCGTCGACGCGGATAGCGGTGACAGTGCCTGCGCGTACCGATTCGGCTACCTCTGCAATCGACGTCGGTTCTGATGTGCCCGATGTGCGGTTGCTCAGGGTTGTATACAGAAATGCGCCTAACGCTACGACAAGTAAGACGTAGATTAAACCATTGCGTAACCGTTTGGAATTCATTATCAATCTCTCGGGAGTGGAAAGAGCAAGGCGTGTGCCGGGGCAATGACCCTCAGCTAGCGTTCCGCTTGCTATGGGAAGTCTAGCACAGGGGGGTGCTCCCGTCAAACCTATGCGCAAAAACCGCTGTTGGGCCGTACGTTAATTCATTGTGGACTTACGCAGTTCACAGGCGTAAAGGCGCAATATGTTGCGCCTTTGCAGGAGCAAGCTGCGCACATCCTGTCATAGCGGTAATCAGTGTTTGCATGGTACCGAACAACAGCGGCAAAAGCAGTAGGGCAAATTCCACGTTCTGGGTTGTGATGACATTTACCGTGTGCTCTCTGGATGGGCTGTTGTTTCCTGCCGCATCGACCAAAATTGGATCTGTAAAAAGTCAACCAACCTGGCTCAACGTGAACAGGGAGATCTCGGGGCGACAGTTGAGGCGCACCGGCAGCGGCCACACGCCCAAACCGCGATTTGTGTAGACATGACGGCCCCCCACCGCGCGTAGACCAATCGGATAGCGCCGGCCATAGCGAGGAAGCACCGGCGCCACCGTGCGCAATCGGTTCCCTCCACCACCGGAATCGCACCTGCCCGCCGTGGCTATGACCGCTGAATTGTACGGCTACCGGCGCGTCGGCGGCAATCACCCGATCGAAGTAATCGGGTTCGTGGACCATGAGCAGCGTGGTCTCGTTGACCGGGATGTCGCGCAGTGCTGCACCAGATCGGGGCGACCGATCCAGATGTCGTCGACGCCCGCCGGGTGGACGCCGCCGGCGACTTCGACCGATTGGTTGATCAGCACCTTCACACCGCCGTCTTCCAGCAGACGACGTACGCTGCGACGATCCGGCCAGGTGTCGTGGTTGCCTAGCACGGCAAAGGCTGGCGCCGTCAGCTGACGTAGCGGCTCCACCAGGCTGCGCTTTTCATGGTCGTCGTGGCCGATGTGATCTCCTGTGATCACAACAAGATCTGGCGCCAGCGCGTTGATCCGCGCCACCGCCGACGCTACTTTCTCGGCCTGTGTGTACTTGCTGAAGTGGATGTCGGAGATCTGGGCAACCCGTAGCCCATCTGCCGACGTGGGCAGGTTGGGGACGGCAAGCGCTATCGATTCCACGTCGAACCAGTGGGGTTCGACGACGCTGGTGTATGTTGCAAAGCGGCGGCGCTCAACGCCGCGCCGCCCAAAGCTGCATGAATCTTCTACGTGTGAGCGATTTCATAGTCATGTTTTCAAAACGAACCTATCTCGGCGCGGGTTCCCAGGCGTCGAGGATCTTTAATGCGTAACTCGTGATGCGTAATTGGCGGAGAACATCTCGCCGACGTGGCTTCATGCGCTCGGAAGGACTCTGGAACGCATTACGCATCACGCATTACTTCCTCTCTGCCGCACCACTTCGTACAACAACAACGTCGTGGACGTGGCCAGGTTGAGGCTGTCGGCCACACCGAACATGGGGATCGTCACCTGCTGATCGGCGGCGGCCAGCCATTGGCGGCTCAGCCCGTCCGCCTCGCTGCCGGTGACGACGGCGACAGGGCCTGTCATGTCCACATCGGTGTAGCGGACCGACGCGTCCGGCGTCGCCGCCAGCACGGTGACGCGGTGTGCGCGCAGCCAGGCGATCACCTCGTCGGTAGGCGCTTCGGCCACTGGCACGGTGAAGCGCGTCCCCAAACTGGCGCGGATCACGTTGGGGTTGTGCAGATCGGTGCCGCCGCTGCACAGGATCAGCCCGTCCACGCCGGCGGCGTCGGCGCTGCGCAGGATGGCGCCTACGTTTCCCGGCTTCTCGGCGCCTTCCACTACCACCAGGAAAGGCGCAGCCGAAAGCGGCAGGCCGTCCAACGTCAATGCCGTGTACGGGATCACGAGCAGAATGCCGCCGCTGTCTTCGCGCACGGCGATTTTGGCATAGACATCGGGGGAGACGGTGGCGGATTGCGAATTGCGAATTGCGGGTTGCGAGTTAAGACGCTGGACCAGATCCTGGTCGGAAGCAGTCACTAACTCGGGGCAGACGTAGACTTCGGCGGGGACGATGCCGGCGTCGAGGCAGCGACGGACTTCGCGGCTGCCTTCGACGACGGTCTGGCGCAGGTCTTCGCGGTGACGGCGGTTGCTGCTCAGCCGCACGACGTTCTTGATGCGGCTGTTGCTCAGGCTAGAGATGTGCATCATCCCATCATCTGCCCGCATACCAGCGGGCAAAAGCGCCGCTGGGCAGGGCGCGACCGCTGACTTCCTCGAAGAGGAGCATTTCGCCGGCTTCGATCTGTCCTTTGCGCTCGGTGACGACTTCGGCCACCTGGTTGCGCAAGGTGACAGGCGTGAAGCCCGGCGTGTGGCAACTCAGCAGGAAGAAGAGCGCATTGTCGGCCAGGATGTCCTGGCAAGCCTGCAACAGCGGGATCAGGTCTTTTTCGATCTTAAAAACTTCGCCCTTGGGGCCGCGCCCGAAGCTGGGCGGATCGAGGATGATGCCGTGATATTTGTTGCCGCGCCGTTCTTCGCGCTTGACGAACTTGAGTGCGTCGTCCACCAGCCAGCGGATCGGGCGCTCATCCAGATGACTAAGGACGGCGTTGTCGCGCGCCCAGTCCACCACGCCTTTGGCCGCGTCTACGTGGACGACGTGCGCGCCGGCCTGGCTACAGGCCAGTGTGCTACCGCCGGTGTAGGCGAAGAGGTTGAGCACGTTGAGGTTGGCGTTGTTGGTGCGTTCCATGCGCTTGCGGATGACATCGCGCATCCAATCCCAGTTGGCCGCCTGCTCGGGGAACAACCCCAGGTGGCCGAAATCGGTGAGCTTGATCTGGAAGTAAATGTTGCTGTAGACGATGTTGAGCTTGCGCGGCATCTTCTCGTTGAAATCCCACTCGCCGCCGCTTTCGCCGCGCTCGTAGGCTGCACCCACCGCCACCCAGTCCTTGATGGGCAGGCGTTGCGTCCACACCGCCTGGGGCGAAGGACGGTCGATGACATGATCGCCGATACGCTCCAGTTTGCGTTCGTTGCCCGAATCGAGCAATTGGTATTCCCCTGCGGGGTAGTATGGCTCAAACATAAAACCACCTTGTTGTGATAGATTCCTGAACCATTCAGTCTATCACAGCAAGATAGTTACGTCACGTTGTAGACGATCAGTTCGTTGACCGCGCCGCGTTTGCCCGCGTCGCTGTTGATCATGCGCTTGGCCAGGGCCACATCGATGGGGAAACCGGCGTAGATCTCACGTGTGAAAGGTGTGTCGGAGTTGTTGAGGACGAAGGCGACGCCGCGTTGATCCAGCGTGTGCAGCCAATCAGCCAGGCGTTGCTGCTGTTCGGCGGGGAAGTCGAGACGCGTGTAGCTGGTGAAGTTGGCGGTGGCGCTGACAGGAAAGTAGGGGGGATCGAGGTAGACAAAATCGCCGGGCCGCGCCTGATCGAGCACGTCCCCGAAGTCGGCGAGGACGATCTCGGCCCCATGCAGCAGGAGCGAGGCGTTGTGGATTTCGTCACGGCTGTAAAGCTTAGGCAGCCGCTTGCGCCGTCCCCACGGAACGTTGAATCGCCCCTGGCTGTTCACGCGAAACAAGCCGTTGAACCCGGTTTTGTTGAGGTAGAGCGTGCGCGCCGCTACCCAGACACGGTCTTCTTGGCGAATCGGGATGCCGTCTACGTCCAGTGCATCGGTGGGCAGATCCACAGGCTGCCGATTGCGCACATCGTAGTAGATCATTTCGGGATCTTCGCCGTCTGCATGGCGTGCGGCGATGGCGTCCACCGCGATCATCAGTTCTTCGGGCAACTCACGCACCACGCGATAGAAGTTCACCAGCTCGGGGTTGACATCACCCAACAACGCGTGGGGCGGGCGCAGATGAAAGTAGACCGCCGCGCCGCCGATGAAGGGTTCGATCAGCCGATCATAGTGTTTGGGGAAGTAGGGCTGAAGCTGTGTCAGCAACTGCGTTTTGCCGCCTGCCCATTTGAGCAGCGGCGCGGTGGGGCCGATGAAATCCGATTCCTGGTTAGGTGAATGCACTGGTTGGGCCGTGGGCGCGTAGGTGGCTAGAACTTGGCAGATCGATAGCCCAACTGTGTGGCGGTGCGCGCCACCTCGTGGGCCAGTTCTTCGGTGTAGTAGACCATTGTATCGAGGACGGCGGCGAAGCTGGCGAAGTCGACGTCGGTCTGCGGTAGATCGGCCAGCAGGTTCACATCGCCGTCTTCGTCAACGGCGAAGCGCACGAGCGCATCTGCTGGTTCAGTTCCAGCATCGCCTGGTTGAGCACCGGCGCACACTCCGGAAAGCGGGCGCAGCGGAAGGGCTGATGGCGAAGTGTAGCCAATCGTTGGCCGAGGCGACGTAGAGATCGAAGTCCTCTTCGCGATCTGTGGCGAAGGTCGACAGCCACACATTGGTGTCGGCGCGTTCCGCCGTCCACTCGTATTTTTCGAAGTAGGTGGAAATGTCCACGCTCATGCCGCGCGACTGCTTTCCGTATCGTAGATCTGATCGACCAACCCCTTCACCGCCGCGGACGCATCCTCTCGGATCGGCTCGCCGTGGCCGAAGACGATGGTGTCGTAGGCGTCGCCGTACTTCTTCCACAGCTTCCAAATGCTGCGGTGAGCGGCGTCCATGTCGGGCGTGAAGATGGGCGGCGGCCCTTTCAGCGGACCAGTGCGTGTGTTGAGTGCGTCACCGGCGATGAGGAAGCGCTTTTCGGGGTGCAGCAGGGACACGTGGCCGGGTGTATGGCCGGGTGTGTGGATCATCACGAAGCCTTCGGGCAGGCGGTCACCGTCGACGTAGATCTCATCCGGCGAAACGGGTTCAACGCGGAAGCCGGGCGCGAAACGCAGCAGCGCGAAGATCGGGCGGATCAGCAGTCCCAATGGCGTAGAACTGGGGCCGCGCCGTTCGGGGTGTTCCAACAGCGCCTTTTCGACGGTATGGCAGGCGATGGGCGCTTTGGTGGCGCGCTTAAGCGCCTTCAAGCTGCCCACGTGGTCCACGTCGCCGTGGGTGACGATGAGCCGTTTGATGTCGCCGGGCTGGTAGCCGATGCGGCGCACGCCGTCGAGGATCTTCGTCTCGTTGCCGGGGACGCCCATGTCGATCAGGCTGACGCCGCCATCCCATTCCCACAGGTAGGCGTGTACCATCGAGCCGATCTCGTCGATGTCCCACAGGCCGGGCAGGATCTCTCTCATTGGTGAAATTTCCTGTAAAGTCTACAGCAGAAGTTGATCCACGAAGGCACACGAAGATGCACGAAGATGCACGAAGGCAGAGCAGAGAAAGGAAGGAGAGAGGGATACAGATTTCGTGGATTTTCAGGAGAAGATAGATTTCTCCAACGTCCTGGCGGTCCTGAAATCCGTGTCCCTCTCGTCTCTTCTTCGTGTTTCTTCGTGGATCAATTCCTGCTTAAATGTCTTTGAAGCCGAAACGCTCTTTGTAGAGCCGCTGTGAACGCTGGATCTCCGCCTTGGCGGCGTTGACGTCTTCCCAGCCCAGCACGTCTACGCTGCTGCCTTCCAGATCTTTGTACACCTGGAAGAAGTGGCGCACCTCGTCGAGGTAGTGCTTGGGGATGTCTTTAATGTCGTGGTATTCGCCGTGCAGGGGATCGTTGTCGGCCACGGCCAGGATCTTGAAGTCCTCTTCGCCGCGATCCAACATACGGAAGAGGCCGATGGGGCGGGCGCGGATCACACAGCCGGGGAAGGTGGGTTCCGTCACCATTACGAGGACGTCGAGCGGATCGCCATCTTCGCAGAAGGTGCGGGGGATGAGGCCGTAGTCGCCGGGGTAGTGCAGCGACGAGTAGAGCACGCGATCTAAAAAGAGCACGCCATGCTCTTTGTGATACTCGTATTTGTTGCGGCTGCCCTTGGGACTTTCCACGATTGCGTAGACGAGTTCAGGCGCATTGGGGCCGGTGCTGAGCTGACGCCAGAGATTTTCCATGTGCAAATGTCCTTGTTGTACTTCGGTTGAGCCTAGAATTGGTCCTAGCGGCGACGGTAGACGCCCAGATGGCGCAACCGCGAGCGCAGGTGATCGATGGCAAGCCGGAGATCGTCCATCGTCAGCCCGGTGGCCTCGGCCAGATCCATCATGGTGCGGTACGAGTCTTCGTTGAGTTCGCCGGCGCGCTCGCGTTCGTCTTCGGAGAGCTTGTGGCCGATAAGCATGGCGTCGGTTTCATCTAGCAAACGTTGACGGCAATCGGTGCAGATCCAGGTGTGGCCGATGAGAATCAGGTAATCGCGTACTCGTTGATCGAGCATCAGTATGCGCTCCCCGCATCTGCCGTCGCCTCCGCACCCTGGCTGTCGCTCGCGATCTGTACGCCGGCGCTGGCGCCAAGACGGGTGGCGCCGGCGATCAACATGGCCTGGGCATCGGCAGCGGTGCGAATGCCGCCTGCCGCCTTCACGCCCATCGATTCGCCCACCACGCTGCGCATCAGGGCCACATCTTCCACCGTAGCGCCGCCGCCGGCAAAGCCGGTGGACGTTTTGACGAAGTCGGCGCCGGCTTCTTTGACCAGTTGCGAGGCGCGGCGTTTTTCGTCGTCGGTGAGCAGTACGGTTTCGATGATCACCTTCACCAGCACGTTGGGATCGGCGGCGCGGGCCGCGTTGACCACAGCAGCGATGTCGTGGCGGACCTCTCCGTCGCGCCCGTCTTTGAGCTTGCCGACGTTGATCACCATGTCCACTTCCTGGGCGCCGGCGGCGATGGCTTCGGCTGTCTCGAACGCCTTGACGCTGGTGAGCGTCGCGCCCAGGGGAAAGCCGATCACGGTGCAGACCTTGGACGAACTGCCGGCGAGCAGTTCGGCGCACAGCCCACCCAGGTGGGGTTGACACACGCTGGCAAAGCCGTACTCGCTCGCTTCGGCGCACAGCTTGCGGATGGCGGCTTCGTCGGTCTCAGGCTTGAAGCGCGGTATGATCGATTGTCTTGGCCAGTGCCTCGGCGGGTACCGGCGGACGGGTTGATTCTGACATGGGTGTTCTCCTGACTGTCATGGTCCTTGGGCCATGCCGGGGGTGAAGTGAAGCTCTGGGTGATCGACCAGGCCGAATGTGTCCAGCGGGAAGATCGCCAGCCACGCCTGACCAATGACCAGATCCTGGTTGAGCAGGCCCCAATCGCGTGTGTCGGAAGAAGCCGGACGATTATCGCCCATGACGTATAGCGTGCCTGCCTCGACGATGCGTGTAAGCTCGTTCATGAAATTCATGGACATGGTGGCATACGGCTCGTTGACGACTTGTTCGTTGACATAGAGCATGCCATCGCGGATCTCTACAACGTCGCCGGGCAGGCCGATGACACGCTTGATGTAGTCTTTCGTGGTGTCGCCGGGGTACTTGAAGACGATGACGTCGCCGCGCTGGTACTCGCCCAGGCGGTAGGCCAGTTTGTTCACCAGCAGGTATTCGCCGTTGTGGAAGTTCGGCTCCATCGAACTGCCTTCGATGCGGTAATTCTGGATCGCCACTCGAATCAGCAGGAAGATGACCACGGCCAGCACCACCGTCTCCAGCGTTTCGCGTACGATGAGGGCCAGCCAGTTCTCGCTGGGCGCTTCTTCCTCGGGCAGTTGGGCGGGTTGGTAGTCGCCTGCCCAGGGATCGACTTCATCGGCGGGGGCATGTGTGGCCACTGCGACCTGTGGCGCAGGATAGGTTGTGCTCAGCATGGGCCGTTCTTGGGCCGCTGCAACGCTCTGGGCTGGCTCCGGCGCTGTGAACCTGGGCGACGGCTTGGCCGTAGGCTGCGTCGGCTCAGTCTGTGTCGGCTCAGTCTGTGTCGGCTCAGTCTGCGGCGGGGTGTCGCGCTGCTGTTCGAGCATGGGCAGTGCTGCCGATGTGTCTTTGCCAGGTGGCGAAGTGGGCGTACTTTTCCCAACTTCGATATCGAGCATGTCCTCGGGATCGGGCGATCCGTTGGTCAACGGTTTCTTCGCTTCGCTGTTCTGCTCACTCACAAGCGTGTTCCTTCAACAGGGGAATACCAAACTGCGGGCAAATCCCAAAACGTGCCAATCACGGTGGTTGGGCCGACGCCGGAGTGGGCGGCGGGCCACTGGGCATTATATCACCCGGCTATGTCGCCAACAAGACGACCCAAGTCAGTGGATTATACCAATTATCCCAAAAGATAACCCAAGTATCCCAAGATTATCCAAATTTAACCCAAGTTAAACCAATTTATCGCAAGTTTTATCCCAAATATCCCAAGGTTTACTTCAGGATATACCGTGTGCCGCGCTTGTCGCCGTACTTGAGCAGCAGGCCGCGCTCTACCAGATCGACGAGATCGAGGCGCAACGTCTCGGCGGTGACGTGTGGGCAAAGCTCACGGTATTCGCGGTTGGTGATGGAGCCGTTGCCCTGCACGTATTGCATCGCCTTGATCTGGCGATCGTTCATATTCTGTTCCCACTGCGGCACGATCTTGGTGGGATCTTTCTTGTTGTAGAGCTTAACGGTGAAGCGGTGGCTCTTGGCTTCGAACTCAGGCGGCGGGTGACCGGCGGCGACCATGTCTTCGATCATGCGGTCGATGCCAAGCCCCAATTCTTCGATGTAGCCCCACTGGTAGATGCCGTTGACCACACGCGGGTTGCGGCTGTAGTGCTCTTCGATGATGTTGTCGATGGTGATGTAGGCAGGCAGGCCGCCGGGGCTGATGATCTCCAGACGGTCGGTGTACATGCGAATTTCGATGTTGCTGCCGCGTAGCTTGTAATCGCGGTGGCAGACGGCGTTGACCAGCGCTTCGCGCACGGCGAACTGGGGATATTCCAGCTGTTCTTCGCGTTGAAGACCCTTGACGATGGCCTGTTTGTCCATCTCTTCCCAGGTGACGCGCCAGGCGCGTTCGATCACCTTGGCCAGCGGCCCCACGATCTCCTCGCGCCGCCCGTAGCCGAAGGCGCCTTCTGGCCCGCGAGGTTGCGTGTCGGCAAACTTCACGAAGACGACGCGGCTTTGGGGCAGGAAGAGCTGCGGCTCTTTCCCAAATAGCAGCATCCCGCTGACGGTTGGCTCGCCCTCGGCGTTGATGGCGCCGATCTGCTCCAGCAGCGTGTTCTTGGCCAACGAGGTGCCGCGCGGGCTGCGTTCACGGCGTTTTTCCAGATATTCGTCGATTACCTGCTCGTCCAGATCTTCGCGCCTGGCGCCGCTCACCGGTTCCGTCTCGAAGTCGCCGATGGTTTTGTTGGCGGTGAGGATCTGCAATTCGGTGCCGCTGAGCGGGCGGTTCTCGCTGCCGGATCGCACCAGCGTGCGCCCGTCGGCCAGGGTGTGCAGATCGCTGCTACGTTCGACAGTGATCAACACCACGGCGCCGGCGGGCGTCTGTTCTTGGCTCCACTGGGTGGCGACGGGTGGTCGGCAGATAGAAAGCGCCTCGCGCAGCGCACCTTCGGCCTCTTCATCCAGCAGAATTTCGCCGGCGGCGCCGTTGGCGTGCGCGCCCAACACGATGGTCCCACCCTCGCTGTTGGCGAAGGCGACCAACGTTGCTGCGATCTCTTCCGGGTCTGGATCCGGCAGGAAGGCCAGGCGTGGCCCTGGTCCCTGCCGCAAGAGGCTTTTGATCGTGGTCATGTTTCGTCGCTCTCGTCACCTTCCGCTACGGTTTCGGCAACCGCTTCTGCCACCGCAGATGCGGCCAATTCGGCCACCAGTTCGGCGCCGTCGGTGGGGACGGGTGCGCCGTTTTCGGTTTCTTCGCTGCGTGGTTCGAGATCCTTGTGGCCGATAACGGCCAGGGCGGCGACGCTGTCGTCGTCGTCGAGGTTGACGATGCGCACGCCGCGGGTGCTACGGCCCATCTCGCTGATCTGCTTGACTTGGGTACGCAGCATGATGCCTTTGCTGGTGATCACGGTGACATGATCGTTCTCGTGAACGACACGCGCCGCCACGATGGGGCCGGTCTCGTCCAGACGGCGATGATCGGTGGTCCACACGCCCTGGGTGTAGCGTCCTTTGCCGGGGTACTCGTCCATGGGGACACGCTTGCCCCAACCGTTGGCGTGGAGCACGAAGAGATCGCTGCCTTCTTCCACCAGATCCAGGCTGGTCACCTCATCGTTGCCGAGGAGGCGAATGGCCCAGACGCCGGCGGCGCTGCGGCCCATGGCGCGCACATTGTCTTCATGGAAGCGCACGGCCTTGCCGTTGCTGGTGATGATGAGGAATTCCTGATCGCCGTTGGTGAGGCGCGCCCATTCCAGGGCGTCGTCGCTGTCGAGGCCCATTGCGATGAGGCCGCTGGGGCGCACGGCGGCAAAGGCGCTGGCTTCGACACGCTTGATGCGCCCTTTGCGGGTGAGCAGGGTGATGTATTCGGCGTCGTCAAAGGTTTCCACCGTGAGCATGGCGGTCACCGATTCGTTGGGCTGCATACTCAGCACGTTGGCAATGTGGACGCCCTTGGACGTGCGGCTGCCTTCGGGCAGTTCGTAGACACGGCTGCCGTAGACGCGCCCGGTGTTGGTGAAGAAAAGGATGTGATCGAGTGTGCGGGCGAAGCGCAGATCGATGACTTCGTCTTCGCCTCGGGTGGTCATAGCCTTGACGCCACGCCCACCGCGCCCCTGCGCGCGGAAGACGTCGGCCTGCATTCGTTTGATGTAGGCGCCGGCGCTGAAGCTGATCAGCACGTTCTCTTGCGGGATCAGGTCTTCTTCGCTGAAGTCGCCGGAGGCGTGGGGGACGATGGTGGTGCGTCGCTCGTCGCCGTACTTTTCTTTGAGTTCGCGCACGTCTTCGCGGATCAGGCCGCGGATCTTTTCGGGGTGGGCCAGCAGATCTTCGAGGTAAGCGATGCGCGCCATGACGTCGTTGTATTCGTCTTCGATTTTCTGGCGTTCGAGGGCGGCCAGGCGGCGCAATTGCAGGTCGAGGATGGCCTGGGCCTGCACTTCGCTGAGGCCGAAGCGTTCCATGAGCTTGCCGCGGGCGTCTTCGGCGCTGTCGGCGTTGCGGATCGTCTCGATCACCTCGTCGAGGAACTGGAGGGCAATGCGCAAGCCTTCCAAGATGTGCGCCCGCTCGCGCTGCTTGCCCAGCTCGTACTCGGTGCGACGGGTGATGACCTCGAAGCGGTGGTTGATGTGTACGAGCAGCGCGCGGCGCAGCCCCAGGGTGACGGGTTCATCGTCGACCAGAGCCAGGGCGTTGACGCCGAAGGTGCTCTGCAGTGGTGTGTATTTGAAAAGGCGATTCTGTTCTTTTTTGGGTGATGCGCCGCGCTTCAATTCGATGACGATGCGCATGCCGGTGCGGTCGCTCTCGTCGCGCAGATCGCTGATCATGTCCAGCCGACCGGTGCGCGCCAGTTCGGCGATGCGCTCGATCAACGTGGTCTTGTTCACCTGGTAGGGGATTTCGGTGACGACGATGCGGAAGCGCCCGTTGTTCATCTCTTCGATGTTGGTGCGGGCGCGCACCAGGACACGTCCGCGACCGGTGGCGAAGGCTTGTTTGATGCCCTCGTTGCCCAGGATCTCACCGCCGGTGGGGAAGTCCGGCCCTTTCACGAAGACCATCAGCTCTTCCAGGCTGATCTCGTCGCGCTCGTCCCAGCGGTCGATGACGTAGACGATGGCGTCGCAGACTTCGCTGAGGTTGTGGGGCGGGATGTTGGTGGCCATGCCCACGGCGATGCCGCTGGAGCCGTTGATGAGCATGTTGGGCAGTTTGGCTGGCAGCACCGACGGTTCTTCGAGGCTGTCGTCGAAGTTGGGGGTCCAATCGACGGTGTCCATGTCGATGTCTTGCAACAGCATTTCGGCCAGGCGGGCCATGCGCGCTTCGGTGTAACGCATGGCGGCGGGGCTGTCACCGTCGATGGAACCGAAGTTGCCCTGACCGTCTACCAACGGGTAGCGCAGGCTGAAATCCTGGGCCATGCGCGCCATGGCGTCGTAGACGGCGGAATCGCCGTGGGGATGGTACTTACCCAGCACTTCACCGACGATACGGGCGCTTTTTGTAGGATGTATTGGGGCGCAGGCCCATGTCGTGCATGGCGTAGAGGATGCGACGATGCACCGGCTTGAGGCCGTCTCGTGCGTCGGGCAGGGCGCGGGCCACGATCACGCTCATGGCGTAGTCGAGGTAGGCCGTCCGCATTTCGTGTTCAATGGAGACGGGTTCTACGTGGCTGGCAAAGAAGCCATTGGTGCTCACGACGCCGTTGCCGTTTCCGTCACCTGCGCCGTTGTTTTCGGGGGTCGGCGTTGCGCCGTTGGTTGTCAGTTCGTCTGCCATTCATTCTCTCCTTGCGAAGCGGGGGAGGGAGCGTACAGCAATGTTGCTCCGTCTGCTGTAATGCGTAATTCGTAACAGTCTCGACAGGCATTCTGGGTTACGCATTACGAATTACATTTCCCTCGCTAAGCGATTGGGTAACAAGGAAATTCGACGGGTTCCGCCGCCGAATCACAGATGTCAATTATACCCGAATTTGGGAAATTCACATAACCAACAGGGGGGGCGGTGTGGAACAAACGTGCGGAGATGTGGTGCGGAGATGTGGTGCGTAGTGCGTGGTGCGTGTACTGCTAGAGCTGCCTGGTGGAATATCGCTCATCTACCTGTGTGTGCAATGCTATGGGGGAGGTGTTGTGGTTGTGGTGGGCGATGCGGTTTCGGTGGCCGTAGGTGTGGCGGTGACGGTTGATGTGCTTTTTGGCGTAGCGTCAGGCGTCTCTGTTGGCGTTTCGGTGGGGGGGGGTGTGGCGGTTGGCGTTTCGCTGGAGACTGTTGGGGTGATCGTGGTGGTTGATGTAGGCGTGGCGGTGATGGTCGGTGTTTCGGTTGCCGTAGGCGTCTCCGTAGCGGTGGGCGTGGCGGTGGCAGTGGGCGCGGATTGGTTGAGGATGTAGGGCAGGTAGCCTTCGATCTCTTGGGCCGTGCTTGTGGCGGTGGGCGACGCCGTGGCCGTGGCGGTTTCGGTGGCGATGGGCGACGCTGTTGTGGTTGGGGTTGGCGTAGCTGTGGGGGTAACGTCGTCGGTGCAGGCGAGCAGGGCGATGTCGTCGAGGTAACTCCACAGTCTGCCGCCACTGCCGTTGTTGTAGACGTTGAAGTAGAGCAGCAGCGTGCGTCCGCTGTAGGTTGTGAGATCGAACGTGCGCTGCCGCCATTGACCGTCGCCCGCGGTGGTTTCGCGGTTGATGGTGGCGATGGTGGCCAGGGTGACGGGGTTGAGCAGGCGCACTTCGCGGGCGTCGATGCCGTCTCCACTGCCGTTGGGCTGTTCCCAGTAGGTGAGCAGCACTGAGCTGGGCCAGGATGGGATGGTCACCTGTTGGTAGAGGGTGGAGTAGGCAAGCCGGTTGGTGACGGTGTCGGGGACGCCTGCGCGGGCGGCGTGGCTGCCTGTCTGTACCGGTTCGTCGATGATGGCGGCTGCGTAAGCGCCCGCAAAGGTCCACACCGGCGTTGACGTGTCCTCGAAGCCACCGTTCTGCACCAGATCGAGACAGCCGCCGGGCAGGTCGGTAGGGGTGGCGGTTGGGGTTCGTGTAGCCGATGGCGTGGGGCTGGCGGTGGGTGTGCCGGTGTTGGTGGGTGTGCCGGTGGGCGTGGGCGTGACGTTGGGATCGACGATGCCGGCCTGTTCGGCGATGGAGGCCAGCGCGGTGCGCGCGATTCGGGTGACGTAGTCGAGATCGACGCTGCCGATGCGGTCATTGGTGCTGTGGTAGTAGGGGTTGCGATCCGACGGGATGGCGTCGGTGAAGAAGTTCTCGATCACCAGGAAGGCGGCGTAGTTGTTGTCCCAAAAGCTGCGGTGATCGGAGAAGCGGCTGGCGCTGGTGGTCTTGCGCTCGAAGGTTAGCCCCTGCCCGTAGCGATTGGCGGCGTCGATGAAGTCCAGAGCAAGCTGGTTGGAGCGCGGGTTGGTGGTCTCGGAGCCGGTGTGCAGTTCGACGACGCGGTCATTGTTGCCGTCCCAGCCGATCATGTCGAGGTTGATGTAGCCCTGCACGTCGACGCCGGCCTGGCGCAGGCTGGTGGCGTAGACCAAGCTGCCCCATTGCCCCTGTTCTTCGCCAGAGAAGAAGACGAAGCGGACGGTGTCGCGGAAGCTGTAGTTGCGCAGGATGTCGGCGATGAGCATGGTGGAGGCGGAGCCGCTGCCGTTGTCGTCGGCGCCGGGCGCGGAGACGTAGGGATTCTCGGAGTTGGTGTCGAAGTGGCCGCCGATGACCCAAATGCGCTCGGGGTTTTCGCTGCCGGGAATGTCGGCGATGACGTTTCTGCCGCTGTAGGCGCCGTACGTCCAAGCGGCGTAGGATGGGTTCAGCCCCAGCGCGCTGAGGTACTCAAACAGGTATTCTTCGGCGTCGTCGATGCGCGAGGAGAAGGTGTAGCGGGTGACGAGGTTGGTGGCGCCACCGGGCAGGGTGACGGGATCTTCGCCGCTGAGTTCACGGATTTTGGTTTCGAGGGCGGCGGGTGTGATCTGGGCGAGCAGCCCTTGGATCAACGGGCTGGTTTGGGCTGGCTACGCTGCGCCGGCAATGTGATCTCAGCGCCTGCCGGGGCGCGCTGCGCGCCGATGCGAGTGACGGCGATCCCCGCGCTGGGACGGTTTCAAGCAGGCTGAGTTCGTCTTCGGCGGGAGGCCGATGACGAGTTCGCTGCCGGCGTCGAACAGGATCTGTCCATGCGCGGCCGCGAGTTGGCGGGCAAGCTGGGGCTGGGTTTGTGCTTCGACGAGGTAGTATGCTTTACCGGTGGTGTCGGCGTCGAGTTGGATGACGCGCGCGCCTGAAGCTGTCCACGCGGTAGATTGTTCGGCGCTGCCCGATGCGATGACCCTGGATACTGGACCGGCCAACTCGCTGTGACGCGTCAACCCGTCCACCGCGGCGAGATCCGTCCCTTCTACCAAAAAAAGCTGAGGGCCGAAGGTCTCTTCTTGGGCGAGCAGACCACGTCCTAGCTGCGCAATCAGGAACAGCCCAGCGACGACGATGGCGACGGCGATAGATGTCCGCTGTTTGGGGGAGAACAGCATAGCATGGTCCTTTCCGGCGCACTCGATGCACACGAAGGCGGCCAATAGGGATCAAACACCGCCCGCCCAATCTTCATTCATTCCTTTACAGCTGCGCCACTGTCGCCT
Source organism: Caldilineaceae bacterium (assembly GCA_041391225.1). Classification (GTDB taxonomy): domain Bacteria; phylum Chloroflexota; class Anaerolineae; order Caldilineales; family Caldilineaceae; genus RI-153. The sequence goes on from JAWKOL010000008.1 coordinate 19,456, forward strand.
TGTCTGTGCTGCTGCCGATGTGGTTGTCGGCGCTGGGCGCGAGGGTGGCGACGTCGGCGAGGCCGGCCCAGAAGCGTTCGCGCCAGCCTGCGGGGACTTCGCTGCGCCAGTTGCCGGCGGCGGCGCTGACGAAGCGGCTGAAGAGATCGGCGCTGTGTTGATCGGTTTTGGCCAACTCTTCGGGGTGCCACTGCACGCCGAGGATGTAGGGCAGCGCCGGGCATTCCAGTGCTTCGGGCAGGCCGTCGGGCGCGGTGGCGACGACGCGCAGGCATTCGCCCAGCCGTTTGACGCCCTGGTGGTGCATGGAGTTGACGGGGTGGGTGTGGCCCAACGCCTGTGCCAGCCGGCTGTCGGGTTCGATGGCGATGTCCTGGGTGATCTGGAAGCGCTCGAACTTGGGCGGGTAGTAGTCGTGCTTGTCGAGGTCGGGGCGCTGGCTGTGGATGTCTTGGTAGAGCGCGCCACCGCAGGCGACGTTGATCACCTGCACGCCGCGACAGACGCCGAAGACGGGCATGCCTGCGGCGACGGCGTGGCGGGTGAGGTAGAGTTCGGTGCGGTCGCGTTCTTTGTCCACGGGGCCGAGTTGTGGGTGACGTTCTTCGCCGTAGTTGGCCGGGTCCATGTCCTCGCCGCCGGGGAGGAAGAGACCGTCTAGCGTCGACAAGATGCCGCCCAGGGTGGCTTCGCTCATGTTCAGCGGGATCAGGACGGGCAGCGCGCCGCGTTTTTCCAACTCGCGCACGTAGGTTTGGTTCATGATGTACATGGGCAGGCCGAAGAAGCGCTGCGAGCGTTCGCGCCCGGTGGGGACGCCGATGAGCGGGCGCTTGGGGAGTTCGGTCCCCTCGGGCGTGGACAAAGTGGAACGGTTGCGAATTTCAGAGTCCATTGAAGCCTGTGATCTCCTGTGTTGTGCGAATCGCAGGGGTACGGTCGCTGCATTATAGGCCAGCGCCGCGCCGGATGGCAAACGATCCGGGGATTGGGACAAACCGCGATAGAACGCGGATCGGGCGGATGAGCGAGTTTCTTCGAGTTGGGACCAACCTTGCAGGAAACAGATGTTGCTTCCTAGAAGGATCCCTTACCCTCAGCGTGAAACAAATCTGCCTATTTTGTGACGTCCCAAATGCTGTCAAGCATGATATAATGGGTTTGTCGGTTAGTCAGTTGTCTATCTCTTTCAACGACGAAAGGTGACAAAGATGAAGAACCGCGTCTCGATTCAGATGTTTGTAGTTTTGCTCTTCGTTCTGTCTGGCATTACGCCTGCCTACGCTCAGGAACCTACGCATACAGGACCGCCAGACGTCCACCTACACATTCGCGATGAGCCATATTCTGGAATTCCAGCATACTGTGACGGATACCACGTTGAGGCCAACGGCATTCAAGATGTAGAAATACAAAGATGGTTGAATGAAGATGGTTCTGTCATCTTTTCGCGATTGATCTACCGCGAGCAGGTGACTTTGACCAATTCTGTCACACGAAACAGTGTCGATGTGTTTCTGCGGTTTAAGGCGGAGTTTGACTACGTAGCCAATACAACAACGATGGACGGTATTCGATCTGCTATTTTGAAGCCTAACGGCGGCCTGGAAGAAGTAAATAATGTGGGACACCTGGTCGTCTCAGGTATGTCGGTGTTTGAAGGTGATGTGCTGAGCGTAGCAGGAAGATGGGAGGCTGTATCGGATCTTGTCTTCGATCACCGTGCTTGGCCGTGCGAACAGGTAGCCGACTAATATATTCGCTCTCTGCGCTCCTGACCATTCGTAGGAGTAAACTTACATTCAGAATCGAGCAAACCGCCTGCAGGGCGGTTTGCTTTTTTGATCATTTCTGGGGCGACTGCTTTGACATGGCGGATCAGGGCGTGCTAGACTGCGCGGAAAAGGCAGAGGTTGCAATTCGCAATTCGCAATTCACCGAGTTTCCCTTGACCGCACCACCCAATCACCCAATCGCCCAATCGCATAATCGCCCAATCTCCCTGCCGACACTCGCCGGCATCGTCCTGTTGATCACGACTGCAATCCTGTACTTCGCCACGCTGGACACCGGTCTGCTGCCGCGGGAGTTGCAGGGTGGGGATCTGATTACGCATCAGTATGCGCAGGTGCAGGCGCGGCCCAGCAATGCACCCGGCTATCCGCTCTACACGATGGGGGGCTGGCTGTGGTTTCACGCCTGGCGCACGGTGACGGGGTGGCTGGGAAATCCTACGCCAAATCCAATACCGATTTTGAGCAGTTACAGCACGCTGTGGGCGCTGGCGGCGTTGTGGCTTCTGTATGTGATCCTGTTGCGGCTGAGTCGATCTAAGCGACAACCCGACGGGCATTGGCCGCTGGCATGGGGGATCAGCGCATTTTTCGGGGTGACGTACTTCTTCTGGTACTACGCCACGACCACGGAGCAGTACAGCAGCGCGGTAGCGCAGACGTTGGCGATTGTCTACTTTTATCTGCGTCGGCGCCAGGAATTGCCGCACGATCAGCCACGCGCGGACCGACTCTTGCTGCTGCTGGCCTTCCTGAGCGGGATTTCGCTGGCGCACATGGTGACGGTGGCGATGATCGTGCCGCCGCTGGTGATCGCGATCCTGTGGGCGGAGCCGTCTTTGTTGCGCCGCCCGCGCATGATCCTCGGCGCGGTGACGGCGGCGGCGCTGCCCTTGCTGGGCTACATCTACGTCTACGTGCGGGGGACGGCGCACCCCGAGTGGTGGGGCGCGGGCGCGTGGACCACGGGCAACGAGTGGTTCTGGCAGTTCGTCCTCACCGCACAAGGACAGGACGAGCTAAGCTGGGGCCTGCAACCGGGCGCGCCCTTCTTCGGCAATGGCTTCCCCGAGCTGATCTGGCAGGCGTTGAGCGTGCCTGTCCTCGTGTTGGGGCTGATTGGAATCGCCTTCTTGCCGCGGTGGGCGTCTCGCCACAACGCGGACAAGGCCGTCGACGGTCGGTTCGTCTTTCTGCTCTACGGCGCGTTGACGCTCTACCTGATCCTGGTCTGGGTGGATCGCTTCGGCAACTGGTTCCAGGTGATCCTGCCCGCCTATCCGCTGATTCTGTTGGGGCTGTTGCCTGTGGGGCTGTGGATCGAAGAATGGACGGCGCGTGTGCGTCCGGTGTTGGCGGCGACGCCATTGATCCTGTTGGTGGTGGCCGTGGCCTGGCGCGTGGACGCGTCCTTGCCCGCGGCGGACAGCCGCAACCGCCCCGAAGACACGGCGCTGGTTCGCCCGGCCTTGCTGCTGGATCAGCCATTGCCCGCGGACACGGCGCTCTTCGCCGAAACCGACGACGCGCTGGGGCTGCACTACCTGATCGACATTTGGGGGATCCGCCCTGATCTGCGCGTGGTGAGCAGCCCCCAGGCCGGCGCGCTGCTGGCCGACGGCGCGCCTGTATTCGTGCCGTGGGCGGCGGCGGCGCTGCTCCGATCCGAACTGATGCGGTCCGCGCCGGTGATGCTCCACGCGCAGACGCCGGATTGGGTGATGCTGCGCAGCGAGGCCTGTGCAATCGGATGGCCCGTCCGCGTTCAGCCTGGAACATCCACTGGGCGACGGCATCGTGCTGGCGGGCTTCAGCATAGCTCCCGGCCCCGAGGGCGCCTGTCCTCGAAAGCGCGCCGCCCACCACGGATCTGACGCTGTTCTGGCGCGTCGAGGACGGCGCATCGCCCGCCGATTGGTCGATCAGCGTGCGTCCGCTGCGGCAGTCCGCGCTGATCCACGATGCCGACGGCGCCGATCCAGCGACAGCGCCGGCCCAGTGCAGGGCTTGCGCCCGTTCGGCCAGATCGTCCCCGGCGTCCTTGTGGCGGACGCCTACCGCCTGCCCGCGACATACCGTTCGACGGCGTGCAGATCGTCCTCTACCGAGCGGTGGACGGCGAATTCGAGAACCTTGCCGACACTACGTTCCAAATCGCGCGGTGATTTGCTTCACGCTCCGCCCAGTCACCAATCACCAATACAAAAAGACCATGCCCGGCATGGACACGGTCTCTTCGTTTTGGGCTGGTGAGCCGGCTCAGGCCGCTTCTTCAGCCGCTTCTTCGGCTTCGGCGTCGGCGTCGGCGCTTTCCTGCGCCATCTTGTCGGCGGCGGCCTTGGCCTCGGCAGCGTTCTGCCGCTTCTCGGCATCTTCCCAAGCCTCGCCATCGCGGACAACGGCTACCTGGAAGGTAGCGTCGACGTCCTGCATCAGGCGAATCGTGATCGGGAAAACACCCAGCTCGCGGATCGCTGCGTCGAGCAACACACGGCGGCGATCCACCTCGAAACCGACCAGCGCTTCCAGCTTTTCGGCCAGATCTGCGCTGGTGACTGAGCCATACAGGCGGTTGTTCTCGCCCGCCCGCACCTGGAACAGAAGGCGCTGCTGGCTGATGACGGTCGCCTGTGCTTCGGCGTTGGCCCGTTCCTTGGCTCGCTTGCGTGTGGCCGCTGCACGAATGGCATCGGCCTGCTTCAAAGCCCCCGGTGTGGCCGGGATGGCTTCACCACGCGGGATCAAGTAGTTGCGGGCAAACCCACCGGCGACGGCATGCACCTCGCCGGCCAATCCCAGATTGATGACATCTTCTTTCAACAAAACCTTCATACGCGCCATAGAGCGTTCTTCCTTCCAGTTCGCATCCGGTACACAACGTTACCATTGTACGCGCAAGCGCAGGATTTGCCAAATTTCAATGCGCCGTATCGACAACGAAGTTTGATCGTGGGGCTTGCGTCTTGGTAGGTTTGGGGGACGTTCCTGATTTCGTGGTATACTCCAGTATCTTGTCATTGCTGGTTTTCTCGTCGTGAAGAGCCTGTGGAACCACTCATTTCTGCCCATCGTTGGTTATTGAACCGAACAAGTCACCCAAGTCAACCCAGTCACCGACGTCAGCAACGTTTGGGGCTGTTGATCTTTTTGTTCGTATTGCTCTTCGTCTTTGCTGGGTGTGACAATCGCACGCCGGAACGCACGTCGCAAGCGTCCACTGCTGCGGGCGAAGGGCAACAGGTGGTGGCACAGCGCGCCACCCCGGTGCCGACCCGCACCCCTGTGCCAACGTTTACGCCGACGCCGGCAGATCTGCGGCCGCAGGTGATCATTACGCCGCCGCAACAGCAGACACCGGGCGTGATCATCGTGCCGCCGGGGATGGAGGCGCAGATCATTCTGCCGACGCCGATCCCGCCCACGGAGACGCCGACGGTGCCGCCGCCGACGCCGATCCCGCCTACGGAGACGCCGACGCCGACACCCACGTTCACGGGTACGCCCACACCAACGCCCACCGCCTATGTGCAGGTGGAAAGCGGCCTGGTGACGTTGCGCTCTGGGCCGGGTGTGAATTTCCCGTTGGTGGCGCAGTTGGGGCCGGGCATTCCTGTAGCGGCGGTGGGTATCTTCTCCGAAGCCGATTGGTTGCAGATCTGCTGTATCAACGGCGCAGATGCCTGGGTGGCAAGGCAGCATGTGCTTGTCTTCAATGACATCACCCAACTGCCGCCGGTGAATCCTAGCCCTGCGCCCACGCCAACCGCCACGTCCACCGCCACGGCTACGGCCACGGCCACGCCGATCCTGTATCCGTTTGAACGTGCGCGTGGGCCGCAGTTTACGTCGACCAACAACGAATATCTGGTGATCTACGTTAAACTGTTTGTGGGGCCGTACGACAACAACGAAGTGCCGGCGGAAGGCTACTTCCTGGAAGTTGAGTTCCAAGGTTTTGATCGCCCCAACCGATACGAAGACATCCCCAGCAAAGATGCCTGGGATTACAGCGCACCGCCCGGGGCAGGCAATCGGCTCCAATACAACTTGAAGTATGAGTACCATCCCAACACCACCAACCAGCCGGCGGCGCCTGGGGCTGTGTCCACGCCTACCGCTGTGCAACTCCTTGGTGAAGGGACGTGGACCGTCTGGGTGAAAGACGGCGCGGGCAATCAGCTTTCCGACAAAGTCAGTTTTGTCACCGCGCCGTTCAATACCAATCGCGAAGTCTACATCGCCTGGCAGCGTGTCCGCTAGACTACTTTTCTGACTCTATCTACTCCAGAGGAGATCGATCATCGTGATGCGTCGAACGCTTTTGTTTGTGCTACTTCTTGCCGGCGCTTTGTTCTTGGCTGCTTGCGGGCCAGAAGCCGAACCGGCCGCGGTCCCCACACGAACACCGCGTCCGACGTTTACGCCGACGCCTGTTCCCGCGGCTGCTCAGCCTGCTGAACAGCCCACCGTAGCCGTTGCTCAGCCGGCAGCGCCCACAGATACGCCGGTTGTGGTGGCAGCGCCAACCGACCCGCCTGCCGAAGCGCCCACAGATACACCGGTGATCCCCACGGATACGCCTGCGCCGCAGGAGGCCAAAGCTGTGATCAACAGTCCGGCCGTCAATGTGCGCAGTGGACCCGGCACCGAGTACGGCCTGGCCGGCACAGCCGAACGCGGTGACGAATTCGTGATTCAGGGCAAAAACGCCGCTGGCGATTGGTGGCAGATCTGCTGTATCAATGGGCAGAGCGTGTGGATCGCGTCCTTCTTGGTAGACACATCCGGCCCCGTGGACGCCGTAGCCGTTGCCGCCAACATCCCCACGCCGCCCCCGGCCCCGCCTACACCAGTTCCGCAGCCGGCGGCGCCCACTGCTACGCCTGTCCCTGCGCAGCCGACGCAGCCACCGGCGCCCACATTTACCATCGTCAAAGGTGGGGCGACGCAACCGCGCGAAAACAGCAATGCCGTTGCCTCGTTCTTCGGCGCACTGTGTAAACAAGACTGCTACGCGCCAAACGCCGCGCTTGGCGGCTTCCGCATGGTGGTTGAAGGGCCGCATGGCCGCAGTGAGCAGGTCTTTGAGGGCGTGATCCTGCGCGGTGATCCAATGCTCGAAAGCGAGTTCATCTACAACGCCAAAGTCGAAGTCATGGGCGCGCCGCCAGGCAACTACAAGACCTACGTGATCGATTCGGGCGGCAATCAAGTCTCAGAAGCGTGGGAATATACCGTACAGGGGACAACCCGTACGTTCTTGCCTCGCTGGATACAGCCCTAGATAAACTCATGGTGCGCCGGACACGAACGCCTCGTATTGCGCTTTATCTGTTCTTCGTGATCGTGGCGCTGGGTGTCGCGTTGCGTGCGCTGCGTCTCGACTGGCAGCCGCTCTGGTGGGATGAAGGCTACAGTGTCTACTTCGCCACCGAGCCGCTGCTGGCGATGCTGCGCCTCACCGCCGAAGACATCCACCCGCCGCTCTACTACGCGTTGCTCCACGGCTGGCTTCTGGCGTGGGGCAACGCCACACCGCTTACCCTACGCACGTTTTCCATCTTGATCGGTGTGCTGGCGCTGCCCGCTTTCTGGTGGACGGCGCGTGTCCTTTTTCCGCGGCGGCCGGGTCTGGCGGTGTGGGCGACGCTGTTGCTGGCGATCAGCCCCATGCACATCTTCTACAGCCAGGAAGTGCGCATGTACGGGCTGGAACTGCTGCTTGGGTTGCTCAGCACCGGCTTCTTCTGGCGCATGATGGCACAATCCCCCGCCGATTCTCCCGCGGAATCAGCCACCCGGCGCACATGGACGCGCAGCCGCGTCCTCTACGCGCTGACAATCACTGCGCTGCTCTACACCGAATACTACGCCGTCCTCTTGCCGGCGGCGCATTTCCTGTGGGGCGTCTGGTCGGTCCGCCGCGATGGGGGGCAGCTTCGCCGTCTTTTGTGGACGGGTGTCGCTGTTGCCGTGCTCTATCTGCCCTGGCTGGTCTATGCCACACCGGCGCTGCTCAACTACATCCCAGGCAAAGTTGTGGCCGACGCCGATGATCCGCTGTCGCTGCCGATCTACCTGTGGCGTCATCTTTCCGCCTTTCTCACAGGACACGTCACGCCGGTCTCCGTCGATCTGGCGCGTCTGCAATTCGGTGCTGTGGTCGCCGGCGCGTTGCTGCTGCTGATCGCTGCGTCCTTTGCTGTGCGCCGTCGCAGGAAGACGACGCCATCTGCCCCGCACCTTTCGCCCTTCGCCTTCCTTTCGTCGATCCTGCTGCTGGCCTTCACCGTGGGCTTTCTGCTCAACCTGCGCCTGCCCTTCTTCCCCGAAGGCGGCGAGCGGGTGCTCTTTTTCGTGTTGCCCTATTTCCTGCTTGCGATTGCCGCTGTTGTGGGGGACCTTGTCGGCGTGTCGCTGTGGCGGCGAGCAGTGCAGACGTTGACCGGAGCAGTCGTGGTCTTGTGCGCTGGGTTGGGGATCTACACGTTCCTCTCCACCCCCCGCTACGCGGACAACGATTACCGCGCGCTGATCCACCAGATCGTGCAACAAGGCCGCCCCGAGGATACGGTCTTCGCCGTCTTCCCCTGGCAGATGGGCTACTGGCGCGCCTACGCGCCGGTCTGGGGGCGTAGCGTGACGGACGGTCCCAACGCCGTGCTCAGCCCCAGCCCATCGTGGGGCGAGCCGGTGGCGCAAGCCCTCGACGACGCGCTCGACGATGGCGCGGTCTGGTTCCCGGCGCACCTGGCGCTGGGGGCGTTTTTGGAACGAGAAGTCGATGAGCACCTGTCAGCGCAGTCAGTTCAGTTCGAGAGCCGCTGGTACAGCACCACCACGCAACTGAGTGGCTGGCGCAGGGTGGATGTGTCACAGATGGCGGCGATTTCCACCGAGATCAACTTCGGCCCCGTGCGCCTGGGGCGGCAGAGCGGCGTGGACACGTCCCCTGTACGCAGCGCCAACGATGTGACGCCGGTTTCGTTGGTCTTCGAGCCGATGGCCACCGAAACGTTGCCGTTGGTGATCGCGTTGCGGCTCCTCGACGACGCGGATCGTGTGTGGGCCGGGCGCGACATCCAGGTAAACGAAGGTGATCCCCTGGCGCAAGGACAGCCGCAGATCATGGGCTTGTTGACGCCGGTCGGCCTGCCGCCCGGTCAGTACCGGATCGCCGTGGGCGTGCGGCCCGCCGACGCGCTGCAACTGCTCCTTGTGGACACGGTGAACGGTCCGCGTGATCTGGCGCCCATCGGTGTGGTGCAAGTGCTGGAACCCGAGACGGCGCAATCAGCGCTTCGCCTGCCGATTCGGCAGCGATTGGCCGCGCCTGTGCATCGAGATGGTATTGATTTTCTTGGTTTTTCGGGATACGATCCAGATGTACCCACCGTGGCCGGCACTGAGCTAAATCTGAGCCTCTTCCTGCACAAACAGGCACTGAATCTGCCGCCGTACCAACTCTACGTCGGGCTGCTGAATCAACAGGGCGAGGGTGTGGCTGGTTGGGAAGGCTGGCCGCTGGACGATTATCCAACCAGCATATGGCCCGAAGATGCGTTGGTGCGCGTCCCTGTTGCCTTCTACTTGCCGGCGGCACTCAACCCGGATGACTACGTCCTCGTGGCGGGGGTGATCGATCCCACCGGCGGTCAACGGTCGGCGCCGGTGCAGTTGGGCAGCCTGCCGGTGAGTCGCCGCCAGATCCGCGTGGACGTACCCACGCCGCAGCATTCGCTGACGCCGCCAGTGCAAGTGGGGACACACGCCCGCCTCATCGGCTACGACATGGCCGACGCCGACGGCGTGCTTTCGGTGATCCTCTACTGGGAGATTTTGCAGACACTGCTGCCGCCGCACCAGGTCTTCTTCCATCTCACCGCCGCGGATGGAACGATCCTGGCGCAGGACGACGGCGTGCCCGGCTACCGGGCGGTGTCGGCGCCGTCGGGGACGTGGCTACCCGGTGAGATCATCGTCGATCCACACGAGGTCCCCTACGCCGGTGAGGGCGAGGTGACGATCCGCACAGGGCTGTACGTGCCGTCGACCGGCGTGCGTCTGCCCATCGTGATCGATGAGCAGATCGTGGGTGATGCTATCGAATTGCCCACGCATTGATGCCTGTCGGCGTCTGGATCCGAGTAGGTTGTGGGTGTGGGTTGAACTGACTGGCGTGTAACTTTTCGTGCAGTCGTGCGTAATGCTTCCTGGTGAATACAATCCGAAGATAGACATCAAAGGAGACGACGATGGACGAAAAACGACTTGAGCAGGCTGAAGAGGAGATCCTCGAAAACATGGAGGGCAGCCCCAAGACAGATGCTGCCTCCGCCCAGGCGACTGCCGACAGCAAAGCCAACGAAGAACTGGGCGCCGAGATCACGCGGCTGGCCGAGGCGTTCACCCAAGCTGTGCGCGCCGCCTGGAACAGCGACCAGCGCAAGCAGATCGAGACAGACCTCAACCGTGGTCTACGCAGCCTGGTGGACACCGTCGAGGAACGGCTGGTGGATTTCAACCGCAGCGAACAGGGCCAGGAATTGCGCGAACAGGCCGAACGCGTGGTAGAAAAAGTGCGCACCAGCAAGGTCACCGAAGACGTGCGCGACGGCCTCACCAAGGGGCTAGGCGCCATCGCCGCCGAACTCCAAGAATTTGCCGAACGCATGGAACAGCACCGCGCCGAAGAGGACAAACCGGCCGGCGACGATGCGCAGGATATTCCGGTGAAGAAGGATGGGGAGGCGTAGTGCGTGTACCGGTAGAGAGAATGATCGCTTCGGTCAACGCTCCGCCGGGAACCGAGTGCAGTTGGCCAGAAAGAAATGGCGCCCGAGGATTTGTCCTCGGGCGCCATTCAATTTCTTGACCCGTAAACAAGCCAATACTCGTTCATATCCTCTACCGGTACACGCACTACGCCCTACGCACCACCCCCTACGGCCACGAAAACACAACCTTCGCCAGCTTCAAAACCCCCTGGCTCCACGGCACGCGGTGCGACACGCCGCTCTTGTTCTCGAACTCTTGCAGGTGTTCGATGTACCAGACGTAGTTGCGCACCAGGGCATCTTTGTTGGCGTGCTTCGGCTGCCAGCCCAACACCCGCTTGGCCTTGTCAATAGAGACGAACGACCGGTGGCCGCTCGTCTCGTAGACCCACTTGTATAGCGGCGATAAATGCAGCGCTTCGAGGACGCTAACGCCCAGACGCCGGGCCGGCGGGCAGCGGGATGATGCGCTTGCCAAGACCGGCGTAATCGAGCACAGCCTGGTGGCCTTCCTTCATCGTGGTGACCTCGGCCCCGATGTTGAAAACATCGTTGACGAGATCCTGATCCAGCGTGGCGGTGAGGTAGATGGCGGCGCACAGATCCTCCACGTCGAGCAACTGGTAGCGATTCTTGCCACTGCCCAACATGGGGAAGTTCTTTTGCCGTCTTTGGCCCAGTCGTAGAAGAAGTGCGAAGACGCCCAACCGTTCCGGCCCGATGAATGATTTGGGCGGATCACCGGCACGCACATCCCCTCGGCGCGGTAATCGGCGCAGATGGCCTCGGCCTTTACCTTGGCCTCACCGTATGGCCCCACGCCGTCGAGTCGATCGTCTTCGAGCAGGGGGTGGTGATCGGGAATGCCGTAGACGGCGGTGGATGAAATGTGTGATCAGGTGGGCCTGACGCCGCGCGTCCTTGGCCGCTTGCAGCACCGTGTGCGGATGCCGTCGATGTCGGTGGAGTAGATGTCTTCGGGTTTGTACAGGGGCAGCGCCGCGGCGGTGTGGATCACGATGTCCACGCCCTGCATGGCCTTGTCAACGTCGGCGCGGTTGCGGATGTCGCCGATGTGGATCGTCACCTGATCGCGTTCGGGGTAGTCGAAGTCGGCAATATCGAGGGAAACCACTTTGTGGCCGCGCTCCATCAGGTAGCGCGCCATGTTGATGCTCCAGGAAACCGGCGCCGCCTGTGATTAAGAATGTTTTGCCGGCGGTGGATTTGGCGCGCCGCCGTGCTTCCTGCTCGCTAGTGGACATAAGTTATTCTCCAGAAGAACGACGTTACAATAAGTTACTTCGTCTGATATCAATTGTTGTCGGGTGTGTACTGCTTCGCCAGCCAGGCTTCAATCAGCGTCGTGGTGGGACTCGAAAGCCAGATCATTACAGCGCGTCCGCGCAAACCAGCCGGCGGCGGTAACGTCATCTCCGACTCCGTCGATGTTGGTGTCGCCCGTCGGCGATGCTGCGATGCCAACACAATGCCTCCACGCGACGGCCTTCGCCGTTGTTCATGGGGTAGATTTTGAGCAGATCGCGCATATCGATGGCCAGCCCCACTTCTTCGCTGATCTCACGTTGTAATCGCCGACGCGGGGTATCTCGCCGGCGTCCATGTAGCCGGGCAACGCCCAACGCCCCTTTGCCGGATCGACGCCGCTGCGCTGCACCAACAGGATGCGGTCGATGAATGACCAGCGCGATCACGGCAACCTTGGGATCAGGGAACTGGACAAATCCGCACGAGGGGCAACAAGGGCGGATCTGGTCGAATCGAAACGCTTCCACCAGCGGGGTGGCGCAATATGGGCAGAACAGGAATTTCTTTGCCATCGACCGATCATTATACCGGAAGTGGCGAGGATCGCCTAAGAATTGATGACGGGATCTCCTGGGCAGATGCAGCGTCGCATCCTGTGCATCGTGGATGGGGCGATGGTATACTATACTACGGCTGTAACCGGTCGCCCCGCTGAGAATCTACAGGCCATGCCCGAAACGTCATCTGCACCGCAATTTCATCTGGAACCAAAACCCGCCGCCGGCGCGTTGACGCGCACTGGTGGCTTCCTGACTGGTTTCACCCATACCCTTCAGCCCTACATCGGCTGCCGTTTCGGCTGCGCCTATTGCTACGTGCAAGGACTCAGCGTCCATCACTTCCAGCGCAATGGCCGCGCCTGGGGCGACTACGTCTATCCACGCACCGGCATTGCGGACAGGCTCGCCGCTGAGTTGACCCGTCTCGCCCGCCGCGGACAACTGACGCAGACAGCGATCTTCATGTCTTCCACCACGGATCCGTACCAGGGAGCGGAACGTGTTTGGGGGTTGACGCGCCTGCCTGGAAGCCTCGGCGAACCTGCCGGGGCCGTTGGTGGTGCAGACGCGGTTCTGCTGGCGGGCAGCGTGATTTCGCATCCTTGGCTGCAGCCTTCGCAGAACGCTGCTGGCTCAGCTTCACCGTGGAAACCGACGATGACAATGTACGTCGTCGCCTCACGCCGAACTGCCCGTCGGTCGTTGCTCGGTGACACTCCGCCACGCGGACGCCGGCGTGCAGGTGCAGGCGGCTGTGGAGTCCGTGCCTGCCGTTCACGTCGCCGGCGGATTTCGGTGCGAAATTGATTGCGTATAGCCACCGTGTTGTGGTGGACACCTACGCCAGCGGCGACGGCAACCTGGGCAAGCGCACGGCGAAGACCACGATCCCTGCCGCATATGCTGCGCTGGATCTGGGCGATTGGCGCTCTGGTGCGAAGCCCGGAGCGCTCTATGATCGGCTGGCACGCGCGCATCGGTGATCGGGCGGGCTGGTCGCAGGCAGGCTTCACCGGCCTGGCGCAGCAGGTGACAGGCGTTACAGACTGAATTCCGATCTCAAACTCATCACCATGAACAAGAACCATGACGCTGGTGGCATTGAAGCCGGCGGCACTAAATTTGTGTGTACTGTGGGCAGTGGCCCTGACAATGTTCTGGCGGAGACGCGCTTTCCCCCACCACCACACCTGAAGAAACCATGGTCGCGCTTCCCGCTTTCTCTTCGATGAACAGCGCACCCAGTATCAAATCGAGCCGCCTTCGGCGTCGCTTCGTTCGGCCCCATCGACGTGATCCGGCGTCGCCGACCTTTATTACATCACCACCACGCCCAAGCCGGGCGGGCCAACACCGACATCGTGGGCGTGCTGGCGCGGCAGTGCGCCTGTGGGCTTCGACACCGATGTCAACGGCGCGGCGTTGGGCGAAACCGTTGGGGCGCCAGCAAGGGCTGGACACCTTCATCTACTGACCATCGGCACCGGTTTGGGCGGCGGTGGCATGGTCAATGGGCGGCTGATCCACGGCCTGCTCCATCCCGGAAATGGGACACATGGTGGTGCCGCACGATTTCTCTAGCGATCCCTTCCAGGGAACTGAGATCCTTACCACGGCGACTGCCTGGAAGGGCTGGCTGCCGGCCCGGCGCTGGAAGGCGCTGGGGCAGCGCGCGGCGAAACGCTACTGCCCGATCACGAGGCGTGGTTGTTGGAGGCCCACTACCTGGCACTTGGCCTGGTCAACGTGATCACTATCGTCTCGCCGCAGCGGATCATTTTGGGCGGCGGCGTCATGGCGCAGCCTGCCGTCTTCCCTGCCGTGCGTCGAGAAGTGCAACGTCTGCTTAACGGCTACATCCAGCGGCCCGCCATCCTCGAAGACATTGCCGGCTACATCGTGCCGCCAGCGCTAGGCAACCAGGCGGGCGTCCTCGGCGCCATTGCGCTGGCGCAGGACGCGCTGGCCGCGAGCGGATGACGACGGACAACGCCCGACGACACAAGCGATGCGCAAGTACCTGCATCCCGCCACCTGCTAATTGCTACCTGCAACACACCCCTGGAGCCAACCGTGACAACACCTTTCGAGCCCACCGAACACCCGCACCGACGGCGCAATCTGCTCACCGGCGATTGGGTGCTGGTTTCGCCGCATCGCACCAAACGCCCCTGGCAAGGACAGGTGGAGAAGACACCACCAGAGCAACGACCTCACTATGATCCCAAATGCTACCTCTGCCCGGGCAACGAGCGGGCAGGCGGCGTCGCCAATCCGCAGTACGAGAGCACCTACGTCTTCACCAACGACTTCGCCGCCATCCTACCCGACACGCCGAGCATGGACATCAGCCGTCCACCCTTCTTCCAGGCCGAAGCGGAGACAGGAACCAGCCGCGTCATCTGTTTCAGCCCGCGCCACGATCTGACGCTAGCCGAAATGGACCTGCCCGACATTCGCCGTGTGGTGGACGTGTGGGCGGAACAGATCGAGGAACTGGGCAGCGATCCCAACATCGGCTACGTCCAGCTTTTTGAGAACCGCGGGGCCATGATGGGCAGTTCCAATCCCCATCCGCATGGGCAGCTTTGGGCCAATCGTCGTGTCCCCACCGAACCGGCCAAAGAAGATCACAGCCAGCGCGCCTATTTCGAGCATCACAACTCGCCGCTGCTGCTTGACTATTTGCAGGCCGAGTTGGAGGCCGGCGACCGCCTGGTGATCGAGAACGAAGCATGGGCCGTCGTCGTCCCCTACTGGGCGGTGTGGCCATTCGAGACATTGCTCTTGCCCAAACGTGCCGTGCTGCAACTGCCCGATCTCACCGGCGACGAACGCAACGCTCTGTCGTCGATCCTCAAGCGGCTGCTCACCCGCTACGACAATCTTTTCGAGACCAGCTTCCCGTATTCCATGGGCTGGCACGGTCAGCCGACAGATGGTGGCCGCTATCCGCATTGGCAGGTCCACGCGCATTTCTACCCGCCACTACTGCGTTCGGCCACGGTGAAGAAGTTCATGGTGGGCTACGAGATGCTGGCATCGCCGCAGCGCGACATCACGCCGGAGCAGGCGGCAGAACGGCTGCGCGGGCTGAGCGAGATCCACTATCGGCAGTGTGAGGAATGAACAGGGGGATTGACGCGCTGATCCGCGGGGTTTCGACAAGCTCAATCGGCGCTTGTTTGTGGTATCGTTGCTGTCGCATCACACAGAAAGGGGCAAGGAAGATATCTTCCTCGCCCCTTTCTGTTTGCTCACTCCGCAGGATTTATTGACTCTTTTCGGCCACCTTGTGTTAGCGGACCGACAACATGGGCAAGAAAAGATCTTCGTGCATTTGGGGCAAAGTCGCTGGTGTACCAGAGCCGACCATCGGCGCGAACGTCAGGGTATAGCTCATGTCTTCCTGAGGCAACGGCGCTTCTTCTACCTTCGGCGACGTTGTCTACTGGGATGGCGGGGATCATGCGGCGTCTTGGCTGAGATGTCCTGCGCGTCGGCCACGGCGCTGCCGTCGGCGCTGCATTCACTCTGCACGTCGATTGTGAGATTGTAGCGGGCATCGGTGAAGCCTTCCACCTCGATCTGATATGCGCCGGCATCTGTGGGTTGGATCACCACCTCGTCTTTGTATCCTGCGCCGTTGATGCTGAAACCCTGCAATGATCCGTCCGGTCCCCACACGTAGAGATCGGCGTCCATGTCTTGCTGCGTCGGTGTCAACTGTACGTTGAGGCACTGCCTGCCGCGGTTTCCTGGCGATAGACCCGAATTTCACCGGCAACGACTTCGTCTTCTGCGGGGATGTAGTTGAGTCGGCGACCGTCGGGAAGATTCGAGATATTGCCGGCGGCATCGGCGCCCCAGGCTTGCAGATAGCGCAGGCCGGGCGTCGGGTGCAGCTCGAACTTGGGGGCGTCTTCGTAGGTCAACCAACTCGTCCAGTTGACGGGGATCCACGAGCCGTGACCGCCGATGCCGCTGTACCAGTGCAATTCCACGTAGTAGATCCGGTTAGGACCGGACACCACCGCATTGGGGTTTTCGGGGTCCACATCGTCTGTGATGGTGGCCGAAAGCTCGACCTGCTGTTGGCTGACTTCCTTGACACCGCCATTGACCTGAAGGTTCGACACCACAGGGGGATACGTGTCCTGTGTCTGAGCCACTGAAACCCGGCGGTAGATGACCACGACGTTGTTGTCTTCGTCGGTTTCGGCGACCACATACTCGGCGTCGATGACGGCGATGATCTTCACTTTGCCGTAGGTCGACGGCGTCCACGTGACGATGCTACTCGACGCCGAATCGTTGGGGCTGATCCCCGGCACGGTGGCGCGCCCGATGCGGTTTTCCGGTTCGATGCTGTTGAGGTAGAAGTCCACATCGAAGGGGCCGGTGCCGCCCTGCCCGCCGAAACGCTGAACCCGCAGCGTCAACTGCGTCTCTTCGCCCACCCACAACTGATTCGGTTCTGAATCGAGGTGGTAGGGTTCGGCATAGAGATCGTTCACATCCTCTGGATCGAAGACACGGTAAGCCTTTTCCAGTACGGTTTTCGCCTCTTGGTAGGCAAGCACGAAGTCGTAGTAGCCGGGCTTGAGCGGGTAACCGTCTACCTTCGCTGGAATGCGTCCTACGATTTTTGTGCTGTTGATCACGCGGGAATAGATCGGGATCATCGCTCGCTCCGTCTCTCCGGCGATGGGATCCTGATTCGACGCGTAGCGCAAGTAGAGTTGACCTCCTTCACGGAGGTTTTCGCCGTAGATATTCACATATACCACGACTGAATTGACTCCCTGATCGGGATCGACTGATTTCAAGAGCACATCGGCGGGCGTCGGCACTGGAGAAATCGGCGAGGACGTTGTGAGATTGGCCAACCCATACGCTGTGGCATCGCTTGAATCGGTTAAGCCAAAGCCGATGGCAATCGACAGTCCCAGGATCAATAGCAGAACCCACTTCATCCTTGGCTGCCGGCCAATGGGCTGCTGTGTCTTTTTGTATTCCATCTCCAGGTCCTTTCTCATCCGCGATCTACTTGCAGAATACGTCATTCCTTACTTCGATTATAGGAACGGCGTTGTGTTTGTACGCGTTGGGCATATTTATGGATGTGCGGCATGTCTATTGTCTGTCATTTTACGGTGTCGTAAGCACTGTTTATGTGGGGTAATCGTCCCATATTGTGAGGGGTGGCATATCATTGCCGCGTACATGCAGATTGCGTCTTTGTCGTTTTCGCCCGCTAAACAAAAGCGAGTCACCTCAGAAATGAGATGACTCGCTTTGCCGGATCTTCGCAGAACTTGTGAGTTGTGGCGTTTATTGCTCCACTTGTTGGAACTCGCTATCGCGGATTTGATAGATCCAGATGCCTGGGTCAGTTAGATCGCCGTTTCCGTTGAAGCGTAGATCGCCCAGTAGCGTGGAAATCGCGTTGCCGCGCAGGGCATTGGTGATGCGTTCCATCTCTAGCGAATCCGCCTCGCGGATACCCTCCGAAAGCACCTGCATCGCCACGTAGCCGTTGACCGAATAGGTATCGGGGTCGCGATATTCCACGGCCTGGTAGGCTTCGATCCACTGGGCGTCGGCCACATTTTGCGGGCTGGGCGCAAACGCGCTCACATACATACCTTCTGCTGTCCCGTTGGATTCGTCGATGGTGGCGGCGAGGAAAGCGCCGTCACTGGCCAACATGGGCAAGTTGACCCCGGCTTCGATGAGCGCAGCGCGCAGGTAGGGGGCTTCGATCTCGTAGCCGGCATAGAAGATAGCGTCGGCGTTGGAGCCTGTCACCTGCTGCACCACGGCGCTGTAGTCGCTCTGGCCTTCGGCCACTTCGATGCGTAGCGCCTCACCAGCCCCGTGATCGCCCAACCGCTGCACCAAAGACGCAGCCAGCCCCTTGCCGTAGTCGGTGTCGTTGTGGATCACCGCCACCGAAGACGCGTCCATGCGCTCGGCCATGAACTGGGCATCCACCGCCGCCTGCACTGCATCGTTGGCGTTGACGCGGAAGAAGTGTGTGTACCCCCGTTCGGTCAAGCTCTGCTCCGACGCCGTGGGCGTGATCACCACCAGATCCAGGTCGGCGTAGAGATCGAGCGTGGCATCGGTCTGTCCACTGTTCAGGTGACCGATCACGCCGATCACGCGGTCACCGCTGTTGATGGCGCTGCGGATCTCGGCCACGTTGGCCACCGCCACATCGCTGTCCGACTCATCGTCGAGTGGGCGCACCACCACGCGGTAACCTTGCAGGCCGCCGCTGCGGTTGATCTGCTCAGCGGCCAGCCGCACACCACCCAGCACCGTCTGCCCACCGTTTGCCTGAAAACCGCTCAACGGCACCGCCACATAGACAACCACATCCCCGCGCGTTGGTCCACTGGCCTGATTGATACATGCGGCGAGGAGAAGTATGAAGATCGCAAGAATGAAAATGAGACGTTTGCGCATAGAGTTTCCTCGTGTTGGGGACTGGGGATTGGGGACTGGCGACTAGGGACTGGGGATCGGTTTGCGTAGGTGCTGCTGGAATTGGCATCACTCGCTCAGCCGGATCCCAGTCCCTAGTCCCCGATCCCTAGTCCCCAATCCCTAGTCCCCGATCCCCAGCTACCCCATTCCTTCCGTCTGATAGTTATAAACCTCGTTGATACTGGCCACCAGGTCGTTGAGCCGGTTGACCTGTTCCTGGATGTCGGCGCTGAGACGTTCGGCCTTGCCGCTGGCAACATCTTGGGCGTCGATGAGGCGCACCTGGCTGTAGACGGTAGCCAGGGCGGTGAGGCTCTGATCCATCTGCAATTGCGCCTGCTTCATGCGGGCGTCCAGCGCTTGCAGCGCCGCCAACTGTTTGCGTTTGCCATCTAGGACTTCTTCGACCTGGGCGCGTATTTCCGGGTTGCGCTCGGCGTTGACACGGGCAGCGATCTGCTCGATCTCCTGCGGCACGTTCTGTCGTTCCTGGCGCAGGAGACTGTCTTGCAAGTAGGCATCAAGGCGCAGCGCCAGTTGAAAGACATTGCTCACCCAGTCGCTCAACTGGCCGGCGGTGTTCTCCAGCCGGTCGCGCATCAGGCCGGGGCGCTGTCCTTGCACGGCCTGCTCGATGCGCCGCTGGTACTCCAGCCCACGATTGACCTCGTCGCGCAACTTCTGATCGCGGATTTGGCGCGGGTTGAACTCCTCCTGCATCAGATCCACCAGGATCTTGGCATTGGCGTCTCGGTCGGTGAGGCTGGAGTAGACGATGACAGCCACGCCGATCACCGCCAGAATCGCCCAACCCCAGATCGGCCAGCGCGGCACCGGCCGCGGGTAGAGCACCGTCAACAGCAGCGGCCCGCGATCACCACCGCATTCTCCCAGCGGAAGACGGCGTATTGCAGGAGCATGCTCTTGGCGCGTTCCTGGAGTTCGGTGCGGGTGGAGGAAGTTGTCATAGGATTCCCTGTGGGAAGTGATGGGTGGGAAGTGATAGGTGATTTGTGATTGGTGATTGGGATCTTTTACAGCGAAAGTACCCAATATTGGAACCAATCGTTGGACAGATCCTAATCACCAATCACCTATCACTTCTTCCTAAAAATACGTCGAAATAATCCGGTAAAGTTCCTCAATATCCGTCTCATCCGCCCGACGGAACTGACCGTTGCCGTCGCGGGCGATCTCTTGCATCAGCTCGTCCTCGGCGTCGCGGCCGAAGGCGATGGTGAAGACGACCACCGGCGTGTTGTTGCTGCGCAAGGCGGAACGCAGATCGTTGACGTCGAAGTTGCTGTCGTTCTCCTGGCCGTCGGTCATGACGACGATGGCGTTGATGGCTTCGTTGTCGGCCACACGTTGCAGATCCTCGTTGGCCTGCCATACGGCGTCGATCAGGGCTGTGTTGCCGTAAGCGTCCATGCTGTCCACCAGTTCGCTCATGCGAGCCCGTCCGCTTTGGGTGACGCTGCGCAACGGCTCGAAGCGTTTGACGCCGGAACCGAATTCAACGATGCCCACCTGGTCGCGCTCGCCCTGGATCTGGCTGATGAAAGATTGCAGCGCCGTCTTGGTGCGGGCCAGCTTTTCACCTTCCATGCTGCCGCTGGTGTCCACCACCAGGTAGACGTTGGTGGGCCGCTTGAGTATACCACCACACGTTTTGGATCACCTCGACGACACTGGCCGAAGGGATCTGCAACGTGGTGGCGGGCTGTCGCCAGTCTACCGCGTTGGTGTCGGCGAACGGGCTGCCCTCGGCATCCAGCGCGATATCAAGATCGGCGGGACGGTAGCCGGCGTCAAGGAAGGCGCGCTGGCTTTCGGCGCTGGTCAGAAACTCGGAGAAGGCTTTGAACGTGCGCCGCTGGTTGTCGGTGACGGGCAGACGATCTGTGCGGCCCAATTCGAGTAGCGCCAGCGGGTGATCGGTCCACAGCGTGCCTTCGGCGGGTAGATCGCCACCAACCGGTCGCCGCGGCGTTGGGTGTTCCACTGGATCACCGTCTGTTCCTGGGCTACGAAGACATCGAGGAATGATTGCCCTTCCTCGGCCAGACGTTGCACGATCACCTCTTCGCCTTCACCGTAGAAGCGCACGGTGGCCTCCACAGCGCGGACGTAATCGAGCACGTCCTGGCGGGTGGCGATCTCTTCGGTGAGGCCGCGGGTGAGATCCGCCCCGGCGTAGAATTCGGCCAACGTCGCCAACAGACCGGCAGCGTGCTGCGTGCTGGGGTGATTCCACTTGAAGTTGGCGTCTTCGGTGGCTTTGCGCTGAATCTCGCCCCAGCCCACCGGCTGATCAGGCCAGCCCAGGTCACGGGCTGTCTCCTCCCACGCCGCCAGCACGATGGGGCTGATGGCGAAACGCACTCTTCGCCTACGCGGCGGGAAGATGTCGCCAGCTTCGGTTCCTGCATCTGCCCCCACCGCTGATCGATCTGATTGAGCCAGATCGAACTGTCGGGGGCGACGGCCTGGAAGCGAGGCTGGCCCAGACTTTGTTCCACAATCTCTTCCGGCGTGAGCGACGTGAGCACGATGCTCATCGTCTGCCCGTCGGGCGTCTGAAAGGCCGCGGCTGTTGAATACTTCTACACGGTTGGCCAGCGTCGGGGCCATCACCGGGGCGACGGCGACTGTCAATTGGGCGCTGTCGGGATCCCAGGAGAAGCTTGCGTCCTGGGAGATATCGGGCGTGTCGGTCTGGAAGAAGTCGAGCACCTGCCCGCCGACGCTGATCGCCACGATGCTGCAAAAGCAGGTGGCGAAGATCAGCACGCCGACGGCGATGACAATGGTTCGCCAGTTCTGAGGACGCCGGTTGCGTGAACGTGATTTACTCATAGTCGTTCCCTTGTTGGGTCCGTCCCTCACTGGGTGACGTTCAGATCGTACCAGCGCAGCAAGGCCAGCAACACGTCGCGGTTGGGCGAACGCATGGCGGTGGTGCGCGGCACAACCGGCTGCACGCCCTGATCCGCCCACTTGACGAAGAGGCTGTCGTCACTGGCGTTGACAGCGACATCGGCGTTGGCCGGGCGCAGACCGAATGCAAGGGCCTGCTCCTGCTGGGCCGTGTCGAGCAGGAAGCGTTGGAATTCCAGCGCTGCGTTCTTCTCCAGGGCGCTCGTCTCCGGTCCGACCCACACGGTGAAGGGGAAGTCGAACCAGGTGACGAATTCGGGATAGTAGATGCGCAGCGGATCTTCCCAGCGGGTGAGGATGCCCTGCATGTTCTGCAAGAGATCGCTCTCCAGCAATTGGCCGCCATCGCCCACGCTATAGCCGAAGAGGGCGAAGTCTTCTGCCGTGTACGAACTGCCGCCGCTGATGTTGGTGACGGCGTTCATCAACTGGCTCAGCCAGGCCTGAAAGTCGGGATTGGTGATGTCCTCGACGCTGATATCGGTGCGGTCGTAGTAAGCGCCCGCCGCCGCGATCATGGCCGCCAACCCGCCCACGTTCTTGCTGGGATCAGGCACGGCCAGCTTGAAGTAACCCCACGCCGGGTCGCCGCCCAATTGGGGCCAGCCACCGGACGCCGTCGCCGCATCGTGGATCGACGACCAGTTGATGTCGCCGAACTCGCCTTCCAGCACTTCGGCGCGGCTGGCGTAGATGCCCCAGGTGAAGAGGCTGATGGCGATGGGGCGGGCGCGGTATTGGCCGTCGGTGAGGAAGACGTCGCGGCCCAGCCGTTCTTTGTACGAAGCATTGGCCAGTTCCACCAGGTAGCGGCTGTCGGGAATCCACGCCGTGGGGAAGTCATCTAGCGCTGCCTGTTCGGCTTCGGTCAGGTCTTCGGGGCGGACGTCGGCTGGGAGCGCGCCGAAATCGTTGCGATCCCAGCGGCCGAGGGCGGTGAGGCCGTCCATGGCGATGATCTCCACCGTCACCACGGAGCCGTCCACTGTGCGTTGGGCGGCGTTGAATTCCTCGGCGGCGGCGCGCACCCACGGTTCCACGGGCAGCGCCGTGATCACGCGGACCGTCACCTCTTCGGGGCGGTCGACGGTGAGGGCAGTGTCCACGTCGGTGCCGGTCATGCTGCGCCAGATCAACGTGGCGGCAACGATGACCAGGGCAACGGCGATAATCGATACAAAGATCCAGCGCGTTCGATTCATAGGTCGTCTCGTTGTGTAGGCCGGAAACCTCGGTTGGGTAATGCGTAATGCGTGATGCGTAACTCAGAAGGTTCGCTCGGATGATTTCGGGTAAGTCGATTGCGATTTCGTGTTGTTCGTTTTGCTTCGGATCATGCCTGATCGAAGGGTAGTGGATCGGGCCAGGGTTCGGCGGCTCGGCGTTCCAGCGAGCGGTTCTCCACGTTGGGGACACGGGTGAAGCCGAATTGCTCATAGAGTCCGTGGGCGTCGCGGGTGAAGAGGAACCATTTGCGCACGAAGTGTAACTCTGGGTGCGCCAGCATTGTCTGCACCAGCCATTTTCCCAGCCCGCGTCCCTGGTATGCTTCCAGGATATAGACATCGGCTAGATAAGCGATGACGGTGAAATCTGTGATCACACGGGCATAGCCGATTTGCTCCTCGCCAGCGTAAACGCCGAAGCAGAGTGAATTGGCCGCCGCCCGTTCCACCACGCCCCGCGGCACCCCCGGTGACCAGTATGAACGCTGCAAATAGCCGTGGATCGCAGTGAAGTCGAGACGGGCCGGATCGGTGCTGATGGTGAAGCTGTCTTTTGTCACTTCAAAGAGTGTGTTCATCTATGCCGGGAAAAGGTCGATTGGAAATTGGCCGAGCCAGTGCCTGGCACGGGCCAGTCTCAGATGCTTAATAGCAAGATCTCATGCCCCGTGCCAGGCACTGACGGAGCATTCCGCCAACTTCTTAACGTCGAGGCTACTCTTCTTCTTTCACCGGCGGAAGATTCACCGTATCAACGCCAAGGCTTTGCATTGTGTCGGTGAACGTCTCGCCCAGTTCGATCCGCGTGTAGAGTGGACGGTCATCGCCGGGCAAGTAGAGGAAGATGTCCTGGCCCTGCTCCTGGATCAGGATGCGCTCCACTTCACCGCGTTCGATGTAGGCGGCGGCGTCTTCGACGGTGATCACTTCGTCTTGTTGCGGCAGGATGTTCACCGCCCAGCGCACCATCAATGTGAACGCTACCAGCAACGCCGCCAGCGCCAGGACAAAGATCACGACGAAGCGCTTGCTGCTTGTGCCGGTGGAAGTATCGATTTCGACCATGTTTGGTTTCTAGTGCGTGGTGCTTAGTGCGTGTACCGCTGGAGCCGGTGAACGCTAGATTGGATACTGGATGCGTACAGTCCAGAATCGTTGGGACGCTGGTTTCTTCAAGACCAGCGCCGGTTGAGTAGCCCGAAGCCTGCGAAGGGCGTATCGAAACCAAGCGGGTAGACCCGTTCCTTGGCTTCGATACGGTTCGCAGACTCGCCTACTCAGCCGGCTAGGCCGCGGCGTCACTAGTCTGGGACTGACAACGTTACTCGTTCATGCCCAGTTTCTTCTTGCGCTCGGCCAACTGGTTGTTGATGGCGCTGCGATCCAAGACGCGGTCCATCTCTTCGTCGAGGCTCTTGGTGCGCATTTCGCTGGCGGCTGTGGCCTTGTCCAGGCGGGCGTAGATGCTCTGGGCGATGCGGTTGATGTCGCTGTCGCCGACACCCATGAGGTCGTCCAGGCTCTTGATGGCCTTGACGGTGGTCTCTTTGCTCTTGGCCAGTTCGAGCAGGGCCAGCAGTTCCTCGCGTTCCTGCTTCATAGTCTGCAAGCGAGCTTCGAGCTTCACCTTGGCGGCCAGCAGCTTGTCATATTCGTCTTTCTGGCGGGCCAACTGCTCCTGGTAGGTGGTGACCAGCCGCTGGGTGCTGTTGAGCCTGCTCTGCATGGCGGCGGCCAGTTCTTCGTTGCCTTCGACCAGGAAGGCGTCGATGGCCTTGTCCTGTTCATCGGATTTCTGCTCATACTCGTGGACCTTGCGCTGAATCGAGCGGACCTCCCCACCGATGGTGGCGGCGGCGTCTTCGAGATCGGCCAGGTTGTTCTCCACCTGGCGGATGTACTGATCGATGACGGCGGGGCTGTTGCTCTGCAACGCCTGGTCAACGAGACTGTGCAGGTTGGCGGAAATCAGTGTCGATACTTTTTCGAGAAGCGAAGCCATGTAGTTCCTCCTAGTGTATGGATCTGGGAAACAATAAAGTCGATGTAGATGGTAGCAGCAGCGGACAGAACAACCGTTGGTTTGCTTCCCGTTGCGCCGTCGCTGTGTGTCACTGCATGTGTCATTACGATCTTGCGCCGTTTTGGTTGCCGTGCTGATCCGTGGCTGCGAAATGAAGTATAGCCGCCCGCCCGCGCTGAATGGTGACGCCACGCCGACATTGGCGCCGACGATTGGCTGACAAGCTATTCCTTCGCCATCGCCTCTGCCACGATCTGCAAGATCGCGTCCACATCGTCGCGTAGACCGCTGCTGCGGAAGCCCATGATCTGGAGGAGATCGTCCTCGCTGGTGGGGGCGGTCTGTGAGATCGACTTGAGCAGGTTGTTGGCGGCCACCAGGTAGGGTTTGCCCCGTTCGCGCACGGCGATCTTCTGGCGCAGTTCCTGCATTTTCATGTAGATGCGGCGCTCTGCCTGCGCGGAGACGGCGCGGGCGGCGGGCGTGGCCGCTTTCCTCTCAGCGGTGACGCCTTCGGCCTCGGCGCGGGCTTTCTCCTCGCGTTGTGTGGCGAGGAGTGTTTCGTCGTCCTCGCCGGTGGGGGTGAGTTTCACCAGATCGAGCACGACATTCCCGTAGCGCTCCAGGCGTTGCTCGCCCATGCCGGGCAGTTGCGCCAATTCCTCCAACGACTGCGGGTGGCTCTCGGCGATGCGGAACATGAGATCGTTGCCCATCACCACGTAGGTGGGCAGGCCGTGCTCGTCCGCGGTGCGGCGGCGCCAACTGTAGAGCGCCTTCTGCAACGCTGTGTATTTCTCGCCCTCGGGTTCAGGCTCGTCTGCGCTTTCCACGATCTCGGGCGCGGCGCCGGTGGGGTCGACCATTTCGGGATGTTCGGTGATCCATGTCTCGGCCACGGTGCGCCCCTTGAGCGTCGGCGCGAGGACCGGGTAACCGTTGCGTTCGTACTGGCGCAGCATCTTCTGGTTCAGCAGTTCATCCACAAACTCGATCACCATGCCTTCGCCCAGCGCGATCAGCCGCCCGTGGTGACGGCATTCGTTGGCGGCCACCGGCGCACGCAGATTGCCCACCAGGATACGCGCCAACCCACCACGACCCACCGGCTTGGGCGAGCTGACCAGGCAGTCGAGGATCATCGGCTCGATGTCGGCGTCATCGGGGATGGGGTGATCCGGGCGCACGAAGACGGGCGTCTCGGGGCGAATGCCGGTGCAGTTGTCGCAGACGTCGCATTTGGTGCGGGGCGGGCTACCAAAGTGGGCGCTGATGAAGCCATGACGGCAGCTTTCGGCGGTGGCGTAGCCCACCACGTCGTCGATGCGACGTTGCGAAAGCACCTGCGACTGGCCGATGAGCAGTTCCAGCCGTTCGCGCAGATCGTCGGGGCGGCTGGGCATGTTGATCGACATTTCGCGCTTGCTGCCGCGTACCGCCAGCACCCCGGCCGACTGCCACGCCAGCAAGCGTTGTTCCGTCTCCAAAATCGGCCAATCCATGCCCTCGGCGATGGACTCGGTGGAGAAAGCAGCTTTGCCCTTGGGGCGCAAGTTCAACTTGCGCAGCAGGCGATCCAATGCGGGATCACTGTCGCGTCGCTTGCGCACAGCGCCCTCTTTCCCCACCAACGAAATCTCCACTTCGCGGGGCAGATCGAAGCTGCGTGTGAGCAATCCAGCCCGTTCCAGCAGGCTCACGGCAACGCGGACCTCGGTTTCGTCGGCGTTGAGGACCTGTTCCAGCCGGTAGGTGTTGACCGTGCCTTCAGCGCCGGTGATCTCGTCTTCGCCAGGCTCGGGCGCGTCTTCGGCCAGCGCAGACGCGCCCAACTGCGTGGCCACGGCGGCGTAGACTTTCTCTAGAAATTCCACGTCGTACTCGTCGGCCTTGGCCCAACGCCGCAGGTTGGCCCAATCATTGCCGCTGTAGAAGAGCACACATTGGGCGGGTATGCCATCGCGCCCGGCGCGCCCGGCTTCCTGGTAGTAAGCGGCCAGGCTGCGCGGCGGGTGAAAGTGGACGATGAAACGGATGTCGGCTTTGTCGATGCCCATGCCGAAGGCCACCGTTGCCACCACCACACGTGTCTGGTTCGACATGAAGCGATCCTGCACCGCGCCGCGATCACTGAGCCCAGCGTGATAAGCTTCGGCGGAGACGCCTTCGTTGCGCAAGGTCAGGGCGATGGCTTCACACTTACGCCGCGAATTGGCGTAGACAATGCCGCTGCCGTCGTTTTCCTTGACAAATTTGAGCAGCGCCGCCGTTTTTTCCTCGTCGTTGAGGAATTTGATGGCCGACAGGTGCAGGTTTGAGCGGAAAATATCCAGCGAAACCACCTGCGGGCGCTGGTGATCCTCCACGGCACGCGTGGTATCGTTGCTGAGGTTGTCGAGGATTTCGTCGCGCACACGGGGCGGGGCGGTGGCGGTCATAGCCAGGGCGGGCGGGTTGTCCAGTTCTTCACGGGCTTCCTGGATGAAGAGATAGTCGGGGCGGAAGTCGTGGCCCCACAGGCTGACACAGTGGGCTTCATCTACGACAAAGAGGCTGAGACCGGCATCGCGTAGCGCCCGCAAGAAAGGCCGCTGACGCAGCCGTTCGGGCGCGGCGTAGATGAGTTTGTACTTGCCCTGGGCCACGCCGTCGAGTCGCTCCTGCATTTCGGTGTCGGAAAGCGTGCTGTTGATGAAGGTGGCTTTGGCCTGAGCGGCGGCGGGCAGCCCTTCCACCTGGTCTTTCATGAGGGCGATGAGCGGGCTGATCACCAGCGTGGCTTTGGGCAGCACCAGCCCCGGCAGTTGATAGCAGAGCGACTTGCCGGCGCCGGTGGGCATCACCGCCAGCACCGATTCACCGCGCAGGATCGAAGCGATGATCTCGGTCTGCCCTGGACGTAGGTTGGTGAAGCCAAAATTGCGGATGGCGGCCAGTTTCACCTCGCGCTCTTCCTGGCGGCTGACGGTGACGCGTTCGGGGCCGCTGAGCGCGGCGTAGATGTGATCGACGCCACCACCGCCCGTCACCAGTCCGATGATCGGCTGCATGGCGGCTGTGAGCGCTTCTTGGGCGAGGAGGCGCTGACGTTCGAGTTCCAGCGCGGCGGCGTCGGCGCTCTGGTTGTTGCCAACCAAGCGGTGCAGCGCCTGCAAACTGCGCAGCAGGCGCGTGTCTGTGCCGGGGGTGATGCCGGCGCCCAGACGTTGCATCCACTGTTGCGCCGCGGCTTCGTCGCCATGCCCAAGCACCAGTTGCGCCAGCGTCACCGTCACCAAGAGGTTGCCGGGGCGCTGGGCCAGGAAGTCTTCGAGCAATTGTTGGGCCTGCTCGTAGCTGCCGGTGGCGGCGAAGACTTCGGCGGCGGCTGTCACCGCGATGGGGCGGGTGGTGTAGGCCGAAGCGATGTCCTCGGCCACGGCGCGGGCCGCGTCTACGTGATTCGCGCCCAGCAACGCCAGCGCTTCCAACGCCTGGCTCTCGATGGTGGTGCTGCGCCGCTGTCGCTGTTCGATGATCTCGATGGCCTTGGCGTAATCGTGCGTCTGCAAATGGATCTGCGCTTCGCGATCCAAGAAATGCAGCAGCGGGCCGTGGGCAGTGCGGTAGAGGATGATCAGGCGCAGAAGTTCGGCGGGGTCGCCCCACAACTCCAAATAGTCGAGCAATTGGTCGCGCACTTCGGGGGGCAGCGCAATGGCCTGCTCTTCGGTGAGTTGCATGGCACTGAGCAGAGAACGAGTACTTGTGTTTGTTTCAGTCATAGGATTTAGGACGGCTTCGGCCTGGAACGACGGTGCTGGATCGATCTTGAGAAGGAAGCAAATGGTCAAATTCAAGTATAGCACGCTCCTCCCCATCCAGCCAACGATTTTGGAGACAGAGGGTGCATTTCACGCTGGGGGCGAAAGTGCCGGGGACTTATCGCCGCAGCGCGACAGTGTCTTCGCACATGCCGTCACGTCCTTCGTGAAGTCCCCGGCACTTGGTCTGCCCCTAAATTGAAATGCACCCGGAGACAGAAAGGGATAAGTGATTGGTGATTGGTGACTGGGCCAGAAGTGAGATCTGGCCCAGTCACCAATCACCAGTCCCCTACCAGTGGGCGCGCAAGCCCAATTGTTTGACGCTCCGAAAGCGTTATCCTATAATGTCGCATCAACCAGTTGAACACCCCATATCCATCACTGGTCACAGACCCAGACAGGAGAAGAGTTCGGGATGAAGCGCATTGTCATTACAGGCCTGGGCGCGATGACGCCAGTCGGCAACGATCCAGAGAGTTTCTGGGCGAGCCTCGTTGCGGGCAAGTCCGGCGCTGGGCCTGTGACCCTTTTCGATCCGCAAGACATGCCGTTCAATATCGCCTGTGAGGTGAAGGATTTTGACCCACAGGCGTACATGGATCGCAAACTGGCGCGCCGAACTGCTCGCTCGACCCAGTTTGCCATTGCCGCAGGCAAGCAAGCGTTGGCCGACAGCGGCCTCACCATCACCGAAGACAACCGCGACGACATCGGCGTGATGATGGCAACCGGCGGTGGCGGTATCACCGAGATCGAGTTCGCCGCTGTGGAAATGACCAAAGATAGTTGGAAGACGGTAGGACCGTTTGTGGTCCCCAGCGCAATGGCCAACGCCGTGAGCTGCCTCGTGTCGATGGAATTAGGCGCACGCGGACCGGTGATGACCAGCACGGCGGCGTGCGCCAGCGGTCACTATTCGATCCTGGAAGCGTACCACATCTTACAGCGCGGCGAAGCGGATGCCATGATTGCAGGCGGCACCGAATCATCGATCTCGATGCTCACCTTCGCCGCCTTTGGCCGCATGGGGCCGCTTTCTAAGCGCACCGACACTCCGGAATCGGCTTGCCGTCCCTTTTCTGCCGACCGTGACGGCTTCGTCAGCGGTGAAGGCGCAGGCGCGGTGATCCTCGAAACCGAGGATCACGCTCGGGCGCGTGGCGCCACGATCTACGCCGAAGTCCTCGGCGGCGCGTTGACTGGCGACGCCTACCACATCACCGCGCCCGATCCCAGCGGCGCGGGCGCAACGCGGGCTATCGAGCGGGCGCTGCGCTACTCGCACCTGCAACCCGCCGATATCGATCTGATCCTGGCGCACGGTACCGGCACCGTCCTCAACGATGAAGTGGAGGGGACGGCGATTCATCGTGTCTTCGGCGACGTCGACCCGCAGCCGCGGGTCACCAGCATCAAGAGCATGATTGGTCATTCGCTGGGCGCGGCGGGCGCACAGTCGGCCATCGCCGCCATCTGCGCGCTGCGATCCGGCACCATCCCGCCGACGATCAACTACACCCCCGATCCGGCGTTGCACGTCAACGTGGTGGGCAACCAGCCTGTCCATGGATTGGATCTCAAGCACGCTATTGTCAACGCCTTCGGCTTCGGCGGACAGAACGTCGTCGTTGCCTTCGGGCGCTATGACGGGTAGGCGAAGAAGTCGATCCACAAAGACCAAGAAGTTGATCCACGAAGGCACACGAAAAACTACGAAGGCAGAAAAAAGATCCACAGATTACGTGGTGAACTTCTGCTTCTGGAATCCTTGAAATCTGCGTAATCTGTGGATGAATTCTTCCTACCCCCACGGAGGACCTTCGATGTCTCTAGCAGATCGTGATTGGGAACGCGGCTGGGTCAGCTATCCGGATCCGGCGGTGGAATCGCTGGATCCACGTTTTGACAAGTACAAACTGGGCAGCGCCGCGGTGGAACGGATCTGGACGGGCGCACGCTGGGCCGAAGGGCCGGTCTGGTTCGGCGACGGGCGTTTCTTGTTGTGGAGCGATATCCCCAACAATCGCATCTTGCGCTGGTGCGAAGAAAGCGGCGCGGTGACCGTCTTCCGTAGCCCATCGAACTACAGCAACGGCCACACCCGCGACCGCCAGGGGCGCTTGGTGAGCTGCGAACACGGCGCTCGCCGTGTTACCCGCACCGAGTACGACGGCTCGATCACCGTGCTTATGGACAACTTCGACGACAAGCGGCTCAACGCGCCCAACGATGTGGTTGTCCATTCCGATGGGAGCATCTGGTTCACAGATCCTGGCTATGGCATCCTGATGAACTACGAAGGCTACAAGGCCGACGCCGAACTGCCCACCAACGTCTACCGCATCGACGGCGCGACGGGCGAAGTGACGGTCGTCGCCGACGATTTTGTGCGTCCCAATGGCCTGTGCTTCTCGCCGGATGAAAAGCTGCTCTACATCGTGGACACGGGCCGCTCGCACCAGCCCGATGGCCCGTCCCACATCTGCGCCTTTCGACGTGATCGACGGGCGACGCCTCGCCAACGGCCGCGCTCGTGGACATGTCACCGGGCAGCAGCGACGGCATCCGCTGCGACGTGGACGGCAATGTCTGGTCCGCGGCGGGATGGGCGGGCGACGGCTTCGACGGCGTCCACTGCTACGCACCCGACGGTACACGCATCGGCCAGATCCACCTCCCCGAACCGTGCGCCAACCTCTGTTTCGGTGGTCAACGGAGGAATCGGCTTTTCATGGCGGCCAGCCAGTCGATCTACGCCGTGTACGTGGAGACGCAGGGAGCCTGACGACACTGGCAACTGGTCGCAGGCATTGCGCATGTACTACGAAATGAACCCCCCATCCCCATTTTTTGCCACGACGCTGCCTTCCTCGCTATACTTCCACCTCATGTGCCAATTTTCACAGAACTACTGAACCCAGATTGTCGTGCAGTGTGGCTGTTGATGGTGTGGTATCGGATCCGCAACACGATCCCAATCGCCATTCACCAATCACCATTCACCAATAAGGACCACCCCCATGATGGCAGAGCAGACAATTCAATCCGGTGTCAATGATGACCCCACAACTGCACAAAAGCACAAACCGGCGCAGCGTCTCTTTATCCCTGGCCCAACTGATGTGCTCCCTGAGGTGCTGGCGGCGCAGACCGCGCCTATGATCGGTCATCGCACCGACGAATTCGAGGCGCTCTACGCCAAGATCCAGCAGCAGATGAAGCAGCTTTACTTTACCCAATCGCGCGTCTACGTGGTCGCCGCCACTGGCTCGGCCATGCAAGAAGCCGCCATCCGCAACGCCGTGCGCGGACGGGTGATCAACTTCGTCAACGGCGCCTTCAGCCAACGCTGGCATCAGGTCTCCACCGGCTGCGGTAAGGACGCCATCAAGGTCGACATTCCCTGGTGTACCGCCGTCAAGCCTGCGCAGGTGGTCGAAGCCCTGGAATGTGCCCTCGCCACAGGCCCTGTAGACGCCGTCACCGTTGTGCATAACGAAACGAGCACCGGCGTAGCCAGCCCCGTGGGCGACATCGCCGCCGCCGTGCGCCAAGTCAGCCCAGATACGCTGGTCCTCGTGGACGCGGTCTCCTCGTTTGCGGGTACGCGCCTGCCGATGGACGAATGGGGGATCGATGTCATGCTTACTTCCGCGCAGAAGGCGCTGGCCGCGCCGCCCGGCCTGGCCTTCGCCGCCGTCAGTGACCGTACCTTGGCCCGCGCCAAAGACGTCACCGGTCGCGGCTGGTACCTCGACTTCCTCAACCTGGAGAAGTACCTGGTCAAAGATACCACCCCGGCCACACCCGCCATCTCGCTCATGCGCGCCCTGAGTGTGCAACTAGACATCATCTTCGCCGAAGGGCTGGAACGCCGCTTTTCCCGTCATGCTGCGCTGGCCGAACGTACTCGTCAGTGGGCGCTGGATCAAGACTTCGCGCTCATGGCTGAAGAAGGCTACGCCTCGCCCACCGTCACCACCGTGGAGAATACCCGCGGCCTAGACATCGGCGCGCTCAACCGCTTCCTGGCCCAAGAAGAGATGGAGATCTCCGACGGCTACGGCGATTACAAAGGCAAAGCCTTCCGCATTGCCCACATGGGCGAGGTGAACGACGCAGATCTGACGCGGCTGTTTGGGGCGATTGAGCGGTTTATGCAGAATTGACGATTGACGATTGTCTGCCAAAGAACACGACAACAGAATTAGCAGCATTCTACGTCGACGTGCAATGACACCAATCGGTATTCAGATGCTCGATGAGACAATCGACAATCGTAAATCGTCAATTCCCCCCGAAGCATGATACGATACACCAGACACTTCCTTTTTCCAGTGAGGGTACCCATGGATTTTGATTTTTCTGATTTGAGTGACGAAGATCTCTTCCTGCAGATGCAGGACGATTTGTACGATGGCCTGCGCGAGGAGATTGTAGCGCAGACCAATGAGGCATTGTCGCGCGGCCATACGCCCCAGACGATCCTCGACAAGGGTCTCGTGGCAGGCATGGAGATCGTTGGGGTGGACTTCCGCGATGGCATTCTCTTTGTGCCAGAGGTGCTCATGGCCGCCAACGCCATGAAGGGCGGCATGGAGATCCTGCGTCCGCTGCTCACGCAGACCGGCGCCGAGCAGATCGGTAAAATGGTGATCGGCACCGTCAAGGGCGACATCCACGACATCGGCAAGAACCTGGTGGCGATGATGATGGAAGGCGCTGGCCTCGAAGTCATCAACCTGGGCATCAACGTTGACGCTGATCAGTTCCTGGCTGCCATCCGCGAGCACAAGCCCGATATCCTGGGCATGAGCGCCCTGCTCACCACCACCATGCCCTACATGAAGGTGGTGGTTGACACGCTGGGCGAAGAGGGCATCCGCGACGAGATCTACGTTATGGTGGGCGGCGCGCCGGTGACCGAAAACTTCGCCAAAGATGTGGGCGCCGACGCCTATGGCCGCGATGCCGCCGTCAGCGTGGAAATCGCTAAGCGGCACCTGCTGAAGAAGCGCCAGATAAAGAGCGCTGTTTAGCGCGCGCGATATTTTCGTTGAAGAAATGAGTAACGAGTAATGAATAGGCTGTGTTGGCGCCTATTCATTACTCGTTACTCATTTATCCACCACAGGATTCCTATGTCTACCGAACCCGCCACCAATTCCTCAACCGTGGATCCTGGTACGCTCTATCTCGTCGCTACGCCCATCGGCAATTTGGGCGACATCACGTTGCGTGCGTTGGAGGTGCTGCGTGGGGTGGATCTCATCGCTGCCGAAGACACGCGCAAAACAGGGCGCTTGCTCCAGCACTTCGAGATCCGCAATGCGCAGATGGCCTTCCACGAGCACAACGAACACAAAGCCGTGGCGCGCATCGTGGAAACGCTGCAAGCGGGGCAATCCGTGGCGGTGGTGACCAACGCCGGCACGCCGGGGATCTCGGATCCGGGTTACACGGCCGTGCGCCGTCCTCGAAGCGGGGCTACCGGTGACGGCCGTCCCTGGCCTACGGGGCTGATCATGGCAGTGGTGTTGTCGGGGTTGCCGGTGCATAGCTTTACGTTTCGCGCTTTCCGCCACGCAAGGGCGGTCCGCGGCGACGTTTTTTGGAGGTGGACGCGCAGTCGCCGCATACGCTGATCTTCTACGAAAGCCCGTATCGATTGGCCGCCTTCCTGGAAGACGCGTTGGCTGTCTACGGCGACAGGCCCCGCCGCCCTGGCCAACGATCTGACCAAACTCTACGAGAAAATCGACCGTGCGCCGATCAGTGCGCTTCTGGCAGCGATCAGAACGCAGGAAGGTAAGCTGAAAGGGGAGTACATCGTGGTTATCGGTGGCACTTCGTAGGCAATTTGAGGGTTTCCCGTATTGCCGACGCTCGCATTTTGCCTTACGATCAATCTAACAACTTTTGTTGTGATCCTGCCGGAAATCCCCCGATCCGGCAGGATTTTTTTGTCCCCAGCGCCTAATATGTCGGCCCGCCATACCGATCCGGCGACTGTGCAAGCAGTTTCGCCATGACAGCCCCCACCACAAAGCCGCCGATGTGCGCCCAGAAGGCCACACCACCCGTGCCGGCAGGCGCCCCAAAGACAGCACACCTCGAACAGTTGAAGGACAAACCAGAAGCCCAGCACCCGCCGCGGCGGGCAGCATCGCCACCCGCATGTAATAGCCCAGCGGGATAATGGTGCGCACACGGCTACCTGGAAAGAGGACCAAATACGCTTCCAACACGGCAGCAATCGCTCCACTGGCGCCTACCGTCGGCACAGTGGACTGTATGTTGAGCAGCGCGGGGTCAACGCCGCCAACACGCCGCCTGCCAGGTAGAAGATCGAATACCCCACATGGCCCATCGCATCTTCCACATTGTCGCCGAAGATCCACAGGTAGAGCATGTTCCCGCCCAGATGCACCAGGCCCCATGCAAGAACATGCTGGTGAAGAAATCCGGCAGCGCCGCTGCCCCGTTGCCGCCGAAAAGTTGCGCCGGGATCAGCCCAAAATCCATGATTGTGGCCATGAAAAAACTGTCACCGGGTAGGCTGGTGAGGAAAAAGACCACGATGTTGACGGCAAGCAACGTATAGTTGACCACCGGCACGCGCCGGCTGCGGATTTCGTCACCGATTGGGATCATGGGATCTCCTGGAAAGGATGTGATTGGGCGGAGGCCGTAGGTTCTGTAGAGCGTGGTGCGTGTACAAATAGATCTTGCGATCTCAGAATTAGCGTCAAGTTCCCCCTTCAAAGCGGTCCCCAATGCAGGAA
Source organism: Caldilineaceae bacterium (assembly GCA_041391225.1). Lineage (GTDB taxonomy): Bacteria > Chloroflexota > Anaerolineae > Caldilineales > Caldilineaceae > RI-153. The sequence continues at coordinate 55,130 of JAWKOL010000008.1, forward strand.
TCACACACTCTGCTGGTACAGGCACTACGCACCACGCTCTATCTCGCCGGCTCCACATCCGTCAGCGCGCCAAATGTGTTGATCGACAGGATCCACCGGCTGCCCTCGGTGTACTGGGCGGCTTCTTGGGCGTTGCGCACATCGATCTCATAGTTCTTCGCCATCGACGGAGAAGTGGACGGTGTAGACTTCGCTGCGCCGTCCTTCGCGCTGGTTTTCTGCAAGCTGTAGCTCGGGCCAGACTGCGGCAAAGCCCACGCCGTCCACACTCACCGAGTCGATGCCGGACCATTCCATGACGGTGTAGCTGCACCAGTCGTCGAGGATCTCGTATCGGCAATCCTGCACCACTTCGCCGAAGCCACTGCCCTGATCGATGGTGTACGGTGTGCCGCAGACTTCACGCGCGCCGGGCGCAGGTTCGTCCTGTGTGCTTTCCACGCGCTTGCGGCACTGGCCCACCTCCACGCCTGCCGGGATCTCGTCCAGCCAGGTCTCCTTCTGCACAGGGACCAACGCTTGGATCTCGATGCGGCGCTCCCAATCCACCGCTTCGACCACGCCCACGGTGTCCTGTGTGCGCATGCTGAGGAAGATGAAGATCAACAGCGCCGCCACCACGCCAACGGCAATGTAGATGAAAGCTTTGCTGCCGCCCCCAGCCGCGGGGACAGCCACCGGCTGCTTCGCCTTGGCGCGCAGTTCATCGGGTGAGGCAAGCCCGGCCCCGCAGCGTTGACAGCGTCGCGCCGTGGCCGGGTTGGCGCTGCCACATGCCGGGCAGGTGACATCGGGGACAGGCGCGCTGCGATGGGCGCCCAGCACCTGCCCGGCGCTGCGCGCTTTGCCCTCTTGCAGATCCGCGCCGCATTGACGGCACAGCTTGGCGTCGGCGTCGTTGCGGGCACCGCAATAACCGCAGTGGATGTCCGGCCCAGCTTTGGCGTCGGCGATTTTGTCTTTGTCGGTGATGATGGCCTCTTGGAGCGGCTGCACAAATTCCACGTCGGCGGGCTGGGGTGCGCCGCAGCCGCTGCATTTTTCCTGAGAACCGGGGTTGCGCGTCTGGCAATTCGGGCAGATCCACTCCAGTTCTACGTAGCCCATAGATTTCTGTGTCATCGTAATCTCTTCCTTTTTTCGAGCAACGGCGCGGCTGTCGCCAGCGCCACGCCGCCGAGGACACCCACACCGCCGAGCAGTTGTTGCGGTGTAGGGAAGGTGCCGAACAGCAGCAACGACCAGATGATCGCCACCACCGGCCCGGCAGTGAGTATGATTGAAAAGACACTCATGTTCAACCGGCGCAGGGCGATGTAATACAACCCGCGGCTGATGGTTACGTCCACGGTGCCGCCGAGCAGCAAGAGGAACCACGCTGTCGGCGTTGGCGGCAGGCCAAGCCGTCCACTGCCGGCGACGAACACCAGCAGCACCAGTGTGGTGAAGAGAAGCCGGTAGAAAAAGAAGTTCACCAGGTCCATATCCTGGGTATAACGCTTGCTTAGCGCGGTGTGGAGTGCATAGAGGAAGGTGGCGCCGATGATCATCAGCGCGCCAAGCCGCAGGTAGTCGCCCGGCTGAAAGGTGATCAGCACCAGCCCGGCAATGGCGATGACGCTGCCGATCACCTGGAGTCGACTGAACCGATCCCCCAACCAAAAGATGCCGAAGCCCAAACCGAAGATCAACGATGTCTTGCCCAACATCGAAGCCGTGCCTGCATCGATGAAGGCCACTGCTTCGTAGTTCACCACCGTGCTGACGGCAATGCAGAAGCCGATGGCCGAAAACAGCTTCCAATGCTCGAAGAAGTAGGCCCAGCGCAATCGGCGGGTTACAGAGGCGAAGATGCCCACCTCCACCGTGGCGATCCCGATCACATACAGCACAGACAGTGGCGGCCCAATGTGTGGCAAAAGCAATCGGGCGAAGATAAAGTGCAGACTGTCTACGAACAGGAGTACAGAGACCAGCGCCATACTTTGCGCGGAGAACGTTTGCGCATCGGGGGTTACCGTAGAACTTTGAGACATGAGCGTTCCAAATCGCGTGAGGGAGGCGGCGGTGGAAGTATGCAGGTATGCAGGTATGCAAGCATCCGTTACGTTACCTGCAAACCTGCAAACCTGCAAACCCACTACGGATAGATCCCCCGCAACTTCACCACCTCAATGATCCGCCCGATCGCGATGGTGTACGCCGCCGTGCGCAGATCGTGCTCCGTGCGCAGCGTCACCGCGAGGACCTCATCCAGGTTGTCGAGCAGTTTGCGCTCCATTTGGTGACGGATTTCGCCTTCGTCCCAGAAGAACGCCTGCAGATCCTGCACCCACTCGAAGTAGCTCACCACCACACCGCCGGCATTGCACAGGATGTCGGGGATCACCATGATGCCCTTGTCGTTGAGGATCTCGTCGGCTTCTGGGGTGGTGGGGCCGTTGGCGCCCTCGGCGATGACGCTGGCCTGGATCTTGGCCGCGTTTTCCTTGGTGATCTGGCCTTCCAGCGCTGCCGGCACCAGGATGTCGACCTTGAGTTCGAGCAGTTCCTCGTTGGTCAGCGTCTCTGCGCCGGGATAGCCCATCACGCTGCCCGTCTCGTCGGCGTAGGCGCGCAGGTGACGCGGATCGAGGCCGCGCGGGTTGTAGACGCCGCCGCCCACATCGCTCACCGCCACCACATGGGCGCCGCGTTCATGCATGGTGCGCGCCGTCCAATTGCCCACGTTGCCGAAGCCTTGCACTGCCACCGTGGCGTCTTCGATCTGCTTGCCCAGCTTGCGTTTGAGCAGCGCACGCGTCACGTAGGTGACGCCCAAACCGGTGGCGTATTCACGGCCCACCGTGCCGCCCACGCCGATGGGCTTGCCCGTGATCACCGCCGGCACAGAGTACCCCTTGTGCATCGAGTAGGTGTCCATGATCCAGGCCATGATCTGGGCGTTGGTGCCCACGTCCGGCGCGGGGATGTCAATCTCGGGACCGATGAAAGGGCTGATCTCGGTGGCATAGCGTCGCGTCATGCGCCGCAGTTCGTTCTGGCTCAGCGCTTTGGGATCGACGATCACGCCGCCCTTTGCGCCGCCGTAGGGCAGGTTCATCAACGCGCACTTCCACGACATCCACATGGCCAGCGCCCGGCATTCGTCCAGATCCACATCGGGGTGGTAGCGGATGCCGCCTTTGGTGGGGCCGAGGGTGGTGTTGTGGTGTACGCGGAAACCGGTGAACATGCGCACGCTGTCGTCGTCCATCACCACAGGAAAGTGGACAACGAGTTCGCGGCGTGGCATGCGCAGGTAGTGGACCATGTCCTCGTCGAGGTTCATCACCGAGGCGACGCGGGTCACCTGGCTTTGGGCCACAGAATAGGCGCTGGCGCGGTGAATCGTGCCGTTGGTGCCGTCTTCGGTATCCAGCGGATTCTGACTGGCGTTGGTGACAGATGGGAAATGCTGACGCGAGGTGAAGTCGCCGCCGTTGTCGCTGCCTTTGCTCACAGCGGGTGGCGGCACTTGTTGATCGACTTCGTGCATGGCAGGTGGATCTGCCTGCAATTCGGGGGCTTTGCTGTTTTTCGCCATTGAAAAACTCCTAATGCTACGTGTTAAGTTGAAGTGCGAGACGATTCGACGTGAATCGTTGCCCCTATTGTACATGATATCTGCACAAGTCGATGTCAGATCTCATACGTGGATTTTGACATCTCGTACAACAGCAAAGGACGGCATGGAAGTACACAAAATTCCTAGAGCGAGTTCTCCGGAAATCGGTTGACGGCGCGTCGAAGTGTGATATACTGCGAGTTATTTGACCTTGGGTCTCAACCGGAATCTTCGACCGTCTATGACGGTGATAGATCGATGCAATACAGGTCGATGCAACATAGAGTGGAGGAAGCAAGCATGACCCGGATCCGCTGTCCGCAGGAACGTTGTATTTTCAACGTCGACGGCTGGTGCGACGCCGATGAAATAGAGATCGACGCCACGACTTTGGCCTGTGTCACCTTTGAGGAAGTTGACTACGAAGCCTACCGTGTCAATCAAGATCCCGACGACGACGAACTCGAATGGGATGACGACGATCCCCTGTGGGATGAAGACCTCGACGAAAGCCTCTATGAAGTTGAGGCCGACGATGAAGAGGACGAAGAAGAAGAGGAAGCACTCGTCGAAGAGGACGAAGACTGGCGCTAGGACAACCTACAGCCGATCAACAGTCACAAAGGGCGCTTCGACGCCTTTTGTTTTCCCTCCAGACTTTTCAGCCAGAAACCGGGTGTCCATTACTGCGCAGAAGATGTACAGTGAATGGGCGCCGAACGAGATAGCCAGGTAGAAAGCTCAGGTCACAACAATGGATAGCAACGACAGCGTATTTTCGACAAACTCTACTGCGATTGGTATAGCGAATGGAATGGCATCCGTCATCGCGCCGATTCAGCGCCCCGAATGGCCGCCCATCGTGGCGAAACCGCCCCAAGAGACGGTGCAGGTGCAGTTTGCAGGCGGCGTGGCCCTTTCCGGCCCAGTGAGAACGCCTGTAGAACCGTTTGTCTGGGCCATGCTGGAGACCAGCGTCTCTGGCTCCTGCCGAGAATGTCGTCTTCCCGATGGGCGCGCTACTCGATGGCCGCCTGCGCGAATTGACGGCGCCGGTGCTGCGCAACGTTGCTGTCGAGATTGTCGATATGCGTCACCCTGACGGCTCTCGCATCTACCGCCGCTCGTTGACATTGCTGCTGCTGGCGGCGTTGCGCCGTACGTTCCCTGATGCCCGCATCGCCATCGAACACAGTCTGCCCTTCGGCGGCTACTACTGCACTGTCACCGATCACCCACCTTTCGGCGAAGACGATCTCCATCGCATTGAGGCCGAAATGCACCGCCTGGTTGCCGCAGATCTGCCCATCACCTCGCGGCGGCTGCCCCTGGAGGAGTTGGTGGAGTTCTTCCACAACAATGGCGACGAGAGCAAGGTGGCGCTGCTCTCGCATCGGCGCAAGGACGATCTCACGCTGTACAGCCTCGACGGTGTGCAGAACTACTTCCACGGCTACATGGCGCCCAGCACCGGCTACCTGCGTTGGTTTGGCCTGACGCCCTACGGCAACGGCTTCCTCTTGCGCTTCCCACTGCGCGATTCACCTGCCGAACTGCTGCCCGTACAGCCCATCGGGCCGATGCTCACCGTCTACCGGGAATATCGCGAGTGGCTGGGCCGCATGGATCTGCAAAACCTGGGATCGCTGAACAACGCCGTGGCCGCCGGCAAAATGTCGGAGATCACGTTGATCAGCGAGGCATTGCACGAACGTCGCATCGCCGCCATTGCCTCCACCGTGGCCGATACGTGGAAAACCGAAGACGCGCGGCAGCGCATCCGCGTTGTCCTCATTGCCGGGCCGAGTAGCAGCGGCAAGACGACCTTCGCCAAACGGCTCAGCGTACAACTGCTCTCCAATGGCATTCGGCCCTACGCCCTGTCGCTGGACAACTACTTCATCGACCGTGAGTTGACGCCGCGTACACCCGACGGCGATTACGATTTCGAGGCATTGGGCGCGATCAACCTGGAGCGGCTCAACCGTGACCTGGTGGCGCTGCTCGACGGCGAAGAAGTGCAACTGCCGTCGTACAACTTCGTCACCGGGTGTAGTGAAGAGGGCGAAAACGTGCAGTTGGCCGCCAACCAGGTGCTGATCATCGAGGGCATCCACGGCCTCAACCCCGAGTTGACCACCGCCATCCCCAACGAGATGACGCTGCGCGTCTACGTCAGCGTTCTCGCGCATCTGAATCTGGATCAGCACAACCGCATCTCCACATCCGACGTGCGCCTGCTGCGCCGCATCGCGCGTGACAACGCCCACCGCGGCTACACCGCCGCCGACACCATCGAACGCTGGGAAAGCGTTCGTCGCGGTGAGCGACTCTACATCTTCCCCTTCCAGGGCAACGCCGATGTCGTGTTCAACTCGGCGCTGCTCTACGAACTGGGCGTGCTCAAACCCATCGTCGAACCGCTGCTCTTGCAGATCGAGTGGGACACTGCCGCCTACGTTGAAGCGCGCCGCTTGCTGGCCTTCCTGCGCTGGGTGCGTCCTATCGACGAGGAAATCGTCCCCGATAACTCCATCATCCGCGAATTTATCGGCGGCTCCATCCTGCGTCGCTTCTCGCTCTTCGATTTCGAGCAGCGCGAAGGTTGATCCGCGTCCACAATTTTCTCTGTTGACCAGAGATGGCGATACGAACTGTTACGCTTCCGCTTGCGAGACGAAGGTGACAGCCTCGCGCACCATGTCCTGCACATCCACCATGTTTGCGAAGAAGTCGACATACGCCTTCGATATGGCTTCGTCGCTGTGGAATAGACGGTCCAATGCAGCGTAGTTGTCGAGGCCGAAAACCCAGATGCAAGACGGCCCCATCCCCACGCCACCGCTGGCGGCAACAACCTCCTCGATCCAGTCGCAGTTGACGGCTGCTTCGTGCAGCGCCCATGCTTTCTTTCCATGTTCAGGCTGAAACGGTTGGGGGAAATTGAAGTGGACCACCAGATAGATGTTAGACGTCATCGGAAACCTCCTCTGTATTGGGTAGAACAAACAGCATGGGTGATATAATACCACAATCTAGAACATGTGTTTGGTTCGTCTTGCGCAGACGTGGGTCAACTGCGCAAGATGAATCAAGCGGCAGATGGCGAAATGCTCTATAGTGTCTGCGACGGTGAGATCAACCAATCAACAAGAGAGGAACCAAACATGAATCTGGGAACGTTTTCCGTTAGTCTGGCTGTAGCGGATCTGCCTGCATCGCGGGCGTTCTACGAGAAGCTCGGCTTCGAGGCCATAGACGGTCAACCTGACGAAGGGTGGATCATCTTGCGCAACGGCGACACCCACATCGGCCTGTTTCAGAAGATGTTCGAGAAGAACATACTCACCTTCAACCCCACCGATGTGCGCGCCATTCAGGCTCAGCTCAGGGCACAGGGGATCCAGTTGATCGAAGAAGCTGCACCCGGTGATGGCCCCACCCACATCACCCTGCTCGATCCCGACGGCAACCCCATTCTGATCGACCAACATCCCGCAGATTATGAGCCAACCCCACCCCAATAACGTCTACATTCAGCGGGTCAACCTGGCGTTGGATACGATCCATGCCAACCTAGAAGACGAGCTTTCGTTGGCGTACCTGGCTCAGGTGGCCGGGTTCTCCGCGTTTCATTTTCACCGGATCTTCAAGTCGGTTGTGGGGGAGACCCTCAGCCAGTATGTATGGCGAGCGCGGGTGGAATGGGGCGCCATGATGCTACGCAGCACCCCCGACATGCCCATCTCTGATGTGGCCGCGTTCTGTGGTTTTACCTCGCTGGCCGCCTTCTCGCGTGCCTTCAAACAGCGCTTCGGCTTGCCGCCAACACGCTGGGTCACGTTTGAACCGCGCACCCACATCGATCACCTCGACATCCCTACTGAAACTTATCCAGTGGATGTGCGGCATATTCCAGCCCAGCGGCTTGCCTACGTCCGCGTTTATGATTCGTATAGCGACATGGGGCGGATCACCGAAGCCTACCGCCGTCTACTCGGCTGGTTCGAAGGCCAGGGCGGCGACCTGACCCAAACCACGCTGTACGGCATGTCTCACAATGATCCGGAGATCACGCCGCTGCCCAATTGCTATTTCGACTGGTGTCTGACCATTCCCCACGATTGGAGCATCGACACAGCCAGTGGAAATACTGAAATCAACGTGCGATCCATGCCTGCCTGCGACGTGGCCTTTGCTTCGATGTGGGGCGGTGATCTCAACCTGGAAGCCCGGCTGTGGCAGTATCTGTGGCAGCACTGGCTGCCGGCGGGCGAGTACCAACCGGATGAACTGCCCGCGATGGAAATCTACCGCCGCTTACCCCACGAAGCAGGTTGGTGGGATACACTCTATCTGGACTGTGCGATCCCCGTTGTCCCGTTGTAGCAAAGACGGGATCCACGCAGAGCAAAAGCATGGCTGTCAGTCACGTTCTGGTCACGATGATCGGGTAGGCTATGGATATACCGGTCACATTTCTCAGAAGAGAGACACCCATGCCACCCCGCCCGGAAAGCTATCGATCCTACCTGCTACGTCTGCGCCGTGTCGACGATGACGATCACCCGCGCTGGTGCTACACCCTGGAAAGCCCCGACGGCGTCGAACGCCATGAGTTCTGGACATTGCAGGCGCTTACTGCCTTCCTTGCCATGCAGACCGATCAGAACCGATCCGCCAGTGGATCGCTTTCCTCCTGATCGGCCAAGCGCCGCGCCACCCAGTTGACCAGGCCCAGCGTCGTCACTGCCAGCACCACCAGCAGTAGACCTGTCCACAGGGCTGCGTTCAGGTCACGTTCCAGCGCGCTGTAGACGAGCAACGGCATGGTCTGCGTGCGGCCAGGCAGGTTGCCGGCGAAGAGGATTGTGGCCCCAAATTCGCCCAGTGCCCGCGCCCAACTCAGCATCAATCCAGTAAGCAAGGCGCGGCTACTCAGCGGCAACGTGATCCGCCCAAAGATCTGCCAACCCGACGCTCCGTCCATACCTGCCGCTTCCTCGATCTCGCGCGGGATCGCCTCGAAGCGTACCTGCGCAGCGCGCACATAGAACGGCGACGCAACAAACACCTGCGCGATGACGATGGCGACCGGCGTGAAGGGCAGGCTGATGTCCAACGTCGCCAGCGCTGGGCCAAAGAGGCCGCGCCGGCCAAAAGCCATGAGCAGCGCCAGCCCGGCCACCACCGGCGGCAGCACAATCGGCAACTCCACGATCAGATTCAGCGCCCGCTTGAACGGGAAACGATAGCGCGCAAAGGCATACGCCAACGGCGTACCCAATAGGATCACGCAGATCATGCTCACGCCCGTGGTGACCAGGCTCAGGCGCACGGCGTCGAGGACGGTACTGTTGAGTAGCGCCAGGGGTTGTTGTGGATCTTCCAGGCCACGCCAGAGCAGCGCCACCAGCGGGATCAGCAGCAGCGTCAGCATCAGCGCCCCAGCCACGCCCACGGTGACCCGCATGGCGGCGGATTCACGGCGACGCGGCAGATCCGTACGCAGTTCGCTCATTCGACTGCAGCCCCGAAGCCTCGGCGCGCCAGGATCGACTGCCCTTCACGGCTGAGCACGAAATCCACAAAACGCGCCGCCACTTCGGGGTGTACCGCATCGGTCAACGGCGCAATGGGGTAAGACGCAACCACGTTGAACTCGTCGGCGATGGCGATCTGCAATACATCGTCGGCGATATCCGGCGTCACGTCGGACGTGTAGACGATACCGGCGTCGGCTTCGCCCAGGGCCACCTTGGCCGCCACCTGCCGCACATTGTCTTCTTCAGAGACCAGATTGGTGTAGACAGCGTCGGCGAAATCGGTGGGATAGCCCGGCGCGACGGCCAGTTTCTCGATCACCTGATCGGCGTAATCGCGCACCGGTACACCAGGCGTGGCCAGCACCAGTTTGATCCCCGATTGTGCCAGATCCGCGGGCGTTGTCAGCCCGGCGGGGTTGTCGGCGGGGACGATCAGCACGAGCCGATTGATGGCGAAGGTGGGCGGATCAACGGTCACACGCCCACCGTCCACCACATTCTGCATCTGGCTGGCATTGGCCGAAGCGAAGACGTCGGCGGGCGCGCCTTCCAGCAACTGTGTCGCCAGCCCCGAAGATCCCCCGTAGTTGGCCAACACCGTCACGCCGGGGTTATGCGCCTCGAACGCATGGGCAATCTCGTCGAAGGCGTCGGTGAGCGAAGACGCCGCAAAGACGATCAACTCGATCTCCTCGGCTGCTGCCGACCCGGAAACCGGTGTCTTCGTTGTGCAGCCCGCCAGCATCGCCATCACCGTCAATCCGGCCAGGCTCATTTGCAGTGCCGTCCAAGCGCGACGCATCGCCCTGTCCTTTCTTGGGGCAAACAGAACTTCGGCAAATCCATCCAAATCACAACCCACCAAGACACACAAAGATACACGAAGTCCAGAAAAAAACCCAAAAACACATTGATCCACAGATTGCGCGGATTTGAAGGATTTCAAGAAAGGTGTTCAACGCCTTCTCAAAATCCCTCAAATCCGCGCAATCTGTGGATTAAGATATCTGTGGTCGCTTGCAGATATAGTTCGTGGGGTAGGGTTGCCTGTCAGCGGCGCAGCCGACGCCAGCGTCGATCTCGGAATCCACTCAGTTTCCAGCGCTTCATTGTCGTCTGCATGATGGCTTTCTCCTGGTTGTGGCTCGATGATCCCAGATCAGGAACGCATTCAGCCGAGATGTCGTCGTTGCGAGCATCTCCGCCGCCCGGGAAGTCGACCTTGGCGCACTTCCTAGTTTGTCCTGTGCCAATATGGTATCGCAGTTTCATCTGACGACGTAGTGCGCGGTACACGTTGCTGGAGTGATCCAGTGCACGATCCGGGGGACTTGAACATTTTGGTTCACTGTACCACACCGAGCAAAAGAGGGTATGATTAGAGAAAAGATAGGCCGAGGTGAGACTTCTGGTGTTACACTGCAACTCGTCGTCTTTGCGATTTTGCGTACCCAAAAAGGAGAGCATAACCATGACGCAGCCCACAGAAGATTTGCAGGATCTCGAAACACCGTTTGAGTTGGATCCACAAGCGATGCGAAACGATGGTGTCGAACCTTATGCGCAGCCCGTCGGCGAGTCCGGAGGCGCGGCAGGCGAGCGTTTGAGGCGCAGTGCATGAGCCGCTGTTGATCGATGTGTCGCGATACCAAGGCCAGATCAATTTCCAGCAACTGGCGCAAAATCAGGCGCCCAACAAGGTCGAAGCGGTGATCGCACGTGCCACTTTGGGCAGCAGCTGGACAGATTTAACCTTTCGGCGCAACATCGATGGCGCACTGGAGCATATCGGGATTGCCGGCGCCTATATGGTGCTCCACCCTGGCACAGATCCGCGTTTGCAAGTAGACCATTTTCTGCGCTTCACCGGAGGCAATTACGGCAATCTGCCTGTGGCTGTGGATGTGGAACTGGATCTTGGCCAGCCGCGCAACGTCATCACCGATTCGTTGATCGGTGTGCTTCGCTATCTGCGTCAGGCGACGGGCAAACTACCGATCATCTACACCGCCGATTGGTTTTGGCGTCCGCATCTTTTTCACACCTCGTCTCTGTGGGAACCATACAAGAACCGCCTGTGGGTTGCTCACTATGGTAACCTGCCGTTTGCACCAACGTTGCCGGAACCCTGGCGCTCTTGGGGCGGCAACGGTCATTTGATTCTGTCTCGTCCACGGGGAGGTTGCAGGGCATTCCGAGCGGTACTTCCGTAGATCTCAACCGCCTGAACGGTGACTCGGTGCTACTGCAGAAACTGGCCTGCCTCATTGATGTGGACAGCATAACCGACCCCGGCGATGGCATACCGAGTAGCGCAAGCACAGATCTCACCCAAAGCCTGGCGGAACGGGTGGCTGCTCTTGAACGAAAGGTTGCACAGTTGGAAGACAAAGTGTCATCTCAATAGCACTTCGAAAATAACCTTAAACGGTTGAAACGGTGTGCTTCATATTCTTGTAAGCCGAGTGGAAGCGATCCTACTGCCTTCGTCGCCATGATCGTGGTATCATGCTACGCGCACGATGATGTGCTTGCTTTGTCCGTTCGTGACGATTCTGGTGCGGCGCACTGGCCAGGTTAGCGACTTGTCTTCGCTAACGTTTGAGCGGGTACGTCGCACCAGGAGCTGAACGGTTACGTCCGTTCTTTACAGAGGGGCGTGTCCTCGTGCGGCGCAGCGATTGATCGATACAACCTGCGCTTCGATGTATCCCCCCGACGAGGGGACATAGCTTCAGTTTCCCTCAAAATCATGGACAAAGGAGTTCCCAATGGCAGCCAAGACCAAAGCAAAGACCAATGGAAATGGTGTCGGTGGCAGAGATGTTGTCATGCACCGCACCAGCAACAAGATGGACGCAGACCTGCGCGAACAGATGGTGACGCTGTGCAACCAGCAGCTCGCCAACACATCTGATCTCTACAGCCAGACCAAGCAGGCGCATTGGAACGTGAAGGGCATCCATTTCGAGGAGTTCCATGTCCTTTTCGACAAGATGGCGCTGGCAATTGAACCCTACGCCGACACCATCGCCGAACGGGTTACAGCGCTGGGCAGCACCGCCTTGGGGACCACGCATGGCGGCCGCGCGTCGGAACTCGCCGAGTTTCCCGCCGACGTCTTCGACGGTAAGGAGATGATCCAGTTGGTGGTGGAGCGCTGGGCCACCTACGCCAACAGCGTCCGCAGCGCCGCCGAGCAATCCGACGAAGCCGGCGATCTGGTCACGTCGGACATGTTCATCGAGATCAGCACCCTGGCCGACAAGATGCTCTGGTTCGCCGAAGCGCATTTGCAGAGCTGAACGAGTAACGAGTCAATGACATTGAGTTAAGCGATCCGCGCTCGAATATCCGCAGGTGAGCACGCCCTCGTGCGGGTCCACACCGGCAGAGCCGCACGAGGGCGTGCTCACTCCGCGCCTAACTTAATGACATTGAGTAATGAGTAGGGAAGCACAGCGCTGTGCTTCCCCTACTCATTACTCGTTTCATCCCCGCGCTCTCCCAAAATCGGTACATCCGGTGCTTCCCGCGCATCAAAAATAGCGTATGATACGATCATGTCGTCGTTATCCCTCCTTTCCACTCACAAAAGGTAGCCCATCATGTCCGCAAAACCGACACTGCCCTTGGGCAGACAGATCGCGTATGCCGTGGGTCAATTGGGTTGGTCGACGCTGGTCAACATCATCGGGTTGGAACTGGTTTACTTCTATTTGCCGCCCAGCAACGCCGGGCTGCCCACGCTGATCACCACTGTTGTCTTTTTGGGCGTGCTCAACGCCATCACCTTGATCGCGGCGTCGGGGCGCCTGCTCGACGCCATCACGGATCCGCTGATCGCCAGTTGGAGCGACCGTTCCAAACATCCACAAGGACGGCGTATCCCCTTCATGAAATGGGCGGCGCTGCCTACGGCGGTCTTCTGCCTGCTCATGTTCTTGCCACCGGCGCAGACGATGAGCGGTTGGAACATCGGCTGGCTGGTGGTGGTGCAGGCGTGCTTCTACATCGCCCTCACTTTCTACGTGACCCCCTTCTTTGCGCTGCTGCCCGAGCTAGGACACACCGCCAACCAACGGCTGAACCTCTCCACGTGGATCAGCATCACCTACGCCCTGGGCATCATTCTGGCCGCACAGACGCCGGTGCTGGCCGATGTGATGCAGTCGACGCTCGGCCTGGCCGATAGGTTGACGGCTTTGCAGTACGCCATCGGCTCGCTGGCGGTGGTGGCCGTGGTGTGTATGTTTGTGCCGGTGTTCACCATCAACGAGCGTGCCTACTGCGAGAGCACCGCATCGGAAGTGCCGATGATGGAGGCGCTGCGCCACACCTTCGCCAACGCGCATTTCCGCTTCTACGTGGTGGCCGATTTCGCCTACTTTACCAGCCTTACCATCATCCAAACCGGCCTGCTCTTCTACGTGACGGTGTTGCTGCTGCAAGGCGAAGCACTGGTGAGCACACTGCTGACGCTGATGATCGTGGTCTCCTTCCTCTTCTACCCGATTGTGAACCTGCTGGCGCGGCGCACGGGGAAGAAGATTTTGATCGTGGTCTCATTTGTGGTGATGAGCGCTGTCTTTCTGCTCGTCTTTTTCATGGGACGGCTGCCGCTGCCGCCGGCCATGCAGGCTTATGCCGTGATCCTGCTCTACGCTGTGCCGCTGGGGTTCGTGGCCGTGCTGCCCAACGCCGTCCTCGCGGACATTGCCGAGCACGACGCCCTGCAAACCGGCGTCAAACAGGAGGGTATGTTCTTCGCCGCCCGTACGCTGATGCAGAAGTTCGGCCAGACCTTCGGTATCCTCGTCTTCGCTGCGCTGACCACGCTGGGCAAAGATCCCGGCCAGGATCTGGGCATTCGCCTCAGCGGCGTGGCCGGTTTCGTCCTCTGTTTCGTGGCAGCGGTTGTTTTTGTTCGCTACAATGAGCGGAAAGTGTTGGGGGAATTGAAGGAGATGGGCGGCGCATAGTACACGCACGACGCACTACGATTTCCACAACATTCCTCTAATTGACGTCACCAGCCCCCCGTGCTATCCTTGCCGTCAATCGAACCAACCAACGGCGAAGATGGGGACAGGCTGCACGGTTCACCGGTGTTCAGAGAGCGATGCCACGGCTGCGAGCATCGTCACCGGCCCAGGCGCAGCGACACCCCGGAGCCAACCGGCGAACACAGTTGTTGATCGACGAGCAGCACAGGAAGTAACCCATGACATCAGTACAAGGTGTCACTTCCCGGCGCTCGTTGCGTAAGTAGTCGGTTTCGGGTGCGCCCGTTACAGCGTTGCAGCCTTCCCGCCCTCTTTGGCAGGCTGCGTGAGGCCCCGATTCGTTGGGGCGAAAGGTGGTGGTACCACGTTGGCGCAAGCCTCCGTCCTCCTGTGGACGGGGGCTTTTTTGTTGCCCGCGTCCTCCTATGTGTGGACGCGGGCTTTTCTTTTTTGTGGCGGCAGATTTTCCAAAATTTTGATCCACAGAGGTACACGAAGAACCACGAAGACAGAAGCAGAAGGAAATGGACACGGATTTTCAGGACGTAGAAGAGGAGAAAGATGATGAGTGAGCAGTTGATTCGGACGATGGAAGTAAGCGGGTACGTGGGGCAGCGGGTGAGGATGCACGGCTGGGTGCATACAGTGCGGCGGCTGGGTGGGGTGATCTTCCTGGTGCTGCGCGACGGTTGGGGGACGGTGCAGGCTGTCAGTGAGAACGAGGACGATCTCGCCGTCCTGCTCGGCGGCGAGGCGGGCGCGGAGAGCGTGATCGAGTTGACAGGCACGGTGACGGCGATGCCGCAGGCCCCCGGCGGTGTGGAGATCCACACGCCGCAGGTGCGGGTGATCACGCCTGTCACCGAGACGCCGCCGGTGGTGATCAACAAGCGCGAGATCAAGGCGGGGCTGGCCGCGCAGTTGGATCACGCCGTGGTGGTCAACCGCGCCCCGACGCGGCGGGCGGTGTTTCGGCTGGCGGCGGCGGCGATGCGCGCCTTCCGCGAGACGCTCAACACCCGTGGCTTCACCGAGATCCAGTCGCCCAAGATCGTAGCGTCGGCCACGGAGAGCGGGGCCAACGTCTTCAAGATCGGCTACTTCGAGCAGGTGGCCTACCTGGCGCAGAGTCCGCAGTTCTACAAGCAGATCATGGTGGGTGTCTTCGAGCGGGTGTACGAGGTGGGGCCGGTCTTCCGCGCCGAGCCGCACGACACCGTGCGTCACGTCAACGAGTACGTGAGCCTCGACGTGGAATTCGGCTTCATCGAGAACCACTTCACGGTGATGGCGATGCTGCGCGAGGTGATCCACGGCATCATGGACGGTCTAGCGCGCTACTGCCCCGATGAGTTGGCGCTGCTCAATGCCGCTATGCCCAGCGTGCCGCAGACGATCCCGCACATCCACTTCCACGAGGCGCAGGAGTTGATCTTCCAGAAACACGGCGTGGACGTGCGCGGCGAACCCGATCTGTCACCACAGGACGAACGCTGGCTGGGTGCGTGGGCGCAAGAAGAATTCAACAGCGACTTCCTGTTTGTGGTGGGCTACCCGATGGGCAAGCGCCCGTTTTACACCCACCCCAACCCAGAGAACCCCGCCTACTCCAACTCGTTCGATCTGCTCTTCCGCGGCACCGAGTTGGTGACAGGCGGCCAGCGCCTGCACCGTTACGAGGATTACCTTTCCGCGTTGGCGCGGGCGGGTCATCCCACCGAGCCGTTCGCCACCTACCTGGAGGCGTTCCGCTACGGCATGCCGCCCCACGGCGGCTTCGCCATCGGATTGGAACGGCTGCTCATGCAGCTGTTGGGGTTGCCGAATCTGCGCCTGGCGACGCTCTTCCCGCGGGATCTGACGCGGTTGACGCCTTGATGGGATGCCGTATCGATGTTGTCGAAATGGGCAGGTGTACGTCTACGGATGTACCCTGCCCAGGCGCGCTTTCGATGGTGACGGCGCCGCCGTGTTTGGCGATCCGTTCGCGCATGGAATGAAGGCCGAGATGACCGGGATAGGACGCGCCCGAATCGAACCCTGCCCCGTCGTCGCGGATCTGGAGATGCACCACGCTGCCGTCGCAACCCAATTCGAGCGCAACGCGGGTGGCAGATGCGTGTTTCACCACGTTGTTGAGCGCTTCTTGGGCCACGCGGTATAGCGCCTCTTTGCGATCCAGGGGCAGTGGCGGTTCCTCGCAGTGAAAGACAGCCTGCACGTCGAGGTGGTGACGGGCGCGCAGCGCGGCGGTCTGCTTTTCCAGCGCCACCAGCAACCCTTCGTTCTGCAGCGATTCGGGACGTAACTCGAAGATCAGTGCGCGCATTTCGGCCAATCCGGCCTCGGCCAGCGAGAGAATGTAGCCCAGCGGCTCAGCCACGCGCTCGGGATCGCGGTCGATCAGTGTGCGCGCTGTCCTTGCGCCGAGGGCGATGCCGTAGAGCGCCTGCGACACCGAATCGTGCAATTCGCGCGCCAGGCGCTGCCTTTCTTCGAGGACAGCGGCATGTTCGGATCGGCTGTGCAGGCGAGCATTTTCGATGGCGACGGCGGCCTGGTTGGCGAAGGCCAGGGCCAGGTCGGCATCGCGTGGGTTAAAGGTGTTCGGCATCGCCGCGTCGAAGGAGAGCCTGCCGCTCACTTCGTCTTTGATGACCAGGGGAACGGCCATCCATGCGCCTACGTAGTCGGGCGTGGCGCCGGCGCGGCTGCCGACGAAGGCGCTGTAGCGGATGGCGTCCTCGGTTTCGGCGCGCACGTCGTTGATGATCAGCGGCTTGCGTTCGTAGAGGACAGGATGGATATGCCGCGCTGCCGTCGTCGGCCAGCGTTCGACGAGTTGATCGGGCGTGGCGGGTCCGCTGTATTTGGCAAGGACGAGATCGTCCTCGTCGAGCAGGAAGATGGCGACGGCGTTGTGCTGGATGACGTCGGCGAGCGCGTCTAGCACCACGGCGAGCAGGGAGTCGAGATCGAAGGTGGTAGCCAGCCGATGCGAGAGGTGCAGGAGCGTGGTCAGCTCGCGGGTGCGCTCGTCGACGTTGCGTTCCAGGGCAAGACGGTTGCGTTCTTCCACGGTGCGCAATGCATGTTCGGCCTGGGCGCGTTCGCTCATTTCCATGCGCAGCGCCTGGTTTTGCGCTTCGAGCGATTGCCTGGATGCGCGTAGCGCGCCTGTCATGTGGTTGAAGGATAGGGCGAGACGCCCCAATTCGTCGCGAGATGTATGCGTCAGGGTGATGTCGAGATCGCCGGACGCGACGGCTTCGGCGCCGCGCATCAGGTCTGTCACTGGGCGGGTGAGGGCGCGGTTGGTGAGGAAGACGGCCGCCAGCGCCGTCAGAAAAAAGAGCGCGATCAGGGCGATTGATGTGCGTAGGATACGGGCGGCGTTCGTTTCGGTTTGATCTGCCACGGCCCGCGCAGAGGCGGTCAACTCGGCGGCGGGCGCGGCCACAGCCAATGTCCAACCCAGCGTGGGCAGCGGCGCATAGGACAGGCGCATCGCTTGCCCGCCAAGCACAAGATCGGCGTCTCCGCTTTCCCCGCGCTCCATTGAGGGCAACACCGGGGCAAGATCGGCGTTGTCGGCCACCGAGACGCCTAAGATGGCGTCGAGTTGTGTCTCCTGCTTGGATTCTCCACCCACCAACGCCCCAATGGCGGCGGGAGACGCCGCCACCAGCGCGCTTCGTCCGTCTACCAAAAATGCGAAACTGTGCGCTGTGGGTTGCATGGCCTGGAGACGATCAACCAGCGCCGCCAACGAAATGTCCATGGAAACGATGCCTGCGTAGTCATCGCCGAAGTAGACAGGCGTGTTGACGGTGACCATCAGCCCCTGCCCGGCGTTGTCGACGTAGGGCGCATCCCACACGGTGGCGCGGCTGGGGTTGTTGATCGGGCCGGCCGGGGCTTGTTCGCTCATGTAGTGGCGGCGATCAGGAGCCAGGCCGGGCGTACCGGTGAGGTAGTCGGCGATGCCAATGGCCGGGTAGTAGCGAAAGGCCATGCTTGCTTCCTGGTAGTAGATGGCCACAGCGCCGGGAAACTGGGCGTAGAGCGCAGGCAAGATGGTGTCGAGCAGGGCCGATTCGCGCAGACGGCTATGTTGGGCGGCGTCGAGCGGGGTGTAGGTGGGTATCACCAGATCGGTGATGCGGTTGGGGTTGGCATCGAAGCGTAGATCCTGGCCGGGGTGCAGTTGCAGATCAGGGGCATCCTCGGTGTGGAGGCCGCGGGCGTGGGCGATGGATAGGAATTCGGCGGCGGTGCGTGTGAGATCGGCGGCGCGGTTGAACATATCGTCGCTGCGAGTGGCTTCGAGGGTCACCATCTCGGCGAGGTGTGCTTCGCCCTGGTGGCTGAGCGCACCCGCGCTGAGTTCGACAGCATCTGTCTGCAACTGACGCAGACCCAGCCCCACAGCCGACGCGACGGTGACAAGTAACAGCAGCATGAACAGCGCCGTCGCCGTCACCAATTTCACCGAGAGCGTGTTCAATCGAACCGGGAGACGAATCATGTTGGGTATTCCTTGGGCAAAGGAGAGTTGTGGACACGGATCGAGAGAAACACGGATAAGAAAATCTGTGTTTCCCTTGATCCGTGCCCACAAGATCTTCTCATCGCGAAGACGAGACCAGGCCCGAACTCATGGCGAAGAGGACAGCCTGGGTGCGGCTGACGACGCCCAGTTTGGCCAGGATGTGGCTGACGTGGGTCTTGACCGTCTTTTCGCCGATGACCAGTTCGCGGGCGATCTCTTTGTTGGAGAGTCCTTGGGCCAGGAGGCGCAGCACGTCGGTTTCGCGTGTGGTGAGGGTTTCGGGGCTTTCGGGCGCGGCTACTTCGCGTAGTAGGCGGGTGGCGGCCTGGGGCGCTAGTTGGATCTGCCCTGCGGCGGCGGCTTTGATGGCGCGGCAGAGTTCGTCGGCTTCGGTGTCTTTGAGCAGGTAGCCGGTGGCCCCGGCGCGCATGGCGTTGAAGACATGGCTATCGTCCAGTACGCTGGTGAGGGCGATGATCTCGATGTCGGGTAGTTCCTGGCGCAGCACGCCGATGGCGCTGACGCCGTCCATCACCGGCATGAGCAGGTCCATCAGGATCACGTCGGGCTGGAGTGTGTGGGCCTTGTGTACAGCATCGGCGCCGTTGACGGCGTCACCCACGATCTCCAGTTCCGGGTCAAGCGACAGAAACATGCGCAGTCCCTGCCGCACGACGCTGTGGTCATCGACAAGCAAAATGCGAATTGTCATTGGGGGATTCTCGCTTGCTATTCGGTTGCATAGGCACGTGGCTTTCTTGAAGTATAGAGTAAATACACCCCGTACATCAACAACACCACATCCTGCACCACGTTGAGGGGGATAGTGGGAAAACCGGACAGATGCAGCAGCAGATCGTGGATCATGTGCAGCGCCACCAGGAACCAGATCGTGCCGGTGCGCAGGCGGAGGACGGCGAAGGCGAGGCCAAAACAGAACGCGCCCACCATCTGCGCCAGGACAATCGCCGGGCTGCGAAATAGGAAGTTGACCGAGTGTAGCCCGGCAAAGAACAAGGCCGAAATCAGCACCGCACGCACCTCGCCCAGTGGTTCGAGTATGTGCAGGATCAGGCCGCGCATCCATGCTTCTTCCATGAAGCCGGTGATGGCGTAGGCCAGCGTCATGTAGAGCAACATCTTCACGCCCACCGCTTCAAAGCCGCCGAAGAGTGGAAAAATCATGGCAACAACGGCAGGTAGCCAGTAGAGGCGCAGGTTGCGCCACTGCGTCGGCGCGTTGAAGCCGGCTACACGCCACCAACCCAGCCACGTGAGCAGCGCGGCGATCACCACGGCCACTACGCACATGGTGACGAAGGGTGTATCGAGTTGCGGGAAGAAGTGCTGCACCGCAACGCCGGTCACCGCGCCCAGTAACAGATCGACGAGAAACAGCGCCAGGGCCGAACGGAACGGCGCCGCGTGGAAGATGGCCTGAAGGCGGGCGCTGTGATTGTGCTGCGGGAATGGCTTAATGCCTGGTTGCGAAATCATGGTTGTCTCCTTTGCGAACGAGAAGGCAGCACCGCACGGGCTGTCTTCTCGGTTCGATCTTCACGGTTCGATCCTCACGGTTCGGTCTTAACTATACGAGGCCGACGGCGGCGTCACCTCCATCCAAGGTCGGAGACATGGCTCAGACCTTAGACTGATGTACCCGCCAGACGACGGCGCGATAGTTGTGACCCTTGATAGCAACGTCCGCAGTGAGGCCAGGGAAGTCGAGAGCGAGCTAGATACGTTCCGCTCAAAGGATTGGACCATGAACGAGACGCCGATTTCGATCCTGCTCATCGACGATCAGGCAACAGTGTTGGCCGGCTGGCGTATGAACCTGGCGCTTGAACCGGGATTGCAGGTGGTGGGAGAGGCCGTAGACAGCGCTGACGCGCTAAAACAAGTGCAGCGCACCTGTCCCGATGTCATTCTGCTGGACATCAAACTGGCGGAACAGAATGGGCTTGATCTGCTGGCAGATCTGCGGCGATTGGCGCCCGGTAGCGCTGTCATTGTGTTGACTGTCTACGATACGGCGGCAAACCGAGAGCGGGCGCTGGACGGCGGCGCCTTTGCCTTTCTCAGCAAACAAGCGCCGTTTGACACGCTGTTGGAGACAATCCGGCGGGTGGGGGGAAGGTGATTGGTGAGTTGTGATTGGTGATTGGGATCTCATCGACACAGCGGTCGCCAATTGGGCTGCCGTCCTCTCCATGAATCTCAATCACCAGTCACGAATCACGAATCACGAATCACAAATCACCAATCACCAGTAAAAGGAGACGAATCATGTTTGCAGCGCGTACCAAACCACCGATTGCCGACGAGTTGGGCCTGGAACGCATCGTCTTCTTCAGCGATGCAGTGATCGCGATTGCGATTACGTTGCTGGCGATTGAGATTCGGCTGCCGACGCTGCCCGAGGGTGCGCCGCTGGCCTCTGCGCTGTGGGCGTTGTGGCCGCGGTATTTGAGCTTCGCCATCAGCTTCATCGTGATCGGCACGTATTGGATCGCGCACCACAACATGTTCGAGTACATCGACCGCTACACGTCGACGCTACTCTGGCTCAATCTGCTCTTCCTGCTCTGCATCGCCTTTGCGCCTTTTCCCACGGCAGTGGTGGGCGAGTACGGGACCACGGCAGGCGCGCAGATCTTCTATGCCGCCAGTGTGGTTGTCACCGGCGCGGTGAAGCTGATCCTGTGGGCCTACGCCGCGCGTGGACGCCGCCTGCTCGAAGAAGAGACCACCCGCGCCCAGATCCGCGCCGTCACCGTGCGCGGGGTGATCACCCCGCTGGTCTTTCTGATTTCGATCCCGTTTGCGTTTGTCCACTATTCGTTGCCGATTGTGATCTGGTGCGCCACCGGCCTTGTCTATCCGGCGGTGCGTTTGATCTGGCATGACTGAGATATCTGATTCCCACTTTGAACAAAGGAGACAACCAATGCAACAGGTACAGGGCCGCATCAATGTAGCACCCCAGCAGAGCGCCGTGATGGCGCATTCGACGGCATCATGGCGTGCGGGATTGGGCGCGGCGGCGCTGGTGATCGCCGGCATCTTCTTCGTGCTCTATCCGTGGCTGCGTCCCTTCTCAGATGAAGTTTCACTGGACGGCGCGGCGGCGTTTGCGTCCGACAACTGGCTGATCGCCCACATGCTGGCAATGGTGGGCTTCACCTTGTTGCCGGTCGGCGTTTTCAGCCTCTATCAATCGCTGCGCGAGACTGTCTTTGAGCGGACGGCATACTGGGGCTTGGTGCTCATGCAGGTGGCGGTGGGGTTGACGTTGCCGTTCTACGGCGGCGAGGCTTTCGGTCTGCACGCGATTGGGCAGGAGGCGCTACGGCAACAAAGCGACGCGCTGATGGGCCTGTCCGCCGTGGTGCGCGGCGGGCCGGGGCTGATCCTGTTCCTGGCGGCGCTGTTGTTGCTGGGGATCGCGTCGATCTTTGTAGCGGCGGTACTGTGGCGTGCGCCAACCTTTTCTCGCTGGAGCGGCGTACCGTTGGCGCTGGGTTTGGCCCTCTTCATTCCACAGTTCTTCGCTTCGCAACCGTTGCGTGTGGCGCACGGCGTACTCATTGCGGTCGGCTGCACCTGGATCGCCTTGGAAATCTGGTGGCATCGGGCGTCTTGACTGCCAAACAGACATCGGGGCCATAGTAAAAGAAGATCCACAGATTGCACGGATTGAGAGGATTTCCAGAGGAACGTTCTGGAAATCCTTGTTGTTGGTGTCATTAGGGGGGCCTGCAGAGTCTACGAAATACTGCGAAGTGAGCACGCCCTCGTGTGGGTTTACACCTGAACAGCCGCACGAGGGCGTGCTCACTTTCGCTTTCACCTGGATGGGATCGATTCAGCGAGATTAGCCGTTAATGTGTAAACCCGCTGTGCCGCAGACAATTCGCAGGCGGAGATTGGATGATCTTCTGGGCAACTGGCGCCATCTGCGGGCTGCCATCCCACGTTGACAAGCACAAGCATTCGATCACGATGCATCCCCCATGCGGTGCCGGTCGGTCCATCGGCGGTGTACGCCGAATCCGTTGCCCAGCCTTGAGCCACCGAAGACATCCTGTAACTGACCCGCAAGCTCAACGAAGTTATCGCGCACTTCCCCCGAAAACGAGATCATGAGCTGACAGCCGGTGCCATTGGTCCCCTGCACATCATCGCTGAAAGCAGCTTCGGTCAATGCTACATCCGCGCCGAGCAGATTGGCCACTGTCTGGCGCAATCGTTCGCATTCTTGTTCTGACGGTGACTGATATGCCGCTGTGTCGTTCGTCATCTCATCGATGCGCCATTCTCCGTCTTCCAAGACAAGGTGAAACTGGAGCGCGTATGGCACAGCGTAGGCCAACTCTGCAGTGACGATGGCCACCCCACTTATATTGCTACCGTCTTGAAGGCTGAGGGTGAAGGTGGGTACAAGGTTCTGAATACCGAGCAACGTTGATGTAGGCTTGCCGGTGGCGACTTCCGCCTGCAGCCTTCGGCTCAAGAAGATGTTACTGTTTGAGCCAGAAGGTTCGGTTTGTAGAGAAAGCAGAAACGCATCCACCACAGCGACTGCGTTTGATTGATCAGCCGCTCCGCTGCGTTGTGGAGCGATGCCGATGACGAAATCAAGTATTGCCTGCTGCTCGTCTGCCGTTGCGGCGCGGTCACCGCGCCCGTCGAACAGGAGTGTGATCTGCATGGCATCGGCTGCACCAGCAGGATCATTCTGCTTCACCTCGAACGATTGTAGCGTGTCCAGCCAGGCGTATAGCTGACCAAGTTGGGCGTCGGACAGAGCGATATCCGAAGCTACCCCGCTACAAGACGTAGCAACGGCCTGCCCAGTGGTATAGATCGCCAGATCGTCGCAGAAACCGGCGATGCCACCTTCCCATGCCAGGTGAGAACCAGGTAGGCGGCAGCACTGGTTCGGCCAGCCACAGCGGTTTCTGCCAGCAAAATGCTGTTTCGGCAATCTGGCGCTGCTGCGCCCGAGTCGGCTCATGGGCGCCGCTTCCCACAAGCTGTACGACGCCGACAGGTGTTTCTGATTCAAACGATGAAAATGTCTTTACAAAGCTATTGATCAAATTGGGTGCGTTGGGTGTGTCTTCGCTGAAGGCGAAGTTCTGAGGAATTCCAGCGCATGGGCCGACTTCCACGCCGCTGTCGGCACGCACGACCGACACGGTACAGGCGCCGTCGTCGCTCTTGGTAAGTGTAACAGTGCCAACAAGTGGTATCGCTGTTGGCGCGGTCACCGGCGTTGGGGCGGCCCTAGGCGTTGATTCATGGGTAGTTGCTGCCGTTCGCTGCGGCGATTCGCGCAGTGCCAGGGCTACATGCCGCCAGCATTGCCAACAGCAGAAACGAGACGAGTAGAAGCAGTTTTCCGATTCATATTTTGATTCCTTTGTTCTTTCGATGGCATTTGCCACCTTACTTGATCATCATTTCGGTAATCACAGGTTAGTACGAAGTGGCGGAAATAGACCGAAACTTGCGCCGCCGTGTACTAGCCTACGCCCGGCCGCAGGAGAATGCCTCCATCCAAAGAAGAAAGTGTGCTCATCCTTTGGGCTGACGCACGTGGACCCCATAACTTGTAGGATGGATGGCGTGATGCGCTTTCCGTGTTGGTCATTCCGAACCGGTTCATCTCTCAGGAGGAGGCGTTGCATGAGTAAAGGGTTCTACTCTGCGAATGCGGGGATACGATTTCTACTCGAAATCTGTCTACTGATGGTTGCCGCGTATTGGGGATTTCACACCGACGCGGCGATGCCAATGCGGATCTCAATGAGCGCCGGCATCACCATCCTTGTTGTGGGTATTTGGGGGCTGTGGTTGGCGCCTAAGTCAGCGCAGCGACTTCAGGAACCGATGCGGTCGGTGCTGGAACTCAGTTTGTTCGCCGTGGCGGTGTGGGGACTGTTTCAGACGGGGCATTTCTACTTGGCGGTTGTGTTTGGGGCAATCTACACATTGAACAAAGCTGCCATGATCGCAGGAGAACGGTAAACAGAGCTACGGTAAAGAGACCTTGTAACGCTCTTCCGAGGGAGTTGGATTGAGCAAAAAAGCCCGACTTCTCCCTCCCGTGACGTATCACTGAAGACGGTACAGAAGTCGGACTTTTTCCGTGAAACCTGTGGCTAAATTGCTGTCTCCACCTGCGCCGAAACTACCGGAGCGGTTGCGTCTCGTCGCCATATTTGTGACACTTCACCAACACACCGTCCACTTGTAGATCCGGCGGCGGGGTGTGCTTGCATACGTCCATCACCAGGGGGCAGCGACCGGCGAAGCGGCAGCCCTGGCGCAGGTACTCGTCCTGTTCGGTGTCGGAGAGGCGGATTTCGCCCTGCCAGCGACGGTTGGTGTCGGCCTCGGGGATCGACTCGCGCAGGAGGACGGTGTATGGGTGGCGGGGGTTCATCAACACTTCCTCCACCGATCCCATTTCCACGATGTCACCGCGGAACATGACGGCGATGCGGTCGCACATGTAGTAGGCGGTGGCCAGATCGTGGGTGATGTAGAGGATGCTGACGCCCAGTTCATCCTTGAGGCGTTTGAAGAGGTTGACGATGGACATGCGCAGCGAAGCGTCGACCATGGACACCGGCTCGTCGGCGATGATCAGCTTGGGATCGGTGAGCAGGGCGCGTGCGATGGAGATGCGCTGCAACTGCCCGCCGGAAAATTCGCTGGGATACTTGCCGCTAAAATCGTCGTAGGCCAGGCCCACCAGTTTGAGCTTGGCGTCGATCAACTCGATGGCAGCGTTTTTGCCCCTCGCCAGTTTGTAGTTGCGCACGGTGTCGAAGAAGTAGCTTTCCACGGTGCGCAGTGGGTTGAAGGTGCTGAACGGATCTTGGAAGATCGCCTGGATGCCCTCGGTGATCCACACCTTCTCGTTTTTGGCCTCCGTTTTGCCGCTGTGGGTGATGGTCCCCTCGGTGGGGTGCTCGAAGCCGAGGATGATACGCGCCGTGGTGCTCTTGCCGCAGCCGCTTTCGCCGGCCAACGCGAAGATCTCGCCTGCGCCGATGTGGAACGAGACATCGTCCACCGCGGTGATGCGCACACGTGAGATGGCTGATCCCAGCGTGAAGACTTTGGTCAGGTGTTCGACTTCAAGCAGCTTTGACATTGTCTCCCTCTCCGACCAGCCAACAGGCGACTTTGTGATCTGAATCGATCTGGGTGAATCCCGGCATCTGTTGCTTGCAGATGTCCTTGACGTGCGGGCAACGCGGGTGGAAAGGACAGCCACTGGGCAGATCCGAGAGCGATGGCGGGCTGCCCGGCACACTCTGGCGCACAGTTTTGTCGCCGAATTTGGGCAATGAGTTGATCAAGAATTGGGTGTACGGGTGCTCGGATCGCCGAAGATCTTCTCGGTGGTGGCCTCTTCCACGATCTTGCCCGCGTACATGATGCCGATGCGGTCCGCGGCGTTGACGTGAACGCCCATGTCGTGTGTCACCAGGACGATGGTGTTCTGCAGATTGGCCTGTACGTTCTTGAGCAGTTGCACCACGCCGCGCTGCACCACCACGTCCAGCGCAGTGGTGGGTTCGTCGCCCACGATGATGCTCGGCCCCAGCAGTGTGGCCAGCGCAATGGTGACGCGTTGACGCATCCCGCCGGAAAGCTGGTGGGGGTAGGCGTCGAGGATCTTGGTGGGCAGCCCCAACTCCACGATGTGCTCGCGTGCCAATTCGAGAGCGTCGCGCTGCATGTGTGCGCCGATGTGGCTCTCGATGAAGTCCTGGTAGGTGTCTTTGATCTTGGTGACGGGGTTGAGCACGCTCATCGATCCCTGCGGCACGTAGGCGATGTACTCCAGCCGCAGCCGTCGCTTTTCTTCGGCGCTGAGCGTGGACACGTCCACTTCGCCGCTGGGCATTCGGTAGAAGACCTTGCCGCCCACCACTCGCAGCGGCGGTTCTACGGCGGCCACCAGCGCTTTGAGCAGGGTGGATTTGCCGCAGCCGCTTTCGCCGGCAATGCCGTAGATCTCATTCTTGCGGATCGCCAGGTCCACCTGGTTCACAGCCTTCACCACCTTGGCCTTGCCGTAAACATCGAGGACGTAGTGGGCCTGCAAATTCTCAGTTCTGAGGATAATCTCTTCCATCGTTTACGCCGCCCCCACGCGCTGGATGCGAGTCCGCGGGTCGAGGTACTCGCTAATGCTGACCGATAGCCAATACAGGGCGATAAAGAGCAGGATCGAGAGCGTAATCGGCGTCATGATCCAGTAGTAGCGCCCGAGCAGGATGGCCTGATAGCTGATGGCCCAGTAGAGCATCGTCCCCAGCGTGGGTGTCGACAATTCGAGCAGCCCCAAAATCGCCAGGGTGATTTCCAGACCGATGGCCCAGGCCATGTTGTTGATCAACGTGGAGAAGATCAGCGGCGTGGTGTAGGGCATGTATTCATCGATCACCAGGCGCAGTGTACTCGCGCCGGAAAGGATCGCGGTCTGCGTAAAATCGCGTTCGCGCAGGCTGAGGATCTCCGAGCGGATCAGGCGTGCGTCCCAGGCCCAGCCGAAGAAGGCCAGCAGCAGGCCCAGGTTCACCAGGCTCATGTTGCCGCGCATCAGCATTGCCAGCATCACAATGATCAAAAATAGCGGCACCACCAGCAGGCTGTCGCTAAAGAACATCAGCACCCGATCCGTCGTGCCGCCCACGTAGCCGGCCACCATCCCCACGATCACGGCGATGATGCGTGAGACGATCCCCGCGATCAGCGCGATGATCAGCGAATTGCGCACCGCAAACGTGGCCACCCAGAAAATGTCCTGGCCGTTGAGTCGGTGCCGAACCAATACTCCGCCGACGGACGCATGTCGCGCGGTACCTCGCCCCAGAGGGTGGGATCGTAGGGCGAAAAGAGTGAGAGCAGCGCAAACGCCAGCAGCAAAAACACCACCGTAAACGCCAGCGCAAAGCGATAGTCTCTGAACAGATCTCTCAGTAGCTTCACTGTGGGCGTACTCCTTACTGGTACCGAATCCGCGGATCGAAGAATGGATAGAGCAGATCGACGATGAGCACCGACGTGGTGATCGCCAGGATCGAGAAGACGGTGATCCCCATGATCAAGTTGTAGTCGCCGGTGACGATGGCGTTGTAGAGCAGCGATCCCAGCCCCGGATACGAGTAGACGATCTCGGTGATCAGCGCGCCGCTGAAGATCAGCCCCAGCGAAAGCCCCAACCCGGTGATCTGCGGCAGCAGTGCATTGCGGATCACGTAGCGCGAAACAACCTTGCTCTCGCGCACGCCGCTCAGTTTTGCGTATTGCACGTAGCTCTCGCCGTTGACCTTCTGCACGATCAACTTCATGGTCTGGAACCACACCGCCACGTTGAGGATGAAGATCGACAGCGCGGGCAACACCGAATGCCACAGCACGTCTTTCACGAAGACCCAATTCCAGCTTGGCCGCCGGCCCAGCGTCGATCCACCCGACACAGGGAACCAGCGCACCACGTAGGCCAGCAACAGCAACAGCGCGAAGGCAAAGATGTAGTAGGGGATGGGCCGCACGATCATGGCTATCGTGTCCAACCCGCGCGACCAACGCTTGCTTGCGTGGTAGCCCGCGAACCCACCCACCAGGTTGCCGAATGCCCACGAGAGCAGCGTCGTGGTGAGCAGCAGGCCGGCTGTCCACGGCAGCGCGATGGCGATCAACTCGATCACCGGCGTGGGGAACTGGAAGAACGACACCCCAAGATCCCCCCGAAACAGCCGCGCCCAGAACGCCCAATACTGATCCATCATCGAGCCTTCCAGGCCGTACATCTCGGTCATATCCGCGATGATCTTGTCCATCGCGCCGGGTTCCAGATACGATCCGCGCGACTGTAGCTCCGCAATCGTGCGCAGCACCGGATCATTGGGCATCATGCGCGGAATAAAGAAGACGGCGGTCACCCCCAACATGATCACCAAAACATACTGGATCAGGCGCGGGATCAGATAACGTCGAAGAAACATGCGGCGTGTCTCCTGTGGAGAATCGAGCTACGGAGAAGGGGTGATTGGTGATTTGTGAGCGTGATTGGGCAGATCTGGTTGAGCTTCAAAACTCTTCGTTCGTCTAAGGAGATTTCAGAATTTAATTGATCCACGAAGGCACACGAAGGCACACGAAGAGGTGAAGAGAGGGACACGGATTTCAGGATTTGTCGGACAGCAGAGCGGAAAGCTTTCTGCTTGTTCTTTTCTGCCTTCGTGTCTCTTCGTGTGGCTTCGTGGATCATTATCTTCTTTCCCCTAATCTCTGTGAAGAAGAGATTCAGTACTTCACGATTGTGACGCAAAATAGGCATCCTCAGATGCCGGGTGGCCCGGAACAAGCCGCATCTGAGGATGCTCTCTCCGCGATTTCGTAGAGAATCGTGAAGTACTGAGATTAGGCGAACAAAGGGATTCCAGAGACTTTACACGATCCCCAATCACCAATCACAAACCACCAATCCCTTTCTACTTACTGCGCCGGTTCCAGCATCGGCGTCATGTACTTGAACGGACCCCAGTGGGTGTACGGCTGCGTGTACGCATTTTCGGCGCCGGGCCAGTTGGTCCAGTAGGTCTCATCCCAGGAGATGAAGCCCAGGTAGCCGAAGGTGGGGATGCCCGGCAGTTCGGTGACGAGGATCTTGAGGCCCTCGATGCCGGCGGCCACAGTGGCGTCGTAGTCGGTGGGATCGGTCTCGCGCAGGGTGGCGATGACGCCGTCCATCGCCGCGCTCGACCAGCGCGACTCATGACCGTTGGTGGTGTCGCCCAACGCCTTCACGTACTCAGAGTTGAACTGATTGAGCACGCGGTAGAGATCCGGGCCGGCGCCCCAGGGTTCGTAGGCCGGCCAGTTCGAGGAGACATCGAAATCGCCGGTGTCGTTCAGCGTTGCCGCCGCTTCGGACGGGTAGTGGGTGGCGTCGATGCCGAACTTCTTCCACTGCTGCACCGCGGCCACGCAGTTGCGCGAACCGGGGTGGGTGGCGTCGGTGCCGCTCAGGCAACTCAGTTGCCACGGCGAACCGTCGGGCAGCAGCCAGTTGCCGGAACCATCGCGGCTGAAACCGTTCTTGGTCAGCAGCTTTTCGGCCACATCAGGCGCGTACTTGTACCAACCCAGGCCGAATGCCTTGTCCAACGAAGCCTGATCCTGCGCCACATCGTAGCCGCGGCCCAGGGCGTAGTCGACCACGCTCTGTGGTGCATCGGTGTCGTAGGGCTGGAAGGTTTCGCCGTCGCCGAGGTCGA
Organism: Caldilineaceae bacterium; assembly: GCA_041391225.1. Classification (GTDB taxonomy): domain Bacteria; phylum Chloroflexota; class Anaerolineae; order Caldilineales; family Caldilineaceae; genus RI-153. The sequence goes on from JAWKOL010000008.1 coordinate 85,153, forward strand.
TGGTGAATTCAGACAGCCAGGCTTCCATCGGCGCGACGAAATCCTGTGGATAGTTGCTCAACGACGGGATATGCACCGGGCTGAGGGTGCCGGCGCCGTCGGTGGCGATGCCCATGTAATCGGCGATGTCGATGGAGAGCAGCAGCGCCCAGCGCACGTCTACATTGTCGTAGGGGGCCTTGGCCGTGTTGAAGGTGATCCCGGTGATGGCCGGATCGTTGTTCACGGCGTAGGGGAACTGCAACTGGTAGGCGCGAGAGGAATCAGACTGCTGCAACACCGCCTTGAGGCCGTCGTTGGTCAGGTTCAGCACGTCGACCTCGTGGGTCAACTGAGCCAGGATCTTGGCGCCCTCGTTGGCGAAGTACTGGAAGACGACGTAGGTGGGGGCCGGTTCGCCGAACATCATGCCGGTGGGGGTGCTTTCCCAGTCGGCGCGCTTTTCCCAGATCGTCCAGAAGCCCGACGGATCGTAGCTGTGCAGCTTGTACGCGCCGGTGCCGACGAAGGGATTGAACTCGAAGGTCACCGGATCTTCGACGTCTGCCCAGATGTGCTCGGGCATGATCCAGGTGCAGCCCCAGCGATCCAAGAAGCGGGTGTGGAAGCGCGAGTTAGGTTGGTTCAGCTCAAAGCTGACGGTGTGATCGTCCACCGCGGAGACCGACGCGACGTTCTCCACAAAGAAGCTGTTGTCGTTGAAACCTTCGTGCGCCATCAGCGTCTCAATCGTGAAGACAACGTCCTCGGCGGTGAAGGGTTCACCGTCCGACCAAAGCACACCCTCACGCAGAGGGAAGGTGACCTGGGTGAAGTCTTCGCTGTAGATCGGATCGCCCGCGGCCAGGCCGGGGATGATCTCGCCGGTGGCGAAGTCGATGGACCACATCGGCTCGTTGGCCAGGTTCTGCATACCGCGATCTCGCCACTTCCACCCAACCCATTCGTTGAAGTTGTTGGGCGAGCCGACGCGACCGGTGAGGATGTCGGCGATCAGCGTTTCGTTGCGGGGCAGTTCGCCCAGCCCAGCCGAAGGTTCCTCTTCGGCGGCAGCCGGCTGTTCTGCGGCGGCGGGTTCATCGCCGGCAGGTGCAGGCGCGGCCGCGCCGCCACACGCCGACAACACCAGGCCGGCTAGCAGCAACAAAACCAACAGACTCATCAATTTGCGTTTCATTCTCTTCTCCTTGTGCGTTTGTGTGGGTTCAAACTAGCTAGGAAATGAAACCAATTTGCCGGCACGACTGGCGGATCACCAGCCGGGTTGGCACTTTATTGAGCTGGCTCTCCCAGGATTCGCTCTGGACGAGCTTGAGCACGATGTCTGCCGCCAGCGCACCCATGCCTTCGATGGACTGGTCGACGGTGGTGAGGGGGGGATCGACGAAAGCGCTTTCCACGACATTGTCGAAGCCCACAACAGATAGATCTTCGGGAATGCAGAGGTTGCGTTCCGCCGCGGCATCGTAGACACCCAACGCCGTCTCGTCGCTGGCTGCCATGATCGCGGTCGGCGGATCGGCCAACGCCAGCAGTTGACGGGCGCACTCGGCGGCGGCAAGACGGTTGTAGTCGCCGGTGACCACCAGATCGGGGTTGAAAGGAATTCCGGCCTGCGCCAGCGCGTCTTCGTAGCCCTGGCGACGACGGATGGCGCTGCGCAGATCGGGGCGCCCGCCAATGTACCCAATTCGCCGGTGACCGAGGCGGATCAAGTACGAAACCGCCTCCAGCACGCCCTGATGATTGGTCGAGATCACTGCCGGAAAGTCGGTGCTCGACTGATGCGGATCCACGGCCACCACAGGAAATGCTGTGCGGTAGGTGGCGGCGTGGGGCGTCACCACGATGATGCCGTCTGTGACGCTGCCGTTGAGCCGCGCCACCAGTTGCTGTTCCCAACCGGCGGCAACACCGTTGTTGCGCCCGGCGCCGGCGTAGGCCAGCAGATCGTACCCTGCCGCCGAAACGCGCCGGCTGACACCTTTGGTCACCAGCGACACAAACGGATGCCACAGATCCGGCACGATCAAACCGACGACGCCGGTGGTGCGGCTGCGCAAGCTACGCGCCGCCATGCTCGACGCATAGCCCAACTCCTCGATGACGCGGCGAACCGCGGCTGCCGTATCCGGCGCGACATCGTCTTTGTCGTTGAGGACGCGCGAGACGGTGGACACAGAAACGCCCGCAGCGGACGCGACGTCACGGATGGTGACACTGGCCTTCGATTGATTCATGCGTGAGTTTTCGTGTGCGGTGAGGATAGCGATTGGCGCCGGTAAGGATACCGGTAACGTTATCGGGGGTTATGCTAACACGAAGCAAAGTAACTGTCAATACAATTCGCGGCCATCGATCTACGATAGAACGCGGATCGGGCGGATTGAGCGGATTCCAGCGGATGCTGCTGAAAATCCGTTTTCATCTGCCCAATCCGCTCTATCCGCGTTCTATTTCTGACTCCCCTGCGAAAAGTCCGACTTCTGTGTGATTTGCGGTTGCTCCCTTCCTGAGAGAAGTCGGACTTTGCGCTTGAGCGACTTTTTGCAGTAGAGTCATTTCTGACTCTCTCGCATCCAATCACAAGATCGGGTATGATCAACCACGTTTGCCTTCCACCACACCGCCAAATCGGAGATAGAAAATGAACAAACCACCAGAATCATTCGTATCGGTGCAGGAAGATCGCCTGCTTGCCTTCGCCGCCGCCTGCTTTGAAAAGGCCGGGCTTGTCCCCGAACATGCAGCGCTGATCAGCCGTCTGCTGGTCAACTCGGATCTGCGCGGGGTGCGCAGCCACGGCTCGCGGACAGTCAACCACTACTGCCAGGCCTTCGAGGACGGGCGACTCAACCCCAAACCCGATATCCGCAAGCTCCACGAAACCCCCACGTCCGTGGTCTACGATGGCGACGGCTCGCTCGGTTACTGGTCCATGGTGCAGGCCACCGAAGACGCCATCGCCAAGGCCAAAGAAGTGGGCCTGGGCATGGGCCTGGTGCGCGGCATCGGCCACTACGGCTCCGCCGGCCACTACACCCGCATGTGCATGGACGCCGGCTGCATCGGCTTCTCGGTGCAAGGGCACCGCAACGCCGGGCGGCATGGCTTCGACGGCGGCGGACCCAACCCTGGCAAGCACCTGGGCTACTTCGGCAACCCGCCCATCAGCTTCGCCATCCCCGCCCAAGACGAGCACAACCTCGTCCTCGACGCCGCCACCTGCATCCTGGCCGACTACCAGCGCGGCGACGAGTACGAGGATCTCTTCTCCATGATCCCGGCCGCCTTCTTCAAGAGCATCGGTTACGGCGCGGTCGCCGCCATGCTCGGCGGTGGCCTCACCGGCTTCACCCTCTCCGACGACACCTGGAACCGCTGGGCCAACGCTCGCCAGGGCGGCATGGTCCTCGCCATCCACATCGACTCCGTCGTGCCCGAAGCCGTCTTCCGCGCCGAAACCGACCGCCTGGCCCACGACATCGGCGCCACCTACGCGCCCATGCCCGGCACAGATCGGTCCTTGCTGCCGGGGGCCATCGAAGAAGAACGCTTCGAGTTGCACCGCACCCAGGGCATCCGCTACGGCGAGATGGAGCAGACCGCGGCACGCGCGGCCAGCGAACGGTTGGGCGTTCCTGTGCCGTGGGATGAAGAATGACAACCCCCACCCACTTCGGCATCGGCATCTACCACGGCAAGACGTGGGAAAATGTGGGCATTCTGTGGCGCAGCGCCTATCAGCTTGGCGCCGCTTACATTTTCACCGTGGGCGCGCGCTATCGGAAGCAGTCCACCGACACCGCGAAGACGTGGCTGCACATTCCGCTCTTTCAGTTCCCCAGTTTTGAGGACCTGCACAGCGTCGGCCCCCACGCAGCGCCCATTGTGGCAATCGAAGCCGGCGGCACGCCATTGCCCGAATTCGCGCACCCGGATCGCGCCATCTACCTCCTCGGCGCGGAGGACGGCGGCCTGCCCAACCACGTCCTCGACCGCTGTCACTGCCGCGTCAGCATCCCTGCTGTGCGCAAAGAAAGCTACAACGTCGCCGTCGCCGGCACGCTGGTCATGTATGATCGCATGATCAAGATGTCGCAGAATCGATAGAACGTAGGAATAGAACGCGGATCGGGCGGATCCGAGCGGATTTTTTCTGGAAATCCGTTTGATCCGCCTGATCCGCCCGATCCGATCCGGTGCTCTATCTTCGCTTCTCAATGATCTCCCCACGGATTCTTCAAAACTTCTTAACAATCCCCGCCTAAAATCGGATCAGCATCACTTATCCTCCCCCTCTGCGCGGAAAGGACCGCAGTATGAAAGATCTCCTCAAGGATCTCCTCGTCGTCCTGATTGATTGGTCATCTTTGCCGGTGGCTTCTACCTGGGCAGCCATCCTGCCCTCATCGCCGGCGCTGCAAATCAAGTAGGTCTTGGCGACGTTTACACCCAACAAATCGCCCCTGCCTCGGGCTGACAACCACGACGCAGGCCGCAACCACACAGACAGACGCGGCCACGACCGCTATCGCCAACGGCTTTGCGCCGCCCACCGGTGCTTTGAGATCGGCGACGATCAGACCGTGGAACTCGTCGCCGTGGCAGGCGGCGCGGCCGAGGTGACCGCCCCCGGCGTGATCATGGCCGCCGCCACCGAGGCCGTTGACGTTCCCGCCACAGCCAAAATTGCCGCGGTCGCGGCCCGCAAAGGGGACACCGTCGCCGAGGGCGATGCGCTCTTCGCCCTCGACACAACGGACCTCGAAGCCGCTGTGACCGACGCCCTGGCCGCGGTGCAGGCCGCCGGTGACGGCGACAACGCCGTCGACGCCCAGGCCGCGCTGGAGACTGCCGCCCAGAATCTGGCCGCTGCCCAAGTGACCGCTTCCATAGCCGGCACGGTGATCGCCGTCAACGTCGCCATCGGTGACAGCGTCGACGCGGGTAGCCCCGCCGTGGTCATCGCCACCGATTCAGCACTGGACGTGGCCTGAACGTGTCGCCGGACGTTGCTGCCCAACTGAGCGTCGATCAGCCCGTCACCGTGCGCGGACGGCGCCGACTTCGCCGCGACCATCGCCGAGATCGCCGAAAGCGATGGGCCGAACTTCCCTGTGCTGATTCACCTGGACGCAGACGCCGCGGCGCAACTTGAGCCAGGCATGACGGCGGATGTCGTCCTTGCCGCGGGGGCAGATGACGGCGGCTGGCTCGTGCCGTCCACTGTGGTGCAGGATCGCAACGGCGCGCAGATGGTCTTTGTCCTGGTCGACGGGCGACCCCGCCCTGTGCAGGTGACCACCGGCGCCGCCCAAGGTGACCAGATCGTGGTGCAGTCCGCCGAACTGGCCGCGGGCGACCGTGTGCTGATCGACCTGTCCGCAATGACGGGCGGCTTCCAGCGTGGCGGCGGACAGTTCCCTGGCGCGGGTACGCCGCCGGATGGGGCTACCGTCCCCGGCGGACAGCCACAGAATTGACGCTACGCGATTGGTGATTAGCGATTGGTGACTGGGATCTCTTCGCCAAAATGTTCACCACTGCGAGTAACGCGTTCTCGACAAGATCCCAATCCCCAATCACAAATCACCGATCACCTCCCTGGAGACCACCATGAATACACAACGCTTCACCTGGATCGAAATCTTCCTGCTTCTGCTCCTGCTCGCGCTGGCCGCGACAACGCAGGCGGCCACAGTCAGCGCCGCGCCGTCACAGCAGGCGTCGGTGCTGGCGGTGGTCGCCAATGGCGGTGCGAGCCTGGTGGCTGCGCCCGATGGCGACGTCCTGCGCGAACTCAACGCCGGCGTCGTCGTCACCGCCGTCGCCCAAACCGAGGACGGCGCATGGACGCAGGTGGAAACCCGCGACAACACCACCGGCTGGGTGGAAAGCGCACGGCTTATCGCCGTGGGGCTGGACACCCTGCCCAAAACGACGCCACAGCCGTCGGCGACTGCGACGTCGGCGGCTGTGGTGGCGATCAGCGATACCGCCACGCCGTCGACCGCGCCGCCTCAAAACCGCGCAGCGAACCGTCCGCAGAGCGCCGTAGTGCGCGGTGACGGGGCCGCGCTCCGCCAATCACCCAACGGTGACGCCATCGAACAGTTGAAGGCTGGGGCGATCCTGAGCGCCGTCAGCAGCGTCGACGGCTGGATCGAAGTGCGCAACGCCGACGGCGTCACCGGCTGGGTGGCCGAGGACCAAGTGCTCGTGCTGGCCGTGGCCACTGCCACCCCGCCAACGGCGCAAGTCACCGCCGCGCCCAGCCCCACGCCGACACCGACGTCCACCGCAACGCCCGATTACCCGCTGGGGACCATCGCCCAACTGGGGACGCAGCGCCTCAACGTGCGCAGCGCTCCCGCGTCTGACGCAACCATCATCGGCAAAGCGGACGGCGAGGAAAGCTACCCGTGCGGGCGCGCAATGAAACCGGCGATTGGCTCCAGTTGCAGTTGACCGGCGCCGCCGATGGCTGGGGCTGGGTCGCCGCCCGCTTCGTGGCCGTGGACGTGGAGATCGACTCGTTGCCCGTCTCCGACGCCGTCAACGCGAACCAGATCGAAGCGCAGGAAGACGCCACACCCACGCCCGCGGCTGCGCCCGTCACCTTGGGCGGCGTCATCGTGCTCACCAACGCCGCCGGTGACATCGTCCTCGTAGACGGTGAAAGTGGCGCGGTGACGACGCTGGGCGAAGGAGCGCAACCGGTCCTCTCGCCCGATGGCCGCAGTGTGCTCACCGTGCAGCGCTTCGGGAGCCTGCGCGATCTCGTGCGCATCGACGTGGCAAGCGGCGAACGCCAACGCCTCGACACCGGCGCGGAGGACGTCAACAACCTTTCTCCTGCCTGGTCGCCCGACGGCAGCCGGATCCTCTTCTTCAGCGACCGCGCCGCCGAGGACGGATCGCCCTGGTCACTCTGGATCGCGGACAGCGACGGCGGCAACGCGCGTCAACTCGCCCTCGACGGGGTGGATCTGACGTACGCGGAGGATGTGTTTCCTCAGGTTGATTGGAGATGAGCGGATTGCGGATTGCGAGTTGCGAATTAGGCAGAACGAACGACTCGCCTAATCCGCAATTCGCAATCCGCAACTCGCAATTACAAGGGACCCATCAATGCCCAACACAAAACCCGTCATCGAAGTCATTGATATCAAGAAAACCTACCGCATGGGCGAGATGGAAGTGCATGCGCTGCGTGGGGTGTCGCTGCGTGTGGCCCAGGGCGAGATCATGGCGATCATGGGGCCGTCCGGCTCCGGCAAGTCGACGCTGATGAACATCCTCGGCGCGCTGGACACCCCCACGAGCGGATCGTATTGGCTCGACGGCGAAGACGCCAGCCGCATGAGCGAAAAGGAACTGGCCGGCATCCGCAACCGCAAGATCGGCTTCGTCTTCCAGAGCTTCAACCTGCTCTCGCGCACCTCTGCGCTGGACAATGTGGAATTGCCCCTGATCTACGCCGGGGTGAGCGACGGGCGCAACCGCTGCATCGAAGCGCTGGAACTGGTGGGGCTGGGCGAACGCATCCACCACAAGCCCAACGAGCTTTCCGGCGGACAGCAACAGCGTGTCGCCATCGCCCGCGCCCTGGTCAACAACCCCAGCATCATCCTCGCCGACGAGCCGACGGGCAACCTCGATTCTCGCTCCGGCGCCGAGATCATGCGCGTCTTCCAGCAGTTGAACGAGGAACGTGGCATCACCATCATTTTCGTCACCCACGAGCCGGACATCGCCGAGCACACACGCCGCATCGTGCGCATTCAAGACGGACGCGTGAAGAGCGACAAGCCGGTGCCGCATCAGCGTCGCGCCGCCACCAACGGCGATCTGTACGACAGCGCGGAAGACAGCGAAGAAACCGGCGAAGAAACCGGCGAAGAAGCCAAAAATGAAGTAAGCCTGGAAGGAGTGATCCCATGATCAACCGCGTATTTCGCGTCTTCGGCGTGTTGATCCTCGTGGCCGCGGTGACCGGCGGTGGCTACTGGTTCTGGCAGCAGCGTACCGCAACCACATCCACGGGCAGCGCCACCGAAGTCTACACCCAGATCGTCACCGTTTCCGAAGGATCGATCAGCGCCACGGTCAGCGTGGTGGGTCAACTGAGCGCGCCGCAAAGCCAGGAGATGACCTTCGAGCGGCTGGACGGTACCACGTCGTTGATGTCGCTGTTGGTGGCGGCGGGGAACGACGTGCAGGCCGGGCAGGTGTTGGCCGAAATCGATCCTACGCCCTACGAACAGGCGCTGGACCAGGCCGAAAGCGACTTGCAAGAGGCCATCGCTGCGTTGTCCGATTTACAGACGCCGGCCACAGCCCTGCAACTGGCTCAGGCCGATCTGGCTGTGGTGCAGGCAGAACTGTCTTTGCACCAGGCCGAGGACGATCTCGACTCGCTCACCGACCCAGATCTGGCGTCGCTCCAATCCGACGTGGCCGACGCCCGCCTCAGCCTCACCGAAGCCCAGGCCGACCTGGCCGAAGTGCAGGCCGATCAAGCCGACGACGACACGCTGTCGAAACTGTGGGACACCGAAAGCGACTACGCCGTCGAATACAGCCGCCTTGCCGCCGAAAGCTACTCCGACGCCTACTACCAAGATCGCTTACGCCTGGCTAACAACGCCCTCCTCACCGCCCAAGACGCCCGCAAGACCCAGGAGATCAACTTGCAGATCAGCCTGTTCAACGCGCAGAGCAAGGTACGCAAAGCGCAGCAGACATTGGCGCAGGCGCAACAGGATCTGGCCGCCGCCGCCGCCGGCCCCGACGAGTTGACACTGGCCAAGGCCCAACACGCCGTGGCCAAGGCCGAACTGGCCGTTGCCCAGGCCAACGCCGACCGCGCAGACCTGGAAGCCGGCCCCGATGCGCTGTCGCTGTCGCTGGCCCAGGCCCAGGTGACCGACGCCCAGCAGGCCGTGACCGACGCCCAGGCCGATCTGGTCGCGGCCCAGATCATCGCCCCCTTCGACGGCACCATTCTCGAAACATTCACCAGCGAAGGACGGCGCATTACGTCGAGTTCATCGATCCTCACGATTGCCTACCTGGGCGAGCTACAGGTGGTGGCGTCCATCGACGAGACCACGATCCGCCAGATCGAGCCGGGGCAGTCGGTCAGCATCTCGTTCGACGCCTATCCGGGCCAGCAATTCAGCGGTGAAGTGCTGGCGGTGCCTCTGCAAGGTGAACTCCAGGGCGACGTGATGGTCTACGAAGTGCCGATGTCGCTCACCGGCGCCGAGGACCTGCCCCTGCTGGTGGGCATGACGGCCAACGCCGCCATCGCCACCGGCTCCGCCGACAACGCGCTGCTGGTGCCGTCCATGGCTGTGGTGAACTACGGCAACAGCTACCAGGTGCTCATCCCCGGCAGCGGCGAGGACGCACAGCCCAGCGCCGTTACCGTGGACGTGGGGCTGACCAACGGCACCTACACGCAGATCCTCGACGGCCTGGCCGTGGGCGATCAAGTGCTGGTGGAAATGAGCAATTCGACCACGTCCAACTTCCGCTTCGGCGGCGGTCAGTCGGGCCTGAGTGGGCTGACCGGCGGCATCCGCGTGCCGCGGAACTAGTGGCGAACTCGACAACGGGATTGGAATCCCGCCCTGGCAATGAAAAGCGCCCTCAGGCGCTGCAGAATTTGCTCTAGTACAAACTGGCCGACTGAGGAACACTATGAAATTCATCCGACGACTCATCTCCTTGATCATTGCCCTGGCGGTGATCGCGGCAGCGGGCATCTGGCTCTACCAGAATCGCCAACTGCTCAACGTCACCGCCGAGGACGCAGCAACCACGGCCACGCTCAGCCAGATCGTCACCGTGCAGCAGGGCGATCTCAGCGCAAGCCTCACCGTGGTGGGCGAGTTGACCGCCGTGCAGCAAGAGGATCTGGCCTTCGACCGCATGAGCGGCGCAGACAATCTGCTCTCGCTGGATGTGGCGGCGGGCAACGTGGTGGTCACCGGGCAGGTGCTGGCGACCATCGATTCTACGTCCTATGCACAGGCGCTGGATCGGGCCAACAACTCGTTGCAAGAGGCCATCGAAGCGCTGGATGATCTGTCTGTGGCCGCCACGGCGTTGGAACTGGCCCAGGCGCGCATGGACGTGGCCGGCGCCGAACTTTCACTGAAGCAGGCATTGGCCGATCTGGCCGATCTCGATGAACCCGCCGACGTTACCGATCTGCAATATGCCCTCGCCAACGCCCAGGACAGCCTCAAGTTGACGCAATTGCAGGCGCAACTGCTGGATCTGGACAGCCTGGCGCGCAGCGAGCGCGACCTCACCTACGCCATCGACTGGAATCAGCGCCGCTACTGGGAGTTGAAGGCACTGATCTCGGCACACCAGGCCAATCTTGAGCAGACCGAAGAGTTGACCACGGTGGAAGAGACACTTTCTGAACTTCAGGCCGACCTGGCCCGTGTGCAAGGACAGCGCGCTCTCGAGGCGCAGAAAACCGACGCCTCGATCAGCAGCGCGCAGGCAGCCGTCAACGACGCCTACGAAGCGTTGACCGACGCGCAGGCCGACAACGACGCACTCACCGCAGCCGAAGCCGAAGTCGCCGTGCAGAAGGCCGCGGTGGACGCGCAAGCATCGTGGGATGCCCTGGCCGAGTTGGAAACGGGCGCGGATCCGGTGAAGGTCACCGCGGCGCAGGCCGACGTGGTGCAGGCCCAGCAGGCCGTAGACGACGCGCAGGCCGATCTCGACGCGACACGGTTGGTCGCACCGTTCGATGGCACGATCCTCGATACATACGTCAGCAAGGGCAGCCGGATTTCGTCCAGTTCCACCGTCCTCACTATCGCCAATCTCGACGAGTTGCGCGTGGTCGCCTCTATCGACGAGACCGCCATCCGCCAGGTGCAGGCCGGTCAATCGGTGCAGATCAGCTTCGACGCCTACTCGGGGCAGACGTTCACGGGCAAGGTGCTGTCGGTGCCGATGCAGGGGACACTGAGCAGCGGCGTGATGATCTACGAAGTGCCGATGTCGCTGGAGGGCGCGAGTGGGCTGTCTTTGCTGGTGGGCATGACGGCCAACGCCGACATCGCCACTGGTGAAGCCACCGACGCGTTGCTTGTCCCCTGCATGGCGGTGCAGACCACGAGCAGCGGCTACCAGGTCCTCGTGCCGGGGGCGGGCGAAGACGCCACACCGACGCCTGTCACCGTGGACGTGGGCATCAGTAACGGGACGTACACGCAGATCCTTAGCGGGCTGTCTTTGGGCGATGAAGTGCTGGTGGAATTCAGCGAAAGCACGTCCAGCAGCTTTGGTTTTGGGGCATTCGGTGGTGGCGCGCCGCCGGCTGGGTTTGAGGGTGGGCCACCGAGTAGATAAAGAACATGGTGCGTAGTGCGTGGTGCTTGTACTATTTGAGGTTGCGATTTCTGGATTGGGAATGATTGTTCATGGTTCGCTGCTGGGTTGCGGACACGGATCGAAGGCAACACAGATTTTTTATCCGTGTTTCTCCCAATCTGTGTCCACAAAAAACGGCCCAATATCAGCTCATTACCGCCAACAGTACACGCACCACGCGCTACGCACCACGCAACCACAGGAATACAGAAAATGAAGAAGTTTTATATGGTCCTCCGCAGCGCTTACCGCGCGCTTACCGCGCACAGAATGCGCTCTTTTTTGACGATGCTGGGCGTGGTCATCGGCGTGGCCGCAGTGATTTTCGCTGGTGGCTGTGGGGGTAGGCGCGCAGGCGCAGGTGGTGAGTCAGTTTGAGGCGCTAGGGCGAACCTGTTGACGGTGTCGGCGCAGACAAGCTTTGGCTTTTCACGTGGCGGCTTACAGACGAGCAGCACCCCGTTGACCAACGAAGAGGTCGACGCCATCACGGCGCTGGCGACGGCGGTGCGCTATGTGGCGCCGCAGTACAACAGCAACGGCACTGTCGTCTACAGCGGCAAACTACATCTTCGCAGATCTACGGCGCAAGTGTATGGCGACGTGCGCAACTGGGAGATCGAGCGCGGTCGCTTCGTCAGCGCCGAGGACAACGCCAATCTGGCCACGGTGGTTGTCCTCGGGCAGACGGTGGTGGAGGATCTGTTCGGCACCACGCTCAACCCCATCGGGCAGATCGTGCGCATCAACCGTCAGAACTACGAAGTGGTGGGCGTGCTCAAGAGCAAGGGCCAGACAGGCTTCAAGATCGGGACAGAGATCATCTTCATGCCTATCCGCACGGCGCAGTTGAAGCTGGGCGGCGCCGGCAACCAGGACGTCAGCCAGATCAGCACCTACAAGTGACCAACGCCGACGAGATGGATCTGGCGCAGGCGCAGGTGCGGGCCATCATCCTGCGCGCTGCATGGGCTGCCCGACCACGGCCAGCGACGATTTTTCCGTCGAAAATCAGGCCGACATCCTCGACACCGTCTCCGGAGACCACCGGCACGTTCACGGCGTTGCTGGAGCAGCATCCGCCATCAGCCTGGTGGTGGGCGGCACATCGGCATCATGAACATCATGCTGGTGAGCGTCACCGAGCGGGCGCGAGTGGGGCTGCGCAAGGCCGTCGGCGCTACGCACACCGACATCCTGGCACAGTTCCTGGCCGAAGCCATCATGCTCAGCGTGTTGGGTGGTCTACTCGGCGTGGGGTTGGGGTGGGTGGCGCCCAGGTGATCAGCCCGCGCGGCGGCAGCGAAGGCTGGTCACCCTGAAAGCGTGATTCTGGCGCTCAGCGTCTCCTTGGGCATTGGCATCTTCTTCGGCATGCGCGCCCAGCGAACCGGGCGGCGGGCCTGGAAGCCGATTGATGCGTTGCGGTATGAGTAGGGATTGGGGACTGGGATTGGGGATCGGGGTGGAGTTTTGTAGGTTTTGCTGTCGGGGGAAGGGGCGGATGATGGGATGATGGGATGATGTTCAGGCCCATCATCCCATCATCTACTATTCAACGCCACCAATCGAAGCGGCAACCTACTGATCCCAGATCCCTACACGCACTCGGTATATTCCCGTTTGTGAACAGCCACACGTTGTACGCAACATGAATCGCCAGCATCACGGCGCGTTCCAGCCGGTTCATCACGTGGGGGCGGGGCCAGACGAGGATCATTGGCAACACGGCAACACCGACCATCAGCGGGAAGTCGATTGCCCGCATGGAAAACGGCAGCAAACGGCGAACGGACCATCGACGAGTGCCGATGATGGCGAGAACGTTGAAGATGTTGCTTCCGATGAGTGCCAGCGCGATGTGTCGCCTTCTTTGCGGATGATGGCGACCACCGATGTTGCCAGTTCGGGCAGGCTGGTGCCTACGGCGACCAGTGTCAGTCCGTTCACCAGTTCGCTGATGCCAAAATATCGAGCCAGGAAGGTAGCTGATTGGACAAGCCAGTTGGCGCCATCAACAACCCGGTGATACCGATGAGGATGAAGCCGATGTCGCGCAAAAGCACCAACGTCGACACGTCTTCCTCACCGTCGAGGACATCTTCTACGTATTCGATCGCCTCGCTCTGTTCCGATGCCGGCAACGACCTGCTTGATGTGTAACTGTAGACGGTAAACCCGATTAACCCCACAAACAGCACTGCGCCTTCGATGCGATTGATATTACATCCACGCCATCGCAAAGAAGACCACCATCACAATCAACATCAGCGGGTATTCACGAAAGAGCAACTGTCGTTCTACGCTCATCAGCGCAAGAATGGACACCACGCAGGATCAACGCCATGTTGGCGATGTTGCTGCCCACGACATTGCCGATGGCGATGTTGGCTGCGCTGCCACCTTGCATGTTGGCCAGCAGCGTCACCATTAGTTCGGGGAGGCTGGTGCCGAAGGCTACGATCGTTAGCCCGATCACCACCATTGGCACCTTGAACCGAATCGCCAGACGGCTGGCCCCGCGCACCAGGAACTCAGCGCCGCCGGTTAAGAAAGCGAACCCCGCGAGGAAAAGGACAACATTGAATAACAGCGAATTCATGGATCGATCTTTCGGTGGTGGGTTGGGGATTAGGGATCGGGACTGGGGACTAGGGATCGAGGACTGGGGATCGGGAGAGCGTCACGAGTGATGGATATGGGATGATGAGATGATGGATTGACATCTCAGTTCTCATCATCCACGCTTAATCGACGCGCTCCCAGTCCCAAATCTCCAGTCCCCAGTCCCTACCTTCCAATCAACGGGATGACATCCGAATACGTCTCTTTCGGTGCCTGGATATGTTCGCCGCTGGGGGAGACGTCGCGCACGAAGCGGGCCTGCATGCTCCAGGGGCCGGTCCACGTGATCTGGGCTTCGACGAGGCGGCCACGCAGATTGAGTTCGCTCTCGACGAAGACAAGTTTATTCTGCGGTGTGCGTCCGCGCCATTTGCCCTTGTGTTCCTCTTCCACGAGGACTTCCACCGTCACGCCCAGGAGTTTGGCGTTGATCTCGGCGCAGACTTCCTCCTGCAACTGCTCCAATGCCTTGTGGCGGCGCACCTTCTCCGCTTCGGGGACATCGTCGAGCATGCGCCGCTCGCTGACGGTCCCTGCGCGGGGACTGTAGCGGGCCAGGTGTGTCTTGTCCAATTTCAAGTCGGCCAGGATCTGGTAGGTGTCCTCGAACTGTTCCGCCGTCTCACCGCAGAAACCCACGATGATGTCGGTGTTGATGGCCACGTTGGGGATGATCCGGCGGATGCGCTGCACCAGGGCGCGGTACTCTTCGTTCGTGTAGCCGCGCTTCATCTGCGCCAGGACCTCGTCATTTCCCGCCTGCACGGGGACTTCGATGTGCGGGCAGACCTTGGGCAGATCGCGCACCGTTTCCAGGATGCGATCCGTCATGTAGTTGGGGTGGCTGGTGAGGAAGCGGATACGCCACAGACCGTCGATCTCGTGGACGGCGCGCAGCAGGTCGGCGAGATCGAATTGCGGGTTGCGAGTGGCGAGTGGCGTGTCAGCCGTACTCGCCCCTTGTCCCTCGCCCCTTGTCCCTTCGTAGGGAGCAACGGTTGCGCTGTTGCCGCGGCCGTTTTCCATCCAGTCGTAGCCGTAGCGATCCACGATCTGGCCGAGCAGGGTCACTTCGCGCACGCCCTGGGCCACAAGTCCTTTGATCTCGTTGACGATCTCGTCGATGGGGCGGCTGCGTTCCACACCGCGGCGGAAGGGGATGATGCAGAAGGTGCAGGCATGGCTACAGCCGTAGACGATGGGCACGTGGGCCGCCACCGGCGCTTCGCCACTGAGCGCCAGGTGCTTGATCGACTGCACTGTGCCGATGGGCTGGGTTGCGTCTTGCACCAGGTAGCGCCGCGCCAGTTGCTCGCGTTCCATGTGCGACACTTCCGCCGCGATCTCTGCCTCGCGCAGGTGGCCGATCAACGGCGCCGACTCGCTGGGCGGCATGAACACGTCCACGTGCGGGAAGGCTTGCATCAATTGCGGGCTGGGTTTGACGCCGACCATGCAGCCCATGAGGGCGAGGGTGCGGTCGGGGCGGGCGTCTTTCCACGGTTTGAGGCTGCCGGTTTTGCCCACGCCTTTGTTTTCGGCGCTCTGGCGCACCACACAGGTGTTGAGCACCACCACATCGGCGGCGTCGATATCGTCGGTGGGGTTGTAGCCGATCTTTTCCAGTTCGGCGGCCACGTGGTTGCTGTCGGCCACGTTCATCTGGCAGCCGATGGTCCAGATGTGGTACTTGCGGTTGCCGTCGATAGGGGCAGGCAGATCGGTCACCCGCTCGCGCGTCGACGTGATCTCGGTGATCTCGGTTTCGAGATCCGGGTTGCGTAAGCTCATGGTTGTCCTTCCTGTTGACCGGTGTAGGCCGGGCAGGGAATTGGTTCGGTTTTCGGTTCAAACTAACGACGTACTATAGCGAGACGGGGTTGTTTCTGTCAGAAGCGATGCTCGCCGCTTACCCCAATTGCTGCAGGCGCATAAGTAGACCCGCAGGTTTCGACAAAGTACAACCAACACTATTCCTGACGACGCCCGCGTTCCAGCCACTACAAACTCTACCCGATCCCCAGTCCCCAGTCCTTTCGGGGGTAGATTTTTCATGTTGACAACTCCGAAAGGTTAGCGAAGGCGGCTTGTGAGTGTGAAAGTGGCGAAGGCCAGGGTTCTGGAAGCAGTTGTTGCGGGAAGTGAAAAGCTTGGCAAGCGATGGCCTTGACCAGAAGCCAGAGACGACCCAAGCGTAGAAGGCGGATATGGCGTTTGGGCTTGATGTCAAGCAAGTTATGGAGGTCAGGGATGTCTGGATCGTCGAGATTGGCGCCGCATTCAAGATCAGAGCCAACGCTGACCATCCAGAGGGTGGCAACGGACATGGCCAGCCAGAGGCGGGCCGCTCGTTCTGGTTGGTGCATCTGGGTCAATTGCCATTGCCAGCCGCCGCGCTTATTGCACTTGAAGCCCTGCTCACACCAGGTGCGCAGACCGTACCAGGTGACGGCCGAGTCGGTGGGCGCCAAATCGGTGAGGATAAACCAGGGGTCCTCGTTGGCTGGCGCCCACCAAGCGAGCAGGGTGCACTCCAGACGACGGACAGGGTCTTTGAAGCAACTGCCTCGGCCCTGCCACTGATGCCCGACCGTGCCGACCAGTTCCTTGAGTCCGTACCAGCGGGCACAGCCCGCAGGCCGAAACTTGGCGCCATTGTTGATGCGCAGGAAAGGATGCCAGTGCAGCCGGACAATTCGACGATACAGCCAACCCGCATACAGCCCGCGGTCCGCCAGGACAATCACGGTCCACTCTGGTGGCACCGCCGGGCGCAACAGGCGCAGCATGCGCAACCATTCCTTGCGCCAGGCTCCTTTCTGGCCCGCAGGCAGCACAACCCAGGCCACAGGAATCCCGCATCCGCGGTAAACCACGCTCACCGCCAGCACAACAAACCGATCACCCAGGCTCGTGGCATCCAGCGCCAGCGCCAACTGCGTCCCCACCCACAGGCGTACGATCCATTCCAGCAGCGCCACTTGACAGGTGGGGAGCACCAACTCTCGCCGATGCTTCCCTCCCTTGTCCTTGGCATCCAGGCACCATTCGTACAGCCGCTGCTCCACCGTGTTCACCTTCTGCCCACATAGCAGCCCCAGAAAGGTCGCCACCGTCAGACGCCCACAACTCCCTGTCATGGCTATCCCAAAACTCCACCATGCCAACACCCGCGCCTGGCTTACCGATAACTGCGGCAGATTACTTGACACACATGCCGTCCATTGCAACAATGTTTCTGAGCGAGACATCGGTGACCTCTTGTATGATAGTTTGTCTAGGAAACTCTATCTTACACGTTGTCACTCTGTCTCGCTCTCCTTTTCCAAAAATCTACCCCCGAAAGAGTCCCCAGTCCCAGTCCCCAATCCCCCCGCTGCTCTCCCGTCAGTTCGCGGATCAGCTGATCCTTCAGATCCCACAATTGCTGCGACGAGGACACATGATACACGTGCGGGTTGATCGAAAGGCGACGCACGCCCGAATCGAGACGCTCCAAATCGGCGGCGGACGGCTCGGATGTCGTCCAACGACGGTCGATCATAGACCATCCTCCTTCCACGAAGATGTCGGCCAGCAGCGGCTCGGCGCGGGAGACGTGCGCCGCATCGAGGACACCTTCTTGGCGCGTAAACGGGTGACGCAGGATCAACGGCGACTGCGGACGGGTCTTCGTCGGCCAAGGTGATGAGATCGGCGGTGGCCTGGCCGCGCTCGTCGTAGACACGCCAGACGCCCTTGTTGCCGGGGTTGGGCGTCTTCTCACGCGATTCGGAGATCTTGATGGCGGGCTGCCATTCGCCCTTTTCTTGGATCGCCACTAGTTTGTAGACGCCGCCCAGCGACGGATCCCCCGCCGAGGTGATCAACCGCGTCCCCACGCCGTAGACGAGCCGCTTGATCACGCTATCGGGATCGACGCCGTAGCGGTGCGCGTCCTCGGCGATCTGCGTGGTGATCTGCCAGATCACCAGCTCGTCCAGATCATTCGAGAGGACAATCGACACATCTGGGAAGCCGGCGTCGTTGAACATCTTGGCCACGCGGATGCTCAGGTAGGCCAGGTCGCCCGAATCGAGGCGCACGCCCACGGGGTTGTGTCCTTTGCGGCGCAGTTCCTCGAAGACGGTGATGGCGTTGGGTACGCCGCTTTCCAGCGTGTTGATCGTGTCCACCAGCAGCAGACACTCGTCGGGGTAGACGTCGGCGTAGGCGCGGAAGGCGTCCACTTCGGACATGCCCAGCGCCAGGAATGCCTGCACCATGGAGTGGGCGTGTGTCCCCTTGGGCGGCAGGCCGAGCACGTGCGACGTCCCCGCGTTGGAAGAAAAGTCCGCGCCGCCGATGAGTGCCGCCCGCGTACCGGCGTTGGCGCCGCGCTCGTGGGCGCGGCGCATGCCGAATTCCAGCAGCAGTTGACCGCGTCCACTCTCGCGGATGCGGGCGGCCTTGGTCGCGATCAAAATCTCGTAGTTGAGGAAATTCAGCAGCGCCGTCTCCAGGATCTGGGCCTGCGCCATGGGGCCGCTCACCACCGTCAGCGGCAGGTGCGGATGCACCGTCCTTCCTTCGGGGATGGCGCGCAGCGTGATGCCGGAGAAGTCGCCGTTGGCCGCCAACCAGTCGAGGAAATCGTCGGCGAAGAGACGCCCGCCGGTGCGTGTGGTCTGGGCGCGCATATAGGCAATGTCCTCGGCGCGGAAGCGCACACGCTGCATCCAGTCGATCAGCCAATCCAGCCCGGCATTGACACAGAACCCCGCCTGATGCGCCCCGTAATCGGGATAATTGCGAAAGAAATGGTCAAACTGCGCCGGTCGCTCGTGCAGCCCCATGCGGAAATAAAGCTGCGCCATCGTCAACTGATACTGATCGGTGAAGAGGATACCTTCGGCGGTGGCGCGGTCGATAGCGTTCATGATGTGTCTTGTCCAGAATGTAGTTGTTGTTGAGATTTGAGATTAAGGGATTGGGCGGTTAGGGGATTTCAGATCCTGTTGACGATCTGAAATCCCCTAACCGCCCAATCCCTTAATCACCACTATCCACAGTCAATCCCCTCACGAGGAACCAACATCTCCACCCAATCCCCAGTCCCTAGTCCCCAATCCCCTGCATTATCGACCCAACTGGTCGGTTGTGGGCTCTGCTCAGCAGAACCAGTGCTCGGTGAGTTGGGGCGGTTGGATGACGAAGCGAGGACGCTGGATTGGCTCCGGCGCGGGCTGACCGGCCAGTGTGTAGGCGGCGCGTACCACGGCGGCGAAGGCGGTGTAGGCGTCGTCGTCAGCGTAGGTTTCGGCGATGGCGGTGACCTGCCGCTGGAGTTCGTCCACGCGCAGATCGGCGTGATCCCAGCGGTAGGTGAAGTTGGCGGCGTCCAGTGGACCGAGCCAGGTGTCGACATCCTCGTGATCGAGGAGGGCGCTGCCCGGCGGCACCAACATGCGGATCGACAACTGCACCACCGGTACGTAGGGGATCAGATCCTGGGCGCGAATCCACGACAGCAGATGCAGGTAATCGTCCAGCGACGTCCACGGCGTGAAAGGCATCCACGTGGGCTGCGGCGCGATCCCCGCGTGGCGCAGGATCGTCAACGCCGCGGCCATGTCTTCGACGGTGTGTCCTTTGTTGAGCCGCGCCAACACATGATCGCTGGTCGATTCAAAGGCCGAGATCACGAAGGTTGCACCGCAGTCGGCCAGTTCGTGGATCAGATCCGGGTGGGCCAGGATGTGCTCCACCTTGGTCGTAAAGTCGAAAGTGACGTGCGGGTGTTCGGCGTGCAGCGCCTGGGCAATGCGACGAGCATGGCCGGGTCCGTTGAGGAAGTCGGGATCGCCGAAGCTGATGTGCTGCGCGCCCGCGGTCACCTGGGCGCGGATGTCCGCCAGCACCGTCTGCGCGGGGACGGCGAAGAAGCGCCCGTTGTAGATAGGCGTCACCGGGCAGTGGCGACAGGTGTGCAGGCAGCCGCGCGTCGACTCGACGTAGCCGGCTAACAGCGCTTCGCCGTCTGCCATGTAGCGGGCGTAGCGATCCAGGCTGGGCAAGGATGTGCGTTCAGGCAGCGGCAGATCGAGCCGTGTCAACAGCGGAGCGGCTGTCCGCCGCGCCGTGGTCACCCCCGGCAGCGAGGACAGATCGTCACCGGCCAGCACCGCCCGCGCCAGCGCCAACAGCTCGGCTTCCGCCTCCCCGCCAGCACCGAATCCGCCGTCGCTTCCCCGCCTTCTCGCCTCTCCGCCTCCTCGCCTCCTAGCAGGTACGCCGCGTTCATCCAGGCGTACAGCCCAAAGAAGCGAGATGTGCGCCGACGGGTTGAGCGTCCGCGCGGCGGGCGGCGTCCACGCCGATGCGCAGCGGTGAGCATCGGCGAAGCGATGGCGATCAGCTTGGCGTCGGTGGCCGCGTCCACGGGGAAATCGTCCACGGCCAGATCGGCCACGGCCACGTCGAGACCATCCTGGCGGAGGACGGCCAGTGGCCAGGCCAGGCTCAACGGTTGATGGCCGAGTTCGTAACAGGATAAGAGCAAGATTTCCGACAAGAGTTTAATCACCTTCCAGGACTAAAGAGATTTCACCACGGAGGACACAGAGTTGAGAAGGAGAAGAGGTGAAAAGAGGAGAGGGACACGGATTCTTTTGCTTTGATCTGTGTTTTGCTCAATCCGTGTCCACAGGCTTCTTTCAGGGCAGGATGCTCTCTCCGCCGGATTTCGTGGACCGATTTCAGCCACCTTGTCCTAGCCGCTCATCCCTCTGGCTCCTGAAAATCCTGAAATCTGTGTCCCTCTCTCCTCACCTCTCCTTCTCAACTTCGTATCTTCCGTGCTCTCCGTGGTGATCCTCTCCTAATCTCCACGAGCGCGTAGATCCTCTTCGCTGAGTACAGGCACGCCCAGTTCCTCGGCTTTGGTGAGCTTGCTGCCCGCCTTTTCGCCTGCCACCAGGAAGTCGGTCTTCTTGCTGACGCTGCCGGTGACCTTGCCGCCGCGCGCTTCGATGTAGTCGGACGCCTCGTCGCGGCTCATGCTGGGCAGTGTGCCGGTGATGACGAAGGTCAGGCCGCTGAAGGGAAGCGCGTCGGCCTCGACCTGAGGACGTTCTTCGGCGGTGGTGCGCACACCGAGATTGGCGAACTTCTGCACCAGGGCGCGGTTGGTGTCCAGTGCGAAGAACTCGACCAGGCTTTCGGCGATCTTGGGGCCGACGCCTTCGATGGCGTTGAGGGTGTCTTCGTCCGCGGCCATCAGCTCGAAGATGTCGGCGAAGTGGGCCATGATGTCTTCGGCCACGACGCCGCCCACGAAGCGGATGCCCAAGCCGATGAGCAGATGCGCGGCGGGCTGGGCTTTGCTGGCTTCCACGCCTTCCTTGAGATTTTCCACGCGCTTTTCGCCGTAGCCTTCAAGTTCGGCGATTTCGGCCCAGGGAAGCTGGTAGATGTCGGCCAGATCGTGGATGTAGCCCTGCGCCACAAAGAGTTCGGCCTGTTTGGTGCCGAAGCCGCGGATGTCCATCGCCCCGCGCGAGACAAAATGCTCGACGCGGCGGATCAACTGGGCCGGGCAGGCGTTGTTGACACAGTACGTTGCCGCCTCGCCAGGATGACGAACCACCGGCTCACCGCACACAGGACAAACCTCGGGCATGTGGAACTCGCGCTCGCTGCCGTCGCGTAACTCGGGCAGAGGACGCAACACCTTGGGGATCACGTCTCCGGCGCGCTTGACGAGGACGGTGTCGCCGATGCGAATGTCGAGATCGCGCACGTAGTCTTCGTTGTGCAGCGTGGCCGCGGAGACGGTGACGCCGCCAATCGGCACCGGTTCGAGGACGGCGTTGGGCGTCAACGCGCCGGTGCGGCCCACTTTGACGGTGATGTCGAGCAGTTTGGTGGTGGCTTCCTCGCCGCCGGATTTATAGGCCACCGCCCAGCGCGGGTCCTTGCCGGTGTAGCCGAGACGCTGCCGTTGCGCCAGCGAATCGACCTTGATCACCATGCCGTCGAGTTCAAAGGGCATTCGGCGGCGCAGATCGTGCCAGTCCACCACGTAGCGGACGAGGTCCTCGAAGTCGGCGTCGGCGAAGCGGCGCACTTCGGGCGAGACGGGGAAACCGAGGCGCTTGAGGTAGTCCAGCGTCTGCCAGTGGCCGGTCAGCTCTTCGCCGCCTTCTTTGACCAGGATCTCGTATGTCCACAGTTTGAGAGGACGGCGGGCGCTGATGCCACTGTCGAGCAGACGCAGCGAACCGGCGGCAAAGTTGCGCGGGTTGGCGTAGGTGCGTTCGCCCTGCTCTTCCTGGCGTTGGTTGAAGGATTCAAAATCGGCCACTTCGACGTAGGCTTCGCCGCGCACCACCAGCCGCGCCGGCGCGGTGGCGTCGGTGGACGGGTTGGCGGGGATGCGCAGCGGCATTTCGCGCAGCGTGCGCAGGTTGGGCGTGATATCTTCGCCGACTTCGCCGTCCCCGCGGGTGGCGCCGAGGACGAATCGACCGTCGGCAAAGTGGAGGACCACGGTGAGGCCATCGAATTTCGGCTCCACGACGAAGACGAGATCGGATCGTTCTTCTTCCGGCAATAGCCGCCGCAGCCGCTCGCGCCAGGCGCGCAGTTCTTCTTCACCGAAGGCGTTGGCCAGGCTGAGGATGGGCGCAGGGTGCTCGACGCGGCGGAAACGATCCGAAACCACGCCGCCCACACGCACGGTGGGGCTGTTGGCGTCCTGGAGATCGGGGTGCTCGGCCTCTAGCGCCTGCAACTCGCGGAAAAGCGCGTCGAACTCAGCGTCGCCGATCTCGGGGTCATCGAGGACGTAGTAACGGTATTGGTGATAGCGTACCTGATCGCGCAGATTGTCGGCGCGGGCGCGCATGGCGGTTGTGGTTTCGGTAGTCATGCGTTGTGCTCGGTGGATTGCAAGTTGCGGGCAAGGCGGACGTTGGCGAACCCGTTGGTGGGGTTGAAACCCCTGCTGACATCGAGAAGTCGCCTCAGCGACTAAAGAAACTTCTGCAGCGCCTGAAGGCGCTTTTCTGTGTCAGGGCGGGATTTCAATCCCGTTGTCAGTTTGCCAACAGAATCACCATTCACCCTGTGATCTGTATCTACTCCGCCTGCAAAAAGTCGGCGGCGGCCCAGCCAGTGAGGTTCTCGCCGGGGCTGTCGGCGATCTGGATGCGATACCAGCGGTAGCCGTCGGCCTCGACGGGGTATTCGGTGTAGTCGCCGTCGGGGTTGAGGACGGTGAAGGCAGCGCCTTCTTCGATGATCTCCAAGGTGAGGGCGCCGCGGTTGGGCTGGTTGCGCAGGCGAATGCCCTGCCCTTCGGTGTTGGCGACGATGACGCGCTGCCCAGCTTCGAAGATCGGCATCGGTGTGGCGGCCGGCTCGACCTCGGCGGTGACGGTGATGGTCTGGGATTCTGGGAAGGTGACGCTGCCCAGTTCGCCGGCGGCGGCGGGCGTGACTTCTTCGACGTCGGCGACGTCTTCACCGTTGCCGCGCAGCAAGAAGAGCATGATGAAGACAAGAATGATGATCAGTGCGCCCGCGCCCATCAGCCAGAACGGGCCAGTACGACCCAGCCTGCGCCCGCTGCCAGAGGCCGACGCGTCGACGCTGGGATCGCCGCGTTCGGCAGCCGCGGCGGCTTTGGCGCGAAGGCATGTTCGATCCACCTGCCGATGCGCCCACCGACAGGCTTTCGGCCACGCGCGGATCGGGGATGTAGTCGAGATCTTCCTCGTCCTCCTCATCGTAGCCCGACACAGGGCCGGACGCTGCCGCTGGAAAGGAGGGTTCATCTTCATAGGCCGCTTCGCCAAAGACGGGTTCATCGAAGTGTGGTTCATCGAAGTGCGCCTCATCGAAGTGCGGTTCATCGTCATCGAACGCGTCGCTATCGGCGCCGAAGACGGGATCGTCCCAACCCTCCGGCTCTTCGGATTCCGGTCGTCGATTCGGATCTGGCATGACTTACCCTCCGGGTATCTATTGTTTGAGCAGCGCCAACATCTGATCCAGTGGGCGCGTGTTGATCACGTCTTCGGCGCGCAGCCAGCCGCGGCGGGCAGTGGCGATGCCGTAGGGCAGGATCTCCATGCCGTCGGTGGCGTGGGCGTCGCAGTTGATGACGAGTTTGCAGCCCAATTCTACGGCCCGCCGCGCGTGGACGCCGCTGAGATCGAGCCGCGACGGATGGGCGTTGATCTCCACCACCGTCCCCACTTCGGCGCAGGCGCGCAACACGGCGTCGACGTCGAGTTCGGATCCTTCGCGGCGGCCGATGAGGCGACCGGTGGGATGGCCGAGGATGTCGACGTGGGGGTTGCACACGGCTTTGAGACAGCGTTCGGTGATGGTGTCGCGGTCCTGGCGCAGGGCGCTGTGGATGCTGGCGACGACGATGTCGAGATCGGCAAGGACGTCGTCGGGCAGGCCCAGCGAACCGTCGGCCAGGATTTCGACTTCGATGCCGCGCAGCAGACGGAAGTCGATGCCGTCTTCGGCGTATTTTTGGTTGAGCGCGGCGATCTCCTTGGCCTGCTCGCGCAGCCGGTCGCCGTCCAGCCCGCCGGTGACGCCGAGACCGACGCTGTGGTCGGTAACGCACCAGTAGCGGTAGCCGCGCTTGCGGGCGACTTCGGCCATCTCGACCAATGTGCCGTGGCCGTCGCTCCAATCGGTGTGGCCGTGGACCTCGCCCACGATGTCGTCGACGGTGATGAGGTCGGGCAATTTGTGACCGCGGGCAGCGGTGATTTCGCCCTGTCCTTCGCGCATTTCGGGCGCAATCCAATCCAGGCCGAGGAAGGCGTAGAGTTCTTCCTCCGTCTCGAAGAAGCGTTCCTCGCCGTCGGACAAATCGGCGTGTCCTTGGGCGGCGAGGCGGTATTCGTTGAGGCTCCAGCCCTGTTTCAGCGCCAGTTCGCGCAGATCGATGTTGTGGCGCTGGCTGCCGGTGAAGTAGAGCAGCGCCGCCCTCAATGTTTGCGCTCGACCACGCGTAGGTCCACTTGCAGGCCGCTGGGCAGGGCGATGGTGCTCTTGGTGTCACCGGCGTTGATCACGTCCACGGCCTGGGGCAGCGAGCGGAAGGCGTCCATGACCGCGGCAGGCTGGGCGCTCACCACCAGCAGATCGAGATCGCCGATGGTCTCGCGCCAGCGGCGCAGGCTGCCGGCGGCTTCGATGCGCTCGATGGCGTCGGCGGGGACGCGTTCCTTGATGTCGGCGATGAGTTCCAACGCCAGCGGGCGGGCCTGGCCGATAGGCATGCGTCCTTCCTGGCGTTTGGATAGCAGTTCGATGCCCTTGAGGATCTTTTCCTCGCTCTTGGCGCCGAAGCCCTTGAGGGCGCGGATGCGTCCTTCGGTGGCGGCGGCTTTGAGCTGATCGACGCTGACGATGTCCAGTTCCTTCCAGAGGCGGGCGGCGGTCTTCGGGCCGACGTCTGGCACGGCGAGAATGTCCACGACGCCGGGGGGCACCTGTTCGGCCAGTTCGTCGTAGTAGGCGATGGTGCCTGTCTCGAAGAGTTCGCTGATCTTGTCGGCGATGGCCTGGCCCACATCGGGCAGATCGCGCAGCTTGCCTTCTTCGTACACGGCGTGGATGTCCTGGCTGAGCGTTTCGATGGTGCGCGCCGCGTTCTGGTAGGCGATGATCTTGAAACGATTGTCGCCCAAAATCTGTAACAGATCGCCGATTCGGCTGAAAATGTCGGCGACTTTCTGATTGTTGAGACGCTCGGAGGTGGGCATGGTGCGGATCTTTCTCCACTATCTGCTGGGTTGCGTAGCGGAATTATAGCATGAGGGGGATTGGGGAGAAAGCGCACCACGCACTACGCTCTACGTTCATCACCGCGGCAAGATCGTCAACGGATCCACCCGCGCCCCAAAGTCGCGGATCTCAAAGTGTAGGTGTGGGCCGGTGCTGTTGCCGGTGGAGCCGACGCGGCCAATGAGCTGTCCTTTGGCGACGACCTGGCCTTCGACGACGTAGATGTCGCTGAGGTGGGCGTAGAGGGTGATGTAGTCGATGTTGTGATCGATGACGATGAATTGACCGTAGCCGGCGTCGCTCCACCCGGCACGAAGGACCACGCGCGATCCGCCGCGGTGACAGGCGTCCCTTGAAAAGCGCCGATGTCCACCGCGCTATGCCTACGCGGAATCCCTGGGTCCGATCCAGCCGTAGGTGGGCCAGGCGAACTCGCCGCTGCCGTAGGGCCAGTCGGCGGGGAGATTGTCGGCGATGGATGTGGCCGGACGCGGGCCGGATCACCGAACGGGTCTGTGTGTCACCACCCCAACCACCTTCGAGGATGAGCCCGCCCTGGGCTGTGTCCGCGCTGAAGGGGAGCGGGACGCGTACGTTCTGGCCGGTGACCGGATCGCGGTCGAGCCGGTTCCACGCTTCGGCGCGGATCTGGTCCACGGTGACGCCGTAGAGAAGTGAAGAGTATCGGGCGAGTTGGCCGTCGACGACGGTGTGGCAACTGAAGGGCGCATCGGGGATCGTAAGCACGTCACCGATGACGAGGAATGTTCCCAGCGGAAGTCAGGCGCGATGGGCAGTTGACCTGGTTCAGATCCATGCCCATCTCCACGGCAACGCTGAGCACCGTGTCCCGGCGCGAACGGTGTAGGCGCGCCCAGCGGGCCATTCTCCGTGGCCGACGGCAGGCTGCGGTTGTTCCTGGATGCCGGGCAGGAAGATCAGGTTGGTCACCGTGGGTGGGAGTGGTTTCGTCCTGAGCATGGGTGGTAGAGCAGGGATCGCCGAGAATGGCAAGGAGACTGCAAACGGCAATGAGGATACGAGCGGCGAACACCTGTCCGCAGCGGCGACGTAACGGTAGATTCGGTGTGGCGTGTTGTTGAACAGTCTTGATGATTTGGCGTGGGGTGTACATCTGGTAACCAAGGCGAAATAGGAAG
Source organism: Caldilineaceae bacterium (assembly GCA_041391225.1). Classification (GTDB taxonomy): domain Bacteria; phylum Chloroflexota; class Anaerolineae; order Caldilineales; family Caldilineaceae; genus RI-153. The sequence continues at coordinate 112,149 of JAWKOL010000008.1, forward strand.
CGGGATGCAGTGGCGAAAGATTATCATATCTGTGGTAGAAGAGCAACGAAATACATAAGAAATAGGAAAAGAAAAGGGGAAATTCCCGCATACGTCCCGTCAGGTGCTATAATGTACTAAGAATGGCCCTCATTGATCTCCTCACAGTTGCTCAGGGCGTATTTTTGGTTGTCCTTTCCCACTAGCTATGGGCGGCTTCTCCATGATTGTGTTCTTCGATTGTATTCTTTTTAATCCATTTTTATTGCTGCTGTTGTGGTGATCTGAGTGGGTGTTGCTGCGCGCCCTGTGAACCACTATGCAGGATCTGTGGTGGGCTATGAACCCGCTCGTTCAGGCAATGGTGACAATACGCGAGATGCTCGGATCGACGCAGATAGAACTCGTTCAGATAGGAGCAACCATCGTGAGTAAGTGGAAGACACTTCTGTTCGTTATCACAGTTTTGTGCGCTAGGTTGCTGACGGGGTGCAGTGTTGGCCCCTCTTCGTCGATGTGGATTGACTACCAGCGCAGCGGCAGGTTTGTTGGTTTTTGATGATCACCTTACGGTATTGAACACAGGTGAAGCCACGTTGGCGCGCAAATCGACGCAGTTCACATTCACCCTAGACGATGCAACCATCAGCCAACTGCAGGGCAATTGGATGTAGCGGTGTTTTCAGAACTACGCAGGGAGTATCTGCCGGAACGTCAGGGCGCGGATCTAATCACCTACACCATCATAGTCAACGGCCACAACGACAAGACGATGGATGGTGCTATGCCCAGCCACTCAAGCCTATTGTGAAATCGCTCAGTAAAGATTATTGGAGTCAGCCAGTGGCGCATAGCGTGTTCTTAGAGTCTATCCTGGAAATTCACAGCAGCTCGGCGAGTTTCACAATTCAAGGTGGGCGTTCTGCTGCGCACTGTAATTTCAGGATAAATAACGTAATTTTGTGAGCAAAGGAAAGACGTGATGAAAAAACGAATCGTAGTACTCTCGAGTGTAATTACTGTGCTGATGGCATTGGTGCTCTTCAGCCAACCGGGCTTTCACAACCGTCGACTGGAGCTGCGTAACCTGCTACGGCAGCAGACCGGGAGCGATGTTGAGATTACCTGGAACCCGATCACCGATGCGCCGAGCTTTCTGCGTGGCAGCATTCCGGTGGTTGGTGTGGCAGCGCAGGATGCAGATAGCGCTGCTTCCGCTGCGTTTGCTTTTGCCGAGCAATATGCCGCTTTGTTCGGCTTGCGTTATGCCTCCCAAGAACTGGGTGTTACACAGAACAATGTTGACGCTTTGAACATGCGTCACGTCACGTTCCAGCAAATGTACCAAGGTGTGGAGGTCTACGGCGCCCAGATGAAACTGCATTTTAGCGCGGATGGGCAGGAAATTGTAGCTGTCGGCAGTAGTATTGTGCCTGGTATTTGTCCTCGTTGATACCGAAGCGGACATCACATCGGCTCAAGCTATTGCCAATGCAGCCGAGGCAATGCCGAATGGGCTACTGCATTCGATTCCACAGTTAGTGATCTACGCACCGACAAACACCAAGACGTGCGGGACGGCCTGGATGGTGGAACTCGCGACGACACGATCGCACGCACCGTCTATGTGATCGATGCAAAAGTGGCGCCATCATCGACGCCATCAACCGCCTCTACGAGGAAGATCGCAAAACCTATGACGCCAGAAACACCTTCAATCTGCCAGGAAACTCCTGATGCGTTCCGGGAGACAGCGCGTTTGGTGATACTGATGTCGATAATGCCCACGACTTTGCTGGTGAAATATGACTACTACTGGAACGTGCATGGGCGAGATAGCTACGATGATCAAGGTGCAGCCCTGATCTCTACCGCAAACTACGGCGACAACTACCTCAATGCGTTTTGGAATGGGGTACAGATGGTCTACGGCGATCACTTTGCAGTGGACGATGTGGTTGCTCGAGCACGTACGGAGCCTGGCGCCAGTTGGAGTATCGCTGGCAGTCAGGGGCGCTCAACGAGAGCTTTTCGGATATCTTCGGCGCAATGGTGGATGTGATGATTGGCTCATGGGCGAAGATCTGCCATCTGAAGTCTTGGGGAAAACGATGCCATTCGCGATCTCGCCGATCCAACGCGATTCAGCCCGGCTGCGCATACCGATGACTGGGTCGCTACCTGTTCCGACGAGGAAGGTGTACCACACCAACAGCGGTATCACAAACAAGGCTTTCTATAACATTGCCACTGCATCGGCAAAGACAAGGCTGAGCAGATCTTCTACCGCACACTGCAATCTGTTACAGGCGTCAATTCGAGCCTGGAAGATGCACGTGCTGGTGCCCTCCAGTCGGCACAGGACATTTACGGCAGCAAGCGGCATGGAATACGGCAGCGTAGAGACAGGCTTCAACAATGTGGGGCTGGACGGCGCATGGCAGCCGGAACCCAGCAGTTGCACCTGTGCTGCATCGACGGCGATTGAGAAGACGAAAACGTCTACGCCGAGCCTGTTTCGGCGCTGGCTGTGGCCTCTACACTTTACCGTACGTGATCAGTTGCTCACCGGGGAAGCTGGTCTTCACTACCGCACCCTCTACGAAGCCCACACCGGGCGCATCAGCTATCTGCTGATTACCAACGGTGCGCAGCGCGCCAGCGGCGGTGAGATCCTGAAACAGGTGACACCTGGTCTCGACAAACTAATGGATGGTGACGGAGATGAAGTGATCATCGAAGCGGCGACGGTAGAAGACGTACTTGCTTTCCCTCACCCAGTACGGCTGAAGACGATCTCGCCAAAGGTGACGGCGAGTTGGCGGCCACCATCGAAGAAGAAATGCGGCGTATTGATTGGGATCATCTTGTGGGCATGACGTACGACGAGGCGTGGACCTACATCCAGTCACGCACCAACGTCAATCTGATCCACCTGCCCTTGATTGCGCGCTAAGGTTCCTGGCAGAGCAGTACAGGTCGGCGAATTCTCAATGTAATCACATGTCACATCAACAGCACGGAGCGAAGAAGATGTCTCGGAGTCGATGGATTTCCAACTGCGCGTTCATTGTCTCAGCGCTCCTGCTATCCGTTGTGATGATTGGAATTGGTTCAGCGACTCAACACATCGTAGCTGCGGTGCGTCAAACCGCGGCTACGATCTTTTCCCCAAATAACATTGGCGGGGTTTCCGGCAATGGCGATGAACAATGACGCCGACGTCTACCCGGCGGTGGCTTATGACGCGATAGGCCAACGATATCTGGCGGTGTGGATGACCGCACGCAATGCCGGCTCCTCGTCGGACGGTTTCGATATCTATGGCGTCTACCTCAATGAAAACGGGCAGAGCACCAGTAGTCAGTTTCGCATTCAGATGACAACAGTGTCGCGTTCAACGGGCTACCGGTGGTGGTGGTAAGCAACAATGAGTTTGTTGTCAGCAGGCGGCAAAAGGAAGGTCGCTGCCGCATCTACGCGCAGCGTGTCACCGACACAGCGTCGCGTACGGATCGTCTGCTTTTGTCCGGTACTTTGCATTATCACTCGCCAAGTCTTGTTTACAATTCGGCGCAACAACGCTATGTGCTCGCCTACGTCGCTGGTGACGACTATCTCCCCCCAAGTTTTTTGGGAACAACCACCGACGATTGCGGCAACAATGCCGCCAGTACCAGTGGTGCTCAAGCTGTAGATTTCTACTTCAACGGCGATACCGTGATCACTGGCGACATCGTCAACGTCTCCGGCTGTGAATCAGGGCGCCTTCCGACCTCATCTCGTCTGCAATCCGGCACAGAACCAATATCTGGTTGCATGGGAAGATCGACGCAACGCTCAGGGCAGGCCTACCGCTTCGATGTCTACGCACAGCGACCGGCGCCGATTTACAGCCTTCGGGCGATAACCTCGCTTTGGCTACCGGCTACGATTACGCAATCAGGACACTTCCGCTACATGGACACTGCGCCCTGCAATCGCCGCCGGAGACGGGCAATTCCTGGCTACATGGTTTCAACGGCACCCTCCGATAGTGCTGTCACCTGGTCGGTGACAGCACGGTCGATTTCAACAACGGCACATTGGGGGCGGCCTTCCCTGTGGTGCAGATGTCTTTTGCGCAGCCTCATGCGGTCAATCGCCAACTGGCTATCTAGCAATCACCTATGCCGCTGACAGAGAGGAATACCTGCTTGGCATGACGAGGTCATCTGGAATCGGTGTGGGGCTATTTCTCATTGGCGCGCGTACAGAGGACCAAAGCGGCGAACTCTTGCGGATGGATGGAACCGTGCAGGATAGCGTCGGTATCGGCTATTCGATTGACTATGAAAATGACGATCAAATCGGCATGGGTCTGGCCCTGAAACCTACCGGCGATCCAGCGATGGCCGACTACGCATGACTGTCTACGCCAAACACCGCACGGATCAAACTTCACAAGACTACGATGTCTGGAGTGTGCGTACAGGCGACGCCACCTTCTCAGGTATCGCTTCCTCCTCGCTGCCGGGTTGGTCGGCGGATAGGCTTGTCGACAACAACCTGACCACACAGTGGAGCAGCTACGGCCACACGGAGCATCTGTCAAGTTCAGAGTGGGCGGCGGTGCTCTTGCAGCAGCGCACCGACATCCAACAGATCCGGCTCTACCCGCGCTACAACGCAGCGCAACAGGCCGACGGCTTCCCAAAGACTTCGTGTTGCTCTACTCGTACAACGGCTACCGCGGCGAACGCGAGTTGACGTGCAACCCTGAGGATCCACGTTTTGCTGATGTGGGGAACTGGATCCCCATGTCCAACTTCTCGGGCTACGCCCAGCCGACCGGTGGATGGGTGACTTTCGATGTCAATGGTCTTGGCGCGGACTGTGTGCGCGTCCTTTCGAACACAACTTACACAAGATGGCTACGGCAACCGCTACTTCCAACTCGGCGAATTCCAGGTGCTCCGGAACAGCCAACCCGTCGTCGTCACCCAGGCTGTCGCTTCCTCCTCGCTGCCGGGTTGGTCGGCGGATAGGCTCGTCGACAACAACCTGACCACACAGTGGAGCAGCTACGGCCACACAGAGCATCTGTCGAGTTCAGAGTGGGCGGCGGTGCTCTTGCAGCAGCACCGACATCCAACAGATCGGCTCTACCCGCGCTACAATGCAGCACAACAGGCCGACGGCTTCCCAAAGACTTCGTGTTGCTCTACTCGTACAACGGCTACCGCGGCGAACACGAGTTGACGTGCAACCCTGAGGATCCACGTTTGCTGATGTGTAGGGGAACTGGATCCCCATGTCCAACTTCTCGAGCTGCGCCCAGCCGACCGGCGGATGGGTGACTTTCGATGTCAATTGGCGAAAGCGGATTTGTGTGCGCGTCCTTTCGACACAACTTACAAAGATGGCTACGGCAACCGCTACTTCCAACTCGGCGAATTCCAGGTGCTCCGGAACAGCCAACCCGTCGTCGTCACCCAGGCTGTCGCTTCCTCCTCGCTGCCGGGTTGGTCGGCGGATAGGCTCGTCGACAACAACCTGACCACACAGTGGAGCAGCTACGGCCACACAGAGCATCTGTCGAGTTCAGAGTGGGCGGCGGTGCTCTTGCAGCAGCGCACCGACATCCAACAGATCCGGCTCTACCGCGCTACAATGCAGCACAACAGGCCGACGGCTTCCCCAAAGACTTCGTGTTGCTCTACTCGTACAACGGCTACCGCGGCGAACGCGAGTTGACGTGCAACCCTGAGGATCCACGTTTTGCTGATGTGGGGAACTGGATCCCCATGTCCAGCTTCTCGGGCTACGCCCAGCCGACCGGTGGATGGGTGACTTTCGATGTCAATGGTCTTGGCGCGGACTGTGTGCCACGCGTCCTTTCGACACAACTTACACAAGATGGCTACGGCAACCGCTACTTCCAACTCGGCGAATTCCAGGTGAACCCCATGAATTAATAGAGATAGGACTTACGCACTGTTTAGGGGTAGGGGCGCAATATATTGCGCCCTTACAGGCGTGGCTTGCGTAAGTCCTAAGAGAAATCAGATAGAGGTCGCCGTATGCGGAGTAGGCACGCCTCGTGCCGACTGAGTCGCACGTGGGTGTGCTCACTCCTCAATTGTCCGAAATCTACTTGTTTGCTCCGAAACTGAAATCCCCCCGAAACCCCCTCAGAATTTGGCGCGTGATCATGGTAGGGGTAGGATGGAGATAACGCCGAATTGTGGTTGAGACGTGAGCGGAGATTGGGCAATAGCGCGAGTACGCGACCGATCCTTTCGCCTAATCCCCCAATCTCCTAATCCCCCAATCCCTTCCCCCACCAGGAGACCCGTGCATGGACAAGCAACACCTCGACCAAATCGTCGCCCGTCTGCAACAGCGCAAGGACGATTGGGCGCGCTTGCCGCTCAGCGAGAAGGTCCACCACCTGGGCGAGTTGCGCCGCCGCACGGGCAAGACGGCGCGGCGCTGGGTGGAGGCAGCGCTCAAGGCCAAGGCCATCCCCGAAGGATCTTCTCTGGCCGGCGAGGAATGGTCGGGCGGGCCGTGGGCGTTCTTGCACGGCATCAACCGCTACGTGGAGACACTGGTGACGCTGGACACAGGCGGCGATCTGCTGGAACGCTGTGGCCCGGTGCGCACGCTGCCCAACGGGCAGGTAACGGTTGAGGTCTTCCCGCTCAACATCTACGAGCGGCTGCTACTCAGCGGCATCCACGCCGACGTGTGGATGGCGCCGGGCGTCACCGCGGAAAATCTGCGCGGACACATGGCCTCGAACATGAAGGCCGAGAACCTGTGCGGCAAAGTGTCGTTGGTGCTGGGCGCGGGGAACGTATCCAGCATCACCCCAATGGACGTGCTGCACAAGCTGCTCAACGAACACAGCGTCTGTGTCGTCAAGATGAACCCTGTCAACGATTACTTGGGGCCGATCTTTGAGGAGATCTTCGAAGCACTGATCGCCTACGGCTTCGTCGCGTTTGTCTACGGCGGCGCGGATGTGGGCGACTACCTGGCCCACCACACCGGCGTCGACGAACTGCACATGACGGGCAGCGCCCGCACCTACAACGCCATCGTCTTTGGGCCGGGGGAAGAGGGCGAGGCGCGCCGCAAACGCAACGAACCGCTTCTGCGCAAACGCTTCACCGCCGAGTTGGGTAACGTGACCCCCACCATCGTCGTCCCCGGCCCGTGGACGGAGACGGATCTACGCTTCCAGGCCGAGCACATCTTTACGCAGAAGATGCAGAACGGCGGCTTCAACTGTGTGGCGGCGCAGGTACTGGTGACGCCGTCCTCGTGGCCGCAGACGGGGCGCTTGCTCTATCACCTGCGCACGGTGATCCGCAGCGAGGCGACGCGCGTGGCCTACTACCCCGGCGCGGAAAAGCGCGTGGAACAGGCGATCCACGCTCACCCACACCAGGCCGACGTGCTCGATCCGCCGCATGTGGGCATGGCGCCACGCACGCTGATTACCGATCTTGACCCTAACGGCGATTCATCGCTCTTCCACAATGAGATTTTCGGCAGCGTCCTGGCGCAGACGAGCCTGCCCGGCGAGTCCGCTGCGGCGTTTCTTGCCAACGCCGTGCGCTTCTGCAACGAGCACCTGGACGGCACGCTGGCCGCCAATCTCATCGTTCATCCGCACACGCTGCGCAGTGAGAAGGCGGCCATCGAGCAGACGTTGGCCGATCTGCGTTATGGCGCCATCGGCGTTAACCTGTGGGCGGGCGCTGGCTTCCTGCTCTCGCAGACCTCGTGGGGCGCCTACCCCGGCCACACGCCTAACGAGGTAGGCAGCGGCATCGGCCAGGTACACAACACCTTCTTCTTCGACAGGCCGCAGAAGAGCGTCCTCTACGGCAACTTCTACCCGTTCCCCCGTAACCTGCTACACGGTGAATGGCACTTCCTGCCCAAGCCGCCGTGGTTTATCACCCATCGGCAGAACCACACCGTGGGCTGGCGCATGGCCGCTTTCGCCGAAAACCCTGGCTGGCTGCACCTGCCCGGCCTGTTCGTGGACGCGCTGCGCGGGTGAAAGGGTGTTCTGCATTTTGTGAAGATATCCGCGTGCTGTGGGCAGGGTGACGGCCAAAGGCGGGGCGGAGCGCGGCAGAGCAAATGAAATAGAAGGATGTTGAAAGAAGAAAACCCGTCAGGTTTTCTAAAGCCTGACGGGTTAGGGAGGACATGGGTTCGTGTAATCTGTGTGAGGCGCTCACTACGCGCTCAAGTCGCCGATCCTAGATAAACCCGGTGATCAGCGCCACGCCCAACGCCACCAACAAGCCAGTGACGATGAAGGTCAGCGCGCCGTTGCGGAATTTGTTGGCGTCGACGGGCGCTTTGCGTCCGCGTATCCAGCCCACATGCATCACAACAACGGCAATCAGCATCAGGGCAGGGTGTTCCATCATCTGAATGCGGCGGAAACCTTCTTCAAGCTGATCGTAGTACGACTGCATGGGCAACATGCCCCAGATGATCAACCCCAGCAACAGTTGAATGTCCACTGCAATCGTGGTGAAGAGACCGAGCCGACGATCTAGATTGGTCCATTGGCCTTTCTGTAGCCAGCCGATCACATACTTCACAATCACCACTGCCAGCAACAACAGCACGATGTAGCGCCAGCCGGAGTGGGCTTCTTTAAGAATTGTGTACAGATCCATTATGTTCGGGGTGCCTTTCTAAAGTGAATATGTTGATATTTTGAAGAAGAGATTTGGCGATTCGGCGATTATGATATTCGGGATCGTCGCCTCGTGGGCTACCCTCAATCGCTTCATCGCCGAGTCGCCCAATCTCCTCACTGTTCTCAATCTGCTGGGCTTGCCGCCCGCGCCTTCACCCATTCCTCGATCTCGTCGAGCCAGCGCAGATCCGTCTCCACATGACGAATGATGCGTGAGAGCGAGAGGTGCATGGCATCGTCGCTGTGCATGGCGCGCTGAACTTCTTGGAGCCGTGCCAATCGAGCGGCGACGGCGTGTCGTTTTGTAGACAGCAGGCGCAAGGCGTCGTCCACGGGCAGGTCGTTGATGAAGGCGACGCCGAGGTCGTCGGCGCTTTCGCCGGGATCGTATTTGGCTAGATTCAGCCGCAACAAGCGCTGGTACTCGACTTCACCCGCTGCGGTGATCTCGTAGATCTGCCGCGGCGGACGGTTGCCCACCTGCTCCGTGCGCGTGGACACGAGTCCTTGCGCTGAGAGTTTGTCCAACGTGTAGTAGGCCGTCGACGGCTTCAGATCGGTGAGGAAATCAAGGTGTTCCTCCAAGAATTGATTCAACTGATAGCCGTGCATCTCCTCGATGCGCAACAGCCCCAGCAACAAGAGCTTCCGATCCGGTAAGTCCATGTGCGTGTCCAATCAAGTGATGACCAGCGATACAACGTCAAACGCAGCGCATTGTACCATATTTTGATGTGCGTTCTATCACAGTTACCTCAAGCAGTCTGCATTGCGTTAGCCATCTCGTCTTGGCGCGATTGCAACCCCAGGCTCAACACCACAAGGACCGCCGCAGCGCCTGCCACAAACAAGTACGAAAGCGTGTAGCCGTCTACGCCGCCGCCGTGGCTGGCGGCCACCGCACCCACCAGTGCGCCGCTCACCAACTGCCCCACGCCGGTTGAGATCGTCACCATGCCTTGCGCCGCCGTACGATCCCGCTCCGGCGCTTCGTTGAGCATGATGTAGCGGATCGGCGCGCCCAACAGGCTCGACAGCCCGAACCCAATCAAAATCCCGGCTACGATGAAAGACGTCATGTTGGCGCCAAAGAGACCGAGCAGCAACATGCCCAGCGCCAGTGTCACCGTGCCTGCCAGAATGATCATGCGTGAGCCTAATTGGTTCAGTAGTCGTCCACCCAGTGGCGAACCTACCGAAATCGCCAACACAAGCGGCAGCAGCATGAAACTGGCGCTGCTCTCGCTCATCCCAAAAGCCGCCACGGCCAGCGCAGGCAAGAAGACCATCGCCGCCTCGCCCAATCCGGCCCCCACGGAAAGCAAATAGGCCAACACCAACTGCTTGCTGCCGAACAGATTCGGCTGGATCAGCGGATCCGGCGCGCGTCGTTCCACCCACGCAAAGGCAACCACGGCAACCAATGCCGCCGCCAGGAACGGCCACACATTGATCGACGATAGCGATTGCACCACGTTGGCTGTGTCCAACTGGTTCACGCCGAAAGTCAGTCCGGCCAGGAAGATCGCCATCAACGCCAGCCCGGCAAAGTCGAAGGGCTGGCGCACAGCGGCATGGGTGGTGGGCAGGACACGCGCCCCCAGCACCACGATTACCACCGCCAACGGCAGGTTGATCAGGAAAAGCCAGTGCCAACTGATCAACAACAAGATACCGCCCAGGATCGGCCCTACGATGAAGGCCAACCCAAAGACAGCGCCGATCAACCCCAACGCGCTGCCCTTCTTCTCCTGTGGGAAGGTGTCGCCCACCACCGCCGACGCCACGGGCCAGATGCCGCCCGCGCTGATCCCCTGGAGCGCTCGGCTGACCAGCAGCATGGTGAAGTTCATCGACGCCGCCACCCCCAGCGAGCCAAGCGCGAACAGCCCAATGTCGAGCAGATAGATCGCCCGTCGCCCGTAGCGATCGCTGAGTTTGGACATCAGTGGTGCGCCCACCAGGTTGAAGAAGACATAGATCGTAAACACCCACGCCACCGCCCGGTCGTCCACACCGAACGCGTCACGCAGCGCGGGCAGCGCCGGCCCCACAATCGCAATATCCAGCGCGCCCATCAACACACCTAAAAAGAGGACCGTCAACACTTGCCGACTGCTCTTCCCCTCAGTCATTCTGCACTCCAGTCGTATAGAAGAAATTGAAATAATCAAAATTGATTATATGGATGCCGGACTTTTCCGTCAACTTTGCCGCGATGCCATCACGAAATAGAACGCGGATCGAGCGGATTTCAGCAGATTCCCATGCCGGATCCGCATGATCCGCCAAATCCGCGTTCTATCATCATCCCCATCATCTCGTTCAACATGTCGTCGGTTGTCCGTAGTCCGCTGTCGCCGTCCGTTGTCCTCTTAAACGCTTCCCAAATCCCCACAAAATGGATCTTTCTCCCCTTGTCTGCTACACTGGACATCGCTCTGGCCCTGACGATTGCATGAACGCCGCTCGCAACGGCCTGCACAGGGTCACGTATCCGACGAACAACCTGACTCGAATCCACGCCTCCGATCTCATTCATGACAAAGTCAAGCCTTGCTCGAAAACTCCAAGGCCAGGTGGCGATCATCACCGGCGGTGGCCGCGGCATTGGCGCGGCGACGGCTGCGCTCTTGGCGCAAGCCGGGGCTGCGGTGGTGGTCACTGCGCGTAGTGAAGATGAAGTCGAATCGGTGGCCGCTGAGATCCGGCGCACTGGCGGCAAGGCCCTGGCTGTCACCGCCGACGTGAGCGACGTGGAGCAGGTGGAGGAAGTTGTCGAGACCGCGCTCACCGAGTTCGACCGCATCGACATCCTCGTGAACAACGCCGGCATCATCTGGCCTGTGGACGAGGCCGCCTACGCCGACCCCGACGAGTGGGCCTACAACATTCACGTCAACCTGGTCGGTCCTTATTTGACGGCGCGCAACGTACTGCCCGTGATGATTGAGCAGGGCTATGGCCGTATTTTGAACATTACCAACGGCGCGGCCAATCACGTCGTCCCCGGTTGGAGCGCCTACTGTACCGCTAAAGCCGGCCTTAACATGATGACACAGGCACTGGCCACCGAACTGGCCGAAAGCGGCGTCAAGATCAATGCGCTCAGCCCTGGCATGGTGGACACGGAAATGCAGGCGGACATTCGCAGTGTGGACGCCGAGGAGATCGGCCTCGATTTCCAGCATTTTCACCAGGCATTTCAAGCAGGACAACTGCGCCGCCCTGAAGCCGTGGCTCGTATGATCTACTGGATCGTCGGCCCATGGGGACGCAGCGCCAACGGCCAGATCTTCGAGGCGAGCGACAGCGCCTGGACATCGCAGATCGAGCACGATATTCCACTGTAATCAGTGACAGCCCCCACGGGCGTTCAGCAAACAAAACGGAGAAATACCACATGGCATTCCAAAAGATTCAAGTGCCCAGCAAGGGCGAGAAGATCACCATCAAAGACGGCGTTTTGCAGGTACCCGACAATCCCATCGTGGCCTTTATCGAAGGCGACGGCACCGGCGTCGACATTTGGGCGGCCAGCCAGCCTGTCCTCGACGCAGCGGTGAGGAAGGCGTACGGCGGCAAGCGCGAGATCGTGTGGATGGAAGTTTACGCCGGTGACAAAGCCAACGAGGTCTACAACGACACCGTCTGGCTGCCCGAAGAGACCCTCGATGCCATCGACGAGTACCTGGTGGCGATCAAAGGCCCGCTCACCACGCCTGTGGGCGGCGGCATCCGCAGCATCAACGTGGCCCTGCGCCAGCGTCTCGATCTCTACGCCTGCGTGCGCCCCGTCCAGTACTTTGAGGGCGTACCCAGCCCCGTCAAGCACCCCGAACTGGTGGACATGGTGATCTTCCGCGAGAACACCGAAGACATCTACGCCGGTATCGAGTTCGAGGAAGGCTCCGAAGAGGTCGAAACCTTTAAGAAGCTCTTCAAAGACGCCTTCCCCAGCAGCTACGGCAAGATCCGTTTCCCCGACACCACCGGCATCGGCATCAAGCCCGTCAGCCGTGAGGGGACGGCGCGCCTGGTCCGCTCGGCCATTCGCTACGCCCTGGACAACAACCGCAAGAGCGTTACCCTGGTGCATAAGGGCAACATCATGAAGTTCACCGAGGGCGCGTTCATGAAGTGGGGCTACGAAGTCGCCGCACAGGAATTCGACGCCAAGCCGCTGGACGGTGGCCCGTGGCACGTACTGCCCAACGGCCTCATCATCAAAGACGTCATCGCCGACGCCATGCTCCAGCAGATCCTGACACGACCGGCAGAATACGAAGTGCTGGCCACGCTCAACCTCAACGGCGATTACATCAGCGACGCGCTGGCGGCGCAGGTTGGCGGCATCGGCATTGCCCCGGGCGCCAACATCAATTACGAAACAGGTCGCGCCATCTTCGAGGCCACCCACGGCACCGCGCCCAAGTACGCCGGCCAGGACAAGGTCAACCCGTCCTCGGTGATCCTGAGCGGCGAGATGATGCTGCGTCACATGGGCTGGCACGAGGCCGCCGATCTTATCTTGCAGTCCACAAGCAAGACCATCGGCCAGAAGACCGTCACCTACGACTTCGCCCGCCTCATGGACGGGGCCAACGAAGTCAAGTGCAGCGAATTTGGCCAGGCGCTCATCGCCAATATGTAGATTTCGATGGGGAGACTGGCTTGTACGCCAGTCTCTTCGATCAAGGTGATTGGTGATTGGGTCTTGATTGATGTGAGTGAATTGTGCATCCAAGTCTTCAACGAAGACATCGATTGTCCAATCGCTAACTAATCGACAAGCCTAATCACCAATCACCACCTAGCTTCCCCATTTGGCTGCCGGTGAACGAATGTGCTAGAGTAGCTTGGTGGTTCCTTGTTGCGCGGTGACCAGTGTGGCTTGCCGATAGCGAGTGGAAGGGTTCCTGGAACGCGTGTCTTCTCGTCTTCAGGTGAATGGCAAACCGATAGCAGACGCGCCGGTTTTGGATCGTCGATCCCAGCCGGTGAATGCTACTTTGCGCCCGCCGATCCCACTGCGCGGCGGCTACCACCCCAATTTGCTGGGTGAAGGCACGGTCACCTTTGTGTTGCGTGCGCCCTTCAAGCCATTCGTGAGCCTGGTGGGCGACTTCAACGGCTGGAACAGCCGTGCCAATATCATGACAACCGAGGGCGAAGGCATCTGGTGGACGACGATTGCCCACCCGGGTTCGACTCGATATGGTTTTTATGTGGCCATCGATGAACAGGCCCATGCTTGGATCGGCGATCCGTACGCCTACGAAGTCCACTGGGACGAGACTGGACCGTGGGCGTATCTGCCGTCACAACAGGCGCTGGCGAAACGTCGCAACTTTCTCTGGGGCGATGGGGATTGGCGGACGCCGAATCTGCGCGATCTGGTGATCTACGAACTGGGCGTGCGTGATTTTGGCGGCCGTTGGGAGAAGAACCAGCCCCGCTTCGGCGGCTTCCTGGACGTCATCGACCGGTTGGATTACCTGGTCGAACTGGGGATCAACGCCATCGAGTTGATGCCTGTGCAGCAGTTCCCCGGCGAATCTAGTTGGGGCTACAACCCCGTCTTCTACTTTGCCCCTGCCCGCAGTTACGGTTCCCCCGATGATCTGATGCAGTTGGTCGACGCCTGTCACCGGCGCGGCATCGCCGTTATTCTCGACGTTGTGTTTAACCACGTCTGGGGTGATCACCCCTACTACCAGATTTATCCTCCGATGTACGGACCCAAGGGCGAATGGCTGCCCGATCTCAATCCGTTCTTTCACCACACACCGTCTTCGATCAACATGTGGGGCGGCGTGGATTGGGATCATTTTGCAGGCGAGACAACGGCCTACTTTCAAGATGTGATCCGCTACTGGCTGGCGCAATATCACCTGGATGGTTTCCGCTTCGATTGGGTTGGCGGCGTCGACTACGATAGCAGCAACCCCATGAACGCCGGCTTTGATCCCTATCATGGCATTTCGGCGATCTGTTGGGCGGCGCGTCAGGCCAAACCAGATGTGATCCTGGTTGCCGAATACTGGCCGCTGGCTGGCACCGACCCCGACAAGAACGCGGCCAAGCTGATCCACCAAACGGAGATGGATGCTGTCTGGAATGGTTCGTTTCATCATACGATGGAGGATCTTCTGATACAGCGCTGGCAATGGGAGCACCGGGACATTTTTCGGGCGATTGGCGGCTTCCGCGAGCAAGGTTTTATCTCTGCCAACCAGGTGATCAACTACACGTGCAGCCACGATGAAGTGCGCCCGATCCACGAGGTGCTCTTCTACGCCCGGCAACACATCGTCAAGCCCGATTCCTTCACGTGGACCGACGTTGCGTTGCGCAAGGCAATGGTCGGTTTGATCGCACTGTTCTCTGCGCCGGGCGTGCCGATGTTGTGGATGGGGCAGGAGTATGGTGAAGATCTACCACGGACTATCGATTTTTTGCCGCTCAAGTGGGACAAGCTGAATGACGAAGTCTACCGCGCCCATTTTGAGGCCGTGCAGCGGCTGATCCTGGCGCGGTTGCAGCACGCCGGCCTACGCAGTGACAACATTGAATTCTTGGTCGACGATTTTGTTTCAACACAGGTGGTGCGCTTCCGCCGGTGGGAGGCCGGTGGCAACGATCAGGTAGCGGTGGCGCTCAATTTCGGCAACGTGCCGGCATACATCTCGCCTTTCGCCTTTGACGGCGCGTGGCAGGAAGTTGTAACGGGGCGCGCCCATCACGTGAAGAACCGCAAACGCTCATTCACCTTGGAACCGTGGTCGGGGCGCTTGTACGTACCGGCGTAGTCGATGCGCAATTTCATTCGGTAACTTTTCGAGATGGGTCGATAGGGAAACGAATTCAATCACCTAATCCCCCAATCGCCCAATCTCTTCTGTTTTCACTGTTTTTCTTATCTACCTATTCTGAGGAGGCTCCATTGCAAGCTCAAAGAGTTCTTCCCACAGGGCTGTTGGGTCTTGCCACTTCGACAATTGGCAAGAAGGTGATCATGGCCGTCACCGGCCTGGTCTGGATCGGGTTTGTTACGTTTCATATGTATGGCAACCTCAAGGTGTTTGGGGGCGCTGAGTATTTCAACCACTACGCAGAAGGGCTGCGCGAACTTGGCTCGCCCGTCTTCGGCCATACGCATCTGCTTTGGGTGTTGCGTATTGTGATTGTGGTGTCGATTGTGCTACACGTGTGGGCGGCGGTGTCGCTCTATCAGCGCGCGCTGAAGGCGCGTCCGCGTAGCTACGAGATGCAGCGGACAGTTCAGGCGAACTATGCCTCGATCACCATTCGTTACGGTGGTCTCGTGATCTTCCTCTTTGTCCTTTTCCATCTTATGGACCTGACCTGGGGGACCCCGGTGGTTCACAATGGTTTCGTGGCAGGTGATCCATACACCAATGTGCTGAACACGTTCCAACGCATCCCCGTGGTGATTGTCTACTTGCTGGCTTTGGTGGCGTTGGCGTTTCATCTCTTCCACGGCACCTGGAGCATGTTCCAGACGTTGGGTTTGAACAACAGGAAGTATGATCGAGCGCTGCGCGGGTTGGCGCTGGCGCTGGCGTTGATTGTTCCTATCGGATTTGCAATCGTTCCGCTGTCGGTCGTCTTCGGCCTTGTCAGCTAGGATAGGAGAGTTCTCTCGCATGGTTACAGAAACAAAACCGTCTGTGAAGACTGCACCTGACTTCGCAGAAGCCACGTTGGATGGCAAGGTGCCTTCCGGGCCAATCGAACAAATCTGGGACAAGCACCGCTTCGAAATGAAGTTGGTTGCCCCAGCCAATCGCCGCCGGTACACCATCATCATTGTAGGGACTGGCCTGGCCGGCGCTTCGGCAGCGGCCACGTTGGGCGAACAGGGCTACAACGTGCTCAATTTCTGCTATCAGGACAGCGCCCGTCGCGCCCACAGTGTGGCGGCGCAAGGCGGCATCAACGCTGCCAAGAACTACCGCAACGACGGCGACAGCATCTTCCGTCTTTTCTACGATACGGTGAAAGGTGGCGATTACCGCTCACGTGAGGCAAATGTCTACCGCCTGGCACAGGTGAGCAACAACATCATCGATCAGTGCGTGGCGCAGGGCGTCCCCTTTGCGCGCGAGTACGGCGGTATGCTCGACAACCGATCCTTTGGCGGCGCGCAGGTGTCGCGTACTTTCTACGCACGTGGACAGACAGGTCAGCAACTCCTGCTTGGCGCGTACCAGGCGTTGTCGCGTCAGGTGGCATCTGGGCAGGTGAAGCTATTCACCCGCACCGAGATGCTCGATCTTGTCGTCATCGATGGGCGTGCTCGTGGCATCATCACGCGTGACATGGTAACCGGCAAGATCGAGACGCACATGGCCGACGCTGTTGTCCTGGCGACGGGTGGCTACAGCAATGCCTACTACCTTTCCACGAATGCCAAAGGCTGTAACGCCACAGCCATCTGGCGTGCTTACAAGCGCGGCGCCTACTTCGCCAATCCTTGCTTTACGCAGATTCATCCTACCTGTATTCCGCCGGCGGGTGAACACCAATCCAAGCTCACTTTGATGAGTGAATCACTGCGCAACGATGGCCGCATCTGGGTGCCGCGCAAGGCCGGCGACAACCGCGCCCCCGGCCAGATCCCCGAAGATGAGCGCTTCTACTACCTTGAAGAACGGTATCCCAGCTTCGGCAACCTGGTGCCACGCGATGTGGCCTCACGCAACGCCAAGGACGTGGTGGACAACGGTCACGGCGTAGGCGAACTGCGTAACGGCGTTTACCTCGACTTCAAACATGCGATTGAGCGCCTGGGCGAGAACGTGATCCGTGATCGCTACGGCAACCTCTTCGACATGTACGAGAGTATCACCGGCGAGAATCCGTATAAAGTGCCGATGCGCATCTACCCGGCGCTGCATTACACAATGGGCGGCCTTTGGGTGGATTACAACCTGGAGAGTACGATTCCGGGCCTGTTTGTGATTGGTGAAGCCAACTTCTCCGATCATGGCGCAAACCGGCTGGGCGCCAGCGCGCTGATGCAGGGCCTTGCCGATGGCTACTTCGTGCTACCCTACACATTGCCCAACTACCTGGCCACGAATAAGTTCGACAAGGTGACGCCGGAGCATCCGGCTGCACAGCAGGCAATGAAGGAAGTAAATGATCGTACACAACGCTTGCTCTCGATCAATGGATCGCGTTCCGTTGATTCTTTCCATCGAGAATTGGGCAAGATCTTGTGGGAAAACGTGGGCATGGGCCGTAACGAAGCCGGGCTGACCAAGGCGCTGGAGTTGATTCCGCCGCTGCGTCAGGAATTCTGGGAGAATGTACGTGTCCTTGGTTCGGGGCAGGAACTGAATCAGAGCCTTGAGATGGCAGGCCGCGTGGCCGATTTCCTTGAATTGGGCGAGTTGATCGCCATCGACGCGCTGGATCGCACTGAATCGTGCGGTGGTCACTTCCGCGAGGAAAGCCAGACACCAGAAGGCGAGGCGCTGCGCAATGACGATGACTATGCCTATGTGTCCGCCTGGCAATACAGCGGCGACAACTCGGCGCCGATCCTGAACAAAGAACCGTTGACCTTCGAGTACGTGGCGCTTTCGCAGCGCAGCTACAAGTAGATCTGGCTACCCGGGAGTGCGACGTTAACCTGTCAATTGCCGCCCTGCAAGTGTAGGGTTGGTTTAGGAGGGAATGTGTAAAGATGAAGTTGAAGTTACGAGTCTGGCGTCAGAAGAACGCCGGCACACCAGGAAAATTGGTAGATTACGTGCTCGATGAGGTCAGCCCGGAGTCGTCGTTCCTCGAAATGATGGATTTGCTCAACGAAGCGTTGATACATCACAACGAGGAACCGGTGGCCTTCGATCACGACTGTCGTGAGGGGATCTGTGGCATGTGCAGCCTGATGATCAACGGTGTGGCGCACGGCCCACAGAAGGCGATCACAGCTTGCCAGTTGCACATGCGCCATTTCAAAGAGGGCGATACCATTGTGATCGAGCCGTGGCGGGCAAAGCCGTTCCCGATCATCAAGGATCTGATCGTCGACCGCCGTGCTTTCGATCATATCGTAGAAGCGGGCGGCTACATCTCAGTGTCCACGGGGACCGCGCCCGATGCCAACGCAATTCCCGTGGCCAAAGAAAAAGCGGATCTGTCGATGGATGCCGCTTCGTGTATCAGTTGCGGCGCCTGTGTGGCGGCGTGCCCGAATGGTTCGGCCATGCTTTTCACCGCGGCGAAGGCTTCGCACCTGAACCTGCTGCCACAAGGCCAGGCCGAACGCTACGATCGCGCGGTCAACATGGTGCGCCAGCACGACGCCGAAGGCTTCGGCGGCTGCACCAATATCGGCGAATGTGAAGCCGTCTGCCCCAAGGAGATCAGCCTCGACTTCATCGCCATGCTCAACCGGGATCTAACGGTGGGTATGTTGAAGGGTGCGGGCAAGCGATAGTTTGGGCGAGTGAAGGAGTGATGAGTCGGGCGCGAAGCGACATACGCGCCCGACTCCGTACTCGTTCAGCCCCTCCTAGAAACGGAAAAGACCCGACCGTGCGGTCGGGGTCTTTTCCGTTTCCAGAGGAGAAGCATTTCCTTATCAGGAAGACAAGGAAACAGTAAGCTTGTTTCGGTGGAATCGCGCTGGCCTGTGGGTACGTGTCGGCGATCCTGGTACATGGGACGGGCGGTTCGCAGGCCAACGGTCTTCTTTGTGCGGCGCGTCGCCCAGAGCCACAAGTTGTTCTGCGAAGCTCTGAAGAGTGGCGGCTTCAATGCCGACGAGCAACGACTTTTCTTCTTCCGAGAATGTGAAAGATTCCCCGTTGAAGCCTACGGCAATGGCGCAGGGGATCTTTGAGCAGCAGATTGCAGAAGCGTTGGTTGACCACGGCGGCACTGAGCAACCGGTTAATCTCTGTCTTGAAAGGTGACGCCTCACTGCAAGCGGATGCTCTTTCGGTCGTGTGCTGCTCTTTTTGCTGATGGTGAACGTGTACAAAAGGAGTGAAGTAGTTCATCGGTTTTGCACTTTTCTTGAACGGATTATGCGAGCTGAACGTCGAGCTGGCGGTTCGATCGATGCCCTGAGGCCTGCCAGAAAAACAACACGATCCCAAATGCAAGTACAATGTCGCCAAAACTAAAGGCGGTTGGTTCTGGGTACCACGAAGGGGTGACAAATCGGTCGGCCAGCCAGGGCAGCCGCATCTGTTCCGCGGGCAGGATGACGTCTTTGGTCCGCCCGAGCCGCTCCCCAATCACCCATGTTTCGCGTGGGACATCGGGAGCCAATGTGGCAATCGTATCAGGGCTAATCGGCATCAGCCCGCCATTTGCCACAATCACCAGCAAATTCAATATCAACCCCAAGCCTACAATATAGAAGGCTCTGATACTTCGATTCAACCAGAGAAAGAGCAACAATCCGAACTGTGACACCACGAGCGAGATGGTTGCTGCTTCTTTGGAGAAAGTCGATGCTGTGATGGGTACATAGAACGCCAGGAACTGCGGTATCAGCGCCAGTGTGACGATCCACGCCCAGCGGATACTAGGTAGGCGAAAAGGGCGTTTCGTCCATTTTGCACGAACCACCCCCGCCAAGTATCCAACTATCAGAGCTAGGAGCAATATCACGAAAGGTGACTATCATCCACTGAAGGAACCAACGGCCGCAGGGGCACCTGCGCCGACGACGAGCAGGCCAAGTGTTACGAGAGCGAGCAGAACCTGGAGATGGCGACCGTCGAGCCGGCGGGAAACAAGGTTGATCTGCTGAAGCTGGCGTTTCATGAGTGTCTCCTTTGAAATGCTATCTGCCGTTGAATTCATCTGCTCTGTTGAAGAGCACATTTGATGATTTCATTCTGCCAGCGCCCAGGCTCAGCAGAGGCATCAAAAGAGGCTCACGATGGGCCGATTACTTCATCAGTTCATCGTAGAGGGCTTCTGTCTCAGGGGAGGGAGGAATACCGAACTCTTGCATGAGTGCATCGCTGCATTGCTCATACTGGCGGGCCACATTGGAGCGGTTGCCCATGAAGGAGTGGAACGCGCATTGCCAGGCGGTGTGCGCTCTCCTGGCAGGGATCATCGGCAAGTAGATCGTGGCAGCGTTCGAGTGCGCCCACCAGATCTCTCTGCTGAAGGTGGATTTCGCCCAGCGCCAACATGGCTTCGACGTAGAGTCCACGCAGGCGAGTGCGTTCGAGCTGCGCCCAGGCCGGCTCAAACTCGGGCAGGTAGTCGCCCTGGTAGAGTTCGATTGCTTCGGCTAAGACGGCGCGTTTGGCATCGAGCTCGTGTGTTTTTTTTGCGGTGGCGATGACGTCTTCGAAGCGCTCTACATCGTACTCGTAGTCGAGGGTGCGGTTGAAATAGTAGAGATCGTTTTCGAAAACAACAGCATCGTTCCCTACGGCGCTGCGCAGGCGATAGATGGCGTTTTTGAAACGCGTCTTTAGCTGACCGGGCGTCGAGTCGATCCAGAAGATCTCACCCACTTCTTCTTTGGTGAGGCCGTCATCATGGGCGATGAAACAGAAGAACAGTTCACGTGCAGCGGTTGTCTGCCAGGCGCTGTTTTCGAGCAATTTGCCGTTGAAGACGACTTCACCGCGACCGAGTGCTCGGATCTGGATCTTCGCTTGCTGTTGATCGGCGAATTCCAGATGGGGCGCGGCCGTTTGGCGTAGAGAACGTCGGAGATCGGGGATGCGCCGGTGAAAGGTGTATATGTCTTTGATGAACCGATCTCGCGTAGGTTTCAACTGTTCTTCTACTGGGATTTTCTCTGTATCGGCCATGAAGCGATGCCCTGCAACCACCAATGGGTGCCAAGTCTCCAGTTCAGCGCCGATGGTGAGGCATTGCGAGAGCGCCTCAGCGGCCTGTGTTTCCTGGCCCGCGGTTTGGTGGGCAATGGCGAGGAAGAGATAAGCTCGCGCCAGCTCAGTTCTGTGCTCGGTTTTGGCAAGGGCAACGACGGCTTCTGTGAGGGTTGTTACCGCGTCGTGGGCCTGTTTGCAGGCGAGATGGTGCTGGCCCAGGGCAAGGCGGTACAGGCCGCTTTCAAACGGCGATGTTTCGTCTGCAATCAGACGGCTGGCGGCCTCCAGGTAGATGCCGGCATCTTGCTGTCGATCACTGGGCAGTGAACTCAACAGCATCGACAGGTTGATGTGCAGCAACAGAAATCGTTCGTTGAGCGAACGCGCCAGCGGATAAGCGCGCTCGTAGAACTCGGTGGCAATGCGAGGTAGATCCAGATCTGCATAGAGATCGCCGATGCTGGCCAGTGTGTAGGCTTCCATGCGCGAGAGGGCGATACGTTTGCACAGTTCGAGCGACTCGAACAGCCGATCCAATGCGTTGAGGTAGTCGCCTTGTAGGTGATTCAGCACGCCTACGTTGTTGAGTACGTATGTCTGGCCGACGATGTTGTGTTGGCCGCGCCAACTTTCTAAGGCGCTGTCGAAGAATCGAAGCGCCGACTGATATTGTCCGCTGCCCATGTGGGCGGTGGCCAGTTCCAGTGTCATGCGCGCATCGTTGTGCCGGTCACCGATCTGCGTGTAGATATCCTTGGCCTGCGCCAAATCATGCACAGCGCGGGTGTAGTCGCCCATGATGTAGAAGCAGAGCCCTTGCAGGCGTACGGCTTCGGCATGGAGTGAACGTGCGTTTTCGTCGTTTTCCCTGGCGTCGTCGAACACGTTGCCCGCGTTGCGGTTGACAACCGAGAGCGATTCGGTTGCATCTGCCAGTACCAGTGCATAGCTGCCGCGCTGAAAATGGGTGGTTGCCCGGCGTACGAGCGCCTGTGCCAGGACATACGGTTCGGCGCCGTTTTCGAGGGCAACCACTGCCTGATCTAGATCGTAAAGGCCTTTTTCAACCTGTCCCAGGTTCACAGCGACTGCGCCGCGCAATGAAACCAGCGCCGGTTCGCTCAAAAATGCCTCTTGGGGGAGTGCTTCCAGCCATTTGTCCAACGTTGCATAGCGCCCACTACGGATCAACGGCAGCCCGGCTGATTTGATCAGCTTCACCTGGGCGGGGGTGTTGTGCAGTTTTGTGACGATTGCATAGGCTCGTTCCCAATCGCCACTTTGCATGTAGTAGTCTGCTGTATCCTGCTGTATTTGGATGGCCTGTTCGGGCGACTCGGCGATCAGCGTCTGCTGTAGGAACTGCTGGAAGAGATGATGGTAGCGAAACCAGTCTTCTTCGTCATCCACCTTGAGGACGAACAAATTGTTGCGGAAGACGGAGTCGATCAGCATCTGCCAGTTCTGGCCTTCCGGCGCCGGCCCAAGGACCCGTGTACACAGGCCGGCGTTGAATTCTTGAAACATAGACGTTTGCAGCAAGAACCATCTTGTCTCCTGTGATTGCCGATCCAACACTTGTTGTGCCAAATAGCTGTACAGATCAACAGCGGAGACCCTGGATAGACGCGCCCAGTTGCTGATTTCGGCATTGGCGCGCAAGGACGAGAGCAACAGCCCGGTGATCCATCCTTCTGTCGATTGCAGCAGCCCAGTCAACTCGTCGTCGGAAAGCGTGACGCCGTAGTTGTGTACCAGCAGATGGTGGATCTCATCCTTTTGAAAACGCAACTCTTCGAAACTCAAGCCGCCCACAAAGGCGCGTGCGATCATCAGCGGCAGATCGGGTAGCGAGATCAGGCTGCGCGACAACAGTGCTAGATGGCCATGCTCACCCACCAATTGCACAAACAGGCTGATGAACTCACCGATCTCGGGGACGTCACCAACTAGATGATAGTCGTCGATGATCACCAAGAAATGTTCATGTACCCGTTCGTACAACTCGTTGACAACAACCGTGACGATCTGCTCTGTGGTGAGGCGATTTGTGAGCAGCGCATCGAGATTGGAGAGCACCGAATCGGTTAGCTGTGGGAAGCGGCGGAGAAGTGTACTAACAAAATAAGTAACAAAGCGAGAGAAGTCGGCGTCTGCCCCGTCTACCGAATACCAGCAGATCGACATCTCGCTCTGGTAGGCAAAATCGATAAATAGAGACGTCTTGCCGTAGCCCGCGGGCGCAACGGCGAGGATCAACCGATAGTCTGCAAGTTCGTGAAGGAGTTCAGTCAACCTCGTTCGCGAGAGGAGATCGGGGCGCCGACGCGGTATGACGATCTTGGTTTGGGCAATAGGCTGTCGCATGACCACCTGTGCACGTTGTTGTCTGCATAGTGAACGGCAACAATAAGCTGCTTTCGTAAAGTATACTACAGACGAGCTTTCGATGCCTAGAAAGAAGATAGTGTCTGGCGTAGAAGGTACGCGCCACGGAGGGGCGGTGGATTATTCCGGGGCAGTGCTCGGCGCGCCACGAAACCACTGGAGGATTTTTCGGGGAAAGGACTCAGGTTCAGTCACCGGCGCCGCTGTTTTCGCCGCTTCCATCTCTGCGGCGAATGCAGTACCCGTTTGGTAGCGTGCTCCTGGATCTTTTGCGATGGATTTAAGGATCACCTGTTCGGTCGCCGGTGACACAAAGGCGAATTCCGATGGCTTGGGCGGCGCCTCGGCCAGATGCGCGTCGAGCACTTCGAGCCGACTGCCGTAGAACGGCTTCCGCCCGGTCACCATGCGGTAGAGGATGATGCCCAGCGCATAGAGATCGGCGCGCCCGTCGATGTCGCCATCATTCCGAATCTGCTCCGGCGCCAAGAAGGCAGGCGTGCCGTAGATGCCGTCGTCTTCGCTTTGGAGCGGATGTTGGCGGTCGAGCGCCGTGCCGAAATCGAACAGCATCACGCGGCGATCCTGGGTGATGAGGATGTTCGCCGGTTTGAGATCACGGTGAACAATCCCCTGGGCGTGGACGTAGTCCAGCGCCGAGGCAATCTGCTGGGCGATGGTTAGCGCCTGAATCTCGCCCAGCACCTTGTTCGTACCCAGGAACTCTTCCAATGTCTGGCCCAAAACCAGCCCCATTGCGATGTACGGGCGCCCGTCCTGTTCGCCGAACTCGTAGGCAGGCACGATGTGTGGATGATGTAATCGGGCCAGCAACTGGTATTCCTGCCGAAATAGCAATCGTATCTTGGGTTGGCTTGCCGCCACAGGTGTCAGGACTTTCAGCGCAACCTGGCGCCCGTTCTGTGTGCGCGCCGCATAGACAGCCGCCACAGCGCCTTCTCCCAGTTTGCGTTCGATCTGGTACGCGCCAAACTGTTGATTGGGATACAACTGTCCTACGCCGGCATACCCATATCCGCGGCGACTCATCAACATTCTCCATCGATTATCCGGAACAAAGTCTTTGTGCATTATATACGATAAAAGTGCCTTGGCAAGTGGGCATCTTACACAATTTATCTCCTCTCTTTAACAAAAAAACAGCGCCCGATACACGGGCGCTGTTTTGAATGAGTTGTGACGAAACGGTGTTTGACGTGTGACGAAGGTTAGTCTCCAGAAACTGCGGCGCCTGTCATGGGGCTATAGGCTCGGGCGCCATGCTCAGAGATATCCAAGCCTTCCATCTCTTCTTCTGGAGAAACACGCAGCATCTTTGTCGCCTTCAACACCGAGAAGAGGAGGAATGCCATGCCGAAAGCCCACAACGGAATCGCAATCGAGCCGACCAACTGAGCCACGAAAGGTTTGCCGCCGAAGATGGCCGCTGCAAGCCCACCCCACACACCGCAAGCGCCGTGTACGGGGAACGCGCCCACCGCATCGTCGATCTTCAGCCGTTCGAGCAGCAGCGTGGCGCCGATCATCACCACACCGGCTACCAGGCCGATGACAATGGCTGAACTATTGGTCACCGCATCACAATTGGCTGTGATGCCCACCAGGCCACCCAACATGCCATTCAAGGCCAGACCCAGATCAAACTTACCGGTGACGAAGTGCGAAAGGATCAACGCCGCCACGGCGCCGCCGGCAGCCGCCAGCGTCGTATTCACCGCGATCAAGACCACCGCATCCGTGTTCCCAGCGCCCACAAAGGCCAACTGGCTACCAGGATTGAAGCCGTACCAGCCAATCCAGAGGATGAACACACCCAAAGTAGCCAACGTGTAGTTGTGCGGCGCCGATACACTGCTACCGTCCTTGGCAAAGCGGCCAATGCGCGGCCCAAGCAACATGGCGCCCGCCAGACCTGCGAAACCGCCCACTGCATGAACCACCAGCGAACCGGCGAAATCGTGGAAGCCCATCGCATCCAACCAGCCGCCGCCCCACTTCCAGAAACCACTGATGGGATACACAATCGATGTGATGAAAATGGAATAGATAAGGTAGCCCGAGAACTGCATACGGCCTGCAACAGCGCCGGAGACAATCGTTGCTGCCGTCGCCGCGAAAGCAACCTGGAAGAGCCAATCGATCTGTGGGTTCAGCGCCCCGGCTGCGGGTGTCGGCCCTACAGCGCTGATGCCGAATCCACCCCAGCCCAACCAGCCAGGAATGACGGCACTGCCGTACATGATCCCATACCCAAAGAGCCAAAACGTCAACACACCCACATTAACATCGATGAAATTCTTGAACATGATGTTCAGCGCGTTTTTCGATGCGTTGAAACCGGATTCCACCAGCGCAAATCCGGCCTGCATGAACAGCACCAGAATTGCGGCGATGAACAGCATCATGTTGTCGATGGCATACCCAACTTCGGCGGGAGAAGGGCCATCATCCTGTGCAAATGACTTCTGTGCAAACAAGATGGTAAACAGGGCGACTAACGGCAGCGCACGGAGCCAGTTACGCTTGCCATAGTCAGCGATACGAGCGATGGACTTCATGGAAAACTCCTTCAGGTGGGGTAAGACTTGAAAATGGACATCGTACGATCTTAACTTCTCCATTGAAGTCTTTCGATAGAGTACGGCCATCGCCCGTCCCGTTCAACTGGCAAAGTTGCACAAAAAGTGGCACAATGCGCTGGACACTCTGCACGACCATTTCGCGTTTTTGTTGGATTTGACGGTTGTTGGCACAAAAAAACACTGGCTGGTAGTCGATCTGCCCGGAATCTTGGCCGTTTTTCCTCGAAATTATGACGAAACCACATACAGACGCTGGAAACGCATACGGTGAGTTGTACAAATTGCACATAGGCACGTCTTCGTGGACCTTCGCCGACTGGCGCGATGTGTTCTACCCGCCTACATTGGCCACCAAGGATCAACTGCCCTGGTACACCACGCAGTTCAACAGTGTCGAAGTCAACACCAGCTTCTACGCCCTGCCGGCGCCGTCCACTGTATTGCAGTGGGTGGAGATCGCGCCGGAAGGTTTTACCTTCGCTCTCAAAGCACCGCGTCTCATCACCCACGAAAAGAGGCTTGTCGATTGCCAGGCTGAAACCCGCGCATACCTCGATGTGTTGCGCTCGCTTGGCTCGCTGGCCGCGCCGGGATTTCTTCAGTTTCCGGCTCAATTCACTCGCGCTCGCGATGGCCGCGCTTTGGCCGCGTACCTCGATTGGCTGGCCGGTGAACTACACGGGCTGCGCCTTGCTGTGGAGGTGCGCGCCCCGGATCTTATGACCGAAGCATTCGCCCGCTTTTTGGCGGAACGCGCCATGTCGTTGGTTGTGGTTGAACGCACAGGGACGCCGGATCACTTCGATGCCTGGCAGACCGCTGCGCCCACGCAGACAGCCGCCTCTGCCGGCGCACCGTTCTTGTTCGTACGCATCATCGGCAACGACCGCGATCCGCTGCCCAATGATCGCGACCTGCAACGCCCCCAGGATGAGATCCTGGACACCTGGGCGCGACGTATTGCGGATCAGCTTGACGCCGGCATCGAAACCTTCGTCTACATGCACAACCCCTTTGAGGGCCACTCACCTGCCAGTGTTCGCCGCCTGCTTGAACGCGTTGCTCCGCTCCATTCACTGCCGACCTGGTCGCCGCCGCCCCATATCCCCAAAGAGCAGGACCAAAGCGGTCAGCTTCCCCTTTTCTAAGGCACTCCGATCTTCTTGCCAGAACGCCTTCGCGGTGGTACCTTAACACGTAGGAATCTACTTGTATTCACGCCAAGGATCGTTTCATGGATCGCACTCCCCCAACCGCGGGCAACGAAGAGATTGAACTTTACGTCCGTACGATTTACTCATTGTTGCGCAGCACAGGGCCGATTCGCCTGCGCAGCCTCGAAGAGACCCATGTGGGCATGAATTCCAGCCTGCACTACCGCGCTGGCTCATCTGAGATCGAGATGGCGGCGCTCAGCTATTCTGCCATGCGATTGCCGCCCTGTTTTCCTGATGTTTCGATGGTGGTTTTGGGGCAGATGGAGGAGGTGTTCCGCCGCCGCGGCTTCTCCGACGTAGAGTCGTGGCCAAGGGTGAAAGCACGGGCGCGGCGCCGCAAAATGTACTTCGATGCCGACCGCCACATTCTGGCGGCTTTCATTGCCAGTGTCAGCGACATCGATGACATGATCCCCTGCATGGTCACCTACCAGATCGAATGGAATAAGCTGCACGACAAGCTCCTGCGCAACCGCTCTGATCTCGCCTGCCTGCGCCTGCCCGAGCCTGACGATCCTCACGATCCCAGCGCGGTGGCCGGGGCGCTGTCGCGGCTTTCCACCCAAGATTTGTCTATCGAAGACCTCTCCAGCGAAGATCTCGAAGTGATTCGTTCTGTGCTTGAGTTGACGCCGGAAGACTTTGAGCGTCTGCAAAGCGCCTGGCCGGGGCGCTATTTCGTCGACAACCTGCGTAAGGCGGCCGTCACGCGCATGGACGTTCGCCTGAACGTGTTGGGTAGTGGGCTGAGCGACTATCGCAAGGCGGTGCAGATCTGGTGGCAGCAATTGGAAGAGGACTTCTCCCACGATCTGGCCGAACGCCCCGTCTACTTTGTCAGCAGCAACACCCACAGCATCGTCAACCTGCTTTCTGGTTTCGTTCCCCGCCTGCGCGACGAGATCATTTCGTATGTGCTGGCCGAGAAGCCCGAGGGCCTTGATCTTGAGTATCAGCGCCTGCAAGAGGAACACCACGATCAGTTCGGCAACTTTCTTTACTACGCGTCGCGTCTCTTCCTCAACCACCCACGCTACGCCGAGCGCGCCCAACGCCTGTTGGATGAACAAGAAGCTGCCGCAGGCTCAGTCCGCGTCAGCAATCCACGCTGCCTCGACGTCGAAGCACAGTTGATCGAAATCGGTCAACTGGTTCCCGAGTGGTTCGACAGTCGCCTGGGCCAGTTCAGCCAGGCCGAACTGGACCTGCTACGCCAGAGCGATGCCCTGATTCTCAACATCGACTATCCGTTGGGCATGGCCGCCTATCATGTCCTCAGCCAGGTCAGCACAGCCGTGAGCGGCGATCTGCTCGGCGCGTACGTCCTGGGCAAAGCCGCCACCCTCAACGGCCGTGTCGGTGACGTAATGATCCCCAATGTCGTCTACGATGAGCACTCGAAAAACACCTTCCTCTTCCGCAACTGCTTCACTGCACAGGACGTTGCGCCCTTCCTCAACTATGGCACTGTCTTCGATAACCAGAAAGGTGTGACGGTACGTGGTACCTTTTTGCAGAACCGTGATTTCATGCACGTCTTCTACGAGGAAAGCTATACCGACATCGAAATGGAGGCCGGCCCCTATCTCAGCGCCATCTACGAAGACATCTACCCGCGGCGTTACCCGTTGAACGAGATCGTCAACATATTCATCAACGCACCCTACGACATTGGCATCTTGCACTACGCCAGCGACACACCGATCAGCCGTCGGCAGACCTTGTTAAGCAAGAGCATGAGCTATTTCGGCGTCGACGCCACCTATGCCACATCGATTCCTGTGGTGCGCCGCATTCTGCACCAGGAGATCGCGCGTCAGCAACGCCTGCGTCGAGATCTCGCCAAACCGCACCAACCTGTGCCGGTATCTGTCTAGAGACAGGAAAACCAAATGGACTATCTTGCGGCATTCGAGCGCGAACTGAATTCGCCGGCCGCACAACCTGAACGGCTGGCTCTGCTGTTTGGTGTATTGGACAAACCGAACCTCGACATCGACCACTATCTCGATCAGCTTAATGATCTGGCGCAGCAGGTGGATGATCATCTGCCTGCCGAAGATGACCGCGCCCGCGCCGACGCACTGCGAATTGTGCTCCACGAAGAGATGGGCTTCGTGGGCAACCAGACCAATTATCACCATCCCGACAACAGTTTTCTGCACAGGCTGCTGGAGACTCGAACCGGCTTGCCCATCACACTAAGTCTACTCTACATTGCCCTGGGGCGTCGTCTATCGATTCCGTTGGAAGGGATGGGCTTCCCTGGTCATTTCATGTTGCGGTTTCAGGACGCACGGGAAACTTTGCTTTTCGATCCTTTCAACGGACGCAGCATCGCGCCGGACGCCGTCGATGCGTACCTCACGCAACTTTTCAACCAACATATCGCCCTCGAACTACCGGTAGAGACCTACGCGGTGACCACGTCGGCGCTGATCCTGCGTATGCTCAACAACCTGCGCATCGTCTATCTCAGCCAGGAAAACCTCGAACTTGCGCAATCGACATTGGATTTCTTGGTGCTGATTTCGCCGCACGAAACGGCTTTCTGGCGTGAGCGCGCCCTCTTGCGCTACCAAACCGGTCACCTGCTGGGCGGAAAGCGACCTGCGTCGCGTCTTCTATCAGCGGCAGCAGATTCAACATTTCATCGAAGCCCGCCCAGCCGGGCATGCGCAGCCTTTTATGCCCATTTTCGACGTCGATCAGCCCATGCAGCCATCGCGCGATACGCTCGATCTGATGTCGCTCCTCGACCGTATCCGCCAAAACATCTCACGCCTGAATTGAGCAAAGCATGTGGCCACCCAAGGATGCCCTTTTCTTCTGGAAGATCTGTCATCTCATCGTTTCGGCGTCTCGCCTGTTCACCTGTCGGCTTCACATCGAAGGCCATGAAAACGTCCCCGCGCAGGGAGGCGCCATCATCGCCTGCAACCACCCCGGCGAAATGGACACGATTGTCCTTGGCTATTCGTCGCCGCGCCAGATTTTCTATATGGCGAAAGAAGAACTTTTCCAGGTATCGCCACTGCTCTCGTGGATGCTTTACAACGTAGGCGCCTTCCCTGTCCGGCGCGGTCGCCAGGACGTGCAAGCCATTCAGACCAGTATTCGCATTGTGCGTGAGGGGAAAGTATTGGGGATGTTTCCAGAGGGGACTCGCAATCGCGACCGCGGCCTTACCCGTGGCCGCAACGGCGCCGTGCGTATTGCTCTGCAAACCAATGCGCCGATTGTCCCCGCCGCGGTGATCGGCATTGGCCGCCTCAATCGCGAGTGGAAGAACCCACTGCGCCGCCCACCGGTGACCATTCGCTTCGGCCCACCGATCCACCTCGACGGCAACGGCAACACCTCACAGGATCAAATCCAGGCCTACACCGATCAGGTGATGACCGCCATCGCCGCCATGTTGCCACCCGATCTGCGCGGCGTTTACGCAGACGGCGCAGAGGACGGCGGACGACCGATGGCCGACGACTGACGTTCAACGTTTACCTTCGTCTGTCGTCCGGCGTCCGTCGTCGTCTTCCGCATCGTCAACCTCAATCACGCGGCCCTCCGTGGCGCGGATCAGCCGATCCGCGATGGCCAGGCCCAGGCCGTGGCGCTCAAAGGTGCGGGTGATGATCACGTCCACGCCGCGGTGTTCCAGCGATCTCATGCCGGCAAAAAGCGCCTGGGCAATGCGCGGCAGCGCCGACTGTGATCCCAGTGTGGTGATCAGCGCGCCTGTGTCGGCAAAATGCACTTCATCTTCATCTGCCACCAACAACCCCACCGACTGGCCAGCGGCAATGCGTTCCTGCGCCGCCAACCGCATCGCCTTGCACACCCGCTCCGTCGATCCCACAAAGAGCAACACTTCGGCATTGGGCGAGTAGTGCTTGATCAACATCCCCGGTGACGGCGTCGCCATTGTCTCGCCGGCCATCGCCGCGTATTTGGGGCTGTACTGCACCTGTGGCGCCACACTGCGCAACTGCTCGATGGGCAACCCACCTGGCCGCAAGATGGTCGGCGTCGGCTGTGTCAGATCCAACACAGTGGATTCAACGCCGATGTCGGTTGGCCCGGCATCGAGGATCAGCGGCACGCGCCCACCCAGGTCGTCCAACACATGCTGTGCCGTGGTGGGGCTGGGTCGTGAAAAGAGATTGGCGCTGGGGGCCACGATCGGCACGTCGGCCAGGCGTAGTAGGTGATACGCCACACGGTGATTGGGCATGCGCACCGCCACAGTCGCCAGCCCGGCGGAGACATTGCTGGGGATGTTTGCCTGCTTGGGGAGTACCAGCGTCAATGGCCCAGGCCAAAAAGCCTGCGCTAGATCCCAGGCCGCGTCTGGGATCGAGTGGGTGATCTGTGCTAATTGCGCAATGACGAAAATGTGCGCGATCAACGGATCCGACGCCGGGCGACCCTTGGCCGCGAAGATCTTGTCCACTGCGGCGGCGTCGAATGCGTTCGCTTCCAGCCCGTACACAGTCTCCGTGGGAAACGCCACCAATTCCCCGCTGCGGATCAGATCTGCTGCTGCCTGCATCACCGTCAGATCCGGATCATCCCGATCCACGGCCACCAATTGCGTTGCCATCACTTCTCTCATCAGAATCGCCCTATCACCAATCACCGACACAAAAAAAGGCCGGAAACCCGCATGGTTTCCGGCCTTTTTCGTCATTTTCCGCCTACAGGGCGGCCATGATATCGGCCAGTGCCTGCCGGGTGGGGCGCAGCTTTTCGGCGGGCAACTGCGCCAGCGGCGTCGGCGTCACGTTGAGGAGTTCGATCAGGTCTGGCTCCTCTTCTGTGACATAGAGCAAACCGGTGATCAGCTTACCCTCTTTCTGGCCGCGCTCAATGGCGCGGTAGGCTGCCGACTTGTCCGTGGGATCGTGGCTGGGGTCGATCTTCTTGAGCCGCAGCCGTGATCCATCGTGCAGATCGACTTCGGCTTCGTCTTCGTAATCTTCGATCTCGATTTCGTGCAGCGTCGAAGGGACAAAGTTCAGCTCGTGCAGCGCAATCTCGTTCTCTTTGCCGAAGCCATAGCTCTTGGTCGACGCATCGTGATTGTTGAATGTGACGCAAGGGCTGATGATGTCGAGCACGGCAATGCCGCGGTGGCTGAGGGCCGCCTTGAGCAGTTCCTCTACCTGGCGTGGATCGCCGGCAAAGCTGCGCGCAACGAAGGTGGCATTAGCGGCCAGCGCTTCCATGCACACATCCAGCGGCGGCAGCTCGTTGACGCCGTGATACTTAAGCTGTTGGCCCTCGTCGGCGGTGGCGCTGAACTGGCCCTTGGTCAGGCCGTAGACGCCGTTGTTCTCCACAATGTAGACCATGGGGACGTTGCGGCGCACGGCGTGCTTGAACTGGCCGATGCCGATGGACGCCGTGTCACCGTCACCGCTGACGGCGATGGTGGTGAGGTTGTGGTTGGCCATGATCGCGCCTGTGGCCACCGACGGCATACGTCCGTGTACGCTGTTGAAACCATGGCTCCAGCCCAGCCAGTAGGCGGGTGTCTTGCTGCTGCACCCGATGCCGCTCATCTTGACGACCTGTGTCTGATCCAGTCCGAGATCCCAGGCTACGGTCATGATGCGCTGGCTGATGCTGTCGTGGCCGCAGCCCTTGCACAACGTGGACGGGCGCCCCTTGTAGTCGTTCTTGTCCAACCCCAGCGCATTGACCTTTGCCGCCGGCTGCCGCGGCCTTGCGCTGCCGCGGCTTTCTGCGCCGCCAGTTTCTTCAATTCTTCTGCTTTGGTGCTCATAGATGTTCACTCCTATGAAAACGTCTGCGACGTTGATTTGGTCAGAAAAACGCTATTCGATGTTGGCCAGCACGCCTTCGGTGATGAAGCGGGCGCTGATCGAAAGGCCGTCGCATTTGCGCAGCGAGATCAGCTTGTCGGCGTAGGCCGGCTCTTCGCTACGGAGGATCGTGTGCAACTGGCCGTCGAAGTTCGTCTCCACCACAAAGGTGAGATCGTGGTGGTGGATGAACTCACGCACGCTGCTGCTGATGGGCAAGGCCCGCAGACGCAGGTAGCTACTGTCGATGCCCTGGGCGGCCAGGCGGGCGCGCCTCCTCGATGGCGGCGTCGTTGCTGCCGAAGCCAAGTAGGCCCACGCGTGCATTCGGGTGTTCGTCGATCTCTGGCGCGGGGACAAGCTCGCGCGCCGTCTCGAATTTGCGATGCAGGCGTTCCAGGTTCTCTTCCCAATCGTCGGGGCGCTCGCTGTAGACGGCGTACTCGTTGTGCCCTGTGCCACGTGTGAAGTAGGCCGCCAGGTTGTGCTTGGTACCCGGCAGCGTGCGGTAGGGGACGCCGTCGCCGTCGACGTCTTTGTAGCGACCCCAGGAGCCGCCCAGTTCGTTCAACTGTTCGGCCGTGAGTACCTTGCCTCGGTTCAGCGGCTGTTCGGGGTACTCGAATTGATCGCAGATGTGCATGTTCATACCCAGATCCAGATCGCTCAGCACAAAGACCAGTGTCTGCAACTGTTCGGCCAGATCGAACGCTGTGTTGGCAAACTCGAAACACTCGGTGGGCGTGGAAGGCAGGAGGACAACGTGCCGCGTGTCGCCGTGGCTGGCGTAGTACGCCGACAGAATATCGCCCTGACCAGTGCGGGTGGGCAGACCGGTGCTCGGCCCCATGCGCTGAATGTCCCAGATCACCGAGGGAATTTCGGCGAAGTAGGCCAGGCCGGCGAATTCCGACATGAGGCTGATGCCGGGGCCGCTGGTGGCTGTCATGGCGCGGGCGCCAGCCCACCCCGCCCCGATGACCATGCCGGCTGCGGCCAGTTCATCTTCAGCCTGGATCACAGCGTAGGTGGCCTTGCCCGTGTCGGGGTCAGTGCGCAGTTTCGGCCCATACTGGCTGATGGTTTCGGCCAGGCTCGAAGACGGCGTGATCGGGTACCAGGCCGTTACGGTGACACCGCCAAAGAGCGCACCCAAAGCGGCGGCAGTGTTGCCGTCCACCAGGATCTTGCCTTCGTTGAAGCCTGTCATCCGTTCCACGCGGTAGGGATCGACCTTGGTCAGGTTTTCTTTGGACCATTCGTAGGCGCGGTTGACCATGTCCATGTTGAGGGCGATGGGCTTGGGCTTGCCGCCGAAGTTCCACTTGAGGGCGTCTTCGATTTCCACCATGTCCATGTCGAGCAGATAGGCCAACGCGCCTACGTAGACCATGTTGGCCACGTAGTCGCGCAGGTTGAAGGGCAGATCGGCGGCCTTCACCAGATCCTTCACCGGCATGGGGTAGTAGGTGACGTCCTTGCGGTGGTTGGCGATGGGCAGCGAATCGTCGTAGAGGATGATGCCACCCGGGGCAACCGATTCCATGTCTTCGGCCACGGTGCGAGCGTTCATGCACACCATCACTTCGGTGGTTTCGCGGCGGGCCAGGAAGCCGTCTTTGCTCAGGCGGATGATGTACCAGGTGGGCAACCCTTGAATGTTGCTGGGAAATAAGTTCTTACCGTTGACGGGAATCCCCATCTTGAACAGTGTGCGAATCAAAATGCCGTTGCTGGTCTGGCTACCCGAGCCGTTGACCGTGGCCACATTGATCGCAAAATCGTTGACGACACCTCTGTCATCTGTCTGTTGCTCGGTGGCGTCTTGCACGAGTACGCTCATGCCTCTCTCCTTATTGCTGACATAATCGCGGACGAATCACTACGACACGATATCTATTACAACTGGACCTACTACAACTGGACCTTTTCAATCACTCGAAATCAGGGCAAATGTTGTTGATCGATAGCCTCCTCCGCCGCGCCGTTGACGCCGTTGTGCGCGTGAGGTCCGTCCATCAGGCGCGACGTCATGACGTCTCCATGCGGCGAGACGCCTCGGTTGGTCAGTAGTTGCATGTGTTCTTCGAGCAAGACCCTCGCTGCATCATATTCACCGCGCGCAATGGCTTCGGCGATCTGTTGGTGGTAGCGCCACACGGCAGTGAGGTAACGATAATCGGCGTAGGTGTTCAGTTCCACGGCCTCGTAGGCATCCCAGTAGGCTTCCAGAAGGCCCTGCACAAATGGATTCTCCAGCTGGCGGAAGATGGTGAGGTGGAAGGCGCGATGTTCGGCGTGTGGAATCTGAACACGTTCGTTCTGGAGTTTTGCCCAGGCTGCATCCACCAGTGCGAGCAACTCGCTCTTGTCCTGCGCGGTGAGACGCTGCACGGCCTCCGCCCAAAACGACATTTCGAGCTGACGGCGCAGGGCGCTATAGGCATTGAACAGAGAATTATCGACAGTGAGGGCGAAGATGAGGCTCTGGAAAACGGCAGGCTGGAAGGAGTAGGCGTTGCATTCGATGCCCCGGCGAGGGCGGGCTTCGATCAGGCCCAAGATACGGGCGACTTCCATCTGTTCGCGCAATTTGCCTACGCTGATCTCCAACTCATCGCTGATCTGGCTCAACGATGGCAGGCGGGTGCCTGGCTCGCACCCATGCAAAATCAGATAACGTAGAAAATCAGATTCGATTTGCGAGAGCGCCATTGATCCGCTTTCCAGGAACAGGAGAACAACGAGACACCGCCACATCGCCAACTTCGTGGTTGGCAATCATCCGATTAATTCGATTTATTCGATGATTCAGCAGCGACGCCTAAGATCATACCAAACGCGGTGGGCAAAGTCAATTCCGCAACGTGGCGCAGATTGCTTATTCTATGATGTGATCCAGCGTGGATTTTGTGTGATCAGCATGCGGCTGCTGTGCGAATCAATGGCCTCTGAGAAGAGCGCCCCTTGGCCAAATTCGCAGTTGAGCGATTGGAGTTGATAGAACTGGTGCGGGGTCTCGACGCCTTCGGCAATCACATCGAGATCGAGATCGTGGGCGAGGGTGATGATGGTGCGCACGATGTCGGTGTTGCCCGACTCGCCGTTCATGTTCATGATGAACGAGCCGTCGATTTTGAGGGTGTTGATGGGGTAGTAGTGCAGTGAACTGAGCGACGAGTAGCCGGTGCCGAAGTCGTCGATGCACAGATGAACGTTGAGTTGCTGCAACTCGGCCAGTGTGTTGGTGATGCCGGCGATATCGCTGAGGACAGCGCCCTCGGTGATCTCCAACTTCAGTGTGCTGGGGCTGATCTGTGTTTCTTCCAGCACCGATGCTACGTAGCGGGCCAGATCCGATTGGTTGAGCAGGCTGCCCGAGAGATTGACATTGAGGAACAGCGGTGGATCCTGCGGGTGCTCCTCTTGCCATACCTTGATCTGTTCAGCGCCGCGGCGGATCGTCCAACGGTCGATGATATTGAGCAGACCAGTCTCTTCGGCCAGGGCAATGAAATCCGCCGGGTAGAGCAGACCGCGATCCGGGTGGTTCCAACGCACCAGCGCCTCGAAACCGGCAAGTTCGCCCGTTTTGAGGGCGACGATAGGCTGATAGTAGATGGCGAACTCGTTGCGATCTACGGCGCGGCGCAGGTCGGTTTCAAGTTGCCAGAGCGCCATGGCGCGTACGTGCATCGCCGTGTCGAACAGGCGGTATTTGCCCATGCCGGCAGCTTTGGCGCGGTACATAGCTGTATCGGCGTCGCGCAGGATCTCTTCTGTGCGCGTGTAGGTGTCGGTGCTGAGGGCAATCCCAATGCTGCCGCTGGTGAAAACTTCGTGCCCGTGGATCACAAATGGCTCGTCCATGGCCTGGTGCATGTTCTTGGCAACGCGAATGGCATCGTTGACCGAGGTGACACTGTGGAGCAGCACGGCGAATTCGTCGCCGCCGAAGCGGGCGATCATGCCTTCGGGTGGGATGCAGCGTTCCAGGCGCCCGGCGATGGCGCTGAGCAGGCGGTCGCCTACCAGATGGCCCAGGCTGTCGTTGATCGTTTTGAAGCGATCCAGATCGAGAAAGAGCACGGCGAATTGCTCGGTGCGATCTGCTTCGAAGGCGCGTAGTGCGCCTTCCAGCCGCTCTTGGAAATAGAGCCGGTTGGGCAGATGCGTTAGTGGATCGTGCAGCGCATCGTAGATCAACCTTTCCTCGGTGTGTTTGCGCACCGTGATGTCGGCCTGCGAGCCGGCCATGCGGTACGGGCGCCCGTGCTCATCGTAGAGCGCCATGCCGCGGCTCAACATCCACCGGTAGCTGCCGGAACGATGGCGGATGCGGTACTCTTGCTCGAAATGGGCGGT
Source organism: Caldilineaceae bacterium (assembly GCA_041391225.1). Classification (GTDB taxonomy): domain Bacteria; phylum Chloroflexota; class Anaerolineae; order Caldilineales; family Caldilineaceae; genus RI-153. The sequence continues at coordinate 150,096 of JAWKOL010000008.1, forward strand.
TTTGCCTTGTAGGTAGAGATCGATTGCTTTGCGCGTCGTGTCGTGATCGTCGGGGTGCAGGCGGTGAAACCATTCGTTGGGCGAGTTGCCGATCTCGTCTTCGTTGAAGCCTAGCATAAGGCACCAACGGGGCGAATAGTAGATCTTGTTGGTGGCAAGGTTCCAATCCCAGAGGCCGTCGTTGGCGGCGCGGGCTGCCAGCGCGTAGCGCTCTTCGCTTTCGCGTAGTGCGCCCATCGCGTGTTGCCGTTCAAGCGCGTAACGAACCGAACGGGCAATCAGTTCACCGTCGATCCGCCCCTTCACGAGATAGTCCTGGGCGCCTTTGCGCAGTGCCTCGAACGCAGTGTCCTGATCATCGTGGCCGGTGAGGACGACGATGGGAATGTCGGGGTTGAAGTGGCGGAAACGAACCAGCGTCTCCAGCCCCTGACTATCGGGCAGGGAGAGATCGAGCAAGACCAGATCGAAGGCTTGCTGCTCGAACAGATCCAGCGCCTCTATGAAGCGGCTGACATGGGTGATCGCGAAGCCGTTCGGATCAACCTCGTTGAACAATTCGTGCAGGAGATAGGCATCGACTGAATTGTCTTCGATGAGGAGCAGATGTATCGCTTGTGTTGAACTCGATGATTCCATAGGTTGAGTGTCCGCTTCTAGCTTCGTTGATATAGATGCGTACAGTGTTCGATATGGCGCAACACTCAGTGTGTATATTGAAGCTACATCTCATTATAACGCAACGCCTAACATTACGGTAAGGGAATGTCTGGCTATCTCGCGGAATGGACCGGCTTTTGGGTGTTGTTACCTTACGAAATGGTTGGGCTTTGCGGCTTTTTCGTCTGTTGTGTGTAGGTCATGGCCGCCGCGGCCATCAATGCGACGCCGGTGGGTAGCGTGCGTTCATCAATATCGAAGGTTGGGGTGTGGTGGGCGCTGTGCCACTTGCCGTTGGGATCGGATGCACCGATCAACACGAAACAGCCCGGCGCCCGGTTGAGAAACTCCGCCATGTCTTCACCCACCATCATTGGCGCGATCTGCGCGATCTGCTCCGGGCCGACCACGCCTGCTGCGACCTGGTGCATCAACGCGGCGCCGTCTTCGCTGTTGATCGTGGCCGGGCAACCGCCAAGGTAGGCAAACTCGGCGGTGGCCCCAAAAGCCTGGGCCACCGATGTGGCAATTTCTTCGAGCCGACGCAACAACAAGCGCTGCACGTCTTGTGAGAAGGAGCGGATGGTACCGCGCATTTCAGCGTGATCGGAGATGATGTTGCTGGCGCTGCCGCTGTGCAAACTGCCCACGGAGACGACCGCAGTGTCCTGTGGGTTTACATTGCGCGCCACGATGGATTGCCAGGCAACCACAATTTGGCTGGCCACCAGTGTGGCGTCGATGGTCTCGTGGGGCATGGCGCCATGACCGGCTTTGCCGCGCACGGTGAGGCCGAACATGTCGGCGGCGGCCCACAGCGGCCCCGCCTGTACGATCACCTGGTTGAGTGGCAGTCCTGTCCACAGGTGTAGGCCGAAGGCTGCCGTCGGCACGGGATCGGCCAACGCGCCGTCGGCGATCATGGCCGATGCGCCGCCCAATCCCTCTTCGGCGGGCTGGAAGACGAGTTTCACCCGCCCGCGCAAGGACGCTCGCCGCGCGTTCAGCACCTGCGCTACGCCCATACCGATGGCGGTGTGGCCGTCGTGGCCGCAGGCATGCATCACGCCTGGTGTCTGTGATCGATAGTCGACGTTGTTCTCTTCTTGGATGGGCAGCGCGTCCATGTCGAAGCGGAGCAGCACCGTGGGCGCGTCGTCGTCGATGTCGTCGCCTTCGATCATGGCCACGACGCCCGTCTTGCCGATGCCCGTGCTCACTTCCAGCCCAAGATCGCGCAGATGATCGGCCACAATGCCGGCTGTGCGCACTTCTTGATAGCCCAACTCGGGGTGACGGTGAAAATCTCGGCGCCAGGTCACCAGTTGTGGGACGAGATCATCGGCGGCGCTGCGCAGTTCGGTGTAGATGGTCATTGGGCCTCGCTTGGGGCGGGTGGTGGGATGAGACGATGGTCGTCGGTCGCCGGTCTTGCTAACTTTCAAATACCGTATCTAAGTAACGGTTACTCTGGCGGATCTCTTCGTAGCGTCGCCGCGCCTGCACGAGGACTTCGCCGACTTGTTCGAGTCTGTCTTCCAGCTCTCTGTCGTCGTTGCTCGATTCCCAAGCCTGCCGCAACAGATCTTCGAACGATTTTGCGCCGTCGAGGTTGCCCAGGATCAGGTCGAGTTCGCCGATCACCAGCTCAAACATGCGAATCTTGCGCGCCAGCAGCTCGATGATATGGGCCTCAATCGTCTCGTGGCAGGACAGATTGAAGATCGTCACGTCCTCTTCCTGGCCGAGCCGGTGCAGGCGACCGATGCGCTGCTCGACGCGCATGGGGTTCCAGGGCAGATCGTAGTTGATCAACTGATGGCAGAACTGCAAGTTGCGTCCCTCGGCGCCGCTCTCGGTGCTTACCATCACACGGGCGCCGTCTCGGCCCTGGTCGCGGAAACGGGCCACCGCGGCTTCTTTCTGGCGAATGTCCATGCCGCCGTGGAAGCCCTGCGTGGCGACACCCCAGGCTTCTAACTGGTTGACCACGGTCTCCAACGTCTGGCGGTACTCGGTGAAGATGAGGAACTTGCCGGGGAAGCGCTCCAGGATCTCACGCACGGCTTCCAATTTTCGGCCAATCGGGATCGATTCGGCCAGTTGGAGAAAGCCCATCAACTCGGCGCGGACGCTGTCGCCGTGTTCGCGATCCTGCACCATTTTGCGGAGGGTGGAGGCGACGGCCTGGGGACTGCTACACACTTCTTTTTGCAGCGTTACCAGGGTGAGGCGCAGGTGCTTGTTGCTGTCCACATCGCGGAAGCGGCGGCGGATGTAATCGGTAACGCGCACGTAAAGCTGCCACTCCGGTTCCGAAAGGCCCAGGTGGTAGATGGCGGCGCGCCGCCGCGGAAAGGAGACATCGACGCTGCTACGGCGATTGCGGATCATCACGTCGTTGAGCAGGCGGCGCAGTGAGTTTTCGTTTTTGGGTTGGCGCTTGTCGGCGTTTTGCAGGAAATGACGGCGGAAGCTGCGCACCGTCCCCAATTGGCCGGGCGAAAGGATCGTGATCAAGCTGTAGAGTTCGAGCAGATCGTTCTGGATCGGCGTGGCTGTGAGCATGAGCACGTAGCGCTTGCGGATCTGGTTGACGAACTTCCACGCCAGCGTACTACGGTTCTTGAGTTTATGGGCTTCGTCGACGATGAGCAGATCGTATTCGCGGCCCAGCACGCCCTGGCTGTGGCGATCCAATTTGGCCCGATCCAGGCTGACGATCCAACGTCCGTTCTCGGCTTCGGCCACCTCTTGCCATTGCGATACACTGTCCACCACCGAGAACGCTTCGCCGAACTTGGTCTGCAATTCCTCGCGCCACTGCTCGGTGAGCGACGCCGGCGTCAGCACGAGGACGGTGCGCACCAGCCCGCGCTCGATCAGTTCCTTCATCACGATGCCAGCTTCGATGGTTTTGCCCAGGCCCACTTCGTCGGCCAGGAGGGCGCGCCCGCGCATGTCGCGCAGCGCGCGTAGCGCCGTCTCCAGTTGGTGTTCGTAATGCTCAACCGAGATGTCTTCGAGGCAGATGAGCTGATCGAAACCGCGGCTCAGGCGCAGTTCTTCGGCGTGAAGGCGCAGCCTGTAGGTGTCCAGCGGCCCCGCAGGGTGGACACGCCCGTGGATGCGGAAGAAGTTTTCCAGATCCTGTTTGGTTTCGATGAGGCGGGGCGGCAGCGCGATGCCCAGCTTCTCGATGCGCTCAGCCATCTGCTGATCCACGTTGTAGCGGTAGCCGCAACGAAAGCAGGCCGTCGCCGTCTCTTCGTCGAGCCAATTGCACTGCGGGCAGCGTTTGCCCATCACTGCCTGCGGCCCAGCGTTTTTCTTCTTGCGCACAGCCGATGGCTCATCGGGGATTTCGAGCCATTCGAATCGTTCTTGAGTCATGAAATGTATGCCAATTTAATAGACGCCGTAAAATCAGGCCCTATTATACAACAGGCATGGGTTGGGATTGGAAAGTGGTTTGGCGGAAAGAGTGTGGTGCGTAGTGCGTAGTGCGTAGTGCGTGTACAGATAGAGTATGTGATGCCTGCATTGGGGAACGGCTGAGAACTCAATGTCGATTGAAGCAGGACACGGATCGGAAAGAACACAAAAAGAAAAATCCGTGTTCTCCCAATCCGTGTCCACAAGAAAACGAACCACGCAAGCTCAATATTGACACGCACCACGCACTACGCACCACGAATCTACGGACAGGCTGCTGCCAATTTCATGCGTTAGCCACGCCGCCATTTCATTCGGCCCGAACGCATCGTACCGCCTCGGCCTTAAGGGCGTGCCATGTTTCAATCTGCCCGATGACGTTGTGTTCTTGTCGGTGAGGTAGATCTTGATGAAGTGCTCCAGCGCTTCAACCTCACGAAGGAACCCAACCGGCTGGCAGGTGACCATGGCGTCTTTCTTTTCGGTGACGAACCAGATGCCCACGATCTGTTCGCCGCCGGTGGGTGTGGTGCTGGTGATCGGCTGTGATTGCCAACCAGGCGGCGCCTGGATCTGTTCCACGCTACGGCGGATCTGGCAGATCGAAGTAGATCTCACGTCGTGCTCTGCTGATCCAGCGTGTCATCGACGACTGGATCTGGATTGCGATCCGGCCCAGGGTTCTCCGTGTCTTCTTGAAGGTGCGCCGGAGACGCCGGTGATACAACTGGCGGTTCTTTGGTTGCTTCCGTCACTCGTCACCGTGGCTTGTGGGACGAGCCAGTTGGGGTGGCTGTCGCTGTGGTCGTGGTTGGTGTCGGTGTGGCGATGGCCGTCTCGTCGTCGTGATCGTGGCTGTGGTTGCAAAAGTCAGGTGGCTGTGGCTGTGGCTGTGATCGTACCTGTATGGCTGTGGTTGCCGTCGCCGTGCTTCTTGTGGCTGTCTGGTTGCTGTCTGTGTTGCCGTGGGTGCCGTAGCCGTTGTAGTTGTGGCTGTAGTGCAGTGTGGTTGTCGCAAAGCTCTTGGGTCGCCGTGGGTGGTGAGGGTGTAGGTGGGGTGCGCCGGAGTCCATGTTGAAGCTTCCGGCGGGGCGGTGTGCGGTGCCGGCGTGTACGTTGGCGTCGGCGTGTAGGTGTACGCTGAAAGCGACGGCTATATGGCCCAGGACGGTCGTCCTGTTCAACCGAAGTTGCTTGCTCACGCCGTCAGCATCCCGCCAGCCGCTGACAGAGGCCGTTCCAGTTCTTGTCTTCGTCGCCGTCGACAGCCGCCGTTGTCGTTGTCGCGGTCGACTTCCTTGCGCAGACCGTCGCTGATCCAGTCGGGCCAGTTTGGTACTGCCCCAGGTGGCTGAAGACGTAGCCGCGGATGTCCTGCTTGTCGTTGACGCAGTCGTCGGTGTCGTTGTCGTTGGGCGATGTGGCGAAGCGGTTCTGCTCGTCGAAGTCTACGATGCCGTCTGCGTCGGCGTCGGTGAAGAGCGAAGCTTCGTCCTGGCGCGGTTGACGTTGGCGGCACGTGGTATTCGGAGACGTTCCAACTGTTGTACAGATCCAGCCGCCGCGTTCCGTCCACGGATCGACGCGGGGCAAACGCCAACTGAAGAAGAACCAGTTGAATTCCCAGTATTCGCCATCACAACACTGTGGGCGTCGTTGTTTTCCACGAAGAGCGCGGGTCACTGTTTTCGATCCAGAATTTTCCTTTGACCGTTGGCGAAGCTAGGGTTTGCCAGCGCACAGACGCCGGTTGCGTCGTTCATGGCTCCACATCACGTTCTTGCCGCCGCCCTGCGCATCCCTGATTCGGCCACAAACCGATGCCGTGGCCCAGATCACCTCGCGGACGCCGCCGCCGTAGGCGTAGCAGTACGAGATGCGATCCTGGCTGAGCTTGCTGCCAGTGGTAGTCGGCGATCATGGAGATGGAGGCGCGGGTGCAGTACCAGTCGTCGTGTGGGCTGCCGCACAGGGACTGGCGTCGCCCACGAAAGTGCCGTCGATCTCGTGGGCGGAATCCCATGGTAGATGCCGAATTCGGGGTCGCCGTCGAGGCAGAGCATGCGCGGTCTTTGTGCTGTAGCGGCGTCACCCTGAGCACCTTTGCCCACAGACGTGGCCGCGGCTTCGGGCGGCATGGGGATCACCGTCACCGCGATGGGGGCGGACCAGCGTTCTGGCTGCCGTCGGCCTGATGCCCGGGCTGCGGCGTAGTAGGTGCGCGATCGCACTGTGGTGGTGAGTTCGGTGGTGATGGTGTTGCTGATCACCACGCTGGTTCCACGGCGTTGAATGCGCCGTCCTGGCCACTTGGAAGCGGTATTCGACGGCGTTGGGGACAGCCAGCTGAATGGCAACGTCACCGGCAAAGGTGACCATGCCGTCGAAGGGCGCGGAAGTAGGGGCGCAGGCGCTCGGTTAGGCGCGCCGGGGCGTCTGTTCGCCGGGCTTGTAGATCGTCCATTCCTCGGCGCTGTTGGTGTCGAAGAGCGGATAAGCCAATCGCTTTTCGCCGGTGACCAGGGCATCGGCGCTGGGGATCTGCGTGGTGGGCCGCATGAACGTGTGTCCGCGGGCCACTGACCTGCCTGCACCGCCAGATCTGGCGTCTGTCAGCGGAAGTCGCCGTAGGCCACGAAATCTACCAGCGTCGTGGTGGTGGATGGTGCTGCTGAAGAAAGCCGGTCCACTTCTGTCGAGGAAGTTTTACCAGCCCCGGCGGCGTGCAACTCGATCACGTCGGGGCGTCGTAATCGTTGGCGGTAGTCGCCCTGGCCGTCGAGATAGAGCACGATGTAGGTTGCGGGGGCAGGATGGGCAGCGCTTCGGGGAAGGTGTAGATGTTGCCGTCGCCGTCGCTGAGTTGCCAACCGGCGAGGCCTACGTGGCCGACGCAACCTGCAGGCGTTTAAGCAGGCGCTACGTCGCTGGCCTGTGCGTCGCTGCCATGATTGGGCAAGTAAAGCGGCGTGGTGTTCTGGAATAGTTCGATCCACTGCGGTTGACCTCGGCAGGCAGCGGCGCTACTTCGTTGATCACCGTTGGGCTTGGCGCCCAACTGGGTCATCGGCGCAGCAGGCGCGGCGCGGCTGCCGATCCCTTGATCAGCCCAACAACAACAGGACAGCGGCAGCGCAGATGGCGGCAACCGTCGCAAACACGGTGAACAGCACAGGTGGGCGCGGCAAACGGTGCATGACATTCCTCCTTGGTGGTTCGGGGATCAAAGCGAAAGACGCAAGCGCGTAGCGGTCGGCACAGAATGTGCCGACTTGTGAACAGGGAGGATGCGCAAACTCAGGTGCTTGTGATCGATCACAACCACGGTGGGCGACTGAATTTTCGATTGCGTTCTATCTCGGTCTTTGAGGAATGGGGCTATTGTAACGAAAAATAGCACATCTGTCTGTGCGGTACCGCACAGACAGATGTGCTATTTGCAGTTGTACGTGGCTTCTCTTTACCAGATCGCTCCCACGGCGTCCAACTTCTCATCACTCAGATAGCCGTAGCGGTTGATCCAGACACCGTCGGCGCGGCTTTGGGCTACGAGTTGGAAGCGGCGGCGGAAGTCGTCGAGCGGACCGTAGCCGTGGACGAGCGGGTAGATCTGCGTCTGTCCTCGCGCGGCAGCGAGGACCTGCTCGATCTTGCGCTGCTGTGTGCTGCTGGGGACGGGGTGGGGTTCGTCGGGCTTCGGATAGCCGTAGGTGTGTAGATCGGCGTCGACGGGGCCGTCGGTCAGATCGAGGAGGTTGACCAGCGCGGAGACGAGCAACCGTTCGTCGAGGCCGGGGTTGTTCGAGCAGCACCTTGCCCCAGAATTCCACGATCAAGGACCAGTGCATGGTGTAGAGCTTGGGCGCAATCGACGCAGTGAGCCGCAGCCGCGGCGAAATCCAGCCCGGTGACGAAGCTGAACGGTGTCATGAAGGCGTTGGCCGGAGAAGTTTTGTCCGTGCCGCCGTATTCGTGGATGGCGTCGCGCTTCACTCGCTCAGTAGAGGTGGAAAGCGCCGCCTTGAGCCGGAACCATTCGGCCACGCCGGGGAAGCGCTTGAAGCCATCGAGAGGGTGAACTTGCCCCGATCCGGCCCCGGCGTCTTCGAGATGGGCGTTGGTGAGGCTGCCGTGCAGGAAATCGTAGACCGCGCCCACTTCGCGGCGGATGGCGGCGAAGTCGAAGCCATGTCCGCGCGCCCAGGTTTCTACGTGCGGGCTAAAATCCTGAAGGCTTGGGTCGAGTTGATAGCAGGATACTCCGGCCAATCTGGGCGGATGCCGTCGATCTGCGGGCATTAAGAAGATGTCGCGCACCCAGGCGCGGCTGAAGGCGCACGCCGGGCTGGCCAGGCTGCCGGTGTCTGCCATGCGGTTGTGGGGAAGATTGCCGTTGGGCAGGCGCGGGCGGTCGTCGTCTTTCGCCGCCGGGCGCGGTGGCGCTGGTCTGGATGTAGACTTTGAGTCCGGCGGTTGCGGCGGCGTCGATGAATTGGCCGATCACTGGGCCGGTGCTGTCTGTGGAGATCATTGGCGGGCCGCGGTTGGTACTTCCAGCCCGGCGAAGAATTCCGTGCGCGCATGGTGGCCCGGTCCACTGCGGTACCAGAATTCGGGGCTTGTCCCACACCAGGCTCGAAGAGACGCGCTGGCGCTTGCTGTCGGTGGGCGGCTGGTATTGTCCCTGGCCTTCGGCATCGGCGCAATGACCGACGTGTTGATGGTCAACAGTATGCGGGCGCGACCGGCCACGTTGTCGAGCACCGTCTCGATCCCCTCGGCCTGGATGAAGGGCGTCATGGTGGTGATACCGAGGAAACGAGTGGACATAGTGACCTCTTTATGAAAAAAATATCCGAAACATATTGAATTCTTTTGCGTCGTGTTTGATCGATTGTTAATTTGGGATAAATTACGTTCGCTCGCGCGGAGCGTACAAAACCACGGTTTCGGCGATATCTTCGCCTTGCATCATGCGCTCAGGTGTTGGCGTGGCGGCGGCGGCGATGCACGAGGATCTCGGTTTCCCACTTGCCGGGGTGATGACGCAGGCGCACGCCGGGCGTTGGCCTCTTCGTTGGTGACTTTGGTGAGCGCTTCCATGCCGATCTTCGAGGCGCTGTACGAGACGCCGGCTGACGCTGGGCAGGATGGCGGCACGCGAGGATGTTGATGATCACGCCGTCTTTGCGCTCGATCAGTTGGGCAGGATGGCTTTGGTGAAGATGTAGGCGCTGGTGAGGTTGATGTCGAGAATACGCTGCCACTTTTCGACGGTGGTGTCGCCAATGGTGCGGTTTTTGAGGTTTGTCCCCTGTTGTTGACGAGCACGTCGATGGGGCCGAGCGCTTCTGCGCCGAGGACAGCGCCGCCAGGATCTCCGCTTCGACGCCCACATCGGCCACGCAGATCGCCGCCTTCACGCCCAACTCGTGATCTGCGTCGCCACCTCTTCCAGCCTGTCGGCGCGGCGGGCGCAGACAGCTACATTCGCCCCTTCCTCATGCGCAAGCCAGCTACAGCCCGCCCAATCCCACTGCTCGCCCCTTGGTCACCAGGACGTTTTTGCCTTCAAGACGTTTCACGGAAAGTCTCCTCGTGGTGGTTGGTGAAATGAGGCGAGTGAGTGCGGCAAGCACGAAACCATTCAAAAGGCGATACTCTCACTACCCTTACTCATTACTCTCTTACTGCATTACGTTCTCTTGTTCAACGACTCATGCAACTCCGTCTTCGCCGGCAGTTGCAGCAACTCGTCCACGTTGACGGGTTGGCCGGTGGCGATGGAGTGGTTGGCCGCCACGCCGAGCAGGATGGAGGCAGCGCCGTCGATGTGGCTGGCGGCGCGCTTGAACGGATCTTCCGGCGGGTTGGGGTGGAAGATCTGTTCCAGCATCACGCGGTCACCGCCGCCGTGGCCGCCCACGCCTTCGGGGATGTCCACGGTGTAGGGCTTGCCGTGCATGGGGAAGACCCAGATGTGCTTGCCGCGGAAGCCTTCCAGCGGGTGTTCGTCCTCGTCCAGCGTCTCTTCCTGGCCGGCGACGAAGGTTCGCCCCACCGTTTCCACGACTTCAACTTCGAGCCGTCCTTTGTTGCCGGTGATGGCGCAGCGGTAGCCTTCCCACGGCGAGTAGGCGAGGAGGGCATAGGTGAGCAGCGCCCGGTTGCGGTAGCGCGCGGTGACGCTCATGGTGTCTTCGGCGGAGATGTTGTCGCCGAAGACGTTGCGGTCGCGCAGATAGCCGCTGTCCTTTTCGGCGTCGAGGTAGAGTTCGCGCAGCGATTCGTTTTCGTCGAGACGCAGGGCGAAGGGATCGTTCTCTGCTTCGGGTTGGCCGGTGTAGCGGTCGTAGCTGTAGCTTTCACCGCGGGCTTCGGCGTTTTCGCGGCCGTAGAAGAGCAGATCACCCTGGGCGAAGACGCGTTCTGGGTAGGAGTCGATCCACCAGTTGATGAGATCGAAGTGGTGCGTCGACTTGTGGACGAGCAGACCGCCGGATTTGTCCTTTTCGCGGTGCCAGCGGCGGAAGTAGTCGGCGCCGTGGCTGGTGTCGAGCACCCACGAGAAGTCCACGTGCAGCGGCTTGCCGATGGCGCCTTCCATGATCAGTTCGCGCACCTTCGTCGCCAGCGGCGCGTAGCGATAGTTGAAGGTGACGCGCAGTTGTCGGCCTGTGCGCTCGATGGCGTCGAATATGGCGCGCGCCTTCTCGTCGTCGATGGTCATGGGCTTCTCGGTGATGGCGTCGCAGCCCAGTTCCATGGCGCGGATGATGTACTTGTGGTGCAGCGCATCCATCGTGGTGACGATGACGATATCGGGTTTCTGTTCTTCGATCATCTTGTCGAAGTCGTCGGCGTGGTAGGTGGCCAGCGCATCGCCGCCGTGTTCCTCTTGCACGCGTTTGACATACCAATCCATGCGCGCCTGGCTGACGTCGCAGAAGGCGGTCAGCTCGTTCCACTTCGGCGAAGGGGCCGCAGATGGCGTCCACGAACATCTTGGCGCGCCCGCCCGTGCCGACCAACACATAGCGTTTCTTTTCGGACATGAAGATGTCTCCCAATCTAGAAATGACAATGGTAAATTTTTGATTTACGATTTGCGATTGACGATTTACGATTGTCAATCGCAAATCGTCAATCCTCTCATCCCGGTGCGCCCACCGAGCTTCCCACTCAACTCCAGCGGCGGCGGAGGCCAGTGGATGCCGTTGACCGTTGAGATCGCGATCCTGCTTGGGCTTGTAGTCGCGATGGGGCAGGCCCACGAGTTGACCGTCTTGGAGCCAGGCTTCATCGCTGCCGTAGAGTTCGGCGATGAGGCGCTGCGTGAGCCGTTCTTTGACGTCGGCGTGTTCCTCACTGCGGCTCAGATCCAGGATCTCACCGGCGGGGTGCTCCTTGTCGAAAAGCTGAAGGACGTTGCCCACCGGGTAGTAGATCAGCTTGAAGCGCCCATCGGTGACCATGCGCGTGGACATGGCGTCTTCGCCGCACTCGCCGTAGAGGACGTCGCGGCGTTGCTCGCCCACCATCGACATGCCGTCCACGCTGTCGGGAATGGGCAGGCCCGCCAGATCGAGCAACGTGGGCATGATGTCCTGCCAGCCGACGAGGCGGTCATCGACACGATGGTGGCCGACGCGATTGTCCCCTGCCGCGCCCACCAGGATCATGGGGACGTTGGCGGCGTTGTCGTAGAAAAGGCGCTTGGCCCACAGCCCGTGATCGCCCAGCATATCCCCGTGATCCGAGGTGAAGAGGATGATCGTGTCGTCGAGCAGTTGTTCCTCACGCAGCGTGCCGATGACGAGACGCAGTTGGTGATCGATGTGGTACACAGCGCGTAAAAGCGCGGCGGATGCCGCGGATCTGATCCCGGTTGAATGGTCCCCACTTCTGTTGGATGGCCTGGATGGCGTAGGGCGCGGTCTCCACGCCGTCGGCCCAAAGACCCACCTGCGCCGACGGTGGATCGAAATCGCGGTAGAGATCGAGGTAACTTTGCAGCGGCACCAGCGGCGGGTGCGGGTGACAGTACGAGAGGAACCAGAAGCCGGGCCGCGGATCGCGACGGCGGATCATGCGGCACATCTGGCGCGTGGCCCAGTTGGTCACATGGGCAGATTCGGGCAAGTGCCAGGGTCGGTAGGCGTAATCGTTGTTGCTCATGCCGTGGCCGTAGCTTTCACCAGCGTAGCCCTGCTCGGTAAGCCACAGATCGTAATCGTCAATCGCCCCCAGGATCGGGCGTCCTTCCTCGGCCAGGATCACATCGTCGAAGCCGATGCGGTCGCGCTGGGGGAAGACGTGCAACTTGCCCACGGCGTAGGCCTGGTAGCCGTTGTCGCGGAAGGTCTGCGCCAACGTGGGAAAGGACGGCATCGGCTCCGTCACCTTGAAGACGCGATCCCCGTGGGTGCGCGGGGTGGTCCCCGTCATCAACGTGCGCCGCGCCGGGATGCAGACCGGACACTCGCTGTACGCATTCGTGTAGCGAACGCCATTGCGCGCCAGTTGATCCAGCGTCGGCGTCTGAATCGCAGAGTGGCCAGCAACGCCCAACAGCGACGCCGACCAGTGATCGGTACTGATCAACAAAACGTGGGGTTTGGACATAGTGGAAACTCCAGTGGGTTGTGTGAAGCCAGGAGGAATCCGAGATGCGTCCAGTTGATCTTAGTGCAGAGTGGGGGATTTGGCAATTACCTCGTCTCCGTCACCTTGCGCAGGCCGCGTGGGTGATCGGGATCGTAATGACGCGTGGCGGCCAGGTGCATGGCGAAGAGCTGGCCGGGAACGATGGCGGCAATGGGCGAGAGCCATTCTTCGATGCCGCTGGGTAGGGGCAGGCTGCGATGCGCGGCTTGTTGCAGATCTGCATCGTCGCTGATGACCACGATTTCGGCCTCGCGTTGGTGTAGCTGATCGAGGAAACTGCGCATCTCACCGCTGAGCACGCCCGACGGCGCTACCACGAAGGCGGGGAAGTTGTGCTCGATCAGCGCCAACGGCCCATGCAGGAAGTCGGCGCTGCTGTACGGCTCGGCCACGGTGTAGGTGAGTTCTTTCATCTTCAGCGCCATTTCGTAGGCCGTGGCGTAGTTGAAACCGCGACCGATCACGACACAGTTCTGCGCATAGCAAAAACGTTCGGCGATGGGGCCGACGTGGTCGTTCATGGCCAACGTCTCTTCGATCTTGCCGGGGATGGTGTGCAACTGGGCCAGCATGTCGCTGTCCTGGTTGAGTTGCGCGGAGAGGAGGGCGACGCCGACCAATTCGGTGGTGTACGTCTTGGTGGCGGCGATGGAGCGTTCTTCGCCGGCGTGCAGCGCGATGACGTGATCCGCCTGCTGCGCCAGATCCGAGCCGGGGATGTTGGTCAGCGCGGCGGTGAGCATTCCCTGCTGCCTGGCTTCGGCGAGGACGCTGACAATGTCGGGGCTTTTGCCACTCTGGCTGATGCCCAGCACCAGGGTGTTGGCGGCAAAGCGCGGCGGACGCCCGTAGATCGAGAACAGGCTGGGCGTGGTCAACGATACCGGCAGCCGGTTGACGGCGCCGAGCAGGTATTGGGCGTAGCGACCGGCGTTGTCACTGGTGCCGCGGGCGGCGATGACCACGTTGTCCACGCCGCGATCACGGATCGCCGCGGCGAGTTTGGCGGCGTTGTCTGCTTCGGCGGCGAGCATGGTGGTCAACGCGGTGGGTTGTTGGTGAATTTCTTGATAGAGGAAGGAATCTTGGAGCATAACGCGCCTCTTCTTGAGTGGACCAACCTGGTGGGATTGGCGCTTGGGTGATCTAGTCTGAGTAGTTCACGATTATGACGCGGAGTAGGCATCCTCAGATGCCGGGTGATCCGCAATAAGTCGCATCTGAGGATGCTCACTCCGCAATTTCACAGAGAATCGTAAACTACTGAATTTCCTGAATTATAGGGCGAATAACGCCTCTGGGCGAATTGTCTGCACCGCACTCAACAGGCCGACAACAGCACCGGAATGCTGTCTGCTACAATGTTCTCAGATCCCACCTGTCACCTACAGCGAATCCATCCGCAAATCCACAGCAGCCCGGCGAAATCGCCCCGTTTTGAATAGCCATTGTGCTGCGCACTGTGATTTGTGGATAGACAAAAAGGAAAAGCTCATGTACGAACTAAGCGACGATCTGAAGATGCTGCGCGACCTGGCGCGGGACTTCGCCCACAAAGAGATCATGCCCAAGGCCGCCGAGTACGACGTGAACGGCGAATGGCCGTGGGAGATCTTCAAGAAGGCGCGCAACGTTGGTCTGGTGAACCTCAACGTGCCGGAGGAATACGGCGGCATTGGGGCCTCGGTTTTGGAGGAGTGCATCATCGGCGAGGAACTGGCCTACGGCTGTTCGGGCATCCAAACCGCGTTGATGCTCAACCAACTAGCGATTCTGCCCATCTTGATTGCGGCCAACGATGCCCAAAAGGAGAAGTATCTCGGTTGGCTGGTAGAGGACCCCAAGATCGCCGCCTACTGCATGACGGAACCCGACGCCGGCTCCGATGTGGCCGGCATCAAGACCACAGCCGTCAAACAAGGTGACAAGTACATCCTCAACGGCACCAAAACGTGGATCACCGATGGGCCGGTGGCGAGCTACTACACCGTCTTCGCCAAGACCGATCCGGCGGCGGGCCACAAAGGCATGAGTTGCTTCATCGTTGAGCGCGATTGGCCCGGTGTGAGCACCAGCAAGCCGTTGGAGAAGATGGGGCAACACGCGGCGCAGGCGTGTCAGGTCTTCTTTGAGAATGTGGAAGTACCGGCGGAGAACCTGCTGGGCCGCGAGGGCGACGGCTTCATGATCGGCATGAAGGTCTTCGACCGCAGCCGCCCACCGGTGGCCGCCGCTGCTATCGGTGTCGCCAACCGGGCGCTGGACGAGGCTGTGCGCTACGCTGGGGAACGGACTGCCTTCGGCCAGCCGATTCATCGCTTCCAGGGCGTAGGTTTTATGTTGGCCGACATGGCGATCCGCGGGAGGCGGGGCGCAATTTGGCGCACAAAGCGGCGTGGCAAGTAGACGCAGGGCAGCGCAACACCCTGGTCGCCTCGATGGCCAAGGCATTCTGCGCCGAAGCCGCCATGAAAAACACCACCGACGCTGTACAGGTCTTCGGCGGCAACGGTTACAGCCGCGAATACCCTGTAGAAAAACTCATGCGCGATGCCAAGATCTACCAGATCTACGAAGGCACCACGCAGATCCAGCAGCAGATCATCGTGCGCGAGCTCTACCGCTGACCCGAGCAGCAACGTCGAACAGGATCAGAATAGAACGCGGATTGAGCGGATCAAGGCGGATTTTTCTTCTGAAAATCCGTTCAGATCAGCCCAATCCGCTCAATCCGCGTTCTATCTTCGGTGCAATGATGCGATCTCTATTCGGTCTTCTGCGCCAGGATGTAGACCACCTGTTGTTCGAAGAGGAGTTCGTCGCCCTGTCCGTGGACGTTGAGTTCGGCCGCGCCGGTTTCGATGCTGGCTTCGAGCATTTCAACGACGGCGTGGCGCGTCCCCGCGTCGACGGCGACTTCGTCGAGCCATTGGTTGACGCGCCGCTGCGCTTCGTCGCCTTGTCTTTCTGTACCTGGAAGCCGGCGGCGTTGAGTTGCTCTCGGTATTGCGTCTGCGTGCGGATGGTGGCGTGGCTGGGGTTACGGCGGCTTTCGATGGCGTTCTGCGTGGCGCTTGACCGCGCCCCCTGAGCCGTTGATGTCGGCGATTAGGAGACGCCCCCGAGTTTGAGCACTCGGTTGAACTCATCGAAGGCACGGCGCAGTTTGACGATGTGATGCAGCAGCATTCGGCACACGACCAGATCGAAGGTTTGGTTCGGGAAGGGCAGATCGTGCGCTGGCCCCAGCCGATAGCTGACACGACGCAGGATGTCGGCATCGCCGCTACTCAAGCGCAGATACTCCGCCCGTTCCAGCATGGCCGGGCTTACGTCTACGCCCACCACTTCTAGCGCCCCGTTTTGGCCAGCGCCATACTCAGGTGACCCAGGCCACTGCCTACTTCCAGGATGCGCTGCCCCTCATCGATTTCGGCGAAGCGCACAAGATCCTTGTCGTAGGCGCCGGTGGCATTGGCCTGTTCAGTGAGTTCCTCGATGCTCACCGATGTCGCAATCTGGTTGTAAACCCGGCGCTTCAATACAACCTGATCGCGCACATCGCTGTCCACAGGCGCTTCGGCGCGCACGGCGGCGCTGCTCAGCGCCGGGCGCGGCAGATGTTCGCGGCGATTGGCATAAACCAGTTGCCAGTGGTGATCGGTGAGGGTGCATTCGGTGATGCCGGTGTCATCTACCGCGAGCGCAAGTTGGTCACCGTTGAGGAGCGCAACAGCGCCACAATCGCGTTCGGGTTGGCTACGATAGCTGTGGTGCTGCCCCAGCGGTTGCTAAGCGTGTGCGCGAAGGCTTCCATCACCCGTTGCAGATAGCCATCGTACTCTACGGCGTCCGTATTGTCTTCGGGCGGATCATGCCGAAGCGGCGGCTGTACGAGCCAGTCGCGCCTGGCCGTCATGGGGAAGAGGGATTCCAGCACCACAGGGAGGCCCAACGCCTGGCTGATTCGTTGGGCTGTCAAGCGGCAACGCAGTTGTGGGCTGCAAACCAGGTGATCGATCTGTTCACGCGTGCGCAGCCATTCGGCCAGCGCGTTGGACTGTTCCCAGCCCAACGCGGTGAGGCCGGTATCGGTCAGCGTCAAGTTGCCGTAGCGACGTTGCAGGCTTTCGGCATGGCATATGAGCAGGAGCCGGGTCTGGCGGTTGGGGAGCGTCGCCGGTAACTTAAGAATCGGCTTATGCGATGGCTGAAGATCAGGCGCGTCTGTCAACGGATCATCCGATGTCAAGGTTGTGAATTTGAGAAAACCTGGTACAGAAGCCGATGGATGGCCGGCTGATGATGACGATCATACCGCGCCTTCTGGTGTGAGGCAAGCTGAATACCTCTTCTTCACTGGTCAACAGGCGACCTGATGGCCTAGTCAGTTGACTCATTGACAACCCTTTCCTTTTTCTGTACAATCCTCTCCAGCTTAAGAAACTGTATTGTACCTCACCGCAGATTATCCCCGAATCTGTGTAAACGCTGAAGGCATCATGATTCAAAAACGAGTCCAATCGCCAGATGTCAGGAGACTGACCATCGGCGTTTTTCGCCAATCACCGACTGCCCATCCAGGATGGTCGGCGCTTGGCATTTCGTATATACCCAACACGCACCCAAGTGTATAAGGAGGCTTTATGGCTAAGTTTCGTACTGCACAACTCCGCAATGTGGCGGTACTTGGGCACGGCGGATCTGGCAAGACGTCACTAGTCGAGGCGTTGCTATTTAACAGTGGCGCAACTTCGCGCGTCGGCCGCGTCGAAGACGGCACCACTGTCTCAGACTGGGACACCGAAGAACATCGCCGGGGAATCTCGATCAACCTTTCCGTCGTGCCCGTGGTCTTCAACGATATCAAGCTCAATCTGGTCGACACCCCCGGTTATATCGATTTCGCCGGTGAAGTCATCGGCGCATTGGAAGTGGCGGAGGCCGGCCTCGTCCTTGTCGACTCGGTGGCGGGCGTAGAAGTCGGCACCGAGTTGGCCTGGGATCGGCTGGATCAGGCGCAGAAGCCGCGCATGGTTTTTATCAACAAGATGGACCGTGAGAACGCCAATTTCAAGCGCGTTTTGGAAGATCTGCGCAGCACTTTTTCGGGGACAATCATTCCATTTCAGATTCCCATCGGATCGGCTGATAACTTCAAGGGCGTGGTCAACCTGGTTGACATGATAGCCTACCTGGGGCGCACCGGCGAAGTGGCCGATATCCCCGCCGAGGTGATGGACGAAGTCAACGAAGCGCGCCAGGAACTGGTCGATTCCGCCGCCGAAACCGACGACGAGTTGATCATGAAGTACCTGGAAGGCGAACCCCTCACCGAAGACGAAGTACGCCACGGCCTGCACGATGGTGTTCGGCAAGGCAAGATCATTCCCGTCTTCTGTGGCACGGCCATCGGCAATGTGGGCCTGTACAGCCTTGTCCGCGCCATGACCAGCTATGTTCCCTCGCCCGACGAAGGCGCGATTGCCTGCACAGTGGACGGCGAAGAGAGCACGCTTTCGGCCACCGCCGACGGCAAGGGGACAGGCTACGTCTTCAAGACCATCGTCGACCGTTACGTGGGGCGCATGAACTACGTACGCTCCGTCACCGGCTCGATCAAAAAAGACGATCACCTCATTGTTCCCCGCACCGGGAACGAGGTTCGTATCCAGAATCTCTTTGCTGTCAGCGGCAAGGAACTCACCGCCGTGGACGAACTGGTAGCCGGCGACCTGGGCGTTGTCACCAAGTTGGACGACGTTCTTACGGGCGATACATTGGCAGCGCCGGGCAGCAATATCGCAGTGAATGCTCCCGAATACCCGCGCCCGCTCTACAACGTCGCCGTGGTTCCCTCCACACAGGCCGACAGCGCCAAGATGAGCCAGGCCTTGCATGCCCTTACCGAAGAAGACCCCACGCTCCGGGTACAGTACATCAACGCCACCAAACAGAATGTGCTGCAAGGTATGGGCGAAGCGCATATCGATGTCGCCATGCACAATTTGGAGACCAAGTTCGGCGTGCATGTGGAAACATCGATCCCCAAAGTGCCGTACCAGGAGACAGTCACCCGCTCTGGCAGCGCCCACTACCGCCACAAGAAGCAGACAGGCGGCGCCGGGCAGTTTGCCGACGTTCACCTGCGTGTGGAGCCGGTGGAGCGCGGCGAAGGGTTCTCGTATGCAAGCGAGGTCTTCGGCGGCGCCATCCCCACCGTCTTCATCCCGTCCATCGAAAAGGGCATTCGCCAGGTACTCGATACCGGCGTCGTGGCCGGCTTCCCGATGGTCGATGTCAAGGCGATTGTCTTCGACGGCAAGTACCACCCCGTCGATTCAAAGGACATCGCTTTCCAGACAGCGGGCCGCGAGGTCTTCAAATTGGCGGTGCAGGAGGCAGGTCCTGCCCTGCTTGAGCCGATCTACAACATTCAGGTGATCGTGCCAGAAGAGTTCATGGGCGACATCATGGGCGACCTGAACACCCGTCGTGGCGCGCAGGGCATGGAACAGCGCAACAACCGCGCCATCGTGCGTGCGCAAGTGCCGTTGGCCGAAATCATGCGCTACGGCACCGACCTGCGTTCAATGACACAGGGCCGCGGCATCTACACCATCGAATTCGATCACTACGAGCCGGTGCCCAGTCATCTGACTGCCGAAATCGCGGAACAGAACCGCCAAGATGCCGAGGCTGAAACAGCCTGATCTGCTGTTGGCCGTTCAGTACAAGAGAAACAAAGAGAGGGCGGCAGATCCGGCCCTCTCTTTTTCATGTCTGATATTTTCGGAGAAACCAGAGAAAAATGATCCACGAAGGCACACGAAGATCCACGAAGGCAGAAAAGAATAGACAGAAGTCTTTTCCGCTCTGCTGTCCTGCGAATCCTGAAATCCGTGTCCCTCTCTTCTCCTCTTCGTGGTGCTTCGTGTGCCTTCGTGGATCAATAAAACTCTGAGATATCCTTACGCTTCGTTGTCCATACAATCGTGGAACTCGAAATGTTTGTGTAGCAGAATACGCAGGTGCCTGGTCTGCACGTGGATCTGTTCCAGTATCGTCGCGACGCTCTCGGTTCGCCCTTCAACGGCCAGTTGTTCCACCTTCTCGCAGTTGCCGGCAAGCCATTCGGCCCCAAAAATGCGGCAACTCGATTTCAAACTGTGTGCCGCTCTGCGTAACTCATCTTTTTCGCCATTTTTCAGTGCCTGGTTCATCTCAGAGATCAGGCTCTTGCTGCTCTGGCAGTATGTTTCCAGCAAATCAGCGATGATCTCTTCATCGCCGCCACAAATATCATTGACGAACAGATCCAGCGCTGTCTCGTCCAGATCGGGTAGGTCAATCGACTCTTGTGGATGCATCGAGTTTTTCTGCAACGCCATTTTATGTCTCGGAATCTACTTGTTACGTCTCGACAAAAAACTTGGGGTGCTATTTCAGGCGTTCACGTTCTGCGTTGAGCGCGTCTTCAACTTCTGTTAGCTTCTGAATCACATCGTCGATCTTGCAGCGGATCTCGTCTAGCTGGGCATCACGCGCCGCCAACTCCATCCAGGCGAATATGGCGGAAAGATGTTCAGCGCCAAATGTGGCGGAACTTGATTTCAAGGCATGAGCGTTGATCTCCACAAGCCTTGCATCGTTGCTGTCCAGCGCCCTTTTGAGGTTATCGAATGTCTGGCGGGAATCCACGGTGAAGGTATTGATCAGATCTAGCATGATTTCAGGGATCCCAATCGCGACCGTGTCTTCTAGATCGCGCAGCGTGACCATGTTTATCGGATGTTGTAAGTTTGCACCCGCCATACCTGGGCCTTTCTGAATGTCCATGTGCGCCAGCATTAAGGTCGGTCTGGAACTGCGGCATTGCTGATATGTAGAACATGTCATTCCTGACCGGTGTCGCATTATTCTAGCACATGCCCTACCATAATGTTTTACATGTGTCTTAGGCGTTTATTTTATTAGCGTTGCGCTTCTTTAGGTACAGCGCCTCGCTTGAACGGCAACATGGTCGTCAATGTCACCCTGTTAGGCGCAATTGACATGGTAGTTCATTGTAATGAGCCATATAAGGTGCAAACTGTGTATCTTTTCCAACCACAATCGACGCGAAACGCCGCAACAAATACGCCTTTTCTCACAGAGAACGGCGATGGATTTGGCGCGCTCTCCTGATTCAGCTATACTGCCACGGATATCGCGCCTTTGCTTTCACTGGAGTGAAACTTGTGCCATTTTTCTCTTTGTACGATTCGCTTTCTGTTGTAACCGTGGGACTTCAGTTGCTCTACGGCATCGGCGCGCTAGGACTCGCTATCTACGGCGCGCAGGCGCTCTGGCTCACCAGCCGTTTTCTGCGCTCGTCAGAATCCACCAGCGACGCTGCGATTTCAATTGAATCTGCACAATGGCCGCGGGTGACCGTGCAGCTTCCCATCTTCAACGAACAGTTTGTGGTTGAACGTCTGATCGACGCCTGCGCTCAGCTTGATTACCCTGCGGATCGCTTGCAGATCCAGGTGTTGGATGATTCCACCGACCAGACAACGTCGATTGCGCAACAGCGGGCGGCGCACTGGCGGCAGCAGGGCATCAATGTTGAGGTGACCCACCGAACGGTGCGCAGTGGATACAAAGCCGGCGCCCTGGCCGACGCTGCCCCTGGCCGATGGTGACTTCATCGCCATCTTCGATGCCGATTTCGTGCCGTATGCCGACTTTCTCAAACGCACGGTGACATCCTTCCTGGGGCCACACCGCCGAGATGTCGGCTTCGTCCAGGCGTTGGGGACACCTCAACGCCGACTATTCGGCGCTCACACGCAGCCAGGCGCTGGCGCTGGACGGTCACTTTGTGGTTGAGCAATCGGCCCGGCAGACGCAAGGATACCCATTCGGGTTCAACGGCTCCGCCGGCGTATGGCGGCGCAGTTGTATCGAAGACCGGCTAGTGGGTGGCTGGCAGGCCGACACACTCTGCGAGGATCTCGACCTGAGCTACCGCGCCCAACTGGCCGGCTGGCAACCCGTCTACCTCCCTCGAGTCGAAGCGCCTGCCGAAGTGCCGCCGCAGTTGCTCGCCTTCAAGCGGCAGCAATTCCGCTGGGCCAAGGGTAGCGTGCAGACGTTGAAGAAGCTCTTCGGCACGGTCTGGCGCAGCGATTGGCGGCTCTCGGCGCGGATCGCGGCGACGATCCATCTGGGCAACTACCTGATCCACCCGTTGTTGTTGCTGCTGTTGCTTGTGACGCTGCCCTTGCTGCTGCTCGGCATCGATCCCTTCTGGCCGCTCACCTACCTGAGCCTGGTTTCACTGGGGCCGCCGCTGCTCTACGCCGTTGCCCAAAGACGGCTGCACCCGCGCACCTGGGCGCGGCGTTGGGCCTACCTGCCCGTGCTCACGCTTCTGGGGACAGGGCTTTGCCTGAACAACACCGTCGCCGTGTGGCAGGCTTTCACCAACCGCGCGTCGCCGTTCTTGCGCACGCCCAAGTTTCAGGTCCGCGCCGCCGGGGACCGCTGGCAGCGCAACACCTACGTCCTGGCGCTGGATCCTTTGGTGCTGGGCGAGCTATTGCTCTGCCTCTACGCTTGCGCAACCGTGGCTGTAGCCGTGGCCCAGGGTAAGTGGTGGACAGTGCCGTTCCTGCTGATCTACGCGTTCGGCTTTGGCTACATGGTGACAGCCGGCCTTCTGGCAAGCCTGGGCTGCTGGCAACCGCAGCGATGAGGGGCGGCGCGCCGAGTCGCCCGCGGTGACAGCTCATCCCAGGTTTGGCGACGCTGATTTTGTCAAAAGCCGCGGGCGTTAGTAGAATGGAGAAACGGCCTTGTGGCCATTTCCCCTCATCGACACGGTGCAGATGGTCCAACCCACCTGCATTGGACAGCGTGGCAAGGAGTCTTTGAATGGCTGGTAGAGAATACGACGATCTATCTTGGCTTGAGAGCAAAGAAGACATCATCACCCTGGAAAATCGCTCCAGGAACAACTACATCCTGGACTTGCCGACGGGCCTCTACCGCCTCGACTCCGGGCGCCGTATGCACACCCTGCGTTCGATCCTGAAAATCGCCCAGGTGCAGAAGTTGATTGATGCGGGGGAATTGGTGATTGGTGATAAGTGATTGGTGATTGGGATCTTGTCGAGCCATCGGTCTCCAGTTGGAGGGCCGTTTGCTTTACAAGATCCCAGTCACCAGTCACCAATCACCAATCACTCGCTCCCCTCTCCTGGCAACGACGCCCCATCCTTGCAACAACTCACGCTTAACACTGCCGGCGGTCAATTCTGACGGCCATTTCTGTTTTTGGGGACAGGTCTCATGGCGACCCTTCTTTTGGTGGATGGACACTCACAGGCATATCGGGCGTACTTCGGCGTGAAGACGCCGCTGATGACGCGCACCGGCGAACTGACCACCGCCGTCTACGGTTTCACGCGCAAGCTGCTCAGCCTGCTACGCGAGTACAAGCCCGAATACGTGGCCGTGGCCTTCGACAAAGGCGACACCTGGCGGCACGCCGACTTCCCCGAATACAAGGCTACCCGCGACCAAATGCCCGATGACCTGCGCAGCCAGATCACGCGCATCGAGGAAGTGCTGGGTGCTTTCAACATTCCCATCGTCACCGCTGCCAACTACGAGGCCGACGACGTGTTGGGGACCTGGCGCGCAAAGCCGCCGCCGAAAACGTGGACGTGTTCATCCTCACCGGCGACCGCGACATGTTCCAATTGATCGACGACCGCGCCAAGATCCTCTACACCCGCGGCGGCCCCAGCCCCAGCACCGACGTCTACGGCCCGGCCGAACTGCGCGAACGCTACGAAGACCTCACACCGGCGCAGTTCATCGACATGAAGGCGCTGGTGGGCGACACGTCGGACAACATCCCCGGCGTAGCGGGCGTGGGCGAGAAGACGGCCATCAAGTTCCTGCAAAGCTACGGCGATCTCGACGGTGTCTACCAGCACATCGACGAGGTCCGCGGCCCGAAGACACAGCAGAACCTGCGCGATGCCGAAGAGCAGGTACGCCGAAACCGCAAGCTGGTGGAGATCGTCACCGATCTCGACGTGGCCTTCAACGCCGAAAGCTTCCGCCTGCGCGACTACAACATAGACGCCATCCGCGAGATCTTCGAGACGCTGGAATTTCGCAGCATGTTGCGCGAAATCAACCTGGTCGACGTTCCCGACAACACAGACGACGGTCAGCTTGCCCTCTTCAAGCTGACCCCGACGCCGGCCCCGCGCCCACCATCGACGATCATCCTTACCGCTGCGTGCAGACCCGCGAACAATTGGCCGAGGTGACGGCGTTGCTGAAACAGGCCGAGATCGTCTCCTTCGACGTGGAAACCACGGCCAAGGATCCCATGCAGGCCGCGCTCGTCGGCTTCGGCGTGGCCTGGGACAAGGGCGGCGGCGCCTACATTCCTGTGGGCCATGCCGAGGGCGATCAGTTGCCGTGGGATGAGGTGCGGGCCGCGCTGCAACCGATCTTCGCCGACGCAAGTGTGCCGAAGGTGGGCCACAACATCAAATACGATACCATCGTCTCGCGGCGGCACGGCCTGGAAGTGAACGGCCCGCTGCACGACACGATGACGCTGGCCTTTCTGCTTGATCCGGCCAGCCGCGTCCTCGATCTCAAGGGGCTGGCCGGTCGCGAACTCAACTGGCAGATGACCGAGATCTCGTCGCTCATCGGTAGCGGGCGCAAACAGATCACCATCGATCAGGTCGCCATCGAAGCCGTGACAGCCTACTGCGGCGGCGATGTGGACGCCACAATCCAACTTTGGCATCTGCTCAAACCGCGCCGAAGCCGAAGAAATGTGGGATCTCTACGAAAAGATCGAACTGCCGCTGGTTCCCGTCCTCATCGACATGGAAATGGCCGGCATCAAAGTAGACGCTGACTTCCTGGCGCAAATGTCGGTGGAATTGGGCAACCGACTGGTGGAGATCGAGAAGCAGCTCTTCCAGATCGTCGGTCACGAGTTCAACCTGCGCAGCACACAGCAGCTTAGCGACGTCCTCTTCAACGAGATGGGCTTCCCACCAGCGGCATGAAGAAGACCCAGAGCGGCTTCTACAGCACCGCCGCCGCCGAACTGGAGAAACTGGCTGGCCAGCAACTCAGCGCCGACCAACGCACGCTGATCGACCTGATCTTCGAACAGCGGCAGTTGGAAAAACTACGCGGCACCTACGTCGACGCCCTACCGCGCTGGTGAACCCCGAAACCGGGCGCATTCACACCAGCTTCAACCAGACCGGCGCCGCCACCGGACGCTTGAGCAGCAGCGATCCCAACCTGCAAAACATCCCCATCCGCACCGATTTGGGGCGGGAAGATCCGCAAAGGCTTCGTGGCGCCGCCAGGCTGGGCGCTGGTCGCCGCGGACTACAGCCAGGTGGAACTGCGCATCCTGGCCCACGTCACCGAGGAGCCGGGGCTGCTTGAAGCCTTCCGCGAAGGGCAGGACATTCACGCCGCCACCGCGGCGCGCCTCTTCGGCGTGGACATCGACACTGTGGATCGCAGCCAGCAAGCCTCTGGCCAAGATGATCAACTTCGCCACCATCTACGGCGTCAGCGCCTACGGCCTGAGCAGCCGCACCGAAATGGATCCAGGTGAGGCGCAGCGCTTCTGGATCAGTACTTTGCCACCTATCCGCGGGTGCAACGTTACATCAGCGAAACCCTGATTTCGGTGAAGGAAAAAGGCTACGTGGAAACCCTGCTTGGGCGCAAACGCTTCTTCCCCGAACTCATGGAAGGCGCCAACGTGCGTTTCATGCAGCGCCAGGGCTTCGAGCGCGCCGCCATCAACGCCCCCATCCAAGGGACGGCGGCAGACATCATCAAGATCGCGATGGCCAATCTCCACGCACGCTTGAGGCGTGAAGGATTCCAGGCGCGTATGTTGCTGCAGGTGCACGACGAGCTGGTCCTCGAAGCGCCTGCAGCGGAAGTACAAGACGTGGTGCGTCTGGTCACCGAAGAGATGGAGACGGCGTATGACCTGAAGGCGCCGCTCCGCGTCGATGTGGAAACGGGTCCAAACTGGTACGACATGGAAAAGGTTTAACGCGCTATGTTACGCGATCAAATACAGGCAATCGTGGCCGAGGCCATCCAGGCCGCCGCGGACGCCGGTGAACTTCCGTCAATTGAAATGCCCGCCGCCGAGATCATGCGGCCCAACCGGCCCGAACATGGCGATTTCAGCACCAACATCGCAATGGTCGTGGCTGCCGCCGTCAAGAAAGCCACCGGCGAGAAGAGCAACCCGCGCCAGATCGCCCAGACCATCGCCGACCGCATGCCCACCAACGGCATGATCGGCGCTGTGGAATTGGCCGGCCCTGGCTTCATCAACCTGCGCCTGTCGCAATCGTGGCTGCAAGGGCAGGTGCGCGCCATTGTCGATGCCGGCGCCGACTTCGCCGCCATCGATCTTGGCCGCGGCAGGCGCTGGCAGGTGGAGTTCGTCAGCGCCAATCCCACGGGTCCGCTGCACTTTGGCGGCGCCCGCAACGCTGTGCTGGGCGACGCGCTGGCCAACGTCCTCGATGCGGCGGGCTTCGCTGTTCAGCGTGAATACTACGTCAACGACGCAGGGACGCAGATGCAGCTCTTCGTGGAGACGCTCTACGCCCGCTACTTGCAGCACTTCGGGCGCGAGGCCGAGATCCCCGAGGGCGGCTACAAGGGCGACTACATGATCGAATACGCCAAGCGCCTGGCCGAAAAAATGGGCGATTCGCTGCTCGGCATGGACCGCGATGCCGCGCTGGCCGCCATCCGCCCCGAAGGACGCGCCATCGTGCTGGCCGATCTACAGGACGAACTCGCCCTGATCGGCGTACGCTTCGACGAATGGTTCAGCGAGCAGAGCCTTTACGACAACGGCGAGGTCGACGAAGTGCTCGCCATGCTGCGCGAAAAGGGTGAAATCGCCGAGCGCGACGGCGCTCAGTGGTTCCTGGCCAGCAACTATCCCAAAAACGACAAGGACGAAGTGGTGATCCGCTCAACCGGCGCGCCCACCTACTTCGCCAGCGACATCGCCTACCACTACAACAAGTTCATCCGCCGCGGCTTCGAGAAGGTGATCAACGTGTGGGCGGTGGATCACCAGGGGCACGTGCCGCGCATGCACGCCGTGATGCAGTCGCTTGGGCTGGACCCCGAACGGCTGGTGATCCTGCTCTACAACCTGGTCAAGCTCATGCGCGACGGCCAGGAAGTGAAGATGAGCAAACGATCCGGCGACTTCCTCACCTTGCGCGAGGTGGTGGAAGAAGTGGGCAGCGACGCCGTACGTTTCATGCTGCTCACCCGCGGACCAGAAAGCAGCATCGACTTCGACCTGAACCTGGCCGTGGAACAGACTAGCGAAAACCCGGTCTTCTACGTGCAGTACGGCCATGCCCGCATCTGCTCGATCATCGAGAAGGCCGGTAGCGAAGGTCTGCTGCCTGAAGGGGGCATCGCCGCCGTAGACGATTCCCTGTTGGCGCTCCTGGAACATCCAGCAGAACTGGATCTGATCCGCAAGATGCTGGAACTGGAAGAACAGATCGAAACCGCCGTGGACAAACTGTCGCCGCACAACCTGACCCACTACGGCATGGAACTGGCGCGCGTCTTCACCATGTTCTATCGCGACTGTCACGTCGTCGATAGCGACAACGTCGACCTAAGCTGCGCTCGGCTCCTGCTGTCCCAGGCCGCCCGCACGGCGTTGGCGCGGGTGTTGGGGCTGTTGGGTGTATCCGCGCCGCAGAGTATGTAAACGTGATTCGTGATGAGTGATCCGTGGGTAGAGGAAGTTATCGGTTGATTGGCAAGTGGCAGAAAACAATCACCCACTCATCACGGATCACGAATCACGAATCACTCATCACGAATCAGGATCCTATGCCCGAAACCTACAAAGTACTCGTCAGCGATCAACTCTCCGACACCGGTCTGGCGCCGCTGCAAGAAGCGGACGGCGTCGAGGTAGTGGTGAAGACCGATCTCACGCCGGCGCAGTTGATCGCCGAGATTCCCGACTATCACGCGCTGCTGGTGCGCAGCAGCACCCAGGTGACCAAAGAGGTGCTCGCCGCGGGTGAGCGCCTACTGGTGGTGGGCCGCGCCGGCGTCGGCGTGGACAACATCGACATCGGCGCGGCCACACAGGCCGGTGTCATCGTGGTCAATGCGCCCACGGGCAACGTGGTGGCGGCGGCGAACACACCGTGGCCATGCTCATGGCCATGCGCGCAACATCCCCCAGGCCGATAGTCACGTGCGCCGGGCAGTAAGCGCAGCCGCTTCATGGGTGTAGAAGTGCGCGACAAAATCCTGGGGACCGTCGGCCTCGGCCGCGTGGCCCAGGAAGTGGTGGAGCGCGCCAAAGGGCTGGGCATGCGCGCTTCGCCCACGATCCCTACGTCACCGCCGACTATGCGGCGCAGCGCGGCGTCACCATGATGGCGCTGGACGATCTGCTGGCGCAGGCGGATTTCATCACCTTCACGTGCCGCTGAACGAGAGCACGCGGCACATGATCTCCAGCGAGCAGTTCGCCCACATGAAGCCCGGCGTGCGCATTTTGAACGTGGCCCGCGGCGGCGTCATCGACGAAGCTGCACTGGCTACGGCCATCGAATCCGGTCACGTGGCTGGGGCCGCGCTGGACGTCTTCGAGGACGAGCCACTGGGCGCAGACAGCCCGCTGCGCAACCTCTCGCAGGTGGTGCTCACGCCGCATCTGGGCGGCAGCACCGTCGAAGCGCAGGAGAAAGTCGCCGTCGATGTGGCGCTACAGGTGCTCGACGTGCTGGAAGGGCGCCCGGCCCGCTACGCCGTCAACGCTGATTCTGCCGCCCAAGGCGCTCGATTTCCTGATCCCGTACATCGACCTGGCCGAACGCATGGGGCGCTTCCTGCGCCAGATCAACAGCCAGGGGATCGACCGGTTGGAGGTCACCGCACATGGGGCTGGCCGATCACAACATCGACTACATCGTGGCCGCAGGCATCAAGGGCGTGTTGGCCGGCGTCGTCGAAGAACGTGTCAACATGATCAATGCGCTGCTGGCCGAACGGCGCGGCATGGAAGTGATGGAACGCAAGATCCACCATCACCAGCACGATGACCACTACGAAAACATGCTCACATTGCGCATCACCTGCGGTGAAGAACAACGCACCGTGCGCGGCGCCGTCCTGCACGGCGCGCCCAACCTGGTCGCCATCGACGATCTATGGGTGGAGTTCCCCGCCGAAGGGCATCTGCTGCTCACATCACACCGCGATCGGCCCGGCATCATCGGCCGCGTCGGCACGATGTTGGGCCAGTCGGATGTGAATATCAGCTTCATGCACGTTGGCCGGCGCAGCCCGCGCGGACAGTCGATTATGGTGCTCGGCACCGATGAGATGATCCCCGAAGCGGTGGAAGATGAATTGTCGCAGAGCGACGACATCGGCTGGATCCGCGCCGTCTATCTCTAATTCTAGATCCAGGAGCTACCGACAAGTAACACATGTCAAGACAAAATCACAGCAGCGACGCCGGCCTGGCCGAT
This sequence comes from Caldilineaceae bacterium, assembly GCA_041391225.1. Classification (GTDB taxonomy): domain Bacteria; phylum Chloroflexota; class Anaerolineae; order Caldilineales; family Caldilineaceae; genus RI-153. The sequence continues at coordinate 179,471 of JAWKOL010000008.1, forward strand.
GTCTCTGGGAAGAACGATATCGCTCCCACTCGCCGCCGGCAGGTGACCGCGGCGCTGCTGGTGCTTTCGCTGGTGTGGCTGGGGCCGATTCTGGCGTGCGGCAGCTTCCAGCCGCTTCAACGCCCACGCCGTCTCCTGCACCCACGCAGGCGGCCACAGCTGATCCGCAGCAGGCCGCCGCGCCCATCCCCACCGACACGCCGGTGATCATCATCGAGCCGACGGCCACACCTACGCCCGAACCGACGGCCACGTTCACGCCGACGCCGCTCCCAGGTACGGTGCTGGCTGTGGGGCAACCGGCGCGTGGTGGCCGCAGGGGGCCTGAACCTGCGCGATGCGCCCAGCTCCAACGGCGTTGGTGCTTCAACTTGGGGTTGGGCAGCGACTGTCTGTGGTGGAGGGGCCGATCAGCGCGGATGGCTTCATCTGGTGGCGCGTGGACGATGGTCAGGGGACCACTGGCTGGGCGGCGCAGGGTGATGGCGCCGACGAATGGTTGTCACCGGTGTCGGGCAACGACATTGTCCCCGTGAATCGTGCGCCGCGCGTGGGCGACCGCGTGCGCGTCACCATGGACGCGGGTCAGCAGCTTTCGGTGCGCAATACCCCGGGGACAAATGCTGCCGTTCTCACCCGTGTCAACACCGGGCAGGAGTTCACCATACTGGCTGGGCCACAGTCGGCGGACGGCTTCATCTGGTATCAGGTCCGCTCCGACGATGGCGAAATCCAGGGCTGGGCCGCCGACGGCAACGACACGACGCGTTGGTTGAGCCCGTTGGAATAGCGGATCGCGCCGTATTCATCGTTCGTCGTTCATCTCTGCTACCGGCACCTTTACCCGCACCACAGTACCCTTGCCTGGCTCACTTTCGATCTCAAAGACGCCGCCGGCTTCGTTGGCGCGTTCGCTCATGCTGACGATACCCAGGTGGCCCTGGCGCGCCAGCTCGATCAACCGGCGGGGGATCGAAAAGCCCTTCCCATTGTCCTCAACTTCGAGTTTTAGCCAATCCAACTCAGTCGTCACTCGGATCCATACGCGGTCGGCGGCTGCATGTTGGAAGATATTGCGCAACGCCTGCTGCTGAATGCGAAAGAGCATCACGGCCGTCATTTCGCGTAGCCTTGGTAGGTTGTCTTCGGCTTCCAGCGTAATGTGCAGTGAAGGATGGTCGTTGTGGATGCGTTCGATGTGCGCCTCAATTGCGGCTTTCAGGCCGAAATCCACCAGGATCGGTGGGCGCAGGTCACCGACAATGCGACGCAGTGTCTGGTTGATGTGGCCGATCTTGCCGCGAATGTTGGCGATGGCCTTGCCCATCGCTTCATCGGCATTGGCGTTGCTGTAGTGAACCAGATCGTAGGTGAGCACCGTGAGATCCTGCATCGCCGTGTCGTGTAGTTCGTGGGCGAGGCGCAGCCGCTCTGCCTCGCGGCTCTGCGCCAGACGGCGGCGGACTTCGGCCAATTCTTGGGCGGTGCGCTCCTGTTCGCGTAGGGTTGCCTGGAGTTGTGTATTCAACTCGCTCAGTTGGGCGGTGCGTTCGGCTACCTGGCTTTCCAGCAGCTCGCGGGCCTGGTGCAGTGATTCCTGCGCCTGCTTCAGTTCGGTGATGTCTTCGACCACTGCCCCCAGGCCAATCACCTCTTCGTCGAGGCGGATCGGGTAGAAATGTTCGCGCCAGACGTGTTCGGTATCGGGATCGGCGGGTGTGCTGCCGTAAATCTCCACGTCCATGGCCGGTTCGCCGCTCTCCATCACCCCGCGCAAAAAGTCCTCAACGTCGTGGATGTCCTTGATTTGGGGCAGAATTTCACTGGGGCGCTTGCCGATGTGTGCGCCAACCGGCAGTCCGTTCATGTCGGCCAGCGATTGGTTCAGGCGTAGAAAGCGCATGTCGCGATCCCACACACTCAAGCCGACTGGCGCCGAATCGAAGAGTGATTTGAGCAACGCTTGCGTTTCGCGTAGATGCCGATTCTCGGCGACAAAGTTGGTGACATTGACCGCGGCGGCGACGACGCCAATTGGATTGCCGTGTTCGTTGCGCAGCCGCTCGAACACCATATCGAACGAGCGCATGCCGTCGCTAAAGGGGAATGTGATGACGCGGCGGATGGTGCGCCCGCTTTCGAGCACCTGCTGTTTGATTTCGACAACTTCGCGCCCGGCGTCGTTGGGCTGCAACTCGTCATCGCGCTGCCCGATGGCCTGTGCCGCGTCGAAATCTGGGTTTGGATGGTAGATCCATGTGTAGCGATGGTTGGTGTCGGTGTAGGCCAGGATCAGGCCCACTCGCCGTATCATCTCTTCTCTGCGCAGAAGTTCTTCGGGGGTGGCACCCTTCGTGAGACGGCCTGGCGTGGTCATGGCGTGGTCTCTCCTCAGTATTTCATGGACCAATATCAGCCACCATAAAATTCTGGCTTATAGTTCACGCAATGCTGCCTCAAGCACAAGCACGGCGTTCCAGTATTCGGCGATCTGAACGTGCTCATGGGGTGTATGATCGAGGCTGCTGTCGCCTGGGCCGTAGGCCAGGATCGGGCAACCCCAAACCGGCCCCACCACATTCATGTCGCTGGTTCCCGTTTTCACCACGAAGGCGGGGCGCTGCCCATGCCCGCGCAGTGCTGCCAGGAAAGCGCGTACCAACGCGTTGTTGCGGTCGCTGCGCCAGGCCGGTTCATGGCCGAGCAATGTCAACTGGATTTCGTTCAACGGGCCGGCGAAACGTAGTGTCACCGGCTGCGCCGGGAGAATCGCTGGAATTTCCCGCGGTGCGCCCACGTGTGCGGCCGCGGTTGCAGCCCAATTGGCCAGATTGCGGGCAAAGGCGTCTGCGTCGAAGTCGACGGGCAGGCGTACGCCTGCTCGCGCGTAGACGTGATCGTGCATGGCGTCGTCCGTCCACGTGCGCAGGTCGCGCAGGCTGGGCAGAAGTTGATCAAAGGCGCGTTCTCGACCATCGTTGAAGCTGTCGGCGTAGGCGGCGAGGTGGTTCCAGAAGTCCACGGCCAGGGTGGCGACGCCCCGCTCCGGGCCGGCTGTGTGGGCCATGGGCTGTCGAGCTTCTATTTCTACCAGCAGCCGCCCTTTGTAGCCGAGGGTGACGCGCGACCAGCTACTCGGCTCACCGATGATGCAGGCTTCGGGGAGGGGTTCGTCCTTGCCGTTGAAGCGGGCGGCGATGAAGCGGGCGCCCTTGCTGGTGGCTGCCTCCTCTTCCACCGCCCCCACCACCACAAAACGGATGTCGTGGTTGTGTGCCCATTCTGTGCCGATGCGGGCCACGGCGGCGGTGAAGGTGGCGAGCGGGCCTTTGGCGTCTACGCTGCCCCGCCCGTAGAGCACAGGACCGTTGTCTGTGTCTTCGATGCGCACGGGGATGTTGCCGGGGACAGTGTCGATATGACCTAGGAGAACGATGGTTTTGGCGGCGTGCGCTGGGCCGATTTCGCCTACGGCGTTGCCCGCTCCGTCAACGTATGCGCGATCATAGCCCAGCGTGTCCATGCGCTGGGTAAGCCATGTCGAGGCTGCGGCCTCCTGGCGGCTGAACGATGGGATCTCTACCAGCCCGTGGAGCAGATCAATGGCGCCGGACTGGTCGAGAACGTTGTGTGTACGCGTGGAATCGAGCATGGGGCGCCTATTCGTCGTCGTCGAAAAGGTTGCCCAGTTCTCGCTCCCAGATATCGTCCAGGGGCATGAATGAGCGTTCGGTAAACTCCCTGTTCAACTCCTCGAAATACTCGCGGATGTTCAACTGCGGCAGCTCACCGGCCAGTTCTTCGATATCCGAGTCGATAGAAGCCACCAACTCATCTGTCTTGCGGCTCAAGTCCGACAAACTGATCCCCAGATCGAACATGTGGTTGATGCGCCGCATGATGTCGTACCACGCTTTAAAGTCATTTTCGATGCGGATGCCCTGTGCGGGCGCGCCCATCTGGCCGAACTCGTAGGCCGGCACGAAGCCATGAAAGGTGACACATTCGATGCCGCGCTCTTTGGCCTTGTGTACCATGAACGTGCCGATGGTGGTGCCGCCCTGGTAGTTGGAGAAGCGCACAGCGTAGTCTTCCAGTTCGCCGTGCATGCGCTCCAGGCTGTAGCTGCACGACACTTCGCGGTCTTTGTCGTAGGGCATGGAGCCATAGACGCCGCCCAGGATCACGATGCGACGCACGCCCAGCTTCTCCACCACATCGAAGAATGCGTCGGCGTAGGTGTCTTCGTTGACGTGTGGTTCTTCGCCCAGAAAGATGAGCAGGCCGCGCTCGGCGTCGCCTGTGTAGAAGAATTCGTTGACGCGCTGGCTCATGTTGAGCACGAAACCATCTTTCATCTGCACTTCACGGCGCAAGAGGTGGTGGGTGCCGGGCAGTTGGAAGAGATAGAAGCTGTCGGGTGCAATGTCGCCGATTTTGCGTGCATCGGTCTGATCGATCAGATAGGCGGGCAGGCCCGACGAGATCGAGCCGGCGTCGGCCCATTGATGCCAACCGGCAATTAGGTAAATGGTTTTGGCGCTAGGGGTTTCCCAGAGCTTGACCGAAGTATGCATGATTTCGACCTTTTTCTGTTGATCCGTTCGGTGAATGCATCCTGATTATAATGGACAGCTTCCACCTATACAACCGGAATTGCAGTAAGGTAGATTGTGAAGTTGGGCGATAGGGTCTTGGGCGCACGGCGGCAAAGACCCGTGCTGGATGAAGTGTTCCACAATCTCATTGAAGCGATCTGCACGATCCCACATGGGGTTGTGACCGGCGTGATCAATGACGACAAATTCGGCGTTGGGCAGCCGATCATAGATCCGTACACCCATGCTGAGTGGCACCAGCCAATCATGATCGCCCCACACCACCAGCGTCGGCGCGCGGACAAGGCCGATCTTGTAGGAAATGTCGCTGTGCATCAGTTCGTGTGCAGCCGAGTAGACGGTGCGTGGCCCAGCCTGCAGGCCGTCACCAAAGAGGATCGGCAGGAACGGGCGCGGCATCTCCATCAGGGCGCGGGCCAGGCGCACGGCTATCTTGGCGCGGCTGCGCTCTAGTGGTAGCGCGGGCGCATCCACCACGACCAGCCGTTCGACTTTGGCGGGGAAGCAGGCCGCCAGGTCGATACTGATGAACCCACCCATCGAATGCCCGATGAGGGTGGCCGCGTTGATGCCAATCTGTTCCATCCACTTCGCGATCAGGGGTGCCGCTTGTGTCAGGTGGAAATGCTGTCTGCGGCTACGGCCGAAGCCCACCAGATCGATCACGTAGACATGATGGGATCTGGCCAGATAATCGATGTTTTGCAGCCACCACCGCCCCGATCCCGAAAGCCCGTGGATCAGGAGCACCGGCGATCCCTCGCCGCCTTCTCGATAGTGTATACGCCTGCCGTCGACGTAGCTGATGTGTTCCTGCATGGTTCGGTCATTTCATCAACAATACAGGACATTGTGCCAATATGCCGATCCGTTGGCTGATGGTGCCCAGGTTTTCGCCAGGATTCTGCGGATCGACGCGTCGCGACGACATCACGATCAGGTCTACATCGTGGCTGTCGGCGTAGTTCAGGATCTCTTCCACACGGTCGCCAAACACGACTTCGCAGTTCGCCTGCGCGGCCAGCGCCTGCAAGGGGGTGAATTTCTCTATCGCCTGCCCCTCCAGATCATCGTAGAAGCTGTCCAACTCGCCGTGACGGTCGGTTTCGGCGATCAACTCGATCACGTGCAGCAGTGTGATCTGTCCTTTGTTGCGGTCGGCGAGCGCCTGCGCTGCCGTCACCGTTTCGTGATTGTGTTTGGAAAAATCAACTGGAATCAAGATGTTTTTGAACATAACGATCCCCTTTCTGTGGCGGTGAATTCACCTTTGATTTTACCATACGCGGGCGTGGAAAAGTAGTCGCGACGCGTCATCATCACGCGATTTTGAGCACTATTGGGAACTCGCCGTCCACCTGGCCGTGGATCTGAACATGCAGGGCGTCTTCGCCGTGGCGCCAGGTCACTTGGGCGTCGCGCCCAAGGACGCGCATCGCGGTGATCTGCGCCAGGCGATGGGGGGATCTCTGGCCCAGCGACCGGATGGCGATGGTGCCGTCTTCGGGTGGGCGCAACACGTGCGCGTAGATCGCGCCTTCTTTGGCTGTGAAACGGATGTCTTGGCTGGTGAAGGCGGCGCGCCGTGTATCGGTGAATGCACCTTCCTGCACCTGTGTGGGGCCTTCGCCATAGATGTGCCAGGGGCGGGTGCCGTAGATCGCTTCGCCGTTCGCCGCCAGCCAGCGGCCAATGGCGCGCAGCATCTCCTGCTCCGTTTGCGGGATCGTCCCGTCGGCGCGCGGACCGATGTTGAGCAGCAACGCGCCGTTCTTGCTCACCACGTCCACGAGATCCTGCACGATGTCCACTGGTTGCTTGTAGTCGTGATCGTCGATGTAGCCCCACGAGTTCTTGGAGACGGAGGTGTCGTTCTGCCAGAAGATGCCGCGCAGATCCTTTACCTGGCCGCGTTCAATATCGAAGACGGCGACGCCGGTAGGGAAGGCGTCGAACTTGTGGTTGATGGCGACGCCCTTGCCCCAGGCTGCGCCGCTGTTGTAGTAGTGGGCGGCGAACTGCTTCAGGTGGGTTTGAAGGCCAGGTTCATGATCCACCAATCGAACCAGATCAACTGGGGCTGGTACTTGTCGACGAGTTCACAGGTGCGACGCAGCCAGTCTTCGAGGTAGTCGGCGCTGGGGCTGTTCTCCACGTAGTTGTCGCGTGGACGATCCCCGTGCGCCGGGCCGTAGAAATCGGCGAAGGCGGGGTCCTGGACGTCGGAATCGAACGTGCGGCCGCCGCCCATGTACCACCAGTGCTCGGCGCGATGACTGGACACGCCGAAGACCATCCCCGCGGCGTGTGGCTGCGGCCACTCCGCCCACGACGTCGCGCTTCGGTCCCATTTCTGCCGCGTTCCAGTGCGAAAGATCGCTGGCGTACATCTGAAAGCCGTCGTGATGCTCCGCCACCGGCACAACGAAGCGGGCGCCCGCCTCTGCAAACAGGCGCACCCATTCCTCCGCATCGAAGTGCTCCGCGGTGAAGTGCGGGATGAAATCTTTGTAGCCGAACTCGTCTTGTGGGCCGTATGTGGCCCGATGGTGCTCGTACTCTTTTGTGCCGGGCAGGTACATGTTGCGGGGATACCATTCGTTGCCGAACGCCGGCACGGCATAGACGCCCCAATGGATGAAGATGCCGAATTTGGCGTCTTGGTACCAGTTGGGCGTTGTGTAGCCTTCCAACGAGTCCCAAGTTGCCGCAAAAGGACCGGCGGCGATGCGTTGTGCGATCTGTCTGAGATCTGCGGCCATGTGGTAGGCTCCTTGTCTGTGAAATCTGGATGATTGGTGAGGTTAGCGTGATGATTGGCTTAGGCTGCACGCACTGCGCACCACGCACACCGTGAGCAGCAGCCCCATGATCCAACTCCCTGGCCCGATCAATCCGGTGATCCCCACGGCTGCGCCCACAACATAGCCAATCCACTGCGCCGTTGAGGAAACTACCATCGACCGGCTGCTGTGGCATCTTCCCCAGGCCAGGCTGATCCCCGCCCACAGAATCAGTTGGATGGGCGTTTCTTCGGGGAAGAGGCCGATGAGGAAGAGCGAGGCGATCACCACCAGCAGATCGCGGCGCGGGTTGTCGGCCTCTTCGATGCGTCGGCGTGCCAGCCATTCGCCGCCAAACGTCAGCACCAGCCCAAGAACGAGCGAGATCCACAGCGGTCCATGCGCTGCGTGGGTGAGGGTGAAGGTGGGGATGAAGAAGAGGCGAAAGGTGAAGAACGAAGAAAGGATGAATGAGGAATAATGATTGGGTTGAGACGGCCCTTCTTGATTGGCGAGAGGCTGCTGACCATTCATCGTTCTTGATTCATCTTGTCTGCAATTTCCAGGGCCACACCCGGTTCGATCCAGAGGACGCTGTCGAGTTGGACGGCGACAGCCCCCGCCGCGAGGACCTGTCGCGCCTGGGCCACGCTGTGGACACCGCCGCAGGCGATCACAGGCGCGCCCAACTGCAAGCGCATCACGTCGATCAGCGCGGCCAGCATGGGCGCAAAGGCCAGCGGCCCAAAGATCGCCCCGTTCACCGGTACACCGGCCGCGTTGACCAGCGCGCCGCGTGTGGGCTGGCCGATCACCAGGGCGTCGGCGTCCACACCGATGGCGGCAGGGGCGAGTTCGGCGGCGCGTTCTAACGGCAGTTTGACCCAGAGCGGCAGGTCATTTTCCCAGCGGATGGCCTGGATCAGCGAGGTCAATTCGTCGGCCGTGGCGCGTGGATCGACGAGTAGCTCCAACCCCACGAGGCCGTCGACGGCGTAGAGCCGCTGCGCGGTGACCGCTGCGTCGGTGCGGTGGTTGTCCACGATCTGGGCAACCAGGGGGCAGGCCAGCCGTGTCCACTGGCGGGCGAACTTTTTGAGCACCGCCTTGGCGCCGCGGTTTTGTAGACCTGTCTCCAGCACGATGCCGCCGTTGGTCTCCCCCAACCGTGGCGGCGCGCTGCCCAGCATGGGCCGCCGCGAAACCGGCCCCACCACGGCCGCGCCAAAGCGAGACAGGTCCAGTCCGCGATGCAGCGCTTCGCCATAGCCAATCGCGCCGCCGGCGATCAGCACCGGCGACGACACGGGCAGCCCAATTTTGTGGCGAGGTGCGAGTTCGATCATGGTGATTGGTGATTGGTGATCGGAGATTGGGCCGGAGCTGACCTCTGCCCCAATCACCAATCACCCCCTCGTCTTCTCTTCGATTACCCGCACTTCTCCCGGCTGCAACATGATGCTGCGCTCGAAGCGTGCTCCGCTGAGGACGTCTTGGGCGGGAGTTTGCAGGGAGAGATTCTGGGTTTTGGTGGTGTGGTTGAGCAGGAAGAGGATGCGGCGTCCGTCTTCGGCGACGCGGGCGCAGATCTCCACACCGGGCAACGACGGCATGAGCGGGAAGATCTTCTTCTCGGGCAACAGCCAGTCGAAAAGAGTGTGGTAGAGCATGGGGCCGCCCATGCAACCAACGTAGACGGCCTTGCTGCCGCTGGGCTGCTCTTTGAAAGTGACGGCCGCGCCGCCCGCATACCAGCCTTCGGTGTAGGTAGCGAGGACTTCGGTGCCTTCCGCGGGGTCGAGGATCTCGGCCCACAGCCCGATGGGCGACTGCGGCCCCATGCGGGTGACATGTCGCCGCCAGCGCAGTTCGTTGTGACGTTCTGGTGAAAGCGAGTCGATGTAGCCCACCGTCATGCCGAAGAGATCGCGCAGCGGCCCAGGCTGCGGTTGGGTGAAGATGCGGTTGTGCTCGTCTTTGAAGCCCATGCGCGGGCCTGCAACCAGCGTGCCGCCGTTCTGTACGAAGCGGCGCAGGTTGTCGGCCACCTCGGGCCGTAGCACATTGAGGAAGGGCGCGCATACCACTTTGAAGCGGCTCAGATCGCTATCGGGCGAGACGATGGCGGCAGGGATGTTGGCTTCCCACAGCGCCAGGTAGGGCGCCAGGAAGGGCCAGGCGATCCAGGCGCGGCCTGTCATATACTTTTCGTCGGGTTCGTCCTCGCGATCCATGCGCACGGCGGGGTTTTGCAGCACGAAATCGTTGGGCGGGTCCATGCGCAGCAGGCGGTTGTGCGGCTGGAGCTGCAGCGCCCAGCGGCTGTCGTAGTCGAGCAGGATGGCGACGTCGGCGACGGGTTTGGTGCCTGCCAACTTGGAACGCGAGGACCTGCAACTCTTCGCCGATCTGCTTGGCTTCGGTGTAGCCCATTGTCTTGCGCCCAGCGTAGTCGAGCAGGCCGCTGTGATACTGCTCGTTGCCGGCGATGGCCTGCCGCCAGCGAAAGTAGATCATACCGTCCGCGCCGTGACCGATGCCCTGATACGTCTTCAAACGCACGAAATTGGGGCCGGGCAGCGGGTTGTAGACGCTCCAGTTGATAGGCCCTGCCTGCTGTTCCATCACCCAGAAGTTACGCTCCAGCACACCCCAGATGTGATCGTGGGCCGCCGCCACCAATCCTGGCGTGGCGCCGTGGAAGTCGTAATTGTCCCAACTCACGAAATCGAGCTTGCGGCTGAGATCGTAGTGGTTGATGTCCGAAAAGAAGAACATCAAGTTGTGGGTGACGAAGTGATTGGGGCAGAGACGGCGCAGGGTATCGATCTGATCGTTGTGGTAGGCCGTCCACACGTCGCTGCTGAAACGATAGAAGTCCAGCTCGTGGCTGGGGCTGCGTCCGGCCGTGGACGCTGTGGGCAGCGGGATCTGTCGCCAGTCGGTGTAGACTTCGCCCCAAAATGCGGTTCCCCAGTTTTGATTGAGCATTTCCAGATCGCCGTGCCGCTCTTGCAGCCAGTGGCGGAAGGCGTCGGCGCATTCGTCGCAGTAGCAGCGCGCCGTGTCACCGCAGCCGAACTCGTTGTCCGTCTGCCAGCCGATCACGTGCGGGTTGTCGGCGTAGCGTTGGGCGATCTGCTCAACGATGATGCGGCTGCGTTCTCGATAGACGGGTTGGTTGGCGCAGGCTTCGCGGCGCGTCCCCGGTCCTTGGCGGTAGCCGCGTTTGTCCACCTGGCAGATCTCGGGGTGCGCGGTGAGCAGCCACGGCGGGGGGACAGGCGTCGGCGTGGACATGACCACCTTCAACCCGTGCCGACCCAACACGTCTACAGCCCGATCCAGCCAGGAGAAGTCGAAGTGATCCTGGGCCGGTTCCAGCAGACCCCAGGCAAACTCGGCCAGCCGCACCGTGTTCAGCCCAGCCTCTACCATTAGCTGCGCATCGGCCTCCCAGCGCGCTTCGCCTTCGTCCAGCCATTGGCTCCATTGTTCGGGGTAGTAGTCGCAACCGAAATAGATCATTGTGTAGATACCTTTGATGGGTGCGTAATGCGTAACTCGTAATGCGTAACTTGTCGAGTTCGATTCCCCAATATTGGCGAATTGTCTCGAAGAATTACGAATTACGCATTACTCGTTATCCTACAATACGTTTCCAAATCGATATTCGATCCACACGCGATCACCGCCACGGTTTTGCCGCGCAATTGCTGATTGAGTGGACCCAACATTGCGGCGGTGGCGGCGGCGCAGGCCGGTTCGCAGGCCAGTTTGAGGTTGTGGAAGAGGAAGCGCATGTTCTGTTTGAGCGCGTCATCGTCTACGAGGACGACATCATCCAGGAAGTGGCGACAGAGCGAGTAGCTGTACGGCTCGGCGCGGGGCGATCCCAGGCTATCGGCGATGGTGGTGACTTTGTCGATAGCTACGGGCTGCTCGGCGCGAAAACTGCGCCACATGGTGTTGGCGCCTTCCGGCTCCACGCCGTAGACCTTGCAATCGGGGATCATCTGCTTGATGGCCGCCGCCATGCCCGCCGCCAGCCCGCCGCCGCCAATGGGAATCACCACCGCTTCTAGATCGGGGCGTTGTTCGCATAGTTCCATACCCAAAGTGGCCTGGCCCACGATGGTACGGCGCCCTTCGAAGGGGTGGACGAAGATGCGTCCTTCTTTGATGGCGATGCGCTCCACTTCGGTGAAGGCTTCGTGTACATTGTCCACGAGGACGACTTCGCCACCGTAGCTGCGCACCTTGTCCACGCGGAAGGGGGGCGCGCTTTTGGGCATCACCACCTTGGCTGTGCTGCCGAAGAGCCGCGCCGCAAAGGCCACGGCGATGGCGTGGTTGCCCGCGCTGACAGCAGTGACGCCGCGCTGTCGCTCATCTTCCTTGAGCATGAGCATGTTGTAGACAGCCCCACGCGCCTTGAACGTCCCTGTCTCCTGCAATAGCTCCATCTTGGCGTAGACATTGCTCTCGATGCCCATCTGCTCGATGATCTCGTCACTTTTCCACAGCCAAACCGGCGTGCGGCGCACATACGCGCCGATCTGCCCCCGCGCCTCGCGGATCTCGTCCAGTGTGGGGATGTCGAGAACGGTGTTTTCGAGTGTTGCCGTCATGGGGTGTCCTTGAGGTGGGGAGAGAGATTGAGAGATTGGGCGATTGAGAGATTGGGCGATTGGTGCGCCTGCGCCACTTTTGCCTTTTGCACTTTGCCTTTTGACTTCCGCCCGCTGCGGGCGGCTACCTTCTACGCGATCAGCGTTCCCTTGGTGCTCGGCACGTCGGCGCGGCGCGGATCGATCTGGGTGGCGGCGTCGAGGGCGCGGGCCAGCGCTTTGAAGAGCGCCTCGGCTTTGTGATGATCGTTGCGCCCGTAGAGGATCTTGGCGTGCAGGTTCATGCGCCCGTGGATCGCCAGACTCTCGAAGAGATGGAAGAGCAGATCCGTACCCAGTTGACCCAACCGCGGTGTGACAAATTCAGCGTCGAAGACGGAGTAGGGCCGCCCGCCCAGGTCCACCGCCACGAGACCCAGCGCCTCGTCCATGGGGACGTAGCTGTGGGCGGTGCGCACAATGCCGCGACGGTCGCCCAGCGCCTGATCCAGCGCCTTGCCCAGGCAGATGAAAACATCCTCAGCGGTGTGGTGATCGTCCACGTGCAGATCGCCGTTGGCCTTCACCGTCAGATCAAAGAGACCGTGACCAGCGAAGAGCGTCAGCATGTGATCAAGGAAACCGATACCGGTGTCCGCGTCGATCTTGCCCGAACCGTCGACAGTCAAGGTCAACGCGATCTGAGTTTCTTTGGTTTTTCGTTCAACCGTTGCACTACGTCGCTGCATTGTTCTTACCCAATCGTTTGTAGATTATAATCCCCAGTCCCCAATCCCCAGTCCCCCAACATTCTATCACAGCAGACTCTCGACATGCCCGCGCAGCCCCTCGATCAATCCCGTCGCGGGGACAGCCAAACCGCTGCGCGCCAACCCACCCAAATCGTAGATCCGATGACAGAGGAACGACGCCCGATCCGGGTGGGCGGCGGCGTAGACGTCGACGGGGATCTCTTCGATTTGGACCGGCTCGCCCAGGATCTCGCCGATGATCTCGTAGTAGCGTCGCGATTCCGCGATGTCGGGGCCGGCTGCGTTGAAGATGCCGCCCTGCGCCGCGCTGTTGTCCACGCAACTGAGGATCGTGCGCGCCAGGTCCGCGGCCAAGATGGGCTGCTGCAAGAAATGACCACCGCCCACCAGCCGCAACGGCTCGCCGCGGCGGATGCGGTCGATCAGGTCGGGGTCGCGTCCATGTTCGGGCAGGCAGCCCAGCCGCGATCCCGGTCCGTAAATGTGACAGGGGCGCAGCACTGTCCACGGCAGGCGGCCGTCGGCGTCTGCCAGCACCAATTCCGCCTGGCGCTTGCGTCCGCCGTAGCCTTCGGTCAGGTAGTGTGCGTCTTTTTCGGGCTGGGGGAAGGTGCGCGTCTGTGGATCATAGACGAAATCGCTGGAAATGAAGACAAGATGTGCGGCGCGCCCGGTCAACGTGGCCAGATCCTGCTCGGCATCTTCTGGTGTGAAGCCGATGCAATCCACCGCCAGATCCCAGGAAACCTTCGCCGCAGCGATGGCCTCGGCGAAGGCGGCGCGGTCGGTGCGATCCACCACAATTGGGGTGATGCCGTCGGCCAGAGGGCGTTGTCCGCGTGTGACCGCCCACACCGACGCGCCCGCGGCCACAGCCATCTCGGCCAGGGTCCCGCTGACGAAACCACTGCCGCCAATCAAGAGCAGATTGCGTCCGTTGAGCGACATCACACGTCCTTTCTGCAAGGGGCTATCCGGCCCGAAATACACCGCCACAGTATAACATATTCGCACACAAAGAGAGACCCGGCCACACTGGCCGGGTCTCTGCTTCAATCGACTAATCCTGTGCTGTCATCAGAACCTAATCGGCGCTGACGCCGGGCAGGAAGATCGGGTAGTCGGCTTCGACACTGTCGGGCACTTCGATGGTCTGCACGCCTTCACCGGTGGAGAAGTCGCTCCAGTTGCCGGCGTTGTCCTCGCTGCGCACGCGGAAGCTGTAGACTTCGCCCTGCACGGCATCGTAGACGGCTTCACTGTTCTCCGTCTGCACCAGCCAGTCGGTCCACTCGCCGTTGTCGCCCACCTTCACCTGCACATCGTGCCAGAGGACGCCGGAGAGGTTGTCGTCGCCGCCCCACGAAACGACGATGGGTGTTACGGTATCGTCTTCGGCCAGGCCGCTCGTCCCCAGCGCCGTCTGTGTCACCTGCGATGTCGGCGCTTGCAGATCGAGGATGATGTCGTCCTGGTAGACAGGCGACGTGCTGCCGTCGACATTGCGATAGCGCACGTAGACCACGGGCTGGATCAGCTCGGTGCCGTACGAGATCACCGTCCACGGTTTGTAGAGGGTGTACGGTTCCCAGGGGATGCCGATGAAGCCGCCATCGTTGCTCACCTGCATCTCGGCGGTGCGCGCCTCGGCGGGCAGGGTCAGCATTACCTCGGTGGTATTGGTCCACCCCGCGCCTTCGTTGATGGAGACGCCGAAGTCCGTTTCTGGCTGCGATCCAGGATGATGGTGTCGGAGTAGACGGTGGAGATGTTGTTACAGCGCTGTCGCGGAACTGCACGAAGACGCGCTGTTCACTGTCGCCGTCGGCCAGTGTGGCGTCCAACTGCGGCGCATAGCCCACCCAGTCGCCCAGGGCGTCTTCGGCCAGGCCCTGTAGCGCATCTCTGCGATGCTGCCGGCAGTGCTGCCCGCGTCGACGGCCAGCGCCAGCCTGACTGGTGGAATGATGGCGTCACACCGTTGGTGGGGCCGAGGTTCACGATGACTTCGCCGTTGATGGCCGGTGAACCGGGTACTGGCGAGGCTGCAAGTTCCACCGACGATGGGTTCGCCGTCTCGTGTGCCGGCTGCGTAGTTTTGGCCATTTCGCCGCCGTCGAGTGCTCGCCCGTAGATGGCCACCAGGTGGAATGTCCCCAGCCAGGCCCGGTTGCGCGAGAATTCGCTGGCCAGGGCAGGCGATGCCACGACGACCAATCGTCGAGCGTGCCTTCGATTGTCTTCACCGCCACCGGTTGCCCATCCAGGTAGATGGTGGCGGTGCTGTTGGCGTTGCGCGGTAGACCACGTGGGTCAACTCGGTGGTGACCGCTTCCGGCGCAGTGGAGCAGCTGACGGCATATACCGTTCCCTGATGTCTCGCTGGTGCGCAGGCGAACATCGTAGCGCGCTCCTTCACGCTGGCCCAGGTGCAGCTTGCGACGGTGGGGGTTCTGCGAAAGCGAGACAATGCGCGCCGGACCATCCAGGTTGACGTCGGACGGGGTGATCCAGGCTTCGATGGTGATTTCATCGCTATCGCGGGCGGCGTCGACGATCTTCTTGGCGGGGAAGGCCGATGACAGGATCGTGCGCTCGTCGACCGTCAACGTGCCGGCGCCCCAGGTGACGCGACCGGCGTCGAAGACGTAGAGATCCAGCGCTTTGCCCACTTCCGAAACATCATGCACCACGGCGCCTTCGCCTTCCTCGAAGGTGTAAAGCGCCTGAATGCCTTCGCTGACACGCTGGCCGGGGAGCGGTGTCGGTGTGGGATCAACCGGCGGGGTGTCATCGGGTTCGGGGCCGACACGGTAGTTCTGCATCACCGGTTACGCCAAGCGCTCGCCGTAGATGGCCACCAGGTGGAAGTCGCCCAACCAGGGGCGGCGACCGCTCACTTCGTTGGCCAGCGCCAGGCGGAAGTCGGCGTCCCAGTTGTTTGGGGCTGCCGGCGCGAATCGATGCGCACGGCGACGCCGTTGATGTAGATTGTCACCGCGCCGTCGGCCCGACGTGTGTAGACGACGTGGGCCGTTCATCGGAGACCTTACCGCTGCCGGTTGAGCATCGAGGGCCGCTCGTTGTCGCTTGTGATCGTGGTGCGTAGCCGTGCCGTCGAAGCGTCCGCCTCGATGCGAAGATGTCTGCCCCAACGTGAAATTGCGGTTGTACGGGTCGGCGGAGAGCGTCACGATACGTGCTGGGCCGTCTTGTTTGCTGTACTTGGGGGTGATCCAAGCTTCAATGGTGATCTCGTTGCTGCTCTTACGTATCGACGATCTTCGTCCCCGGGAATGCTGATGTGACTCAGCGTTGGGTGGTGGACTGATAGATAGCTCACCCATCGAGGTGGCGCGGCCATCAAAAATGTAAAGAGATCCAGCGGGATCCCCCACCCCGAAACATCGGTGACGACGGCGCCGTTGCCTCGTCGAATGTATAAAGCGCCGCCAGTCCATCGGTGACGCGGTTAGTTATCCGGCACTGTCGATTGGCCGCGGATTGGCCGAGATGGGCTGCGTAGCCGCCCAAATCCCCATCATGCCAATCAACAGTGTGACAACGCCCCAGGCGAAGTGGCGCATTCGAGTCCGTTTCTGACGCATGGGTTTCTCCTGTCTGCTTGAAACTGAGACGATAGCGTGATTTGCAACGAGCTGACGAGGGAATGCAGCAAGGGGATGCAGTTCACACTATAGAAGAGAAACCTTACGTAGTCTTTAGGACTAAGTAATTAAACGGAAAGCATACGTTACGAGTACACGACTCGTCCGTATCGATTACTCTGCGCCAACATGGTCATGGTGGTGTGTACGCTATGGCCGATGCGCCCGATGAAGTCTTCGTGTTCCATGTCGGCGCAGAGCGTGTATTTCGTCATCACGGCCAGGGCGTAGGGGCGGCGTGGCAGGTAGACCAGAGCCGTGTCGCAACGGGCGGCTTCTACCCATCCCGGCTTGCTGGCGAATTCGATGTCCGCGGGTAGGGCGCGATCGAGGAAGCCAAGTTTGGGCTTTTTGAGGATTTCGAGGCTCTTCTGCGCCACCCAAGGCGACGGTTTCCCTTGGTGCAGCAGCGCCCACATCTGCACAAGTTCCGCCGGTGTGGACACGTTCTCCTGCTCGCGCACAGCCGCGATGTGATCCATCATCTTGCGGCGCAGGCGCGTGTCCGTCAGACCCAGCGAGTGAAGCAGCGCATTTGTGTCTTCGATGCCCGCGTAGTCGATGCAAATGTTGGTGGCCGTGTTGTCCGAAGCGATGATCATGAGGATCGCCACATCCAGCAGGCTGAGATCCAGCGGACCTTCCAGGTAGGCCAGCACGCCGCTGCCGAAGGTCAGCTCGCTGGGCAACGTCACCCGCTGCGCCAGATCGATTTCGCCGGCTTCGGCCCGTGTCAACAACTGCGCCAATACGTGGATCTTGATCGTAGACGCCGTGGGGAAAAGCTCGTCACCGTTGACTGTGAATTCGAGCTTGCCCTCGAAGTCGCGTAACGCCACCCCTGCCACACCGGGGAATGCGTCCACCTCACGCCGGATTTCATCGTTCAAGCGTTGCCAAAGTAGATTGCCGCTCATAAAAACTCATTTCTAGATGGATTGCAGATTGCGGATTGCGGAGTGCGACATGTACTTCTCTGCTGAAGCGAGATGTTACAATAGTGGACGCTGAAGTGTCGAAAGATGAATGGCGTCGTCGATTTAGAGAGCGCACAAGCCACCACGAATGTAACGACAACATTCGCAACCCGCAATTCGCAATCCAGCACCCATGCGCAAAATCATCCACATGGATCTCGACGCCTTCTTCTGCGCCGTCGAGGAACAACGAAATCCTGCGTTGCGTGGCGTCGCCTTTGCCGTGGGCGGGCGCCCAGAGTCGCGCGGGGTGGTGGCGTCGTGTTCGTATGCGGCGCGGCGGCTGGGGATCCACTCGGCCATGCCCATGGCGCAGGCGGTGCGGCTCTGCCATGATCTGGTGATCGTGCCGTCGAGCCACGGCGTCTACAGCGAAGTGTCGCGGCAGGTGATGGCCATCGTCCACGAGTTCACCGAACTGGTGGAGCAGATCTCCATCGACGAAGCCTTCCTCGACGTCAGCGCCCGCCCTGAGTCGGCGCCGACGTTGGCCGCCCAGATCCAGCGCCGCATCCGCCATGACCGTCACCTGCCGGCTTCGTTCGGTGTGGCGACGAACAAACTTGTGGCCAAGATCGCCACCGACGTGGGCAAAGCCGCCGTGGGCGGCAACGACTATCCCAACGCCATCCAGACAGTGCCGCCCGGCGAAGAAGCCGCTTTCCTGGCGCCGCTGCCGACGCGTGCGCTGTGGGGCGTCGGCCCGAAGACAGCCGAGAAACTGGCCGAAATGGGCATTCACACCATCGGCGACATCGCCGCCGCCCCGGTTGCCACACTTCAATATCACTTCGGCAAAAACGGCGCCGACCTGCACGAACGCGCCCAGGGCATTGACACGCGTCCTGTGGAAACCAGCCGCGAGACCAAGTCCATCAGCCAGGAGACCACCTTCGCCGTGGACGTGCGCGACGCCGAGCAACTGCGTCAGACGGTCCGCGAGCAGGCGGGCCAAGTGGCGCGCCGTCTACGCCGCGCCCACCTGGCCGGTACCACCGTCAAACTCAAGCTGCGCTGGTCCGACTTCACCACACTGACGCGGCAGACCACATTGGCGCACCCCACCGACGATGTGGCGGAGATCACGCGCCTGGCCGAGCATCTCTTGGCTGAACACAGACCCACCGGCCGCGCCGTGCGGCTGATCGGCGTGGGCGTCAGCGGCCTGGGGCCGCCCGCGCGCCAGATGACCATCTTCGATGTCCCCAGCGAAAAGGACGACAAGATCGACCAGACGATTCGGTCCTTGCGCAAGCGGTTCGGCGATGATGCGGTGTTACGCGCCAGTGATCTGGATTGACTTGCCCTACCGTGTCACCACCACGCCTGTAACCGCGCCGATCAGCGCGAAGAAGGGCGTCAGCGCGAAGACGACAAAGTAGCCGCTTGCCCCCTCGAAGTCGCTGATGCCGACTGCCGCGCTGATCGGGCCGCCCAGCGCCAGCGCGAGGACAACGCCGATCACCAGCCCAACCAATCCGCCGAGCAAGCGCCGAGGCCACCGTCTGCCCTGCGCACCGGGAAAGATCAAATTGAACAGGATCATAAACGCCCAGGCCCGCAGCACACTGCGCGCCAACGCCAACCCGTTGAGCAACAGCCCAAGTTCGTCACTGCTCAAACTCGGATCTGCCTGCACCATCGAGTTGATCACAACCTGTGTCAGCCAGTTAAGCACCACCAGGTCGATCACAAAGAGGACAATCGCCAGCGTGGTTTTCCCCGACGCGGCGGGCAGTGCCACTCGATTGCGTGCGGCAAGCGTCAGCCCGACGCCAAAGGCGATCAACACCGGGAACTGCGAAACGAAGATCTCGAACAACTGACCCAGGGCGTTGTCCATTTGCGGCACTCCTTGCCTGCGGCGCGATTTGGTTGTCGATGGGGGATTTTGCCAATTATAGAGTCAATGGTTGCTTTGTGAAAAGTGTCCTTCGTATTTTTGCCGAAATTTAGCTGATCTTTAGGTTGACATTGCCCGATTTCTCCTGTATACTCACGGACGCAAGATGTTGTAAGTCCTGATGAAGATGTGTACAAACACGCCCAGACTTGCACAAGGCTGGGCGTGCTGTTTGTCTCATTGTGTTGGGAACGACGATATTCTGGCAAACGGTTTTTTTCAGTAGCACCCAGTGAAACCACAGGAGGTTTCCAACAATGAGCAAGGAACGCGTTACAGGTACAGTGAAGTGGTTCAACGACGCCAAGGGCTTTGGTTTCATCGCCCGCGAAGGCGGCCCCGATGTCTTCGTACACCACTCGGCTATCGTCGCCGATGGTTTCCGCAGCCTGGCCGAAGGTCAGCGTGTTGAATTCACCATCGAGCAGGGTCCCAAGGGTCCCGCCGCTGCCGACGTCCAGAAGATCTAGGCAGTCGCTGCTTCGGCAGCACGAAACGCAAACAAAAAGAGGACCGGCATTGCGCCGGTCCTCTTTTTTGTTTGCTGGATCATATTTACTGTGCGCAACAGTTCGCGCCCGACGCCACGATGTGATATAGTGACGGAAACTAGGGACTGGGGATCGGGGACTGGGATCGTGTTGAGCACGTGTTCCGCTCTGTAGTTCCCGATCCCCAGTCCCCAATCCCTAATCCCCAGTCCCTAATCTCATGAAAAAGACCAAAACATCTGAATTCGGGGTCAGTCGGCGCGAGGCGCATGATGCGTCGGCGTTTTATGCGCGGAATTTGTACGGCGTGGACATGGCGCAAGCCCTGGATGCCAAGCAACTGGCCCAAATCCCGGTGCCGCCCCCCGGCGCGTGGACAGATCAGATCTACAACGCATCCTCCGAGGCGATGACCGCGATCCCCGACAACAGCGTGGCCCTGGCCTTCACGTCGCCGCCCTACAACGTGGGCAAAGACTACGACGACGATCTGAGCCTGCAAGCCTACTTCGAGCTGATCCACAACGTGGGGAGCGAGGTCTATCGTGTGTTGCGTCCTGGCGGGCGCTATGTGATCAACATCGCCAACCTGGGGCGCAAGCCGTACATCCCGTTGCACGCCTACTTCTACGACATCCACACCCAGATCGACTTCCTCCCCATGGGCGAGATCATCTGGCAGAAGGCGGCGGGGGCCGGCGGCAGTTGCGCCTGGGGCAGTTGGATGAGCGCCAAAGCACCCCGTCTGCGTGACCTGCACGAATACCTGCTCGTCTTCGCCAAGCAAGGCTTCAGCCGCCCCGACCGCGGCCAATCGGACATCGAGCGCGACGAATTCCTCGATGCCACCCTCTCCATCTGGCAGATTCCGGCCGAATCGGCCAAACGCGTCGGTCACCCAGCCCCCTTTCCCGTGGACCTGGCGGCGCGGGTGATCCACCTCTACTCCTACGTCGAAGACGTCGTTCTTGATCCCTTCAGCGGCTCCGGCACAACCTGCGTCGCCGCCGCTCAACTAGGCCGTCACTACGTCGGCTACGAGTTGTCCGCTGAGTACTGCGCCCTTGCCCAAAAGCGCATCGCCACCGAAGGCAAACCCATGTCCGAGTAAACTTCGTCTGCGCTTGCCCCAATCACCAATCACCACTCCCTAATCACCAATCTTCGCCTCATACCGCGTCAACTTCGGCTCGCCTGCCAGGAAGTTGGGCAACTGCTCGCGGAACCACGCCATGTGTTCCGTCTTGCCATGTGCGTCCAGCGACGCCGCATCGCGCCATTCCTCGAAGATGAAAAAGGTGTTGGGATCGGCCAGATCGCTATAGAAGTGATAGTGCGCGCAGCCGTCTTCGGCCTTGGAAAGCTCGGCCATGCGCAGGGCGACCTGGGCGGCTTCTTCGCGTTTGTCGGGCTGCACAGGGACTGCACCGGCGATGATGATCATGGCATTCTCCTTTGGATGGATTTGTGAGGTTCCTTCGCCCGTCATTCTATACCGAAACCGTTTCGTTACAAGCTCGCATCAAAAATAGAACGCGGATTGAGCGGATCAAAGCGGATTTTTCAGAAGGAACCCGCCCAGATACGATCCTGATATAGATTGCCAGAGTCAGCCAAAGAAAGGAGACTCTGGCAACATGAAAGAGCACGAAGTCACACGAAGACAGGGAAAGAAATTGATCCACAGATTACGCGGATTAGACGGATCTCCAGAAGATTTTCTATCAAATCTCTGCAAATCCATGAAACCTGTGGATCAATAAAAAACTGATCTCGTCCTAAGATCTACCGTCCACGCCTTAAGCCCGCTTTTGCCACCGCGGCTGGAAGTTGCAAGTTGATCTGTCCGCGGAATGGCGTACCATCACTCAATTAAGTCGGCTCCTTCCCGATGCAATGCTGTTCAAGGAGATGTGATCATAGGACAGACGAAAAACGTTGTCAACCGAATTATCAAAAAGGGACAGGTTCAATCGAGTTCCTGTAGAAAGGACGCAACACCATGACACACCCCGCCGACCCGCTCTTCTGGGCGGCGCGCACCTACGTCTACCAGCGCATCGCCGAGACGGCGCAACCGCCCAGTGTGGACGAAACCGCGGCCCATTTCGCGCTCTCTACCGAGGACGCCGCCCAACTCTACACCGTCCTTGATGCGCAGCACGCCTTCTTCCTCGAACCGGGGACCATGCAGATCCGCATCGCCAATCCGTTTTCGGCGGTGGAGACGCCCTTTCGCGTCCACGCTGGTGACAAAACCTACTGGGCCAACTGCGCCTGGGATGCGCTCGGCGTCCCCGCGGCGCTGCACGCCGACGCCGTGATCGAGGCGTCCTATGCCGTGGGCGACGAACCGCTGCGCCTCACCGTACAGGACGGCGCGATCACGGCGCCCGCAGACGGCGAAGAGACGGTGGCGCACTTGCTCGTCCCCTTCGCCCAGTGGTACGAGGACATGACCTTCACCTGAGCCACCATCCTCTTCTTCCGGTCGGAAGCACAAGTAGACGAATGGTGCGCAGCGCGTCAGGCCGAGCGCGGCGAAGTGATCCCCCTGTCCACGCTGTGGCGACTGGCGCAGCGTTGGTACGAAAACCGCCTTTCCCCCGACTACCGCGGACGCACCGCCGCCGAAGCCACCGCCATCTTCGCCGAACTGGGGCTGACATCCTCGTTCTGGCAATTCCACGACGATCCGAACGCGCCGCAGAAGTAGACGACTATCCGCGGAGAGAGCGCGCCCTCGTGCGGCTGTCCTGGTGTAGACCCGCACCTGGGGGTGCTCTCTCCGCGCTCAACATGGCATTGGCCCTCTCCGCCCCAATAAAGAAGACCTGCGCACCATGGTGCGCAGGTCTTCTGTCAGGTGGAGATGGCGGGAGTCGAACCCGCGTCCGAGACGCTAGTCATGAGACATCTACAAGCTTAGTCGCCACGTTTAGGTTTTGCCGGGCGACCCCTGGGCGACGAGGTGTACTACCCGGCTAGCCGATAGATCTTAGGCAACCTTATCGGCGTCTGGTTGCCGCAGCTCACAGTGTATGACGGTTATCGCTCAGCCTGTTGGCCACACCGAACGGACCGTGATCCTCCGCAGAGGATCAGTGGCCTACTTAGGCCGCCACCGCCATCTGATTGGCGCTAGCGAAACCGAAGTTGAAGGCCTTGCCTGTGTTGGCATTTATAGGGTTTTGCGCCTTTTTAGCGTAGTCGACGCTCTACGGCTTGCCATCTCATAACGTCCTGCCCCGTCGAAGCCAGTCATCCCCTCAACGTGACTTCGACAGTATACCATCTCAAGGCCGAAAAGTAAAGAAAATCCGAATGTAAACTGTGACTCTACTGCAAAAAGGTCGCTCAAGCGCAAAAGTCCGACTTCTCTCAGGAGGGGAGCAACCGCAAATCACACAGAAGTCGGTCTTTTCGCAGTGGAGTCAACTGTTCAGCGCAGACCCGGACCAGGCTGATCGGGGAGTTGTAGACGCAGATGCTCTACCAACGCTTCGCCGTCGGCAAATGTGACCATCTCGCCGCTGTGTACGTTCTGCAACTGGCTGCGCCATCGCCGATCCTCTGGCGACCACCAACAGCGCAGCACGTAGACCTTTCTCGACGGCGGCGATCTTTCGTGACTTTGTGCTCGTGTCATCGCAAACTCCCTGCTCGATTTCAACAACTGTTGACGATCACACTGTCACCCTTACCGTTGGGTGTAGGGCAAGTAGATGTTGTAGTCGGCGCTGCCGGGGATGGGCGTAGCCGTGGGCGACACAGGCGTGGCCGTAGGTGCAGGTGACGTTGGTGTGGCAGTGGGGGTGGCCGTGGACGGCGCCGATGTGACTGTCGGCGTCGGGTCTACCGTGCCGCCGTCGGGGGCCCAGGCCGGCCAGCCCACGGCGATGTTGGTCGGCCCGAACGGTGTAGGCGCACTGCCGCCGATGGACAGGATCTGCAACGTAGCGGCCACGTCGTCGTTCAGGTCGTCGTCGTGTACAAAGATGATCTGCTGCCCATCCGGCGACACACTGGGGCGAATGGCGAATGCGTTCTCGAAGGTTGTCAACTGTGTGGCCTGGTTGTTGACCAGATCGATGTGCCACAGGTTGCCGTTGATCGGAACAAACTGCTCGAACCAGTTCGCCATGACAAAGCCCGAGCCGTCGGGCAGCCAGGCCAGGCCGCGGGTGTCGTCCACGTTGACCACGGCTGCCACGTTTTCTGTGCCCACCTCGGCGCGGAAGACACTGCGCCCGCCTTCGGTGTTGTTGGTGGTGAGAAGTACCGTGTTATCCACTGGCGACCAGGCCAGTTCACCGGCGGCGATTGTCTGCGCCGATCCGCTGAGTAGATCGACGCTGCGTTGCAGATTGCCTGCGTTCACAGGCACGCGCTGCATCAATCGCCCGGAAAGGAGAAAGGCGAGCGTCTGGCCGTCGTGGCTCCAGGTGGGGCTCCACACGGTGACATTGTTCACCCGACCTGCGGCGGAGATCACCAACTCGCCGCCGTTCACCGTCTGCCCTGCGATCACGTCTACGTTGGATGAAAGCCAGCGGTTGCCGCCCTCGATGCCCACCACATTTTGCAGCAGGCCGTCGCCCAAGTCGGGGACATTGGGGACGATCACCTCGCGGGAGACCCGCGGCAGCAGGGTGACGAAGGTGGGCTGCGGCGCCTTCCACCGTCACCTCCACCGACATGACCTCGTTGAAGTCGTTGCGCACTGTCACGCTCACCGAGCCGGTGGGCAGCGTCGTGGCCTCCTCGCAAGACGGGCGGTTGGTGATGCGCCGGAAGCCGCTGCCGTCGACGTTGATCACGTAGAGATTGGTCTCGTACCAGCTACAGTGCGGTTCGTGGCCGCTGACGAAGGCCAGCATTGAGCCATCTTTGTTCCACGAAAGGTTGGTAATGCCCGACACCATGCTGCCGCGGTATGCCTGCGGCACTTCCCACAGCTTGCGGGCGCTGCCGCCGTCGGGCGCCGAGAGCCAGATTTCGTGGTTGGCGTTCGAGTAGGCGATTAGGCCGCCTGCGCTGATGCTGCGATCCACGATCTGCGCCGACGTGTCCGCGCCGGTGGCGGCGAGGAATGTGACAATCAATCCGACGAGCAGCAGCAATCCCCCAAACATTGACGCGCGGCCAATCTGTGCTCTGTGGGTGCGGTGGGCAATGGCGGTGTGTGTGCGGTGCGACATGGTTTCCTCCAGGGTGACAGATTCGGTGCGGTTACTGTGCAGCGAACCGTGTTCGTTCGCTGTGTGCATAGGCTACCGCCGTCCTCTTTGCCGAATATTGGTCGGTGCATGTCACCATACTGACACTTTCACTCGCTGAATCACGCCATTCTGTGTGCCACGTATACGCGACTATGCTGACAAAATTCACAAAGCAAGGACCAATCTCCTACTGACCCAAGGACTATGGTTTTTCTACAATGAAATATCAGTGCTTATACGCACACGTGGGGATCAAAGAAGGTTTGTGAGAAGGAGAGAGCATTGAGCAGTGTAGACACAATCGCGCCATCGACCGCATCACCGCAAAACTCACCAGACGAGGAGGGCGGCATCTTCGCTCAAATCGTCAAGAACAACCCGTTGCCCATTGCACTGGTTGTCCCTGAGACCGGCGAGTTGATCGACGTGAATATCGCCGGCTGCAAATTGACCGGATACACCCACAGTGAACTGCTGGGGAAGAAAGGACATGAACTTGGGATCTGGCCCAACGTGCAGCAATGGCGTAACATTCGCGCCGAGCTGACCGGCGGCGGCGGATCCTGTACACGTGAACTCACGCTGCGTACCCGAAGCGGGGCCGACATCGACGTGTTGGCATCGTTCGAGATGCTTGAGCGCAACGGCGCACCGTGTATGCTCATCATTTTGAACGATATCACCGAACGCAAGCGCATGGAATTAGCCTTGCATGAGCGCACGGCGGCATTGAGTGAGCATGTCAAAGAGTTGCAGTGTCTCTTCTGGATCACCAACCTGCTACAGACGCGAAGCGCTGAAACACGGCAGGTGTTGCAGACGGTGTCTGAGCAGATTCCGCTTGGGTGGTGGAAGCCAGAAGAGACGTGGGCGCGCATTACGTACAACGATATCCAGTACACGGATGAAAGCACTCCTGCTGATATGACGCCCAACATGACCCAGACTATCACGGTCGGTGCGGACGCAGTTGGGCGGATCGAGATCTTCACCGACGAAAGCGAAGCCAGTTCCCCCTTCCGCGGCGACAAACAGATCCTATTGGCAACCATTGCCAGGCTACTTGGCGATTATCTCGAACGCGAACGCGCCGGCGACGCCCTGAGCGAAAGCCGACGGCGATACGAGCAGCTCATTCAGAACGCGCCTCTTGGCATCGTGGTGTTTGATAGGAACGGCCACGTCACCATTACCAACTCAACCGCGCAGTCGCTTTTACAACTTTCGGGAAACACAGCACTGAGTTCCATCCATGATCCCTTCTTTGTGCAGACGCAGCTTTCTTCGGTGATTTCCGAATGCATCGAGAAACGTCAACACAACGTTGTAGAGGTCAGCTACAACCGCGGACACGACGACTTTGGGCGGCTGCGCGTACACCTGACGCCTATCTGCCAGGAAGATGGTGTGCTGGCCTCGGTGCAGGCTATGTTCGAAGACGTTACACAGCATCGAGAAAGCGAAAGGCAGCAAAATCATCGCCAGAAACTGGAGGCTGTGGGCGAATTGGCCGCCGGTATCGCCCATGAGATCAATACACCTATCCAATTTATTGGCGACAATATCCACTTCTTGCAGGATGCCTTTCAAGATCTCATGCGCCTGCTCGATTTCTATCATCGGTCGGTCTACGAACTGGCCCCAAGCGCGGATCATCCAAGCGTGCATGCGCTGGAGCAGTTGATAACCGATCTGGATCTGCAATACTTGGTGGAAGAGATCCCCAACGCCATCATTCATTCGTTGGATGGTGTGGCTCGTGTGGCTGATATCGTCAGCGCTATGCGCACCTTTGCCCACCCTGCCACAGATGTCAAAGTGCCGGTCGACATCAACCAGGCCCTCACCAATACACTAACGGTGACACGCAACGAGTATAAGTACATCGCCAACGCAGAAGTCGATTTTGATGCGTCGCTGCCTTTGGTCCCCTGTGATCCTGGCGAGATCAACCAGGTTTTCTTGAACATCATTGTCAACGCCGCCTACGCCATCGCCGAAAAAGGCCCATTGTCGGCGGAACAGGATCGGGGGCTGATCACCCTGCGCACGCGGCGTCAAGGGAATGAGGCGATGATCGCCATCGAAGACACCGGCGTGGGCATCGCGCAGGAAGACATCAACCGCGTCTTCGATCCATTCTTCACGACAAAACCTGTGGGCAAAGGCACCGGCCAAGGGCTTTCCATCGTCCACTCGATTGTTGTACAGAAGCACCAAGGACGCATCGAGCTGGAGTCGGTCAAAGGCAAGGGGACGACGTTTATGATCTATTTGCCGCTTGAAGATGCACAAAATCACACCGCAAAGGTCTAGTATGCCCACATCGACGCTTCTTTTTGTTGATGATGAACAAGCCGTGCTCAATGGTGTGCGTCGGTCTCTCTACAAGATGCGCTCCGTTTGGAAAATGGATTTCGCCAACGGTGGCGCCGAAGCCATGCAAATGATGCAGCAACACACCTACGACATGCTCATCACCGACATCCGTATGCCTGGCATCGACGGCGTGGAATTGCTCCGTTGGGCGCAGCAGTCACATCCACAGACGCTACGCTTTGTGTTGTCGGGCCAATCGGACAGCAAACACCTCGAACAGATCGTCGGCCTCACACATCAGTTCCTCACCAAGCCCTGTGATGCCGATGCCCTTAAATTGGCGATCCAGCGCGCCGAGCAACTGCGCTTTCTGCTCGTTGATCCCGATCTACAACGCCTGGTTGCTCGCATGAAGGGTTTGCCCGTGCTGCCGACCGTCCTCGCTGAGCTGATGTCGGCCATCACTTCGTCGGGGCAGTCGCTGCGTCGGGTGGGCGATATCATCCAGCGAGACATGGGGCTGGCGGCCAAAGTGCTGCAACTGGTCAACTCGCCGCTGTTTGGCCTGCGTCAACAGGTGAACGATCCACATCAGGCTGTTGTTCTGCTCGGCCTGGAGACGATCAAGACCCTCATCGTCGCTGCCGCCACTTTCGATACACTGCAAGATGCGCAGACAAGCGAGCTGGCCGAGGACATCTGCACCCATGCAACTCGGGTCGGCTGGATTGCCCAGTGCATCGCCAAGGAGAACGGCGACGCCACCGCCATCGATTGGGCGCTGGCTGGCAGCTTGCTACACGACGTGGGCAAGCTGGTACTCGCTTCGCAAATGCCTGATCTCGCGGGCGAAGTGCTGGATTTGGTGCAGCTACGTCGGGCGCCGCTATATCAAGTTGAAGCCGAAGTCTATGGTCAGACACACGCCGAAATCGGCGCTTATCTGCTCGGCATCTGGGGCTTCGACGAGCGCCTGGTGGGCGCCATCGCCTGCCATCATCGCGCACCGACTGCCGCCAACGGTGAATTGCTTTCTCTGTCGGATGTTCTTTACCTTGCCAATCTTCTCGAACACGCCTGGTTCCCCGACGCCGAAGCAGAGTGGGAAGTGGATCTTTCGGCGCTTGAAACGTTGGGGATCTCAGAGCAGCAGTTGGCAAAGTGGTTTTCCTGCTTTCGCCCTGCCATTCAGCCACCGCCAGGAATCATCGAATGAACGAATCAATTCTAATGGTCGATGACGATGCGAATCTGCTGGCGGGCATGAAGCGCGCCTTCCGCAAACAGTTTGTCATTGTCACAGCCGGCAGCGGAGAAGAAGGATTGCAGCATCTCCAATCCACACCGTTTGCTGCCGTCGTCTCCGATTTTCGTATGCCCGCAATGGACGGCGTTGCCTTTCTGACGGCTGCGCGCAGCGTCCAGCCCCACGCCACACGCATTCTGCTCACCGGCTACGCTGATCTCAACACGGCTACCGGCGCTATTAACGATGGGCACATCTTCCGCCTGTTGACAAAGCCTGTCAGCGCCGCCGACATGCAGAAGGCACTGCAAGCCGCCGTAGAGCAGAACCGCCTGGTCACCGCGGAACGCGAACTGTTGTCAAAAACGCTGCTGGGGAGCATCAAGGTGCTCCTCGATCTGCTTGGCCGGAGCTGCCCCGCGGCGATGAAACGCTCAACGCGGATGCAGATCATCATCCGCAGAATGTCCACCGAGCTTGGGCTTTCGGATCTGTGGCAGTACGAGATCGCCGCCATGCTCTCGCAGGTCAGCTATCTGCTGGCGCCGTCGGCGCTCCTCCACAAGTTCTACAGTGGACGTCAACTCTCTTCCAGCGAACAGCAACAGATGACCGATCTCCTCGCCTCGGGGCGCACCCTGCTTGTACAGATCCCGCGCCTCGAAACAGTTGCCGAGATCATCGGGCGGCAGCAGTGGGTCTTCTCGCCCCACGCATTCTCCATCGACATCGACCAGCGCGACACCATCACCCTCGGCGCTCAAATGCTGCAAACTGCCAACGAATACGAAGCACAGCTCGCCCGTGGCCAGACCCACGAACAGGCCATTCGGAATCTGCACTTCACGGTGACGCTGGACGGCAAGCTGGTGCAGGTATTGGACACAGTGGTGAAGGAGTGATTGGGGATTGGGGACTAGGGACTAGGGACTGGGGACTGGGGATTCGTTGACATCAGATTGAGCGCTGCGTGAGCACCCCAGGTGCGGGTCTACACGAGAACGGACGTACGAGGACGTGCTGCACCCAGTCCCCAGTCCCCAATCACCAATCCCCCCGCGTCCGCGGCAGATCGGCAATCTCTTCGCCCAACACCACCATATCGCGGATGATTGTCCGCTCGCTCACGCCCAACGCCTCCGCCAGGTGACGGTACGCGGGGACAGCCCCCTGCTCGCGCGCCTCGTACAGCAGACGCACGATCTGGCCGCGACGCCGTCGTGTCTTGGACGCAATGGCGCGGTCGTCGGGGGTTTCCACGGTCCACGCCACCGTGATCTGCTCGTCCTGGCGCAGAGGACGGCCCGTGGGCGCGCCGGCGCGGGGCAGCAGCAGGGTGATCTTCGTGGCCTGTGTGGCCGCCCACGCCGCCAGGATCGCGGCATGTTCGGGGATCCCGGTGCAGCTGATCGCCTGATCCTCGGTGGAGAGCGTCTCCAGCATGCGCACCAGCGCCCCATGCGCGGTGACCAGCGCCGCCTGCGCCTCACCTGTTCGGCCCATCGCCTGCAGCACGTTGTGATGCTCAAAATGTACAAGATACGGCTGCGCAACGCCTGGCGTTAGCGCGTCCACGGCGGCGTGGATCGCCTCAGCGGCGGCGCTGAGCCGACCCAACTGTCGCAGTATCTGTGCCTTGTGCGTCAGGAACCCTACCGCCAGGTCGCCCAGGTTGTGCGCGGCGTGTAGCGCCAATGCTGCTTCTACTGCGGCCAGGGCATCCTCGGCCCGCCCAACACGGTGCAACGCCAACGACCGCGCCTGATGGATCTGCGCCAGCAAAAAGGGCATCTCGGCGGCGTCGGCCAGCACGGTCAGCGCCTCGTCCATGTGGGCAAGCGCCGCCGCCCGGTCTCCGGCCAGGTAGTCGAACTGGGCCTGGATGCTCAACGCCTGCGCCAGCAGCGTCTTGTTGCCCTGGGCGCGCTGTACGGCCAGCACGCCTTCGATTGCCTGCCGTCCGCGTGCGG
This sequence comes from Caldilineaceae bacterium, assembly GCA_041391225.1. Classification (GTDB taxonomy): domain Bacteria; phylum Chloroflexota; class Anaerolineae; order Caldilineales; family Caldilineaceae; genus RI-153. Next base: position 210,052 of record JAWKOL010000008.1, read on the forward strand.
TGTCGCCCACGTACGTGCTGATCACGGCGGCGACGCTGATCTCGGCGAAACTCCACGCCCGCTGCGAATCGATCTCCTGCGCGATCTGCGAAGCCGCCGCAAAATGGGTGAGTGCCGCCCCGGCCTTACCCTGCATGTAGCAGACCACGCCCCAGTTGATCAGCGTGCGCGCTTCGCCATAGCGATAGCCCACCTCACGGTGAATCGCCAACGCCTCGGCGTAGCCCTGTTCCGCGCCCGCCACATCTCCCTGTTCGCTGAGGATCGCGCCAACCGCCGACAACACATCGGCCTCGCCCACACGGTCGCCCACCGCCCGGTAGCGCGCCGTGGATCGATCCGCCGCGGCCAACGCCTCGTCGTAGCGCCCTAGCAGCACCAACGCCGCGCTCAGCGTCGACTCCGCCTCGGCCTCGGTTGCAATTTCGCCGTGCGCTTGGCTGAGTGCAATCGCCTCTTCGAGCAACGGCAGCGCCGCATCCCCCGCGCCGTTCCAATACGCCATCTCGCCCGCCGCCGCCAGGATCTGCGCCTGCAAACTGGCGATCTCTGGGCTGTCACCGCCGCGGCGCGCCAATGCCAGCGCCCGATCCAGCCGTGCGCGCGCCGCCGCGTAATCGCCCAGCGCCGCCAGCATCTGGCCGTAACGTCGTTCCAGGGCGATCTGCTGCTTCGGATCGGCCGTCGTCAATGCCGCCAGCCGTTCCAAATCGGCCTGTTGGCGTTCGCGCAGACCCAACACATCCAGCACCCGTTCCCGCGCAAAGAGCAACCGCGCCGGGATCGCCTCGCCTTCGCCCAGCAACCGTTCGGCGCTGTCGAAGTGCTGCAATGCCTGCCGGTAGGCGTGAACCGTCGCCGCCGCCTCGCCCGCCGCCGCATAGTGTCGAGCGGCGTCTGCATCCAGCCCGGCCCGCTCGCCATGATAGGCCAACGCCGCTGCCGAACCGTCATCGCCCAAAGCGCCGAGCACCCGCCGATGCAGCGCGCGACGTTCGTCTTCGCCCAGCCCGGCGTAGACGGTCTCGCGTACCACATCGTGGCCGAAGCGATAGCCCGTCGCTGTCTCCTGCAACAGCCCTTGCTGCACCAACCGGCCTACCGCGGGCAGCAGATCGCGGCCATCCAGATCGGTCAACTCGGCCAGGGCGAAGAGCGAGATCTCGCGCCCCACCACCGCCGCGTTGATCAGCAACCGCCGGGCCACGTCGTCGAGCCGCGCCAGCCGTCGCGAGATTGTCTCTTCCACAGCCGGCAACAAAGGCAACTCGGCATAGTCTTCGGTGTCGGCGTCGAACGGCGTTGTCCAGTTGCCCGCCTCGTCCTGGCGCAAAAGACCCTCAGCGTAGAGCGTGCGCAGGCTTTCCAGCACAAACAGTGGGTTGCCGCCTGTTTCGGCATGGATGCGCGTCGCGAACAACGTGGCCGGCGCGGGCAGCACCAGCGTGTGCTGCACCATCTCCGCCGTCTCTTCCACCGAAAGCGGCGCCAGCGCCAGCCGCGCCAGGACGCCCGTCCTGTCTATCGCTTCGATGGCCGCCCACGCTGGCGCGTTCTGTTGCGCGTCCACTTGCCGAAAGGCGAACACCGCCAGCACCCGCGCCGCGCGCAAACGCTGCGCCAGGTAGATCAACACATCCAGCGTAGCGGCGTCGGCCCAGTGCAGATCATCCAGGATCAACAGCAGCGGGTTGGCCTCGGCCAGGGCCAGGATCAGCCGCACCAGCCCTTCCATCAGACGGATGCGCTCCTGATCCGGCTTCATGGCGGGCAAAGTCGACACGCCCTGCGTCCAATCGGCCAAAGCGGGGAGCACCGTCGCCGCCGCGCTCAGCCACAGCCTGTCCAACAGTGTGGCCGCTTGCTGCGCCCGCAGCGGCGACAGCCCATCCTGCAACGTCGCCAGCAGCAGGCCGTAGGGCGCATCGGCCGTCAACTCCTGTGCTCGCCCCTGCATCACCACCACCCCGCGCCAGGACGCGTCCTCGGCCAGCGCGGTCAGCAGTCGGCTCTTGCCCACGCCCGGCTCCCCAGCCACGAAGACCACGCCGCCGTACCCTTGAACAGCGCGCCCAAGTTGATCGAGCAGTGTGTGGCGTTCGGCCGTGCGCCCGATCAGCGGCGGCGCCTGCTCAAAGGGGGCTTTCTGTGTTTTTTGGGGGAGAACGACGGAACCGGTTTGGCGCAAGGACGTCGTTTGCTCGGTGGGGGTGGCGTCGAGTTCAGCACGCAGGGTGGACGCCAGTTGCGTGTACAGTCGTTCGGCTTCGTGCGGACGACCGAGAATGTGGCACAGCCGCATCGCCTCCTGGTAAGCGTCCTCGCGCAGCGGATCGGCCTGAATCAGCGTCAACGCGGTTTGGAACGCGGCGTCATACTCCTGCGCTGCTTTGTACGCAGCCACCAGTCGCTGCAAGGCTGCCAGATAGCGCTCGCGTAGCCGTTCCTGTTCGGCGATCACCCAATCGCTGTAATCGTCGGCCAGCAACGGGGCCGTGTAAAGATCCACCGCGGCGTGCAGAGCCGACACGCTGCCCTCCTGCGCCAGCGCGTCCTCGAAGGCGTGAACGTCTACCGTGTCAACTTGCGCGTAGTCAAGAGAAAGGCGATCCCCGTCGCGGCGGATCAGATCCGCGCCGACGGCCTGCGTCACGGTCCACAGCGCGTAGCTCAACCGGCGCCGCGCTGTTGTCTCGTCCAGTTCGGGCCAGAAGACATCGCACAACCGGCCGCGCGTGTGTACCCCCCGCCGGAAGTAGAGCAAGAACGCCAGCAGCGCTCGCCCTGGCTGCGACGAAATGGGCAGCACAACACCGTTTTTCTCGATTGTCAGCGGGCCGAACAGGCGGGCGGTAAACATGAGGTGATTTTACAGGGCAAGAGGCAAAAGGCAAATGAGGTTCACAGGTAATTAACGCTTCTTTAACGCGCCTTTGGTATTATCGACGCCTATAGCGTCAAAAATCTGCCTCCACGTTTCCCCGATCTCTCCGTGACAGCGCGTCTGCTCTGTACACAGGAGAAAATGACTGATTGCGATTGGACATTTCACTCTATGAAGATGAAGATCCACACCTGCGTGCTCAGCGTGGTTGCGCTGCTTAGCACGGCTTGCGCCGGCCTGCCGTCGGTCTCTTCGCCTGCTCAGGTTGTGCCTGCCGAAACCGTCGTCACCTTCATGGTTCACGGTGATCCCCACGAACAGGACGCATTCGAAGCCGTGATCGACAGCTTCCACGCCACTGATCCGCGGATCGACAGCAAACCTGTCCGCGTGGAAATGGTGGGGCTACCTGCCAAGAGCGACTACCTGACGCGGCTCACCACAGATTTCGCCGCCGGCGCGCCGCCCGATGTCTTCCTGCTCAACTACCGCCGCCTGGCGCAGTTCTACAACCGCGATGCCGTGGAACCGCTTGGCCCCTGGATCGCGGACAGCGACAAACTGCGCGAAGACGATTTTTCCCCGTCGCCATTGACGCCTTCCGCGACAGCCAGGGGACGGTGGTCTGCATCCCGCAGAACATCTCCAGCCAGGTGGTCTACTACAACCAGGACATGTTCGACGCCGCCGGCATCGCCTACCCCACCGCCGAGTGGGCGTGGGACGATTTCCGCCGCACTGCCGTGGCCCTCACCCTGCCCGACACCGACAACGACGGTGAGCCGGATCAGTACGGGCTGGGGCTGGAGCCGCACATTGTGCGCGTGGCGCCCTTCATCTGGCAGAACGGCGGCGATCTCGTAGACGATCCCGTCGCGCCCACCCGCCTCTCGGTGGATTCGCCCGCCGCCCGCGAAGCCATCCAATTCGTCCTCGATCTAGCGCAGGTGGACGGCGTCGTCCCCAACCGCACAGCCGAAGCCGTGCAATCACACACCCAGCGTTTCTACACCGGCAACATCGCCATGTATGTCGACAGCCGCCGCATCGTACCCACCCTGCGCGCCGTGGCCGAATTCAACTGGGACGTGGCCCCACTGCCCCGCGGCAAAGTGACGGCAGGCATCCTGCACAGCGATGGCTACTGCATGGCCGCGGCGTCGCAGGTGAAAGACGCGGCCTGGGCCTTCATCGAATTCGCCATGAGCGCTGCCGGCCAGGAACCGGCGGCGCGGCTGGGTCGTACGGTCCCTTCGCTCATGGCTGTGGCCAACAGCGATGTGTTCCTCGATCCAGCGCAGCCGCCGGCAAACGCGCAGGTGTGGCTCGACGCGGTGCCGTCTTTGCGTGTGCTGCCCCGCCTGGAAAACTGGGTACGCATCGAACGCACCGCCGCCATTGAGTTGGAGCAGGCTTACCTGGGCCTAACCACGTTGCCCGACGTGGTTGACCATATTCAGAGCGAGTCCCTCGACGGGTTCGCGCCGCTGAAGTAGTTCACATTTTCCAGGAGGAAAGAATGAAAGAGCACCTGCATCGACGCACCATCGTTTTGATTGGTGTCGCCCTCGCCCTGGTGGCGTTGGTGGCCTGTTCCATGCGCCCGCCGTCCACGCAGCCAGTGACGGCGCCCGCCGAAATGGAACCGGCGTACGCTGTCGCCATCCTGGCGCCCGAAGACGAACGGCTAATTCCCTTCCCCGATGAAGACGAAGCCGCCTTCGATGCCATGCAGGATCCCGACGGCGGGCCGCGCCAGGCGTTCGAGTGGTTCTGGCGTCAGCGCGCCTATCCGCTGACAACGGTGCCGTTCGACGCCAACGGTCGCGCCCTGGCCCAGGCCCGCGCCGCGGCGCAGGCCATGATCCAATCGGCAAATGTGCAGCAGATCAACTGGCAGTCGATGGGGCCTGCGCCGATTTTGAGCGCGTACATGGGGCAGAACGCCAATGGTGAAGTGCGCACCAGCGCCGCAGGCCGCGTCACCGCCATCGAGATCCCCCCCGACGACTCGAACACGCTCTACATTGCCACTTCGACCGGCGGCGTTTGGAAGAGTACCGACGGCGGCGCCAACTTCGTACCTCTGACCAACGCTATGGCCGAATACGCGTTTCAGTCGCTGGCGATTGATCCGCAAAACACCAACACCATCTACGCCGGAACAGGCCAGTTCAGCACCTTCTACGGCACCGGCCTGTTGAAATCGACCGATGCCGGCCAGACATGGACCGTCCTTGGCAAGACTGATTTCGGGCCGAATATGATCACCGGCATCTTCGTGCATCCTGCGGACAGCAATACAGTGGTTGTCTCCACCTCAACCCTGGGTGCGCTGGAGACGGCAGTTCAGCCGCCGGGGCAGCAGCCCAACCCGGGCATTTATCGCTCCACCGACGGCGGGCAGACGTGGCAGCTGGTTCAGGGCTGCGATCCATGCACCAGGGGCTTCAGTGATCTGGTGATGGACGCAACCAACCCGCAGCAGCCTGCTTTTTACGCCGCCAACGCCGGTGTGGGTATTTACAAATCGGTGGATGCAGGTGTCACCTGGCAGAAACTGGCCTCGTTCGACACCGCGGTGGGACGCGTGGCCTATGCCCGTACCGTGTTGGCTATCGGTCAAGGCGCAGGAGCGAACACCGTCTATGCCGGTCTGAATGGTCAGGCGCGCGACGGGCGTGAGGGCATTGTCATGCGTACCACCGACGGCGGCCAGACGTGGGCAGAGGTCCCCGCGGCGCGTGGCTTCTGCGACAGTCAGTGCTTCCACGATATTGTGATTGGCGTCAATCCGCAGAATGCCAACGATGTCTTCTTCGGCGGCGTGAACATGTTCCGCACCATCGACGGTGGCGCTACCGTCAACAACATCTCGTCGCCCGGCGGTCAGGACGTGGGCCTACACGTGGATCATCACGTGATCACCTTTGATCCCAACAATCCCACCATTGTGTGGAACGGCAACGACGGCGGCGTCTACCGCTTCGACGGCACAACCTGGGAAGCGCGCAACAACGGCATGGCCACGCTGCAATTCATCGGCATCGGCGTCAATCCTGTGGACGCGTCACAGGCGGTGGGCGGGATGCAAGACAACTCCCAGGCATTTTGGGATGGCACAAGCTGGCAGGGCTTCGACTTCGCCGACGGCAACAAAGGCGAGTGGGATCCGTTCAACGTCAATATCGTCTACTACGGCGATCAGCGTATCAGCTTCCGCGTCAGCGAACAGGTCAACATCAACGCGCTGCGCACCAGTGGGCAGAACCGACTCAACGGCGTCAACAGACAGGATGCTTCGCAGTTTTACGTGCCGTTTGAACTGGACCCGGTGCGTGAAGGTGTGCTCTACCTGGGAACGGACAAACTCTATCGTTCCACCGACCGCGCCGTGAACTGGCAGCCCATCAGCCAGGGGTTCGGTGACACGGTCAAGTCAATCGGCATTGCGCGTAGCGATGGAAACATTGTATACGTTGGTACCGCCGGTGGGCAGATCCTTCAGGGCGTGCAACAAGGCGGCCAGTGGACATTCACCAATCGTACTGCCGCCAATCTGCCGGGCCGTGTCCTCAACGACATCGTAGTCAGCCCCAACGATGCCAATACTGTCTACATTGTCTTCAACGGCTTCAGTCAGAATACGCCAGACGAGCCTGGCCATGTCTTCAAGAGCACCGACGGCGGTGTAACCTGGACGCGATTAGACGGTACCGGTCAGGCCGTGATCCCCGACATCCCGGTGCTCTCGATTCTGCTCGACCCCGACAATGCCGATCACATCTACGTGGGTACCGACATCGGCGTCTTCCAATCCACCGACGACGGGCAGACGTGGGTCAATGCCAGCCAGGGCCTGCCGCCGGTGCCTGTCTATGATCTAAAGTACGTCGGCCCGGTGAAGCAGCTTTGGGCGGCCACCTACGGGCGCAGCATCTGGCGTACTACGCTGGGCGCGGCGGTTCCCAACCCCACGCCCACGCCGACGCTTGTCCCCACCAACACGCCGGTGAACCCCACCAACACACCTGTGCCCACCAACACACCTGTGCCGCCGCCTACCGGCGCTCGCCCCGGCGTTTGGGAGGGTGACATCACCTTCCTCGTGGGCGCGGATCAGGCGAATCTTTACAACTTGCAGGTTTCTGTCATTTCAGAAAACAACTGCGAGCAGGTGCTCACCGCCGCCGGCCCGATTCAGATCGCGGGCGACGGCAGCTTCACCTACACCTTCCAGGAGCGCGACACCTCGTGGACGATCAGCGGCACGCTCAACGGCGAAGCGGCCACCGGCACCGCCACCTTCAACAACGTCCCCTGGGCTACTTCGATGTGTGGTGAACCGTTGAACGGCACCTACCAGTGGACGGCAAACTGGTCTCAGTCGGCGCCGGATCCTACGCCCACACCGCAGCCCACAGCGACGCCTCTGCCGCAGGCTACCAATGGCATCAACGGCCAGGTGCGCTTCAACGGGCAGGGTGTTGCCGGCATCAACCTGTGGCTGGCGGCTTGCCCCACCGAGGGTGAATGCAACCCCGAAACCGACGCGCCCGCCGCGCAGACGCGCACCGACAGCGGTGGTTTCTACAACTTCGACAGCGCGGCCACGTTGCCTGCCGATCAGGTCTACTTCGTCCTCTTCCTCAACGACGAGAGCGCAGGCAACACCACCAACGATACCTATCTGTACCGCTGGTACGGGCCGGTCATCGATCAGTACACAGCCGGCACCGCCGTCGACGGCGGCAGTTTCGACATCAGCGACATCGTGCTGCTGACGCCGGTGGACGGGGTGGGCGCACTGCCTGTTCAGTTCACCTGGCAGCAGCGCACCGGCTTGACCGAGAACTATGTGTGGACACTCTACAGTTCGGACGGCGGTTCGGAGATCTGCCGAGGGCCGGTCTCGAACGGGACCAGCTTCACCCTGACGAAAGAGTACCTGGACACCAACTGTGCCCAAGCGGCGGGCGGTGGCAACGTCGACTGGTTTGTGTGGGCCATCGACGGCGCGGACCTGGACAACGATCCCGCCGGTGACTCGTTCTTCGTGGGGCAGATTGATCTGCTCGTCGATGGTCAGAATGTGTACTTGCCGTTTGTGCAGCGGTAGGGCAGAGGAAGAGATTGGGGGATTAGGAGATTGGGGATTGAGTGTCCACGCGGGACACTCAATCCCCAGTCCCCAGTCAATCCCCCAATCGCCCAATCCCCAATCCAACAGCGATCAACACCGGCGCCGTCAACAGGACACCGCCGGCCAACAGCACCGGCCACTGTGTCGGATCCAGTTGGGCCAGCAGGCGAACACCCACGGGCAGGGTGAATTGATCCTGTGAGCGCAAGTAGAGCAGCGGATCAGTGAAGTTGCTCCAAAAGAGGACCGCGTTCAGCACCGCCACGCCGATGACAGCGCCCCGCGAGGCAGGCATCACCACCGACCACCACACGCGCCAGACGTCGGCGCCGTCGATGCGGGCGGCGTCCAACAGGTCATCGGGCAGGCGGCGAAAGCTCCAGTAGAGCAATAGCACAAAGAGCGGACTGCCACCCAGCAGCGCCGGCGCGATCAACGGCAACGGCGTGTCGATCCACCCCAAACCGCGAAAAATCGGGAAGCGCGCCAGCCACAGCGCCGTGGGCGGCGCCAGCAACGCGGTCACAGACAGGTGGATGAGCAGATCGCGGGCGCGTCGCGGCAGCTGGGTCATGGCGAATGCGGCCCACGATGCCGCCAGCACCGACAACGGTGTGGCAATCACCGTCACCCGCAGCGAGTTGAAGACGAATCGCGCCAATGGAACCAGTGTGGCCGCGGTCGCGTAGTTCTCGCTTGTGGGCGTCACCCCCAGTGGGTTGCGCACCAACTCGATCACCGGCGTACCCGCAGGCAACAGCGATCCCAGCAGCAGCCAGATCGAAGGCGCTAGAAAGATCAGTGCGATGACCGTGTAGCGCAGCACCCGCAGCGTCCGCGACCAGTTTGGCGTGTTCATACGGCTGCCTCAAAACTTCCTTCGTAGCGCAGGCGACGGCTCAGCCGCGCCTGCACCACGATCACAAGCAACGTGATCGCGTACATCGCCCACACCACGGTGGCGGCGTAGCCGAAGCGCAGATCGTCGAAGGCGAGCTGGTAGGTGTAGAGCGGCAGCAGCAGCGTGGCGTACCCCGGCCCGCCGCGGGTGACAAGCAACGTCGGCACAAAACTGGCCTGCAAGTTGACGATCAGATCCCGAGCCGTCAGCAGTAACAGGCGCGGCAGCAACAGCGGCAACGTAACGTGGCGAAAGCGCTGCCAGGCGTTGGCGCCGTCCAGCGCGCTTGCCTCCATCAGCCCAACGGGGATCTCGTGTAGCGACGCCAGCAGCACCACGAAGCCTTCGCCCAACTGCCACGTCGCCATGATCACCAGGGCCAGCATGGCCGGCCCCGGCTCGATCACCCAGGCCGGGGTGGGCAGGCCCACCGCGCCCAGCAACAGGTTCACCGGCCCGTAGCGCGGGTTGAACGCCACCAGCCATACCAACGCGTAGGCCACGTCGGGGATCACCGTGGGGCTGAAGACGGCGCTGCGCGTCAGCGCGGCCATGCGCCCTGAACGTTGCAGCAGCAGCGCCAGCCCCAGCGCACCCACCACGCGCAGCGACACCGCCAGCACGAGGTAGACAAGTGTGTTGCCCAACGCGATGCCGAAGAGCCGATCTGCGAACAGCCGCGCAACATTGCCCACGCCGATCCATTCCGGCGTGGTCAACGCGTCGAAACGGGTAAAGGCAAGCACAATCGAAAGCAATCCCGGCACAAACACCAACCCCACCAATCCCACCGCGTAGGGCAGTAGCATCAGCAACAGCGCCGCGTTTTTGTTGTTGTCTCCGCGCATACGTGTCCTCTGTTCATATTTCCACCAGGCTGCGGCAAACAGGATGACATTTTAGAAGGCAAAAGGCAAAAGGCAAAAGGCAAAAGGCAAAAGGCAAAAGGCAAAGGCAAAAAGCAAAAAACCCAAAGGCAAAAGGCAAAAGGCAAAACAACTACCTTCGTGTTTGCTCTCTGAAGGCCGAAGGCGCCCGGCTACTTCTGCCTTTTGCACTTTGCCTTTTGCCTTGTAAAATCCGGTCTGTGACGCTGGCTGATTAGATGAGAGGGTGTGAGCATGCTTGATCAATACACAGGACGATATGATGTCTTCGGCTTCACCGTGGACATTTCGGTGGTGGACGGTGAATTGCTGGCCGCGGTGCCCGGTGTGCCGACGGGGTACGAGGTGTTGATGACGCCGGTTGGCGAACACGCCTTCCGCATGGAGAGCGGACCGTTTCGCGGGGCGGTGATGGGGGCCGTGTTTGGCGACGACGGCGTCAGCGGTTTTCAGGCGGGGCCGTTTCTGATCAACCGGACGGCGGACGATGCGCCGTACACACCCCGTCTCCTGGCCCCGCCGCTGCAACTGGATGCGGCGAAAGAGGCAGCGTTTGCCGCCCTGCTGGCCGACATCCTGGCCGGCAAGGTCGATTGGATCGACGAACGTCTTGCCTACCCCAAGCATGAGTTCATCCAATACGTCATGGCGCAGGAGGTGGTGCTCTTCCACAGTTCCAACCGCGACGACATCGACGTCTTCGAGCCGGTGCGCAAGTCGGTGGAACTGCGCGACGAAACCGGTCGCGGCAACCAGCAGGGCATCTACGCCACCCACGACGGGCTGTGGTCGATGTTTTTCGGCGTGGTGGACCGGGGACGGTTGCAGGGCAGCATCCGCAACGGCGTCAGCCACTTCCACAATCGCGCCGGCGACGAATTGGCCGTCTACAACTTTTCCATCAACCAGCATCAGCTTGCCGACCGCCCGTACTGCAACGGCGCGCTCTACTTTCTGCCGCGGGATCGCTTCACGCGCATGATGATGTTCGCCGATATCCCGTCCAACGAGTGGGTGTGCCGGGAGCAACTGCGCCCACTGGCGCGCCTGCACCTGACGCCCAGCGACTTCCCCTTCCTCGAACAGATCGCCGGCCACGATGACGGTCCTCTGCTGCGGTTGAACGAGTTGACGGGTCTCGTGCGTGAGGCTGCCACCTCGGCCCACAACGAGGAGGATCGCTTCGTCGTCATCCTCCCCGCGGACGCCGAAGCCGTCGAGCACCTCGACGAATACCTCGCCCTACTCGCCGAGTTCATGCCCGGCCGCTACAGCCTCGAACCGCACGGCGCCGAGATCCACTGGATCGTGCAGAATCCGTCACCGGCGCAGGCGCAGACACTCAAGGATCTCTACACGCCGCTGCTAAAATGAATCCAGAAACATGATCCACGAAGCTCTACAACCTGAAAGCAAAAAGGACAATCCCCATGCAAGCGCTTGTGCTCAGAGCCAACCTCGAACTTTCGCTCCGCGACATTGATGTGGCCGAGACCCTCGGCCCGCATGATGTGCGCATCGCCCTCACCACGGTGGGCGTCTGCGGCAGCGATGTACATTACTACACCCACGGACGCATCGGCCCGTTTGTGGTGAACGCCCCCATGATCCTGGGCCATGAGGCCGCCGGGCGGGTGGTGGAAGTGGGCGGCGCGGTCACCAATCTGCGTGAAGGCGACCGCGTGTGCATGGAGCCGGGATCCCGATCCCAATAGCCGCGCCACCCGTTTGGGCCTGTACAACCTCGATCCTGCCGTGCGCTTCTGGGCAACGCCGCCCGTCCACGGCGTGCTGCGCCCCACAGTGGTGCATCCCGCCGCCTTCACCTTCAAACTGCCCGACAATGTCAGCGATGCCGAGGGCGCGATGGTGGAGCCGCTGGCCGTAGGGATGCAGGCCGCCAACAAGGCGCGCATCAAACCCGGTGATCTGGCCGTGGTGATCGGGGCCGGCCCCATCGGCATGGTGACGGCGTTGGCGGCGCTGGCCGGCGGCTGTAGCCGTGTGGTGATCACCGATGTACAGCAGCCGAAGCTCGATCTGGCTGCCAAACTCGGCCCAATTGTGCCTGTCAACGTGCGCGAGGAAAGCGTCAAAGCCGTCATCGCGCGCATGACCGACGGCTGGGGTGCAGACATCGTCTTCGAATGCAGCGGCAACGCCAAGGCCGCCGCTGGCCTGTTTGATCTGCTCTGCCCCGGCGGCTGCGGTGTCTTCGTGGGGATTCCGCTGGAACCGGTCCCCTACGATGTATCACAGGCGCAGATCAAAGAGGCCCGCGTCGAACACGTCTTCCGCTACGCCCATGTCTACCCGCGCACCCTCGATCTCATGTCCAGCGGCATGATCGATGTCAAGCCGCTGATCACCGACACCTTCTCCTTCGCCGAAAGCGTCGCAGCCTTCGATTACGCTGTGAACATGCCACCCACATCTGTGAAGGTGCAGATTGAGATGGGGTAGCAGGTTTGCGGGTCCAAATGTGATTGGATTGACGCTCACTGTCGCGATTACAGGTAATGGATATTGTGCGTACCTGTGCAAATAAATTGCAATACATGTGCAAAATCTTTGCGATTGCGATTTGCTTGCAGCTTATCTTGAGTAAGTTTTTTCCGATTGCTCTACCTTCACACGCGTTGAAGGTCAATCACCCAAGGAGAAACCAAGAGATGGTACGCAAATTTGTCGCTTCACTGGGCGTCGCCCTTGCGGCTGTTGTCCTCTGGGGGGACACTGGCCTGGGCCTCGCCTGTCACACAAGAAGTTGACCCCGCCGACGCCAATCTTGGGCCAACTGTCACCGTGGCTCACTTCGCTCCCTTTGCATCTGAAACCATCAGTACATCGGTTACGGTGCGCATTAACGGCAGCGATGTGATCACTGGCTTCACCTATCCGCAAGTTGTACGCAACGCTGCACTTTCCTCAGGATCTACGCTGATCGAAATTCTCCCCACCGGCACCAATACAGTCGCCATCTCCGCCACGGTCACGTTGACGGATGATACCGACTACACGGTATCCGCCATCGGCGACGGCACGAACCAGGGCCTGGAACTCTTCGCACAGGTGGACGACAACTTAGCGCGCCCGCGGCCGAGGACGCCAAACTGCGCATCACACACTGGCGCCCTTCGCCAACACGCTGGACGGCACCCGCGTGGACACACCAGGCTGGGACGTGGTGGCTGGTCTGACCAACGTCCCCACAAGGCGTCGAGCGGCTACCTGGACGCCCGCGGTGACGAAGGTGACGATGACTGTGGCACGCTCATCGACGTGCCGTCGGTGCGGCTGGCGATGGGTCGATCACCGAAGGCGGCCATCGGTGACGGCGTCAACGCCACCACGGTTGCGCCACCGATCTGCACTGACCCTGCCCCGGCCGTGACCGTCGCCCACTTCGCTCCCTTGCCGCAGCCATCGCCTTCTGTGACCGTGCTCGAGCAGCGATATCACCGGTCACCTACGAACGTGGTGAACCGGTGGTCCCCTCGGGTGAACGGCTGTCGAAATTCTGCCCCGGCGCAGCACCGTCGCCATTTCGGCCACGTCCCTGCGTGTGACACGGATCCGCCATCGGCGACGCACGAACCAGGCTGAATTGCACAGGTGGATGACAACAGCCCCGGCGGGGAACGCAAACTGCGCATCACACCTGGCGCCCTTCGCCACACGCTGGACGGCGCGTGACATCTGCACCGAGGCTGGAGACGTGGTGGCTGGTCTGACCAACGTCCCCTACAAGGCGTCGAGCGGCTACCTGGAGCTGCCCGCCGGAGACTATGACTTGAAGGTGACGGCGGCAGGCTCGAACTGTGGCACCACGCTCATCGACGTGCCGTCGGTGCGGCTGGCTGATGGGTCGATCACCGAAGTGGCGGCCATCGGTGACGGCGTCAACGCCACGCCCACGGTTGCGGCCACCACCGATCTGACACTGACGCCTGCCCCGGCCACAGTGACCGTCGCCCACTTCGCTCCTTCGCCAGCCAAGCCATCAGCACTTCTGTGACCGTGCGCATCGACGGCAGCGACGTGATCACCGGCTTCACCTACCCGAACGTGGTGAAGAGCGCGGTGGTCCCCTCGGGTGAACGGCTGATCGAAATTCTGCCCACCGGCAGCAGCACCGTCGCCATTTCGGCCACAGTCACCCTGTCGCCGTCGGTGGACTACACGGTATCCGCCATCGGCGATGGCACGAACCAGGGCCTGGAGCTCTTCGCACAGGTGGACGACAACAGCACGCCCGCGGCGGGGAACGCCAAACTGCGCATCACACACCTGGCGCCCTTCGCCAACACGCTGGACGGCACCCGCGTGGACATCTGCACCGAGGCTGGCGACGTGGTGGCTGGGCTGACCAACGTCCCCTACAAGGCGTCGAGCGGCTACCTGGAGCTGCCCGCCGGAGACTATGACTTGAAGGTGACGGCGGCAGGCTCGAACTGTGGCACCACGCTCATCGACGTGCCGTCGGTGCGGCTGGCTGATGGGTCGATCACCGAAGTGGCGGCCATCGGTGACGGCGTCAACGCCACGCCCACGGTTGCGGCCACCACCGATCTGACACTGACACCTGCCCCGGCCACAGTGACCGTCGCCCACTTCGCTCCCTTTGCCAGCCAAGCCATCAGCACTTCTGTGACCGTGCGCATCGATGGCAGCGACGTGATCACCGGCTTCACCTACCCGAACGTGGTGAAGAACGCGGTGGTCCCCTCGGGTGAGCGGCTGATCGAAATTCTGCCCACCGGCAGCAGCACCGTCGCCATTTCGGCCACAGTCACCCTGTCGCCGTCGGTGGACTACACGGTATCCGCCATCGGCGACGGCACGAACCAGGGCCTGGAGCTCTTCGCACAGGTGGACGACAACAGCGCGCCCGCGGCGGGGAACGCCAAACTGCGCATCACACACCTGGCGCCCTTCGCCAACACGCTGGACGGCACCCGCGTGGACATCTGCACCGAGGCTGGCGATGTGGTGGCTGGGCTGACCAATGTCCCCTACAAAGCCTCGAGCGGCTACCTGGAACTGCCCGCCGGTCAGTATGATTTGAAGGTTTCGGCCGCAGGCTCCAACTGTGGCGCAGCGCTTATCGATCTGCCACTGATCGAACTGACAGATGGCCAGATCCTGGAGCTGACCGCCATCGGTGACGGCGCCAATGCCACACCTGGCGTGGCCTTGACCACAGGCGAACTGGTCGTGATCACCCTGGTCTACCTGGTGTCGATCTTCCGCTAGACAGGGCGGGCTTCCAACCATCGCCGCAGTGCATCGAGGCAACCCACCAAGAGCAAAAACCTGCCAGGTTTCAGGGACCTGGCAGGTTTTCTTGTGTCTATGACCAACTCGCGTCAGTGGCATGTATCTGCATTTGGGCGTGACTGGTTCACTGTGTTATCGTTAACATCCATTGTTACCGGTGGGCCGTCACCGCCGGTTTTCCCTCTCGAGTATTCCCGAACAACGTTCCCACGCCCATCTCGCACCAGAACACTCTCATGACTGCGCGACGCTGCGCTCGTCATCGGTCTGGGTGAGTAGCACGCGATGCAATCCGTTTATCGTCACAGAAAGAGAAAAGACCACATGAACGACAGCAGTCAAGCCGCCGCCGCCTACGAAGGCTGGCAACAATTGGTACGCAAGTATTCCAAGCCCGATCTGCGCAAGAGCATCTGGCAGGTGATCAACTCCTTTGGCGGGTTACTGATTTCTTGGGTGATCCTCTACTACAGCCTGCGTGTGGGCTATTGGCTCACCCTCTTGCTTGCCATCCCTGCCGCCGGCTTCCTCGTGCGCATCTTCATCATCCAGCACGATTGTGGACACAACTCCTTCTTCGCTTCGCGCCATGCCAACGATGTGGTGGGGATCATTTCCAGCATCTTCACGTTCGTCCCCTATTTTTACTGGCGCAAAAGCCATGCCATTCACCATGCCCACCACGCCGAACTGGAAGAACGCGGCATCGGTGACGTGTGGACGCTGACCGTCGACGAATACTACACCGCCCCGCGGTGGAAGCGCGTCATGTACCGCACATACCGCAACCCCGTCTTTCTCTTTGTGTTCGCGCCCACACTCTATTTTGTCTTCTTGATGCGCTTCCCCTCCAGCGACGCCAAATTGTGGACTCGGCAGGAAGTGGCCTCGTTCTGGTGGACGAACCTGATGTTGGCCGGCAAAATCGCCCTGCTCAGCGCCATTTTCGGTTTTGGCAATACACTGCTCATTGTCCTGCCTGTTATTGCCGTGGCAAGTTGCGTGGGGACGTGGCTGTTCTACGTCCAGCACCAGTTCGAGCGGACGTATTGGGATCACACGCCACAGTGGAACTACACCCTGGCCGCCATGCACGGCAGTTCCTACTACAAACTGCCGCGTGTGTTGCAGTGGATGACGGGCAACATTGGCTTCCACCACATTCATCACCTTAGCCGCGCATCCCCAACTACCGGCTGCAACAGGTCCACGAAGAAAACCCCATGCTGCAACAGGTCACCCAGTTGACTTTGCTCGGTAGCCTCAAAACGGTGTCGCTCACGCTTTGGGATGAGAAGCGACGTCGGCTGGTCACCTTCCGCGGCGATTGCAGGCGTGGCGAGCTGCGACATCAGCGGCTTGACGCCGAACGTTTTTGCACAAAAAAGCGGGAACAACCGAGAGTAGGTTGTTCCCGCTTTTGTTTTGAGTTTCTACCAAGAAAAGCCGATCAGGCCGGGGTCGGCGTACCCACAACCGTAACCAGCGGCGGCCCTTGTGGAAAATCTGGATTCTGCTCTTGTACCACTGGAATTCGTTGTAGAGGCGGCGGTAGAAGCGCGGGAATCTTTCGCGTAGCGAAGGGTAGGCGGTATACTGGTTGAACACAGTGCGCAAAGACGCCGCATACAGCACTGCCGGTTCGATTTCACCCAAGCGGCGGTAGAAACTGGCATCGTCTCGCGCCCAGGCAACGTGAATGCCGGCCAGCAGCCCTTCGGTTTCGGCCTCGAACTGCTCGGGGAAGTTGTCTGCGTCTTCGGCCAGCAGCAGAATCGGCGCCGAGGACGTGAACGTGTAGATCGTCATCTCATCGTTGGCGTCCATCATCATCTGCGCGCCGAACGTGTAGAAGTCAACGCGTTTGTTGAAGCGATCATAAAGCGTCAGCCGGCCCGGGCAAACTCGGTGTGGCAACTCACCGTGCATGTGAAGCTGAAGCCGTCGCCTTTCCACGCTGCCCTGGCCGTTGCACAGCCGCGCCTCAATCGACTCCGGATCGAAGTGTTCCTCGGTCGGCGTCTGTCGAATCGCCACGTACACACCGGGGTATCCTGGACTCTCTGCATGTTTCTTGGGGAGCAGGAAGTAGCCCCAGTCCCGCATCAGTGAAAAAAGTTCAGTGTCCATGCTCATATTGTATTACTTTTCACAAATGGTCGTACCGGTGATTTGACTGGTTTCGCAACCTGATTACTTTTGTTCCAGTCCTGTTTCAGTTACAATGGACAGGATATGCGCCTGTTGCCTGCGTCTTTGCGCCCTGTGCGGCGTCGCCGGCCAATCTGATGAAAGTTCGATTGAAAATGGAGCGTTCCACCTTTTCGTTTTGGCTGAAAGAGTCTGTTTTCCCGCCCGCGCCCGTTGACACCATCATCTTCGACGTCGACGGTGTGTTGTGGGATACCGGCGATAGCTTCGACACCGCGGTGCAGCAGACCGTGGCCTACTTCCTCACAAACGAGTACCAGCGATCGGCGTTTCGCCCCGTCACGGTAGACGAACTGCGCGCCTATCGCCGCGCAGGGGGCTTGAACAACGACTGGGATATGACCTACGCCCTGCTGGCCACGCGCCTGGCCGGCCGCGACGACTACGAACAAGCCGCCGCCGAAAGCGGCGGACGTGGCCGCGCCTGGGCCGAAACCCTGCTGCCCGAGGCGTCGCCCATCGACTACCGCAAGATCGTGCGCGTCTTCGATGAGATCTACTGGGGCGCAACGGACTTCCTGCGTTGTTTCGGTGAAGCACCTGCCTTTGTCACCGACGCTGCCGGTTGCTGGCACAAAGAAGAGCAACTGCTGCCGCCCACACTGCTCGCCGATCTTCGCACTGCCGGGATTCGTCACTTCGGCATTGCCACCGGGCGCAATCGCTTTGAACTGGCCACCGTGCTGGAGAGCAGCGGCCTGGATCGGGAGATCCCAGCCCAGGCCATGATCACCGGCGACGTGCTGGCCAAGCCCGATGGCCGTGTGCTGGATCGCGTGTTACACAACCTCGATCAACTGGCCGGCAACCGCGTGGACAACCTGCCCGGCCCCGCTCTCTTTTGCGGCGACACCAAAGACGATCTCGATGCCGTCTTTAACTATCGGGCGCTCAAAGGTGACAGCGCCCGCTGGATCGGCGCCGTCTCGGTCGTGCGCCCCGAAGAGTCCGATTTCTTCCGACGCAGCGGCGCCGAGGCGGTGATCCAGCATGTGGCCGAACTGCCGGCACTGGTGGACTCAATTAACGCCGGCCGCGCCTGATCACCGTTCACACCGAGTCACCAATCACCAATCCCGAGAGAGGATCATTCCCATGAGCGATATCTGGACACCAGGCAGCAAGCCCTCGGAGCAACCTAGCAGCGGAATCGAACTGCCCAAGGGCTTTGCCCGCCGCCGCAGCGAAGAAGAGACCCGCCAACCTGCCGAGCCGGCCGCGCCCGAATCACCTGCGCCCGAATCACCTGCACCGGAAGCGCCCGCCGCCCCGTCACAGGCACAGCGAGGACGCCGCTCCGAGTTCCTGTTCCCGCCCGCCGGTGTACAGGTCCAGTGTCCGAATTGTGGCACACCGTTCACCGCCGCCGTCTTCAGCATTGTGGATCTGGGGGCGAACCCTGAACTGCGCCAGGCCCTGTTGGGCAATCAGATCAACGTGGCCTCTTGCCCCAACTGCGGCGCAGGCGGTCCACTGAGCGCGACGTTGATGGTCCACGATCCCGAAAACGAATTCCTGGGCGTGTTGGTCCCCAGCCAGGCCGGCATCCAAGACATGCAGATCCAGAAGGTCATCGGCGAAATGAGCCAGGCCCTCATGCGCCAGTTGCCCAACGAGGCGCGCCGCGGCTACATGCTCAACCCCAAGCAGTACTTTGATTGGGACAGTTTCCTAGAGCAGTTCTGGGGCTTCGAGGGCGTCACGCCCGAGGAATTGCGCCGTCAGCGCGAGCAGGGCGAATTGATGGAAAGTCTCGTGCGCCTGGCCAACGACGAAACCGCTATGCGCATGGTCCTTGAGCGCAGGCAACACCTGGTCGATGAGAACCTCTTTGCCCTGCTGGGGCAGGTGATGCAGGCATACGCCGCCCAGCGCCAGGAAGAAAACCTCAACGCCCTGCGCAACGTGCGCCAACACCTGCTCGACACCACCGAAGCCGGCGCCAAGGTGAAAGCGCTGGAAACCAAAATGCGCGAGGCGCTGGGCCGCGTCCGCCCCGGCATGAACCGCGAGGAACTGCTCGACATTCTGCTCGAATACTGGTCGACAGGCGAAGAGGGTGAACGCATCGTCGCCACCATCGTCTCCATGACCCGCGGCCTCGTCGATTATGAATTCCTCATGACCGTGGCCGGTCGCCTGGAGAAGACCGACGACGAAGAAGTGCGCGCCGATCTGCTGGAACTGCGCGAAATGCTGCTTGCTCTCAACCAGCAGCAATCCAACAGCCGTGAGGCCATGATGCAACAGGCCCAGGCCATGCTGCAAGAAGTGCTGCAATCGCCCAACCCCGACGAGAAGCTGCGCGAATACGCCGAAGCCATCGATGAGACCTTCCTCTCGATGCTGGCGGCCAACATCCAGCAGGCCGAGCAGAAAAACGCAACCTTCGCCGTCAAACGGCTGCGTTCGATCTACGATGCCGCCATGCGCATCCTGCAAGAAGGGATGCCCGACGACATCCGGCTGCTCAACCAGATCCTCATGGCCGAAGACGAAGCCTCTGTGCGCGCCCTGCTCAAAGAAAACCGCGCCCTGCTCACGCCCGAATTTGTGGCCTCGCTGCGTGAACTCGAAGAGCGTTTCCGCCAGGAAGACAGCGCCGAAATGGCCGACCGCATCAAGGCCGTGCGGGCGCAAGTTTCGTTGATGATGTAGCGGACGACGACAGACGACGGAAGATTTCTTCCATCGTCTGTCGTCTACCGTCATCGCCCCCCACAAGACAGGTGATCGCCATGACCGCCACCACATCTATTTCCGCCGAAATTGTCACCACCGGCACCGAGATCCTGCTCGGTGACATCGTGGACACCAACGCCGCCTGGATCGCGCAACAGTTGCGCGAGAATGGCGTCAATCTTTACTACAAAACCACCGTCGGCGACAACGAAGGACGCGTGCGCGGCGTGCTGGAGATGGTGCTGGCGCGCAGCGACGTGGTCATCGTCACCGGGGGGCTGGGGCCGACCGCCGACGACATCACCCGCGACGCCATCGCCAACGCCACCGGCTGTCCGCTCCAGCGCAACGAAGCGATCATCGCGGCATTGCGCGAACGCTTCAGCCGCTGGGGATCGGTGATGAGCGAGAACAACAAACGCCAGGCCGACATCCCCGCCGGCTCCACCATCGTCCCCAATCCACAGGGGACCGCGCCGGGCTTCATCGTGCGCGATCTGCGCCACGGGCGCCAGGCGTACGTCATCGCGCTGCCCGGTGTGCCGCGCGAGATGAAGCAGATGATGATCGACACGGTGATCCCCTTCCTGCGCGAGTTGACCGGTGGGCAGGGCGTGATCCGCCGCCGCATGTTGCGCACCATCGGCATCGGCGAAAGCATGATCGACACCCGCATTCACGATCTCATGCAGAACGCCAACCCCACCGTCGGCACTGCTGCCAAGACAGGCCAGGCCGACATCCGTATCGCCGCCCGCTCCGCCGACGCCGCCGAAGCCGAAGCCATGATCGACGAGATGGAAGCCGCCATCCGCGCCCGCATCGGCGATTTTATCTACAGCACCACCGACGACGAGCGCATCGAAACCGTGGTGGCGCGGCTGCTGGCGCAGGCAAACGCCAACGTGGCCTTTCTAGAGAGCAGCACCGACGGCGCGGTGGCTGCGCGCCTGGCCGCTGTCACCGAAGATGCGCGTCCGTTGGCCTGGCGCACCGACGATGAACACCTGCCCCCGGCCTTGGCCGAAACGTTGGTCAATGGCGGTGTCGACGAAGCGACCGCGCGGCAGGCCGCAACGCAGCTACGGCAGATCAGCGGGGCCACCTATGCCGTGGCCGCGCTTGGCTCGGGCATGGCTGCCGAGCACTTCTACGCCGATGATCCTGGGCAAAGCTGGATCGCGCTGGCGTCGCCCGAAGGCGTACTGAGCGTGCGCTATCCGTTCGGTGGGCGCGACGAGATCACCGTCCTACGCGCCGGGCATCAAATGCTCGATCTGCTGCGTCGTACGCTTCTGGGCATCGGCATACGCTCAAATTGAGCGGTATGTGAGAAAATCGCATGTTTTTCTACAGCAATGCTTACGCCATATTGCCTTCTGGCGTATTTGATGAAGCCGATGTAAACTGGTACGCAATTTGCTGTGCGCAAGATAGGCTGCTTTATGCCGGTTGACCGCCATACTGAGACGCTATTGACGCTGATCCAGCGTATTGGTGACTTGAAAGTTTTGTCCCGTACCGGATGGCTGCTGGCCGGTGTGGCGGATGCAGAATCCATCGCCGACCACACAACCGGCGTTGCCGTACTTGCGCTTTTCCTGGCCGAATGCGTCAACACCGATCCCGTCGGTCAGGGGTTGACACACCCGTTGGACGTGGCCGCGGTGACACACCTGGCGCTGATCCACGATCTGGCCGAAAGCGTGTTGACCGATCTGCCCAAGCGCGCCGCGGCGCGCTTGAGCGAACAGGTCAAACACGACGCCGAAGCCGCCATCATCAAGGACGTCCTCGGGGCTTTGCCCAATGCGCCGCACTACCTCGAACTCTGGCGTTGCTATGTCGATGCTTCGACCCCCGAGGCGCGACTGGTGAAGGACGTCGACAAATTAGAGATGGTTGCGCAGGCGCTGCGCTACAGCGCACGTGGACAGCGCAACCTGGACGAGTTTTGGGAAGGCCATCGCTGGTTTTATCCTCTGTGCCAACAGTTGTACGATTCCCTGTTAGGTCAATGGCTACCTGGATAATGGCTACCTGGATCATCGAAAACGTAGAAGAAGTTCGCCAACTCAGTGTCCTTCGTCGGCTATCCCCAACCCCTGCAATCCAGTACATTCAAGGGAGACATACGTGAGAGTCGAACGCGCGCGCATGCGGTTGTTCAGATGGCAGATGATCGGCGTCCTACTGCTGGCGTCAATTGTGATTGCGGGGTGTGGCGCATCGCCTACATCGCCGACCACTGCATCGCCATCCGAGCCAGTGGTAGATCCAGTGACGGTCACCGCGGAGCCGTTGACGCAGATCCTAACCCCGCCCACGCAGATCGTCTCGTCACCTGCGCCGCAGCGCGTCTTGGCCGCGCCGAAAGAAGCCCCAGCCTCGGAAGACGCGGATTCGCCCGCTTCGATTGATGTGGAAGCGCCGTCGCAGTCTGTGCTGTCACAGGCTGCGGAGGATCTCTTGCCGCTTGATCGCACCACCAATGTGCTGGTGCTAGGCAGTGATCGCCGGCCCAGCATGCCCAACTGGCGCACCGACGTGATCATGATCGTGGCCATGGATCTGAAGAACGGCGAAGCCGGCGTCATCTCCATCCCCCGCGACGTCTACATCGACGTGATCCCCAACCATCAGCCCAATCGCGTCAACGTGATCGACTACCTGGGCGAACAGGACGAACCCGACGGGGGCGGTCCGGCGCTGCTGGGGAGCATCATCGAAGAGAAGATGGGCATTCGCATCGATCACTACCTGCGTTTTGATTTTGAAGGCTTCAAAGATGTGATCGACGCATTGGGCGGTGTGGAAGTCACCGTCGACTGTCCCGTGCGCGACTATCTGCCCGAAGAAGACATTGCTCTTCGTCTTCAGCCTGGTACGCACACGTTGACGGGCAGGCAAGCCCTGGCCTACGTGCGCAGCCGTGCGCAGGGCGGCGATCTCGACCGCGCTCGTCGGCAGCAGCGCATGATCTGGGCGGTACGCGATCAGATCCGCAAGCAAAACCTGATCTCTCGCGTCCCCGCGCTCTACGCGGCCCTGAGCGATAGCGTACAGACCGATGTCGGCCTGGTGTCGGCCATCCGCTATGTGCGTTTTGCCCTGGCGCTGGACGAGGAAGACGTACACGGCTTTGTCCTGGCGCCGCCGGATGTGATGCGCGAAGGCTGGCGCGGCGGTATGTTTGTCTTCGTGGCAGATTGGGAGTTGATCCGCACCCAGGTGCAGACGCTGTTCGACCGCCCGCCGTTTGCCGAGTCGAACACGAAAGAAGTTGGTTCACAGACCAATCGTTGCCCCTGATCGAGAGAATAATGCTTCGTGGATCGTTGTTTCTTTGAATGCTCCTTAGCGGATAGGGTTAGATGGATTATGCGCAGTCGTATCGCTGTTTTCACGCTGTCTTTATTTGCTCTGCTCTCGCTTGCCGGTTGCCAGGCAGGTGGGGCTGAGTTTGAGCCGATTTTTGTTGGGTTGTCTGCCAGCACACCGACACCTGCGGCCACGCCGACGCCGTTGTTCACACCGACGCCTGCCGCGTCGCCGACGCCAACCCCGATTCCGCCCCCATTCGATCTTGCTCAAACCGACAACATCCTCTTGCTCGGCACAGATCGTCGCCCTGATTGGACCAACTGGCGCACTGATTCGATCATGATCGTCGGCATCGACTATGAGTACCGGCGCGCGGCTGTCTTTAGCATCCCACGCGATCTCTACGTCGACATCCCTGGGTACGGGGCGGGGCGCATCAACCAGATCGATTTTCTGGGCGAAAATGTGTTGAGGACCGAAGGGGGCGGCCCGGCGCTGCTTTCGCAGGTCATCGAAGACGTGTTGGGGATCACCACCGAGCATTGGGTGCGCATCGAGATGCGGGGCTTTGCGCAGATGGTCGACGCCCTGGGCGGCGTCACCGTGCATCTGGACTGCCCGTTCTACGAGCTGATCTACGATCTCGACGATCAGGCGTGGACCTACTTTGAACTGCCCGCCGGTGACGTGCTCATGGACGGCGAAACCGCCTATCGTTTCGTCACCTTGCGCCTCATCGAGAGCGACATTGGGCGTTCGCGCCGCCAGCGTCAATTCCTGTGGGCGCTGCGCAACCAGGCGCTGGACACGAATCTGATCGTGCGCTTGCCTGAGTTGTGGACAGCCTTCAACCAGACATTCTCCACCGATTTCTCGCTGCTGGAGATGGTGCAAATGGCCCGCTTTGGCCTGGCCATCGACTCGGAGAATGTGCGTTCGGCGGCGTTGACCCAGGCGGAGTTGGAGCGCTACATCACGCCCGCCGGCGCCGATGTATTGCGTATTGCCGACCCCAGCAAAGTGCAGTATGTGATCGACAACGTCTGGTCGGGCGCCAGCCTGGCCGAGACAGGACGCTTGAACCCCAATGCCTGCCCACCGCCGCCCAGTGGTGTGCCAAACTACGTGATACAGCAGGTGCCTGTCCCCAACACCGCTGCCACACCAGAGGCCGGTGGGGAAGAGACCGCCGACGCGGGTAGCCCCGAGGCCGTAGGCGGCGGCGCAGACGCTTCCGCCGATATGGCCACCGACGTCAACAACGAGAACGAAGAGACCGCAACACCCTAGCGCAACGGCGAAGTGTGTCCACGAAACACAGAGGAGATTTCAGAGTTTTAATAATCCACGAAGGCACACAAAGAAGCACGAAGAAGAAAAGAGAAGGACACGGATTTCTGGATATCAGGACCGTCGAGCGAAAAGGCCATCCGTCTGCTTCTCTCTGGCTTCGTGTCTCTTCGTGTGCCTTCGTGGTTCTTTTTTTCTCTGGTTTCTCACTTTTGATAGAGAAATCAAGTAGACTTCGGACAATTGAGGAGTGAGCACGCCCACGTGCGACTCAGGCGGCACGTGGCGTGCCTACTCCGCATTATACGACCTCTATCTGATTTCTCTATGAGAATGCGTCACTGAGAATACGCCACCAACAGGATCAGACGATCACCGCCGTCGATTTCGACATCTCACGCACTTCTTCGATGCTGACCTCGCGTTCGAGCTGGGTGGAGAGGAAGATCCCTTCGCTGATCAACATGCAGTTGAGCGCGATCTCCGCCGTGGGGATCAGGTCGACGCGGCCTTGGAGCGCGGCGATCCAGTGCTGTTGCGGGCCGTCGTAGATGTCGCCCTCTTCGTGGACGTTGTGCCGCCGGTAGATGAAGCGATCCAGTTCGCCGGTGGCGTTTAGATCGAGATCGCTCAAGGTTTGGAAGAAGCCGAACGGATCGAGGCGCACGCCGCCCTTCGAGCCAACCACGAACGATCCCTCGAAGCGGTCCATGTGGATCGCCCACGCCTCGATGATGTCCAAAGTCACGTTGTTCTCCATGCGCACGAAGCCCACGCCCAGTTCTTCTACGCTATAGCCGCTCAACTCACGGCGACGGGGATCCATGTCCATCTCCTGGTAGGTGTGGCCGCTGATGCGGCGCGGCTGCGGGTTGCCCAGCAGGTAGAGAATGGTGGAGATGTGGTAGACGCCCATGTCGTAGAGCGCGCCGCCGCCCGAGAAGGTCTTCTGCACGAAGGTGGGGCTGCCGTAGCCGTCCACGTAGGGCCGTCCGCGGCGGCGGTGACCGGTGGAGCGGGCATGGTAGAGCCGCCCCAGGTGACCGTCGTCGATCAGGGCGCGGGCGGCGCGGGTTTCTTTGAGGAAGTAGTTGCGGTTCTGGATGCTCAGTTTGCGACCGGTGTCGTGGGCCGCCTGCATCATTGCCTCGGCGTCGGTGTAGGCCCCGGCCATTGGCTTCTCGCAGAAGACATCTTTGCCCGCCTCCAACGCTGCCACTGTCACTGGGCGGTGGAAGTTGTTGTGCAAGCAGACGTCGACGGCCTGGATGTCATCGCGCGCCAGCAGATCGCGAAAGTTGGCGTAGCCGGTGGGGATGCCGTACGCGCCCAAGACCCGATCACGTTCGGCGTCGTTGATGTCGGCCACCGCCACCAGCTCCACATTGTCCATCTTGCTGTACTGATCCAAATGCGCCTTGCCGATCTGGCCCACGCCAATAACGCCAACGCGGACTTTGTCTTTTGTAGACATGGGGTGATCCTTTGGGAGAATAGAAAATAGAGATTGGTAGGGCTAGAATTCGGATGTTGATTGGATTGAAGCGATTGGGAGATTAGGAGATTTCAGATCGTGTCGACGATCTGAAACCTCCTAATCCCCCAATCGCATAATCGCTATCCTTTGACTTCGCGCTTGATCAAGGCCAACGTCTTCGCGCCGGCGCTCTTCTCGTCGCCGTCCAGAGGACAGCTTTCCACGCCCCACACGCCGTTGTAGCCGGCTTCTTGGAGCAGGCGCATGGCTTTGCTCAAGTCAACGGACGGATCGTTGCCCGCTTCGTCGAACGAGAAGGTCTTGACGTGGGTGAGGCGGGCGTATTTAGCGCAGCGTTCCCAGCCTTCCTCCTGTTTGCCCTCGGCCCAGTTGTTGGTGTCGAAGAGCAGCCCCAGGCCGTCGATGTTCTCTAGAAGCCGCACCACGTTTTCGGGGTGTTTGGTCGGCCCCCAGTGATTCTCGACGATGACCTCGATGTCGCGCTTGGCCGCATAGCCGATGACATCCTTGTACCCCTCCACGATGACGGCAAAGATGGCGTCGGTCATCTCTTCGGGGCCGCCGGCGTCGATGCGCACCTGTGCTGCGCCCAGGCGGTCGGCGATGTCGATCCAGCGGTAGGCCATGCGCCGGTTGTTGGCGCGCTTGACCTCGTCCTCTTCGTAGATGTGGGCGCCGTCGACGGCGATGCAGCCGAAGGGCATGCCCACCTTCTCGCCCGCGGCCAGCACCCGATCCACAAAGACCGGATCGGTCAACCCCGGTTCCAAGTGCTTCATCCACGGATAGAGTTGGGTGAAGCGGGTTTCGTGGCACCACTGGATATAATCGAAGATGTCCATGGCGCCGTCCGCGAAGGAACGATGAAAGCTGTACGAGCAGATACTGGTTTCCATTTGATCTCCTTGAGGGGCGTGTGCCGGAGTCGGCGGGGATGGAGAGTAGCCTGCCCTGAATTTTATACGCACTCCGCCAAAAGCGGAAGGTAGAGATCGCGTCGCATCTGCCTGCCAGAATAGAACGCGGATTCGAGCGGATCTTTGTAGTCAAATCCGTTCAGATCCGCCCAATCCGCTGAATCCGCGTTCTATTCTGACCCGCGACCGCGCTTTGTTGGGGACCCGATCCACCGCTATACTATCGGGCATGGATACTTTGTTACAGACGAAACTCTACGCCCCGCGGCGTCACCGCGCGGATTGGGTGACGCGCCCGCGCCTGCTTGATCGGCTGGATGCAAGCGACACGGCCAGGCTCACATTGATCGCCGCTCCTGCCGGTTTCGGCAAGACGACGCTTGTGTCCGACTGGCTGGCCCGCCGCGGACGTGACGCTGCATGGCTCTCGCTGGACAGCGCCGACGCCGATCCCGTGCTCTTTTGGCGTTACGTCATCGCAGCGTTGCAGACTCGGTCGCCTGAACTGGGGGCGGAGATTGCACAGTTACTCCAGATGCCGCAATCACCGCCGTTGGAACCGCTGTTGGCGCGCCTCATCAACGAAATCGCACAACATCAATGCGATCTGCTGCTCATTCTCGACGACTACCACACCGTCGAAGACGCGCAGATCGACGCCTCGCTGCAATTCTTCATCGAGCACATGCCGCCCAACTGTCGGCTTGTGCTCACCAGCCGCGTCGATCCGAATCTGCCGCTGGCGCGCTGGCGGGTGCGTCGCGATCTGGTGGAGATCCGCGCCGACGATTTGCGCTTCACCGCGGACGAAGCCGCCGACTTCCTTGCCCGCGAAAGCGGCATCGTCGTACCCGCCGCAGTGGTGACCGCGCTGGACACACGCACCGAAGGCTGGATCGCCGGCTTGCAGATGGCGGCGCTCTCGCTCCAGGGCAACCAAGATCCCGCCGCTTTTGTCGATGCCTTTGGCGGCAGCCACCGCTACGTCATGGACTACCTCACCGACGAGGTGTTGGATCGTCAGCCCGCGGACGTCCATGCCTTCCTGCTCAAAACGTCGATCCTCGACCGCTGCTGCGCCGACCTGTGCGACGCCGTCCTTGCCGCGGACAGCACCCTCGCCGGCCAGAGTCGCCGCCTGTTGGCTCACCTCGACCGTGCCCACCTTTTCCTCACGCCCTTGGACGACGAAGGACGCTGGTATCGCTATCACCATCTCTTCGCCGACCTGCTGCGTCGTCGCCTGCCCCAGCAACCCGGCCTCGACGTGGCCGATCTGCATCGCCGCGCCGCCCGCTGGTACGTAGAGCACGGCAGCGCCGGTGAAGCGATCCAGCACTTCCTCGCCGCCGAAGACGTGGAAGCCGCCGCCGATCTGGTGCAGGCCGAGGGCGAAGGCATGCTCTTCCGCGGCGAAATCCAGAAGCTGCGCGTGTGGGTATCCGCGTTGCCCCGCTCGGTATTTGTCACCCGCCCGCTGCTTTCGCTGGGGACATGCTGGATCCACTACTTCCGCCACGAACCCGACGAGGCCATACCGCTGCTCGATTTGGTGGACGCCTATGTGGCTTCTCCAACGGTGACCGAAGCGGCGCGTCGGCTGTGGCTGGGCGAAGCGTCGGTGTTGCGTGGCTGGGTCTCCCACGCACTGGGAGACACGCAATCCGCCATTGCGCTGCTATGCCGTGCGCTGGATCTGTTGCCGGAAGATGAGATCAACTATCGAGGACTGGCCAGTTTTTTCCTTGGATCACTGTTGCTGGGCGTGGGCGAAATCGACGCCGGCATCCAACACACCGAACTCGGCGCAGAGTTGAGTCGCCGCGTGGGCAACTACACGGCCTACATCGGCACACAGACGATCCTCTCCACAGTGGAAAATGAGCGGGGATTTGCCAAGGCTGCGCGGCGACGACTGGAGGAGACGCTGGCCTGGCTGGCGCGACAACACCTGGATCAACTGCCGTTGGGCGGTGATCTTTACCTGAGTATGGGTGATCTACTCTATCAGGCCAATCAAGTGGAGGCGGCGGTGCGCTGCTACACCCAGGCCCGCGCCATCGTTGAATCGTATCTGCGCCAGACGCGCATGTTGATCACGTTGCGCCTGGCCTGGGCGCATCATCACATCCGCCGGGGTTGCCCCGACGACGCATTGGCCGAACTGCGCCAGATCGAGGACGATGTCGCAGATCGTCCTGCGTCGGCCGAACTTGAGGAGACGTTGATCGAAGCCGGTGCGCTCCATCTACGGCTCGGCAACCCCGCGCAGGCACGCCGTTGGATCGGCGACGTCGGTGCGCCGTTGACAGAAGCAGACATCACCCGGCAGATCGTCCTGGCGCGGCTGTGGTTGGTGGAGGGGCAGGCGCATTCGCGTCCAGACAGACTGGGGGCGGCTGCGGCGTTGCTCAATCAGCTCTTGGTCGACCAAAAAGCCCAAAGACGCAACCGCCGCGTCGCTCAGGTCGGCATTCTGCGCGCGCTTGTCTCGTTGGCGCAGGGCGATCCGCTTGTCGCCGCCGATTCACTCGTGACCGCGCTGGCCGCCGTCCCCGTGGACGACTACGCCGGGATCTTCCTCGACGACGGCGAGGCGCTGCGCGACCTGTTGGCGCAGATCGTCGCCGATCCGCGGCGCCAAGACGTCCGCGCCGCCGCCCAAACGCTGTTGACGCTACTTGCGCCTGCCGAACCGGTCACCGTGCAGGCGGACGACGCTGCACAGATCGTCACTTCGTCGCCTGATCTGGCTGATCCCTCACCGAGCGCGAACTGGAGACGCTGCGCCTCCTGGCCAGCGACCTTTCCACCGAAGAGATCGCCGAACGTCTTATCGTCACCGTGGGTACGGTACGCTCATACACCAAACGCATTTACGCCAAGCTGGATGTGCATAGCCGGGTAGAAGCGTTGCATCGGGCGTGCGTTGGGGATGTTTGAAGATGGGACTGGGCGATTGGGGGATTAGGGGATTCCAGAGAAAAGAGACTCACCAATCACCAATCCCTATCCACCCAGCCAATTCCGCTTCTGCAAATCCTTCAGCACCACCGCGGCTGTGTTCCGCCCCGCCGCCCATGATGCCGCCGCCGGGATGGGTGCTGGCGCCGGTGAGGTAGAGCTTTTGAGCGGGCCGCGTAGTCGCCCATGTCCAAGGACGGGCGCATCATGAACATCTGGTTGACGGACATTTCCAGGTGCATGACGTTGCCGCGCAGCAGCCCCAACTCGCGTTCGAGGAAGAGCGGCGTCTCTACCAACTGCCCAATGACGGCGTTGGCCACGTTGGGGCGTACTCGGCCAGCGTAGCCAGCATGTGATCGCCCGCGTTGGCCGATGTCGTCCCACGATTCGCCGGAGGCCAGTTCGTAGGGATAGTACTGCCCCACAAGAAGAGCGTGTGCTTGCCGGGTGGGGCCAGCGTCGGATCGACGGCGGAGAAGCTCATGGCGATGAGGCCGGGCTTTTCCGACGGGCGACCGGCCAGGTAATCGCCGTAGGCGCGGTCGAGGTAGTCGAGATCGGGGCAGATGAATTGCAGCGCCCGGTGTTGCGGTCCTGGCGCGCCGTCGGGCGAAGACGGCAACACGTTGTAGTTGGGCAGTTCCTTCATGGCGTAGCGGACGATCATGCCGAAGCCGTTGCCGATGCGGGCATTGGCCGCCAGCCGCGTCCGCTGCGCGGGGACGGCGTCGCCCAGCAGATTGAGCGTGGTGTGGATGTGCGCGCCCGAAATCACCGCCTTGCTCGCTGTGTAGCGCTTACCGTCCACGGTTTCCACGCCTACTGCTTCGCCATTGCGGCTGAGAATGCGCGCCACCGGCGTCCCCAGGTGAATCTCGCCGCCGTGTGCCTCGATCATGCGCGCCAATGCCTGTGTCAACATGCCCGATCCGCCCTGCGGACGCTTGACCCCGCTGACGTGGTACATGGGCTGCCACAGCGCGAAAGGACCGCTCAACGGCTCGGTGGGCGGCGGACCCGACTGCGCAGCCATCCAGCCGATCATCCCCTGCACCTGGGGCGACTCGAATTCGTTGCGCAGCAGTTGCCCGTATCCGCCCAGGATCGCGGTCAAGCGGCTACGGAAGTCCTGGCTGGCTTTGCTCTCGAAGGCCAGGTAGCGGGTCACATTGAGCGGTGTGGGCGCGTGTAGAAACGTCTCCACCATCGCCTCGGCCATGGACGACCAATTGTCGATGAACTTGCGGTAGTTCTCAGCGTCGGCAGGGGAGACGGCGGCAATGCTCTCCACCGTGCGATCAATGTCCTTCCACATAAAAATATGGCTGCCGTCGGGGAAGGGGGAGAAGAAGAGGGGATCGACGTCGATGTACTTGAGGCCGTATTGATCGAGTTTGAGATCACGAATGATCGGCGTGTGGTGGATCAAAATGTGGGCTGATCCACCCAGATCGAAACGAAACCCCGGCACCCGTTCTTCGGTGACCACTGCGCCGCCCGCCACGGGGCGCCGTTCCACCATGCCCACCTTGTACCCTGCCTGCGCCAGGTACCCCGCACAGACCAGCGCGTTGTGTCCCGCGCCAACAAAGAGGACGTCGTAGTCTGACATGTTGGGCCATCCAATCAGTGTGAGAAGTGGATGAATGAAGAACAAAGAATAAAGAACAAAGAATAAAGATTGTGCAGCGTAAGTGTCACCAATGCCGGTGTCACATCGTCCACCCAATCTTTATTCCTCATTCATTTCTTCTATTGTACTACTTTCCAATCATGCGCATGAATTCCCCACGCAGTTGGCTGTCTGTCTTCAGCGCGCCGCGGGTGGCGGTGGAGAGGGTGAAGCTGTTCTGTTTCTGCACGCCGCGCATCATCATGCAAAAGTGGCTGGCTTCGGTGACCACGGCCACGCCCTGCGCGTCGAGCAGTTCCATCATGGCGTCGGCAACCTGACTGGTGAGGCGCTCCTGCACCTGCAACCGCCGCGCGAAGACATCGACGATCCGCGCCACTTTGCTTAGGCCAATGATCTTGCCGTTGGGGATGTAGCCCACATGCGCTTTGCCGAAGAAAGGCAGCATGTGGTGTTCGCACAGCGAGTAGAATTCGATATCGCGCACCACCACCATTTCGTCGGTATCGGCCTCGAAGAGAGCGTTGTTCACTACCGTCTCCAGCGACGTCTCGTAGCCGCTGGTGAGAAAGTCCATGGCCTTGGCCACCCGCAGCGGTGTGCGTTGCAGGCCGTCGCGGTCTGGATCTTCGCCCAGGCGAAACAGCATCTGTTCAATCAATGCCTCGAATGCCGGATCATAGTGCTCGGCGGGCGTGGGAGCGGGCTTCTCAGCGCTGCTGTGACCGTGTCCGTTGTGATGATTGCCATTCGTATAGCCGTTTTTGTGGCCGTTTTTATGACCATTGGTGTGTCCGTTTAGGGGAACTGTCTGCATTTCCATCGTTGGTTCTCTTTCTATCACCGTTGTGGTGAAGACGTTGCATCAATCACGGTTAGCTGAGCACGATCCAGCGTTTCGGCAATGGCGCTCAGCGTTCGCCCATTGCTGGGGTGAATACGATTTGGGGCGATCTCGGCCAACGGCATCGCCACGTGGGCGTAGCGCACAATGTCGGGATCGGGGATATGGCTGCCTTCGATTTCGATTTCCAAATCGTCGAACAGCGCGATGTCCAGGTCGATGGGGCGCGGCGCGAACTTGTCCGCGCTGCGGCGGCGCCCATTTCGGCTTCGATGAGGCGCAACTCATTGCGCAACACCGAAGGCGTCATGCCGGTCTTCATGCACACGGCGGCATTCCAGAAGATCGGCTGCTCACCGCTGCCGCCCACCGCCGCGCTTTCGTAGATGCTGCTCACGGCTGTCACCTGCCAGCCAGGGTGACGGCGCAGACGCGCTATCGCGGCAGGTAGGTTTCGTTGGCGGTCGATGTTGCTGCCCAGGAGGACCAGAACAACGCCGACCGCGCCTGCGTTTCGTTCATCGTTCACGCTGATCTCTCCTCGTTCGGGGCTATGGGTGGACGTATGTGATCGCTGCTCAAGCGCCGAGCATCTCGGACCGGGTGCGGTAGATGGTGATGCCGACGGAGCGGGCGAAGCGCAGGGCAGTGGGTTTCTCCACGTTCACCTCGGCGGCCTCCACCCGTTCATCCGACTCGAAGCAGATGCGGGCGATTTCGCTCACCAACCGCTCCACCAGCATTGGCTTGCCCGCTTCTACATGTGCGATCACCGCTTTGGTGATGGTACGGTAGTTGACGGCGTCTTCGATGCTGTCACTGACGCCGGCGGCGCGGGTGTCGGCCCACAGCGTGATGTTGATCAGGATGTCTTGGCGGTTCTTGCGCTCGTCGGGGTTGATGCCCAGGATGCCGCGTACCATTAGATCCCTTATCTGAATCTTATCCAATTTCGGCGTACTCACCGTAAAGAATCTCCTTTTGTCCGATTTTAGGTTAAATTGCGTCTAGGATTTGTCCACATTTTTGTTGGACAAGAAAAAAGGGCCGTCGACGCTCGACGGCCCTTTTCGTACGTCGAGAAGACTAGCCCAGATAGGTGCGGAACCAGGTGAGCGTGCGTTCCCATGCTTCGGTAGCTGCTTCGGCGCGGTAGCTTTCCGAAGTATCGTTCATGAAGGCGTGGGGTGCATCCTGGTAGGTGTACACTTCTGCATCGAACTCGGTGTCTTCGTTGATGATGCGGCCCATTTCAGCCAACGCGTCCAGATCGAAACGGTCGGCGGTGCCGTAGTGCGCCTGCACCGGGGCTTTCACCTGCGCCGCCTGGTCCGGCTCCAGCAGCGTGCCGTAGAAGGGGATGGCCGCGCCGACACGGTCGCTGTTCACCGCTGCCTGCAATACCAGCCCGCCGCCCATGCAGAAGCCGACAACGCCCGCCTTGTCACCGGCGACGTACTCCTGATCGAGCAGGAAGGCCATGGCCTGGTCGATCTCGGCGACGGCTTCCATCATGTCCAGTTCCATCACCAGCTTGCGCGCTTCGTCGGGTTCGGTGGCTACGTTGCCCTTGTACAGATCGGGGGCCAGCGCCACAAAGCCTTCGGCCGCGAAGCGATCCGCCAGATCCTTGATGTGATCGTTGAGTCCCCACCATTCCTGGATCACCACTACAGCGGGCGCAGGGCCATCACCGCTGGGGCGGGCCAGGTAGCCTGTCAGCTCTTCGCCGT
This sequence comes from Caldilineaceae bacterium, assembly GCA_041391225.1. Lineage (GTDB taxonomy): Bacteria > Chloroflexota > Anaerolineae > Caldilineales > Caldilineaceae > RI-153. Next base: position 244,246 of record JAWKOL010000008.1, read on the forward strand.
CGCGATCCGGGTAGGTGACCATTTCACCCGAGCCCATCGCTTCTTCCATGGCCTCTTCGGTGGGCGCAGCGGTGGCTTCGGCCTCGGGTTCCGGTGTATCGGCAGGTGGTGCGATCATCGTGGGCGCCGGTGCGTTGATCGGCACGGCCTGGCACGCGGCCAGCAGCATGTTCACCACGCCAATGCTGCCCACGGCCAGCATCGCACGCCGTGTGAACTGGCGGCGGCTGATGTGACCAAGCTGGTACGATGTCACCAGGTTCATTACTTCGATGCGGTTAAAGCGTTTTGGGTCTTCCATCGGTTCTCTCCTGTTCGGTCTCTTCGTCGGAACACATCGCGATGGTCGCCTGCATGAGTCTTCGACATGCAGCTACCTGTTACCCTTTACGGTGAAAATCGCTGATTTGGATTGGTGCGAAGTGGACTGCCGTCTCAATTTAACAGATGGCAGCGGCTTTTTTTGTACGGAATCTTCAAAAGAGGAGACCAATCGAGAGGCCGATGCTAAAGAGGAGACCCAGCCGCGCCGTACCGGCCAACGCCTTGTTCAGAGGACGCCCCACCTCGTTGCGGATCTGCTGCATCAGGCGTATGGCCAGGGGCAGCGTCAGCCACGGCAAGAGCACCAACCAGTGATAGCCCAATACCAGCCACAGCACAAACGGCATCACGTACGACACGACCAACAGGAGCAGATACTCGACGCGTGTCCCTTCGCGGCCCAGCATCACGGCCAGGGTACGTTTGCCGGCGCGTCGATCCGTGTCGATGTCGCGCAGGTTGTTCACCACCAGGATCGCCGTCACCAGCAGGCCGGGCGGCACCGCGGCCAGCACCACCGCCCACGAAAGCGTCAGCGCCTGCACGTAGTACGTGCCGCACACAGCCACCAGCCCAAAAAGATGAAGACGAAGACGTCGCCCAGCCCGTAGTAACCGAATGGGAACGGCCCGCCGGTGTAGAGCAGCGCCGCCAGGATCGAAGCCACGCCAATCGCCACAATCGGCCAGCCGCCCACGGCCAGTAAGTACACACCCACCAGCACCGCCAGCCCAAAGACGGTCACCATGCCCCAGCGCAACGCCCGCGGAGACAGTAGACCCATCGCCGTGACGCGAGCCGGCCCCAACCGCTCGGGTGTGTCCGCGCCTTTGAAGAAATCGAAATAGTCGTTGGCGAAGTTGGAGCCGATCTGCAAAAGCAGCGCGCCAACGCCGCAGCCAGGGCAGGCAGCAGATCAAAGACGCCATCATGGATCGCCAGCGCCGTCCCCACGAGGACGGGCGTGAGCGCTGCGGGCAGCGTCTTGGGGCGGGCGGCCAGGATCCAGGCTTGCATCGGTGCAATCGTAGGGGAAGGGGCGTTGGGATCGGGCACTTTGGCGTCCTCTAAGTGGGTGGCTATGCTGTGTTTACGTTTCACATCTCTCCTCTGGGCTCCACTGGGCTCCTCTGGGCGATTGCGCATTGAGCGATAAGTTACCAGAAGATCGCACTGTAAGTGTCAACAGAACATAGGAGAAGCGGACGAGAAACAATCAAAGATTTTAGTCTGAAACTACCGAGTCGGGCAAGAGATCCACTTTGGCCATCTGCTGGAACGCCTCCAACTGTTTCGCTTCACCCACCACCCCAATCCAGTCATCCTGTCGAAATATGTAGTCTACTCGTGGATTGGAGATCACCTGTGTGCCGTTGATCACGGCCACGACAGAAGCGCCCGTCTGGCTGCGGATGCGCAGGTCCTCGACAGAGCGGCCCACAAATGGGCTTTCCGGCGGCAATGCCACCCAGTTCAACGTGACAAATCGGCTGGCCGCACGCAGTCGCGCCAATGTCTGGCGGTGAGGGTGCTCGTCATCTACCGGCGTGTACATCTCGTGGCGGATTTCATCGGTAAAGCGCTGGATCTCGGCTTCGGGTAGTTGCAGATGCACCAGCGCCTGGCGCATCATCTCTAGCCCGGCCTCCAACTGCGGTTGCACAACCTCGTAGATGCCCATTTCGTTGAGCATCTGCATCTCGTCTATGCTTTCGGCGCGGGTGACAATGTGCAGATCCGGTCGTTTTTCGTTGACATGCTCGACAATCGACTTTGTCACGGTGAATGCCGGTGATGTGATTAGCAGAAGTCGGGCTTCTTCCAATCTGGTCGCCTCCAACACCGCTGGATGACCGGCATCGCCGTAGATGACAGGAAACCCAGCCTCTTTACAGATTTCCAGACGTCTCTGGTCGAGTTCAACTGTCACAAAAGGCTGCCGCAAATCCCGCAACACGCGGGCCACATGCTGGCCCACACGCCCCACGCCAATGATGACGACGTGGTTGTGCAGCCCCGACGACGGCAGGTTGATCGTTTCCACCGGTTCATGGCTGAACCATCGCTTACGCAAGGCGTACAGCGGCCCGACGGCACGGGTTAGAAACGGCGTCATCACCATTGTCACAATCGCCACAGAGAGGACGAGGGAGTAGAGGTCCTCTCCGATGGAGCCGCTGCTGATCCCCACCCGCGCCAAGACGAACGAGAACTCACCCACCTGGAAGAGGCCGAAGCCTACCGCCAGCGGCACAACGTTGCGGTAGCCGAAGACATGGGAGATCCCTGCGAAGATCAACCCTTTTCCCAACGCCACAATCAAGGCGATGACGAGGATTGTCCCCGCGTTGGCGGCGAGGAAGGCGGGATCGAGCAACATCCCCACAGAGGCAAAAAAGAGCAGGCTGAAGAGGTCGCGCAGGGGAATAATGTCGCCCAGGGCCTGATGGCCATAGTCCGACTCGCTCAGTACGAGGCCCGCAACGAATGCGCCAAACGCAAAAGACAGCCCGAACAAGTAGGTGAGGTAACCGACGCCAAGGGCAATCGCCGTGATGGCCAGCAGAAATAGCTCCCGCGAATTCCACCGCGCCACAATGCGCATCAATGCCGGTATCACACGTGTACCCAAGAAGACCATGCCGACCAGGAAGATCACTGCCTTCACCGCCGCAAAGCCCAGGTTCACGATGCCGCTTTCTAGGTTGTTCATCTCCGGCAGGATGATCATCAACGGCACAACTGCCAGATCCTGCACGATCAGCATGCCGATCATCACGCGACTGGAAAGCGTGCCCAGGCGGCCTTGGCTCATCAGCGTCTTGAGGAGGACCATGGTGCTGGAGAGCGAAATCAGCGCACCGAACCAGATGGCGCGGATCCAATCCCACTCCAGCCAGGCGCCGATTGCAATGCCCAATCCCATCGTCAACAGCATTTGGATTGGCGTGCCGATTAGTGCAATATTGCGGACGGGCTGTAGTTCTTTGAGGGAGAATTCGATACCCAATGCAAAGAGCAATAGGGCCACACCGATTTCGGCGAGCAGTTCGATTTCGTGTGCGTCTTGGACGAGGAAACCGCCACTGGCAGGCCCCACAAGGACACCTGCCAGTATGTATCCGAGGATCAGCGGTTGGTGAAGACGTTGCGCCAACATGCCACCCAGTAAAGACGCAACGATAATAATAGCGATATCTGCTGATATGCCCATATGCCTACCTTATATCTGGTGATGGGATAGGCGCTATGCTACCCAACGGGGAGGCCGACGAAGATTGGGCATCAGTATATCATAAGCGCAGGCTAGACACGGACTGCCTGCAAACGGGACCGGACTTTCCCCGTGATCTTCAGGCCAACCCAGAAGAGCCCCGCCAACACGACGACGGCCAGGTAATCGATCATCGGGATGCGGATGATCTCGTTCATCTGCGCCCAGCCGCGGTCGCTGTAGATGAGCAACGCCAACCCGGCGTAGATCGCCAACAGCACCGAGCGGACACGCAACGACAGCCCCAGCCCGTGCATCTGTGTGATCACAAAGATGCCGCCGAAGCCGAAGAAGAACATAGGCCAGATGCCGTTGCCCTGCATCACCGCCACCATCGTGCCGTGGATCAGCACCAGGAATTCCAGTGCGAACGTCCACCAGCGATTGACGTGGGCGCGGGTGTAAAACAGGCTGCCCTGCAACATGAGCAGGAAGGTGTAGAAGACACCAAGCAGGTGACCCGATGTGCTCACCATGGGATGATACCAGAAGGTGTAGATGGTAGCCCAGGCGAAAAAGTAGCCGTGGTATTCCCTGGCAAAGCGGATCACCCTTTGGAAATGGGCGCTTTCTTGCCGAAGACGAGGCCACGGCGGTTGTTCTCCATGAGCAGCACCCACACCAGCAGCACGATCACCGACCCCTGTGAGGAGAAGATCGACACATCCTGGGCCAGGCCGTCGTACCAGATGTGGGTCTGTACCAGATGCAGGGTGATGAAGAAGGCATTCGCCGCCAGCGCCAGCACGTTGACCTTGTGCAGCCCATTGGTGTAGCGGTGTTTCTTCACCGACTGGGCGTAATAGATCAATCCCCAAATCGCGATCTGATGCGCCAGGTAGAAACCCCAGGCCGTGGCGTTGCTCCAGAACGTGGGTTCGGGCAATTTCCAGTAGTACCAGGTCATGCCGGTGTCGGGCAGCAGTTGGATGCTGTCCAGCCGACCACCCAACAGCCAGATCAGGCCGGTGAAGAGCGCACTGAAGGCAATGCCACCCCACAGCGCCAACATGTCGTTGCCGCATCGATCAGATTGCTTATCGGTTGCACTGGTTTGCTGCCTGGTGCTTACAGCCATGTTTTTCTCCTCGATGATCACTGTAAGTCAATGTCGTTACTCAACTCTGTGACTTCGACTCGTACTCGATATTGCGCCTCGCTGATATGCGCTACGCTTGTCCATATTTTCGCCCTGCATTCAACTGTTTTTGCCCATCAAGTATACATCATATGGACAAATTGTGGACAATCTGATTCTAACCTACCAATCTATAGGTTGTCAACCGCACGATGGTTCGTTGGATGGTTCGTGAGTGTATTTCATTCCGGGCGAAAATGCCGGGGACTTCACGATGGACGTGGCGACAAGAGCGAAAACCCTGTCTCGCTGTCGCGATAAGTCCCCGGCACTTGGCCTGCCCCCAACCCCAACTTGAATCACACCCGATCCACGAATCGCGCGTGCATGTCGAGGCTGTATCTGCTAACATTGATCTGTTGACCCACCGACATACTGTGTTTATCTCTCTAGACAAGGCAAAACGAATGCATTCCCCCATTTCGTCTGCTTCGGATCCTACAAATGGTGCTGGTCCGCATGGCCGCACACCCAATGATCCGCGCGGCAAGGCGCTGTTTCTATTGGCGTTGGGCGCGCTGGGCGTCGTTTACGGTGACATCGGCACCAGCCCGCTCTACGCGTTTCGCGAGTCGTTCCACGAGGAATATGGTTTGGCCGTCACCGCGCAGAATGTGCTGGGCATTCTCTCGTTGATCTTCTGGTCGCTCATCATTGTGATTACGCTGAAGTATCTGCTCTTCGTCATGCGCGCCGACAACCGCGGCGAAGGCGGTATCCTGGCGCTGACCGCGCTGGTGGCGCCACAAAACGGTGTACGTCGCTTTAGTCGGCGATGGTTGTTGATCTTGCTGGGCCTGTTTGGCACCGCGCTGCTCTACGGAGACGGCATGATCACGCCCGCGATCTCGGTCCTTTCCGCAGTGGAAGGGCTGGAGGTGGCTACGCCGCTGTTCACACCGTACGTCATCCCCATCACCATCGTGATTTTGGTGGCATTGTTTCTGTTTCAGAGCAGCGGCACCGAGAAAGTGGGGCAGGTCTTTGGCCCGTTGACCCTGATCTGGTTCGTGGTCCTGGCGCTGCTGGGGATCCGCTGGATCGTGCAGCGGCCCGACGTGCTGGTCGCTGTCAATCCGCTGTTGGGGCTGGAGTTCTTCGGGCGCAACGGCTTCAAAGGATTTGCCGTGTTGGGGTCCGTCTTTCTGGTGGTGACGGGGGGCGAGGCGCTATACGCCGACATGGGGCACTTCGGCAAGTCGCCGATTCGGTTGGCCTGGCTTTCGCTGGTGCTGCCCTGCCTGGTGCTCAACTATTTTGGCCAAGGCGCGCTGCTGTTGGATCAGCCGGAAGCCGTGGTCAATCCCTTCTACCGCATGGCGCCGGCCTGGGCGCTTTACCCGGTGGTGCTGATCGCCACATCGGCCACGGTGATCGCGTCACAGGCGCTGATCACCGGCGCGTTTTCGCTGGCGATGCAGTCTGTGCAGTTGGGCTACCTGCCTCGCCTGGAAATTCGACACACATCGCATACGCAGTTCGGGCAGATTTACATCCCAACCGTCAACTGGATCCTGATGATCGCTTGTGTGGCGCTGGTACTGGCCTTCCGCCGTTCCAGCAACCTGGCGGCTGCCTACGGTGTGGCCGTCACCACGACGATGGTTGTCACCACCATTCTACTTTTTGTGGTGCAGACCGAACGTTGGAAGTGGCCGGTTGGGGTGGCGCTGGCGCTATCGGGCTTCTTCCTGGTCATCGATCTGGCTTTCTGGGGGGCGAATCTGTTGAAGATCCCGGCCGGCGGTTGGTTCCCGCTGGTGGTGGGCGCCTTCGTCTTCACGCTGATGACCACCTGGAAGCGCGGTCGGCAGATCCTGGCTGAACGTCTACGCGCCGGCGCGGTGCCTTTCCGCGACTTCACCGAGCAGATCGACGCCGAAGACGTGGCGCGTGTCCCCGGCACAGCCGTCTTCATGTACAGTGATCCGGCCATGACGCCGCCTGCGTTGCTGCGCAACCTGCGTCACAACCGCGTGCTCCATGAACTGGTGATCCTGCTTTCGGTGCGTACGCTGGAGCAACCCTTCGTACCCCGCGGCGAAAGGGTGAGTGTGAACCGGCTGGGTACAGGCTTCTCACAGGTTGTCCTCTCGTATGGCTTCATGGAGACGCCCAACATTCAGCGCGATCTGGCCGTGGTACACCAACACGGGCTTGATCTGGATCTGGACAAGATCACCTACTTCCTTGGGCGTGAGCGGCTCTATGCCACCAGCCGCCCGGGCATGGCAATCTGGCGCGAACGTCTTTTTAGCTTGATGAGCAGAAACTCACGCAGCGCCACCGATTTCTTCGGGCTGCCTGCCGACCGTGTGGTTGAGCTTGGAACACAGGTGGAATTGTAATGAAAAAGTCATTTGTCAATTACATGGAGTGCTGATACTATGTGCAAATGATTTGTGTGTTGTCGTAAGCCCTGCCACCTTCATCCACCGAAACGTCCATCGTCAGACAGGAGAGATGCAATGAATCATCCGTCTCGCCGCTTTCTGTTCATGTTTGCCGCTATTGCTCTGCTGGGCCTGCTACTGGTAGGGCCGCAGATTGCCTCTGCTGCGCCTGATCTCTTGGTGATTACGCCTACTGGTGAGCCTGCCACGAACACACCGGTGCCACCGACAAATACGCCGGTCCCACCGACGAATACACCGGTGCCGCCGACGAACACGCCCGTGCCGCCGACGGATACACCTGTACCGCCGACCGACACACCTGTGCCGCCCACAAACACGCCTGTACCGCCCTCGACAAATACGCCGGCGCCGCCACCCACAAACCAGCCGACCGCGACCAACACACCGGCGCCGCCGCCTACCGCTGTGCCGCCCACCGCTGTGTCGCCCACCGATGTGCCGGCTGCCACCGCAACGCCTGAGCCGCCGCCAGTGCTGCCCGAGACCGGCGCTTCGATGCCCGGTACTCCCTGGTTGCCGCTGTTGGCCGGCTTCGTCTTTGTCGCCGCTGCTGCTATCTTTGTGCGCGCTAGAATGCGCTAAACGCATCGAAGCTCGCTGATCGATAAACGGCGCCTGTGTGATCCACAGGCGCCGTTTTGTTTCTGTATACCCCTGGTTGCTATCTTGTCTAATCGCATGGAAAGTGGCATTGTTAGAAAGGTGCGTTTGCACATCGCGGTGCGTTGTAAACCGCTACAGTTCCCCACTAGCCTACAGCACGAAGAGGAGAAAAACTGCATATGGGACGCTTCAAGGTGGCTCTCATCGATAAGACGCCCGAACAGGTGCCGGACTGGGCGCCTGGTGAACTGGCTGCTGCCGATATCGACTACGTCTTTGAACCCTGCGCCACTGTGGATGATCTGAAACGTGTCGCCGGCGACGCCGATGTGCTCTGGATCTACGGGGGCAATCGCCTCGCCCGCGGCGAAAATCTCGATCTGCTGCCCAAGTGCGGCGCCATCATCCGCTCCGGCAGCGGTGTAGACGTTATTGATGTCGACGCGGCCACAGCGCGCGGCATGTTGGTGTGCAACACGCCCCTGGCCCACAACGGCCCTGTTTCGGATCACACCATCTCGCTGATCTTCGCTGTGGGGCGGCGCATCGTGGCCCAGGATCACATCACGCGCAACGGTGATTGGTCACAGCGCGGCAAGGCATTGCCCGAGTGGCACCTGGCCGGCCGCACCCTCGGTCTGCTGGGGTTTGGACACATCCCGCGGCAGTTGGCGCGCAAACTCAGTGGCTTTGATCTCAAGGTGCTGGTCTTCGATCCCTACGTTGATGCCGACACCCTGGCTCAGTACAACGCCCAATCCGCCTCCCTCGACGAGGTGCTTTCACAATCCGATGTCGTGTCGATCCACACGCCGTTGACCGCGGAGACGCATCACCTCTTCGGCGAACGCGAATTTAAGCTGATGAAGCAGTCTGCCATCCTCATCAACACCGCTCGCGGACCGATCATCGACGAGGCCGCCCTCTACCGCGCCCTCACCGAAGGTTGGATCACCGGCGCCGGCCTCGATGTCTTTGAGCAGGAGCCTAGCCCTGCCGACAACCCACTCTTCCAACTGGACAATATCGTCGTTACGCCGCACACCGCCGGCGTCTCCGATGAATCGGTGGAAGCCACCTGGCGCCTCTCGGTAGAGATGGTGATCCAAATGGCCGACGGCAAGTATCCTCGCTCCTACGTCAACCGCGACTGCAAGCCTCGCTGGTCACTCGTAAAATGAATGAAGAATGATGAACGAAGCATGATGGATGAAGAAAGGGCAAAGTCTCCCCTTTCTTCATTCATCATGCTTTCTGCTTTCCCCCAAAGGAGACATTATGACAGAAGAAACCCAGGTACTCAGCCGGGTGATGGTCATCGCAGCCCACCCCGACGACATGGAATTCGGCTGCGGCGGCACGATTGCCAAGATGGCCGAACAGGGCAAGGAGATCACCCTGCTGCTGCTCACCAGCGGCGACAAGGGTAGCCACGATCACACACTGCGCCCCGACAAACTGGCCGACCGCCGCGAACACGAACAGCGCGCCGCCAATCAGGCCCTGGGCGTAGCGCATGTCATCTTCCTGCGCCATCCCGATGGACTGCTGGAAAATAGTATGTTCCTGCGCCGCCAACTGGCCGAGATCATCCGCCGCCACAAGCCGCACATCGTCTTCGCCATCGATCCTTGGCGACTGTACCAGCTTGCGCCCGATCACCGCGCCGCGGGCCAGGCCGCGCTGGACGCACTCTGGGCCGCCCGCGAGTGGAACATCTTCCCCGAGCAGTTGACCAATGGCGAAGAGCCGTGGCGCGTCAAAGAAGCCTATCTATTCTGGACGGATCATGTCGATCACTACGAAGACATCACCTCGACCATCGGCAAACGCATCGACGCGTTGGCCTGTCACGTGAGCCAGGTGGGCGAAGATCGAGCCAAATCGACGAGCGCCTGCGCGAACGCACACGCAAAGTCGCCGAAGAAGGCGGGGAAGCGACGGCAGGGTTCACCTACGCGGAAGGGTTCAAGAAACTGACGTTTTAGGGGGTGATTGGTGAGTCGTGATTGGTGATCGGGGTCTCTGACAAGTGGCTGAACTGGCACCCGATCTGGTGATTCGGTGCGAGTTGCCCTTCAAGTTTGTACACATCGAGTGGCCCCAATCCCCAATCACGACTCACCAATCACGACTCACTTCACCTCAATCATCCCCAACGGTGTTTCAATTGATGCGATGAGTGCAGGAGCGCTGCCTTCTGTCACTGCGATGTCGAGGCCCAGCGCCCGCAGCATGGCGGCGACGTTCTGTGGCGTCGGGTGTTCGGCGCGTAAGGAGACAAGATGACAGCCCTGGGGTGAATCGCCGGCAGGGTGCGGTGTGCCTGCGCCCCACTCAATCAGGAAGGGGACGACGCCGTCGCCGGGCGGCGGCCAGGACGCGATGCGCGTGGAACGCCACGCCAACTGCACGCCGTCGGGGCGGCTGCGCGCGCCGTTCATGGTTGCGCCGGGATCGTAGCCGTCCGCGCGCGCCTGGTCGATGGTGGCATCGAGGTTCGTGGTGGCAACGGCCCAGGTCACCAGTGTTGGCGCCGTCGGCGGCGTGGACAGCCCGAAGGATTGTCCTTGTGCATGGGGTTGCTCGGGATCTTGGGCGATCACTTCGAGGTAGGTATGCGGCCCCAACGCCAGCAGGGCGTTGTGCGTGCCGGTGGGATGCTTGCCGCCCATTGCAGGGCGTACACCCCACTCGCGTTCGATCTGCGCCACAGCGTCGGCCAGATCGGGGACAGCGTAAACGAGGTGATCCGTGCGCAAAGCAGGTGATTGGGTCATCGCTTTCTCTCCGAAGGGTGATTTGTGTCTGGGCTAGGTGGGGCGTCGATGGGCTGGATTACAGCCGTTCCGGCGATCACATCGTAGGGTGTGCGATGATCGGGGCGTCGCCATAGCGCCACCAGGTAGACAATGGCGAGGCCGTACGCCGCGACAAAGAGCAAGTAGACCCACAGCGGTACAGCATCCCCGGCATTGATCAACTGAAAAACCGCGGTGTGCCCGATCTGCCAGGGCAACAGCTTCAACAGCGACCGCATAAACGCCTGCCCATAGCCAATCGGCCTGCCGTCTGCTGCGGACACACGCAGTCCAACGCGGCGTTTCCCCCAAGTGCTCGCCCGCGTAGAACCCTCTTGCCAGGTGAAGTAGAGGATCACCGGCAGGATCAGCAACACAAATGCGCTGACATCGCTGGATACCGGATTGCCGAACAGCGGTTCCACGATCCCATAGTTCAGGTAAACGGCGATGCCGATGCTGGCAAGAATGCCGATATAGATGGCGATCAAGATGTAGTCGTAGGCGAAGGCCGTCAATCGCCGTTTCAGCCCGGCATAGTCGGCGGTGGGGCTGCCGCCGGGCTTGCGTGACGTTCGTCCGCTACTCTGTTGCTGTTTCACGCGCCTGCTCCTGTTGCTGTCAACTGCGCCGTGCGAGGTTCCATTATACCTGTGTCGCAGCGATCATCCGAACGCGTGGATTGTTTGGGGGTCTAGAACGAAGTGGGGGAAATGGGCCGGGAAATTGCGCCTTGTGTCTCAAAGCTCGTCTTTGCGATGACTGAAACCGTTGCGCTCTACCCGCTTTGGCTGCTGAGCCTGCCGAACACGTTCTAGCAGGTGCATTTGCAGGAAAGGCTTCTGGATGACGTCGACAAATGTGTAGTAGTGGGCTAGAGCTTTGCGTGCTTCAGGTTTGTCGGCGTTGGCGCTGACGACGATGGTGGGGATGGTGGTCAGCATAGGATCTTCGGCCATCTTTGCCAGGAGATCCAGCCCCGATAGCTCGGGCATCTCCAGATCGAGGATGATGGTGGCGGGGCGATTCATGCGAATTTTAACCAGCGCTTCCCGCCCGTTTTGGGCGGTTTCCACTGTGTAGCCGGCGCGATAAGCATAAGACTGATGAGCCGACGGTGCAACGGTTCATCGTCCACAATCAAGATATGCGATGTAGCATCGAGCGACAAGGGCATTGTCAGATCCCTTCTTCAGGGTTCACAGCACGCAACAGAGATTCGTACAAAAATCGATGGATCTGACTCGAATCAGTTTTTGTATATGTAGATATACTTTGGCATAAGGCAGGCATCAAAGTAGGCTACAAATTGCCCTTATCATAATGCTGCAAGAAAGTCCTATCGTTAATCCGCGGTAATGCGGGTTTTTGCGTAGGAGAAACCACAGAAACAATGATTCACGTTCAGCTTCCCAGCGTGGCCCAAATGTCCAGCTTGCGCTGCGTGCGCGATGACGTCGTTGGTGAATTCGCTGGTGGATGCGTGGCCGCCGATGTCGGGCGTGCGCACGCCGTCGTGGACGGCTTCCATCAACGCCTCGCGGATGGCGCGCGCCGCCAGATCCGTCTCGGTACTCTCGATCTGCTTGAGCAGCGCCGCACAGGCCAGGATCATGGCCATGGGGTTGGCGATGTTCTTGCCTTGCAGCGAGGGGGCGGTGCCGTGGGGTGCCTCGGCCATGATCGTGTTGACGTGGAAATCAGCGTCGAACGAGAGCAACAACGACTCGGCCCCGGCGATGGTGCCGAACATCTGCAACACCAGATCGCTCATGCAGTCGCCGTCGCGGTTGAGTGTAGGGATCACCAGGCTGTCGCCGTCCTGCACCAGGAGCAGCGCGTAGGTGGCGTCGATCAGTTGCGGTTCGTAGCGCACCTGCGGGTAGCGTTTGGCCGCGGCGTCCATCTCTTCTTTGAGCATGCCTTCGTACACCGGCGACACGGTGAATTTCGGCCCGCCGAACACTTTTGCGTCCATGCGCGCGGCGCGGTAGAAGCTATATTCGGCCACAGCATGGCAGGTGCTGCGGCTGATCTTTTCGGTGCGGAAGGCCCATTCTTCGCCGTTTTCGTCTGTGCGCCATTCTTCAGCGCCGTAGGCGTCGTCCACGGCCATGCGCACCACGGTGATGGGCGCGAAGACGCCACCCACCGGGCGCACGCCGGGGATGCGCCGTCCTGTGCGCACGATGACTTTGCCATCCACTTCGCGGCGCAAGATGGCGTTGGGGCTGCCCACATCGTCGCTTTGTTCGGGCGTGATGGTGGCGGCTTTGAGGCCGTAGCCGGTGCGTTTCATGGCCGCCGCCGCATCAAGGACAACCTGATTGTCGGTTCTGCGTCGCTCTGCCAGGCCGAGATCGTAGTGTTCCAGGGCGATCTGTGCGCGTGTCACCTCGGGATCGAGCACGCGCAGCGCGTCTACGAGCAGTTCTTCGCCTGTCTGATCACCGTGCATGACGACGATGGTAGGGGTTGTAGAATCTGGCATGGATGGTCACCTTTGTGTGGGGGGAACGGAATGCGGGAAGCCGCCGGCTTCCCGCATTGAAAGCATTGGTTTGTTGGCCGATGTTAGCTGTTGCTGGGCAACGAACGGGCGATGGCTTTAGCGATGGCCAGGCCGGAAAGGTAGGCGCCCTCTACACGCGGACCGCCGAAGGCGTCGCCGCCGAAGGCCAGGGCCGGCAGCGATGCGGCCAGCAGCGTCGATTCTTTGTAAAGCGATTCGGGGAAAGAATAGCGCCAGCGTTTGATCTGCGATTCCACCAGCCGTGTGTCGGGCAACATGTACGCCTGCAAGTAGCCGCTCATGGTTTCCAGGATCTCGACCTCGGGCGCGTCCCAGTAGCGGCGGCTGTAGTCGGGATCAGCTTGCAACGTGATCAACTTTTCGTTGGGCGAAATGCCCTTCTGCTGGTTGTCGGCGATCCAGGGGATGGTGTTGGCCGGGCGTTGGATGGCGCCCGGTGCAGGGATCGTCAACTCGCCCTCGAAGCGGAACATGCCCACGATGCACGGCGCAGCTGATGCCGTCCAATGCGGCCCTGTCCGGATCTGCCAGCTTCACGTCACCGGCGTCGAGTAGCGCCAACGATTGGGGGACCGGCGGCGTGAGGACAAGCGCATCGGCGATGTAGCGTTTGTCTTCACTTTCAGCGCGCCACAGCCCATCGGCCAGGGTGATTCGCTCGATCTGCACATTAACTTCCACGTTCAGACCGTGGGCCATGTGCTTGGTAAGTTGGTTCATGCCGCCGCGTACCGCATAGCGAGGATGGCCCGACTTGTCGTTGGCTGTGAGGCTGCCTGTGCTGAAGCCCATCGCCCACAGGTAGACCAACCCTTCGTCGATCCAGCGGTCGATCTGCTGCTCGAACTCTTGGGAACGGGCGGTGAAGTACTGTGCGCCGTGATCGGCGATGCCCTGGCCGATCCGGCGGGTGGCCATGCGCCCGCCCACACTACGACCTTTGTCGACAACGAGCACGTCGCGGCCGGCCTCGCTCAGCTTACAGGCGGCAATGAGGCCGCTGACGCCGGCGCCGATGACGAGAACTTCTACCCTCTTCTTCCATGCTCCGCAAAGTCCTTTCCAAAGAATCGTGGTCGCACTTGTTCGTGTAGCCACGGGCAGGGGCAATTGAACTGCTTTCATTCTGTCTGAAAACGCAGCTTTTGACAAAAACGGCCAGTTTCTATCCAGAGATGGGTTGGATGTTTTGCTGTAGTTGTTCAAAGAGACGCTGCGATCCGGCCGCAAGGACGGGTTTCGACTTCGCCACATAGTCTTCGTGGACAGGTGACAGGGGAAAGATGGGCGTGCCGTCGGTGTGGGCGGCCACGCCGCCGGCTGCCGTAAGGACGACGTACGCGGCGGCCAGATCCCACACTTTCGGCGTCGACTCGATGCCGGCCAGGGCTGCACCGGTGGCGACGGTGAGCAAGTGGTAGGCTGCGCTGCCCAACATGCGCGTCTTCAGCGGTGTGTCGATGTGAAAGCGGCGACGGCTGCGCGTGCAGAGCGTCAGGATCTGCTGGTTGTCGATGACGGTCTCTGCGTCGAGTTCGAGTAGCTCGTCGTTGCAGAACGCGGTGCCGCCGGCGATAGCCCGGTACGTTTCGTGGAGCAAGGGGAAATGCAGCACGCCGAGCACGGGAGCGCCGTCGGCCAGCAGACCGATGGAGACGCCCCAGATCACCAGTCCGCGCGCGAAATTCGTGGTGCCGTCCAGTGGATCGACCACCCATGTGTACTGCTTCGACGGATCGTAGACGGTATCGCCTTCTTCGCTGAGGATGGCGTGATCGGGAAACTGTCGGCGCAGTTGCGCTACGATGAAGGCGTTGGCCTGTTCGTCGGCCTCGGTGATCAGCGTGCCGTCGGCCTTGCGGCGAGCGTGGCTGCGGCGGAAGTAGCGTTTCTCGATTTCTCCGGCTTCCACGGCGATATCCACGGCGATGTCCGCGGCAAAGGACAGCCAATCTTGTGGTTGATCGACCATCAGGCGGCATCCCCGGCCCAGATGTCGCCCTGCGCAGCGCGTTCTTCGAGGAGGGCGACGACAGCCGTCAACCACTTGTAGAGGCGCAGGCGCACAGCCGCGATCCGCGCCTGGTTGGGCGGGCTGATGGGCGTGTCGGTGCGCTGATTGCCCACAAACAGGCCGCGATTCATCTCCACCATCAGCCCCACGTAGCGTTGATCCACGCCCAGAGCGCGCTGGTAGGCGTCGTCGACGTATTTGTGCAGGATGTAGCCGCCGCCATAGGGCAGGTTGAGCGCGGCCACCGGTGTGGGTTCAGGGTTTGGTTCCAGCAGCGGCAGGTCGGCGAAGAGCGATTGGGCGATCCGCTCGGCTTCGCGAGCGAACCAGGCCGGCGCGCTGAGTGGACGATCCCCAGTGGCTTCGCCGTTGGCGTCGCCGAAGTTGGCGATGCAGATGGCGGGGCGCACCTTGCCGGGATCGAGGTAGGCGGTGGGTCCGCGCTGCGCCATGTTGTGACAATCGAGAAAAAGCAGTGTGCGCCCGGCGTTGGCGCGCAACAGCGTGTCGACTTCATCGTGGAAGGGCTGCCAGTAGCGGTTGCGCAGTTGAACCTGCATGGCCCGGTCGATGGGATCGCGGTAGATGGGATCGCCGTAGCTGGTTTGTGTCTTCACCACGCCGTCGGGGTTGTCCAGCGAATCGGGCGGGCGGTTGCCGTCGATGAGGACGCGGGCGATGGGCAGGTGGGCCTTGCCCAGCGTCGCGGGTGCCTGCCCCTGCGGGCGCAGCGTGGCCAGATCAGCGTGATCGAAATCGAATAGCTGATCCACCCAGAGATCGCATTCGTTGTAGATGGTCACATCGCTGATGGCCAGACGACCGTCGACTTCTTCCGGCACGGCCAGCCCACCGTGGGGGATGCTCTGCACCACCGGCAGCGGGGCAGTTGACATGCGGCTTGTGTCCTTTCGTGTTTTGGTGATTGGGGACTGGGGATTGGGCTTGTCCTTTCGGCCACGAAGGGACAAGCCCAATCCCCAGTCCCCAATCACTAGCCCAGAATCACCGGCTCTTCGGGGTAGTTGACCAGGCTGGGCTGCTCACTTTCGGCCAGGGCCACCACAATCGTCAGCGGTCCGAGCCGTCCCCAGAACATGGTGAAGGCGATGAGCAGCCGGCCAAAGGTGTCGAGTTCACTGGTGAATGCCAGCGAGTAACCGGCGTTGGCGAAGGCACTCACCACCTCGAACCCTTCGCGGAAGATGCCCCCGTCACGCGTGAGGGCCAGGGTGAGCGTCACCAGTGTTACCAAGAGGGTGCTCACCGTCATGATGGCCACGGCTTTGGCGATGGTTTCGGCAGGGAGTGTGCGCTCGAAACCGACGGCGGCGCTGCGTCCTTTGGCGGTGGCGATGACGGCGATGATCATCACGCCCAGCGTGCTGGTGCTGATGCCGCCCGCCATGCTGGCCGGCGCGCCGCCGATGAACATCCACAGCAGGATGATCAACTGCGTCGACTCGCTCAGATTTTCCAGCGGCAGGATGGTCAAGCCGGCTGTGCGCGACGAGATGATGGTGAAGGTGCTCACCGCGAACTGCTCCAGCCAGGAGAGATGCGCCAGCACATCGCTGTACATCTTGCGATCCATCATCATCACAGCCACGCCGATCACCGTGAGCACCACTGTCAGCAGTAGGTTGATGCGTGTGTTCAGCGAGAGTGTCTTGCTGCCGCGTAGATAGGTGCCTACGTCGTAGTGGATGGCGATGCCGAAGCCGCCCAGCAGAATCAGGATGGCCATCACCGCCAGCGTGTAGACGTCGGCCCCAAAGCCAAAGAGGACGCCATGTTCGGTCCCCGAAAAGAGATCGAAACCGGCGTTGCAGTAGCTGCTGATGGCGTGGAAAAGCGCATACCAGATGGCCTGATCGTCTGGCAGCAGGGTTCGCCAGCGCAGCCATAGCAGGAAGGCGCCGATCAACTCCAAGGTGATGGTGATGCCAAGCACGAAGATCGCCAGTTCCACTGCGCCGCCGCTGCCCTGCATCCCCATCGTCTGCTGCACGATGAAGCGCTCGTTGAGCGTGACGCGCCGCCCGATCAGCCGAAAGAGTAGCACACTGAACGAGATGAAACCGACGCCGCCGATCTGGAGCAGGATCAGGATCACCACCTGCCCAAAGAACGAAAAATCGGTGGCGGTGTTCAACACCACCAACCCAGTGACGGTGATGGCGCTGGTCGATGTGAACAGCGCTTCGATCCAGCCGATGGGTTCGCCGGTGGCCGAAGCCGCCGGTAACCGCAGCAGCAGCGTCCCGATCCCGATCATCAAGGCGAAGCCCAGGATCAGCACCTGTGGCGCCTGCGATTTGGAGCGTTCCGAAGTGCGTCGGCGCGAGCGCAACACCGCGCCCTTTCCTGGTGGATCGTCTACTGGATTGGGCGGCCCAAACGGAGGGCGGGGCGCGCTGGCATCTTCGGCGAGATTCAAACGAGCCAGGTAACCATCCTCGCCGGCGTTTGACGCGGCAGAAGAAGCAGACGACCTATCGGCGTCGGGTCGGTGGGACGAATCGTCCTGCGATTGGGCCATCGAAATTGGGTCTTTCTTGCGCTGAAACGGGCTTTTGCGGCGAATGGAAGCAACGCATCGATTATGCAATGGAGTGGGCGCAAGGTCAAGATGATTGGCGGATTGGGGGATTGAGCCTTGGTGGCCTACGTCCGCAACCGTGCGTAGAAATCGCCCGAAGGATCGTCCATGTGCATCTTTTCGAGGATGGCGCGCATCTCGGCAGCGGACAACCACTGCGTCTCGTGCAAGTGCTGCCCTCGCCCGTGGACCAATTGAAGGCGTAGTCACCCAATTCCCGCATAGCCGGTCGATACAGGCCAACGAAGACGGGATGTCGGCGGGCGTGTACTCCAGCGAAAGCATGGGGATCGGCTGCGAGAGCCCTTGCAACACGGCGTGCTCGAAGCCTTCCACGTCGATCTTGCAGAAGACGGGGACGCCATGCTGCGCGATGAGGCTGTCCAGCGTGATCACAGGGACGTCGATGGCCTCGTCCCAGGTGACGTGGGCGAAGTCGGCGCGGCGCTGCACGGCGGCGATCCACCGCTGCGAGAGCGTGGCGATGGTGGGGTTGGTGGGATCAAGGTGGATGGTGGCGTGCCCGGCTCCGTCCCCGCCGCCGCTTCCACGAGAACCACGTTGGGTCTGCCGCCGTACAGCCGCCGCAGCAGCGCCATGCAGTGGGGCAGCGGCTCCAACGCCACCACGCGCGCCCATCCCCGCCCACAGGCTGAGTCGGCTGCCCACGTGCGCCCACATCGAAGCAGAGATCGCCGCGGCGGATGTAGCGGGTGTAGAAGCGGCGCGCCTGCACGCGCTGCCACGGCTGCGCGTAGTAAATGATCAACGAGCGGACGAGTCCCCACTGGCGAGAGAGGTTGCGGATCAAACTGGTGTTCATATATTTTTTACCCAATCGGGCAGCCGAAAATGGAACTGCCGACGACGCTGCACCTCAACACAGTGATGCAGGATCTCAAACCGGCTCAGGCGCTGCCCCTTGGCAGCGAGGACGACATCGACGCCGCCGTGGACCTGGCAGATGTGGACATCTTCAAAGACATCGCGGACGCGTTGCAGCCTGTCCGCGTGCCCTTGGGCCTGGCTGCACAGGTTCATGGCCAGCGCGCCGCCCGCCGTCAAGCAATCGTGACAGTGCTGGAAGAAGGCCCGCTCGGTGAGGTGACCGGGCGTCTTGCCGCCGTCGGTGAAAAGATCGAGCAAGAGCAGATCGTAGGTCTGCGGCGGCTGTGCGGCCAGGAAATCAGCGGCGTCGGCCACAGCGATCGTCATGCGCTCGTCCTGTGGCAGTGGCATGTGCTGTGTGGCAGCTTCCACCACCGCGGGCGAGATCTCCACACAGTCGAGCACCACGTGGGGGAAGTGATGGTGCATCACCAACGGCAGCGATCCACCGCCCAATCCGCTCACAAAGACGCGGCGCGGCGCCGGCTGCCACGCCAACGCCAGCAGCATCGCCTGCGTGTAGCCGAAGACCAGGTGCAGCGGATCGTAGAGATCGAGGATGCTCTGCACCCAGGTGGTGTTGGCCGCCTCTTCCTCCATCAACCACAGCCGCAGGTGACCGTCCACCTTGGTCAACACCACGAAGTGGCCGGCCCACCACTCGGTGAACAGGGTGTCGTCTTCTTGCTTGCGTACATCGGCCAGTCGCTCCTCGATGCGGGCCAGGTTGGCTGCCTGCCACGTGGTTTCTTCCTGTTTGTTCATGCGCCCCCTGCGTTCCGGAATCTGAAATTGTGGACACAGATTGGCGGAAACACGGATACCAGAGTCACGTTGGGTTACCACCAGGCCAGTTCCCAGCGGTTGGGATCGTTCTCTGAAGGGTTGAAGCGCAGGAAGAGTTCGCGCGCCCTTCCTTCTTCGAGCAGGAATTCGTCGTTGCCAGAGCCGCCGCGGAAGGCCGTACTGGCCGAGAACTGCACGCGCCCGGCGCGGATCATGAACTGCACGCTCTCACCCGGTTTCAGGTCGTATTCCGACGGCGATCCTTCGGGCAGGCCGTGTTCGCTGGCCGACAGTGTGAAACGAATGTCGTGATCGAAGGCATTGGTGGCGATGAGCAATGCTTGCCCAGGCGGGATGGCGGGCGCGGCGTCGGCGTTTTCGTCTGTGGCATCGGCGTCGGCCTCGTCACCTTCGGCGGGGATGTCTGCGTCCACCACCGGCTCCGGTGTCGGTGTCGGCTCGGCCAGGCGTCCGTCGGTGACCGGGGTCACGGCCAGCCCGTCGGTGGCATCGGCGCAGATGACGAACTGCGGCGTGTTGATCACCCAGCCGCCGTCGGCCACGCTGGGATCTACGGCCAGCCAGTCGCCTGCACTGTTGCGCCCAACGGCGCGGAAACGTCCTTCGTCGTCTTCCTGATTGATCTGGGCGACGACGAGGTACTCGACGCCAGGACCACCGCGCACGTTGAGCCGCGGCACCTGCGCCTGGCAAAGGACAGCGCCTTCCGCCGCAGCAGCCTCTACCGGATCAGGGGTGGGCGGTGGTTCGGTGGGCGTCGGCGTGAAGGTGGGCAACGGAGTGGGTGTAGCCAGAGCCGCCAGCCGCTCTTCGCCCAGCACCAGATCGAGCCGTATGTTGGTGACGGCGCTGTTGGGCAGCACACCAGGCACGGTCTCGTCGATGAGCGCGTAGTAGATGCCGCCCACCACCTGATTGGGCAGCCATTCGCACACGGCGCGATCCTCAAGGCCGAGGCAGCGGCGCAGGTAGACATCGCCGATGGCGACGCCGGTTTGGCTGGTTTCGCTCAGCGTCAGTTCGAGGACGCCGCTGTTGCCCAATTCGTACAGATCTCCCGAATAGAGGAAACGTTCGAGGTGACCCGTGCGATTCTGCAGCCAGATCTGATCGTCGGGCGGCGGCGCTGCTTCTTGCAGGATCAGGCTGAGCGGCGCGTCGATCTCGGCGCCGTTGACGATTTCGTAGAAGCCATCCTGGCGCACGGGGTAGGGATCCCAGAAACACGCCTCGTTGGCGACGTCGGCGGCCTCACAGTTGTAGAGGGTGAGCACCGTGAGCGGCCGTTGGAGCACGGCGCTGGTGGAGCGCAGCGGCGGCAGCTCGTACAGGCGTCCTTCAAGGAAGAAGGTGGTTGTCACCTCGGTGCGGTTGGCCAGGATCGTGCCGGTGAGCACTTCGGTGTCGAGCAACTGCACCACCGGCGCGCCGGCGGTGGGTGTCGGCGTGGGGGTGGCGCGAGCGGCGTCCACCGGCGTTGTGGCCACACTGGTCACCGTGATCACCACCGTTACCGTAACGGGGACCACGGGCGCAGCTTCGGTGACGGTCAACGTGGCGGTGGTTGTCACCGCGGGCGTGGAGATCGTCGTGGGTGTCGTCGTCGTGGGTGTCGTCGTTGTCGTCGTCGTGGACGTGGCGCACCGGGTCGGGGTAGACGTCGCCGTGGCTGTGGCCGTCGTTGTGGACGGTGCGGTGCGGGTCACCGTGGCGGTGCGGGTGGCTGTGGGCGTCGCTGTCCCCTGGGCGTGGAGCGCACTGCCCACGCCGGTCACCAATGCCAGCAGCAGCGCCAACCCCACGGCAACTGCACGCAACAATCGATGATGCGATTGATTTTGTCTGTTCATAGATAGTTTTCCTCTTGCGAGTTTGCCAACCGAATCACCCAATGTGCGCGGTGACCTGCGCACGTAGATCTTCGATCTGCGCGGCCAGTTTCGGCTCACGTCCTGTCCCCAGCCGGCGCAGACGGTGTTTGCGGAAGGCCATTTCCACGAGTAACTGCATACGGCGCGCCTGATCGCCGTAGTGTTTGGGATCGAGCAGATCCGAGCGTCGCCAGCTCTGGGTCAACGCTTCGTATTCCTGCTGTGTGAGGAGGACGCCCACCTCGTCGCGCAGTTCCTCGCTCAGCCAGCGCAGTTCTTGCTGCCAGGTGAGCATCAGGGCCAGCAGCACCATCCCCACACCGAGGACGGCCATCCCCAAACTAAGAACGATGCCGAAGCCGTTGACGCCGGCGATGCTGGCGCCCAGGTTGTGGAGCGCGTGGCTCCCCACGGCGGCAATGAAGCCGAAGACGATCCACCGGTTGCGGCCCGCCGTGGTCCGGCTCAGCCGCGCCATGCCCAAACCGATGCCCAAAAGGCCGGTGTAGAAGGCGTGGTTGAGGCCGAAGACAATCGACCGCAGGAAGATCAACAGCGTGAGATCGGCGAAACCACCTTCGCTGAACGCGCCGATGAAGTAGAGGAAGTTCTCGGTCATGGCGAAACCGAAGCCGATCAGCGCGCCGTAGGTGATGCCATCGAGCACGCCGTCGAACTCCTGACGGAAGAAGCGATAGATGGCGAAGACGGCCAATCCCTTGGCGATCTCCTCGATCACCGGGGCCACGATGGCGGATTCTACCACGGCTTCGGCCAGCGATCCCGGCGCGTTGATCATCGGCGCGCCGATCACCAGTTCCCGATCAAGCTGGCCACAATCGCAGGAATCGCTCCCCACAGAAAGACAACGATCCCCAGCCATATCGGTTCGCGTTCGTAGCGATCTGCCAAATAAAGGCCAACGCGGAAGATCGTTGGCAATATAGCGGCGGTGAGGCTGAGTGAGATACCGAAGAATAGATTCATGTTGGCTCCGAAAAGGGTTGTTACGTGGTGCGTCGTGCGTGGTGCGTGTACCGGTGGAGGAAGCAGGTTCTACATTGCTAATGTGTATCGTCCACTGCGCTGGGACATGCCAATGCGCGCCCAACTGACTCTACCAGTACACGCACCACACACGACGCACCACGGATTACGCCTTATGTTCCACCCCCGCATACTTCACCGGCCGCAGCCGCTTGCGCCACTTGGCGTAGGTGCTGGCAAAGTGCGGCCAGAATGGGCTGACTTCGCCCTGTGGCTGTGCCTGCGCCAGTGAGGCCAGGAAGCTGTCGGCGTTGTCTTCGAAGGGGGGCATCAACATGTGACAGCGCCCCAGTTCGGCCAGGGTATGGGCATCGCTGCCGGCAGTGGACAGCTTGCCGTGGGCCGCAGCCAGTTCAGCCGCGGCCAGGTTGTCTGCCGGGCGCACACAGCGGGCGTTGCGCACTTCCAGCGCGTCGACCTGGTCGATGACCGCCAGCACATTCTCGCGCCCCATCGCCGAGTGACGCAACGAATCGAGCGGGTGGGGGATGCTGATCACCGCGCCCTGATCGCGCAACCGTCGGATCGTCTCCTGGGGTGAGAGTCCTTTGGGCACCAGTTCCTTGACGAAATAGGCGATGATCTCGCCGTGCGTCGTTTTGATCTCCTCGCCCACGATGATCAGATCCGGCGCCAAAGACTTCACATGCAGCGCGCCGGCGAGGTTGTTGTGTTCGGTAATTGCCAGCTTATCCAGCCCAATTGCCCGTGCCTGCGCGATGATGGCCTCGGGCTTACTCAGGCAGTCGCGACTGTAGATTGTGTGCGAGTGTAGATCGACTTTCCACATGGTTGGTCCTCTGTCGTTTCGGTTTTTGTGGACACGGATCGAAGGAAACAACTATCCGTGTTCTGTTCAATCCGTGTCCACAACGCTGCCTACTGTCTGCTGCTTTCCAGCCAGCAACTCCGGCCACAGCAGCACGCTGACAATGCCGATGCCGACGCCGAACCAGAGCGTGGCAAAGCGGATCAGCAGTGCGGCGGCGCCGGCGGGTGTGCGCGCCAGATCGAGCAGTTGACCCGAGAGCGCCACCAGCGAGCCTTCGGTGCCGCCCAGGCCGCCCGGCGTGGCGATAACCGCGCCCACAACGGTGCTGATGCTGAAGATGAAGACCGCGATCAGCAGCGCGTCCCAGTTGGGGGTGACGCCCATGCCGATGAGCACCAGATAGTAGGCGATGCCCTCGCACACCCAACTGATCACGCCGATCCCCACCGAGATGACCAGGTTGCGCGGGCGAAAAAGACGGTAGCTGCTCTCGTAGAAATCGTGTAGACCGTGGGCGAAGCGGTTGACCACCGGTAGCTTCTCTCCGATGCCGATCACCCACAGCGCCAGCGGGCGCACCTGCACCAGTAAGATGATCGTGAGGATCCCCAGCAGCGCGATCACCGCCACCAACCGCGTGGTGGGATCGTGGAAGGCAAACAGGCCCAGCCCCGCCAGGATCAACATGGCCAGGCCGTCGGTCATGCGTTCGGCCAGCACCACCGGCGCTGTGATCGACATCGCCGCGCCGGTGACGTTCTTCACCATGTAGCTCTTGAGGAATTCGCCCACATTGCCCGGCGTCATCACCATCAACATGCCCACGCCGAAGATGCGGGCGCTGTCGGCGCGGCTGATGTGAACGCCCACCAGTTGCAGGTACCAATGCCACTTGAACAGCCGACCTGCATAGTTGCCCAGTGTCAACGCCAGCGCGCCGGGCAGGTAGATCCACTTGAATTCGGCCAGTGTTTCGGTGAGCGCGCGCCAATCGGCGTAGAGGATCAACGCCATGTAGACGACCAGCGCCAGCAGCAGCGACCACAGAAACTTCGTGCGCAGTTGTGCGTCCATTGTCCGGTTAGCCTGTCACCGTCAGGCTGAGTTCGTGGACAGCGTTGTTGCCGTAGCCCAGGCGGTTGCTGCGGTGACGGAGCGGCTGGGTGTTGCCGGCGGCGTCGGTGGCGCAGGCGCGCAGGCTGTACTCACCCGGCGCGGACGGCGTCCAACGGTAGCGCCACTCCTGCATCGTGCGCTCTGCCAGCGGATCGAGTTCGGCGTCTTCCACGTGTCCCCGCCCGTGGACACTTCCCGCGATCACCGGCCCAAAGCCCGACCAGGCCACGCCGCTCACTTCCACCACATCGCCGGTCACCTCGTCACCTGCCGCGGGCGCGCAGATCATAGCGCGCACTTGCATCTCGCGGATCGGTTCGCCGTCGCTGGCGTGATCGTCGTCCCAGTAGACGTAGTGGTAGGTTTGGTAATAGCCGTCGAAGGCGTGGGGCAGCACCTGGATCGATTGCAGCCACTTCACCGCGGCCATGCCGTACCAGCCCGGCACCAGCACACGCAGCGGCGCGCCGTGATTGGGCGTCAGCGGTTCGCCGTTCATCGCCCACACCAGCAGCACGTCGGGATCTTGTGCCAGATTCAGCGGCAGACTGCGCTCGTATTGGATCGTCTTCCCTTCCACTGTGCCGCTGTCGGCCCCCACAAAGAGGACGTCGACCGCGTCGTCCTGCACACCGGCCAGCTTGAGCACCTCGGCCAGCGGCGTTCCCGTCCACGTGGCTACGCTCACCGCGCCCAGTTCCCAGGGCGTGCCTGCCGGCTTGGGTTCCATGAAGATGCGACCATTCCCCGCGCATTCCATGATGCTGGTCAACGTGCGGCTGGGCAGCGCCTGAATCTGCGCCAGGGACAAAGACAGCGGCGCGCCCACCGTGCCGGAGACGTCGAGCCGGTAGCCTTCGGTGTCCATCTCGGGCACATCGAAATGGTTGCGCACATAGAACAGTTCCGTGGGGGTCAGCGGTTGGGGCAACACTTCGAGCGGCGTTTCTGCGTTGAACGGTCGATTGGAAACAGGAATCAGAGACGACATGAAAGCTTCCTTGCTGGTTGTGGTGAATGTTGGTGACTGGGGATCGGGGACTGGGGACTGGAGTGGGTAAAGCATTGATGCGCTGCTCTACCCAGTCTCCAGGCAATGTCGTTAAGTTTGGCGCGGAGGGAGCATCCTCAGATGCGGCTCTGCTCGTGGACAACCGCATCTGAGGATGCTCCCTCCGCAGCGTCACGCGTGGCCGAACTGCCTAACCTAACGACATTCAGTCCCCAGTCCCTAATCCCCTCCCTACCGCCACGGCGATAGATACGCGCCGTCGATCACTTCGATGTCCTGGCCGGGGATGCGCCAGCCCACGGCCAGGTTGTCTTTGCCGTCTCCCTGTTTGTGGACGACTTCGATGTAGTATTTCTGGCCGGCTTCCAGCGAGATGGAGCCAGACGATTGCTCGGCGTAGCGCGTCCACTGCGCATGCCGCTCCAGCGGCTCACCCCGGCGATGAAGATGGCGTTGGCGGGATCGTCGTCGGTACTCAGCCACAGGCCGCTGGCGTCGTCGCTGGCGATGTAGAAACGGTATTCACCGCTCACTGGCGGGTGTATGTAGCCACGAATGCGGCTGCCGTAGTCGGGGTCCATAGTGCGCGCTGTTTCCAGCATGGGCAACATCTCGCTGCCGGTGGGTGAATCGGGGTAATCGGCGGCGCCGGTGAGGTCGTCGATGCGTTTGCCGCTGACGCCCTCCCAATACTCGCGCAAGATCTGTCCTGTGCCGCCGGATGCCTGTGTCGATGTCGATGTCGCTGCCCTGGGCGTGGGCGTTGCGTTGACCCGCGCCGCCGGCGCGCTGTCGCCCGTGCCGGCGGACGTAGCCGCTGCGGTCGGTTCCGGCGGGAGGTCGCCGCCTACTGCCACGCGCACCGTGGCCGTCGACGTTGCGCCCACCGGATCGGTGACGGTGAGCCGCGCTGTGTACGTCCCCGCGCGCTCATAGCGGTAGGTGGGATCCGCGTCGGTGGCGGTGCCGCCGTCGCCGAATTCCCAGCGGAACGTCACCTGATCGCCGTCGGGATCGAAGGTCCCCGACGATGTGAAACTCACGTTGAGCGGCGGATCGCCGCTGTTAGGTGACGCACTCGCCACGGCAGTGGGCGCGGTGTTCGTGTCACCTTTGTAGACGATGCGGAAGAGCGCGCCTTCGGTGATAGAAAGGAAGTAGAGCGCGCCATCCGGCCCGCTGGTGACCTGTACGCCGCCGGTGAAACCGCTGCCGAAGGTCTCGCCCACCACGGCGCCGTCGGCGTTGACGAAGACGCGTTCGATGGTGGCTACGTTGAATTCGGCGAAGAAGTAGTCACCGCGGTAGCCCACGGGGAAATTCGTGCCGCGCAGGAAGTCGCCGCTCAGCGCCGCGCCGCGCCCGTTGAGGTGCGGGTAGAAGTGCCAGGCCAGGGTGTGGGGCCATTCGCCGCTCAACACAGGCTGGCATTCCGGGTCGAACGCATTTTGCAGCGGACCCTCCCAGCATGGCCAGCCCAGGTTCGCGCCCGGCGGTGTGCGGTTGATCTCCTCCCACTTCGTCTGGCCCACATCGCTGGCGTACATCTCGCCGGTGACGGGGTGGAAGGTGATGCGCCAGGGATTCTTCATGCCCACCGCAAACACTTTAGAGCGGTTGCTGTTCAAGTCGCCGTCGTAGAATGGGTTGCTGGCGTATCCCTGCCCATTCAGCGGGTTGATGCGCAGGATCTTGCCTGCCAGCACATCAAGGTTCTGGGCGCGCAGGCTGCCCCAGCCGTAGTTGATGCCGTCGCCGCTGGAGACGTAGAGCGAACCGTCGCGAGCAAACGCCAGCGATCCAATCGAGTGGACCGGCCCTTCGTTGGGGACACAGTCGCGGATGGGCGTCCCTGCGCCGTCGACGCAGGTGTAGGGTGCCGAATCCATCTTTTCTTTGTTGCCGATGGTGGCCCAGGTGCCGCCGGCGCCCAGGATCACCAGCTCGCTATCCGGCACAGCCACGTTGGAATTGGAGCGACTCGCTTGGAAGCGGCTGACACGAGAGACACGGGCGCCGTTGTCGGTGAAGCCCGCGGCTTCCGGTGGTTCATAGACGTAGGCCAGGTAGACGTATGGCACCGCTGGGAAGCGTGGGTGTAGGGCCACATGTAACAGCCCACGGTCGCCCACCGTGTTGACACGGTCGCTGATGTCGATAAAGGGGGTATCCAGTTTTTGGCCGTTTTGCACCACCCATACCTTGCCGTTCTTCTCGGTGACGAAGATGCGCCCATCGGGGGCGAAGGCGAAGCCCGTGGGGAGGCTGAAGTTGGCCGCGACCGTCTCGCGGACAAAGCCGCGCGGCAGCAGGTAGGACTGCGCTTCGGCGGGGCGATGGCTCGGCACGAAGGCCACCATGCTCATCACCAGCGTCAGCAGCAGACGTGGAAGTCGTCGAGTGAAAGCAGTCATGAGATTGTCCACTGTCTCCAGTTTGTCAATGCTTGAAATGCACGAGGTGTAACGAGCGTATGCAATCGTTCGCTATTGTACGGCAGTTGAGCACGCCATACAAACATGACTGGACTACGAGTGCCAGGCGTTTTGCCTGATTCCTAGCCGGTTGGCTATTGCGGACGGTGCCGCTCGTCCTCTA
>JAWKOL010000009.1:0-87500 GCA_041391225.1 Caldilineaceae bacterium
CAGCAAAACTGTCCCCGCCTGCACGGTGGCGGCGACGCCTCCGCCTGCGATAGCGGCTAAGCTCCAGCGCAGCAGGGGCGACACATCACCCACCACCGACGCGGTGATCACCGCGCCGGCTACGATGGCCGCCGGGGTGGCGATGCTGTCGAGTAGATTGTCGAGCCAGGGGACGTAGTAGGCGGCGATTTCGATCACCGTGGCCACGCCGAACGCCAACAGCGCCGGGTAGGCGCCGATCCACTCGAAGCCGGGGGCCAGATCCAGGGTTCCGCTCAACGCGGCCAGGCTGATGATCGTGAACGGCACGAAGACACGGAACCCAACGGCCGCAGCCAGGCCGACGCCAATCGCGATACTCAGCAGCAGTTCGAGTGTGATGTCCACGCGGCTGACCTCCAATTCAGAAAAGGGCGGACACGGATTTCAGGACAACTGCGGACACAGAGCAGAATTGCGGCAAATCCAGTGAAATCGGCATCCTCATCGGCACACGAAGAGAGGCAGGGAGGGACACGGATTTCAGGATTATCAGGACGGCAGATAGATGTACAGGAATACGCTCACAGCAGAAAAAGGTCGCGGGGAAGGTGGAGGGAAGCGGCGGATAGAGCACGCCCACGTGCGGCGCTTGCCGTGCAGACTGGCACCAGGGGTGCTCACCCCGCGCTCAATTTGATCACACCCAGTACAGCCACGAATCACGCAACACGAATCACGAATCACGCCTCCAGCGTCACGTTCGGCTTGGTGCTGCGGAACGTCTCCGCCAACAGCGGTTCGCCCACCAGATCGTACTCCATTGCACCGTTGATGTGGACTTCCATCATGCTGCCGATAGGCGCGCCGCGGATCCCCGGCACCAGGACGAGACCGTCCACTTCGGGCGCGTCGCGGTAGCTGCGGCCCAGCAACAGTGGATCGCCTGTCTCCGCGATTTCGCCTTCGCCTTCCACCAGGATCTCCAACAGCTTGCCCACCTGCGCCTGATTTTTGCGCAGGCTGATGGGCTGTTGCACTTCCATCAGGCGGGCGTAGCGATCCTGCTTCACGTCTTCGTCCACTTGATCGGGCAGCAGATAGGACGGCGTCGTCGGTTCCGGGCTGAAGGTGAAAGCGCCGACTTTGTCGAATTCAATCGCCTGTGCAAAATCGAGCAGCCCCTGGAATTCCTCCTCGGTTTCGCCGGGATAGCCCACGATGAAGGTGGTGCGCAGGGCGATGTTGGGCATGGCGGCGCGCAGTTTTTCGATGTGATCGTAGACCATCTCCAGCCGCGAAGGACGCATCATGCGGCGCAGCGTGCGCGGATCGCCGTGCTGTAGCGGCATGTCCAGGTAGGGGACGATCTTGTCCTCGCGCGCCATGACCTCGATCAACTCGTCGCTGACGTGGCCGGGGTAGGCGTACATCAGCCGCAGCCAGCGCAGATCAGGGCCGGTGCGGTTGCAGATGGCGCTGAGCAGACGAGGCAGGCTGTTGGGATCGCCGAAGTCTCGGCCGTAATCGGTGGTGTCCTGGGCCACGATCACTAGTTCGCGGGCGCCTGCACGCACCAGCGCCTGCGCTTCGTCGACAATGGCATCCAGCGGGCGGCTTTTGAGCTTGCCCTTGAAGCTGGGGATGGTGCAGAAGGCGCACGGCGCGGTGCAGCCGTCGGAAATCTTCAAGTAGGCGCTGCCCGCGGCCACAGGCGGGCGCGGCACGGCGTTGTCGAAGACGGCGTCGGGATCGCCCAGCAGGCTGTAGCGTTGCAGCGCACGTTTCTTGCCGGTGCGCCCGCTGCGGATCTGATCCACCAGATCCACCACGTCCATCCAGCGCCGCGTCCCCAGCAGGCCGTCGACCTTGGGCACCCGGGCCAGGACTTCGTCACCGTTGCGCTGGGCCAGGCAGCCGGCAGCGATGAGCATCTGGTTGCGTCGTTTGCGCCGCGCCAGATCCTGGAGCACGCCGATGGACTCTTCTTTGGCCGCTTCGAGGAAGCCGCAGGTGTTGACGATGACAATGTCGGCGCTGCCGGGATCGTCCGTCACCGCGATGGAGGCGTCGCGCAGGATCATCTCCATGCCGTCGCTGTCTACTTTGTTTTTGGGGCAACCCAGGGTGATCAGATGGTATTTCAAGATGGATCCTCTGCTATTGTCTGCTCAGATTCCTCAACCGCCCACATCGCCAGCGCCTGCATCATTTCTGCGTAGCGACGCTGGGCGATTTCGCGCCGGCGGCGTGTTCATGCTGTCGACTGTGCGGCTGAGGGTGCGTTCGGCGAATCGTTTGAAATCGGCGCGGCGCTGCGGCAGCGACTTGCCGTTGCCGTACGGCGCACTCATGCTGTAGACGATGGTCTGTACGCCGAGTTTGGATAATTTGTCGGCGTCCCACAGGATGGCAGCTTCGATGGGCGTCAGCGGCGGCGCGTCTTCGGGGCGGGTCATGCCTTCGTGCTGGCGGATGGCGTCGACCACGGCGGCAATCTTGTGCGGCGGAAAGTCCGTGTCCGCGAGGACGACGCTGGCCTCGGCAGCGCCGACCAAAGCGTGCTGCGGCTCCATCTTGCAGATGTCGTGCAGCCAGGCCGCCGCTTCCATCACTTCGCAGTCTGCGTCCAGTTGTTCGGCCAGGTGAATCGCCAATCCTACCACGGCCTGCACATGTTCCCAGCGGTAGCTGAACGGGATCTGCGCGGCATCGTCCACGCGCCATTTCTGCATCGCTTCGCGCTCGGCCCGCCTGCGCGCCAATGCCTGTGCTTTGCTTCGCCAGTCCGTCATCATCCTGCTTTCTCGGTCAACGCCGCCGGTTCGATTTCCAGAAAGCGGTATGGGTAGACGTTGACCACATCGGTTTCGAGGTAGCGTGTGTAGGTCGTCTCGTCGCGGCGATACAGGTGAATGTGTCCATGCAGCAGATAGCGCGGTTTGAAGTAGTGCATAAACTTGAGAAAAGATTGAAAACCCGTGTGCGCCCGATCCGGCTGATCATGGATGCCGAAAGGTGGCGAGTGGGCCACCAGAATGTCCAGAAACCGCCCGTAGCGCAACCGATTGTACATCAACTTCGGCACAAGTTTTGCGATATTCCCCCACATTTCGCCTTCGGTGTACTGGAATTTCGGCGCGCTGTTGTAGCGCATCGATCCTTCCAGCCCGGCGAGTAGCAGGCCCTGCTCACGGTAACTCTGCCTGTGCAAGTTGACAGCCCCATGCGGCGAAGACACGGTGGTGTTGTTCGACCAGTACTCGGCCTCTTTGCCATGATTGCCGAAGACGAAGTAACAGGGCTTGTTCAACATGCTGATCACAAAATCCAGGTAGTAGTGCGGCAGATCGCCACACCCCAGGATCAGATCCACGTCACCCACATGATCGCGGATGCCCCCGGAATATAGGATTGGAACCACTTTGTCGCTCACGGCAAGGATACGCATGACTGTCCATTCTAGCACGGCGCAGAAACGAGGGTCAACGCGCCGGGGGGAGCGCGTCGTTCAAAATCATAACCGACGTGGGGATTGCGCGCCAGAAGGAGATGGTGGGGGGGATGTAATGCGTAATTCGTAATGCGTAATTGATCCACCAAGTGCGTTCCCAATTGGCGAATCAGGGGCTCAACGGAGCATTACGAATTACGCATTACGCACTCAAACGCGCTGCCGATTCCCAATCCAGAAGATCACCGCGGCCAGCGCCAGCGCCGTCGCCGCCATCGCGAAGACGGCGGAGCCACCGAAGCCGTCCCAAAGGTAGCCGGCGGTGAGCGCGCCGATGCCGCCGCCGAAACCGCTCTGGATGGCGGCGGCCAGCCCTTGCGACGTGGCGGTGAGGCCGGGCGGCGCTGCTTCGGCGGCGTAGCCGACAATGGCTACCCAGAAGATGCCGTAGCTGATGCCGTTGAGCGGCAGCACCGCCAGAAATTGTTGTGGCGTCCCCGCCAACGCAATGCCGGTGAAGGCGATGGCGAAGCCCACCATCCCAACAATGATCAGCCGACCGTAACGGTAGCGGGCGAACCAACGGGCGCCCATAAACATCATCGGGATCTCCAGCAACGCGTTGATCGACCACGACATCCCAACCTGCGCCTCTGTGCCGCCCAGCGCCCGCATCTGCAAGCTCAAAAAGTTGATGTACGCCGACAAACCCATCCCGGCCAGGAAGAGCGCCACGGCGAAGCTGGCATACCCTGGCTGCTTGATCATCTGGCGCAGACCGGCCACCAGGTTCACCTGCCCTGGGCTGCGTTCGATGGGCAGCGCAAAGGCCAGCAAAGTGCAGCCGATGCCGATCAGCCCGGCGTGGAACCAGAAGATCGGGCGCAGGTCATCACCCACCAGCCAGCGCCCAAAGACAAAGGCCAGCAGCACAAAGCCCACACTGCCCCAAACGCGTTGACGCCCATAGCTGCCGCCGGTGCGGCGCATCATGTCCATCACCGAAGCGTCGACCAGCGTCGGCACCGGCGTGCGCACGAAGAAAAGCACCAGCACCAGCAGCATCAACGGCCAGAAGCCGTTGGCCGTGGTCAGCAACATCGTCGCCACGCCGGTGAGGACAGTACACAGAATCAGGATCTTGCGATGGATCTGCCAGCGGTCGGCCAGGCTCCCCCAGAACGGATTCGCGATCAACGTGATCAACGGCGCCATGCTGGCGATCCAGCCGATCTGCGCGCCGGTCAACCCCTGCGCCATGAGATAGATATTGAAAAACGAGACCAACGGCCCCAACGACGCAAAAAAGACAAAGTAAAAGAGCTTGGCTGCCGGCAGGCCCAGCGCCTCGACACCAAAACGCTGCCGCGTCTTCAACGGCAGCGCCACAGCAGTGGGGGAAGTTTGTGACATGGATTCCTCGGTTGTGATGAAAAAGCGAAAATCGGGACTTGGGATCAGGGACTGGGAATTGGGTAGAGTAACGTAATCTCCTTATCGCCGACCGGCGGTGATTGCTGCATAAGAAGTCGTCGGATGCTCTATCCAATCCCCAGTCCCCAGTCCCTGATCCCCAAAACCACTAAACCGGTACAATAACCAAAACGTGCCCGCAACGCAAACCGCCAAACGTCTGATTTCCACTTGAAAGCGACAAATCATGCCGGTGGTGTATAATGGAGCCGCAGAGATTCCCATCCACTACCAAGGACGATTCTATGAAGCTGGAACAGATTGCAGCCAGGGTCGACCGCATCACTCAAGAATTTGAGACGATCAACGGCCTACGTGACGATACGCTCGAACGCAGCCGCGCGCTGGTTCGTTCTTGTGCGCAAAGCATACGCGCCATCCATCGCCACGAGTTCGCCGAAGCTGAAGCCATGCTCGCCCAGGCGCGCCAGGACGCGCTGATCATGGTAGAACCGCTGGCCGACTTCCCCTACCTCTACCATGCCGGCTACACCCAGGACGCGCTCAAAGAGTTGGTGGAAGCCCACCTTGTCTACGCCTTCGTGGCCGATGGCGACATGCCCACGCCGGATCAGCTTTTTGTCACCGGCGCCACCTACCTCAACGGCATGAGCGAAGCTGCTACCGAAATGCGCCGCTTTGTGCTCGATCTCATGCGCCGCAACGAAGTCGAAGCCGCCGAACCCTACCTGACGATCATGGATGAGATTTACACGCTGCTCAGCACCGTCGACTTCCCCGACGCTGTCACCGGTGGCTTGCGCCGCCAGACCGACATCCTGCGCAGCGTGCTGGAACGCACCCGCGGCGATCTCACCGTGGGGATGCGCCAGGAGCAGTTGCAGGCGGCGTTGCAGCGGTTCGAGGAGATGCAGGTTCAGACGCAAAAGTGAATGGTGATTGGTGACTGGTGATTGGGATATGCCCAAAGATCGCTCTCTGGTCCGCGCCAGCGACATTGGCGCGTGGACTTACTGTAACCGGGCCTGGTGGCTGGCAAACGTGCAAGGCGTTGCGCCCGCCAACGTGGCCGAACTCGAAGCGGGTACGCGCGCACACAATGTTCACGGGCGCAACGTGCAGCGCGCACACAGGCTGCAACGTGTAGGCGTCTTCTTGCTGGCCGTGGGCTTGATCCTGATCGGGCTTACGCTGCTGGTCAGCGTGCTTGGTCGCCTGCTGATCGGTTGAATTTGGACTTACAGACTCTTTCACACAGAATTCGTATTCCATGAGCTTGACGCCCCCAGACGATCCCAACATGGCGGACGCGCTGGTGCAATCTGCCACCAATGCGCTGCGCTCGGCAGATCAATCGAATCCATCGGTAGCCGACCGGCAGGTGCGCCAGCCCGACACCTGGCTGTTGCGCTGCGCGTTGATGGCGTTGGCCGAACATGGCAGCGCCGACGCCACTCTGGCCGTGGTGGAGCTGATCCGAGATCGCGAGCCGCTGGCCGCGTACAAGATCCTGCCCGTCCTGGCGCGGCGCGCCGAAGACGATGTCGAGATTGCCTACTTCGTGGCCAATCGCCTGCAAGCGCTACGCTTCCTGCTTCGCCGCCCCTCCGACGTCGACCGCAACACCTGGGGCGATCAACTGCTCAACATGGCCTGCGCCGCCGCCCGTCTCGACGATGACACGCTGGCTTTTTCGTGCTTGGAACGGCTGGATCAGGCCCCCGATATCTGGATCACCCTCTTTAGCCAACAGGATCGCCGCGAGTTGCTGGCCGAGACAGTGGCGCTGCTGGGCCTGCACCCGCTGACCAATTACCTGATCCGCAACGCGATTCGGCATCACGGCGACGCCGGCGCCCACTTTTTGCAGCAGGTGGCGGTGAACGCAGCCGCTTGGATCGCCAAAGGCCGTCGCGTTGCGCGCACGCGACGCCTGCTCCAACGTTGCGTGGATACGGTTCAGATCGCCACGCTGCTTACGCTGCTCAGTCGTCGCTACGCAGGCGCCGTGCTGGCCCTGGGCGGCGACGTACGCGCCATCCTCGAACAGATCAACACCATTGCCAACATCCAAGACGCGCGGCGCGAAAGCGGCGTCGCCTACCGCGAGTCGGAGCACAAAGTGTTGCGCCAGGTGCGCCGTCCTCGCGCCGATATCGACGTCGACTTTCAGTTCTACACGCTCAAAGAAGCGGTTGATCACCTCGATCTCGCCAACCTGCATACAGCGGACCGTACCGCCTTGGCCGAACGCCTGTCGCATCTGGGCGCAGCCAGCGACGGATGGACGGCCGCCTCTGCCGCGGGGACGTTGATCCGGTTGGGCGAACTCGATCACGCCGTCGCCGTGGTGGATCGCATCGATCCGCGCGATCCCACGCGCAGTGAAGCCTACAACGTCCTCGTGGCCGGTCTGCTCGACGCTGGGCAGAACGATGAGGCGCGTGTGCAGGCGCAAAAGGCCGTGCGCTGGGCGCAATCGCTGCCCGAGATTCACCCCGAACGCATGGTGATCTGGGGGATCGCCGAAGCCTACCTGAAACACGATCAGGCGCAGGCGGCGCTGGGCGTGCTGGCGCAACGCCGTGCGCCGAACTTGACCACGCGGCTGCGTCGTCTCTTCCGCGGCGGCGAGGTGACCGAAGATCAACTGCGCGAGGACGCGTTGCGCATGTACGCGGCGTTGCTCAACCGCCAGGGCGGGCGCGATCAGGCAACGCCGATCCTGGCCACGATCCGCCGACAGGCGCCGCAGGCGCTGGACGGCAAGGCGTTGGCCATCTTCTACACTGATCACGTGCTGGCGCCGCTGCTGGAGACGGGTAGCCACGATCTGGCGTGGTCGTTCCTGCACGATGTACGCAGCGTGCTGGGGCGCATCCTCAGCCGAGAGCAGCCTGTCCGCGTCGAAGCGGTGGCGCGCCTGCTTGTGGAGGCACTGGACACCATCGACGCTGTCACCAACGATGCTGTCACCAACGATGCTGTCAGCAGCAAGGCAATGGACGCAGCGCACAACGCGGCCAGATCGCTCCTGCGTCATCTTTGGGAAGGCAGCGCGCAGCAGGGGATCTGGCCCACCGTCTACAGCATCGGCGGATCGTTGCCACTGCTCATTCGCCTGGTCGGTTCAAGCGCCGTTGTGGAAATCGCCCAACTTGCCAACGCCGAAGGGCATAGCTGGCGGCGGCGGCCGATTTCGGAACTTGTGGAGGAAAACGACGTAGAGGAACCCGAGCGCGTCAACGCCGCTTAGGAGAAACCAGAGAAAAAACGATCCACGATGGCACACGAAGATACACGAAGGCAGAAAAGAACAGACAGAAGCCTTTTTCGCTCTCCCATCCTGATAATCCTGAAATCCGTGTCCCTCTCTTCTTCGTGGTGCTTTGTGTGCCATCGTGGACCATCAAAGTTTCTGAGATGTCCATAGCAGATTTCACTCTTTCCACCCCTCAGGAGGACCCCATGAAACGTATTGCAACGCTGTTACTCGTCGTCTTCTTGCTCTTTGCCCTGGCCGCATGTGGCGGCGACGACGAAGAACCCGAAGCTGCACCTGCCCCCAGTGCAACCCCGGTGCAGGTAGCCACCACCGCGCCCGAACCCACCGCAACAGAGGCCCCGGCGGATGAGTCATCTACGGATGAAGCCGACGGCGAAGCAGCAACCGGCCAAGATGCCACTGCCCAGCAAAGCGAAGCGCCTGGTGCGCCGTCCCTCACCGCTGGCGCGTTCACCCAGCTCAGCAGCTACCGCAGCAACATCACCTGGCGCGTGTCGCAGGCCGATACCGTCATCCAAGAAGTGACGATGAACATGGCCGAAACCACGTCACCCAGCGCCCGTCAGATCGAGATGAGCAGCAACCAGGGCGACTTTGGCCTGATTCAGATCGAGGACACGATCTACGTCAACGTAGGCGGCGCCTGGCAACAGATCCCCGCAGCGGGCGCCGGCGCCATGATGGAGCAGATGATCTTCACGCCCGAAGAGATCACCGACATGACCAGCGGCGACGAGGTCACCTTCGAATTTATCGGCGCAGAGCAGGTCAACGGCATCGCCACCAACCACTACCGGCTGGCGTTCGATCCTACCAACCTGCCCGAAGAGATGGCCGCAGGTGACGTCA
Organism: Caldilineaceae bacterium; assembly: GCA_041391225.1. Classification (GTDB taxonomy): domain Bacteria; phylum Chloroflexota; class Anaerolineae; order Caldilineales; family Caldilineaceae; genus RI-153. The sequence goes on from JAWKOL010000009.1 coordinate 9,003, forward strand.
CCAATATGAACGCCGAGATCTGGGTAGCCAATCAGCCCGACCTCCCGTCTTTCGCCGTGCGGATGCAGATCAGCTACACCGGCGATTTCGAAGGCCAGACGGGCAGCGTCTTCAACCTGGTTTTGGGATGTGAGCGACGTAAACAGTGGGATTGTGATCGAGAAGCGCCGAATTAGGCAGCAAGTAGCAGGTGTGCAAGTAGCAGGTGTGCAAGTAGCAGGTGTGCCATCGAAAAAGACCCGCCGGGTTGCGAAAACCAGCGGGTCTTTTTCGATGGCACAGAACTATTCACCCGCTACATGCACCCTGCACATAGAGATATTCAACAACCCGCCCCCAAACACGCTGGCGAAGACGAGGCTAACGATGCTCATCAGCTTGATCAGGATGTTCAGGGCAGGGCCGCTTGTGTCTTTGAAGGGATCGCCCACGGTGTCGCCCACCACGGCGGCCTTGTGCGCGGATCCTTTGCCGCCCGGCACCAGTTTCGATCCACTTCTTGGCGTTGTCCCAGGCGCCGCCGGAGTTGGCCATCATCACCGCCAACATGAAGCCTGATCCAATTGCGCCCACCAGCATCCCAGCCACGGCCTCACGGCCCAGCAAAAAGCCCACCAGCAGCGGCACGATCACAGCCAGTGCGCCGGGGAGCACCATCTGCGCAGCGCTCTGGGTGCTGATCGACACTGGCGGTAGTCGGGCTTGGCCTTGCCTTCCATCAGCCCGGGGATCTCTTTGAACTGGCGGCGTACCTCCATCACGATCTGGAAGGCGGCTTTGCCCACCGCCGTCATGGTCAGCGCAGCGAAGAGATAGGGCAACATGGCGCCGATCAACAGGCCGGGGATCATCTCGGAATCGAGCAGGCTCAGATCCTGGGGTTGCAGGCCCGACGCCTGCACGTAGGCAGCCATCAGCGCCAGCGCGGTGAGCACCGCCGATCAATGTGACCTGCCCGTGGCCGCCGTGGTGTTGCCCAGGCTGTCCAGGGCATCGGTGCGCTCGCGCACGTTGCTGGGCAGGTGACTCATCTCGGCGATGCCGCCAGCATTGTCCGCCACAGGACCGTAGGCGTCGGTTGCCAGGGTGATGCCCAGCGTTAACGCCAGCATGCCCACGCCGGCCAGCGCCACTGCGAAAAGACCGCCGTTGAGGCCGTCACCGGCGGCGGCGCCCAGCCACAGCGAAGCGATAATCGCCGCAGCCACACAATCAGCGCAGGCGCCACGGTGCTGAGCATCCCCACGGCAAGGCCCTGGATGATCAACGTAGCCGAGCCTGTCTCCGCGGCTTCGGCGATGCCCTGCGTCGGCTTTTCGGTGTAGCTGGTGTAATACTCGGTGAAGTAACCGATGCCGTTGCCGGCCACCAGGCCACCAACACCACGAAGAAGAAGTTCCAACTGGCGCCGCTGAGGAAGATCAGCAGCGCCGTAGAGGCCAGCGCCTAATCGCCGAAGCGCCGTAGATGGCGCGGCGCAGCGTGTTGAGCAGATCTTCCTGGTGTGCGCCTTCCTCGGTGCGCACCAGGAACGTCCCCAACAACGAAGCGATGACGCCTGCTGGCCACCAGGAAGGGCGGCGATCAGCGTATCAGGTTGTGATGTGGTGGTGATGATGGCGCCAGCGGCAGCGGCGATGATCAGCCGCTGTAGCTCTCGAAGAGATCGGCGCCCATACCGGCCACGTCACCCACCATTGTCGCCTACGTTGTCGGCGATGACGGCCGGATTCCGTGGATCATCCTCGGGGATGCCTTGCTCCACTTTACCCACCAGATCGGCGCCCACATCGGCGGCTTTGGTATAGATGCCGCCACCCACACTTTGCAAAGGCGCAGACTGGCGCCAAGGCGAAGCCGGTGATGTATGCGTCCGCATCGGCTTCAAGGAACCATACTCGTGAAGAAGAGAACAGCTTCGTCGTGCCGAGCAGGCTGAAGCTGACGACGGCCATCCCCATGATGGAGCCGCTGCTGAAGGCAGCGCGCAGGCCATCGTTCGACTCCTTGCTCGCTGCGGCGGTTCCACGTTGGCGCGCCTGCTATTGAACATGCCAAGATAGCCCACCGCGCCCAAGCAAGCGCGCCTAGCACGAAGCTTACCGCCGTCTGCCAATCGAGGACACGCGTAGGTGACAACGGCGACGACAAGGACAAAACCGGCCAGAAAGGTATACTCTCGATTCAAAAAGGCCGCCGCATGGCCTGAATCGCCGCTTGCAATCTCTTGCATGGTCTGATTGCCGCTGTCCATTCGCAGGACACGAGCTGAAAAATCACGTAGATCAGCCCGACGACGGCAATCGCCATGGTGAAGCCAATGGCTGTGGATCCTGTCAACAAGGTACTACCTCCTCTGCACTACGTTGGTTATCGTTCTGGTTATTGTTGTGGTTATCGTTTCGTGGTTAGCGTTGCCGTGTTTTCCATAAGAGAAAGCCGCCGTCTGGCAGAATCGCCGAAGGCAACAAAAAAGCCCCTGCCGGACAGTTCCAGTACGCAGAGGCTTATCGCCTGCTGCCACATCTTTGTAGCATCACCCCGACAGGGGCTTGTGTTCGCTTTCACAAGACGGTTGAGACCGCAGTATTCTATTGGAACGGGTAGGTCAAGTCAAATTCCAAATGATTTGGGGAGACACAGAACCGGCATCGTTGCGGTCATGTACCCAAGATCTGATTGTCTTCGATGCGCAGCGGTTTCTCTCCTTCCTGGCGCATAAAGCGTTACTCGCCACACCTCAACATTGGCGCCAAAGTACACGTCACCGTGTACGGTGAGGCGTTTGAGTGTTGGAGTGAGGCGCCGTTGGGGGAAACGTGCTTTGAAATCAGTGAAGAGGGTGTAATAGCGGTCGTCCAGTTCCACCAACGGTTCATCTCGGCGGGCATCGATCAGATCGATCTGATAATCGTCGGTGAGGGTGTACGCATCCGACCAGAGGACGAGAATGTCGTTGCTCTTCTTCACAGGGCGGAAGCGAGTGCGCGGCACGTCGAGCGCCTGCGCATTGGGGAAAGAAGATATCGCCAGCCCCATCGCCGTCTCCAACTGGTAGGCGCGAGGGGCTATCCGGCTGAGTGGGATCAACTGGCTTTTCGTTGCGGATCATGGGCAGGCCCAGCAGACCGCCCTGTTCATCGAGGACGCTGAAGTGTGGGCGAATTGGATCCTGAAGTTGTTGGTGTTGAAGTAGCGGTAGCGGCTGATGTCTTGAAAGTCTTCGAGTTCGTCGGGCGGACACTGGGCGATTTCGCGCAGCAGGAGATTGCCCATTGGGATCCACAGCCCGGGTGACCGCCTTTGCGGTCGGCGGCGGTGCGCTGCGTCACTTCCATCAAGAAAGGCAGTCGCTCCTGGGCGAAGTAGCCTAGAATCTCCTCATCAACCGTGGCGCCCAGGTTGTCGATGTTGCTGACAAAGGCGTACTCGTAGCCGGCATCGAGGCATTGACGGAGCATACCGCTGGAGATCAGCGCCGGGTAGATGTCACCGTGGCCAGGTGGGCACCATTCCTTGTCCTCGTCGGCGGGCCATTCGGCAGGGCTGAGATCCGTGCCCGGATCTTGGGTTCCTTGTGTTGCAAAAAATCCAGGGGATGTCGGTGGAGATATCCAGGGTACTGACGAAGCGCAGCAAGCGATTCTTCGTGTGTATTGAAGCTGTTCATGAGCACCAATGGCGCGAGCGCCACGCTGACGGCGCAGGTGCAAGATCTGGCGAGCCACGATATCGAGGAAGCTCAGCCCATCTTTCACCTCAATCAGAATTGGGGCCTGTCATCCCCATGCTGGTTCCCAGGCCACCGTTTAACTTGATCACAACCAGCCGCTGCAAGGCATCTTTGCCGGCAGCATGATAGTCGGCCAGATCGTTCAATTGCGGGAGGGCTGCCACTGGCTGAGCAGTATTGCTGTCGATGAAGCCGGTGTCACCGTGCAGTAGTTTTTCGTAATAGTGCCGAAAGAGTGTCAATGGCAATTGGAGGAAGTTGGGCTGCGCGCATTTTATCGGCGAAAGGTCCAAAGCGCGCCGCCAACGAAGCATCCGGGCTGGTGTTCTCATCCGTTTGTGAACTGAAAGACATCATCGTTCCTCCCGTAGATTAGATTTCGGTAATTTTCGTGACGCCAGACATGGGCGTCATCTGACAAAATAGCATGTGGGGGAGTCAGAATCTAGTAAGGACTATGCATGAAGTCACACAAGGCTCAGAAGGCAGGTGGGCCTTGGACGGTACGGGTACCACAATTTCTATGCGCGTTGACCTCGGTATTGCCTTGCTCCCCATACAGGTATTCGGTATTTTCGCAAGCATTCTCGGTGGCTATGATAAGCACTCACTTATGCCTCAGTCTGTAGGATAGGACCAGGGCAGCGTAAGAAACAGCCTATGCCTGGCGTAACTGTTATATCGACAGCGAGATTCTTCTCATGACGCAACTCGTCATCCTGAATACCTTCTTAATCCTCATCACGCTGATAGGTCTGCCTGTTTTCTATTCTATCACGACGCCGAAACGACCTTTTGCGGCGCTTTTGGTGACCTTGCTGTTGGCGAATAGCGCGTGGTGGATGGCGACGAATCTACTCGATCTATATGCCTCAACCCTGGAAGGCAAGTTTTTCTGGATCAAAGTACAATATCTGGCGATTGTGTCGTTGCCTGTTATCTGGCTTCTGTTTGCGTTGCAGTATAGCGGTTTTGCTCTCTTGGTAAAGCGGTTGTGGAAGTGGCTCTTGATTGTGCCAGCCATCACGCTGGCGCTGGCGTGGAGCAACGAGTTTCATCACCTGCACTGGGCCGATGGGGATCTGGTGCAACAGGGATCTTTTACGATCATCAATCTGACATACGGGCCGTGGTTCTGGGTTCACCTATCCACATCGTATCTGGTGATCCTGGTCGGCACCGGCATCCTCTTTTACCGGGTGTTTCAGGCCCGTCACCTCTACCGGTATCAGGTGGTGTTGCTGATCTTCGCTGCGTCTTTTCCTTTGGTTGCGAATGTCCTCTATGTTTTCAAAATCATCCCCGACATATACATCGATCTGACGCCGATTGCCTTTCTCGTCAGCGGCATGGCGTTGACAGGCGCGTTCTTCCGCCTACAGTTCATGGATTTCAGCCCGATGGCGCGTTCGCTGGTGCTAGAGAATCTGGCCGACGCATTGCTGGTGCTGGATCGTAGCCTGCACATTGTAGACTACAACGCACAGGCGGCTTCGATTTTTACCCACGAAGGGACACTCCACGGGCGCGCCATCGACGATGTCTTTGCTTCGTATCGGCAGCAGGCATCCGGCTGGCCGGTGATCGCAGACCTCAATCCCAAGGCATCGGCATCGGCGCGGGTATCGCTGCCCCAGGACGGCCGCACCGCGTACTATGAGCTACGCGTATCGCCCCTCGTTGGCGAAGACAATCGCTTCATCGGGCGCGTGGCGGTGCTGCGTGATGTCACCGAAGAGCATCTGGCCCAGGAGACTGTGCGCAAGAGTGAAGCCAAGAATCACGCCCTGCTCGAAGCGATCCCCGATCAGATTTTTGTGCTCAACAGCGACGGTGTCTTCCTGGACTACAAAGCATCTTGGAACGGTGAGTTGCCCATCGGCGATCATCTCTACGGGATGACATTGGAAGCTGTCTACCCAGCCACTCAGGCCGCACAGATACGCCAGGCAATCGACGCTGCGCTCAACACCGGCGAGTTCCAAACGCTTGCCTTTCGGATTGCCGATGACGCATCAGTGCGCTACTTTGAGGGGCGCATCATTGCCTACACCGACGATCTGGTCGTTCTCACCGTGCGCGATGTGACGGAACGCGAACAGTGGGAGCGTATGCTGCAACAGCAACGCGCCTACCTGCGCACGATCGTCGATGCATTGCCCAACGCTGTAGCCGCCAAGAACGCCGCAGGGATTTACACCTTCGTCAACAAGACCTATGCTGAACGGTTCGGCAAAACAGTAGACGAGATGATCGGCGTCACCGATGAAGTAATTGCCCAGATCGTCGATGGCAAGAGCGCCTACTACCAGGAGCAGGACAGGCGCGTTCTTGCAACCGGCGAACAGATCACCGAAGAGAACGACGTCTTCACCAAAGACAGCAGCCAGATGCTCTGGTTCCGCTACGACAAGCGCCGCATCTTCTCCGAGCCGGACAACGAATTCCAGAGCCTCACCGTCGCCACCGACATCACCGCCCAAAAGCAGGCCCAAGAACAACTCCGCTTGCAGGCAGCTGCGCTGGATTCCGCGGCCAATGCCATGCTGATCCTCAACATTGAGGGCGCGGTGCAATGGGTCAACCATGCCTTCGAAGAATTGACCGGCATCGGCAGCGACCACGCTATCGGCAAGACACTGCACCACCTGGATTCGGGCATTCAGTCGGCGGCATTTTACGAGCGCATGTGGGATACGGTAGTTGAGGGAGATATCTGGACAGGTGAACTGGTCAACCGGCACAAAGACGGCGAACTCTATATCGAAGAGATGACGCTCACCCCGGTGCGCAACGCCGCCGCCGAGATCACACACTGCATCGCCATCAAACAAGATGTGACGCAGCGCAAACGCGACGCCGAACGGCTGGCGACGCTGGCCGAAGAATTTCGCATTCAGTTGGATGTGGCGCGCGTCCTCCAACGCGCCAAAAACGTGGACGATCTCATGCAGGGCGTGCTTGAGTTGGTCATCGGCTTCGACAATCTCCAAATCAATCCCCGCGCGGCGATCTACCTCGATTCCGCGGAAAACGGGCTTCATCTTGCCGCCACACAGGGCGAGTCCATGGATTGCTTCACACAGAAATGCGCCGAAGGGCCGCTGCTGCGCGAGTTGGTGCGCCGCACCATCCAGAGCGGCAGAATCCAAAGCGAACCGGCCTGCTCACCAATGGGCTGCCCCTGTGTGCAGAGCAACGGCGTTACATCCTACGGCCACATGACAATTCCGCTCAGATCCAGCAATCGCACGTTGGGCGCGCTCATGCTCTTCGTCGATTCGGTGGCCGATTGGGACGCACGCCGACAGGCGCTTTTCGAGATCATCGGCGCCGAGATCGGCATGGGGCTGGATCGTTTGCAGCAAGAGGTGGAATTGCGCAAAGCCAAACAGTCGGCGGAAAACGCCAATCGGGCGAAATCGCAGTTCCTGGCCAACATGAGCCACGAAATCCGCACGCCGATGAACGCCGTCATCGGCATGACCAGCCTGCTCCTCGACACCGACCTCAATTACGAACAGCGCGATTTCGTAGAGACGATCCGCACCAGCGGCGACGCCCTGTTGACGCTGATCAACGACATCCTCGATTTCTCGAAGATCGAATCGGGCAAGCTTGAACTGGAGTATCAGCCCGTCAGCATTCAAGATTGTGTGGAAGATGTCCTCGATTTGCTGGCAACCAAGGCCGGCGAAAAAGGTCTCGAACTGGCCTACACCATGCAGCCAAACACGCCGCACAGCATCGTTGGCGACGCCACACGGCTACGCCAGATCCTGGTGAACCTGGTGGGCAACGCCATCAAGTTCACAGATCAGGGCGAAGTTGTTGTCCATTTGAGCGCAGTCCCAGCAGAGGACGACGCCTACGAAGTGCGTTTCGACGTGAGTGACACAGGCATCGGCATCCCCGCGGATCGCATGGACCGGCTGTTCCGCTCGTTCTCGCAGGTAGACGCGTCGACGACACGGCGCTACGGCGGCACCGGCTTGGGGTTGGCCATCAGCTATCGCCTGGCCGAGTTGATGGGCGGGCGCATGTGGGCGGACAGCGAGACAGGCGTGGGGTCGACGTTCTCTTTCACGATTCTGGGGAAGGCTGTTGCCTCGCAGCGCCGCTTCGATGCACCTGCGCGCAGCGGCAACCTCAAAGGCAAACGGGTGCTCATCGTCGATGACAATGCCACCAATCGTGAGATCCTGGCGCGGCAGATGCACACATGGGGCATGGAGGCTGTTTCGCTGGCCCACGGCGCCGACGTGTTGGCTATGGTGGAAGACGACGCCGACTTCGATCTTGCCATCCTCGACATGCAAATGCCCGACATGGATGGCGCCATGCTAACCGCGGCGCTACGCAAACACCCGCGGACAGCCGATCTGCCCCTGATCATGTTGACTTCGCTTGGGCGCAGCGAAACCAAGCCACACCTCAACGAAGCCGATTTCGTGGAGGTGATGACCAAGCCGGTGCGGCGCGCGCACCTGATGCGCGTAATCAGTCGGCTCTTTGGCGATGCAAACAGCGTACTCCCAGAAACAGTGCGTGAACCCTCGATCTTCGCCCGCGCCGCAGAACGGGCAGCGGTGCGTCCGTTGCGCATCCTGCTGGCCGAAGACAATGCCGTCAACCAGAAGGTGGCTATTCACATCCTACGTCGCCTGGGCTACCGCTCCGATTTGGCCGCCAACGGTCACGAAGTGCTCGAAGCGCTCTCGCGCCAACGCTACGATCTCGTCCTCATGGACGTGCAAATGCCCGAGATGGACGGCCTGGAAGCAACTTCCGCCATCCGCCGTGAGTTCCCGCCCGATCAGCAGCCCTACATCGTCGCCATGACGGCCAACGCCATGCAGGGCGACCGCGATCAATGCCTCGCCATCGGCATGGACGACTACCTGAGCAAGCCATTCAAGATCAGCGAACTGACAGCGGTGCTCAACACTTGCCCGAGTTTTAGCGAAATGATGGCCGAAGAGACCGCGCAGGGATTGGGGGATTAAGAGATTAGGCGATTGATCGAATGATCGATCAAGCACTTAATCCCCCACTCTCTGTGGCTTTGCTTCTCACCACCCCACCGCGCACCCGTCCTTGCGCGGATCGCTCCCTCCGATCAGCACCCCACTCTCCGGATCACGCAGAATAATCTGCCCGCCGCCGAAGCCGATACGGCCGGGGCTGTCCACCGGCGCCAGGCGATGCCCCATGCGCGTCAGTTCCGCCAGGACGCCGAAATCGTAGCCTTCTTCGATCATCACCAGCCCGCCGCTTTCCTGCGCCCCCAATCCCGAATCGGGGCCGGCCAACTGCCAGCGCGGCACGTCTAGCGCCTGTTGCGGATTCATGCCCAGCGACACCACATTGGCCATCATTTGTAGGTGTCCTTGTGGCTGCATGTAGCCGCCCATCACCCCAAAGGACATGTGCAACTCGTCCCCGCGCGTGGACATGGCGGGAATGATCGTCTGGTACGGTCGCTTGTGAGGGGCCAGGGCGTTGGGGTGCTGCGGATCGAGGACGAAGAGCGCGGCGCGGTTGTGCAGGCTCACGCCCGTCCCCGGCACCACCAGGCCGGATCCCGTTCCCATGTAGAGGCTGTTGATGAAGCTGCAGGCGTTGCCTTCGCCATCGGCGGCGGTGAGGTAGACGGTGTCGGAGCGCACCATCGGGTTGCCGTAGCGCACCCGCGCCGCCGCCTGCTTCACATTGACCAGCTTGCGGCGTTCGTCGGCGTAGGCTTGGCTGGTCAACTCGGCCAGGGGCAGCGAAACCACACGCGGATCGGCCACCCACTGCTGCGCGTCGGCGAAGCCCAGGCGCATACACTCGATGAGCACATGTAGCCGCTCCGCCGTGGACATCGACGCCAGATCGAAGCCGTTGGCCAGATTCACGGCGACGATGGCAGCCAATCCCTGGCCGTTGGGCGGGCATTCGTAGAGCGTCACATCGCCCAGAGTGGCCGTGATGGGATCGTCCCATGTGCTGGTGTGCGCGGCCATGTCTTCCGGCGTGATCCAGCCGCCGTAACGCTGCACATGATCGCTCAACTTGCGCGCAAAGTCACCGCGGTAGATGAAGTCTTTGCCTTCGGCGGCGATGCCGCGCAGTGTCTGCCCCAACGTGGGGATGCGCATGATCTCGCCGGCGCGGGGGCTGCGCCCGTCGATGAGCAGTTCATTGCCGCTGGGCTGCGCCGGGCCGTTGTTCAGATCGCCGCTCTGCCATTCCGCCAGGCGCAGCAGCTTGGGTACCTGCGTCGCCCAGCCTCGTCCAATCCACTCGGTGACGGGATAGCCGTCCTCGGCGGTGCGGATCGCCGGTTGCAGCACATCGGCCAACGACATGCGCCCGTGCCGTTCCAGCAGATCGCTCCACCCCGCCACTGTGCCGGGGATGCTCACCGCGTGGCCGGTGAAGGTGGGCATCCGATCATACCCCTGGCTACGCACTTCTTCAATCGACGCGCCCGGCGGCGCGCCCGGAACCATTGAGCGCGGTCACTCGTTTTTCTTTCGCGTCCCAATACAGTGCGAAACAGTCGCCGCCGATGCCCGTACTCGTCGGCTCGACAACGTTAAGCATGGCCGCCGTGGCGATGGCGGCGTCGGCGGCATTGCCACCGGCCTGCAACATCGACAGACCGGCCTGCGCCGCCAACGGCTGGCTCGTCGCCACCATCCCATGCCGCGCCAGGACATTGCTGCGCCGCGATCGAAAGACAAAATCGTAGTTCACGAGATCTCCTTTGTGTGCAGGGTGAGTGCTTGCGCGTTTTATCTTATGGCGGTAGGGCGTGGAATGCAAGGAGAGGTGATGGGGCATCGGCGTTAAGTTAAGCGTCGTAGACACAAGTGCCGGGGACTTATCGCCGCAGCGAGGCGGGACATTCACTCCTGGCGACACGTCCAACGTGAAGTCCCCGGCACTTTCGCTGGTCCTTATCTTAACGCCTATGCCCCAGTCCCCAATCCCTACACATCTTTTGTCCTAACCAATCGCCTACGGTAGACTTATGACATGGGTTTTGTTATTCAATTCGTCGCCGATACAGCACCGTATATTTACGCCGTGTGCGGGTTCCTGGCTCTGTTGCAGCTATACCGCACGTGGCAATCGCGCGCGGAACGGCGACAGGCGATTTTTTCGCTGGAACGCGAGAAGGCGCTCAATGATCTGTACAACATTTTCATCTCGGCGATGGTGATTCTGTTGGTGATGGGCCTGACCTATTTCGTCAGCACGACGTTGGCCCTTGCCGTGGAACCGGTGGTGGAGGAGACGCTCAACCCGCAGCCGCAGGCGATCCCGTTGATCCCCACGCCCACCAACACACCGCTGCCCGCTACGCCCACACCCATCGTCGATCCCACCGACGCCGCGGTGCAACAGGAGACCATCAACGCCGCCGTCAGCGCGCAGCAGACAGCGGCAGCGCAGCAGGCCGGCCTGGCCCAACCCACGCCCATCGCCACGCCGCAGCCGCAGGCGCCTGCCGTTGCCCCGGCCCTCTGCCCCGACGGGCGCTCGGCCATCGTCTCGCCAGGGAACGGCGCGGTGGTCAGCGGATCAGTAGCCATCGTGGGGACAGCGCAACACGATCAGTTCAGCTACTACAAACTTGAATTCGCCCCCGGCAGCAACGCCGGCCAGGGCTACGTCTACTTCGACGGCGGGCAGAGTCCGGTGTCAGGCGGTTTGCTGGGCAACCTGAACAGCGCCGGCCTGGGCAACGGCATCTACACCATCCAACTGGTGGTGGTCGACGCTACCGGCAACTACCCCCAGCCCTGTCGTGTGACCCTCACCGTCCAAAACTGAACCCTGGCCCGTTTGCCAGAGAGGATCCGCCATGTTCAACCGCCCCAACTCGCCTGAACCGGCCAGTGGCTTGAGCCGCCTACTCTTGATCGGCGGCGGCGTTGCCATCACCGTGTTGATCGCGGCGGCGCTGCTCCTCTTCAACCTGGGCCAGCGCCAAGGACGGATCCAGGTGTCGCAAGAGCAACAGGCCACAGCCGAGGCAATGGCCGTCACCATGACCGCGGTGGCGCAGCAACTGTTGGTGCAGCCCACCGCCACACCCAGTGACACGCCCGCGCCGCCTACGAACACGCCCACCAGCGCCGCCGTAGCGGTTGCACCCACCGACACGCCTCTTGCCGAAGCCACAGACACACCCGCCGCCGTCGATACCAGCATCGATACCCCCACGCCAGCGGACACAGCCACCGCTACGCCGGTCCCCCCCACCGACACGGCCACGCCGCCACCGCCCACAGACACACCCACCACCGCGCCGCCCACCGACACGGCCACGCCCGTCCCCTCTACCTTTACGCCCACCGTCGTGGCGCTGCCGTCGGTCATCCCTTCGCCCACGCCTTCGTGGACGCCATCCGCCACATGGACGCCGTCGGCCACGCCCTCGATCACGCCGACGCCCACCGAACCCATCACCCAGGAAGACGTGGACGCCGCCAGCGAGAGTGGCCTGCCGCTCAACGCCGTGCGTTTCCCGCGCCTGGGCGCCCAGTTGATCCGCAACCTGCCCGCCGAACAGCGCACGCCGCAAGCCGTCTTCGATCTGCTCAAACCCTTGGCCGAATCCGAAGATCTGCTGCTGGCGTCCCTGGCCTACACCCCGTTGACGGGCAACCGTTGGGCCGTGCTCGCTGTGCCGCGCACCGCGCAAGGACAGCCCATGCCCACGCTCTTTTGGGACAGCGGCAACCAGATCCTGGGGCAGGCGATCTTCCCGTTCGTCGCCACCGCGCCCGACGCCACACCGCTGATCACAGGCGCCGCCGAAGCGTTGATCAGCACCGACGCGCAAGGACGCATCATTGTCCTGATCCTGGAGCGCGCCGGTCCCACCGACATGATCGCCGCCTACGCGTTGACAGCCCAGCCCGGTGAACCCTTCACCGGCGTGTGGCGCAGCGGCGACGAACCACTGTGGACGGCGCAGACGATGGGATCTTCGTTGCAGTTGCTGCCATCGGCCAACAACAGCCGCCTGCCCGGCATCCAGATCACGTCGCCCCTGCCTGCGGACGCGCCGTTACGCGGGCAACTCGACACCCCTGCTGGCTTCGTGGAACACCCGTCGCTGGCGCAGCAGAACGCCCGATCCTTCTGGGCGCCGTCTTTGGCCACAAGCGAAAACGGGCCAGATCGCTGGATCTACGAATTGGACGACGCCGCGCTGCTGCCCACACCGTTGACCACACTGGCGCGCTTCGTGGCGTCGTTGCAGGCAGGAGACGCCGAAGCCGCCGCCGCGCTCGCCGTCTCACCCGCGCTGGCGACCACCGCGCAGGAGCTTGGCCTGGCACAACCGGGCGAGTGGATCGGCCTCTACCGCGATCGCGAGAGCGGCGCGCTGCTGCCTGTCACCGCGATCAGCACGCGGTTGCGCTTCTTCGACAACGCGGATCGCACACGCACCTTCGATGCTTTCTTCTCCGAAATCACAGGCGGCGACTACCTGATCAGTGAGATCGGCGAGACTGAAAACTACGGCGCAATTGACCTGGTGACGCCTGCCCCCACCCGCACGCCGACACCCACGCCGACGCCCACCGAGACACCCACACAGACGCCGACCGAGACACCCACCGAGACACCCACCGAGACAGCGACTGCCACGGCAACCGCAACCGAAACGTTCACAGCAACGCCGACCAACACCGCCACCGCGTCGCCGACGGCCACGGCAACTGTCACGCAGACACCCACGGCCACAGACACCGCCGAACCGACCGCGACGCCAAGCGACACGCCCACACCGACGCCGGAACCCACCAACAACACCAACACCAACACCAACGCCGACGCCGACGCCAACCGCCACAGACACCGCCACGCCCACGATGACGGCGGAACCCTCGGCCACGCCAACAGAGACGGCGACAGACGAACCAACCGAAGAACCAACGGCAGAGCCAACCGAAGAGGCCACCGAAACACCCACCGCACAGCCCGAAGAAGAACCGACAGTCGTTCCACGCGACAGACGAACCACCCGAAGAACCAACGGCAGAGCCAACCGAAGAGGCCACCGAGACACCCACCGCGCAGCCCGAAGAAGAGCCGACAGCCGCGCCCACCGAGGAACCGACTGAGGAACCAACCGCCGAACCCACACCCGAAGCCACAGCGACGCCGGTCTCCTACTTCCCGCCGGAGATCGACCTCACCACGCCCGACATCGTCACCGGCACCGTGGCGTCGTTCCCGGCGCGGGTGCGCGCACTGCCCAACACCGACGCCGACATCCTGGCGCGGCTGCCCGAAACGGCTGTGGTGCTGCTGGGCGGCGTCACCGAGGACGGCGCATGGGCGCTGATCAAAGTCGTCGACGAGCGCCTCGAAGAAGACGGGCTGGAAGGCTGGATCGCGCAGGATCTGCTCACGCTCTTCGGTGACGCGTCGATTTTGCCGCTCTTTGGCCTCGATGGCCTACCGTTGAACCCACCCGTGGTGGAAACACCGACGCAGATCGCCGAAACACCCACCGAAACGCCTGAAAGCGAGGCAACGCCCACCCCGTCGCCTGTGGCCGAAGCCACGCGCCCCAGCGAAGACGCCACGCCCACGCCACTCCCCGAAGCGGAACAGACGCCGGAGAATCAATCGCCGTTGCCCACACCGCCATCTACACCAACATCGACGCCCAGCCCAACGCCCACAGCACAGGAGGACACGTCGCCGTTGTCCACGCCCACTGTCGAAGCGCCCACGCCGACGCGTCCGCTGCCCGCGCCCGCCCAAGACGAACTGATCCTCACGGTGCAGGGCGACGCGATCCCCGCCAACCCGCTGGATCTGATCCCCACCCTGGCCGAGGACGGCACCGTCTATGCGCTCGACTTCGACCCAGCGCGCAGCGACGAGGTAGAGATCTGGAGCGGCGCGCTGGGGCTGGACGACGGCCGCTGGCTGCCCGCCCGCCCCGAACTGCTCTGGCCGGGGACACAAGTCTACGTGCGCGGCGAACCCAGCGCCGACGATCCCATGATCATCATCGTGGACCGTGTGCGCATCGTGGCGCCGCCGCCAGATTGGCAGCGCCTGCGCCTCTTCACTGTGCCGCGCTACGCCACCGCCATCGCCCGCGACGAGGCGCTGAGCTTGCTCACGCTGCGTAACGATCCCGGCATCTGGCTGCTGGAAACCGACGACGATTTTACCGCCATTTGGGACAGCGGACAGGGCATCGTGGCCATCGAAGGTGAAAACGGTGGCGCGGTGATCCCCAGCAGCAACATCGCCGCCGGGATCAGCAGCTTCGTCTACAACCGCAACGACGGCCTCATGGTCGAGGTGACGGCGCAACCCTTCTACTCGTTGGCCGGCGTCTCCGGCGACGGCGAAGGCAACCTGTGGTGGATCGAAGTGTCGCAGGTTGCACCCGCTCAGTGGCAACTGTGGTATTTCCACAACGCCACGCGCTCGCTCACCTTGGCCGCGCAGCCGCCGCTCGCCATCTTTGCCAACGACGAAGGCGCGCTGTTGCAGCCGTCTCTGGTCGATGTGCGCCTCAACCAAGACGGCCTTTCACTGCTGGTGGAGACTTCTGATCCGGCGAGTGCGCGGCTGTACACCGGCCTCTACCGTGTGGCTCTGACCGGCAGCGAAGTGACCACGGTGACGCAGCTTCTCGCCGCGGGGACGTATCGCAGCCCGCTGCGCGTGAACCCAAGCGGCACGCGCCTGGCTTACTTCGTCTACGATTCAACGCTGGAAAGCCTCACCGCCGGCTTCATCCAGCCGCCTAACCGCATCTTCGTGTTGCCGCTGGATGCAGACGACACCACGCCGATCCCAATCTACCAGGTGGAGACGCGCTTCGAGTTCCTGGCCCCCAACCTCTCCTGGCGCGGCGACGATACGCTGATCCTGGCGCGCAGCCGCTTCTCGCCCGAAGGCGTCTTCGCGCTGGAACGCTTCGGCATTGTTGCCGTGCAGATCGCGGACAACGGCAGCGTTGGCGAGGTCACCTACCTGCTGCCCGCCGGCACGCTCATGGACGATTTCGCCGTGTGCCAGGACGGCAACGTGATGCTCTCGATCTCCGGCACCCCGTTGACCGATGCCGTCGACGCGCCCGAATCTACCGAAGACGCAGTCCCCGGTTCGACGTTGGCAGTGTGGCCGGTTGATCAGGATCCGCAGTCGTTCGCCATGCTGGAGGCAGACGTACTCAGGATTCAAGCCTGCTGGCTGGCGCCGTCGATAACAGATTCGATAACAGAATAGACACAGAGTAAACAACGCAGCCATGTCGCAACTATCGTATTTTGCCGATTGGTCGGATCTGGTGCTGGCGGGGGCGGGGCTGCTGCTGGGGACGTTGCTGGTGATCTGGTGGCGGCAGCAGAGCGAACGCTGGTATTCGGTCTTCTCGCTGACGTTGCTGGCGGCGGCGCTGATCGACGTAGCCACCTTCTCGCTCTTCGTCATCCCGCCGCACTACGTGGGCTGCCCCGACGGCTGTTACGGGCAGATGGGCTATCCGTTGCCCTACGCGCTCATTGATCTGGATGGGCAGGTGTCGCTCTTTTTGCTCGACTTCGTGCTGAACATGCTGCTGCTCTGGCTGCTGCTCTTTGTGCTGACCGCGATTGCGCGCTTCTTCGCCGAGGCGGTAGACCTGAACAGCCGCTCGCGGCGCTTCAAGTTGAGCTTCTTCGTGATCTTCCTCGTGATCCCCCTGGCGCTGCTGCCCCGCTACTTCACCCCGCCCGAGCCGCCTGTCTTCGGTGACGAGTTGCGTCTTTCGGTCAACGCGCGGCGGGCCGCGGAGACCACGTACAACGTCACCGGATTCTGGATTCAACGGCTGGCGCTGGAAGACATCCGCTACCCGCCGATCCAGGTTCCCGACACCTTCGGCGGCATCGACCGCCCCCAATCGCAGGTGTGCCTGCGCGGCTACACCTACTTCTACATCCCGTGGATGCGCTACCGTGTCACCCTGGATCGACCCGGCGTCACCGCGCTGAACATGACACGCACCGGCTTGACCGGAAGCTGCTGGGCAGACGCGTCAACTACGAACTGACGATCTTGGCAGTGCAGGAAACCTTGTGGACACGGATCGAGAGGAACACGGATTACAACGAAAAATCTGTGTTCCTCTCGATTCGTGTCCACAACTGCTTGTTCCCCATCACAATCTTACCGAGCACGCGCTGTCCCTGCGCCCCCGTACACGCGGGGACGTTGGCAGCGCGCCCGTGAACGGTGAGCCAGGCCATCAGCGCGAAAGCCAGGGCCTCTTTGGCGTCGTCGTCGAGGGCCAGGTGGGGCAGATCGGCGTGGCGAAGGACGGGAACCGGGCGACCCAACTGCGCCTCAAGCTGCGCCGCCAATCGCGCCATGAGGACGGGGTTACGTCCGCCGCCGCCGCCCACCACCGTCTCCACGACGCGGCCCGGTGCAAAGCGCACGTAGGCGTCGGCGATAGACGCAGCCGTCAATTCGGTGACAGTGGCCACGAAATCGGCGTCGCTGCACCCGTGGGCGCGGGCGGCGGACAGCCAATCTTCGGCCAGGGCGCGGGTGAATAGCTCACGCCCGGTAGATTTGGGCGGCGTCTGGCGGAAGTAGGGGTGATCGAGCCAGCTCTCCAGCAGCACCGATGCTACTGTCCCCGCCGCCGCCAGTTGACCGTCCACATCGCAGCGTAGTTCGCCGCCGCTGACGAGTTGTGCAGCCCAGTCGATCAACACGTTGCCGGGGCCGGTGTCGAAGGCCAGCGGATCAACGTCCTCGCCGTTGGGTGGTAACAGCGTCACGTTGCCAATGCCGCCGATATTTTGCACGGCCCGCCAGCCGCCTGACTTTTCCCCAGGGCGCAACAACAACCAATCGAAAATGGGCACCAATGGCGCGCCCTGACCGCCAGCTGCCACATCGGCCACACGGAAGTCGGCCACGGTGGTGACGCCTGTCCGCTCGGCGATGACGGCGGGTTCGCCGATCTGGAGCGTACTGGTCACCTGTCCTTGTGCGTTGACATCATGCCAGATCGTCTGTCCGTGCGAACCGATCAGATCCACGTCCGCGGGCGACAGGCGGGCGGCGGCGATGACGGCCAACGCGGCGCGGGCGAAGCCCTCACCCAGCGCAAAATTGGCGCGGCAGATCGTCTGCACCGTGGCGCGCTGCTCGAACAGATCGAAGATCAGGGCGCGTTCGTCGGCGCGCCACGCTTCTGTAACGAATGCTTGCTGCCGCACGTGGACCTGCCCGTCGATCTCCTCGATCTCGGCGAGCACGGCGTCGATTGCATCCGCCGAAGTGCCGCTCATCAACCCCACAACGCGCATTGGATAAGTATTGGACATGGTTTTTGCCCCGAAAACTTGTGGACACGGATAGAAGGGAACACGGATCAACGCCAGGGAATCTAGGTTCGTCATGCTGTCGTGATTCTATCACACGAACAAGGTTCAGGATTTTACGATTCTCTGCGAACTCCTCAGATATTCGAGGCGTGTGCGCAGCCCTGCTCGGCGTTGCTCGCAAGATAATCCCCCGAATAACAACATCGTGGTATGACATGGCCCGTTCACTCGCGTATCGTGTCATTGTCTGCCTGGATTGCCGCTTCCGGAGCGGTTTCGCCGCTGCGGCGATTCGGTCACAGGTGCGGTGCATCTGTGAAAATCCCTCGATGATCGTCATACCAACAGGAGGACGTACAGATGTCCGACACGTACAAAGCCCAAGACAGACGACGCCGGATGCTTCACCTGCCGATCAGCGCCGTGCTATTCGTCTCTGTTCTCGGCGCGTGTGTGGCGCCGCTGCCCGCCGCGCCCGCTCAAGATCCACCCGCGGCCACCGTTGCCGCGGAACCGACGGTGGCTCCGGCAGAGCCGACGACTGAAGCAGCCGCGGAACCACCTACCGCGCCGGAAATGGGGCTGCATCAGGCCGCCTTCTTCGGTGACGTCGACACCGTGCGTCGACACATCGCCGCGGGGACGGATCTGAACGCCGCCGACGAATTCGGCTCCACGCCGCTGACCATCGCCATCACCTTCGGCAAGCTCGACGTTGCCAGGGCGCTGATCGAAGGCGGCGCGGACCTGACCGTCACCGACGCCGAAGGCTCGATGCCCTTGCATCTGGCCGCGCTCTTCGGCCATGCCGACATTGTGCAGGCGCTGCTCGACGTCGGCGCCGACCGCTACGCCAAGAACCTGGACGGCGCCACCGCCTTCGACATCGTCGCCATCCCCTTTGCCGACGACATCTGGCTCTACGATATGCTGAGCGAGGGGTTAGGCCCGCTGGGATTGGTGCTCGATTACGACCAGATCGCGGCCACACGCCCCCAGATCGCGGACATGCTGCGCCCGTCTGCCGAGGAACTCGCCGCCGTCGACTACACGCCGATCCCCGGCGCAGACTGGGCTGTCTCGACGCCCGCCGAGCAAGGGCTGGATCCCCTGCTGGTGGATGCGCTTTACGTAGACGCCGCCAATCTGGAGACGCTGAAGGGGCTGCTTGTGATCAAGAACGGTCAACTCGTCGCCGAAGGCTACTTCAACGACGGCGCGGTGGACGACAAGGCCCGCCTGCAATCGGTGACAAAGAGCATCACGTCGGCGTCGGCGGGGCTGGCGTTGGCGGAGGGCTGCTTCAGCGACATTGAACAGCCGATCATCGACTACTTCCCCGAGCTTGTGGATCAGATCGAAGATGCGCGCAAAGCAGAGATCACCATCCGTCACCTGTTGCAGATGCGCGCCGGCTACCCGTGGGAAGAATCCACGCCGGATCTGTTCGATCTGCTCTACAGCGGCTTCCGCCCGTCTACCCTGCTGGATGTGCCACTGGTGCGCGATCCCGGCAGCGGCTTCGATTACAGCAACCTCTCGTCTCATCTGCTCGGCATCGTGGTGGCGCGGGCCTGTGCCACGGATCTGCGATCCTTTGCGCAGGAACATCTCTTCGGTCCGCTGGGCATCGAAGCCGGCGAATGGATCACCGATTGGGAAGGCTACTACAATGGTCACGCCGATCTACACCTGACGGCGCGTGACGCGGCCAAGTTCGGCCTGCTCTATCTCGACGAGGGTTCATTCAACGGCGATCAGATCATCCCCGCGGATTGGGTGGACGAATCCCACCAAGGCTACTCCGCAGACATCAACGATTCCGCCGGTGTGTCGTTTGGCAGGCTGGGCCGCTACCTGCGTCACGTGGGGTACGGCTACCAGTGGTGGATCGCCACTGCGGGCGACCACGACTTTGCCTTCGCCTGGGGACATGGCGGCCAGTTGATCGTTGTCTGGATGATCTGGACATGGTGGTGGTCACCGTGGCTGATCCAATGTTTGGGCGGCACGGCGGCGATGCCTGGAAGCACGAACAGTCGATCATTAACCTGGTGGCCAAATTCGTATCGACATTGCCCAAACAATAGCCTCCAATCTGCCGTCCACAAACGGCGCATTTTCCGCTATACTGGGGGTATGCCTGAGACTCTGCTGCGTACGAAGTTGCGTCCTCCGCCCAGAAGACCGGACCTCGTCCGCCGACCGCGCCTGGTTGAACGCCTCAACCAGGCGCTTCGTTCTGCACACCGTTTGACGCTGATCTCCGCGCCTGCCGGCTTCGGCAAGACGACGCTGATCGGCGAGTGGATGGCCGATCTGCGCGCGCAGGGCAGCCAAGACGTAGGCCAGATCAATGCCCAGATCAATGGCGACGTCGAAGATTTCGCCTTTGCGGGGGTAGCCTGGCTTTCGCTCGATGCAGGCGACCAGGATCCGGATCGCTTCCTGGCCTACTGCATCGGCGCGCTCAACGAGATCAACGGGATCGGAGGCGCCATCGGCAAAACCGCGCTGGCGATGCTACGGTCACCGGTGCAGCCGTCGCTGGAGACGATCCTGACGTCGTTGATCAATGAAATCTCGGCCCTGCCGCTCAAGTTCGTCTTCGTGCTCGACGATTACCACGTCCTCGATTCGCGGGTGGTGGACACGGCGCTCGCCTTCCTGCTAGAGCACCTGCCGCCACAGATGCACCTGGTGATCGCCACGCGCGAAGACCCGCAACTGCCGGTGGCCCGTCTGCGCCAACGGTCAGTTGACGGAACTACGCGCCGCGGATCTACGCTTTTCCTCGACGGAGGCGGCAGCGTTCCTCAAGCAGATGCTGGGCGTTGATCTCACCGCCGAAGACGTCTGCGCCCTGGACGACCGCACCGAGGGCTGGATCGCCGGGCTGCAACTGGCCGCCATCTACATGCAGGGCCAAAGCGATCCGTCGAAATATGTGGAATCGTTCACCGGCAGCCACCGCTTTGTGTTGGATTACTTGATCGAAGAGGTGCTCGAACAGCAACCGGATGAGATCTACACCTTCCTCCTGTCAACTGCCATCTTGGACAATTTCACTGCTCCGCTGTGCGACGCCCTCACCGGCGAAAGCAATGGACAGGCCCTCCTCGACCGGCTGGAACACGCCAATCTCTTCATTGTCCCCCTGGACGAAGATCGCCGGTGGTACCGTTACCACCATCTCTTCGCCGATCTACTGCGCAGACATCTGCGTCAGGTTCATCCAGAGTGGATCCCCGCGCTGCATCGCCGCGCCGCGGCCTGGTACGAACAGCAGGCATTCGTGGCCGACGCCATCGAACACGCCCTGCTCGGCCACGAATTCGATCACGCCGCCCGGTTGATCGAAGACTCGGTGGACGATATCTGGCAGTTGGGCGAGCAACCCCAACTGCGGCGTTGGCTGGCGCAACTGCCCCACGACGTCATCTCCGCCAATCCACACCTCTGCATTCTCCACGCTGGGGATCTGTTTGCCACCGGCCAGATCGAAGACGTCGATCACCTCATCGAAACCGCGACACAATCGCTCGAACAGCTTGCCCACGACGATCCCCAATCCGCGGCGCGGACACGCAAACTGCGCGGCAGGGCGTTTGTGCTCAAGGCACACCTACTTGCTCATTTGGAGGAAGACGAGCGCGCCATCGATCACGCCCGTCTAGCCCTGATCGCACTGCCCGAAGACGACACAACCTGGCGCTGGTCGGCCCTGGACAGCCTGGGAACCGTCTACGGATACATCGACACGGCCGCCGCCTATCAGGCCCGCATCGACGCGCTGCACGCCGCCGAAACCGCGGGCAACGATTACCTCGTCCTCTTGGCCAGCTTGCGCCTGGTCGTTTCGCTACGCGAGTTAGGACGGCTCAACGAGGCCGCCGAGATCTGCCGCCAACAGGCCAAACGCGCCGACGAATGCGGTCTGGCCCAGACAGCGTTGGCCGGCTGGCTCTACGCGCTGTGGGGCGAAATCCGGGCCGAGATGGACGATCTCGAGCGCGCCTACGATCTCGTGAGCCGGGGCATCACGCTCACCGAACATGGCGCCGACGTCACCTTGCGCGGCAGTAGCTACCTGTGCCAGATGCGTGTCCTCTACTCGCGCGGTGACATGGCAGAAGCCCAGTTACTCGCCAACAAAGTGATCCGGTTGGCGCACACCAGGGAAGTCTCGTCTTGGATCACCTACCAGATGATGGCGTGGCAGGCGCGCATCTGCATCAGCCAGGGCCACATTCAACCGGCCATCCGCTGGGCCGAGCAGCTTCATCTGGACGTAGGCGCCGATCTCACACCGATGCACGACTTCGATTACGGCATACTGGCGCGTCTGCTCATCGCCCAGGGCAATCCGGACGACGCGCAGTTCTTGCTGGAACGTTTCCTGGCGCTGGCCGAGTCGACGGGGCGCACGGCCAAACAGATCGAAATCCTGCTTCTCCTGGCTTTGACGCACCAGGCCCAGGATCGCACAGACGACGCGCTGACGGTGCTCGCCAGGGCGCTTGCGTTGGCAGAGCCGGGCGGCTTCGTGCGCACCTTTGTAGACGAAGGACCGGCGTTGGCGCGTCTGCTTTACGCGGCGCTGGCACGCAACCACATCGGCGACTACGTCCAGCGCCTGCTCACGGCATTCCCTGTCCGCGCTGCTGAGACGCCCCAGCCGGCGCCGTCTGACGATCTCGACAACGCACTGCTCGAACCCCTGAGCGAACGCGAACTCGAAGTGCTCCAACTCGTGGCCGACGGCCTTACCAACCCCGAGATCGCCGAGCAGCTCGTCCTCTCGCTCAACACAGTCAAAGTCCACTCGCGCAACATCCACGGCAAGCTGGCCGTTCACACCCGCACCCAGGCCGTAGCCAGGGCCAGAGCCTTGGGTCTTCTACCCGCTAACTAACCCCCATCCACGATACCAACACAGATACCCCCTTCGTGTGATGCCGCCGCCGCCGCTTTGATCTACGCTGGTGGTGTCGGATCTGTTGATTCACACCGAGGAGCGCAGAAAATGAATATGCATCGAAAGGCAGCGATTGTTGTCGGTTTGCTCTATCTCATTGCCACAACTGCGGGCTTGCTGGGGATGGGCGTCTTCACACAGCCTGTCCTCGATGCGCCGGACTATCTCGCGCAGATGGCCGCACAGGATAACCAGATCCTCTTGGGCGCGCTGTGCGAGATGATCATGGCGGTGGCTGTGGCCGGGATTGCGGTTGCCGTCTATCCCGTATTGCAAGCGCATAGCCCTGCCATCGCCGTGGGGTATGTCGTCGCCCGGCTTGCCGAAGCGATGATCTTTGTGATCGATGTCATCTGCCTGCTTGTGCTGTTGACGCTTGGCCAAGCCTTCGTCGCCGCCGACGCGATGAATGTCGCCTACTTCCATACGCTGGGCGAGATCCTGCTGGCCGTGCGCGACTGGAGCGGACACGCGGTATTGGATGTGGCTGTCTTCCCGCTGGGGGCGATGTTGTTCTACGCCTTGCTTTACCGAGCGCGACTGGTGCCACGCTGGTTATCCGGCTGGGGATTGGTGGCTGCGCCGCTTTACTGGCTGGCCGGAATTCTGGTGATGTTTCACCTGCTTACGCCGCTATCTACGTTGCACATCGCGTTACAAGCGCCGCTGGGATTACAGGAACTGGCGCTGGCCGGCTGGCTCATCGCCAGAGGGTTCACTTCACCTGTAGCCCAATCTACATCTGTACAACCCAAATTGAAAGGAGCCATGTCATGACACGTTTGAATTTGTGGCGCATGTTGCTGATTCTGACGGTGCTGGCGATGCTGCCCGCTGGATGCCTGGCCACGCCGCTGACCGTAGTAGATCCGGCGCTGGTAGGCACATGGCAGGGGACGTGTGAGATCGGCCTGCCGGTGCTCTTCGATCCCTCGCAACTGCCCGAAGGCGTCGAGCGGACACACCAAAGCGTCGCCCTAACGGTCACCATCCACGAAGACGCCAGCGTGGACGGCAGCCTGGGCGATGCCATGTTCGAAGAATGTGTGCTCAAGGCAAACCGCAACGATCTGGGGCGCAGCCTGAACATCGCCAGCGACTACATCGTCATCGACGGTTTCCTCTCCGGCGCGATTGTGCCGGATCAAGATGAAACCGACGTCAAGAATTTCACGATTCCCTTTGATCTGGTGGAAGGTAAGATCGAGGGCGGGCTGATGTGGGTAGCGGAAGGCAAGTATCCCTTCCCACTCTGTTCGCCCGCCAATCTGACAAGGAGTGAGTGATAGATCGATAGGGGTGTATCATGCGAAAACGCCAACAGGAGATCACCCTGGATCATCCGGCAACCTACCAGATCCGCGTGCCGGGCGTATTGGATGCGCAATGGGACGCCGGAGCCGGTGACGACGCCGGCGTCCCCGTCCTCGAGAGCGAAGATCCGCCGGTGATGGTGATCACTGCCACGCTCGATCAAGCTGCATTGCACGGGCTGCTGCGCCGGCTTTACGCCCTGGGCATTCCCATCATCTCGGTCAATCAAGTAATATCTTAGGAGAAACCAGAGAAATAATGATCCACGAAGATACACGAAGGCAGAAAAGAACAAGCAGAAAGCTTTTCCGCTCTGCTGTCCTGGGAATCCTGAAATCCGTGTCCCTCACTTCTCCTCTTCGTGATGCTTCGTGTGCCTTCGTGGATCAATTCTGCTTTTCACTTCTTCATGGACACGTGATCAATCTTCTTGGGCGTCGGTGCCCATGATCGGTTCGGCGTGGTGATCGACGCCGTATTTCACCATCATGTCGCGCAGATCTTTGCGTTTGAAGAGTTTGACGTTGATGTGGGGATAGAGTTCGGCCATGCGCCGCAGTTTGCGGTTCTTGTGGCGGATCAACTTGGGGCGCAGCGTGGTCAGTTCCACGTAGAGATCCTGATCGGGGATGTAAAAGTCGGGCGAAAAGGCCACGGTGACGTTGCCTTCGGCGTCCCATTCCAGGGGAAATGTGTGCGGTTCGTACTGCCACTCGATGCCGTAGTAATCGAGGATGCGCGCAAACTCCTCTTCGAGCGCATGGGAGAAGCGCGGCGGCAGCGATTCGGTTTCGATACTCAAGAGATCACTCCGTTGATCATCAATCGCGAGTATGTATCTTGTTTACAGTATAGCAAAGAAATGAGTAACGAGTAATGAGTAGGGGTATTGCATACCACTCTGCAATTGGAGAACAAGGTGCTGAGTTACGCATCACACATTACGCATCAAATCTACGCCGCCACATGCCGCTTTTCACTCCTAAACCCAAACGGCAACGTCTTCACGCCGTGGAGGATCACACTGTCGCCCGGCGGCAGGGAACCGCAGCCGATGCGCTGCCAATCGTGTAGATCGTCGAGCATGATATCGAGGACAACCCTGGCTTCGAGCCGGGCCAGCGGCGCGCCCAGGCAGTAGTGGACACCGTGACCAAAGGCGATATGCGGGTTGGGGCTGCGGTGAATGTCGAAACGATTGGCGTCGGTGAATTTGCTCTCGTCGCGGTTGGCCGAGCCGATCAGCGCGATGACCCGCTGGTTGGCCGCCACTTTGCGCCCGCCCAGTTCGGTCTCCTGGGTGGAGACGCGGAACATAAACTGCACCGGCGAACGGTAGCGCAGCACTTCTTCGATGGCGCCTTGCAGCAGGGAGCGGTCCTCGCGCACGGCGGACAGCGCCTCGGGGTGATCGAGGAAGCACTGCACGGCGTTGCCGATCAGGTTTGTCGTTGTGACGTTACCGGCCACCAGGAGCAGGCTGCAGAAGTCGAGCAGATCCCATTCGCTGAGCTTTTCGCCGTCGAGTTCCGCTGCCACCAGGGCGCTGATCAGATCGTCTTTGGGTTCGGCGCGGCGCTGGGCGATGATGTCCTTGAAGTACGGCCCCATACCACCCACCAACGTCGGCGGCAGCCCTTCTCGTTCGCGGCGCATGGCCTCACCATCGTCACCCCGCTCGGCAAAGATCTGATCCGCGGACTTCACCAGCATGTCCGACCAGATCTTGAAGTCGGCGCGATCCTTGGCGGGGACGCCCAACATCTCGGCGATCACCATCACCGGCAGCGGATAGGCCAGATCGCTGATCAGATCCATGCGGCCTTCCTGGCGCAGGGGATGGATGATCTCGTGGGTCAACTCGGCGATGCGCCCTTCCAGATTGGCTACAGCGCGAGGCGTAAAGGCGCGGGTGACGAGTCCGCGCAGTTTGGTGTGGATCGGCGGATCCGACGCGATCAGGCTGATTTTGCTGCTGGGGTCGAGTTCAGCATCCGAAAAAGCGCGGCGGAAGTCGGACGAGAAATAGTCGTAGTCCGAAAGCACACGCTTGACGTCGTCGTATTTGGTGGCGAACCAGAGGTCATAGCGGCTGATATTGACGAGCGGTTTTACGCGGCGCAACATCCAGTAGAGCGGATAGGGGTTGCTGCGCTGCCAATTGATGACTTGTTGTAGCATGTTGTTATCCTCCCACTACTTCCACGTCGCGCCATTTCCAGCAGCACTTCGCGCATCACCTGAAAGCCCAGTTCGGCTTCGGCGCGGCTGAGGATCAGCGGCGGGCAGAGGCGGATGTTGTTGGTCCCGGCGGTGAGGGTGAGCAGGCCGCGCTGGAAACAAAGCTCCATCCACTCGGCGGCTTTGACTTTGGAGCTGAGTTCAAGGCCGATCATGAGCCCTTTACCGCGGACGTCTACCAGCAGATCACATTCGGCCTGCAATTCGCGGAAACGCGCCATGAGGAAGTCTCCCTGCTCGACAGCGTTGTGGGCCAGGTCCTCGTCTTCGATGGTGTGAATGTTGGCC
The DNA here is from genome assembly GCA_041391225.1 of Caldilineaceae bacterium. Lineage (GTDB taxonomy): Bacteria > Chloroflexota > Anaerolineae > Caldilineales > Caldilineaceae > RI-153. The sequence goes on from JAWKOL010000009.1 coordinate 35,920, forward strand.
AGGGCGGCCGCGCAGCCGATGGGGTTGCCGCCCCAGGTGCTGCCATGTGCGGCGGGCGGCCAGTTCATGATATTGGCCCGCGCCATGAATCCGCCGATGGGGACGCCGCTGGAGATGCCCTTGGCCATGCAGATCACGTCGGGCTGTACGTGCCAGTGCTCGATGGCGAAGTTCTTGCCTGTGCGCCCGAAGCCTGTCTGCACTTCGTCCACGATGAAGACGATGCCGTGGTGATCGCAGATCTCGCGAATCGCCTGGAAGAAGCCGTCGGGCGGCACGATGTAGCCCCCTTCGCCCTGGATCGGCTCGACGATCACTGCCGCCACTTCGTCCGACGGCGTGGTGGTGGTGAAGATCTCGTGGAACTGGCGCAGCGCCATCTCGCGCCCCCAAGTGGATTCGTCTACGCCGACCGGACACTGGCTGCGGTTGGGGAAGCGCAGGTGCGTCACCCCGCTGAGCAGTGGACCAAAGCCGCGTCGTTGCACGGCCTTGCTGGCGGTGACGCTGAGCGAAACCATGCTGCGCCGGTGAAAGCCGCCCACGAAGCCGATCACGCGCTGCCGTCCTGAGTGGAAACGGGCCAGTTTCAGCGCGCCTTCCACCGCTTCGGTGCCGCTGTTGCTCAGGAAGATCTGCCAATCGCCGGTGTAGCTGCCCCGTGGCGCCATCGACGCCAGTTTTTCGCACAGTTCGGCATAGCCAGGACTGTAGACGTCGCTGCCGCCGGCGTGGATCAGCCGCGCCGCTTGCTCCTGTACTGCCTTGACCACGGCGGGATGGCTGTGTCCTGTGGCGCAGACGGCGATACCGGCGAAGAAATCGAGGAAGCGGTTGCCGTCCACATCGGTGAGCCAGCAGCCTTCGCCCCGCTCCGGCACCAGCGGGTAAACGCGGCCCAGGCAGTTGCTGGTGACCTTTTCATCGCGTTCAATGTACGCAGCGGCTTTGGGGCCCGGCAGCGGACCGTGGATCTCGATGCCGGAGGGGAGGGTGGTGAGCGTAGGGGGGGTCATCGTTGACAAAGTAGGACTCCTTTTAGAAAAAGATGATGGGATGATGAGATGATGGGGGATTGTTCAGACCATCATCTCATCATCCCATCATCCCACGTTTACACACATTCTCCCGTCTCATCCGGCACCGCTCTATCGGGGATATCGCTGTCCTCGGGGGCGTGGCCGGTGCGGGATTGTAGATTGAACCGATACGTCGGCCCCAGCACGTGGACCTGCGCGCCGATCAGGCTCAGAGGCGTGCTGCGCCGGTACTCGTGGACATCGGTCTCGGTGACCTGCGCGCCGTCGACGACGAGGGCGCTGTTGGCCCCGAAGATCTCCAGCGTGTTGTCGGCGTAGATGACGGCCCCGGTGTCCACTTCCAGGCCCACACCGATGAGAAACGGGTTGTAGGCCACGGCGTGCAGCAGACGGGCTAGCCGGTTCATGGCGGTACTCGCTTCGGCGGGCGTCACGTCGAGGACGAGCCGGTTGGTGATCCCCAAGCCCGGCGCGAAGTGGATCAGGTGGCGCGCCAGCAGCGGGCGTCGTTCTTCCTCGCGCTCACTTTCGTAGGCGATCATGTGTTCGCACAGCAGCGTGGCGGCGCGCCCGTGGCCGCCGATGGCCTTGCCGCGGGCGTTGGCGCGGCGAATGCTCTGCGCCAGCGGCGTCCCACCCAGGATCGTGGCCAGGCGCAGCGGGTTGTCGCCCAGCAAGAGTATGGCGGTGGCGCTCTCAATGCGTTCCAGGTTTGTGGCGCGCAGCGCGGCCTCGCGGCTGTCCACCAGCATCTGTGTCACCGATTCGGCTTCCCAATCGGTGAAACGGGCGGCGAAACGCTGGGCAATGACGGCGCTGTCGGCATCGAAGGGCATCAGGATCACACGCGCTCCGTACGCGCCGGCCTCTTCCCAAAAGCGCTGCAACAACTTGGCTTCGGCGCGTTCGTCCTGGCAGTCGCCCAGAAAGAGAATCGCGCCACGTGTGTATCCAGCGGGGACAGGTGCGGGCATGGGTGAGATCCTTCATGATTCGTGGGTTGAGGATGGTTTGGGGCTGCTTGGGTGTTGTGTGGTTGAGATAGTGCGTAGTGCGTGGTCCGTTTACGCATTGGCTTAGATCTACAACATCCGTACACGCTAAAATATGTTAGCCCGTGCAACAGGTTTGTTCAGTTGCTACTGGTGTATCGTCAAGTGATTGCGATCTAGTTCCAAGTATGAATGTGATTCAAAGGCGGTCACGATTGTAGATAAGTTTCGTTCAATCAAAACGAGCAACTCATCATTTCGGATGTTCCCCGTTGCAATCAACAGCAACTTGAAAGGCCGACCTTGAACCAAGTGCGAATCGCGAAAATCGACGTCTTTGGTAATGACGACCCGCTGTTCGTCAATTGAAATCTGGTTGATGACGCCATCTTTTGTACGGTTCTTCTGTGGCAAGCTAAGCGTATGCACGGCGTCATGCCCTGCTGCGTTCAACTGCATCGCCAATCGCCGTGGAAGCTGTGCATCGACAAGGAACTTCATGCGGCCAATACATTCTCCATGCGCTTGACCTGGCTCAGCCGTGCGGCAAATGCCAAGGAAGCCAGAATGTCTTCGTGCTCCAAATCTTCGTAATCGGCCAAAATTTCAACGCTGCTCATACCGGCGCTGAGCAATTCCAGAATCATCTCAACTGGATAGCGCAAACCTCGGATACAAGGTTTCCCGTGGCAGATCTCTGGGTCAATTGTAATGCGTTTGAGCAGTTCTTGAGTTTCCATAGCTTTGCCTTGACACATAGCATAAGATTTTATCCTGAAATTCACAGCAGCCCGACAATCACGCCAATGTAAAGAAAGGACGTCCCTGCTGCGCACTGTAATTTCAGGATAAAGTTAAAAGGGGCGAAAAAGATACATCGTATTGTAGCACGATACACGCAACCAATTACGCATCACGGATTACGTCTCAGCCTCCACGATGACACGCTCAAAATCATGACAAACTCGTCGAAAAGGTTCGTGGATGCGGTGAATCGTGAACACAAACAACTGCGCGCCGCTGTCGTCGAAGAAGGCGACCTGCCAGCCACTGACGCCTGCCCGGGCATGTCGTAGCGGATCGACGGGATCGCCACGCCGCCAAGACGCAACGGCGCGCAGTTCGCTCTCGTGGACCACCGTCCCCTCCACGGACAACCCGCTGGTGACGCTGTCGAGGTAGAGTTGCAGGGGCAACCGCTCGGCGGGCAGCACGGCCACGAGCGAAGTTGGCGTTGTCCTCGGCGGGGATTCGGCCAGCGCCAGCCAGGGCGCGTCCCGCTCTTCGTCGGTTGCTTCCGGTCGCATACAGTAAACGCGTACGAACATCGCGGTGCCGGTGATGATGAGTCCCGCATGCGGCGGGTAGGGAAGGCGAAGCCGCTGTCTCGTCACGCGAGACAGGCCGTCAGCTTCGCGTCCTCGGCTTCCGGCGTGGGTGTCGCCTCGGCGGATTGCAAGATCACCGGCTCCGGTCCTCTGGGGGGCGATGACCAGGCCCGGCGGTCGACAGGATTGAGATCAACAGGGCAGGGACAGCAAAATACGGCGCATGGTGCTCACTTCCGGATGTGGTTTCTGGTGATGCTGTTGGATGTCATCTTATGGAAGAACGGGGGGGATGTCAACGGATGGGAGCGGCCGCGCACGTGTGCATAACGCAATTCGCCCCTCGCAATACCACCCTTTGTCCCAAACATGATTTCTGCGAACAAACTAAGAAAATGTCGCAATCGGGTTGACATCCCCCCCACACTATGATAGTAATGCGAATACTTCGTCTTTCATTTGTCTTCTGGTCGACATTATCGTTGACTACACCGCTACCATCCTCCCGGAAGCCTATCTACGCCTTACCGTTGTTGCACATGTTGCATAGTTGATCTGTGTGTTAACTAGCCTGATATCCAGTTGGTGCATCTCTTCGGATTGGTCTTGCCATTGCCCAATGGTTAGATCCTTTTCGGTGATTAATACAATTGTGCTATGTAGTGTTGAATCATCAACGCGCACTTACAAGGAAAGGAAAAAGAGAATGGGTAAAGATGGCTGCGGGGCATGATTGCTCTGCTGGGTGTGCTGATAACCTTTGCTGGTCTTTTTGCTTTTTGCTCTGGTTGTCCAGAGTTTGCCTTTGAGCCGGGCGACGGCGACGACATCTGACGTGATAGCCTTACCTTCTGGTTTATACGAAGTAGAGTCACCAGTGATGGACGAGGCTCGTCTCATCGAGGCATCCGTCCCCATAAGGTGGAGGTTCAACGCCTGGATACACCGGATCTGCTGGATCTTCGGCACTTCAAGGAAACACAGTCTGCCTGTACATTCCCAGAATCCTCAGTTTTTCTCCTAGCGACAAGTACATTTTTCGACGCTGGTCAACGGTCGCCCGATGGGGTTATGGTTGGCGTCGGTTTCAGAGAGGAATTCAGAGGCAGCTTCTTAAAGATGTCCAGGTCAATACGTTTGGGGACATGACGATCAACGCATTGTCTATGCCCAGTGGCCGGAACTGACAAAGGATCCGTTTGATCCACATACTTCATCACCACATGAGTGTTCTTGTTTGACTTAGCAACTGGAGAACGAACAGAACTTGGGATTGCGGAACCAGTTTGGAGAATGCAAGCCTCAACGAGTGGTGATATTGCTTTTCTTCGGAGATACATTGCATATTGTAAACCCTGTCCTTGGCGTGAGGCGACAAGTATCTTCTGCGATTCGCCGTTGGACATCCTGTGCACTTACCCAGTGAGCAGCGGCCCGACAACATCAATTCAGAAGTAATCCCAGACTTTACCTATATCGTCAAAACCCAATAGCGCTACTCCTCTTCCTACGGAAATTCCTCAAGGTGAGGATGTTCTCAAGTTTAGTGAGCTGTATCCAACTACACAGATCCGTTTTGCGTTATCACCCGATGGCCGTAAGGTTGTGCTTCACCAAGTGGACGACAAGGGCTTGCCCTCAGTTGTTGTTGATCTTGAGACACAGCGTTCGACCTTGATCACCACTGAGGCAGGCAATGGTTGGCATGTATGCACAATCTCCGGATAGGCGCAGAATTGGCCTACGCCACTGTATCTGAGGAAACACGGATTCCTGCACTGTGGATAGTGGATGTGGAGAACGGCCAAAGTATGCCTTTGATCACGAATGCAACAGGCGTGGGCGATATGAGTGGCTCGCCTGGCACCCCAACGCACAAGACATTCTGTTCGCGTTCAGCCCTGGCGGAACTGCTGGAAGCACCCTTGGTGGGCAGTATCAAATAATCAATGCCCAAGGTGGCCCAACCATATACGATCCTTACAAACGGTGCAATGCTCTCCTTTTCGATGGTGGCAAAAACCTAGCTTTCTACCGCGAAGAAGAATCTAACAACCAAACAGAGATCCACTGTTGGACTTCTATGTCCCTGCTCAAAGCTCAATAGAAGGGAGTATGGTTATGTGCTGGACAAAGTTGAGAGCCCATACTGTTATTGTCATCGGTGGTGTCGCTGCGGTTTTCGTCGTCCTGTTCCATTCGCCTGCAGTTGGTCATGCGTCTTCGCCCATTGTCACAATTGGCTATTGGGATCCTGGAGTACAGTGTACAACGTCAATTGTAGGTGCCTGGGACCGCAGATTCTTTTACTCGTGACACCTTAGCTGGAAGGTATTTTCATATTGGAGCCATGAAGCACTCAAAGCGAATGCAGTAATGATTCGCGGCCGGCGCTGTCTACTTTGTCAATAACCCAAGAGAACTATTCGGGTTTGTGCAATCAAACAGGTTATCCATTCAGTGTGCGTACCAGCAGGTACCAAGGCTGGGTAGAGGAGGCCAAAGTGCGAAGGCGATTGGTATTGGCAACAATATACCGAACGATCGCGTAACCGATACAGGTGGGATTATTCTACGGAAAAATGGTCAGTTGTTTTTCCTGAGTTCAATGACTGCATCAAAATTATTCGCAGCAACTGGGGTTACAAGGACGAAACTATGTACAAATCATACACGGCTCTTGATGGCGTCTACGGGCCAATCGTCACCTTGGGTAGGTGATCCCTCGGTAGCTCGCCGCCGAGCCAAATTTATAGTAATAACTGTGAAACCAGTTACCCATTTGTCAACTCGATGACCAATGGGACAGTCCCGGAATTCTTGGGAATAGGCACATTACTACTCAGACTCGGCAACGTTGCCTTATCAAGCAAGAGAAGCGAAGTGTATTAGGACCCTGCGGTATCCACACCATCGCGCTAGAGTTTAGCAATGACGCATACGGTGGGCCTGGAAGCCTGATCTTGATGAAATTTCTACCTTGATGTGTTAGGGGTGACGCAGTAGTTCACGCGCTACTCAACGATGAACACAAGTTATTGATTACGAACGAAAGGGATCGGGGGTGCCGGTCCCTTTATCTTGGAGAGACATAGACGTTGGAGATCAAACCGTAACTGCGCAACAGTCATTCCAAACAAGACAACTTGAAAAATATCTACGAGGTAGAAATCAGGCCGCCATGAGCAATGAAAAACTAGACAGAAATGAAAAAAGTTCTGCTGGCCTCCTATGAGGAAGATGAGTGGCGCTCAGTCGAAGGTAGAGGAAGAAAGGCGCGCTACCAAAGCATGCGCTACTTTATCGGACCACATCTTATGTTGCCATTTCACAGGACTGCAGCGAAAGTCAACCCCAGATCCGCCATCTCATCAATGCAGAGATCTGGAAGCCATTTTGCGGAGAGGAACGGGCTTCATGGATTGGAAAGAGAGGGCTGCGAAACTAAAACGCATATTCACCTATAAATCACCATACGCTGAATCATGCAGCATTTTCGGATAGCGTTTTGATAAACGGTTTTGACTGCACAAGTATTCGTCCTCAGAAAAATGGTAGGCCGATCTGGTCTTGCGAAACAGAGCTCAGAGCAGGTAAGATTTAGTGGATCAAAACCAAATTGTCTGCTGAACAGAAGACGTGATAGGCACGATCCGCCAATCAGATGCCGGGCTAAACCTAAATGGGATCCACGCATGACTTTCGGATGAATCGTGCAAAACAGGCGTTATCGAAGTCGTCGCTGACACGTGCTGGACGAGTGAAAGTATTGTGATTTATTACAATCAATTTGGAGTCGTACACCTTTTGGGAAGCAAGATGCGGATTTTGGCATAACCGCATCAATGTCCAGCCAGGTGGATCTGAAAGTAAGGTGTTCCTAAGAAATCCGCGCGCAGTTGATGCAGCCAGTCAGAATGGGGTAGTAGAGGGGATTGAAAGCAACCAATATACTATAATCATAAAAGGACATGATGGCTTTCCACATTTCATGTTGTGATTCTCTACAACGATCAAGAGTAATAAAAAGCAGAGGTAATGCGGATGCTGTACGTTATAGCCCTCGCCTGATAAAAATTGATGCGCCAGGGGGATGGGATAATCTGTTAGAACAATATTGATTATCGTGCTATGTCTAATCTTTGTTGTCAAAACTAAACTCATTCCGCAATTCCACCGTTTGCCCAATCTTCCTCCTCCCTGCTATAGTCCCCTCCATCGACCCCACTCTCCCATCTCCCGAGGTGACCATGCCCGCCATCGACACTGTCTATTTCATCCACCACAGCCACACCGACATCGGCTACACCCATGATCAGCCCGTGGTTTGGGACATGCCACATTGCTTTTATCGACGAAGCGCTGGCCCTGGCCGAAAAGTACGCCAATCAAGACGGCGACGCCGCTTTCCACTGGACGGTGGAGACGACGATGCGCTCATGCGCTGGCTCGATCAGGCATCCGACGCTGAGATCGAACGCTTTGTGGTAGCAATGGAAGCATAAGCCGCATCGAAGTGACCGGCATGCTCGTCAACATTACGCCGCTCTACGACACCGATCAGGTCGTCGAAAGCCTGCAAAATGTGGATCGCCTACGCCGCCGCTACGGCTTCGACATCCGCCACACCATGAACTGCGACGTCAACGGCGAAAATTGGCCGCTGGTCGATGCCCTGCTCGACGCCGGGATTGAAGGCTTCAGCATGGCGATCAACAACCATTTCGGCGGACCGCTCAAACCGCGGCCCATGCCCTTCCGCTGGCGAAGCCCAGTGGACGCACCCTGCTCACCTACAACGGCTGGACCTACGACAAGGGTTGGACCTACGGCATCGGCCACGAGGACCCATCCCGCCTCGCAGAATGGTGGCCGCTGGTGCAGCAACACCTCGACAGCATCGACTACCCTGCCCATCCTGATGTTGCAGAGCTACCACCCCTTCGGCGACAACGGCAGCACCGACTTCACGCCCTTCATCGAGGCATGGAACGCCGTAAACCCAGAGAACGCCGCCGCATCGTCTTCTGCACACCGCGCACCTGGTGGCAGGCGCTGCGCCAATACGAAGACCACCTGCCCCTCTGGCGCGGTGACTGGACCGACTTCTGGAATTTCGGGGCGATCAGCAGCGCCCGTGAACAGTCGCTCAACCGCCAGAGCCGCGCCCGCCTGCGCAGCGCCGACGCCCTCACGCCGCCGTCCACGCCCTCGGACACGACACCCCCGCCGACGCCGTCAGCCGTCCGCAGTGGGCGCAGGAAAGCTACGCCAAGTACCGCGAATCGGCCTGGGATGCCCTCAACCTGTGGGACGAACACACCTGGGGCGCGGACACCGCCGTGCGCCTCCCCGACGGCGAAGACACCTGGGCGCAGTGGTTCCACAAGGCCCAATACGCCTACAACGCCCGCAGCCTCAGCCTGCTTTTGCAGCGCGACGGCGTGGCCGAACTGGCCCGCTACGTCACCCGCGAGGACGACGACAGCGTGCTCATCTTCAACCCGCTGCCGTGGAGCGCGCACCCTGGCCGGTCCGCTGCCGCCGCTTCTGTCAACGTGCGCAGGCGCGTGGAGGACGGCACCGCCGGTCACCATCACCTGGATCGACGGCACACACTGCTCCGTCACGTTGAGGATCTGCCTAAACTCGTGCGCAACCCCGCCGAAGAACGCTACATCCTGCCGCCAAGTACCCGGTTACGGCTATGCCGTCGTCAAAAAGAGCGACCTGAACGCCGAGCGTGTCTCCGAACCTGTGTTGCCAGTGGCGGCGGCTTCCAGGCCCGCTACGACGGTGAATCAAATTCTTTGCATCCAGCAGACCGAAGCCGCCACCGTGGAAAATCACCGCTTCCGCGTCACCTTTGATCGCGAATGGGGCGGCGTGCTCCCCCTCTTCGACAAGCAACTCGACTGCGAATGAATTGGACGCGTCAGCCGATTGCACGCTGCACACCTTCGTCCACGAGGAAGTGGCGGATCACGACGCCGACTGGCGCGGCGCAACCTCTTCGAGCGGTCTTGGTCGGCAAAGCGCGCCGAACTTGGCGAAGGCTGGAAGTCCGATTGGCGGCCCAACCGGCGACAGAGTAGAAGCGAAGTGCGCAGCCATCATGTCCTCCACACGCCCGTTGGGCATCGTGGTGTGGCAGACGCTCAACGCCCCCGGCATCGAGGGCGAATTGACGCAGCGCCTCTTTCTGCCCAACTACGCCGACTGGATCGAATGCGAATCGTGGTGGGACATGGGCCTCTCCAGCCACCCCGACGCTACCTACCTGATCTTCCCCTTCGACGTGCCGGGGGCGACGGCGCTTCGACGTGGGCGGGCAGCCTGTCATCCCGCACGAGGATCAGTGCCGGGTTCCTGCCGCGACTACTTTACCGTGCAGGGCTGGGTCGACTTCTCCAACCAAGAGCGCGGCATGACGGTGGCGATCCCCGAGAACCCACTGGTGCAACTGGGCGACTTCCATTTCGGCGACTACCAGAGCGTCTGCGCGCCGGAACGCCCCATGCTGCTGGGCTGGGTCACCAGCAACTACTGAGGAAACCAACTTCCGCGCTCACCAGCCAGGACGCCGTCTTCTGCCCGCTATCGCCTGCACCCGCACGCCGGAGGCTTCGACGAAGCACAGGCCCACCGCTGGGGCTGGGACGCCGTCAACAGTGATCCTGTGATCCAGCCGCTGGGCGAACCGACCATCGCCGTGCCGGAACTGCCTGCCCGCGGATCCTGCTGCGTCTGCCCGAAGCGCCCGTCGTCGCCGTCCGTGAAGCCAGCGGAAGATGGCAACGGCGTCACATCGTGCGGCTGCACAACACCGCCGACCGACGTCCCCGCCGACTCGCCTCAGGCGTCGCCTGTATCACCGCCGCTGCAATCCTGCGATCTCTTCGGCAACCCCACCGCCGATCTCCCTGTGCAGAACGGAGCGACGCGCGTTAATGTCCCCGCGCGGCGGGTGGCCGTGGTGCGGCTGGGTGTGGCTGTTTAGCACATCTCAGAATTTGGTGATCCACGAAGCCACCCGAAGCACCACGAAGAGGAGAAAAAAGGACACGGATTTCAGGATTACTAGACAGCAGAGCGGAAAAGCTTCTGCCTGTTCTTTTCTGCCTTCGTGTCTCTTCGTGTGGCTTGGTGGATCATTTTTCTCTGGTTTCTCCATAGGATACCGCCAATGCTCACGATCTACTCCGAAAAGCATCGCCACCACAATCCCCCGTACGAATTTCTCGAACGGGGGATTGTCCCATATACCGAAGCGCCGGCGCGGGCCGAGACGATTGTGTCCGCGCTCGCCGCTGCGGGGATCGGCCCCATCGCGCCGCCGGATGATTTCGGCTTGGCGCCGATCCGCGCCGTCCATGCCGACGACTACCTCGATCACTTGCAGACGATCTACGCCGATTGGGTGGCGGTGGGCGGCACAGCGCAGGCGGCGATGCCGTTCGCCTTTCCGCGTGCCGACCTGAACGGTGACGCCGCCACGCCCTATGCCCGCGTTGGGCGGTATGCCTTCGACATGTCGGCCCCCATCACCGCGACCAGTTGGGACGCTATCCTCGCCTCGGCCCAATGCGCGTTGACCGCGGCGCAGCGCGTCCTCGATGGCGAGCCGGTGACGTACGCGCTCTGTCGCCCGCCCGGTCACCACGCCTCGCAGAACTTGATGGGCGGCTACTGCTTCCTCAACAACGCCGCCATCGCCGCTGAATTCCTCACCCGCGGACGTAGGCAGCGCGTCGCCATCGTCGATGTGGATGTGCATCACGGCAACGGTACGCAGCGCATCTTCTACGATCGCGGCGATGTGCTCTTCGTCTCCATCCACGGCGATCCGCAATGGGAATACCCGTACTTTTTGGGCAACGCCCACGAGCGCGGCGACGGCGCAGGCGCAGGCGCGACGCTCAACTTCCCTCTGGAAAAAGGCATCGACAACGCCCGCTACCTCGCCGTCCTCGGCGAGGCGCTGGACGCGGTGCGCCGCTTTACGCCCGATGCCCTCGTCGTCTCTGCCGGCTTCGACACATTCGGCGGCGATCCGCTGGGCCAGTTCAAACTGACCACCGACGCCTACCGCGAAATGGGACGTCGCTTCGCCGTGCTGGGGCTGCCGACCGTCCTCGTGCAGGAAGGCGGCTACGCCGTGCATGCATTGGGCGAAAACGTGGTAAATTTATTGCAGGGCTTTGCCGAAACACCGGCGTGAAGCACACCACACGCCGTTAAAATTATCTTTCATTTACAAGGGAGTCTTGTCATGGCTGCACCGATTCGATACAAAGTGGAAAAGAAAGCGCCCATCGTCCGCAGCGAAGACGAGTGGCGCGCCGAGATCATCGAAGTCTGTCACAAAATGTGGCAGCGCGGCCTGGTGGGCGCGGCCGACGGCAACGTCAGCGTGCGCCTGAGCGACGACCGTTTCCTCTGCACACCGTCGGGCTTTAGCAAGGGGAAATTGGAAGCCGATCAACTGCTGGTGATCGACTGGGACGTGGAACCTGTTGGCCCGCGCACCGAGGCGAATAAGAATCTGCGCCCAAGCAGTGAGATGTTGCTGCACCTGGAAGCGTACAAGCAGCGCCCCGACATCACCGCCGTGGTCCATGCCCACCCGACCATGGCCGTGGCGCTGAGCATCCTCGAGATCGAGATTGCACCTTGCTACCTGCCCGATGTGGTCCTTGGCCTGGGGGTGATCCCCACCAGCGACTACGCCACGCCGTCCAGCGCGGAGGGAGCGCAGGTAATCAGCGAGTTGATCAAGCGCGCCGACGCGCTGGTCTTGCGCCGACACGGCAGCGTCACCGTGGGACGCAGCCCGCTGGAAGCCTACCTGCGCCTGGAGAAACTGGAGCAGGTCGCCCAGATCACCAAGATCGTGCATGAAATGGGCGGCGGCAAGAAACTGCCCGCCGAAGAAATGGAGAAACTCATCGCCTGGCGCGTCAGTCAGGGGATCATGTACGAAGGGCAGGAAGCGGACATTCGCCGCGTTGCAGGGATGGGCGGGTGAGGAGGTGACGGGGCATAGGCGTTAAGATAAGGACCAGCCAAAGTGCCGGGGACTTCATGTTGGACGAGTCGCCAGGAGTGATGACTCCGTCTCGCTGCGACGAAAAGTCCCCGGCACTTGTGTCTACGACGCTTAACTTAACGCCTATAGGTGACGGGGTCACCTTGTCACCTTGTCACCCACCATCCCCACCAGCGTCTGCACCAGCAGCGCGTGCTCGGCGGCGTGGATACGGGCGGCCAGCGTCTCTTCGGTGTCTTCGGGCAGAATGGGGACGATTTGTGTAGCGAGGACAGGGCCTTCGTCCACGCGTTCATCGGGGACGAGGTGAACCATGATGCCGGTGTGATCGATTTCGCCGCGACGGTAGGCGGCGAAGGCGTCGGCGATGGCGTGGGCGCCGGGGAATTGACCGGGCAGCGCCGGATGCAGGTTCACGACGCGTTCGGGGTAGTGACGTAGAAATTCGTGGCTGAAAATGTGCATCCACCCCGCGAGGACCACCCAATCGGGCGCGTACTCGGCGAGGATCGCGGCCAGGTCGGCGTCGTACTCGGCGCGGGTCTGGCCGCGATCTCGGTAGGGTTTGAGCGCATGGTAGCGGGTGGCGATGCCGGCCTGCTGGGCACGTATCAGGCCGTAGGCATCCTTGCGGTTGGAGACGACCACGGCGATGCGGGCGTCGATGCGTCCATTGTCTACGGCGTCGATGATGGCTTGCAGGTTCGATCCATTCCCCGAGATGAGGATGGCGAGGGTGGCTGTCATGGCGTGTGCTTTCGTATTGTCATGCGTTGGGCCACCAGCTTCACCGGTGGCGAGCCGTAACTGAGCAGCGTATCGTGGAAGCGGCGCAGGCTGAAGGCGTCACCTTCTTGTTGGCGGTAATCGTTGCGCAACTGGTGGATGGCGGTCTTGCCCAGCAGGTAGGCGGATGGGTAGGTGGGGTTGTTGTGGGTGGTGTAGCGGCGCACTTCGCCTTCGGCCATGTGTGGATCGAGCAAGACCTCGCGGTGGAGCAGGTCCACGGCGTCGGTGAAGGAAAGATTGCGCGTGTGCAGGCCGCTGTCCACGACGACGCGGGCAGAGCGCCAAAGTGCGTTGCGCAGTTTGAAGAGCTTCACCGCGGGATCGTCCATGAAGCCAGTCTCTTCCATCAGATCCTCGGTGTAAAGTCCCCACCCTTCCACAAAGACAGGGCTGCTGAAGTAGCGCCGCACCGGCGAGTTGACCGTGGCCAGCTTGTGATGCGCCTTCTGCGTATGATGCCCCGGGTAGATCTCGTGCAGGGTGATGGAACGGGCGAAGGCGTAGCAGTTGTCGCGCATGTGCTGTTCCTGGCGCTCAGATGACGCATTGGGATCGAGGGGCGTCAGCAGTAGCCGGCTGCTCAGGCTGTTGGAGAAGGGCGGCACGGTGTGCATCAGGCCCAGCGGCGCGCCGGCGCGCAGGTATTCGGGCAGCCAGACCACTTCGCAGTTTTCCCCTTCGGGCAACGTAATCAGCTCCTGATCGACGCAGTGGCGACGGGCACGCACCATCTCGGCGTGGTACGTGGCCAGGAAATCTTCGCCGCGTGGATGATTCGATTTGATCTGTTCCAGTTGCGCGATCCAGGAACGATTGGGATCGAGCGCATGCGCGTAGGCGTCGAGTGCGGCCCGGTCTTTGGCCATCTGCTCACGCCCGAATTCATGCAACGACTGGTGATCGAAGTCGAGCAGGTGAAATTCCTTCAGCAAGAAATCGAAGTGCGCCGGGCCACAGGCAAAGTGTCCGCGGGCGCGGGGATGGAGATCGGCCATGAACTGCCTGAACTCGGTCAACGCCGCCTGCACACGCGCCACTTCGTCGCGGATCTCACGCTGCAAGGTCTCTTCGAGCATCTCCGCAAAGCCGAGGACAGCCTGATCGAGGAACCGCTGCAAACCGTCCACCGCCGTGATGCCCATCGCCACGCAGAGCGGCGGCGCGCCGGTGGAGGAGGTTGCGCTGGGCGGTTTGTAAGTAACCCGGCGTGGCGGCCAGGCGGGCGCGAGACGGCGTCCTCGCTCGGCAGCGGGCAGGTCTTCCACAGCGTTGAGCAGATCCGAGTACGCCGCCCAGCCGCTCGACGTACCAGTAGGGCGCTCGCTCCCAGATGCGCAGATCTTCGTGACGGCGTTGAGCCGTCTTCAGGTCGATGAGAGCCACGGCGCGGTCCATGAACGCGCCGGCATCCAGCGTGGTGTGATCCACCGATTCCAGTTGCTCGGATGAACGCAGTCCGGCGCGCCGCCGTGTGCGTCAGGGCGTCGGCGCTGTAGTCGCCCAGTCGTTCATCGTGATCATGGATCCCCAAACGCGTAGCTTCGATGGGATCTTCGTTGAGCGCGAAAGCAAGATAATCGTCGAGCAGAGGCATGGGTCTGTCCTTGGGTGCGATAGGCGAATCGAGGCGTTCGCTGCCGCCATGTTGTCGGTAGTCGGCCATTGGTCGTGATCTGTTCGCAGTATACCGGAGAGGGTAGGGATTTCCCTAGCAGACGGCAGATAAATTTTTGTTAATCTATTAGTAAGGAATATCAATGTACTTGTCTGTGAAGAATCTGTTGAGCAGGAGGGTCTATGTCTGTGCGTTCTATACCAACAATCACCGAACCGACAGTCACCGACGAATGGCTGGTGGATGCACTCCGCTGCCGGATCGAATGCAATGCGCAGCGAGGCGGAGATTCTGCGATTGGTGACACAGCAACACGATCTCCCCGACGATGTGGTGGGTGCCTGTTCTGAGATGGTTTCCAGCCTGCACCGCATGGACAGTCAGCTCAGCCGGCTTGAGGAGCGTGTCTACGCCTTTCATGGCGATGCGGCAGTACGCAACGCCCAATCGATTGCTCATGCGCGCAGGCACTACTGCCAGTACACAACGGCGCAAGTGAGTCCTTGTATTCATGTGAAACGCAGGACGCCCCTCGTGCGGCGCTTACGATGTAGCGCCGCACGAGGGCGTGCTCACTCCGCAGGATTTCGTGGACTCTTTTCAGCCACCTTGTACGAGTTACAGATTAATCGTCTGTTGTACGCGCACGGCCTATCTCCACCATTCGACGGAGATAGGCCGTGTTTGTTTCAAAGCCTACAGACGGAGCATGGCAATTCCGCTTTGATGGGTTCGCATCGATATCAACCACCACATCTTGCGGAGTTTCACCATGCGCCGAGTTCTTCTGGTTTTGCTGGCTGCCAGCTTTGCCATCTGGCTGAATCTATCCACTGTGCAGGCCAATGATCATCTCGAAGTCACGCGGAGTGACAACCCACCGGTTCCACGGCTTGGCGCAAATATGGATGTTCCGCTCACCTACGGGTGGGAGACGCCTGCGGAGCTCCCCACAGTCAGCGAAAAGTGGATCGACGTAGACCTGAGCGATCAGCGCGCCGTGGCCTACGAGGGGACACGCCCTGTGCGCGCTTTCACGATTTCTTCTGGGCTGCCGGGGACCCCCACGGTGAAGGGGACCTTTCGCATCTGGGTGCGTACGCGTGCAGACGATGTCGGGCGGTAGCCTGGCTGGCGGCGACTATTACTCGTTGCCCAATGTGGAGTGGGTGCAGTACTTCCACGGCGATTATGCCTTCCACGGCGTACTGGCACGACAACTTCGGCCAACCCATGAGCCGCGGCTGCATCAACATGCGCAACGAAGACGCCGAATGGTTTCTTCAAGTGGGCGATGCCCGGGTGGGATGGAGACGGCGGGTGGCTGCGCCCGAACGAAGAGAACGCGACGCTGGTGCTGGTACGCGACTGAACGAAGATTACAATCGGCGGCTTTGTGGCAGAACGCATGATGGGATGATGAGGATGATGGATCGTCGAGATCCATCATCCTCATCATCCCATCATCAGCTGTACAAGAATCCAATCGAGCAACAGCAGACATTTTCAAGTGCCCAGTCGCCGATCCGCAGTCCCCCAATCCCCTATTCCAACGTTCGGATCACCGACACCACTTTCCCCATCACCTGCACCTGATCGGCGGGACGCACGATGACGTCAAAGGCCGGGTTGGCAGGGGTCAGCTCGACCATGTCGCCTTTGCGGTGCAGGTATTTGAGCGTGGTCTCGTTGTCGCCTGCGATCCAGGCCGCCACCATTTCGCCGTTTTGTGCCTCTTTTTGGTGACGCAAGATGACGATGTCACCGTCGAGGACGCTGGCGTCGATCATGGAATCGCCCTGTACGCAGCGCAGCGTAGAGTTCCTCGGGACGGCGGAAGAAGCTGCGGTTGAGTTCGATCCAATCCTCAGCGGTTTCGCGGTCGGCGGGTACCACCTCGATAGGATAGCCGGCCACAATCGAACCCAGAATTGGGATGCCGATCTGATCGAGCCCGCCGCTCAACAGTGCGCCGTTGCCATTGCGTTCCTTCCATCTTCCCCTTCCCAAACAGCGATTCCAAACCAGATTGGTAGATCTTCTCCCAGTTCAAGCTCAGGCCACGGCTCACCTCTTTTGCGCACGATCAACTCATCGCGCTCCAGTTTGTTCAAGTTGTACTTCACCACCGAAGTGCTGGTGATGCCCACAGCCTGCCCGATCTCGCGGATGGAAGGCGGGAAGTTCTTTTCGTCGAGAACTGCTTGATGAATTGAGGATGTGTTTCTGGCGATCAGAGAGCGTCATGGTTCATTCCTTTGGTTGATACCGGGTGTAGGACAGTGGACAAGCAGGGAAGCCGCTGGGCCGCACTGGGTTCTCTGTCTTTCACAAATCCCAAGACGGAATCCCAAATGCGAACGTTTGTTTCCCAAATTTTCCCAAGTATACAAGAACGTTTGTGCGGTGTCAAGAAGGAAATCGCACGGGTGTTCGGATTAGGTTAGGGACTGGGGACTGGGGACTGGGGACTGTGACTGGGACTGGGGACTGGGACTGGGGACTGGGGACTGGGGACTGGGGACTGGGGACTGGGGACTGGGGACTGGGGACTGGGGACTGGGGACTGTGGGACTGGGGACTGGGGACTGGGGACTGGGGACTGGGGACTGGGGACTGGGGACTGGGGACTGGGGACTGGGGACTGGAACGTATTGTCAGCGGCATACCTGCATACATGCAACTTGCACACCTGCAAACTTGCACACCTGCACACCTGCCTACCCACGCTGAACCCATGCCGGCGCGAACTCTCCCTGCGCTACGGCAACGACAGGCCCCGTGAGGGTAACATGCCAATCGTCGCCGGTGCGCGCTACGTCGATGCGCAGCGTGCCGCCCGGCATTTGCACGGTGACAGGCGAATCTGCTCGTCCCGACGACACGGCGGCCACGGCGGCGGCGCAACTGGAACTGCCGCTGGCCAGTGTGTAGCCGGCGCCGCGTTCCCAGATCTCGATGTGCAGCCGATGACGATTTAGGCTACGCACAAACTGAACGTTGGTGCGGTTAGGGAAGAGATCAGCCACTTCCACGCGCGGACCCCAGCGGTGGGCAAGGTCGGCATCGATGGTGACTGTCTCGACTGGGAAGAAGACGCAATGAGGGTTGCCCACGTCCACCGTCCACGCTTCAGCCAGTTCGGCGGCGTCTGTCACCGGCAGCGAGGGCAGGCGAGCGGCCGTAGCGCGGCCCAGCGCCACGCCGATGTCGCCGTCATCGTGGTAGGTGACGGTCACGGCGCGCCCGCCGCTTTGCAGCGTACACGCGGTAGCGGCAACGTCTACGTAACATGCGTCGCGCAGATAGCGGGCGAAGATGCGCAGCCCATTGCCGCTCACTTCGGCGATGGAGCCGTCGGGGTTCCAGATCTGGCAGGCGAAATGATCCGCGGGCAGGCCGTCCACAGGCAGCGGGCCGTAGACGATCCCATCGCCGCCCACGCCTCGATTGCGATCACAGATCGCCACCGCCCATTCCGGCGTCATCGCAGCGTTCAGAGGCGCAGGCAGCCCCGCAGGATCGAGCACCAGATAGTCGTTGCCAAGCCCGTGATACTTGAAGAAGTGCATCGTTCGTCCTCTGTCACTTATGCGCAGCGCGGATTGTCTGTTTCTTCACGTACCATGCGCCACGTATTCGCCATCACACCCGATCTGGTCCATAATGGACAGTCCAAACCCCAATCATTCATTGCCACAGGAGCCTTCTATGCAGCTTTCATTCTTGGGCGCAGCACGCACGGTGACCGGCTCGATGCACCTGCTCGAAGTCAATGGGCAGCGCATTCTGCTCGAATGTGGCCTCTTCCAGGGCCGTCGCGCCGAGACATACGAACGCAACCTGAACTTTCCATTCGATCCGGCCGGCATCGACGCCGTCGTCTTGAGCCATGCCCACATCGATCACAGCGGCAACCTGCCCAATCTGGTGAAGCAGGGCTTCCGAGGGCCGATCTGGTGTACAGCCGCCACGCGCAACCTCTCCGCCTACATGCTGCTCGACAGCGGCCATATTCAGGAAAAGGACGTGGAATACCTCAACAAACAGCGGGCGCGCAAGGGGGAGGCGCCGGTTGAGCCGATCTACACCCAGGCCGATGCCCGCGCCGCGCTGGATGCCTTTGTCAGCGTGGGCAAGGAACGCGCCGTCCCCGTGGCGGATGGCGTGAAGCTCACCTTCCACGAAGCGGGCCACATTCTGGGATCAGCCATTGTCGAGCTCGATATTCAGGAACGAGACACCGGCAAATCGTGGAAGCTGGTCTTCAGCGGTGATCTAGGACGCGACGAACTGGCAATCCTGCGCAGCCCGGCCGTCCTCACCCAAGCCGACATCCTGATCATGGAAAGCACCTACGGCGACCGCCTGCACGGCGACTACGCCGACGCCCGCCGCGCCCTGGAAGATGTGGTGGCGCGCACGGCCAAACGCCAGGGAAAGGTCATCATCCCTGCCTTCGCCGTGGGTCGCACGCAAGAGATCGTCTACGCGCTCAATCAGCTCGACGCGGAGGGCGACATCCCCTCGATACCCGTCTTCGTAGACAGCCCGCTGGCCGTCAACGCCACCGACGTCTTCCGCATGCACCCCGAAGCCTGGGACGACGAGGTAGAGGCGTTCCTCACGGCGGACGGGCGGCGCAATCCCTTCGACTACCGCAACATCGAGTACGTACGCGATGTGCGCCGCAGCAAGCAACTCAACTTCCTCCACGGGCCGGCCGTGATCATCAGCGCCAGCGGCATGGCCGAAAGTGGACGCATCCTGCATCACCTCAAGAACAACATCGAAGACAGCAAGAACACCGTGCTGATCGTCAGTTTCCAAGCCCAACACACGTTGGGGCGCCGTCTGCTCGACGGTGAAGAGAAGGTGCGCATCTTCGGCGAAGAGTACACCGTCCGCGCCGAGGTGGCCCACATCGACGGCTACAGCGCCCACGCCGATCAGGCCGAACTGCTGGCATGGGCCACTCACTTCGACAAGAGCCGGCTCCAACACACCTTCCTCGTCCACGGCGAAGAGGATCCGGCCGGCGTCCTCGCGGCAAAGCTACGTGAACAGGGAATGCGGCGCGTGGACATTCCCGAACGCGGGCAGAAATTCACGTTCTGAAGCAAAAATGATGGGATGATGAGGATGATGAGATGATGACGTTGACATCATCTCACCATCCCATCATCTCACCATCCCATCCCCTCAACCAACCGCGTATGCTCCGCCCGCACCATCTCCACAAACTGTCGCGCGAGGAAGGATTGCAGCCGCCCGCTGTGGTAAGCGGCGACGACTTTGCGCTGGGGAACCACGCCGGTGACCATGCGGTAGACAATATCGCCGGATCGGTCGCGGGCGGCCAGCATCTGCGGCACCAGCGAAATGCCCAAGCCCAGGGCGACGCAACTCTGCACCGTCACCAGTTGCGATGTCTGGCAGACGATGTCGATGTCGACGCTTTGTTGGATGCAGAAAGATTGGATCTGTTCGCCGAGGCAGTGGACCTCGTTGATGGCGATGAAGGGGAAGTCGCTTAGTTCACGTGTGGTGATTTCGCTGCGGCTGATCAACTCGTGGTTACGCGGAGACGCCACCAGCAGCGGCTCGGTGAAGAGGTCCTCAACATCGATCTGTTTGTGGCGGATGGGCAGGCTCATGATCCCCACATCCAGCTTGCCCGCCACCAACTCGCGAAGTAGATTCTCGGTAAAGTCCTCTTGCACGCTCAATTCTGCGCCGGGGAATCTTCTAGAAAACTGTTCGATCACCTGAGGCAGCAGAAACGGCGCAATCGTGGGAATCGCCCCTACCGCCAGCCGTCCGTGACCAGCTTCGATGTCCTTAAGCAGGCCACCTTCCACCGCCTGAACTTCGGCCAGGATACGGCGTGCATGTGGCAACAGCGCGTGTCCGGCTTCGGTCAACGCCACACTGCGCCCCAGCCGATCAAAGAGCGGGCTGCCCAACTCCTGTTCCAACTTGATGACCTGCTGGCTCAACGACGGCTGCGCCACGTTGCAGCGCTCCGCCGCCCGGCCAAAACCGCCCGTCTCCACAATTGCCACGAAGTATTGAAGCTGATGGATTTCCACTCAACCCAGTCCCCAGTCCCCAGTCCCTAATCCCCAGTCCCCAATCTCACCAGATCGTGATGATGCGCTCTTTGCCGTCTTTCACGGCCTGGCGGTTGCGGCGCAGGGCCACGGTGACGGCGAGGAAGACGATGCCGCCGAAGAGGGCGTAGGGCCACGGCCAGCGTTGACCGTCGACAAAATAGAGGAAGAGCAACGTCGCCAGCGAGCCGGCGCCCGCGGCAAAGGTGCCGATGGAGGCCATGCGGCTCCACCAGATCAGCAGCGCAGCGGTGAGCCACATGATGCCGCCGGCCAACGGCGCAATCCGCCATCGTCGTGGCCGCAGTGAGTGATGCCCCGGCGCCGCCGCCTTTGAAGCCAAGGAAAAGCGAACGGTTGTGTCCTCACACTGCCGCTTCCCCGGCCAAAGACGCCGCCAATGCGCGCAGCGTGGTATCCATACCCGGAGCGAGTTGGTCGATCAACAGGCGCACCAAGACCCGGCGACGGCGCTCTTGAGCGCGCCGTACCGAGGACGGTGGGATGGCGGCTTTGAGGCAGGCGGCATGAGCGTTGGTGCCGCCGATGCGTCCGCTGCCCACTTGACGGATGTCCACACCGTAGGCGGCGCACACCCACAGCCCCACGGGGACAGATCCCAATACGAAACCGGCAACAGCGGCGACGACAACGTAGAGCCAGTCCATGAATTTCCTAGGCCAGGAGCGAACGCACCGCAGCCAGTGCGGCGTCGTAGTTGGGATGTGAGCCGATTTCGGGAATGTACTCGGTGTAGCGCACCACATCGTTCTGGTCCACCACGAACATGGAACGCTGGTGCGCCCGCATCGCCGTCACATGGACGCCGTAGGCGTTACCAAAGGCCATGTCCTGGTGATCGGAGAGCATCTGGACGCGATCCACACCGGCAGCACCGCACCAGACGCCCTGCACCGGCGGCGGGTCGGCGCTGATGGTGATGATCACCACGTCGTCGCCCAACGCTGCGGCTTCCTCGTTCATGCGCCGCGTCTGCATGTCGCAAATGCGCGTCTGGATGCACGGGATCACGCTGATCAGGCGGATCTTGCCGGCGGTGCTCGCCAACATCTGCGCCGACGTGATCCAGCCGTCGGCTAGTGTCACTTCGGGGGCGGGATCGCCCACGCTCAGGCGTGTCCCCTGCACGGAGAGTTTTGTGTCGCCGAGCAGTACACTCATGTCTTGGGTTGAAGCGGTCAAGGGTGGTGCCTTTCTGTGGATGGGGAAAGTGATCAGTACCTAATCACCCTATCTCTGCTCCCGTCCGAACGGACCGGGAATCACTGGAATCGACGTGTTGGTAGATGATGGCTGGGTTGGGGCCGGAGTGTCCTCGGCGCCCTGCATATGTAGCTCACCGTCGAGGATGGCGCCGTCATCGAGGAGGAAGCTGTTGACGTAAAGCGCTCCGCTGACGTGGCAACCCGACAGCAGTTCCACACGGTCGGCGGTGATGACGCCGTTGAAGTTGCCGCGAATGCTCACCGTGCGCGCCTGGATCTCGCAGTTCACCCGCGCCGTCTCGGTGAGGATGACATTGGCCGCGGTCTGCAACAACCCCGATTCCACCACGCCATCTATGCGGATGCTGGTGTCGCTGCGCAATACACCGTTGTAGCTGGCACGCGGCCCGATGATCACTTCGATGGCGTCTGGGGTAGAGCGGTTAGAACGTCGAAACACAGATCCCTCCGGAATTAAACAGAATTATACCAAAATTAGTTGTTGAGAAATGCTACGTCCCTGATGAATACGGTTGACGATGTCGGCCAGCATCGGGGCCACGGAAAGCACTTCGATCTTGGGATGGCTGCGCTCTACGACAACGGCGCCGAGGGTAAGGCTGTGGGCAGCAGGATTGGGTGGGTGATGGCGAAAACAGCCTTACCCTCGGCGCCGTTGTCATAGAGCGCATCCAGTTGCTTGAGTACGCTGCCACCGGCCATCATATCATCGATGACGATGGGGCGGTGGCCTTCCATGTCGCCCACCACGTGGGTGGCCTCGGTGGTGCTGAAACTGGTGCGCCGCTTCTGCATGACCACCAGCGGCAGATTGAGCAGTTCAGCGTACTTGCCGGCCAGGCTGGCGCGGCCCACATCGGGGCTGACGATGGCGGCGTTGGCGTATTCTGGCTTGCGGAAGTAGTCCGAAAGCAAGGGCAGCGCCGTCAGCGGGTCCACGGGAATGTTGAAGAACCCTTGGATGGCACGGGCGTGGATGTCGATGAAGACGACGCGCGCCGCCCCCGACATCTCCAGCATGTTCGCCACCACACGGGCGCTGATGGCCTCACGTCCGCGCGCCATACGTTCTTGGCGCGAGTAGGGATAGTAGGGCATGACCACGCTTACGCTGTGGGCGCTGGCGCGGCGGAATGCATCCAGGTAGAACGCCATCTCCATCAGGTGATCGTTGACCGGCTGGCTGCACGGCTGCACGAAGAAAATGTCCTGATCGCGCACCACCTCGTCGATCATCACATGGATTTCGCTGTCCGGCAGAAAGCGAGTGGTGGACTTCCCCAATTCCACGCCAAGGATATCGGCCATCTCCTGGGCCAGTTGGGGGTGGGCAGACCCGGAAAAGATGCGCAACGGGTGGTAGGACACGGGATTCTCCCTCTAATTGTGAGACGGCAAGCCACGACAGGGGGTCAATTCACGGCGGAGTCATTATATGATAGCATACAAGCGAGGGTCAAAACTGACGGCTGAATTGGGAGGTCGCTGGAGAATTTTTGATCCACGGAGACACAAGAAGAACCACGAAGGAGAAGCCGTTAATGCGCCGTCTGTTAATCGCTACACACAATCCCGGCAAGGTGCGCGAATACCGTGCGTTGCTCGCCGACCTGCCGTTGACCGTCACCTTCCTCGACGAATTGGGCATCACCGAGGACGTAGACGAGACCGAGACCACGTTCGAGGGCAACGCCGTCCTCAAGGCGCGGGCCTATTCTGAGATGACCGGTCTGTGGACCTGGGCCGACGACAGTGGCCTCGAAGTCGACGCGCTGGACAAGCGCCCCGGCGTCTACTCGGCCCGCTACGGTGGACCGGGCCTAAACGATCAACAGCGCTATGAACTCGTCCTCTCCGAGTTGCAGGCGCACCCCCCCGAAACGTGGACGGCGCGCTTCCGTTGCGTCGTCGCCATCGTCACGCCCGAAGGCAAGGTCAACACCCGCGACGGCTCCATCGAAGGCGTCATCACCGACCGACCGCGCGGCAACAACGGCTTCGGCTACGATCCCATCTTCTACGTACCCAGCCTGGAGATGACCCTGGCCGAAGCCGCGTCCGAGGTAAAGAACAACATCAGTCACCGCGCGGAGGCGGCTGCGGCGGCGAAGGTATTGCTGGCGCAGATGATCAGCGAGTCCGCAGGGAACGAAGCGTAGTCGGCCAGACCTGCCAAGCCACGACATCAGCGTTTTCTGCCCATCGTTCTCTGTCCCTCACCCGAAAGGAAAATCAATGTCCACCCCCCAATCAGATCGCCAATACTGGGTCGCTGTCCTCGAACGTGTGGCGCGGCCTGTGTTGGCCGCGGGTGCGCGGGGACATCTCCGCGCGTCCATGCCCGTGGAAGCCGCGCCGGGCATGACCGACCGCGCCGAGTACACACACTTGGAGGCGGTGGGGCGTCTGTTGTGTGGGGTTGCGCCGTGGCTGGAAAACGAAGCGGGGCCGGTAGAAGAAGCAGACTTGCGCGCCGAGTTCGCCGATCTGGCCCGCCGCATGCTCGCCGCGGGGACAGACCCATCCTCGCCCGACTTTCTCAACTTCACCCGCGGCTCACAGCCAGTGGTGGACGCGGCCTTCCTGGCGCAGGCGCTGTTGCGCGCGCCGCAGACGTTGTGGCGCAGCCTAGACGCGTCGACGCAACAGCATGTCATCGCGGCGCTGCGATCCAGCCGGGTGATCCGTCCGCACTTCAACAACTGGCTGCTCTTCGCCGCCATCATCGAAGCGTTCCTGTTCAGCGTGGACGTGGCTGACGCCGATCCCATGCGCATCGACTACGCCCTGCGCCAACACGAACAGTGGTACCTGGGCGACGGCCACTACGGCGACGGCCCCGAGTTCCACTGGGACTACTACAACGCCTTCGTGATCCAGCCCATGCTCCTCGACATCCTCGACGCCGTGGGCGACCGCTACCCCGAATGGGTCTGGTTGCGCGAGGCGGCGACACGCCGGGCGCAACGCTACGCCGCCGTGCAAGAACGGCTGATCTCCCCCGAAGGCACCTACCCGCCCATCGGACGGTCCCTGGCCTACCGCTTCGGCGCCTTCCAGGTGCTGGCGCAGATGGCCTTGCGCCGTCAACTGCCCGAGGACGTCTCCCCCGCTGCCGTGCGCAGCGCGCTCACCGCCGTCATCCGCCGCCAGATCGAAGCGCCGGGCGTCTTCGACGCGGACGGCTGGCTGCGCATCGGCTTCGCCGGTCATCAGCCGGGATTGGGCGAACGCTACATCTCCACCGGCAGCCTCTACCTCTGTTCGGCGGGGCTGCTGCCGTTGGGCCTGCCCGCGGACGATCCATTCTGGTCCGCGCCGGCGCAGGCGTGGACGGCCAAACGCATCTGGGCCGGCGAGGACGCGCCGTGCGATCACGCGCTGCACGGGCGCGGGTGAATGGTAGGGCGATTGAGCGATTAGGGGGATTTCCAGATCGTGGGTACGATCTGAAATCCCCTAATCGCTCAATCGCCAGTCAACAAGAAAATATCCTCTAGCACATTCACACGCTCAACACGATCCCCAATCACGAATCACCAATCCCACTCTGCCACACCACCCGCCCCACAAAGAACGGGCCCAAGCTCTCAAGCCATTTGGTCGTCTGTTGGGTGTGGCGCATACGCTCGACCACGGCAGAGGCGGCGTGGAGTTGGTGCGCGAGGACGGCGACGACGAAGTCGTTGTCGTTCTTGTCCATGCCGTGGCAGGCCAGGCGGATGTCGGTGGCGAGGTCGGCGCGGCCAAACTCCTGGCCGATGTTGCCGTGCTCGCCCAGGATGCGTCCTTTTTCTTCTTTGCTGAGCAGTTCAAACGCCTTGACGCGGCGCAGCGGATACCAGATCACCCAAGGCCAGTTGGGATCCAGCGCCCGTTGCCGAGGACGGCCAATCAGCGTGTGCTCCAGATCGGCCTCGTAGCCAATGGTGTAGGTGCGCCCGAACATGGTGTACTCGGGCTTGGGCGTGAGATCGGCGAACGGCGACTGCGTGAGCAGCGCCCGCTGCGCGGTGACGAAGAAATCTGGATCGTCGCTCATGGTGACAAGGCCGATGCCGCGCGCATCGTTGACATCGGCGTAGACGGCAGCGTCGATGCCGGATTGGGCCAGCGCCGCGAAGACGGGCGCCGTGTCCAGGCAGTTGCCGAACGCTTGGAATTGCATATAGAGTCGGCGGTCGAGTGAAATGCCGCCGCGTCCTTTTTCGCTGAGATCGAGTACAGGGGCTGCCTGCGTCATCTGTCCACTCCTTTTGGGGTTCCGTTCGGTGCAGAGTACAATGGGCAAGTTCACAAGATCACGCCCATTCTACACCAGACGTGGGATGCACCCGAATCTGTGACACGAATATATTTTCCAGAGGAATGATGATACACGAAGTCCAGAAGAGAGGGACACGGATTTCAGGATTACCAGGACGGCAGAGAGAAAGATCTTTTGTCATCGGATAGTCCTAAATATCCACTCTATCCGTCTCCCTCTGTTCTCTGCCTTCGAGCATCTTCGTGTGACTTCGTGGATCAATTAAATTCTGAATCTTTTTGGAAACGGATTTCAGGATTACCAGGACGCAGCAGCCGAAAGATCGTTTCACGCTATGTTTACCGCTCGACGTCGTCGACAGTTGATCCTCTTTTGTTTCCTCTTCATCGTCTACACGTTGACCAATTCGGGTACGTTTCACATTATCGACGAGGTGAGTCTCTTCGCTGTGATGGAATCGGTGGCGCAACGCAGCGCGGTGGACACCAACGCCATCGCCTGGAGCCAGTGGGTGAACAGCCCCGGCGAGGTGCTCGGCGCATTCGGGCCGGATGGCGAAGTCTACAGCAAAAAGGGACCGGCCCCGGCCTTCGTCGCCGTGCCGTGGTATCTGCTCATGCGGCTGTTGGCCGCGCTCGGCCTGCCCTGGGGGCTGCTGCAAGGCGCACTGCTGTGGAACGGCATCGTCACCGCGGCCACGGCGGTGCTGCTCTGGTCCACGGCCGTGCGCATGGGCTACCCCGACAGCGTGGGGACGGCGTTGGCGCTGATCTTCGGCCTCGCCACCATCGCCTGGCCATATGCGAACCATCTTTTCGGCGAAGCGCTGAGCGCGTTTGGGATCTTGGTGTGTTTTTATGGGTTGATGCGGATGGCGAATTGCGAATTGCGGATTGCTGATTGCGACGTAGAGGATGTGTCGTTGCATTGGCAAGCGGGCGTCGAGGATAACGCTGCTGCTCAACTCACAACTCACAACTCGCAATCCGCAATCCGCAATTCGCAATTCGCAACCCTCTCCGGCCTCGGCGCGGCCAGCGTCGTCGCCACGGTGACCGCGCACGCGCTGCTCGTCGTCGTCTTCGGCATCTGCCTGGTGCTAACGATCTGGCGCGGCGAAGAAGCGGCGAAGCGAAGAAGCGAGGAGGCGAAGACTGGCCCCACAACTCGCAATCCGCAACTCGCAACTCGCAATTCGCAATCCGCAATCCGCAACCCGCAACCCGCCTCATCATCCCATCATCCCGCCATCTCGCGCCGCCAATTACGCATTACGCATTACGCATTCCCCCTCTCCGCCTTCGCCCTCCCCCTCCTCCTCACCGCCGCCCTCCTCCTGCTCTACAACGCCGCCCGCTTCGGCCATCCGCTCGACACGGGCTACCATTTCGACAGCGGGGAAGGCTTCACGACGCCGTTCTGGCAGGGGTACTGGGGGCTGATCTTCAGCCCGTACCGAGGCGTGTTCTGGCACACGCCGGTCTTCGTGTTGAGCGTGCTGGCCTATCCGACGTTTGTGCGCTGTCACCGCGCGCCAGGACTGCTGATTGCGGCGCTGTCGCTGGTCCTTGTGACGACGTACAGCCTGTGGTGGATGTGGTGGGGCGGCTTTGCGTGGGGTCCGCGCTTTCTGGTGCCGATGACGCCGTTGTGGGTATTGGTGCTTGCGCCTACTCTGGGGAAAATGATGAATGAAGAATTAAGATTGGGTGCTTGGCGCCGGCTCGCGCTCCCCATTCTTTATTCTTTATTCATTGCTTTATCTTTCCTCGTGCAACTCTCCTCCGTGGTCGTCAACTACGTGAACTACGAAATCAAATTGCGCGAGCTTTTTCCCACGGATTGGGCGGATCCGCTGCGCTTCGGCCCCCCCGCGCAAGGACTCGCCGATCTCGCGCTCAGTCCTGTCTTCGGGCAGTGGCGGCTGATGGCGGAAAACTTCGCGGCCAACTCCGATTTGGCGTGGCTGTGGCCGGACGGCACGGTGCAGTGGATCGTGGTGATTGTGGGCGCAGTGTCGCTG
The DNA here is from genome assembly GCA_041391225.1 of Caldilineaceae bacterium. Classification (GTDB taxonomy): domain Bacteria; phylum Chloroflexota; class Anaerolineae; order Caldilineales; family Caldilineaceae; genus RI-153. The sequence goes on from JAWKOL010000009.1 coordinate 64,383, forward strand.
GGATTGGTGATTGGTGATTGGCGATTGGGGACTGGGGAGAGAGAAAGTGCCGGGGACTTTTCGCCGCAGCGAGACGGGGCGTCCGCTCCTGGCGTCACGCCCAACGTGAAGTCCCCGGCACTTGCTGTTGTCGCCGTCCTGGTCGTCGTCGCGGTGTGGCTGACGGCGGCGGGGACGCATCCAATCTACGCTGCGCCGGGGTATCGGGCGATTTTGGATGAGGTGACGATGGTGGCGGGCGACGACGATGCGCTGGTGACGATTGCGCCGTATCATTACCACATCCCGATGAACTGGTTCGGGCGCGGGTTGCCGATCTTCGGCTATGCTACCGATAGCATGGATCACGCCGAGACCGCGGCGGTGCTGACGGCGGCGCTGACCGATCACCCGCAGATCTGGTTTGTGACGGCGGGGCTGCCGCCCGCGGACCCCAACAACACGGTGGAACGTTGGCTGGCCGATCAGGCGTTCAAGGCCGATGACCGCTGGTTCGACGATTTCCGGCTGGTGCGCTACGCTACGGACGGGGCGCTGGGCGACGCACAAGTGCGTCCATTGGCGGAGACGCTGACCAACGACGCCAACCGCGTGGACGTGACCGGCGCACGCTTGCCCGCGTCCGCCGCCGCAGGGACGACGCTGCCGGTGGCAATCCATTTCCGCGTGGCGGAAGTGTCCGCGCCGCTGCGCTGGTTCGTGCAGTTGCTGGCCGCGGACGGCGCGCCGGTGGCCCTGCTCGACACCGCGCCGCTGGACGGGTACGCGTCCTTTGCCGAGTTGCCTGTGGGCGTGGATCTGGTGGAACGGGCGGGGCTGGCGTTGCCACCGGATGTGTTGTCCGGCGAGTATCGCCTGGTGGCAGGCATCTACGATCCGACGCGTGAGGGCGCGCCGCGACTACAAACCCAGGGCGGCGGCGACGTCCTCGACCTGGGGACGGTGCAAATTCCATGAGCAATTGGTGGCGCAGGCTGAATTCAACATGGGGCGCGCTGGTCCTGTTCACAGGGCTGGCGGCGCTGTTCTACCTGCCGTTGCTGCTGGGGTTGCGCACCTTCCCCGACGGCGATTTCACCCACCACTTTTTGCCCTTCAGCCTCTTCCAGCAGCAGGAATGGCTGGCCGGGCGCTTTCTGCCGATGTGGAATCCGTTCACCTACGGCGGACACCCCTTCCTGGCCGACGTGCAGGCCGCGGTCTTCTACCCGCTGGGCGATCTGCTCCTGCTGCTGACCTTGCCGTTTACCGGCGCGGGGACGCGGCTTTACTTTTTGCAGGTGAGGCCGTGATCCACGTGGCGCTGGCCGGTTTCTTCATGTTTTTGTTTGTGCGCGATCTCAGCGGTCATCGCCGCGGAGGACTGGTGGCGGGTGTGCTTTTTGCGTTTTCGGGGTACCTCACCGGCTACCCGCCGCTGCAATTGGCGATCCTGCGCACCGCGATCTGGCTGCCGCTGATCCTGTGGCTGCTGATCCGCGCCTTCGCTGAGCCGCATCGCTGGCGCTGGTGGACGGGCGCGATCCTCGCCTACGCCACCGCGCTGCTGGCCGGTCACCCGCAGACGTTCCTGCACCTGAGCTACGCGGTGGGCGCGTGGATACTTCTGCTTTTCCTCACGCAAAGGCGCAAAGATGCAAAGGTACGCATTCTCGGCACTTTCGCCTTTTGCACTTTGCCTTTTGCCTTATCCGCTGTCCAATGGTTGCCCAGCTGGGAATTCACCCAATCCAGCGTGCGCGCCGCCGTGGACTACGCCTTCGTCAGCGGCGGTTTCCCCATCCGCGACACCTGGCAGATGGTCTTCCCCGACATCTTGACGCAATTTTCGCCGCTCTACGTGAGCGCGGTGGGGTTGGTGCTGGCGGTTGTGGCGTTGTGGCAGGTTGCAGGTGGCGCCACGACGATCCCCAGTCCCCAGTCCCCAATCCCCAGTCCCCATTCTTCTCTTCACCCTGACCGCGCTCCTCCTCTCCTTCGGCGGCAATGCGTTTCTATACCCGATCTTCTACCGCTTCGCGCCAGGATGGGATCTCTTCCGCGGACAGGAACGGGCGGCGTTTCTGGTGGTGTTTGGGCTGAGCGTCCTCGCCGGGACTGGCGCAGTCGCGCTGACGAGACTGTCTTCGCGCGGACGGCGCGGGGTAGCGATTGGGGCCATCTTGTCGATAATCTGCGGAGCGGGGATCGTCTATGCGTTCCTCCAAGGCAACGGACAAACTGCGGTGGACAACGCCACGTTCGCCCAGATCGCGGGGATCTCGCTGATCTTCGCAGCGGCGACGGCGGCGCTGTTGTGGCAACCCGGCTGGTCTCGGCGGCGGACGGCGCTGCTGGTGGCGCTGGCCTTCGCCAACCTGCTGTGGGCGGGCTTCGACACCAATTTGAACGCCTTCGGCCCGGCGCCAAGACGATCCTGTCGCCCGAGATGGCGGCGTTGCAGGCCGCAGTGGACGCACGCAACGACGCCAATCTTGGGTTGCCGGGGCGCGTCTACAACGAATTTCGCGTCTACGAAGATTACGGTATGCGCCTCGGCGTCGAAGACGTGTGGGGCAGCAGCCCATTGCGCAGCGCCCGCTACGCCCGCCTCTTCGACAACTTCCCGCTGGACCGCCTGTGGCAGTTGACCGGCGTGGAGCATGTGCTCACCTGGCGGCGCGAGTTGTTCGGGCCGAGTGAACTGCTGGCCGAGTTCCCCCAGGCCACGGACACCACGTTTTGCACCGCCTGCCCGATCCGTTCCCGCGGGCGTGGGTGGTGTCGCAGATCCAAGTGGCCGACGACGACGAAGCCGTGGCCCTCCTCGCCGACAGCGCCTTCGATCTGCGTAGCACGGTCATCCTCGCGCCCGAAGAATCGAACTTACCGGCAGGCACCGAGATCCCGCTTGGCCCGCCCGGTGTGGCAAACATCCAATTGCAGCGCCCCGCGCCCAACCACCTGCACGTGGACGTGTCCTCGGCGCACGGCGGGCTGCTCGTGGTGAGCGAAGTCTGGTTCCCCGGCTGGCGCATCGAGAACGTCACCTGCAACGGCTGCGATCTGGGCGACGCACCGCTGCGCGCCAATCTGACTTTCCTCGGCGTCTTCCTGTCGCCAGGCCAAACCACCTTCGATCTCGTCTACCGCCCCGAAAGCGTGCGCCTCGGCCTGAGCATCAGCGTAGTCAGCGCGGTGATTTTGTTGGGCGTGCTGTATTGGTGGCGGGGGCGGCGATGACGGGGAGACGAGATGATGGGATGATGGGATTATGGGATGATGGGTTGGCGACGCTCCGCGCCATCATCCCATCATCCCATAATCTCATCATCTCCATCATCCTCCTACTCACCTTTTTCCTGCGCGTCTTTCCGCCTCGACTTCCAAGAACTGCGCGGCGACGAAGCGTTCGGCTACTTTTTCAGCCTGCGCACGTTCGACGACATTGTGCAGGCCACGCTGGATCTGCGCGAGCCGCACCCGGTGGCGTCGTATTTTGTGCAGCATGTGTGGCTGGATTGGGTGGGCCACAGCGAGTTTGCGCTGCGCTATTTGGGCGTCCTCTTCAGCGTGACCGCGGTGGCGCTGGGCTATCGGCTGGCGCTGCGGCTGGGCCTGGGGCGTGGCGTGGCCTTGATCGGCGCGGGGCTGATGGCCGTCAGCCCCTACGCCGTGTGGCATAGCCAAGACGCCCGCATGTACAGCATGAGCCTCTGCCTCACGCTGGCGTCGTCGTGGCTGATGGTGGAATCGCTACAACGTGGACGGCGTCGGCTGTGGCTGGCGTACCTGCTCGTCACCTGGGCGGCGCTCTTTACCCACTACTTCGCACTCTTCATCGTGGCGGCGCAGAACATCTTCGTCCTCGGGCGGGCGCTGCTGACCCGGCGCATGGGCATCCCCGTCACCCAGTGGATCCAATACCAGATCGTGCTCGGCTTCTTCGCCCTGCCCTGGTTCCTCACCGCGCAGCAGACGCTCACCGGCTACGGCGGCAACGGCAGTTCCCCCGCCTTCCTCGACATGGCACAGCGTACGCTGGGTGCTTTTAGCGTGGGCGAGAGCCTGCCGGGGGCGTGGCGTCCGCTTTTTTGGGGGACCGGAACGATCTTGGTCGCCCTGGCGATCTGGTCTCTTTGGCGACAGGGAGCGGGCCTACGGCGCTCGTTGGCATTGTTGCTTCTGCTCTGGCTCGTCCCGGTGATGACGACGTGGGTCAGCGCGCAATCTCGTCCTATCTTTGATGAACGGTACTTGATCGCGGCCTCGCCCGCCTTCTACCTGCTCGTGGCCGCGGGCATCTCTTGTGGAGTCGGGGCGCTGCAGCGGCGTTGGCGCATCTTGCCCGCCGCGCTGGGATTGGTCCTCGTCGCGGGGATGGTCATTTCGCTGAGCAACCACTACACCGATCCTGCCTACAGCAAGACCCGCGGCTGGCGCGAACTGGCGACAGCCTTCGAGCGTTTTTCCGCCGCCCTGCCCGAGGACAGTGTGCGCCTGGCCCAAAACTTCCCCGACCCCACGATCTGGTACTCCTACGACGGTCCGGTAGAGCACATTGTCCTGCCGCCGCAGCCCAACGACGCCGACGGTGCTGCCGCAGTCGTCGACGAACTCGCGGCCGACGGCGTGCAGCGCGTGGTCCTGCCCGTGCAGCCCGCAGAGTGGTGGGACGGCAGCGGCATCGCCCCCGCCGCCCTGGCCGCGGACTACGTCCTCGCCGCGCAGACGCAGATCGGCGTGTGGCCGGTGCAGATCTACACCCGTCCACCCGCGGAACTGCCCCCCCTCGACGTGACGTTTGTCAACGGGCTGTCCGTGCGCGCCGCCGCCGTTGCGCCGGATCGCCTCGTCGACGGCGGACTGTTGACCGTCCACGTGCGCTGGGGCGGCGACACCGACGTCCTCCGCGGCAGCGAAAAGATCTTCCTGCACCTGATCGACGCTTCCGGTCACCTCGCGGCCCAAACCGACCAGTCGCTAACGGTCCCCGCAGGCGACGATCCAGTGTCGAGCTATGGTATACTCATGCCAGGCGGACTGGCCGCGGGGCCGTATTTTCTTGTCTTCGGCCTCTACGATCCCGGCCAAGAAGGCGCACCGCGCATCCTCACCGAGGACGGGCGCGACAGTGTTGAATTGCTGCGGCGTGGGGGATCGTAATACGTAGTGCGTAATTCGTAAACCTGCAAACTTGCATACTTGCAACCTGCATTTCTAAACACGGCACTTTTGCCTTTTGCCTTCACCATGATCTCCACCTTCCGAACCTTCCAAAACCTGGCCCTTTCGCCTGATCCGCGTGTGCGCCGCGCCGTGATTGGTCTGCTGTTGGCGGCGGGGGCGACGGCGATTGCGCTGCTGATTGGCGTGGCTGGTCCTGTGTTGGGGCTGGCGCTGGCGATTGCCATCGTCGGCGGCACGATGATCCTGTTGGACACGCATTGGGGCTTCGTGGCGCTGCTGGCGGTGGTCTTCGGGCTGCCCTTTGCCACGCTGCCCATCGACATCGGCTTCAAGCCGTCGCTGCTCGATGTGGGGCTGGGCGCGCTCTTCTTCGTGTGGGTGCTCAAACTCGTCACTGGGCGGGAGCGGCGTTTCATCTCCTCGCCCATGGGCGGATGGATCGGCCTGTTCGTGCTGATGGCCGTCTTCAGCTTCGCCTACGGCCTCACCCACAGCCCGGCTACGACTTTTCTGGTGCGGCGTTTTGCCGAACTGATGCTGGGCATCCTGCTCTTCTTCGTGATCATCAACACCGTGCGCACACAGCTCGAACTGGATTGGGTGGCGCGCTGGGTGCTGCTGGCGGGGTGGGGCTGCGCCGTAGTAGCGGTGGTCTTCTACGTGATCCCCGACGCGTGGACGGTGTGGGTGCTGGATCGGCTGGCCCGCTTCGACTATCCGGGCGGTTACGGCGCGCTGCGCTACATCGAAGACGACACCGCGGGCACCATGCGCGCCATCGGCACCGCGGTGGATCCCAACGTCCTCGGCGGCATGATGATCCTGGCAGGCGGCGCGCTGGCCCCGCAGATCTTCGCTCGCCGTCCGCTCTTTGCGCGCTGGATCGTCTTCCTGATGTTGGGGACCACCGTCCTCGCGCTGTATTGGACGTACAGCCGCACGGCGTTGTTTGGGCTGGCGGCGGCGTTTGCGCTGCCCGCCTTGCTCAAATACCGCAAACTGATTCCGCTGGCGGTGGTGGCCGGGCTGTTGCTCTTCCTCCTGCCGCAAACACAGGACTACGTGGCCCGCCTCATGGCCGGCCTCGCCGGTGAAGATCTGGCCACGCAGATGCGCTTCGGCGAGTACAAAGACGCGCTGATCCTGATCCAGCGCTATCCGCTCTTCGGTGTGGGCTTCACCGGCGTCCCCGACATCGACCTCTACCTAGGCGTGAGCATGCTCTATTTGATCATCGCGCAGAACATGGGCGTCATCGGCCTGGTGACTTTCCTGGCGGCGATGATCGGATTCTTCGTCATGTTGCTGCGGGCGTGGCGACGTGGCTTTGCCGTGGAACGCGAGGCGATCCTGCTTGGCTTCGGCGGCACGGTGGTGGGGGTGCTCGTCAGCGGCATCGGCGATCACTACTGGTTCAACTTGACCTACCCCCACATGACGGTGCTATTCTGGCTCTACTTGGGCATGGCGACAGCCACCATCCTGATCGAAGAGGAACACAGCACGAACAATGGAACTTGAAACCCAGGCCATCGGGCAAGTTGACGTCGTCATCGTCCGCGGCACCGTCATGGTGACCGATGTGCCGATGTTAGAAGCGGCCTTACAGCGTTACACCACGGTGGGGCGTTATCGTTGTCTTGTCGATTTGAGCGAATGCACCTATCTGGGCAGTTCGGGCATGTCGCTGTTGATCAGTTTCGCCAACAGTTGCCGCCGCTGGCAACTGGGCGACGTCCTCTTGATAGCGCCGCACATCGCCGTGCGCAGCCTGCTCGAACTGGCCGGCCTGATCAGCGAAGAACGGTCCTTTTTTCGGTTGATTGAAGATGTGGACGAGGGATTGGCGTACTTCGAGGCGTTCTCTAAGGACATCTCAGAATTTTGATGATCCACGAAGGCACACGAAGCACCACGAAGAAGAGAAGAGAGGGACACGGATTTCAGGATTACCAGGACAGCAGAACGAAAAAGCTTTCTGTTTGTTCTTTTCTGCCTTCGTGTATCTTCGTGTGCCTTCTTGGATCATAATTTCTCTGGTTTCTCCTTAGGAGATTTCGGATTCTCAACACGAAAGCCCCAATCACCAATCCCCAATCACTTTATCTGAAAGATAAAACGATGACCGAGACGATACAATCATCTCAGCAAGAAAATCAACAGAAAAATCGTGTCGAGCGGAACGAGTACGGCGAGATCCGATTGGAGCCGATCCCGGTGACGCCGCCTGCCGATGGCGAGAGCGGTCTGACGCGTGGACGCCGTCCTGAGTGGCTGCGTGTGAAGTCGCCGGACAGCGCCAAGTACCGCGAATTGAAGGGGCTTTTCCGCGGCAAGCATCTGCACACGGTGTGCGAAGAGGCCATGTGCCCCAACATCGGCGAGTGCTGGGGACGCGGCACCGCCACGTTCCTGTTGATGGGCGATACCTGCACGCGCAGTTGCGGCTTCTGCAAGATCAGCACGGGCCGCCCTGGCGCGCTGGATCCCGACGAGCCGCGCAAGGTGGGCGAAAGCGTGCAGTCGATGAACCTGCACCACGCCGTCCTCACCAGTGTAAACCGCGACGAGCAAAAAGACGGCGGGGCGTGGGTCTTCGCCGAGAGCCTGCATTGGATCCGCAAACTACAACCCGGCTGCACCGTGGAAGTGCTGATCCCCGACTTCAAGGGCGATTGGGCGGCGTTGCAGACCGTGATGGACGCTCGCCCCGAAATCCTCAACCACAACACCGAGACGGTGCCGCGCCTATACAAGACGGTGCGCCCGCAGGCCAAGTACATGCGCTCGATGGAACTGCTCCAGCGCGCCAAACAGATGGATCCCCTGGCGCTGACCAAATCGGGCATCATGCTCGGCCTGGGCGAAAGCTGGGACGAGATCCTGCACGTAATGGACGATCTCCGCGCCCACGACGTAGACATCATGACGATGGGCCAATACCTGCAACCCAGCCGTTTCCACCTGCCCATCGTCGCCTACTACACGCCCGAACAGTTCGAGATCCTCAAAGAAGAAGGCATGCAGCGCGGCTTCAAGTGGGTCGAAAGCGGTCCTCTCGTGCGCAGCAGCTACCATGCGGATGGGCAGGCGCATTTGAGTCCGCGGAGAGATTTGAGGTGATTAGGGATTGGTGACTGGTGATTGGGGCAGAAGCGATTTCTGCCCCAATCACCAGTCACCAATCCTTTTTTCAGGAACATAGCCCCCTGTGCGTTCGTCTCAGGGAAAGGATAGCCGGTTCCCCGCCGGCTGTTTTTTCATCCCATCCACACAGGAGGTTCCCATGCTGCGTTTGCCTCGTTGGATTGCTGTTGTCCTTGTTGTTCTGTTGGTTGGCGGGTGTGCGTCGACATTGTTGTCACCTTTGGATGCAACGCCCACTGCAACGCCCCAGCCCACTCGTGTACGCACCAAGCCTACGCCCGTTCCTCTCACCGATGCAGCAGAACAGCTTGCCCAGGCCAACAACACCTTTGGCTTCGATCTGCTTGCCCAATTGCACACAGAGTCGCCCGAGGAAAATCTCTTCTTCTCGCCATTGAGCATGGCGCTGGCCTTACAGATGATCTACAACGGCGCATCCGAGGACATTCAGGACGAAGCCGCCACCGTACTCCATCTGCCATCGACATCGGTGGCTGATCTCAACGAAGCCAACCGGGTGCTCCAGGGCAATCTACGCGGCGCGGAGGAAATCGAACTGCTCATTGCCAACTCGATCTGGCTGAACAGTCTCCTCGGCGCCGGTCTGTTCGAGGACTTCGCCGAACGCATGAATCAGAGTTACGACGCCGAAGTTGCCGAGTTAGATTTCGCTGATCCTGAATCTGTCAACACCATCAACGGCTGGGTGGACGAACAGACCAAAGGCGAAATCACCAAGGTTCTGCAAGATACACCCGCCGACATTGCACTTTATTTAGTCAACGCCATCTACTTCAAAGGCGATTGGCAGGAGCAGTTTGACCCTGCACAAACCAGTGAAGAACCATTCACACTGGCAGATGGCACACAGAAGAACTTTCCTTTGATGCATCAGAGCAACGCTTTCCGTTACTATCAAGGCGAAAACTTTGCGCTCGCTGCTCTGCCCTACGGCGAAGAAGGGCGGATGCAAATGGTGCTGTTGCTGCCCGATGAAGGCACACCTCTTGAATCTCTGTTGGCCGATCTCAATCCTGAAACCTGGCAACAGTGGGTAGCCGCCATGAATCAAGGACAACTATTTGTTGCATTGCCTCGTTTCGGCGCAGAGTACACGAATGAACAGATGCTAGACACGCTGGCGATTCTGGGGTTGCCCACTCGAGGGTACACCGACATTTCGGCGAGCGCTGCAGGCAGAATTAGCCAATTTATTCACAAGGCAATTGTAAAGGTCAACGAAGAGGGGACGGTTGCCGCCGCAGTATCAGTCGGCGCTATGCCTTCATCTGGACCGCCGAGTTTCATCGTCAACCGCCCCTTCTTCCTCACCATCCAGGACAGCGAAACCGGAGCGATCCTGTTCATGGGAGCGATCTACGATCCGCAACCGTTGGAAGAGTAGCTACTTTCCTCCAAATCAAAAACGCAGGAGGCAAGTGCCTCCTGCGTCCTCTAACTGCTAACCACCAACTGCTACTCCCTCACCGTCCCAAACTGCCTGTCTCCGGCATCGCCCAGGCCGGGCCAGATGAAGCCGGGTGGGAAGCCCGCCGGGGCGTCGGCTTCGGTGGTGAGCCGTTCGTCCACCCCCGCCACGTGGATGGTGACGTCGGGGTGTTTGCGGTGCAGGGCAGCGATCCCCTCGGGGGCGGCCAGCAGCCCCACAAACTTGATCTTGGTAACGCCGCGCTCTTTCAAGATGTCCACGGCGGCAATGGCCGAGCCGCCGGTAGCCAGCATCGGATCCAGCACGAAACAGTAGTGACTGGAGAGATCCGCCGGCATTTTGTTGTAATAGATCACCGGCTGTAGCGTCTCTTCGTCACGGTAGAAGCCCAGGTGCCATACTTCGGCCTGGGGCAGCAGGTTGAGCATACCGTCGACCATGCCCAGCCCGGCGCGCAGGATGGGGACCAGGCCGATGCGGGCGTCCATTTTTGCGCCCTGGGTAACGGTGAGCGGCGTCTGCACCGGGACCGTTTGCAATGGCAGATCCTGCGTGGCTTCGTAGGCCAGGATCATCGCCAGTTCGTCCACAATCGAGCGAAAACGGCGAAAGTCGGTGGTGCGGTCGCGCAACTGGGTTAATTTGTGCAGCACCAACGGGTGCTGCGACGGGTAAAAATTCTGCGACATGACGCGTCCTGATGAAGATGGAAGCGGATGAAGGGGAGCTTTACCAGCGATCTACTGGGCGGCGCTGCCGGTTGCGACGGTTCATCGCTTCGACCTCGCGCTGGCAGTTGAGGCACATGGTGGCGTCGGGCTTCACTTCGAGCCGCGCCGGCTCGATGGCATTGCCGCAACGTTCGCAGATCCCGTACTGCCCTTTTTCCAGGGAGCGCAGGGCGTGGGTGATGTCCTGCACGCGACGTTCGAGGACAGCCATCAACGCCGCCGCCTTCTCTCGCTCAAAGAAGACCGGGTCGCCTTCGTCCGGCTCAATATCCACTTCCTGCATCATATTTTCGTTGAGATGAGCCAGTTCGTCTTCGAGTCGTTTCAGCTCTTCTTCCAGGCGTTCTCGTTCTCGTTCTTCTAATTCTTGTTCGGCGGTCTTTTTAGGCATTCGGATTGTCCTCCCGGCCTGTCATTGAGTTGCTTTTCAGCCAGTTTTCTTTGGTAACTCTTCTTAACACACTTTTTCCTGCAAAAAACTAGCGTGTTTTACCCATGCGGTGAAGCGTGACTTTACTGTAATGGCCCTGTGGGGTTGCAGGGTAGGGGATGTTATATCAGTTTTTGGGGTTACAGTCAAAACGGGTTCTTACTTACACTCAGCCGTTTACAGTAGACGAGCTAAGGAATCAACGATCGGCCCTGGACAGACATCATATCGTGGATTTTCATCGGTTGACTCAATGCACGTCCCATGCTTGCCCTACGATACGCACGAGATCGACAAAGGTTTCGTCGCACGCTTGTCTGCTGGTATAATGCGCCTTAGCACAGTAGTTCGCATGGAACCAAACGCCACCGCACTGAACGATTGGACAGCCCCATGGCCGACGAACGCAGCATCGACGGGCGCAAGCAACAGAAGACGGAGCCGGAACGCCAGATCTCGCCCGAAAAACAGGCCGAGGACGGTCGGCTCGACTACGCATTGCGCCCCCAAAGTCTCGACGAGATGATCGGCCAGGAGCGTCTGCGCGACAAGATGCGCATCTTGGTGGAAGCGGCCCGCCCGCGGGAATCGCTGGATCATGTGCTGCTCTACGGCCCGCCCGGCCTGGGCAAGACGACGCTCAGCCACATCCTGGCCAACGAGATGCAGGGGAACATGAAGCCCACCGCCGGGCCAGCGATTGAGAAAGCCGGCGATCTGGCCGCCATCCTCACCAACCTGCGCAAGGGCGACATCCTCTTCATCGACGAGATCCACCGCCTCGGCCGCGCCGTGGAAGAGATCCTCTACCCGGCGATGGAAGATTTTGTCCTTGACATAACGGTGGGCAGTGGACCCAGCGCGCGCAGCATCCGGCTTTCGCTGCCACGGTTCACGATCATTGGGGCGACGACAAGGCTGGCGATGGTCACCTCGCCGTTGCGCGCCCGTTTTGGGGTGGTGGAGCGATTTGATTTCTACAGCAAAGCGGCGTTGAAGGAGATCATTACCCGCGCTGCCGCCAAATTGGAGATGCCCATCGATGCCGCCGGTGCGGAGGAGATCGCCCGCCGCTCACGGGGGACGCCGCGCGTGGCGTTGCGTTTGCTGCGCCGTGTGCGCGACTTCGCCCAGGTCCGCGCCGACGGCTACATCGATCAGGCCATCGCCGATCAGGCCCTGGCGCTGCACGAGATCGATCACCTGGGCCTCGACGATCTGGACCGACGTGTCCTCGATGCCATCATCAACAAGTTCAACGGTGGGCCGGTGGGCCTGGAGACGATGGCGGCCAGCATCAGCGAAGAAGCCGATACGATCATGGACGTGGTCGAACCGTACCTGCTCCAACTGGGCTTCCTCGACCGCACCCCCCGTGGCCGCACCGCCACCCGCGCCGCCTACGCGCACATGGGTGTGGTTTATCCAGATAGACCGGAACAGGGTGGGTTGTTTGGGTGAGGTGGGGATTGGGCATCAACGTTCGTCTTCCGTCTTTCGTCCTCCGTCGCCCCTCAACATTTTCGCCACATTCCGCGCGTGGACCAACTGACAGATCGCGCTGCGTCGATTCTCCGGCAGAAGGGTGGCGGCGAGATCTTGGAGCTTGACGTCGTCGTCGCCGCCGCGGATGGCGGGCGGGAGGACGCGGCGCAGGTTGTGCAGGTAGGCCACGTCGTTGGCGAGGCGGCCCATGATGTCCACGCGGTCGCTGCTCAATGAGCCGATGTGGGGGAGGAAGAGGCGCGGCGGCTTCGCTTTCACCAGTTGGGCCAGCAGGCGCAGTGTCTCCAATTCCTCGCTGCCGTCGGACCCCGCCGCCAGTTCAGGCAGCACCAGATCGCTGCCGAAGCGCCCCCCGCAGAGGACACCCACCGCGGGCAACACGATGATCGTGTCGTCGCGGCGGGTGTATACGTCGAGCAGGTGCTGGCCGATGCGGATGTGCGCCACGCCACCGGCCATGCGCTGCATCTCACGCAGTCCTGTCTCCGCAGTTGACGGCCCCGTGAACAGCACCGCTGTCTTTTCGGCCAGCGAAAAGCGATTCGCCACATCCTCGGGCGGATCGATCAGCAGCAACTCATCCGGCGTCCCCAGCAACCGCCCCAACACAAACAACGTATGCCGCGGCGGATCCCCTTCGGAGAAGAGTTCGAGTTGGTCGTAGAGTTGGGTGATTTTGGGGGGCATGGGGCTATCCTAGAATGTCGTGCGCAACGTCTGCGCCGCGCCTGTCTCAGCGGAGCGGTAGGCGGCGTCGAAGATCTCGATGACGTGGCGGGCGTGCTCGGCGCTGGAGACGGTGGGCTTGTCGTCGCGCACCCAGTCGACCAGTTGCATCACGTCTTCGTAGACGTGGGCTTCTTCCATGTTGCGGTGCTCGCCCACAACGTGAGGCAGCGAGCCGTTCATGCCGAATTCCTGGTCGAGATCGCGACCGGCGTAGTCGAAAGGATCGCCGTTGAGCTTGTCACCGTTGATGACGCCGCAGGTGCCGTAGATCAGCGGACGGCCCATCTGCGGCAGGCCACCCGCGGCCACGCCGTAGACGAAAGCGAAGAAGTTGTCCCCAAAGTCGAGGACCATCAACGTATTGTCGTCCATGTCGGTGGGCAGGATCTGGCCGCGGAATTCGCGTTCCTTCACACGCACGCCCGAGAAGCCGGTCACGCGTTTGGCCGGGCCGAGGATGCCTGTCATGGCGTGCAGTCCGTAGACGGTCATGTCGTAGAGTGGGCCGCCACCGGGGCGACGGAAGTACCAGGCCGGGTTGATGTTGGTGAGCGGGTCGTCGCCGTGACGCACGCTGGACTCGTTCTCGTGATAGCGGCCAAACGCCGATCCGGTGACGGCCCAGGTCAGCGTCCCTAGCACGCCTTCGTCGATCATCTCGCGGATGCGCTGGTGGCGCGGGCGTAGCATTTCCCCAGGCGACGAGACCAGCTTGACGCCTTTGGCCGCAGCGCGGGCGATGAGATCGTCGGCTTCATCCACGGTGGTGGTCATCGACTTGTTGAAGTGGATGTGTACCCCGGCGTCGACGGCTTGGAGTCCTTGTTCGTAGTGAAAACCGATGGGCGACGCGATGGAGACGGCGTCCACCGTACCCGAAGACAGCAGGTCCTCGGCGGTGGCGAAGGCGTGAGGAACGCCGAAGCGCCGCCGCCGCTTCAGCTCGCTCGAAGACAGGATCACACACCGCGGTGACATTCACCCGATCCTGTACATCGTCCATTGTGAGGTGGGGCAACAGCCCGCGGATCGAAATACTGCCGGTGCCGATGATGCCGAGACGTACGGGTTGAGGCATGGGAGGTCTCCTTTTGGAGTGGCGTCGAGACGACGAGGCGATGGGAAACTAGAGTGACTGGTACAAGGTGGCGCGTCAAGCGTGAATTGATAGATGCGGAGTAGGTATCCTCAGATGCCGTCTCAGTCGCATTTGAGAATGCTCCCTCCGCTCGTTGGCCATCACTTCACGGTTGACGCAACACGAGTCTTGGTCGTTGGCTGTATAGTTACTCGCTACTAAGCCAGTAGCGCAGAAGTGCAAAAGGGTGACCACTGGTACACGCACCACGCACTACGAATCATCTTGTAATCCGCTGATACGACGCCATCCCCAACCGCTCCCCCCGACCCGTCAACCCCGCGTCTCGCAGTTCAGGCAGGCATTCGGTGAAGTAGATGGGATGGTCGTCGATGCGCGCCAGGACGTATTGCACGGTGGAATTTTCGCTCACGGCGCCGGCGCGGTAGGGTTTTTCTTCGATGAAAGTGAGATCGCTGCGTCCTTTTTCGACGTGGGCGACGTAGTAGAGCGGATAGAGTTCGTTCCACTTGGCGAAGATCACGGCGTCCTGGGGCGCGGCGTCGATGATGGACGAGACTTGCAAGGTCAGCCCCGTCATGCTGAAGCGGTTGACGGGGTAGCCGTCGAAGTCGAAATCGGCCACGCGCCCCTCGGTGACGGCGTCCCAGCGCGGCGCGAGGACAGGCCACACCGCGGTCACGAGGAACGCAACGGCGACGAGAACCGATGCCACGGCAGGCAGTACCACACCGCGATTGAGCAGGTGATGGAGTCCGCTGTCCACGGCGGCGACGCCGGCGGTCACCAGCAGCGCCAGCAACACGTAGCCGGGGATGAAAAAGACGTGAATGTCCCAGATATTGTAGCCGAAGGTGTAGATCCACTGCGCCAGGAGGCCGACGCCCAACAGCGCGGCTTCGGCCTTCCTGTGGCTCGCCAGCCACGCCAGCCCGGCGAGCATCAACAGCAGGGCGACGGGGTGGAATTCCTGGGTCATGTGTGAACCGTACTGCCAGATGTTTTTGCCGATGGCTTCGGCCTGAAACATACGATCTTGGAACTGGCGACCGCTGAAGCTGAACCACAGGCGTTCCACGGGCTGTCCAGATCTGTTTCGGCCAGCCCCACACCGAACGAGAGGGCTGAATGGCCGCGGCGATGAAGTCCGCGGCGGGGGCGCGCCAGTCCAGGTACAGGAATGCCGACACAAACAGCAGCGCGCCCAGGATCGCGCCGAACGTCGCCACGAGCCACACCCTCGGGTTGCGCCGCGCCGTGATCAGTAGGTAGATCACAATCGCCGGTGCGGCGAGGACGACGGTCATGTGGACGCCGAAACTCAGCCCACCCAGCAGCCCAGCGAAGAAGAGATAGCCGGTGCGTCCACTGCGCCGCCAGGCGAGGACGAGCACCAGCACCGCGATCAGAAAGGCCGCGCCCGCGGTGTAGACTTCGGCGATCACCGCCTGTGACCAGAACGTGGAGGAGGCGGCCAACGCCGCCGCGCCGGTCAACGCGGCCAGGCGTCGATCCGTGAGCAGACGACCGCCAACGTAGGTCAACGACACCGCCAACGCCGCCATGAAGGCGGAAAAGAGGTTGACGCGGTAGGCCACGTTTTCCACGGGCAGCCAGGTGAAGGGGTGGGCCAGCAGCAGGTAGATGGGGTAGCCGGTGGGGTGCGTGTTGCCCAGGAGACGAGCCAGCGCCTGGAATTCGCCGCTGTCACCGGGGAGCACCACGGGCGCGAGCGTGCGCAGGTAGAGAAAGAAGGCGGCGGCGCCCAGCAGCGCCGCCAGCCCCACATCGACGAAGTTCAGTTGCGTCTGAGCAACCGTTTGCGTCGATTCACGTCGATCCAACACGTTGGACATGAGGTTGTCGACAGTTCTAGCCGTTTAGCCTTTGAGGCCGGTCAGCGAGATGCCTTCGATGAAAGTCCGCTGGGCCAGGAAGAATGCAATCAGAATCGGCGCCGTGACAATCGTACTCACCGACATGAGGTAGGGGTACGCCAACGGCGCGGCGCCGGTACCGGCGATGGTGCGGCGCAGGTCGGCCAACCCCAACGCGAGGACATATTGATCGGCGCGGCGCAGGTAGATCAGCGGGCCGAGGTAGTCGTTCCAGGCGTTCATAAACTGGAAGAGCGCCACCACTGTCAACGCCGACTTGGTCAGCGGCAGGATGATCTGCCACATGATCTGGAACTCATTGGCGCCGTCGATGCGCGCCGCTTCCGACAGATCCACGGGGATGGTCATGAAGAACTGACGCAGCATGAAGATAAAGTACGGGCTACCGAAGAAAGCCGGCACAACCAATGGTAGGAAAGTGTTGATCCACCCCAAATTCTTGAAGATGATGAAGAGCGGCACCATCGTCACAGCAAAGGGGACCATCATCGTAGCCAAGCAGACGAAGAAAAGGGCGTCGCGTCCCTTCCAGCGGATGCGTGAGAATCCATAGGCCACAATCGCCGAAGAGAGGGTGACCCCGATGGTGGTGGGGATCGCCAGACGGAAAAGCGTGTTGAAGGCGAAAAGATTGAAATCGTAGGTGGTCCACGCGTTCCAGAAATTCTCCCACAGCGCCGGGTTGGGCAGCCAAATGGGGGGGATAGTATAAACCTGCGAGTCCGTCTTGATCGACGAGACGAACATCCAGATCAAGGGCAACACAAAGCTGAATGACAGCGCCAACAGCACTGTATATTTCAGTAATTCGACCAGAATACGTCCAATCGAGACATTTCCACCGCGGCGGACCATGGATGCCGTGCGGGTCGTTTGATCGGTCGGGGTCGCTTGCACAGACATGGCAATAACACCTCAACTTTCAGGGCATCAGACAGAGCGAAAAGGTTCGCCGCAAGTTAATCGTTCTCGCCGCCGCCGTAGTAGACCCACCGGTCCGACGAGCGGAAGAGCAGAATGGTAAAGACGACGATTACGATGAAGAGAATCCAGGCCAGCGCCGACGCCTTCCCCATGCGCAAATACTGGAATGCGTTGCGATAGAGGAAGATGGTGTAGAGTTCCGTGGCGTTGTTCGGTCCACCTGCGGTGAGTAGCCAGGGCAGTGTGAAATTCTGGAAGCCGTAGATGAGACCGATCACTAGGTTGAAGAGAATCACCGGCGTGGTCATGGGGATGGTGATGTTCCAGAACTTGTGCCATGCGTTGGCGCCGTCCACAGTGGCGGCTTCGTAGAGTGATCGTGGCACATCTTGGAGCGTGGCCAGGAAGATCACAATGGCATTCCCCTGCGCCCAGATGTGGATCAAGATCAGCGTAGGCTTGGCAAAATCCGGGTTGGCGATGAATGGGATAATCGGCAACCCCAGCGATTGCAGTGTGCCGTTGATGGCGCCGTACTGCACATTTACGAGGAACTGCCAGACCACCGCCGTGACGAAGGCCGGGATGATGGCCGGAAAGAAGAAAATGGCGCGGAACATGGAACGTCCGCGGATCTCGGTGTTGAGCAACGCCGCCATCAGAAATGCAGCGGCCACGCCCAACGGTGCGCTGAGCCCCACGTAGTAGAGCGTGTTATAGGTCACCGTGCCGAAGAGCGGATCATCGGTGAAGATTTCGATATAGTTTTGTAGCCCCAGGAAGATGGGATCGCGCAGCAGATCGTAGCGGGTCAGGCTATAGTAAAAGGAGGAAATGAGCGGGTACAGCGTCCAAAGCAGGAATCCGATGAGCCAGGGTGAGACGAAGAGCAATCCCATCAACTGATTACGTCGCTGGGAAGCCGTCATCCCTGATCGCCGCCGGGTAATGGTGGCCATAGAGCACCTCACAGGGAAAAAGGCAGGTGACTGGGGATGGCTCCCCAGTCACCTACCCTCGTCAAGACAGGGAATTCACAGCGACAGGCTAGAAGCCTGCGTTCTTGTATTCTTCGGCCGCGCGCGCCTGCAATTCGGCAGCAGCCTCGGCCGCTGTGATCTCATCGCGGTACTGGGACTCGCGCAACTGCACGTATTGCTGGCTGATGAATTGGGTGATGGGGCAGCGAGCTGGCGACGACCATTCGGTAGCTTCACTCACCGAGCGGAAGTAGAAATCAAGGCCCGGATAGGACGCCGGATCTACAGTTTCGAGGAAACTGGGGCGGCCAGGTAGCCAACCGGTGTTGTCGAAAATGGTGGACATGGCCAACGGGGTGTTGAGGAACTCAGCCACCTTGAACATGCCTTCGCTGTTGGCGCCTTCACGGAAGAAGATGACGTAGTGGCCTCCAGTCCCCTGTACCTTGGCGCCGGCTCGGGCGGTGGGTACAGGCGCCCATGTGGCGCGGTTGAATTCGGCTACCTCGGGTTTCTGGATGGTGGTTTCGCCAGGATGCCAGTAACCTTCGATGAGCATGGCCTGTACCTCGGCGTTAAAGGAACCACCCCAGCCACCCTGTCCTTCAACCTGACGCATACCGGCCATGTTGTCGGGACCGGCGATCTTGATAAATTCGCCCATGATCTCAAAGGCTTCGACCATATTGGCGTTGTCGAGGTCAAATTCACCGGTTTCAGGATCGAACCACGTCCACCCCCAGGAAACAGGTGGGTAGAAACCGTCCTGGATGCCAATTTGGCCGCCCATGGCGTCGTAAGGATCGAAGCCGACCTGGATCATGTTACCGGCGTCGTCGAACTTGGTCAACGCTTCATGCCAAACCAGGCACTCTTCCCAGGTGGCAGGCGGCGAATCAGGATCGAGGCCGGCCTCTTCCACCAACTTGGCGTTGTAGTTCAGACCATAACGGACAAAACCTTCGTTAGCAGGAACGCCATACATCGTCCCCTGGTAGAAGGCATCTTTCCAGCTACCTTCGAGGTAATCTTCCTCATTGACGATGCTGCTGCTGGCTACCCAATCATCCACAGGCAAGAGGACGCCGCGGGCCATATAGTCGAGGTACTGCGTGTTGGATGCGCCATCCGGCGGTTCACCGGCAGCAACCGCTGTAAGAAGCGCTTCGGAGGTGGTGCCCGGCTTAAATTCGACGGTGGCGCCGCCGGTCATTTCGGCGAATTCTTCGCTCGCCGACATCGCTTCCCAGGCGGGCGTCAAGTTGGACCAACCCACCCAATACTGTACAGTGCCGCCTGCTGCCACAGGCGCCGCCGCGCTGGATTCACCTTCGGTAGGCGCAGAGGGTGCCGCCGCAGGCGCACAAGCAGCCAGCACAGCGCCGGCCGCGATCAAAGACGAGTTGCGCAGGAACGCACGTCGACTGATCCCCGTTGATCTCTGTTGCATGGTTTGAAACCTCCAGAAAGATTTGATTGTGAAGTGCCAAGTGGAGAAACATCAACCTGTCGTGGGGGAGGCTGGAAGCAGAATTATGATACTCCGAGGGCGACTAAACGTCAAAAATGTGGGGAAAGCTACAATTTGGGGATAAATCTCAGCAAAAAAAGGAACGACGGAGAGGGGTGTGGGTGAAGGTGTAGTTGGCGACGGTCTACTCTCGCAGAGGGTTACCCCCCCACTACCATCAACGCTGGTGGGCTTAACTGCCGGGTTCGAGATGGGACCGGGTGTACCCCCACCGCTCTTGTCACCAACAACAGAGTTTCACACTCTCTCCTCTGCCGTCGTTACTTTACGGAATGTACTATGATTACTGCGTTTCAAAGGTTCTGCGACTCACTCGCATTTCCCCTGATACGCTAAAAACTGTCTAGGATAGATTCATCTTCTCAACCGCAGTCGGTTGTGGTTCAGAATTGTTGGTTAAGCCCTCGTGCGTTAGTACGGCTTAGCTCAGGACATCTCTGCCCGTACACTTGCCGCCTATCTAACTGGTCGTCTTCCAGCGCACTTACCAGGTTTACCCTGTGAGGAAATTCATCTTGAGGCCGGCTTCCCACTTAGATGCTTTCAGCGGTTATCCATCCCAGACTTGGCTACCCAGCTATGCGGTTGGCACCACAACTGGCACACCAGTGGTCTGTCCATCCCGGTCCTCTCGTACTAGGGACAGCTCCTCTCAATTCCCTTACGCCCACAGCGGATAGAGACCGACCTGTCTCACGACGGTCTGAACCCAGCTCGCGTACCACTTTAATGGGCGAACAGCCCAACCCTTGGGACCTACTACGGCCCCAGGATGTGACGAGCCGACATCGAGGTGCCGAACCTTCCCGTCGATGTGAACTCTTGGGGAAGACTAGCCTGTTATCCCCGGGGTAGCTTTTATCCGATGAGCCATGGCCCTTCCACTCGGTGCCATAGGATCACTAACGCCGACTTTCGTCTCTGCTCGACTTGTTGGTCTCGCAGTCAAGCTCCCTTTTGCGTTTACACTCTATGACTGGTTTCCATTCAGCCTGAGGGAACCTTTGCGCGCCTCCGTTACCTTTTGGGAGGCGACCGCCCCAGTCAAACTGCCCACCTGACACTGTCCATCTACCGGCTTACGGTACACGTTAGAGTCAAAACTCCAACAGGGTGGTATTTCACCAACGACTCCACCGAACCTGGCGGCCCGATTTCACAGTCTCCCACCTATCCTACACAGTTGAAGCCCTAACCCAATATCAAGCTACAGTAAAGCTCCACGGGGTCTTTTTGTCCTGCTGCGGGTAAGGAGCATCTTCACTCCTATTTCAGTTTCACCGGGTCCTTCGTCGAGACAGCGCCCCATTCGTTACGCCTTTCGTGCGGGTCGGAACTTACCCGACAAGGAATTTCGCTACCTTAGGACCGTTATAGTTACGGCCGCCGTTCACCGGGGCTTCAGTTCAGAGCTTGCACCCCTCCCCTTAACCTTCCGGCACTGGGCAGGCGTCAGCCTGTATACTTCGTCTTGCGACTTCGCACAGACCTGTGTTTTTGGTAAACAGTCGATAGGGCCTTTTCTCTGCGGCCTCTTCAAGCTCCAGGGCGCTAGACCCCTTCACTCTACAAAGGCGATCCTTCTCCCGAAGTTACGGATCTATTTTGCCTAATTCCTTAACGAAGGTTCTCCCGTTCCCCTTAGTATTCTCTACTCGTCTACCTGTGTCGGTTTGCGGTACGGGCACGCAAGTCTCACTAGAGGCTTTTCTTGTCAGCTTGGGTTCGGTCGCGTCTGCCTTGCGGCTTTGCCATCACCCCTTAGCTCAAGTGGTCTTTTCTCCCCACTCTCTTCGCCTACAGGCTTGGCACCGGCCCTTCCATCCGCCGGCCAACTTACCCTTCTGCGTCACCCCTTCGCTCAAACAACTTGACGTGGTACTGGAATATTAACCAGTTCTCCATCGGCTACGCCCTTCGGCCTCGCCTTAGGACCGACTAACCCGACGCGGACTGACCTTCCGTCGGAAACCTTAGACTTTCGGGGACTGTGGTTCTCACACAGTTTTCGCTACTCGTGCCAACATTCTCTCTTCTGTTCGCTCCACCGCTCCTTCCGGTACGGCTTCGACGCCAACAGAACGCTCGCCTACTGCGTATGTGCCTCGCACACACACCCGTAGCTTCGGTGGGTGACTTGAGCCCCGTTGTATTTTCGGCGCAGAATCACTTGACCAGTGAGCTATTACGCACTCTTTCAAGGATGGCTGCTTCTAAGCCAACCTCCTGGCTGTCTTCGTAACTCCACATCCTTTCCCACTTAGTCACCACTTCAGGACCTTAGCTGACGGTCTGGACTGTTTTCCTCTCGACCACGAAACTCATCTCCCGTAGTCCGACTGCCATGCGTGACTACCGGTATTCGGAGTTTGGTTGAGTTCGGTAGGCGTTTGGCCCCCTACCTCATCCAGTGCTCTACCCCCGGTACTCTCTTCCATGACGCTAGCCCTAAAGCTATTTCGGCGAGAACCAGCTATCTCCGAGTTCGTTTGGCATTTCACCCCTATCCACAGTTCATCCGAGCACTTTGCAACGTACAACGGTTCGACCCTCCACGAGGCATTACCCTCGCTTCAGTCTGACCATGGATAGCTCACCCGGTTTCGGGTCTACAGTTAACGACTCAGCGCCCTATTCAGACTCGCTTTCGCTTCGGCTCCAGGTTCTTCACCCCTTAACCTTGCCGCTAACCGTAACTCGTTGGCTCATTCTCCAAGAGGCACGCCATCACCCGGTGGGTTTCCCCACATCAGGCTCTGACTGCTTGTAAGCATACGGTTTCAGGTGCTATTTCACTCCCCTCGCTGGGGTTCTTTTCACCTTTCCCTCACGGTACTTGTTCACTATCGGTCGACAAAGGTATTTAGCCTTGGGGGGTGGGCCCCCCAGCTTCACACAGAGTTAGCGTGCTCCGTGTTACTCAGGATCCTGACCAGCTCGCTTCAATTTCGAATACGGGACTTTCACCCTCTTCGGTCGGCCTTTCCAGTGCCGTTCTTCTATCTCTACGAGTCCTTCTGTCAGTCCTACAACCCCGCATAAACCGAAGCTCATACGGTTTGGGCTCTTCCGCTTTCGCTCGCCACTACTCACGGAATATTCTCTTTTCCTCCGGGTACTTAGATGTTTCAGTTCTCCGGGTGCCCCGCTCAATGGCTATGTGTTCACCATTGGCTATCCTGGCATTCCCCAGGATGGGTTTCCCCATTCGGATATCTACGGATCTCTGCTTTACCACAACTCCCCGTAGCTTTTCGCAGTGGTACACGTCCTTCTTCGGCCTTTGTCGCCTAGGCATCCACCGTATGCCCTTAGTAGCTTAACCACTAAGAACCACTTCCTTCTCCGGTGGACAAGAAGTCCTGCTCCCCCTATTGCTAGAGTTCGCTCTCTCTTCTTGCCTTCTTTGAAGATGCTTCTATCCTATTCAGTTTTTAATGTACCAGGGCGAAGAAATTTACGATTTGCAATTGCCGATTTACGATTTCGCCGTGATGCCGTCTGACTTTCTCTGCCCGTTGAGT
>JAWKOL010000009.1:90000-259801 GCA_041391225.1 Caldilineaceae bacterium
CCAATGACGGTTTTCAGGCGCTGGAAAAAGTCCGCGAATACCAGCCCGATCTGGTGCTCCTCGATGTGGAAATGCCCGGCCTCGATGGTTTCGAGACGCTCAAACGGCTGCGCGAGATCAGCGACACGCCGGTGATCATGCTCACCGTCCGCTCTGATGAGGACGACCGCATCAAGGGCCTCGATCTCGGCGCCGATGACTACGTCACCAAACCATTCAGCCCGCGCGAACTGTCGAGCCGGATCCGCGCCGTATTGCGCCGCTTCGAGCAGACCAGCGCCCGCCCCGAAGACCAGATCCTCAAGATCGATGACCGCCTACAAGTGGACATGCAACGCCGCGATGTCATCGTGGAAGGCGAGCGCATGAGCTTGCGCCCCACCGAGTATCGGCTGCTCTACAACCTCATCGAGAATGCCGGCTGGGTAGTGCCACACGAAGTGCTCCTCACCAAAGTCTGGGGGCACGAATACGTGAACGACAACCACCTGCTGCGCCTGTACATCACCTACCTGCGCAAGAAGATCGAGCAAGATCCATCCGATCCGCGCTACATCTTCACCGAACGCGGGCTAGGGTATCGTTTCGTCGACTACCGCAAACTCTAGACAAAGTCGATCCACAAAGTCGCACAACGCGACGCGAAGCAGAATTGATCCACAGATTACGCAGATTGAGAGGATTTCAGAGAAACTCAGAATCCCTTGAATCCGTGAAATCTGTGGATTTTTTGTCTCTATTTCGTGTCTCTTCGTGTGATTTCGTGGCTACACCAAGAAAGGATGCCAATGATGGCGCCGAATTACATCGTCTTTCTCACCGATGACCAGGGGTACGGTGACCTTTCATGCATGGGCGCTACCGATTTTCGAACGCCGCATCTGGATCGCCTGGCCCAGGACGGCGCACGCTTCACCTCTTGGTATGCCAACTCGCCGGTGTGCAGCCCCTCGCGGGCGTCGCTACTCACAGGGCGCTACCCCGGCAATGCAGGCGTCCGCGCCATTTTGGCCGGTCATCGTACCGCCACCGGGTTGCCATCGTCTACGCCGACGATTGCTACGGCGCTCCGTCGTCAGGGCTATCAAACGTACATGTCCGGCAAGTGGCATCTGGGGGTAGACGATGCGTCTCGCCCGCACAGCCACGGCTTTGACCACTGGTATGGCTTCCTGGCCGGTTGTATCGACTACTATTCGCACATTTTCTATTGGGGCATGAACCAACCGGGGCCAGGCGTCAACCCCACGCACGATCTGTGGGAAGATGACAACGAAATCTGGCAGAACGGGGAGTACTTCACCGAGGCAATTACCGAGAAGGCGATCCAATACCTGCGCCAGGCCAAAGCGGACGGACGTCCCTTCTTCCTCTACGTGGCCTACAACGCGCCCCACTACCCCATGCACGCGCCGCAAAAGTACATGGATCGCTTCGCCCAACTCCCCTGGGATCGCCAGGTGATGGCCGCCATGATCAGCGCCGTGGACGACGGCGTGGGTGACATCATGGCCGAGTTGACCCGCCTGGGCCTCGACGACAACACCTGCACCGTCTTCACCGCCGACAATGGCCCCTCCCGCGAGAGCCGCAATTGGCTCGACGGCACCCTCGATCCCTACTACGGCGGCAGCGCCGGCAAGCTCAAAGGGCACAAATTCAGCCTCTACGAAGGCGGTGTGCGCGTCCCCGGCATCATCCACTGGCCCGGCGTCGTCCCCGGAGGACAGGTGCGCCACGATCCCTGCGCCAGCATGGACGTCTTCCCCACGTTGCTCAAAGCCGCCGGCGCCGATCTAGATGACTATGAAATCGACGGCGTCGATCTGCTCCCGTCCCTCAAAGACGGCGCAACGCTGCCCGAGCGCCCCATATTCTGGGAAATGGAAAGTCAAACCGCCGTCCGCCGCGGACCGTGGAAACTGGTGCTCAATGGTCGCCTCGTGGAGGGTGCGCCGCCCGAAGACGCTGTCCACCTGGCCAATCTCGACGACGACCTGGGCGAACGCACGAATTTACATGACGCGGAGCAGGAACGTACCGCGGAACTCGCCGCGCTGGCCCAATCCTGGCGCGCCGGGATCGAGGAACGCTGGACGCGTGAATACTCAGTTGCACGCCAAGGAACTGTAACCCACAGATGAAGAAGAGCGCGATTGGGGGATTGGCGTACGGGCCAATCCCCCAATCGCTTAATCCCCCAATCTCCTAATCTCCACGAAGACTGCTTCAGTCTACCCCAATCATCTTCAACGCAGCCCGCATAAACCCCAACGCGTAGGCCATGCCCGCGTGCCAGGGCGCGTCGCACAGCAACAGCGGCGTGTGATCGGGGATCAGCACCCCGTCGAAACCGTTGCGGTGGAGGATCTGCATCACCTGGATCATGTCGGTGTCGCCTTCGTCAACGAGCATTTCGTGATAGTTGGGCGCTTTGCCGCTGACATTGCGAAAGTGGACGTAGCCGATGCGCCCGGTGCGGCTGTAGCGATCCACCATCTCGTAGATGTCGCCCTCGGGCATCTCCGAAAGCGTCCCCACACAGAACTCCATCACGTTGGCCGGGCTGTCGCTCAGATCGAGGACGCGCTGATAGCCGTCGGGGTGATAGACGAGACGAGCGGCGCCGCGGAGGGTCGGCAGCGGCGGATCGTCGGGATGCAGCGCCAGTTTGACGCCCGCTTCTTCGGCCACCGGCAACATTTCGCTGAGAAAATCCTCGAAGCGCTGCCAGATCTCGGCGGACGAAATCGGCGGCACCACGTCTTTGGGGTTGGCGGGATCGAACAGATCCAGATCATAGACCATATTCCACACCATTCCCGCGGGGATCGGCGTCTGTTCCGGGTTCTCGAAGCCCACAGAGCGGGCGCCGCCGCGCGCGTACGGCCCTTCCACGCGCCCCCACACACCCGCAATCGTGAAGCAATAGCCCATAATCGGGATGCCCAGCTTGCCCACGTCGCCAATGATCCGCTTCAGATGCTCCATCTGCTGTTTCTTCTTCGGCCCGTCGAGCAACACATCGTACCAGTGAGCGGGGGCGAAGTTCTCCAGCGCTTCCAGTTCCAGCCCTTCCGCATTGATCATCGACTTGAGATCGCGCAGCCCCTCGTACGTCCAGATCGGGTCATCGGGATCCGAGTAACCGAAGCCCGCGGCGGCGCGATCCGAGGTGATGATCTTCTTCCCTTGGCGAATTCACCCGGGATGCGCCACAATGTGGGTCGCGTTTCCCTGCCTGGCAAAGCGGACGTTCTCCGGCGTGAGGATGTCGCGGTAGAGGCCAAGTCCGAGTTTCATGGTGGTGTCCTTTGGGAGTGGCGGATGCTGTTGGCAAGTATGCAGGTGACAGGCGCGCCGCTTGTGGGGCATTGGCGCTGTCCACGAGTATTTTACACAAAAGCGCCCCGTGCTTCCATTCGGTTTGCCGTATTCGGTGTATTTCAATGTGTCAATTGTCCATAGGAAAAGATAGCAGCCTATGTCAGACTAAAATCGTGACAAACTAGAAGATTACCGCAGCAGTTGTAGTGGACAGGTGACTATCCCCCATGTCAACGCCGCTACTTGCGACAAAACTTCATCGACCACCCGCTCCACCTGAACGGGTGGAACGCCTCGCTTTACGCAGACGGCTCCGCTCTGCCCTCCAGCGCAAGGTGACGCTTGTCTCCGCGCCTGTGGGCTTCGGCAAGACGGCGCTGTTGGGCGATTGGTGCGAACACCGCCAATACCCCACCACCTGGCTCACCCTGGACGAAGGTGACAACGATCCCATCCGCTTCTGGTCATATTTTGTGGCGGGCCTGCGTCGGCTCTACCCCAGCACGGCCACAGCCACCGGCTTCCGCGGCGACGCAGCGGAGGCAGCGCTGCACGCCTCACACCCGCCCCCGGTCGATGTGATGATGGTGGAGTTGGTCAACGAGTTGGTGGGTTGTCAGGGCGGCGGTGTCTTCGTCCTCGACGACTTCCACATCGTGCGCGAACAGTCGATCCACGATTCGCTCATCTTCCTTGTGGACAATTTACCGGCATCGCTTCACCTTGTGCTGGGTACGCGCCAGGATCCGCCGTGGCCGCTGGCACGGCTACGCGCTTCGGGCCAGATGCTCGAAGTACGCGCCGCCGATCTACGCTTTACATTGGACGAGGCAACGGCGTTTCTGAACGGTGTCGAACGATTTGCGCTGCTTCCGGGCGACATCGCGCGGCTCAACAGCCGCGTCGAAGGGTGGGCGGCCGGCCTGCAACTGGTGGCGCTTACCCTGCGCAACCAGCCCGACGTCACCGCGTTCATCAGCGATCTCAGCGGCAACGAACGCTTCGTCCTCGACTACTTGCTGGACGAAGTGCTGCTCCATCAACCCAAACCGCTACAAGATTTCCTGATCAAAACGTCGATCCTGGATCGGCTGTGCGCCGAACTGTGCGACGCCGTCGTGGGCAAAGACGAAGCCACCTCTTGTCGCGCTGTGCTGGCGCCCCCAAACGCCGATTGGGGAGAGACGACGCCGGCGTCGGAAGCGGTACTGCATCATCTCGAAACCGCCAATCTTTTTGTTTCACCGCTGGACAACGAGCGCTGCTGGTACCGATACCACCGCCTGTTCGCGGACCTGTTGCAGAATCGATTGGAGCAGCACCACCCCGATGTGCGCATCGAGTTGCACCTGCGCGCCGGCATCTGGTACGAACAACACGGCTACATAGCCGACGCCATAGCCCACGCACTCATGGCAAACGACGTCGAACGGGTGACGAACCTGTTGGAAGGCAACGCGCTGCTCACCGTCTACCACGGTGAACTGGCGTTGCTCACGCAGTGGCTGGACGCCCTGCCGGTGGTATTACTCCACACCCGCCCCTGGCTGGCCGTAGCGCGGGGATGGGTGCTGGCCCTCACCGGCCAATTCCCGGAGTTGACCGCACACCTGGACCGCGCCGAAGCGCACATGCGTTGCCAGGCTTCGCCCGACAACAGCGCTGGTCTCCAGCCGCTCCTTGCCCATTTCTACGCGCTAAAGATGTACGCTGCCGCCGTGATCATGGATGTGGATACCGCTTTCCGCTACGCCGACCTGGCCCTGCGTCAACTGCCCGAAGAAGCCTCACCCCTGCGCGATCGCATCGATCTGCTGCTAGGATCGCTGCATCGACGGCGCGGTGATCTGGCCGCGGCGGAAGCCTGGTGGCTCGCCCACACCACACGCTGCCGCGCCGCCGGCGATCTGCTAAACACAGTGTCCGGCTTGGCCGAACTGGCCGATTTGCAGATCGAACAAGGACAGCTTCATCGCTCCCACGTCACCTGCCGCGATGCGCTGAGATTGGCCGGTGGGAAGTCGGAAACGGAGGCGTGCAACGTCTCTTTTGTCGGGCAAATCTACCTGATCCTGGCCAGGCTGCATTTAGAGTGGAACGAACTCGAAGGAGCGCTGCAAATGGCACACCAGGGCAAGGAGATCGCCACCCGCTGGGGGCAGGCCGAAGGCATGCTCGACGCCTACACCACACTGGCGCATACTCTGCAGGCAGTAGGCGACGCCGAAGGCGCTCAGGCGGCCATGTCGCGGCTGCCAATGTCGCTCATCAGCTATCGCCCTGGCACATCCGAACGCAAGCCGCCGAACAGGCGGAACTGTGGATCGCGCAGGGCAACATCGCGGCTGCGGTCACCTGGGCCGACCGCAGTGGGCTGTGCCTGAGCGATCCCCGTCCTATTTGCGCCACAAGGAATACCTGACGCTGGCGCAGGTGCGACTGCTCCAGTATCGACCGTTCCACACGCAACCCGGCGCACGTGACCAGATCGACGCCGCCATCCAACTCCTCACCCGTCTCCTCGATCTTTGCGACGCTGCCGGCAGCGCGGGGACGTCGGTACGCGCGCAGGTGTTGCTCGCTGTGGCGCACCACATCCGCGAAGACGAGCACAGCGCCCTGACCCGTCTGGCACAGGTGATGGAACGTGCCGAGCCGGAAGAGCATATCGGCGTCTTTCTGACGGCGCGTTCTGCCTGCGTCCCCTTGCTACAACGTTGGACGTCGCTGCATGGAGAAAACACCTATGCCAGAGAAGTGCTGAGGGCCGCCTCTGCTCGGCATTCTTTCACGCTGAATCACTGCGTCGAAGACGATCTGCGCCAACTCAACGAACCGTTGAGCGACCGCGAACAGGAAATCTTGGGCATGTTGCCGTCGAACCTCACCACAGTGGAGATCGCCGATCAACTCGTCCTGGCGCCGAGTACGGTGCGCACACACGTGAAGAGCATCTACGCCAAACTCCAGGTACACAGCCGCTCCGAAGCGTTGGCTGTGGCGCGGCGTCATGGGTTGCTCTAGCTCAAAATCCCCCACCCAATCCCCTACTTTGCAGGATGTCTCCCCCACACAGGTAGCTTAACCTGTGTACAGGCGTGTCGGTCGTTGCAACATCCATCCATAAGCTTCTTGCAGTCTATCGACCACACTTTGCTCCCGAAAGAGAGGTTCTACGATGCGTACATCACTTGGGAGAATCTTACGATTTGCGCTAGTTGCGGTGTTGCTCGCCGTGTTGGCGCCCACCACCGTCCTGGCGCAGGGGACCGGACCCGAGGACGCATTTTCGCCTTGCTGCCAGATGATGCCGATCCAGCCGGGCGAAACCCTCTGGTACGTATTCCACGACGAAGGCGACGGCAGATTGATCGAGATCGAACTGTTCGTCGACCCCGACAACGGCGCCGAGTTTGAAGTGCTCACACCCGATCAGTTGAAACTCTGGCAAGATGGCCTTGAGTATGAACCGATTGGCCGCGGCACCGAGAACGACGCCATCGATGCAGACCTCAACTGGGCCGGCAACTTCCTGAAAGCCGCCGACTACTACGTGTTGGTGAAGAACCGGACCGCCGAGGTCAGCTTCTACCAGCTCGTGATCAAAGGCAAGGACGTCTCCTTCCCATCCAAACTGCTGCCTTCGATGACGCAGCCCGCAGCGCCCACGGAACGAACCGTGGCGCCTGCGCCTGTAGCTGCACCGGTGACACCGGGCATCTACGCCGTGGACGGCCAGTGGCGCACCCTGGCAATGGGCGCCACCAACTGGTACGCCTTCGACTACACCGGCGATGACACAGCCATTCAGATCACCGTCGACGAGAAGACGGCGGGCATGGTCAACTTCAACGTGTGGACGCCTGATCTCTACGCCCGCAAGATGAAGGGCGAAGAGGTCGATCCCATCGGTCGAGGCACCGAGAATCCGTGTGTTGAGGTCGCCGATCTCAACTGGCAAGGATCGTTCAACTTCTCGGGCCGCTTCTACGTGGAAGTGACGCATACCTGCCAGCAGGGCATGGCCACCTACCTGCTCAACGTCACCGGCAAGGACGTATCCTACCCGCCCATGAGCGGCGCAGCACCCGCCCCGGCGCCGGTGGCTCGAACTGTCGAACCGGCAGCGCCTGCACCTGCCCCCGAGATCTTCAGCGTCGACGGGCAGTGGCGCCAGTTGGCGATGCAGCAGATCCACTGGTACGCCTTCAACTACGACGGCGACGATGAAACCACCATCGAAATCGACGTCCTTGAGGAAACGGCGGGCATGGTCAACTTCAACGTGTGGACGCCTGATCTCTACGCCCGCAAGATGAAGGGTGAAGAGGTCGATCCCATCGGTCGAGGCGCGGTGAATCCTTGCATCGAAGTCACCGACCTCCACTGGGCAGGATCGTTCAACTTCTCGGGCCGCTTCTACGTGGAAGTGACACACACCTGCCAGCAGGGCATGGCCACCTACCTGCTCACGGTGACCGGTGAGGACGTGGCCCGGTAGACGACCTTCCAACAGCATCGGTGTACCCGTCAATTCGCCGAGGCTGAAGACAGATCAAGCACCTTCTCCCTGCGCCCTCTGCGGTTCACCTGCAGGGGGCGCAGGTGATCTAAAGCCTTCATATGCTGATCAGGAGGTCGACTCATGTCCGCAGCGAAACCGGTTGATCGACCGACAGCCTACCGGATCATTGTGCAGGGCGCGCTTGATCAGCGATGGTCGGACTGGTTCGACGGTTTCACAATCACTTTGCTCGCCAATGGACAATCGTGTATGACAGGTGTGGTTGCCGATCAAGCAGCGCTGCACGGTATACTGGCCAAACTATGGAATCTAGGGCTGCCAATCTTGTTGGTGCAAGAAATCTCCGGCGACACGCCACACATACCGGCCCGCCGAAATCCGCCGCCCTGATGACGGCCCGCTGTATGCCACATCGAACCCCCAAAACCATCCAGGAAGATGCAGCATCTTCCTGGATGGTTCGCGTTCCTGAAACAACGCTGGCGTCGATCCCGGCGCCATGCCATAATGTGGCCCTCCGTTATGCCCGACAACGACACAAGGGGGAACCACCATGCACTGGAATGTGATGCATCGACGCGCTCTTCGGCTTGCTGCGATCATTGTACTGTTGACGACATTGCTGTTGACGACATTGCTGTCGACCACACTGCTTGCGGATCATGCTTTCGCCCACCAACCGCGCCAGGAACCGAACACACCCACCCAAGGCAGCACAATCTACCTGCCATTCGTCGAAACTCGCCCCGGCGCGCCGGATGTACGCATCATCGCCCCTGCCGTCGGTGCCAAGATCAGCGGGATGCACTTCTTCGCTGTGCAGGCCGTGGACCCGGCCACCGTCCGCGCTGTGACATTCAAAGCCGACGATCAAATCCTGGTCACCGACGACACCGCGAACGATGGGCTGCGCGTCCTCTTCGATGCAAGCAGCTTTGGCGACGGTCCACTCGTGCTCGCCGCCGAAGCCACCGGCCCCGGCGGCGCGGTGACCCGCTGGATCACCGTTACCGTCGTCGCCGATCCACCGTCCAGCGCCGTCATCGGGCCGGAGGGCGGACTGCTACAGACGGCCACCGGCAGCATCGTCGCCGTACCGCCGGGCGCGTTGACGCAGTCGGCTCTGCTTACCGTCACCGAGCGCACCCAAGCCCAGGTGACCAGTGAAAACGGCATCGATTGGGAGCAGTTGGGCATCACCTTCCTGGGCGATCAGCAGATCAGCGGCAGCGCAGCCATCTCGCTGCCGCTGCAAGTGAACTCGGCGGGCTACGGCAACCGTGTGCAGCCGGGGCAGGCCGTGGTCAACTACACGCTGCTGCCCGATGTCAACGGCGACGGGGTGGACGAACTGGTGGTGATCAACACCGCCACCGTCGCCCCCAACAATGCCGTGGTCTCCGATCCGGTGCCGCAGATCCTGGTGAAGTCGCTACAAGTTGATTCGACAGCAGAGCAAAGCCAACGCGTGCGTGCCGAAGGCATCAGCGGCCGCATCGGCTCCTCGGTGCGCATCCGCATGGACGACATGAACCAGGCATCGCTCCTTGGCAATCTGGGGACGTGGCGCTCTCTCGTCGATGGAACCACCATACAGCAGCGTGGTCGCGTCCTCCCCGATCCGGCGGACCTATCCCAACAGATCTTTTCTAGCATCATCCCACCGTTGCCTGTGGGCGCAGCCGAACTACAACTGCAAAACCTCACCACTCTGGCCATTTCCGATCCAATCACCGTATCGATACAGCCGTCTCCACCGCTGACGGCGCCAGCAGACGAGATCATCGCCAAATTTATCACCGACACAATCGAGCTTTGGCAAGCGGTCCCCGTCTCCGAAGAGGAGGAAGTGGAAGCGATGAACACCGCGTTGGGCCTGATCCGCAGTGCGCAGGCACGCTTCGCCGATGTGCGCGACGACGATCTCAGCGCGCAAGAAGAGCAGCTCCTCGACGCCATCGCCACCATGCTTCAGAATTCGCCCTTCTACCGTGTGCAAGTGGTGGGTAATGCACAGCAAGAGCC
This sequence comes from Caldilineaceae bacterium, assembly GCA_041391225.1. Taxonomy (GTDB): domain Bacteria; phylum Chloroflexota; class Anaerolineae; order Caldilineales; family Caldilineaceae; genus RI-153. Next base: position 99,878 of record JAWKOL010000009.1, read on the forward strand.
GAACAATGGCTACAACAACGGCGCCGACTATTCGTTTCCTACCTTGGTTGGCTTTGCCGGCGGCATCGGGCAGGCGCTCTTCGACAGCGCAAAAACCGACTTCCCCAAACTGGCCGGCGTCGGGGCAGAAGTCAGCCGCGGCGCAACCTACATCGGCCTAGCGATTACCGTCTGCAACTGGGGAATCGACGGAAACTGTGTGGATGAGATGGTGGAAGATCTGTGGGAGTTGTGGGCAGAACTCAACGAGTTTGAATTCCCAGATTTCTGCCCGCCCGGCCTCCAGTTCATAGACAACTCAGACGGCGAGCGGCGGCGCCCAGCCTCATTGCAGGCATGGGCGGCGTGCCGATTTTCGGGGGACAGGCTGCGGCGTTGTCCTCTCTGGCGGGGGCTGAACGCCCGCTCTGTGAACGCACTTTCACGCATCGTGGTCAAGATCTATCGAGGCACACAGGTCTTTCCCATCAGCGGTGTGGTGGACGAAGGCGGATACTTCTACCTGCCCTTCATCCCAGCCGATGAACCGTTCACCGCGCTGGCCATCGACACCGAGAGCGGCGCAACGCGGACACAGCGTGGCACCGGCCCTGCAGCAGACGGCCTCACCTTCCTGTGGTTTGATTTCGACACGGAACAGCCGGACGCAACGCTTACGTTCGGGCAGACGATGACGGGTACCATCGCTGCCGGGGAGACGGGGGTCTATGCAGTACAGGGTCAATCGGGGCAGAGCCTGATGCTGCGCCTTATCGCCACCTCCGGTGAACTGCGCCCGCGCATCGAAGTATTCCGCCCGGATGGATCGGTGCTATGTCAGGCCGGCGTGCTGACCTTCCCGCTGGTTCAAGAAACGTGCATGTTCGACGCCAACGGCTACCATGTCATCTCCATCAGCGACATCACCGATGCAAACAGCGGCGACTACGCGCTCTTTGTACAACGCGCCGACGCGCCAGTAGGCGCAGAAACCATCGACTATGCGCAGACAGCCAACGGTGCAACAGGTGACGGCGTGGCATTGGCGGCATTCCGTTTCGACGGCGCCGCCGGTGACGTGGTATTGATGCGCCTCGTGCGCACCACCGAAACACTTAACCCCGGCCTCTACGTCCACCGCCCCGACGGAACGCAGCGCTGCGACGATTTCGGTGCACTACAACTGCTCGAAGGCCGTTGCACGCTGGACACAGGTGGCACACACACGATCTTCGTGGGCGATAGCCTGGGCCAGGGATCGGGCGCATTCAACCTCTTTGTGCAACGCATCAACGCGCCGGCTGGGGCATCTGCGCTCAGCCTGGGCGTACCCCAATCCGGCGCTGTCGATCCTGCCTTCGAGCTGGACGCGTACACCTTTGCTGCAACCAATGGGCAGCAGTTGACCATCGCTGTCACCCGCACAGATGGTGACCTGAACCCGGAATGGCGCGTGTACAGACCGGACCACACCCAGCTTTGCCAGGCCAGCGCGGTGATTGGCGATACGGCATCGAAGAACTGCAACATCGACGCAGACGGCGAGCATGTGATCCTGGTGGGCGATTTCCTGGGCGACGACACCGGCAGCTACGATGTATCCGTCAGCGAGACGACGACGGAGTGATCCCCCACCAACGCGCGTAGATCGTCGCCAGCTTCTCCAATTCGGCCAGGCTCACCCATTCCTCAGCGCCGTGGGCCTGGTCGATGGAGCCAGGACCGATGACCACACACTCGTCGGCCACATCTGGGTAGGCCCAGGCGTTGGTGCCGTAGGGGGCCACTGTGGGCGTCTGCCTCGACCATTCGGCCAGTTGACGTACCCACGCCGTATCGGGAGATTGGTAGAACGCGTCGATCACCAGCAGATCTTCGCACACCACCGGCAGGGGACAGGCGTCCTCGGCCAGGCCGCGCAAAGACGCCGCCACCGTCGCCGCGCTTTCACCTGGCACGATGCGCCGATCAATCGAAACGCGGCAGCGGTCGGGCACGATGTTGATGCCGTCGCCGCCCTCGATCAAGGTGACGCTGAGCACCGGCGCGCCCAACGGCGAGTCGATCCGCTGGATGCGGCGGCGTTCGGCTTCCATCGCCTCTACGATCCGCGCCGCCGCGGTGATGGCGTTGCGCCCCAAATGCGGCTGCGACGAATGCGCCGCCTGCCCGCGGACCTCGAAACGCTGGCGAACCACGCCCTTGTGCCCGTGGATCGGGCGGCACAACGTCGGCTCGGCCACCAGCAGTTGATCCACGTGGCGCGCCTGTTGGCGCAGCCAGTGGGCAAAATTGGGCGCGCCGGTGGCGCCCACTTCCTCGTCCGCGGTGGCGGCGATGAGCAGAGAATCGGGCGGCGTCACGCCCTGCGTCTGCATCGCTTCCAGCAGCGCCAGGATCACGCCCAGCGACGCCTTGGTGTCCACCGCGCCACGACCGTAGACGCGTCCTTGTGCGCTTTGACCGGAAAACGGATCCGCGGTCATGTGTTCCACGCCCACGGTGTCGGTATGTACGTCCACAGCCAGCAGGCGTCCTGATTCCCCGCCAGAGGCCGTAGACGTTGGGTCGCCCTGGCAGCGCCTCGTGGACATGCACTTCGCCGCCCAGAGCGCCGAACCATTCGGCCAACGCCGCGGCGATGCGTCCTTCGCCCACTTCGCCGCGTGTGGCCCCGCGCACGCCGGGGCCACACTGGGAATCTGCACGAGGCGAGCAAGCCAGGATGCAAGCGCGTCTTGTGTGGGTAGCTTCATTTCTGCTCCCAATCCAGCAGCGCCCGCTCTTTGACGGCGTCACCGAAGACGGCGATACCGGCGTTGAGGATGCACAGCCCCAACGTGCCACGCCAGAACCAGGACTTGCCCGCCCCTTGCGCAGCGTCGCATCCGTGGTCACCGACACGCCCAGGCCGATGAGCGTCAGGCCGAGCGGCGCAAAGAGCAACCATTTGGTGAATCGATCTTGCATGGAGCCTCCTAGAGAATACAGCGCGTAGAGCGTGTACCAATTGAGATTGTGAATCGACAACCAACGGATTAGGCTGCCAACCTTTTCGCTGTCTTCATCGGCTGTCGGCGCATGTAGGTCAGTGTACGCCAGAGCCACTCGAATGGTCCAAAGCGGAAGCGGCTGAGCCACCAGCGGCTCAGTGGAATCTGCACGGCGTAGAGCGCCACGGCCATGACGAAGCCCAGCGCCAACCCCACCTGCCCGAAGAGGCCAAAGCCGTAGCCGTAGGCCAGCGTCGTCATCACGATGGAGTGGGTGAGGTAGTTGGTCAACGCCATGCGGCCCACAGGCGCCAGCGGCGCCAGGATGCGATGTCCGCGGTTGCTCTGGCTAATCAGCATGATCCCCGCCACGTAGGACATGGAGAGCAGCACGCTGCCGATATTCAACGCAGCCACCTGCAACGCCGTCTCCAGCCCGAACGCCTCCATACCCAGTTGGTTCTGGCTGAAACCGCTGATGCCCACGTAGAAATTCATGATCAGGCCCAGGGGCAGCGCCCACATCAACAGGCGCCGGAAGGTGACGCGGTGCTCGTCTTGGTGGGTGAACCAACCCCGCTTGCCTGCGCGCAGCCCCAGCAGGAACATGGCCAGCACTGAGGGCAACATGAACCAGCCCACCATCATGAGGATACCGGTAAAGTCGCGCCAGCGTTCGGCGGTGATCTCAGCAAAGCTGCCACTGCCGTAGATCACGTAGTCTTCGGCGGTGTCGGCGCTGAGTTGCGCTGCCGATTGGGCGAACCCGGCCTCCACGGCTTCGTAAGCGCCTGTCTCCGGCGGCGCCATGCGGGCGAATTCCACCGCGCCAGCCGATAGCCCGATGAACAACACCGGGATCGCGATTAGGATGATCGCCCACACCAGCAACGTCCGCGGTGAACGGTTGCGGAAGAGGAAGAGCAGGACCAAGCCTGTCACCGCGTAGACGAAGAGGATGTCGCCCACCCACAACAGCACACCGTGCGCCAGCCCGAAGATCCCCAGGATCAGCAGCCTGCGCAGATAGGCGGGGACGAACGCCGCGCCTTTTTCCTCGGCGCGGCTCATCTGAATGAACATGCCTAACCCAAACAGAAACGAGAAGAGCGTGTAGAACTTGGATACGAAGAGGAAGTAGATCACGAAATGCGCCACGTGATCAGCAGTGGACGAAGCATCTGTCACCTGCGGCGCGTACCAGGGGTTGAAGAAATAGAACGTGTTGACAACCAAAATGCCGAAGACGGCGAACCCGCGCAACATGTCGATCACGTCGATGCGTTCACGCGGCGCAACCGGCGCAAGAAAAGCGGTCATGGGGGCCTCCTGATGTGAAGAACTGTGACTGAGATCCTGATACGTAACGAGTAACGAGTCAATGTCATTAAGTTAAGCGACCAACCGTCGAAAATCCGATTACGCATTACGCATTACGATCCTATCGTACGAAAGTCACAGCGTCGCCTGTCTTTCGTCACATCAGGCGTCATAGTTTGGTCAGAACATCCAATCGGGGTCGGGGATGGGAAGGCGAACCACGCGATCCAGCGCGTCGATGAGTTCGGGCGGGCCGGCGAGTTCGTCGGTAAGGACGAGGGCGCCGGCAGGCAGGACACCCAACCACAGCCGGGTGAAGGCCCCCACCGAGGCGGTGAGCGTGGGCAAGTTTGGGTCTTCGCCCAGTTGCGCATGGCTGGGCGCGCCCAGATGAACGCGGTAGCGCCCGCCAATCCCGCGCCAGGGCGCGTCCACGGGCAGGAAACGCTCGATGGGATCGGTGAGGTACAGGTTGAAATCTACTGCGCCGCCGGTGAGCACGGTCTTCTCCAGGCAGCCCACCAGATCGAGGATGCGCATCTGCCAGTAGAGACGGGCGTCGATGCCGCTGGCGAATTCACCGCCTTTGGTAAGGCGGTCGGCGCTGCGCGGGGATTGGACCAGATCGAGCACGCGCAGCGACGGCGGTTCCCAAATGCGCACGGCGTGTACCTGATCGCCCAGATTGCGCAACATGCCCATGAGTTCGAGGAATTCGGCGCGGTCGCGGTAGACGAGCCAGCGGATGTGATAGGGGCCGTAACGCATGTGCTCGGCCATGAACCAAATGTAGTGGGTCAACTGACCGTGGGCGTTGCGGTAGCCCAATCCGAAACTTGCGTGGGGATCGAACACGTCCATGCGCGTGGCTTCGGGCGCGAAAAGATCGCAGTAGCCGTGGTGGTGTATCCGTTGCAGCCGCGCCGCGTGCAGTTCGCGCCAGTCGTCTTCGCCCAGGCGCACAGGAACGCGCCGATTGTCGGGCACAGTCAGCCGCGCCGCATCAAAGGTGACCTGGTGCATGTAGTTGCCTGTGCCGAAGCCCATGCGGTTGTAGTAGCCCAGATCGAAAGTGGTGAGGCCAGCGATCTGTGCGCCATCCTCGGCGGATTGGGCGACGGCGGCGGCGGTGGTGCGCCCGGCGATGCCCTGTCGCCGCGCGGCGCGTCCTGTGGACACGGTGGAAATGCAGGCGAAGCGCAGCGTTTCGTCCTGGTAGCGGAGGTTCCCCGGCGCAGTCGCCACGAAGCACTCCAGAGAATCGTCCAGCAGCCCCACTGTCCCCGCGCCGGCGGCCACCACAGTCTGCACACGTTGCGGATCCTGTGGCGCACCCGTGGCCCACCCAACCTCACGCCAAATACGCAGAACGTCTTCCAGGTCGGCAGGGGTGTACGGTCGAATCTGATACATGGCGCTTGCCTTTTCACACAAGAAGAAAGAAGAAAAAAGAATGGGCAGACAGAGCAGTCACCAACACGGGAACCGTTCCGTCCGCCCATTCTTTATTCTTCATTCTTCCCACTTCACACAGTAAGTACTGCCCGCTTCTCGATCTCATCCCAATCTGGGTGCGGCTCGATCCCCGGTTCCTCTGGCGCGGTGACATAGCCGTCGACCACACTGAGCACCCCCAGATCGGTCAGCCCCTGGATCTGTTCGCTGTCGATCACCAGTTGCTCGTAGTAATCGTTGTTGGGGATGGCGGCGCAGATATGCAGGTTGGCGTAGCCCATGCCGTGGACCTGCGCCCGCATCCCGAAAGACTCGGCCAGGTGCGCCACTTTGATCGCGCCGGTGACGCCGCCTTTGAAGCCGGCGCTGGTGCGGATCATGTCAAGGGCGCGGTATTGGATCCACGTGGCCGCGTTCCAGTGGACGCCATCGGATGTCTCGGCGGCCAGCACGGGGATGTCGAGGCTGCGGCACAGTTCGGCGTAGCTGGGAATGTCGAACTCGCGCATCGGTTCTTCGTACCAGAGGAAATCCACGTCCTCCAGCACACGCCCAAACCAGAGCGACGTGGTGTAATCCCACCCCGCCGACCCGTCGAACATGAGATCGGCGTCGTCGCCCACCCACTTGCGCAGGTTACGGCTGAGTTTGGCGTCCTGTTTGGCGTCGCCCCAGGCGTGCAGTTTGAACGCCTTGAAGCCCACGTCGCGGCTCTCTTTGATGTAGCGTTCGTACTCGTCCATCGTGTCCCAGGTGACGGTGGAAGCGTACGCAGGCACTTTGGGATCATAGCCGCCCAGCAGCTTGTAGAGCGGCAGCCCCGCCTTACGCGATTTGATGTCCCAACAGGCGATGTCGAGCAACCCCAGCACGTGGACCTGCAACTCTTCGATGCGGTCAATCTCCCAGATGCGATGCCACAGTTGTTCCGTCATCAGCGGATCGAAGCCCACGAGCGGTTTGAGCCGACGGCGTACAATGTCGGCTACCATGTGGCCGCGCCCGCCGTGTGCGCAGCCGACGATGCCTTCGTCTGTCTCCACTTTGATCACGGCGTGATAGGTGGGCTGGCCCGGCGGTGTACCGTCACCGATGGGCAGGCCGGCGCGCCAGTGGAAGCGCGGCGGCTGTGCAACCGATTCGAGCACGTAGCACTTGATGTCTGTGATCTGCATGGCGCTGTCCTTTCACCGCAACGCGGCAACAACGAAACCAAGAATCACCAACAAAATCGGAAACATGAGCATAATCGCCGGTCCCCACCAGTGCTGCCAGCGCCCTTCCATGCGCTCGGCGAGGCGTCCGGCCAGGTCCATGCGATTGGTGATGGCAAGCCACCAGTTGGGGCGGCGGTCGCCACGTGGGCGTTTGGGTTTGGGTTTGGATGGCGGCATGTGTTTGGGTAGCAGGATCACAAGGTGACAGGTTCAACGCCTCGCCCTGTCATCTTAGAACGGCGGTAGCGTCAACACCTGCCCGGGCGAGAGGAGTGTACCGTCCTCGCCGAGGATCTCGGTGTTCATGTCGAGGATCTGTCGCCAGCGGGCGGCGTCTCCGTAGAAGTCGAAAGCGATGTTCCACAGCGTGTCGTTCTCCTGCACGGTGTAGGTTTCGGGCAGGCGCAGGAGCAGATCGATGGCGTTGACGTCCTCCACGTTGGGCAATTCTGTGGCAAGCGAGAGCAGTTCGTTGCGGACGCGGGTAGAAGTGACAACGCCTTGCAGGAGCAACGTGCGATCCTGGAGGCGGGCGTCGATGTCGAGATCGGCCAGATCGGGCCGGTCGCGCAGGCGCAGATAGGCGGCCAGGTTGAACGGCGGCGCCGTGGCCACAGCTTGGACGACGCTGGATTCATCACCGGCGGCGATAGGCTCGGGTGAAGGCGTCTCGGTGGGGACAGCCTCGACCACATTCGGCAGCGGTGTGGCGGTGGGCAGGGCTGTGGCCTGCGGCGTCGGGGTCACAAGCGGCGTCGGCGCGGTGACGGTGTCTTCTGTGGGCGACTGGCCGCCGCTGTCCGTCAGATCAGAGCGTTCGGCGGCAGGCAGGTTCAGTGTCTGGCCCAATAGGTTGTCCAATGGCAGATAGCGGTTGATTAACGGTGCCTGCCACCAGATCAGCACGGCAAAGACGGCCACCACGGGCAAAGCCCATGCCCAACCGAATCGACGCCGCGGCGGTTCTTCGCCAAATTCGTTGAGCAGAAATCGGTCGGCGCGATTCAGTGGCCGCGCCGACGGATCAAGTGGCGTGGCGCGCCGAGGTGGGGTGGCTGTCTGCGCGGCCTGGCGCAGAGCGCGCTGTTGTTCCTGGTGTGAACGCAGCAGCCATTCTGCTTCGGCGCGCAGCACATCGTCTACGGGGATGGCGGCAACGTGCCGGCGCATCTGATCGTAGGCGTGCTGTTTGCGGTGGATGATAGCGGCCAGCAGGTGCAGTTCCGAAGCGTTGACCCGCTCCAATCCGCGTTCGATGGCGCCGAGGGCGTCACCGTAGTTGCCTGTCAGTGCCAGCTCCGCGGCGCGATCGTAGCATCCCTGAATCTCGTCTTCGGGCAGGAAGACAGGCCCGGCTTCAGAGCGATGTTGGTCGCTCAGGTCGGTGTCGCAGTTGGGGCAGCGAAAGCGGGGCGGGTCCACATCAACGAGGGAACCACACCGAAAACAAGTTGTGTGCATAGGGTTCGTGGCTGTCCTGCGGTGGAATTTGGATGACTGATGAAGTCTATCACGCGGCGCGCGTGCGCGCAAACGATGCACAGCCGCCCAACTACTCCAATCAGTGAGACTGGGGACGAAAATTTAATCAAGAAATCATCGCGTCTTCACGATTTCTGAACAATGTCGTGCCATACTCGTCTTCGTCTGTTCAGATTTCAGCATCATCAAGGAAGGATGGGACTTATGACAAACGCAGTTCGTCGAGCCGATGCACGAGAGCAGCGAAAGCGATCCAGGATTAGCGACACGCTACAAAACTTCGGCATCGATATTCTGATCTTTGTGGCGTTCATCGTGGACATGAATGTGCGCATTACGGGCATCGCCATCCATGAATGGTTGGGGATCGCCTTTGGCGTTTCTCTGATCGTTCACCTGCTGCTGCACTGGCGGTGGATCTCGGCCATTACACAGCGTTTCTTCCGCCGAGTTCCGCTCAATGATCGCATCAACTATCTGCTAAACATTCTGCTCTTCGTGGATTTTGTGGTGCTGGTGGTCACCGGTCTGTGGATCTCCGAAGTGGCGATGGCGACATTGGGCCTTCCTGTGCAACGGGGCTTCGCCTGGCGGATACTACACACGCTCTCAGCCGATATTTCGATCTGGTTGATCGGCCTACATCTTGCCTTCAACTGGAAATGGGTGGCGAATGCAGCCAAACGCTATCTGTGGCAGCCGATCTTCGCTCGCAGACAGCGCACACCGGTAGAGACGGCGGAACTGGAGGGCGCAGCATGAAGATCGTCCTACGCACATTGATCATTTTGGCCGCGGCGTTGGCCGTCACCGGCGCGCTGTGGGCATTCGGCAACTCGTCGTTGATGGCGCAGTTGAATCTCGGGCCAGGCGGACGCGACAGATCTGAATTGCGCGAAGGCATGGCTTTCCCATCGCGGACCAGTGAATCCGCCGACACAGAAGACAATGTATTTAGATTCGACCGCACGCGTCCTGATTTCGGCGCAGAGGGTACTCGCCCCGAAGGCTTCCGCGGAGCGAAGGCTTCGAACGCCACGGTCCTGTCGGCTTCAATCTGTTTTCGTTGGCCTCCTTCGGGAAGACATTGATTCCTATCACGTTGACCATCATCGCGGTCACACTTGTTGTCAGCTTGTTCAGCCGATTCCGCCGCCGCAATCGTGCGACGGCAACGCCGAAAGATCTATCACCAACCGAGGAAGCAACCGTATGAAATTTTGGTCCCCCTACCAGTCCACCACGCTGCCGTCGCCAGGATGATAAAATTCGCCGCCCAGCTCCTCCACGTACGCCGATTCGGCGCGGACAGCGTCTTCGTCGACTTCGATGCCCAGACCAGGCGCGGTGGGCAGTTCGATGTAGCCGTCTTCCACGCGCCAGGGCGTCACCAGGATGCCTTCACCGATGCTGTGATCCACGTGTTCCTGGATCAGGAAGTTGGGGATCACGGCGTCCACTTGCAGGCAGGCCGCCAGCGCCACAGGACCGATGGCGCAATGGGGCGCGATGTGCATGTAGTAGATCTCGGCCAGGTTGGCCACCTTCTTTAACTCGCTGATGCCACCCACGTGTGACGCGTCGGGCTGGAGATAGGCGGCGGCGTGCTTCTCGCACACTTCGCGGAAGCCCCAACGCGTGAGGAAGCGTTCACCGGTGGCAATCGGGAAGGGGACGTGATCCGACACCAGCTTGAGCGCGTCCACATTTTCCTGCGGCACCGGTTCCTCCACGAACATGGGACGCATCCCCTTCATCTCGTGGCAGATCTCGGTGGCCAAGGCAGGTGTGAACTTGCCGTGGAAATCGAAGGCCAGTTCCACATCGGGACCAACCCACTCGCGCATGGTATAGGTGCGCTGTACGAAAGCGTCGATCACCGCCGGCGTTTCGTGTCCACGCCATTTGCCGCCTGGCCCCGATTTGAAGGCCGTGATCCCCTGTTTTTGTAGCCGTTCCAACCGGGCGCGAGCGTTGACCAGCGTCTCGTCACTGAGATCGGCGATACCCCAGTGCGCGTAGACACGAATTCGATCTCGCACCGCGCCGCCCAGCAATTGGTAGACCGGCGCGTTGAAATGCTTGCCGGCGATGTCCCACAGCGCCTGATCGAGGCCCGAAATGGCCGTCATCAGCACGTTGCCGCCGCGGAAGAAGGCGGAACGGTAGATGTGCTGCCAGTGATGCTCGATGCGCAGCGGATCCTTGCCGATCAGGTACTCGCTCAATTCCTCGATAGCCGCGGTGACGCTCTTGGGCTTGCCTTCCAGCGTGGTTTCGCCCCAGCCGTCGATGCCTGCATCGGTACTGATTTTGACCAGCCGCACCCGTGGCCGCGGGAAAAACTGCTCGATGCGTGTGATCTTCAAGGGAGTCTCCTTTGGTTTGACGCCGTTTCCTGATCCTCAATTGCCAATCTTCTACTTCGGACGTAGCCCAAGCAGGCGCAAGCCGTTTGTCACCACGATCAGCGTGCTGCCTTCGTGACCGACCACGCCCAGCGGTAGCGGCAGCACGAAACCGGACACAAAGATGGGTACAAGAATGGTCAGGATGACCAGTGTGAGCATGACGCCCAGGGCGAAGATCAGGTTCTGGCGCACGATGGCTTCGGCGCGGCGACTCAGGTCGATGAGGAAGGGCAGTTTGCTCAGTTCATCTGACATGAGGACAACGTCTGCCGTCTCCAGAGCGACATCGGTGCCTGCCGCGCCCATCGCGATGCCAACATGCGCGGTGGCCAGGGCTGGGGCATCGTTGACACCGTCACCGATCATGCCCACAGCGCCTTCTTGCACCAGTTTCTTGACGATTTCCACCTTGTCTTCGGGCAGCAACTCGGCGTAGACGTCGGCTGGATCGAGGCCCACCTGCTTGGCGATGGATTCGGCCACGGTGCGGTTGTCACCGGTGAGCATGGCCATGCGTTTGACGCCCAAGGAGCGGAGTTTCGCCACGGTCTCGGCGGCGTTTTCGCGCAGGGTGTCGGCCACAGCCAGGTAGCCCACCACTTCCCAGTCGCGGTCGTCGCCCAGGGTGTTCTCCACGGTGCCGCGGCGCACGACCAGCATGGCTGTCTTGCCTTTTAGCTCCAACTGTTCGCCGATCATGTGGATGGCGGGTGAGATATCCATTTTCTCCAGGGCGAAGAGTCGTTCGTTGCCGATGTAGATGATCTCTTCGTGATCGCCGCGGTCGTAGATCGCCTGCAAGCCATGACCGGCCACGGCGCGGAATTCTTTGGGTTCCTCGGGCTTGATGCCTTCGGCGCGGGCTTCGGCCAGGATGGCGCGGGCGATGGGGTGTTCGCTCAGGCTCTCGGCCCCGGCGGCGATGCGGATCACGTCTTCGCGAGTGTAGCCGTTGAGCGGTTTCACCGTGGTCACCTCGGGGCGACCGTAGGTGAGCGTGCCTGTCTTGTCGAAAGTGAGGATGTTGAGATCCGCCGCCTTCTCCAGGTAGACGCCGCCTTTGAAGAGGACGCCGCCACGCGCCGCCGCTGCGATGGCACTGAGGATGCTGGCCGGCGTCGAGATGATCAACGCGCAGGGGCTGGCCACCACCAGCAGCGTCATGGCGCGGTAGAGCGTGTCGGCGAACGGTTCGTCGATGAAGATCCACGGGATGACGATGGCCAGCAGTGTGGCGCCGATCACCGCCAGCGTGTAGGGCTGGCTAAAGCGGTCGATCAGGCGCTGGGTGGGGGCGGCGTCTTCTTGCGCCTCCTGCACCAGTTGGATGATTTTGCTCAGTGTGCTTTCGGAAGCCAGTTTTGTGACTTTCACTTCCAGCGCGCCGCCGCCGTTGATCGTCCCCGAGAAGACCTCGGCGCCCTTCTCTTTGTAGACGGGTACACTCTCGCCGGTGACCGGGCTTTGGTCCACACTGCTGCTGCCGCCGATGACTTCGCCGTCAACGGGCAGTCGCTCGCCAGGCCGCACCAGCACAACGTCGCCCACCTGAAGTTCCTCGACGGCGATCTCTACGAGTTCGCCGTCACGGCGCAGGTGCGCGGTCTCGGGGCGCAGGTCGATCAGCCCTTCGATGGCTTTGCGTGTGCGATCCATGGCGAATTCTTCCAGCGCGCCGCTCAGGGTGAAGAGGAAGAGCAACAACGCGCCCTCTTCCCACTCGCCGATGGCCGCTGCGCCAAAGGCCGCTGCCAGCATGAGAAAGTCGATGTTCAACTCGCGGTTGCGAGCGTCGGCGATGGCCTCAACCATGCCGGAGTAGCCGCCGGCCACAAACGCCACCACAGCGAAAACAGTCACCAACCAGCCGGGCATGGCGCCTGTCACCGAGCCGCCGAGCCAGCCGGCCAGCAGCGCCACCAGTGTGACGGCGGCCAGCGCTAGTTCAGGGTTCTCGCGCCAGAAGGTCACCGTGGCAATCGTGCGCCACCAGTTCACCCGCGCCGTTTCCCGTTCTTTCTGTTTCTCAAGCTTCTGTTCAAGAGTCTGTGTGGTCATGTGTAAAGATACCTTTATGGTGATTAGAGGAATGATCGGGTTTGCGTGTTGCGTGATTCGTGTTGCATGGACCGAGTTTGATGTCGTAAGACTTGAACGATTTCACGTCGAGTTCACCCAGAACATCCTCTACCCACGCAACACGCAACACGAATCACTCTTGTAACTGTCGCCAAATTTCGGCACGTCGTTGGGCGCGACAGGCTGGGCAGAAGCCCACCATCTGCACCTGAATGCCCACAGCCTGGAAGGCGGTTTCGTCGAAGACCTGCCGATAGAGATCCTTGAGCGGCAAATGTCCCTCGTAGTCGAAGACCTGATCGCAGCGCAGACAGACCATGTTGATGTGCGGCTCAGGGTTGATGTCGTAGTGCGTGTGTTCACCGCCTACGCTGATCTCCATGATCGCGCCCAGATCGCGCAGCGCGTTCAGTGTGTTGTAGACCGTGGCGCGGCTGATTTCGGGGTGAATGTCGCTCACGGCGGCGTAGACCTGCGACGGCGTCGGATGGGTCTGGGTTTGTCCCAGGTATTCGCATACAGCTCGCCGCTGATCGGTGATACGGTAACCGCCACGTTTCAGTGCATCCAGATACTGTTCAGCGTTCTGCATCAAGGTCCTCGAGACGAAGGTAGGCAGGTCACTTTAGAACGAATCTAAAAAACTACACCCAAATCTTATCACGGTTCGCCTGTGCTGTCAACTTACATTAGACTCATTCTAAAGTGCATTTCGACTTCGTTGACAAACGCCTACCCGAAGTGTTAGTGTTAGGTAGCTGTTCTGTTGTTCACAGCATCCCCATGTTTGCTCACCTTCGCGATCATCCCCACTGAAGAGGAGGTTTTCATGCTCACCGATCTAGACGTTCGTCAGGCGCTCGAATTTGAGTGCGAAGATCACCCCGTGCTCAGTGTCTACTTGAACGTCGATCCTCGTGACCGTACCGCGGAGCAATACCGGCTGGCGCTGCGCAATCTGTTGGCGCAGGTTGAAGCGCAAGCGCCCGACGACGTGCGTCAGGTTCGCAACTACATCGAAACCGGCTACAATTGGCGCGGGCGAGGGTTGATCATGTTTTCGTGTAAGGGCGAGGGCTTTTGGTGGGCGAAGGGCGTGTCAGCGCCGGTGGTCGACAAGGTCTTCGTCAGCATCCGGCCCTATGTCTATCAACTGGCTGCCCTGCTCGACGCCTACGCACGGCTGGGTGTAATCCACGTCGATCAAGTCGGCGCCCGCTTCTACCTCTTCCATCTGGGCAATCTCGAAGCCGCCGAAGGTCATTTGGGCGAGGAAGTACACGTCCACCGCGCCGGAGGGTGGGCTTCGGCTCGCTATCAACGCCACGAAATGGAGACGGCGCGGCAGAATCTCAGCGCCGCCGCCGAGTTTGCCGAATCGTTCTATCGCAATACCGGCACGCGTCGCCTGATCCTGGCCGGCACCGAGAAGAATGTGGCCAAATTCGAGTCGCTGCTCAGCCACCGCCTGCGCAACCTGGTGATCGGCACGATCCCCGCCGACACCAACGCCGGCGCCCAGGAGTTGCAGGGTCCGGCCTCGGATCTGGCCCATCAGGCTGCCGCCGATGCCGGGCGCGATCTGGCTGATCAGGTGATCACCCTGGCACGTAGCAAAGACAGCAACGGCGTCCTCGGGCTGGCCGAAACGCTCTACGCCGTGCAAAGCGGACGCGCCCAGCATGTGGTCGTGCTCAACGGCTATTCGCAGCCCGCCTTGCGCTTCAAAGAAAGCAAATACGTGGTCCTCGACGAAGCCGCCGCCGCCGCCACCGGCAGCGAAGAACCTATCGAACAACTCCCCGACGCCGTCGACAGCGTCCTCCGTCGCGCCCTGCTCTATGGGATCGATGTCACCGTGGTCGACGAACACCCCGCGCTGTCTGAGGCGGGGAAGATTGGGGCGTTGGCGCGGTATTGATGCGTAAATCGTACCATGCGTAATGCGTAAGGTCGTGTTGAGCATCAGGTCCCCAATTGCGGTGCCAGAATGTCGACACGATATTACGCATTACGCATTACGATTTAATCTCTCCACAACTGCCCCGCAACACCCCGCGACTATCTTTTTCTGGCCCACTGATTGTATCGATAACACACCTCGGCGTTGCCGGGGCTGTGTTTTTGGTTACCCGCAAAGGAGAAAATCTGCTATGTCAGACATCAACCATGTGACCGTAATCGGGGCGGGCACGATGAAACGGCGATTGCCGGTCATCTGGCAAACAGCCGGCCTCAGTGTCCACTTGCTCGATGTTGTCCCCGAGGCGCTCACGGAAGAAGAAGCGGCCAAGGGGCTGACGTTGGACGACCGCCGCGTGCGCAATCGCATTGTGCAGGGTGGCTTTGAACGGATGATCAAGAGCAAGCCCGCCAACCTCTTCGCCCAGGACAAGGCCAAGCAGATCACCCTGGGCAACCTCGAAGACGATCTCGACACCACTGTAAAGCAGAGCGACTGGATCATCGAGGTGATCGTGGAGCGCCCTGGCCCGAAGCAGCGGTTAATGGAACGGCTGGAGGCGCTTGTCCCCACGCATGCGGTGATCACCACCAACACGTCGGGCATCCCCGTCCACCTGATCAGCCAGGGCCGCGGCCAAGATTTCAAGCGCCGCTTCATGGGGACGCACTTCTTCAACCCGCCGCGCTACCTGCACCTACTCGAAATCATCCCCACGGCGGAGACCGACCCGGCGTTGGTGCAGCGCATGAAGACCTTCGCCGAGGCGCGGCTGGGCAAGGGCGTCGTCATCGCCAAGGACACGCCGAACTTCGTGGGCAACCGCATGTTCAGCATCATCCAGAGCGACCTGATGGAATTCGCCATCGAGAACGGCTACACCGTCGAAGAAGTGGACAGGCTCACTGGTCCGCTGATCGGGCGGCCCAAGACCGGCACCTTCCGCCTGGGCGATGTGGTGGGCATCGACGTGATGGGTCTGGTGGGTGAAAATCTCTACGGTATGGTCCCTGCTGACGAGGATCGGGAGATCCTGCGCAGCGAGTACAGCAGCGCCGTGATCAAACTGTTGATGGAAAACAAGCTGCTGGGCAGCAAAACCGGCCAGGGCTTCTACAAGACTGTCCCCACCGAAAAGGGCAAAGAATTTTGGGGATTGGATCTGCAAGCGGCGGCGGAAGGCGAGATCGACTACGTGGCCCCGGCCAAACCGCGCTGGGCCAGCGTGGGCGAGGTGAAGGACGAGCCCTTGCCCGACGCTGCTGCCGTCTCACCCGCGCCGACGACGAAGCGGGCGATCTGATCTGGCACACGCTGGCGCGCACCTTCTCGTATGCGTCGGCCGCGTCCCGAAATTGCGGACAGCATCGTCGACATCGACAATGCCATGAAGTGGGGCTTTGGCTGGGAACTGGGTCCGTTTGAAACGTGGGACCTGCTGGGTGTCGCCGCCACGCTGGATCGTATGGAGGGCGAAGGCATGTCGTCCGCGCCCTGGGTACGGGCCATGCTCAAAGCGCAAGGGCGCGTTTTACACCTACCAGAACAGCGTCAAAATGGCCTACAACCCGGCGTCGGGCGAGTACGAACCGGCGTCGAGCGGCGCGAAGACCGTCCACATTGCCGATCTCAAGCGTGTGCGCGGCGTGGTGAAAGAGAACGACGGCGGTCGTTGGTGGATATGGGCGACGGCGTGCTGCTCCTCGAATTCCACACCAAAATGAACGCGCTGGGCATGGAGATCGCCGAGATCATGGACGTGGCTATCGACCGTCTACACTGGAGACGTCACGGGGTTGGTCATCGGCAACCAGGGCGGCAACTTCAGCGCCGGGGCCAATCTCTTCCTCATCGGCATGTTGGCGCAGTCGGGGCAGTGGCAGCGGTTGGATGATGTGATCAAGGCGTTGCAGGAAGCGATTATGTCCATGCGCACTGCGCCCAAGCCGGTGGTGGCTGCGCCGTATCAGCTTGCATTGGGCGGCGGCTGCGAAGTGTCGATGGGCGTGGATCGCATGGTGGCGCATGCGCGGAGACGTACATGGGCCTGGTGGAGTTCGGCGTGGGCGTCATCCCCACCGGGGGTGGCTGCAAGGAGATGGTGCGCGTCACCGTAGACGGCCATGATATCCGCCACGTCACCGTACGTTCGCTGCGTTCACAGATCGGCATCGTGTTGCAGGAGTCGATCCTGTTCATGGCGTCGATCCGCGAGAACATCGCTTTTGGCCGACCCGATGCAAGCGAAGACGAGATCATCGCCGCTGCTCGGGCCGCCCAGGCCCACGATTTCATCATGGAGATGCCCAAAGGCTACGACACCCGCGTGGGTGAGAGCGGATCGACGCTGTCGGGCGGGCAGAAACAGCGCATGGCCATCGCCCGCGCCCTGCTCGTGGACCCACGCATCCTCATCCTCGACGACGCCACCGCCAGCGTAGACACGCACACCGAAGGGCTGATCCAGCAGGCGTTGGAGCGTCTCATGCACGGGCGCACCAGCTTCATCATCGCCCAGCGCCTGAGCACCGTGCGCAAAGCCGATCTCATCCTCGTCCTCGAAGACGGGCGCATCGCCGCCGCGGGGCAGCACAGAGATCTGATGCAGGCGTCGGCGCTGTACGCGGAAATTTACCGGCGGCAGTTGCGGGCGGATGAAGTGGAAATGAATAAAGAATGAAGAACGGGTAGAGTGTGAATTTCTCTTCACTTGAAAGGATGCGCTTTCCAGTGAACAGATTACATTCTGCACCCAATCATTATTCTTCATTCATCGCTAACCAGAATACTTCCGAACGAAGGAGAATCTTTTGAGCATTTCCATCGGCTCCAGCGGCACAGGTATGGGACCGGGCGGCGCGATGCGCCGTTTTGGCGAAGAGGGTGAATCGACGCAGTTTAGTTGGTATGTGCTGCGGCGACTACTTACGTACCTGGCGCCGCATCGGGTGCGCATGGCCGGCGCTTTTGTTGCGATGTTGGCAACGACTGGCCTCACTTTGGCCGCACCGTATTTGATCAAAGTAGCCATCGATGAAGACATTGCCAACGGCGACGTCGATGGGCTGATGCGTACTTCGCTGCTCCTCGCTGCGTCGTTTGTCGGCCTGTACTTCGCCAAATTCGGGGAGCGCTACTTGTTGTCGTGGGTGGGGCAGCGTGTGCTGGCGGCGCTGCGCGCCGATCTCTTTCGTCATTTGCAGCGGTTGTCGTTGGGGTATCACAACCGGCATATCCTTGGGGTGACGGTGTCGCGGGTGATCAACGATGTGGCGGTGATCAACCAGTTCCTCTCGCAGGGATTGGTGACGCTGGTGGGCGACATGTTGATCTTGGTGGGCATCGTGATCGTGATGGTGAGCATGAGCCCACAGTTGGCGCTCTATTCGTTCTCGGTGGTGCCGCTGATGCTGCTGGCCACGGCGCTCTTTGCTCGCCGCGCCCGTGTGGCTTTTCGCTTCACCCGCGCCAAGATCGCGGCGGTGGTGGGCGATCTGGCCGAGAACATCGCGGGTATGCGCGTGATCCAGGCGTATTCGCAAGAAGAATCGTCGCTGGCCGATTTCGACCGCATCAACGCCGACAACCGCGACGCCAATGTCGATGCCATGACGCTCTCGTTCGTCTTTTTGCCTTCGGTTGAGTTTTTGGGGATGTTGGCGACGGGCGTCGTCCTCTGGTTCGGGGGGCGCGCCGTCGCCGCGGACACGTTGACGTTGGGCGTGGTGGTGGCGTTCCTGGCCTACGTCACCCGCTTTTTCCAGCCGATCCAGGAACTGAGCCAGCTCTACACCACCATGCAGTCGGCTATGGCCGGCGGCGAACAGGTGGTGGCCCTGCTCGACACCGTCCCCGATGTGGCGGATCAGCCCGACGCCCGCCCCATGCCGCCGATCCAGGGCGACGTGGCACTGCGCGACGTCCACTTTTCCTACATCGAAGACGATCCCGTGCTGGTCGACGTGAATCTCGTCATCCCTGCCGGGCGTACCGTGGCCCTTGTCGGCCCCACCGGCGCGGGCAAGTCGACCATCGCCAACCTGATCGCCCGCTTCTACGACGTCACCGAAGGCGCGGTGCTCATCGACGGCATCGACGTGCGCGAGGTGACCCAGCGGTCGTTGCGGGCGCAGATGGGGCTGGTGCCGCAGGATCCCTTCCTCTTTTCGGGGACGATCCGCGACAACATCCGCTTCCCCAATCCCGACGCCGTGGACGAAGAAGTGGAAGAAGCGGCGCGCATGGCCAATGCCCACGAGTTCATCATGAAACTGCCCGACGCCTACGACACCGAGATCCAGGAAGGCGGTGTCAACCTGTCGGTGGGGCAGCGCCAGTTGATCTGCATCGCTCGCGCCGTCCTCGCCAACCCGCGCATCCTTATCCTCGACGAAGCCACCGCCAGCGTCGACACCGTCACCGAGGCCATGATCCAGGACGCGTTGGATCGTCTACTGGCAGGGCGCACATCGGTGGTCATCGCGCACCGGCTCAGCACCATCCGCAACGCCGGCCAGATCTGCGCCGTGCAAGACGGTCGCATCGTCCAGCGCGGCACCCACGAAGAATTGTTGGCGCAGGAAGGGTTGTATCGGACGTTGTACGAGCGGCAGTTTATGCAGGAGAGGGGGGACTAGGGCATAAGCGTTAAGTTAAGGACCAGCGAAAGTGCCGGGGACTTCACGTTGGACGAGTCGCCAGGAGTGATGGCCCCGTCTCGCTGCGACGAAAAGTCCCCGGCACTTGTGTCTACGACGCTTAACTTAACGCCTCACCCCAACACCGCCTCCGCAATCGCTTTGTACCCGTTCGCCGCCCCCAAAAGATCCGCCAGCATTAGCTTTTCGCCGACGATGTGGGCGTCGTGCTCTTCGCCGGGGCCGAAGCCGACGGTGGGGATGCCGGCCACGCCTGCGCTCCAGGCTGCGTTGGTGCAGAAACGGTAGGCGCGGGTATTGGGCTGAAGACCAGTTCCCTGCAACGCGGACAAACTCTGCCGCACGAATGCGTCGTCTTCGGGGAGCAGCCAGGCGGGGAAGAACTTCTCCTGCGTAAAGGTGTAGCCGTTGTAGCTGCTGTATTCACCGATACCGATGGTGGCGTTGAGACGGATGTCGCCCAGTTCGGGGCTCGCGGTGACGCTGCGCAGCACGTCTTCGGCGCTTTCGCCGGGGAGCAGACGCCGATCATAGGTGACGCGACAGATGCTGGGGATCACCGAATGGCCGGGATACGGATCGGAGATGATGTCGGTGAGGGCGAAGATCGCGGGCCCCATCAGCGGATCTTGGGGCAGTGACAGATCCTCGACCGCGGCGATGACGCGCATCATGTCGAGCACGGCATTGCGTCCTTGCTGCGGCGTCGACGAATGCGACGGCCTGCCCACGGTCTCCAGATGCACTTCGGCTCGGCCGCGCCCCCCACGCGCCAGGTTAAGGCCGGTCGCCTCGCCGATGACGACGAAATCCGCGCCGGTCTGCCCCACCACCTTGGCCAGCGCCACACCCTCCAGCACTTCCTCCAACACCGACGCGCTGATCACCACCTTTCCCGTGATCTTGCGCCGATCCAGCGATGCGGCGGCGTAGACCATTGCCGCCAGCGCGCCCTTCATGTCCGAACTGCCGCGGCCGTGGAGCGCGCCTTCCATCACCTCGCCGCTGAACGGATCCAACGGCCAGGGGACGCCGGGAGAGACGCCCACTGTGTCCATGTGGGCGTCGTAGACGATGGTGGGGCCGGTTTCCGCGCCCTGCACGATGCCGATCACATTGCCCGCCTCGTCCACGCTGACGCTGTCGAAGCCCAACGCCTTCATCTCGAACTCGACGCGCTGCGCCACCCTGCCTTCTTCGCCACTGAGGCTGGGCAGACGCACCAAATCGCGCGCAAACGAGATCAACTTGCCGGTATCCATGCAAACCTCCAACTTGGATGATGAATTTGTGGTTGCGCACATTGTAGTGCCATTTCGACTTGAGTAGAAATAGAACGCGGATCGGGCGGATTGAGCGGATCAAACGGATTCTTTCTGAAAAATCCGCTCAGATCTGCCCGATCCGCTCAATCCGCGTTCTATCCCTCCGCTAGCCACCTGTTCAGGATCAATCTGTACGCCTGACCGACGTAGTGATCGCTGAAATCTGCTACGATGTTGCGCATGCACGAGCTTTCGATTGCCTACAATCTTGTTGAAATCGCCGCGGACGCGGTGAGCGCTGCCGACGCACAGGACGTAAAGAGCGTCCACGTGCGTATCGGCGCGCTGGCCGGCGTGGTGGAAGACGCACTCCGCTTCGGCTGGGACGTCGCCATCGAGGGGACGGTGCTGGCCGGCGCGGCGTTGATCGTCCACGCGCAGCCGGTGGTGGTCGATTGCCCCGCCTGTAACATGCAGTCGACACTCGACAGCGTCTACCCACTTCTGTGTCCACACTGCCTGGGCGCTGTGACCGTCGTCTCGGGACGCGAGTTGGAACTGTCTTCTATAGAGATTGTCGAACCTGAACGAGGGAAGATGCCATGAACACGCGATTGTTGGAGATCCGCCAGGGTGTGCTGAGCAAGAATGATCAGTTGGCGCAAGGGCTGCGGCAACGCTTTCACCAAGCCGGCGTGCTGGCGGTGAACCTCGTCTCCAGCCCAGGGACAGGCAAGACCGCGCTCCTGGAGCGGACGTTGCGCGAGATGGCAGCCCATCACCGCGTGGCGGCGCTGGTGGGCGATCTGGCCACGGAGAACGACGCCAATCGGCTGGCGCGTAGCGGCGCGCCGGTGCGTCAGATCGTCACCGAGGGCATGTGTCACCTGGAGGCGGAGATGATCGAGCGTCACCTGCGCGACTGGGATCTGGCCGATCTCGACTTCCTCTTCATCGAGAACGTGGGCAACCTGGTCTGTCCTTCGAGCTACGATCTGGGCGAAGAGACACGCGTGGTCCTGCTTTCGGTGACCGAAGGCGAAGACAAACCGCTCAAGTACCCGCCCATGTTCAACTCCGCCGACGTGGCTGTGATCACCAAGATCGACCTAGCCGACGCAGTGGAATTCGACCGCGCCGCCGCCCACGCCAACCTGCGCGCCGTGCGCCCAGATGTCACCATCCTCGAAACGTCGGCGAAGACAGGCGCAGGCATGGGCGCGTGGATCGATTGGCTGGTGGAGCGGCGGCGGCAGATGACAGGGTGACCCCGTCATCTTTCCACCTTCATCCGCATTCTTCAAAACTTGACCGTTGCGCCCGACGCTGGTATACTCCCCGTCGTGGCTGAAAACAAGCCCCCATCGTCTAGAGGACTAGGACACAGGCCTTTCAAGCCTGCGACAGGGGTTCGAATCCCCTTGGGGGTACACATCTTTATACGTACAGTTCAAAGACCCGACGTACATTACTTCGGGTCTTTTGCTGTTTCAAAATTCTTCACAGCGACAGGTGCGACGCACCTATAAAATCACTCGGGAAATGCCAATGACCCTGCGTGTTGAAGTAACTCGACGAGAGAACCAATCCCCAAAGATCGTCCAGGACGCGCGACGGCTCGGGATCGAATCCCTGCAAAGCTGTCGCACGCGCAAGATCTACTACCTTTCGGAAGATTTGAGCACAGAGCAGTTCGATACGCTCTGTGCTTTTCTATTGGCCGACCCCGTCATCGAGGACGTGCATCGCGGTGAGGCCGACGCCGTCAGCGCACACGTGATCGAAGTGGCGCTGCGTCCGGGGGTCACCGATGTGACGGCGCGGGAACTGGAGCGCGGCATCGTGGAAGTGGGGCTGCCGCCGCGCCGCGCCACAACGGCCACCCGCTACGAGTTGACCGGCGACCTCGCGCCCGAAGACCTGCACCGGCTGGCGCGCCAACTCCTCTGCAACGAGACCATCGAACACTACGCCATCGGTGTCATCCCACCTCAGTTCGACGCGGTCACCGCGGCCAGCGACCTGGTAGACGCTGTGCCCATCCTCGGTTTGGACGACGAAGGGCTGATGAAAGTCAGCCGAGAGCGCCTGTTGTCCCTCGACATCGAAGAGATGCAGCAGATCCAGGCTTTCTTCAAGGTGATGGGGCGTCATCCCACCGATGTGGAAATGGAGACGCTGGCCCAGACGTGGAGTGAGCACTGTGTCCACAAGACATTCAAAGCGCGGCTTTCTTTTCGCGTCAGAGCGACCAACGGCTTCATCCGCCGCGCCTTCGAGATCGAGAGCCTGCTCAAAACCTACATTCAGGCTGCCACCGAAGCAGTGAATCCCGACTGGCTGCGCTCGGCCTTCGTGGACAACGCCGGCATCATCGCCTTCGATGACGAGTTCGATCTGGCGTTCAAAGTGGAAACCCACAACCACCCGTCGGCGCTGGAGCCGTTTGGTGGCGCCAACACCGGCATCGGCGGCGTGGTGCGCGACATCATCGGCGTGTCGGCGCGGCCGATTGCCACCACCGATGTACTCTGTTTTGGCCCCCAGGATCTGCCGTTGGAACAGGTGCCGGCGGGCGTGCTGCACCCACAGCGTATCGCCGAAGGTGTGGTGGACGGCGTGGGCGACTACGGCAACAAACTGGGGTTGCCCACGGTCAACGGGGCGGTGCTGTATGACGAGGGGTACATCGGCAATCCGCTGGTCTTCTGTGGCGCGGTGGGGTTGCTGCCGGTGGGCAGTCACCGCACCGAGGCGCAGTTGAACGACAGGATCATCGTCCTCGGCGGGCGCACAGGACGCGACGGCCTGCACGGCGCCACGTTTTCGTCCGCCGAGTTGACCCACGAGACCAGCGAAGTCTCGGGCAGCGCCGTGCAGATCGGCGATCCCATCACCGAGAAGGGGCTGATCGAGCTGATCGAGGCGGCGCGCGACGAACAGCTTTACACCGCCATCACCGATTGCGGCGCGGGTGGGCTGTCCTCGGCGATTGGTGAAATGGGCGAAAAGCTAGGCGTGGACGTGGAACTGCGTCACGTGCCGCTCAAGTACCCTGGCCTGGTCCCCTGGGAGATCTGGGTGTCGGAAGCGCAGGAACGCATGGTGATCGCGGTGCCACCCGCCAACCTGCCCCGTCTGCGCGAACTGGCCGAACTGTGGGATGTGGAACTGAGCGACGTGGGCTATTTCAGCGGCACAAAGGTGCTCACCGTCCGCTATGACGGCGAAATGGTGGCCGAAATCCCCATGGAATTCCGGCACGATGGGCTGCCCGGTCGGCAGATGTTCGCCACCTACGAGGAACCGAAAGTCGATCCCAACCAGTCGGCCACCCTCGACGCCACGCTGGAAGAGACGCTGCTGCGCCTGCTGGCTGATCCCAATGTCAGCAGCAAAGAGGAGATCGTGCGCCGCTATGATCACGAAGTGCGCGGCGGCACGCTGGTGCGTCCTTTCGTCGGCCCGCACATGGACGGCCCCGCCGACGCCGCCGTGCTCAAGCCGCTTGGCACGTGGCAGCACAGCCGCGCCTTCGTCCTCAGCAATGGGATCAACCCCACCATCGGGCGGCGTGACCCGTACGCGATGGCGATCAGCGTCATCGACGAGGCCATGCGCAACCTGGTGGCCGTGGGCGGCGACCCCGACCGCGTCGCCATCCTCGACAATTTCTGTTGGGGCAACCCCACGTTGCAGGATCGTCTGGGCACGCTGGTGCGCGCCTGCCAGGGCTGCTACGACGGCGCCGTGGCCTACAACACGCCCTTCATCTCCGGCAAAGACAGCCTCTACAACGAGTTCAACGGCAAGCCGATCCCCGGCACGCTGCTGGTTTCGGCCATCGGCATCGTCCCCGATATGGCGCGGACGTGTACGTCGAACTTCAAGCAGGCCGGCAGCCGCATCTACCTGCTCGGCGAAACCAAACGCGAACTGGGCGGGTCGCTGCTCTTCAGCCAACTCGGCCTGGATGGCGGCGTGGCCCCCACAATGCCCACCGATCCGTTGACGCGCTACCGGCTGCTGCATCAGGCCATTCAGCAGGGATGGGTGCGCGCCTGTCACGATCTCAGCGAAGGCGGCCTGGCCGTGGCGCTGGCGGAGATGTCCTTGGGCGGGCGCTTAGGCGCGAGTGTGCGTCTGGACGCCGTCCAATCCCCTGGCGAGGAGACTCTTTCTCCTGTCGACCTGCTGTTCAGCGAAAGCAACGGGCGTCTGCTGCTCGAAGTTTCGCCCGCCGACGCCGCCCAACTCGAAGCCCATTTCGCCGAAACAACGTTGTCCTATCTCGGCGAGGTGACAGACGGGGAGCGGATCACTGTCTCTCATCAAAACAGTACGCTGGTTGATCTCACGATTGATGCAGCGTTAACGGCGTGGAAGAGGATGAATGAAGAATAAAGATTGGGTAGAGGCGTGCTCAACACGATTGGAAACCAATCACGTCGAGACGATGTAACCCCAATCTTCATTCATCATTCATCGCTTCCCCCTCAGACTACGGATGCACAACCATGACCAAACCATCGATCCTCATTCTTCACGCCTCCGGCACCAACCGCGATGACGAGGCGGCGCGCGCCTGTGAGCTGGCCGGTGGCGCGCCCGAGATTGTCCACATGAACCAGATGCGCAGCCGCGAGCGCAGCTTCAAGGAATTCGACATGCTGCTGCTGCCCGGCGGCTTCTCCTACGGCGACGCCCTGGGCGCGGGTGTGCGCAAGGCGCTCGATCTACAGGTCTTTTTTCAAGACGAATTGCGCGAATTCGTGGAAAGCGGCAAGCGCGTCCTCGGGATCTGCAACGGCTTCCAGGTCCTTGTGAAGGCGGGACTGCTGCCGGGCGGCGATTTGCTAGAAAACGGCAATTCGCAATCCGCAATTCGCAACTCGCCCCCCACCCCCCGCCGCGTCACATTAACCCACAACGCCGCCGGCCACTTCGAGTGCCGCTGGGTGCACCTGGCCGTGGAACCGGGGACAGCCGCCGCTTTCCTCAGCGGGATCGACGAGCTGATCTTCTGCCCTGTGGCGCACGGTGAGGGCAACTTCCAGGTGAAGGACGAGGCTACGCTGTCCGCGCTGGAGACGAACAACCTGGTGGCGCTGCGCTACGTCGACGCTGAGGGCAACCGCGCCGGTGGACGCTATCCGCTCAACCCCAACGGCTCCGTGGCCGACATTGCCGGCATCTGCAACGCCAGCGGCAACGTCGTGGGCCTCATGCCCCACCCGGAGGATCACATCTTGTCGATCCAGAATCCGCTGGGCGGGCGGGGAGCGTTGGGGTTGGCGATCTTTGAAGCGATGGTGCGTGATGCTTAATGCGTAATTCGTTGACGAAGTCACTTGCCAATTGGCAACCAATTTTGTAGACAAATTACGCATTACGAATTACGCATTACCCTTCCCAAAGGAGTCCCAAATGAACGAAGATCAACTGCGTCGCGTCCTCCCCCACGCCTTCGACGGTGTCGATCTGCCTTTCCTCGGGCCGAAGTCCAGCGGCAAGGTGCGCGAGATCTACGATCAGGGGGATCGGCTGATCCTGGTGACCACGGATCGGCTGTCGGCCTTTGACCGCATTTTGGGGCTGGTGCCGTACAAAGGACAGGTGCTCAATCAGCTTTCGGCGTTCTGGTTCGAGCAGACGAGCGACATTGTGGGCAACCATTTCCTGAGCACGCCCGATCCGAATGTGACGGTGGGGCGCAAATGCCGTCCGCTGCCGGTGGAAGTCGTCGTGCGCGGCTTCATCAGCGGCGTCACCAAGACGGCGCTGTGGTATCGCTACAGCCAGGGCGAGCGGACGATCTACGGCATCGATTTCCCCGAAGGGCTGAGCAAGAACGATGCCCTGCCCGAGCCGATCATCACCCCCACCACCAAGGCCCGCGACGGCGGACACGACGAGCGCATCACCAGCGCCGACGTGGTGGCCCAAGGACTCGTCGATCCTGAAACTTGGATGCAGGTGCAGGGCGCCGCGGTGAAGCTTTTCCTGCGCGGCCAGGAGATCGCCCGCCAGGGTGGCCTGATCCTCGTGGACACGAAATACGAGTTCGGCCTCAGCGACGACGGCGAAGTGCTCCTCATCGACGAGGTCCACACGCCCGATTCCAGCCGCTACTGGATTGCGGACAGCTACGCCGCCCGTCACGCCGCGGGCGAAGAACCCGAAAATTTCGACAAGGAGTTCATCCGGCTGTACTATGCCGAACACGGCTATCGCGGCGACGGCGACCCCTTCCCCCTGCCCGCCGAACTCGCCATCCAGGCTGCCCAACGTTACATCCGCACGTATGAAATGATCACGGGGAGGGCGTTTGAGGCGGGGGCGTATCCAGTGGGCGACAGAGTTTCCAGGAATCTGAAGGCGATGAATGAAGAATGAAGATTGGGTAGACATTGTCTCGACGAAATTGGTTTCCAATCGTGTTGAGACAGCCCCACCCCAATCATTATTCTTCATTCATCGCTTCCCAGAAAAGCACCCAGGAAGGACACACCTTATGTCTACCTCTTCACCCCTCGTCGGCGTCATCATGGGCAGCACGTCGGATTGGGAGAAGTGTATGCAGTTCGCGGTGCAGACGCTGCGCGAGTTTGAGGTGCCGCACGAAGCGCGTGTGGTCTCCGCGCATCGCACGCCCGATTGGATGATGGAGTACGCCGCCACCGCCCAGGATCGCGGACTCGAAGTGATCATCGCCGGTGCGGGCGGGGCTGCGCATCTGCCCGGCATGGTGGCCGGACACACGTTGCTGCCTGTGATCGGCGTCCCCGTGCAAAGTCAGGCGCTCAACGGGCTGGACTCACTGCTTTCCATCGTGCAGATGCCCGCCGGCGTCCCTGTGGCGACGATGGCCATCGGCAAGGCAGGTGCGATCAACGCCGCGCTCTACGCCGTCGCCATCCTGGCGGCCACGCGCCCCGAGTTGCGCCAGAAGTTGCAGCAGTTCCGCGAAGAGCGGGCTGAGCAGGTCCTCGCGCAAACGTTGGAGTAGATTTTTGGACACGGATTTCAGGATTTTCAGGAGCGGAATTTGACCCACCCCACCACCCGATCACCAATCACCAATCACCAATCCCCCCTCCTCCCCGGCGCGACCGTGGGCGTCTTCGGCAGTGGACAGCTAGGACGCATGTTGGCGCTGGCGGCGCGACGCATGGGCTACCGCATCGCCGTCTTTTCGCCGGATGCCGATTCACCTGCCGGCCAGGTGGCGGATCGGGAAGTGGTGGCCGACTATATGGACGTTGACGCGGTGCGCGCCTTCGTGCGCAGCGTCAACGCCGTGACCTACGAGTTCGAGAACGTACCCGCCCACGTGGCCATGATCGCCCGCGAAGAAGGCGTCCCCTCCCGTCCGCGCGGACGGGTGCTGCGCACGGCGCAGAATCGCCTGCGCGAGAAGACATTTTTCTCCGAAGCCGGGCTGCCGGTAGCGTCCTTCGTGGCGGTGCGGTCGCTGGTGGATCTGCGCGCCGCGCTGGAGACCGTCTGCGCGCCCGCCATCCTCAAGACCGCGGCCTTCGGCTACGACGGCAAAGGACAGGTGCGCATCGAACACCCGCGTGAGGCGGCGGAGGCGTGGCAGGCTATCGGCGAACAGGAAGCGATCCTCGAATGTGTGGTCAACTTCGAGCGGGAGGTGTCGATGGTGGCGGCGCGTGGGCTGGACGGATCGTTTGTCCACTACGGGCTGATCGAAAATCGCCACGTCAACCACATCCTCGACGTCTCGATTGCCCCCGCCGCCGTGGACAAATCCCTCGTCGTGCGGGCTGCGCAGTACACAAAAATTGTAATGGAAAAGCTGGATGCAGTGGGCGTCCTCTGTGTAGAGTTCTTCTTAACCAAAGACGGACGCCTGCTCTTGAACGAAATTGCACCGCGCCCGCACAATTCGGGCCATCTCACCATCGAAGCCGCCGTCACCAGCCAATTTGAACAGCAACTGCGCGCCGTCTGTGGCCTGCCGCTGGGCGCCACCGAAATCGTGCGTCCCGCCGTCATGGTCAACCTGTTGGGTGACCTGTGGGCGGACGGCGAACCGAACTGGGCCGCGCTGACCGCCTTCCCCACCGCCAAACTCCACCTCTACGGCAAAGCCGAAGCCCGCCCCGGCCGCAAAATGGGACACGTGACGGTGACGGCGGCGACGGTGGAAGAAGCGTTGGAGACGGCATTGGCGGCACGCGCTGCGCTGAGGACAGACGACGACGACGTTGACGACGGACGACAGACGATGGACGACAGATCGCTGGCAAGTGCATGAGCGCATGATTGGCAAGTGGCGGTAACGAGTTGGACGAGAGAGGATACCCCAATTCTGACGAGCTATCCTGTCCTTCGTCTGCCGTCAATTCAAGGAGACCACCATGTTCCCCACCCAAGATCTCGATCTCGAAGGCGACGAACTACACGAAGAGTGTGGCGTCTTCGGCATC
The DNA here is from genome assembly GCA_041391225.1 of Caldilineaceae bacterium. Classification (GTDB taxonomy): domain Bacteria; phylum Chloroflexota; class Anaerolineae; order Caldilineales; family Caldilineaceae; genus RI-153. The sequence continues at coordinate 129,156 of JAWKOL010000009.1, forward strand.
TACGCGCCAGGACAGGACATCGCCCGGCTCACCTACTTCGCCATCTACGCCCTGCAACACCGCGGACAAGAGGCAGCCGGTATCGTCACCAGTGACGGTCACATCGCGCATGTCCACAAAGGCATGGGGCTGGTGTCTCAGATCTTCAACGAAGACAACCTGGGCCACCTCGACGGCCACATGGGCATCGGCCACACCCGCTATTCCACCACCGGCTCGCCGCGCCTGCGCAACACCCAGCCATACATTTTGGAGACGCTGGACGGTCCGCTGGCGATTGGGCACAATGGCAACCTGATCAACGCACCGCAACTGCGCCGTGATCTGCTAGAGCGGGGCGTCGGGCTGTCAACGTCCACCGACAGCGAGTTGATCATTCACCTGCTGGCGCGCACACGCGGCAGCACCTGGCTCAACCGCCTGCGCCAGTTGATGGCCCAACTCGAAGGCGCGTACACGTTGATCATCCTCACGCGTGACGGCGTCTTCGGCATCCGCGACCCGTGGGGATTGCGTCCGCTAGCGCTGGGTGAGTTGGACGGCGGCTACTGCCTCGCTTCGGAAAGCTGCGCCTTCGCCACCATCGGCGCCAGGATGGTACGCGAGATCGAGCCGGGCGAAATCGTACGCATCGACGACAAAGGCTACGAGATCGTAGCGGGTCTGCCCCCCGAACAGCGCGCCTTCTGCACCTTTGAGCAGATATACTTCGCCCGGCCCGACAGTATCCTGAACGGCAAACTCGTGCATCAAGTGCGCCAGGAATTAGGCCGTCAACTGGCCAAAGAAGCGCCGGTCGACGCCGACATCGTGGTACCTGTCCCCGATTCGGGTACACCGCACGCCATCGGCTACGCCCAGGAATCGGGGATCCCCTACAGCGAGGGGCTGATCAAGAGTCGCTACATCGGGCGCACCTTCATCCAGCCCAGCGATCAACTGCGCAAGGTGGGTGTGGCCATGAAGTTCAACCCACTACCCGATAATCTGGAAGGCCAGCGTGTGGTCATGGTGGACGATTCCATCGTGCGCGGCAACACATCCGGCCCGCTGGTGCAATTGCTGCGTGACGCCGGCGCCAGCGAAGTTCACCTGCGTGTGGCCTGCCCGCCCATCAAATTCCCCTGCTTCATGGGCGTTGACATGGCCACCCAAAAAGAACTCATCGCCGCCCAAAAGAGCCTGGACGAGATCTGCGAGCACATCGGCGCCGATTCCCTCGCCTATCTCACCGTAGACGGCTTGATGCAGGCCCTGCGCGCCGAAAACGGCTACTGCAACGCCTGCTTCCACGGCAACTATCCCTTCTCCACCCCGATCCCGTACATCGAACTGCAAGAGAAGCACAAGTTTGCGGGGGTGTGGGGAGGGTAACCCGTAATGCGTAATGCGTAATTCGTTGAGCATGTAGTCGCCAATGCAGCACCAATCATTGTTGACCAATTACGGATTACGCATTACGCATTACACTTCCGTTCATCAAACCCAATCACCAAGGATCAATCTTCTCCCATGAACCTCCTCCTCATCGGTTCCGGCGGGCGCGAACATGCGCTGGCCTGGAAGTTGAGTCAATCGCAGCGGGTGGATCGGATTTTTGTTGTCCCCGGCAATGGGGGGACGGCGGCGATGCCAAAGTGTGAGAATGTACACATCAATTGGGCGGATGTGGCCGCTCTGCGCCAGTTTGCCCACACCCACGACGTGGACCTGACCGTCGTCGGCCCCGAAGCGCCGCTAGTGACGGGGTTGGTGGATGCTTTCCAGGAAGCAGGTTTGCCAATTTTCGGCCCCACGCAGGCGGCGGCACAGTTGGAAGGATCGAAGGTCTTCTCCAAGGAATTCATGCAGCGGCACGGCATTCCCACCGCCTTCGCCGAAACATTCGACAGCTTCGACGAGGCGTGGCCCTACGCCGATGAACTTGAACATCTGCCCGTGATCAAAGCGGATGGGCTGGCGGCGGGCAAGGGCGTGGTGCTGCCCCAGAGCCGTATGGAACTCCAGGACGCGCTGCGCGAAATGTTGGTGGCGCAGCGTTTTGGATCGGCCAGTACGACCGTGTTGATCGAAGAACGCCTGCACGGCCCTGAAGTGTCGGTGCTGGCCTTCTGCGACGGCAAAACCGTGCGCGTGATGCCCCCGGCCCAGGACCACAAGCGCCTGCTCGACGCCGATCAAGGACCCAACACCGGTGGCATGGGCGCATTTGTGCCGTCGCCGCTGGCCCCGCCCGAGCTGATCACCGAGATCGAGCGCACCATCTTGCCGTCGAAGGATCGCCCTACGTCGGCGTCCTCTACGCCGGCATCCTGCTCACCGAAGACGGACCCAAGACGCTGGAATTCAATTGCCGTTTCGGCGACCCCGAAGCGCAGGTGATCCTGCCGCTGCTCGAAACCGATCTCCTCGACGTGCTGCTGGCCTGCGTAGACGGCTACCTCGACGAGATCGAGCTGTCCTGGCGCGATGAGGCCGCGGTGACGGTGGTGATGGCGTCCGGCGGCTACCCCGACGCCTACGCAACCGGCAAAGAGATCACGGGCATCCCCGCCGCCGAGGACGCCGGTTGCATCGTCTTCCACGCCGGCACCACCGGCTCGAATGCACATCCTGTCACCAGCGGGGGGCGTGTGTTGGCTGTCACCGCGCTGGGGGAATCGTTGCCTGCCGCCGCCGAACACGCCTATACCGGCGTTGAGATGATTCAGTTCGAGGGCGCAATTTATCGTCGTGATATAGCGAGGCGATGATGCGAAGAGACGAAGAGGCGACGATCTCCAGGAGCATCTGCTCTCCGCATCTTCGCCTCTCCGCTTCTTCGCCTCTTCGCATCCCAACAAGGAGACACCACATGGCTTTCATCCCCACGATGCTGCTCAAGCGGCTCTACACGTTCGGCAGTCTGCAAAATACGGCGGACGGTGTGCGTTTCGGCATCAAGAACCGGCTGAGCGACGCCAAGCTCACCAGCTTTCAGCGCGTCGCCATCAACGGGGACGTGGTGTCGCCGGAGCGGATTGTGCTTGATTTTGGGGGCGGCGTGCGCATGACGCCGTCACAGCTCAACGCTGCGGGCGCGACGGATTTCCCGCTGCGCAAAGAGGTGATGGTGGAGATCAAGGGCGCGCCCCTGGCCAAAGGGCAGCACATCATCGAGATTGGGGTGCAGACCTCACCTTTCGGCAAGATCCAGTTCAGCGTGGACGATTCGATCTCCGAGAAGGCCGATCTCACGCGCATCCCCCGCGACAAAGAAGACGACTACGGCGAGGACGTGATCAAAGCACGGCAGGCGTTCGTGGAAGAGCGGACAGGGGCAAAGTTGGAACACGCTGCCCAGTATTCGTTTGATCCACACCTCACCCAGGGGAACGTGGAAAACTTCACCGGCGTGGCGCAGATTCCGCTCGGTTTCGCCGGGCCGTTGCAGATCAACGGTGAGCACGCGCAGGGCGAATTCATCATCCCCCTGGCCACCACCGAGGGGACGCTGGTGGCGTCGTACAACCGCGGCATGAAGCTGCTCAACCTGAGCGGCGGCGTCAAGGTGACGGTGGCGGGCGACGCCATGCAGCGTGCGCCTGTCTTCGTCTTCGAGGATGCGCGGGGCGCGCGCGATTTCATCACGTGGGTCAAGACCAACATCGACACGATCCGCGAAGAGGCCGAAGCTACCTCCAGCGTGGCCAAACTCGATCACATCGATCCCTACCAGTCCAACAAATTCGCCTTTTTGCGTTTCAACTTCACCACAGGCGACGCCGCCGGCCAGAACATGGTGGGCCGCTCACCTTCGCCGCCTGTTCGTGGATCCTCGATCACTACGCCGGCATCCAGCGCTTCTACCTGAATCCAACTTCGCCACCGACAAGAAAGCGTCGCAGGTGAACATCATGCGCACGCGGCAAGCGTGTCACCGCCGAGGCCGTGATCAGCCGCGACGTGCTGATCCAGAACATGCGCGTGACGCCGGAGCAGCTTTTCTACCACTACGGCGTCGCCAACATCGGCTCGATCATGGCGGGGTGAACAACAACGGTCTGCACTCGGCCAACGCCATCACTGCCCTCTTCATCGCCACCGGCCAGGACGTGGCCAACGTGGCTGAATCGTCGGCGGGCATCATCTACACCGAACTCACCGACGACAAAGATCTCTACATCTCCATCACCATTCCGTCTTTGATCGTGGCGACCTACGGCGGCGGCACCGGCCTGCCCACGCAGCACGAGTGCTTGTCTGCGTTGGGCTGTGTGGGCAAGGGCAAGGTCTACAAATTCGCTGAAATCGTGGCCGGCGGTGCTGGCCGGTGAACTGTCCCTGGCCGGCGATCTCCGCGCCGGACTGGGTGTCGAGTCATGAGCAGTATGGGCGGAATCGATAGATTATGTCTCAATTTGAAAAGGCGCTCGACAAGTTGCTTCTGCGGGCGATCTGATCAAAACTTCGGTTTTGAAGATCTCTGTCACATCCTTCGAAGATTGGGATTTGACGAACGAGTGAGGGGAAGCCATCATATCTTTACACGTTACAATGTTGTAGAAATCCTGAATCTTCAGCCGAAGGGTAGCAAAGCCAAAGCATACCAGGTGAAGCAGGTCCGTGAGATACTGTTGAGATATGGATTGGTGCCAACAAATGACTGACTACAAATACGAGGTAATCCTCTACTGGAGCAACGAAGACGACGCATTCATCGCCGAAGTACCCGAATTGCCGGGCTGTATGGCAGACGGCGAATCGTACCAGGATGCGCTGGCGAACGTCGAAGTTGTGATCCAGGAATGGATCGAAACCGCGCTAGAACTCAACCGTCCCATCCCCGAACCCAAGGGGCGCCTCATGTATGCCTGAGCGCATTGACGGCATTCAGCGGCTCACCGCCAATCTGTGGATCGGGCAGAGTCGCTTCTTTCATACCAATACCGGTATCTTCGCGGCGGACGGTCACGCCTGTTTGGTTGACCCGAATATGACGCCCAACGAGTTGGCGCGCATTCACCGTTTTCTGCGCGGGCGCGGCCTGCACGCGTCGTGGATTGTGCTCACCCACTATCACTGGGATCACATCCTGGGGCCGGAAGTCTTCCCCGAGGCGCAGGTGATCGGCCACGAACTGCTCCCCCAACAGTTGACTGGCAAATCCGGCGCGGATACGCTCGCCGCCATCACCCGCTGGGAAGCCGAAAACCAGATCCCGCGACTGCATCCCTTCACCATCCCCCAACTCGACCGCTTCATCGATCCGCCCGATTCGCTGGCGGTGGGGAACCTGCACCTGGATCTCATCGCCACACCCGGTCATTCGCCCGATCAGTTGGCGATCTACGAGCGATCCACGGCCACGCTGTGGGCGTCGGATATTTTGAGCGACGTGGAGATCCCGTTTGTCAGCGACAGCCTGGCACGCTTCGAGCACACGCTGGCGCGGCTGGCCGGGCTGGAGATCGACGTCCTCGTGCCGGGGCATGGCTTCCCCACGCGCGACAAAACCGCCATCCACACCCGCATCGCCGAGGACCGCGCCTATCTGGCCGAACTACGCAGCCGCGTAGAAGCGTCCATCGCGGCGGGCCTGAGCATAGACGAAACCGTGGTCCGCTGCGCCGACATGCGTTATCGCAACCCCGAAGCCAACACCATCGAGCACCGCCGCAACGTAGAAAGCGTCTACGCCGAACTGGGCGGCGACGCCGATCCAGATCGTGTAGGTTGGAGCCGCGAGTACGAGTAAGGACATCTCAGAATTTTGTGATCCACGAAACCACACGAAGAACCACGAAGCGAAAAGGCGAAGGACACGGATTTCAGGATGAGCAGGACGGGACCGGTGACGACAGAAGACCACAACCCAATGCAAGCTCAGTCGCTCGATAGGTACACGCGCCACGCACTACGCACCACGAAACATCAACCCACCAGCCCAATCGTGTACGCGTAACCAAAGGAGATCCCCATGTCACAATACGCCGCCGCCGGGGTGGATATCGACGCCGCCACCCGCGCCGTGGACATGATGAAAGAGGCCATCCGCCGCACCTACACGCCGTCCGTCCTCGCCGACGTGGGCAGTTTCGGCGGTCTTTTTGCACTGGAGAACCTGCCCGAGCGCCCTGTGTTGGTGGCGTCGACCGACGGCGTGGGTACGAAGGTGAAGTTGGCCGCGCAGCTAGGACGCTGGCATGGCGTGGGCCACGACATTGTCAACCACTGCGTCAACGACATTTTGGTGCAGGGGGCGCGGCCGCTGTTCTTCCTCGACTATATCGCCACGTCGAAGCTGATCCCCGAGGCGGTGGCTGCCGTGGTGACGGGCATTGCGGAGGCGTGCGAGGCCGTGGGCTGCGCGCTGCTGGGCGGCGAAACCGCCGAAATGCCCGGCGTCTACGCCGAAGGCGCGTTCGACGTAGCGGGGACCATCGTGGGCGTGGTTGGGCGTGGCGAATTGCTGCCCCGCACTGAACAGATGGCCGCGGGGGACGTGATTCTCGGTCTTCCCAGCAGTGGACCGCACACCAACGGCTATTCGTTGATCCGCCGCGCCATCGCCGACCGTGACCTGAACGAAGAGATCGACGGCGTTCCCCTGGCCGATGCGCTGCTGGCCCCGCACCGCTGCTACGTGCCACACATCCAGCGGCTGATCGATGCCGGCGTCCGCGTGCAGGGGATGGCGCACATCACCGGCGGCGGCTTCGTGGACAACATTCCGCGCGCCCTCCCCAGCGGGCTGGCGGCGCGCATCGAGCGCGAACGCTGGCCGACGCCCGTCCTCTTCGAGAAGCTGGTGGATTGGAGCGGCCTATCGGGTGACGAAGCCTACCGTGTCTTCAACATGGGCATCGGCATGGTGGTGATTGTCGCCGCGGACGGGGCGCGGGCCGCGGTTGAGGCTGTCCCTGATGCGGTGGTGATTGGGGAATTGTTTGTGCGGGGTGAGGATGTGTCGGTGGTGTTGGGGTGATTCGTAATGCGTAATCCGTAATTGGTTGAGTGTATTGGTTCGATCATTGGATGACTCTACTGCAAAAAGGTCGCTCAAGCGCAAAAGTCCGACTTCTCTTCGGAGGAGAGCAACCGCAAATCACACAGAAGTCGGACTTTTCGCAGTGGAGTCATTGGATTGCTCTCGAATTTGCGTAGCACAAGCCAATGCAACAGCAACTTGCTCAACGCATCACGGATTACGCATTACGCTCTGCACATAGCTTTCCACATAGCTTTCAACGACAACGGGAGGACTTTCCGATCATGCATTCTACTCGCGACCTTCTCTCTGCCTTACGCATTACGCTTTACGCATTACTCCTACTGCTGGTTTCCGCCTGCACCCTCCCCCCCATCCCCGCCACAGTGACGGCCACGCCTGTGATCGATCCGTTTGAACAGAATGAGCAGTTAGGGCAGGGGATCAATCTGGGGAACATGCTGGAAGCGCCGCGTGAGGGGGAGTGGGGACTGACGGTGCGCGATGAGTACTTCCCCGCCATCGCCGCGGCCGGTTTCGATTCGGTGCGCATTCCCATTCGCTGGAGCACCCACGCGCAGACGGAGTCGCCGTACACCATCGACGAATCGTTCTTCGAGCGTGTGGATCACGTTGTGGCGCAGGCGTTGGATGCGGGGCTGTTGGTGGTGATCAACATCCACCATTACGAGGAGATCATGGTCGATCCGCCGGCGCATCGTGAACGTCTGCTGGGGCTGTGGGAGCAGATCGCGGCGCACTATCAGGACGCACCGCCCGATGTGCTGTTTGAAGTGCTCAACGAACCCAACAACAAGCTCACCGCCGGCCATTGGAACGATCTGCTGGCTGCGGCGCTTGAAGTCATCCGCGTCACCAACCCCACGCGCAACGTCGTGGTGGGGCCAGCCAACTGGTACAACGTCGGCTGGCTTGCCGATCTCAAGCTGCCCGAAGACGAGCACATCATCGTCTCGGTCCACTACTACGAGCCGTTCCGCTTCACACACCAGGGCGCGGAATGGGTCAACGGCAGCGATCCGTGGCTGGGCAGCACGTGGACAGGCGAAGGCGGCCAGGCCGAAGCGGTGACACGCGATCTTCAGACCGCCGCGTCCTGGGGCGAAAAGCACAACCGCCCCATCAACCTGGGCGAGTTCGGCGCTTACAGCAAAGCAGATACCGCTTCTCGTGTGCAGTGGACGCGTCATGTGGCGCGCACCGCTGAAGGGCTGGGCATGAGCTGGCACTACTGGGAATTCGGCGCAGGTTTCGGCGTCTACGATCCGGCGGGGCAGGAGTGGCGGGTGGAGTTGCTGGATGCGCTGCTTCCGAAATGATGTGTAGTGCGTAGTTCGTGTACCGGACACGCACTACGCACTACGCACCACGCACTACGTTTTACCTCTCCACAATCACCGCGTAGTGACCTTCCACATGCGGGAATCGCTCAGCCACATCTTCCGCCACGGTGACGCCGAAACCGGGCGCGTTGGGCAGGCGCAGGTGACCGTCTACGATCTGCGGCGGGTCGGCGAGGATGCCCCACTGGAGCGGACCCTGAATCATGCAGACTTCGAGGATGTCTGAATTGGGCAGGGCGGCGATGGCGTGGGCGTGGGCCATGCCCATGAGGCCGTTGTGCCAACTGTGCGGATACATCTTGCAGCCGTAGCGGTCGGCCATCTCGGCGATGCGGATCAACTCGGTGAGGCCGCAGACGCCGGCGTCGGGCTGGACGATGTCGTATGCTTTCTTCTCGAAGTAGGGGCGAAACTCTTCCAACGTAGTGAAACTTTCCCCGCCGGTGACAGGCATGTCCACCGCCGCGCACAGACGGGCGTAGCCGTCGATGTTGTCACGTGGCATGGGTTCCTCGAACCAGGCAAAGCCCAGGCGATCCAACTCCTTGGCGATGGGCAGCGATTGTTCTTCGGTGAGGCGGCAGTTGCCGTCGAGGGCCAGGTCCATGCGCCCGTCCACGGCCTGCGCCAACTCGCGCACCAGCCCCAGGAAGCGATCCACGGTGACGCCGTCCCAGCCCCATTCGGTGCCGATGCGGAATTTCATGGCGGTGATGCCCTGCTCGACGTATTCGAGGGCTTCGTCGATCAACTGTTCGGGGCGTTTGCGCCAGTCGTAGCGGCAGCCGCTGGAGGCGTAGATGCGCACACTGTCGGCGGCGGACGATGAAAGCAGTTTGCCGACAGGTTTCCCCGCGATTTTCCCACGCAGATCCCAGAGCGCGCAGTCGATGCCGCCCACGGCGGCGTCGTGGGCGCGGTCTTTGCCGTTGGGGTGTGGCGCAAGGCCGGGATCTCTGGGATCCCCGCCGATCAACGCCGGGGCCAGCCAATCTACCCATTCCCTGATCTTGAGCGGCCAGCCGTAGGCCGATGCTTCGCCGATGCCGGTCAGCCCTTCGTCGGTGTGGATGACGACGATGGCGCAGTCGGCCTTCACAGTGCGGTAGCGCGCCGTGATCCACTGGCGCTCGGGTTCATGCATGCGCGATAGACAGATTGTTTCTAACGACGTGATTTGCATGTGTTTTTCTCCGGCGTGGGGTGATGCGGCGGTGGGGAACTCAGTCGTTCAGAGCTTCAAAGCGGAGTGGGCATCTTCAGACGCCGGGTGGACGTGAAAAAGCCGCATCTGAGGATGCTTTCTCCGCACTTTCCGAGAGAATTGTACGTTACCAAGCTAGCGAATGTAGGGTTCGGGTTCGTAGTAGAAGTTGTCTTTGTACGCTGCCAGGCTCATGGGCGGGAAGATTTCCAGCAGGCGGACGGTATGATCCAGTTCGGAGATGGCGATGCCTTGCTCTGGGTAGATGTGAACTTTGGATCGTTTGCCCACTCGCGCCGGGAGGACGGCCACCGCCTCGCCCAAAGATGCGAGGATCTCGTCGCTGGGGATCGTGTTCGGCCCCTTGCCCACGCTTTCGAGCACGTAGACAACAAACTGATCCTGGCGGAAGTAGAAACGTCCTTTGTCGGCGGCGCGGTTGCGCAGCATGTCCAACCCGCCCACGCGGACGTAGGATGTGTCGGTTTGAACCATGTCGGCGGCGATGTTGAACTTGTCTTCGACTTCGGCGCGGGAAAGATCGCGCCACGAAAGCCAGTCGTGTAGTTGCATCGATGTGTCTTGAGGTGTCATCTGCGATCCTTGCATCTATGCTAGACGATTGGGTTGCCGTCGAGAATCGGTTGCACATTGTCACGGATGAATGCAAAGCGTTCCGGGCATTCAGCCGCCAATCGAGTCGGATCTTCAAAGTAGAACATCATGCTCTCGGCCAGGTCTTCGTAGGCGTCTGTTGTACCGTACATTGTAATCGGCACTTCGGCGCCGTCGGCGATGGCGAGTTCTCGCCTGCGTTGTTTGCTGTTCGGGCGCAGGGGATCGTTGTAATGACAGGTGGACACATCGTCCCAAAAGGTCATTTGGTCGGCGAACTCCTCCAACATGGTCTGGCCGTTGACGGGGATGGATTCGATTAACCCGTGGGAGAGTTCGTGCTCGATGGTGCCGCGGAAACCTTGGCGGAGTTCATCGGCGGTCGGGGCGCTCTTGTCCGCAGCAAAGTCTCTGATGTCTCTACCTTCATCGAACATGGTGATGTTGTTGGTAAAGGTTTCACCGGCGGTGGTGTTGTCTAGAATCCCTGATGGCGTGTCTTCGTCGATGCCCTGTTCGAGGCGGCTGAAGGTTGTGATGGGCTGTGCGCCGAGTACGCCGGGGCGATTGGCCCCAAGCAGTGCGCTGTAATGGCTCAATGCGCGATCTACATCTTGCAGTTCTTGGAGTGTCCACGCGCGGGCGCGCAGTCCATTGCGAACGGCTTCCGGCGCGTTAGGGTAGGCATCGCGGACGGCCTGCACACCAGCGTTCTGGTTGAGGTCGATGCCGTAGTCGTCGCGGATTTTCCGAATGAGGATCTCTTTCTGCCGTTCCTCGGTATTGCTCCCCAGCGTGACCCGTCCGCGGGTGGCGGTTGTTGTGCCGGTTTGCCAAGTTGGGGCGGTGGTTGTGGTGGTGGCCGGTTGACGGCTGCCGCCAATCGTGAATCCGCCGCGTGTGCCGCCGGTGGCTGTGCCGCCTTGCCATCTACGGTTGCCGCCGATCTGGAAACCGCCGCGTCCTGTCCCTGTCGTCCGGTTTCCCTGTTCCCAGGGATCGCGCTGAATCGACGGTGTGGTCGGCGTGCGTTGGATACTGGGTGAGGATGGATCGCCTGTCCTTGGCATTGGTTTGGGCTGAAGCAGGCGCTGCGTCGACAAGTTGCCAATGGCGCGTTGCAGGGTTAAGACATCCTCGGCGCTGAGGGAATCGGGATTGGCCTGGGCGCGTTGGATCACATATTTGTAGCTGGTTCGCCTGCTGTTCGCGCCGCCGGAACGTTGGAATGCAGCGTTCGGTGTCGTCTTAGATGCGCGTCGAGAAGATCGGCTTGGCATAGTCGTCGTGCTCCTGGTCTGCTGCGGAGATTGCCTGTCGTTTTGGGTTCTGGATGAGGCTCTACAGCGTCAGGTATACCATGATTCCGTGGGTTTGCCTATGCTTCCCTGGTCGTCTTGGCCGAAATGGTGACCTATGCGTAGCCTGGGTACGTAAACGATTATGCCACAAGTTGCGTCTCTTCGTGTGCCTTCGTGGATCATCAAAATTCTGAGATGTCCTTAGCGCTGCACCTGGATCGCGTATCCGCCCTCGATGTAGGGGTAGCGTTCGGTCAGCCCTTCGGCCAGATCCACGCCGAAGCCGGGGCGCTCCGGTAGTTCGAGGAAACCGTCGGCGATGGGCTTTTGTTGCAGGATCTCCCACTGCAATGGTCCCTGGATCATGCAGAGCTCCAAGACGCGGGGATTGGGCAACGCGGCAACGAAGTGGCCGTTTTCCACACACATGAGGCCGTTGTGCCAACTGTGCGGGCAGCAATCGATGCCGTAGCGGTGCGCCATTTCGGCGATGCGTATGCCTTCGCTGATGCCGCACCAGCCCATGTCGGGTTGGACGATGCCGTAGGCGTGGCGTTCGATGTAGGGGCGGAATTGTTCCAGCGTGGTGAACTGTTCGCCGCCGGTAATGGGCATGTCCACGGCGGCGTTGAGGCGTACATAGCCGTCGATGTCGGTTTGGGGGATGGGTTCTTCGAACCAGATGAAGCCGAGGCGATCCAGCTCTTTGGCAATGACAAGGGCTTCGTCCACGGTGAGGCGTTGGTTGCCGTCGAGCATGAGTTCGAGGCGACCGTCGACTTCTTGCACCAGTTCGCGCACCAGCCCCAGGAAGCGGTCCACGGTGACGCCGTCCCAGGCCCAGTGGCTGCCGATGCGGAATTTGAGCGCGGTGAAACCGTCTTTGATGTAGCCGAGGGCTTCGTCGATCAACTGGTGGGGGTCGGCGCGCCAGTCATAGCGGCAGCCGCTGGAGGCGTAGAGGCGCACCTTTTCGATGGGCTTATCTGTGAGCAGTTCGCTGACGCGTTTGCCTTCGATCTTGCCGCGCAGATCCCACCAGGCGCAGTCGATGCCGGCCACGGCGCAATCGAAGGCCCAGGACTTGTAGTTGGGGTGCGGCACGATGGATGCGTCGCGGGATCTTTCCCCAGCAGAGCGGGCGTAAGCCAGTCGATCCACTCTTTCATCAGCGTGGGGTTGCCGTAGGCGCACGCCTCGCCGATGCCGCTGATCCCCTCGTCGGTGTGGATGACGACGATGACACAGTCGGCTTTGACGGAGCGGTATTGTCCTGTGAACCACTGTTCGTGAGGCTGGTGCATGCGCGAGAGGTTCAGGGTGTCGATGGCGGTGATTTTCATTGGTGGGAGGCTCCGGTTGGGTGGAGAGATCGATTGATCTGCGGTATAATTTAGGCCAGAAAACGGCGGTGTATCATATCTTGGAGAGTCTTATATGAACGTTGTTCACCTTGATCAAGAACTCTCGGATCGCATTGAAGCACTTAAGAACACTGGTGCAGACTTTGAAGCCAAACCATTCAGCAGTACAAAGCCGCAATGATGTGTTGTGAGTGGTCGATCAGAAGCTCGATCAGGAGAGACTTGCCTTGAAACCAACACGCAGTCGACACCTACCTACATAAATACGTCGCTTTTCACGAAGGGGTGCTGGTGGACGCTGATGAAAGTGAACGTCAACTATACATTCGTGTCCAGCAGCGTTTCCCACACACGGTTGTGGCCATTTTCCCGGTAGACGAGACAAGCGAAATGCGAGCGCATCATTCAACCCGCACTCAAATTGCGCGAGAAAGGGAATTGAGATGGTAACACCACGTACAGTCATGCCTTCTTTCCACCGGTACCGGCCCTCGAAATTCGTTTCGTAGAGCCAAGTACGGGTAAGCGCACACAATTGCTCCATGCGCCGGTGGATACTGGTTCAGACTGTACGGTAGCTCCTTGCATTATTGAGACAGTTGGGCGCCAATCCTAGCGTCGTGAACAGGTTCGTGGTTTGTGGGGTGGCACAAAACTGGTGCGTTTGTACAAAGTTGATTTGCTCGTCTCACAAATTCATATCCCTGATCTGGTAGCGATAGTGAGCCAGAGATTTTGATCGGACGGAATCTTTCCAACCAACTCCGTCTCCTCCTCGACGGCCCCGCGGAGACCGTGGAATTGATGGAATAATCGTCGCACAAAGTGCCGGGGACGGTCCAGCCCACGGTTCTTTTACCCCTGATCTTCTGGACCGTCCCCGGCACTTGGTTGTCCACGCGACTTCGTCTTTCGTCCCCCTCAATACGACGGCTGATTCACATAGCGAGACGTCTCGATATCCAACATAATCTGCGTTGCCGGCGGCAGCTCCACGAAGACGCTGTGACTGTCCACGCGCACGGTTTGGCGCTTCGTCTGCACATCCTCCGCCGCGTAGGACTTGTGCGATCCGGGGAAGTCGCTCACAAGGACGTCGTGGCTGATAGCGTCGAAGCGGTGTTCGCCGAACGCGCCCGCCTGGATCTGCACGCGGTGCGTCTGGAACGGACTGAGGTTGACCAACGTGAGCACGGTGCGGTCGTCTTCGATTTTGCTGACCAGTGCGGCTACGTCCGCGGGCAGGCCGGGACGGTTGCGGTCGGCGTCGAAATAGCGGACACGGCAGTGCAGCAGGCCGCCGTTGTAGATGATCTGCGGGCCGCCCAGGGTCAACTGCACCAGCGCTTCGGTGATCACCGGGTTGTGCTCTTGCCAGTGGTGAATGTTGACGGTGGTGAGATCCTGCTCATCCACGCGGATCATTTCCAGGCGGCGGCAGACCTGTTCGTACGTTGCCGCCAGGATCTGTTCGGGGTAGTCGGGGTTGTCGCCGGCCAGGAAGCGCAGCCACGGCTGTTCGTGGCCGTTGTCCTCTTTGTTGCGGAAGCTGAGTACTTCGGCCCAATCATAGGGTTCGCTCTGGCGCAGTGTTTCGATGCGCTGCCAATCTTCGTCGTTCTGGGTGATGTTCCAGATCGCGGTGGGGTAGACGGGCGAAAGCGGCTGCCAGTCGAACCAGCCGTCGTCGCCGTAACGGTAGGGGACGACGAAGACGTTGTCGCTGTCGCCCAGTTGACGCAACCAGTGGTGGCGCAGGCTCATGTCCAACTGCCGCGGATCGCGGAACTCGCCCATCTGCCAGATCTTCTCCATCTGCACACGCGGCAGATCGAGGTAGCTCTGGTCTCGGGTGACGAGAAAGGCGTTGGTTCCGGCCACAATCGCGGCCATTTCGATGTTGTAGAAGCCGTGCGGCCACGTCCAGCCGTAGAGACCGCCGTACCACTTGCCCAGCATGTGCTCGCCCACCTGCCCGGAGAGGCCGACGTTGTCGGGCAGCAGACCGCCCTGGGCCGCGGCCCGCTCTTTCCACGCGCCCACGTAGTCGACGATCCACTGGCGGTATTTGTCCTCGCCGGTGAGGAGGAAGGCGTTGGCCACCAGGCTGGTGACGATGAGATTGCCCGCCACGTCGCCCTGGCCCATGCGCTCGTGCATCACCTGGCCCATGCGGCGGGATTGGCCGGATCCTTGAGATCGTCGTAGTGGCCGATGCCGGGGACGTCGGTGAAGGGCAGGCCGTAGACGCGCATCCCCGCAGCCCAGCCGTATGACGGTTCTTCGTTGTCGCTGAAGCCCCAGCGCGGACCGCGACTGCCGTTGTGCGGTGCGCGGATGATCTTGTGTTCGGCGTCGTAGTTGGGCGCGGCGGGATCTTCACCGGTGTAGAAGGCGGCGAAGCGTTTGGCCCGCTCCACGTTGACAGCGTTGGTGGGGTCTGCCAGGCAGAGGAAGTAGAAGTAGATGTAGCTTTCGCCCTGGTGGAACTGATCGTAGCCGATCTCGTACTCGCGATCCACCAGCCCGAAGCCTTCCCCTTGCCGCGTGATGGCGTCCCATTCGGCCTGGGCCAGCGGCAGCATGTGATCCCCGCCGCCGAGCAGGTAGAAGAGCGGCCAGTTGTAGAAGCTTTCGTAGAGATCGTCCAGCCCGTCGCGCGAATTGCGCCATTTGTCCGCCCAGATCAGTGTGCCGTCGGGGTGGGTATACTTCTCCAAATAAGGAAAAACTGACCGATCCATCAGGTCGATCAGCGCCCGCTGCATCACCGCCCAGCGCGGCGGCGCACCGGTGGGGACGGTGGCGATGAGTGTGATCATGATTTTTTCCAGAGGGGTGATTGGTGACTGGGGATTCGTGATTGGGGCAGAAAATCGCCGCCTGACTGGGAAGTAGCTGCTCAACAAGATCCCAATCACCAATCACGAATCACCAATCACCTAACGCTTTAGCGGTTCGCCGCCCATTCGTCGACCTGTTTCTGAATCTCGTCGATGACCGTCTGCATACCGGCATCGTTGAGGCGCGCGATGACATCGTCGGCGACGTCGTCATAGGCGACCCAGCCGTTTTGCACCGGGACGACGAATTCATCAGAGACGGCCTTGATCTGGGCCAGTTCGGTCTTGATCGGCTCGGTGTTGACGGTGAAACCCAGCACGGTGGCGGGGAAGGCGCCGTCGTTCATGGCCTTGGTGGCTTCCCACGCACCCACCTGGCGGGCGTCGCGGTAGTAGGCGTTGAACTGATTGCCGAACATCCAGTCGCTGTTGGGGTTGTAGGTGCTGGTGGAGCCGTCCACGCCTTCGGGGTAGCCCATCACCTTGTTTTCTTCGTCGATCCACACCCAGTGGACGCCTTCGATGCCGCGCGAAAGGGTGTTGTAGACTTCAATGTCGGTGTTGAAGAGTTCCAGCACTTCAACGGCCTTCTCGGGGTTCTTCGACGAAGCACAGACGCCGTTCATGGTGGCCGTCACCGCGCCGGTGTCGAGGATCAACGGATCGGTGAGGTTCTTGCTCACGAACTCCCAACCGTAGCGGTTCTGGTTCTCGATGGCGTTGCCGGGCTTCTCTACGTGGTAGTTCATGGCGAACTGACCGGCGCGGAACATGCCGTCGGCCTGATCGACGGGCGGCGGCTCCAGGGCGAAGAAACCGGCATCGACCCACTTCTTGGTGAGATCAGCTGCTTCTTTGAACTCGGGTGTCTCGAAAGTGTTGAGGACCTTGCGATCTTCGTCGTCGGCGTAGACGGTGACGCCGGGGACGCCGATCTCCACGTGGCCGTAGTAGCCGGAGCGGTAGAGACCGGTGAAGTTCTCAGCGGCGTAGACAGGGTTGATGCCTTCGCCGTCACGCACCGCTTCGAGGAAGGGTTCCATGTCTTCCCACTTGGTGACGTTGTCGAGGCTAAAGTTGTACTTCTCCAGCATGTCCTTGCGCACGTTGACGCCCCAGGGCTTGGGGAAGATCTGCTGGTTGATCACGCCGTAGATGTGGCCGGCGACGCGGGCGGCTTCCCAGGTGGTTTCGGGCATGCTGGCCCACAGGCCGGGTGCATGTTCGGGCAGCAGATCGTCCAACGGGTAGAGGACGCCGTTGGCGACATTGGTGGCGTAGCTGTTGATCCACGGCGCGGTGAAGATGATGTCACATTCCTCGCCTGAGGCCAGCGCCAGTTGCATCTTGTCGTTGTAGACGCCGCCGTCGATGGGTTCGAGGATCAGCTCCACGCCGATCTTCGGTGTGATCATCTCGTTCAGGGCGTCCTGCACCATCTGTAGGTCTTGCATGGGGGGGCGCGGGTACTGGTAGCGGATCTGCACCACGCCGCTGTCACTGTCGGCGCTGGTGTCGGCACTGCTGTCGCCGCTGGGGGCGGCCGGCGCTGCGGGGCTACACGCCGCCAACAACATCGACAGAATCAACAACAAAGCAAAAATCGACTGCATCGCACGTTTCTGCATGTGGGGTCTCCTGTGTGAGAACGGAAATGTGGACACGAACGTCGTGGGGGGAGCGTGAGTTGGTGTTGTGGTTGGCGCCTCCTTTGGTGATACGTGATTCGTGATTCGTGTTGCGTGGGTTGAGGACGTTGCCGCTCTATTGGTTTGAGACATGGCCTGGATAGTGCGTCATTCATTTTCATACTGCTCTTGTACGCGATACCATCCAAGCCGAGTGTCCAACAACCTCAACTCACGCAACACGAATCACGTATCACGTTATCCTTTCAAACTCCCAATCGTAATACCGCGAATAAAGTACTGCTGTAGCAACAGGAAGGCGAAGAGGGCCGGGCCGAAGGCCAACACCGCCATTGCCATGCGCGCCGAGCTGGTGGGGATCGGTTCGCCCATGGTCTGTGGATTGGAGGAAAGGAAGTTGATGTTGCGCATGAGCACTTGCAGCAGATACTGGAGCGGATAGAGATTCGGATCATTGACGAACAACAGCGCCATGAACCAGTCGTTCCAATAGCGCAGGATGTAGAAGAGGCCGATGGTGGCGAGCACTGGCTTGGAAAGCGGCAGCACGATCTGGAAGAAGATGCGCCATTCCCCCGCGCCGTCGATGCGGGCGGCTTCTAGCAGTTCGGTGGGCAACTGTGCAAAGGACGTGCGCAGGATCAGCACGTACCACGCCGTGGCCAGATACGGCACAATCAGCGCCAGGATGTTGTCTTTCCAGCCCAGGTATTGCGTCACCAAAATGTAGAAAGGCACCATGCCGCCGCTAAACAACATCGTGAAGAAGACATAGAACGAGAGCACGCCGCGCAGTTTGAAGTCCTTGCGCGCCAGGGGGTAGGCCAGCAGCGAGCAGACAATCAGCCCCAGCGCTGTCCCCACCGTGGTTACAAAAATCGTCACCCCGTAGGCCTGCAGGATCTGCTGTGGGTTCGTCAAAATGTACTCGTAGGCGAAGGTGGTAAATTCCACAGGCAGCAATTGGTATCCCTGCACCGCCAGTGCCTTCTCCTCGGAAAACGAGACCGAAATCACCAGCAGCATCGGGATCAGGCACGCCAATCCAATCAACGTGAGCACCATGTGGATCGACAGCTTGCCCAGCAATTCACGTGTCTTGTACACATTCCACTGCTTGCGGCGGGTGAGTGTTGTGCTTGTCATGGGGCCTCCTAAAACAAAGAATAATCCTCGTTATAGCGCCGCACCGCCCAGTTCGCCAGGATCACCAGGACGAAGCCTACCACCGACTGGTAGAAGCCGGCGGCGGCGGCCATGCTGATGTTGCCCAATTCCACCAGCGACCGGTAGACGAAGGTGTCGATCACGTCGGTGGTGCTGTAGAGCATGGGCGTGTCACGCGGTAGGAAGTAGAAAAGGCCAAAATCGGCGTTGAAGATCTTGCCGATGGCCAGCAGCGTCAGGATGATGATCAGCGGCGCCAGCATGGGCAGGGTGATGAAGCGGATCTGCTGCCATTTGTTGGCCCCATCGATCTTGGCCGCTTCGTAGAGTTCGGGCGAGATGCCCAGAATGCCTGCCAGGTAGATGATGCTGCCGAAGCCAAGGCCGTTCCACAGGTGCGCCAGCGCCAGGATCGCCGGCCAATACTGCGGCGACCGATACCACACCACCGGATCGAGGCCCAGACTGGCGAAGACCTGGTTCACCAACCCCGTGTTGCCGTTGAGCAGCCCGAAGACGAAGTAACTGGCCACCACCCACGAAATAAAGTAAGGGAAGAAGAGCAACGTCTGGTAGTACTTCACCATGCGGCTGCGGAAGACCTCGTTGAGCAGGATCGCCACCACCAGCGACGTTGATGTGTTGATCGTGATGAAGATCAGATTCATCAAAATCGTGTTGCGCGTGATGCGCCACGCCGCATCGGTGCCGAAGAGGAAGCGGAAATTCTCCAGCCCCACCCACTCGCTGCCGAAGATGCCCAGGTTGAAGCGGTAGTCCTTGAACGCGATCATGAGGCCAAACATGGGCAGGTAGGCGAAGACAAAGAGCAGAATCACCCCCGGCAACGCCATCAGCAGCAGGTTGAGGTTCGTGTTGAGGTCACGCGCGTTGAAAAGCCGCTGCCACCGCGACTTGACCCGCGGCGTGTTGCGTACAGCGTTACCGGCGGCTATGCCACCCGCCACCGCCGGTGCAGAGGACAAACGAGAATCTTTGGTCATGGCAACTAATCCCGTCTCTATACTATTAAATTGAACGGTGTTGCTTGGACATGTTAGAATGCTGTGAGGTGATCGCATTATAGCCATGCTCCCCCACATCCTCAAGGACGCCTAGCGGACATGAACCGGACATGACGACCTTCGACGCCTTCGTGGATGAACTCCAAGTTGCCCTCGTTCATCTCTACGATCCTGCCCATCGCCCTGCGCCCACCCTGCTCGAAAAGCTCTGTGCAGACAAACCCGCCGATCCCATGCAGTGGTCGCAGGCGCTGATCGACGCCGTGGCCCAGTTGGAACCGCCGCCATCCACACCCGCCACCGCCCGCGCCCACCGGCTTTTTCAGGTGCTCAACCTGCGCTACGTCCAGCGCCGCACCCAAGACGAAACCGCCGACGCCCTGCACATCACCTCGCGCCACGTCCGCCGCGAACAGAACGACGCCGTGGCAGCGCTGGCGCAGATCCTCTGGCAGCGCCAGCCGCCCATCCACGAAAACCAGGTCGATTGGTCGGCCCAACTCCAGCAGGAGCTGAGTGCGCTGGAACGTCACGTTCCCCAAGGTGTGGCCGATGCCGCTGACGTTCTGGCGCGGGTGGTGGATCTGCTGTCGCCGGTGTTGGCAGCCAATGGGGTGACCCTACGCCTGGGCGCGCTAAACGTCAACGCGCAGGCCAGCGCGCATCCGTCGGGCCTGCGTCAACTGTTGGTGCGCTGTATCACCGAGTGGTCCCGTCATCTGGAGGAAGGCGAAATCGAAGGGGACGTGCAAGTTGACACTGCTGTACGCGTGATTCTGCGAGGGGCAATCGCTGATCTGCACCATTTACCTGAGGACGCACTTGTGCAAGCGCTGCTGGGGGCGTATGCAGGCGAAATCGACGTCGCAGCGCAGGGCGATGCACTCACGCTGACCATCTCGCTGCCCGCTGCGCCGCCGGTGCCTGTCCTCGTGGTGGACGACAACGAAGATTTGCTCCACTTCTACCAGCGCTTCCTGCAAGAGACCCGCTTCCAGGTGACGGCGCTCACCGGCGGCGAAAAGCTGCTCGAAACCGTCGAAACGCTGCGCCCCGAAGCCATCGTCCTCGACGTGATGCTGCCCACCGTCGACGGCTGGGAACTCCTCACCACTCTGCGCCAGCACCCCATCGGGCGCACCATCCCCGTCATCGTCTGTTCCGTGATCCAGGAAGAGGAACTGGCCCTGGCCCTGGGCGCAACCGCCTATCTCGCCAAACCCGTGCGCCGCAGCGAATTGTTGCATGCGCTGAATACCGCGTTGACCCCTCCCTAACCGTCTCCGCAAGCGGCGAAGATTAGGCAAGGGTCTTCTCCTGCCCCAGCAGCGCCGGCATCACCTCCACAAAACGCAACAACGTGTGAAACGGCAACGATTCCCCCATCTGCAACGTGATCACCCGTGTCGAGAGCGGCTCCTGGTTCGGATCCTGCGCCGATAACAAATAGGTGGGGATGGCGCGGATCGCCGGATCGGCCATCTTCGTCTTCAGCACCTGCCAGCCGTCCATGTCGGGCAGCATGATATCGAGCAGCACCAAATCGGGGACAACCTCGCGCATCTGCTGCAATGCTTCGCTGCCGGTCCCTGCCGTGCTCACGTGCAGGTTCGGTCGATCCGCGGTGAGCATGCGCTTGAAGAGACGGCGGGCGTCTTCGTCATCGTCCACCACCAACACACGGCGCGGTGACGGCTCCATTTCGTGCAGCACTGCGTTGAGTTCGGCGTGGGTGATGGGCTTGAGCAACTGTCCTACTGCACCGGCGGCCAGCGCCTGGCTTAACTTGGGGGTAAGGCAACAGCCGACAACCGGCAGCAACGGCTCGATCCGGCGCGCCTCTGCTGCCTGCTCATACAAAAGCCGCATCGACGCCGCGTTGACGATCAGCATCTGGGCCGGCAGGCGTGCCAGATCAGTAGCCGCCTCCGCCAAGGTCGCCACACGATCATAGACAATTTGATCGTGGAAGCGCGCAAACGCCTGCTGCAAATCGTCGGTTTCGTCGATGATCAGCACACGCGGCTTGGCGGCGTCTTCGGGCAGATTGGCCGGTTCGGTGCGTTCGCGCCAGCCCCAGTCTTCCACCAGCCAGCGTTCGGCGCCGACTACACTGGGCATTGGCTGTAACAACGGCAGGCGGAAGAAGAACGCACTGCCCACCCCCACTTCGCTCTCCAACCACATTTCGCCCTGGTGCATCTGGATGAACTGGCGACTGATGCTCAACCCCAGGCCGCTGCCGCTTTCGTTGCGTCGCGCCCCGAACGTACCCCGGTAGAACGGCTCGAAGATGTGCGCCGCGTCCTCGGCAGGGATGCCTGGCCCCGTGTCACGCACACAAACGGTGACATCGAGTTCGTCGCAGCGCACTTCCACGCGGATACTGCCACCTTCGGTGTGCCGCGCCGCGTTGCTGAGCAGATTCACCAGCACCTGGCGCACCCGCGTGCCGTCGCAGTAGATCGGCGGCAAGTCGGGCGGCAGGTCCACGTGCATCGTCACCTCTTTCTTGTTGAGCAACGGCCGCACCACCGCCACCGATTTTTGCACAACGTCGGCCAGATCCACGCGATCGCGGTGCAGGGCCAGGCGATCCGCTTCGATCTGGCTCAGATCGAGCACATCGTTGACCATGCTGAGCAGGTGTTGCGAGTTTCGCCGCACGATCTCCAGGTCTTCGAGCAGGGCGGCGGGTAGCTGCGATCCGTAGACGTGGGGCGTTTCGATGAGGAGATCCGAAAGCCCGATGATCATGTTGAGCGGGGTGCGGAATTCATGGCTCACGTTGGCCACAAACGCCGCCTTCGACTTGCGCGCCTCTTCCGCCGCCAGTTGCGCCGCCAGCCGTCGGTTCATCAGCGCCAGTTGACGGTTGGCATGAGCAAGATCGTCCATCGTCTGGTACAGGTGGAGCGGCCGGCGCACTTCGTCCAGCGAATGTTGGGCGTGCTGATAATGCGCCCACGACCAACTGACGAGGCCATCCACCGAGCGGAAGGCAGCGAAGTACACAAGATAGATGCCCCAAACGCCGGCCAGGCTCATTGCCGCTTCCGCCGCTGATGCTGTCCCCTGTCGCGCAAGGAGCACAGCAACCACAGAGATCAGCGTGGCCAACACAGCCCCGGCGCGAGGACGCAGCATCACCGATCCAACTGCTGTCGGCAGCGCCAACAGCACCAGGCCACCGGGGGCATCTCAGAACCAGCCGTACGATCAGCACCACGCCGATCAAGCTCAGCGCCAGGAACCAGGAACCGGCGTCGTAGCGCCAACGGCCAAGGAGCCAACCCAGCGCCGCCGCCAGAAAGATCGCCAGCGCAATCGGCATGTTCGTCCCAAACTGCGCCGGTGTGCCGCCGATCACCCCGATCAAGGCGCCCACCGCCACCAGGCCACCCACCACCAACCCCAGCGAAACCCGCACTTCCGGCACAAAGTCGGCGTTTGGAGAGATTAGCTTCATGTTCTCATTCCTACCCCTCCCGCGCCATGTGGTAGACCACATCCGCCGCCGAGAGGACGGCCACAGGATGGGGGCCGTTGTCCTCTTCGCGCACCACCACCACACGGTGAATGTGACGCTCCAGCAACAACGACATCACCGTGTCCAGCGTGTCCTCAGGGCTGACGGCGACCACGTCCGCCGACATGGCGCTGCCCACGGTGACATCGCCCCAGTTTTCGCCGGCGTGATAGCGCCCGCATCAGGTCAACGCGCGTCACGATGCCCAGCAGCACACCGCCGTCGTCGACCACCACAAGCGAGCTGATGTCTTGGTCGACCATCTTACGCGCGCTTCACGCAACGCCAGATCGGTGTGACAGGTGTAGACGCCGTATCGTTTGGCTTTGAGAACGGTCAGGGTTTTCATGGTCTGCTCCGGTGAGGTGGTGGCGAGAAGATAGCTCCATCTTAGCGCAAATTGTAGGGGATGTCATGCGTGATTCGTGATCCGTGTTTCGTGGATGAGCGAGGTTGTCGCCTGATTGGCAGACGCAGGTATGCGGGTGACAATCGTTCTCGCAACTAGCGACTCGCACCACGTCTAATTGCGGGTAGTCGTGCGGTACAACTCAGGGTAAAATGTGGCGCAGACGCGTTACCCTACCCTATTCCCGTTGCGTCGAGCCGAAATTTCGTCCTTTTCCGGGTTCGGCGCGTAATTCATGAGGATACAGCATGATAGACAAGCAACTCACCCCTCCCGTGGCGGCTGTGAAGCCGGTTGAACAGCGCACCCACGATGACGTGCGCGTTGATAACTACTTTTGGCTGCGCGAACGCACCAGCCCCGACGTGATCGCCTACCTCGAAGCGGAAAACGCCCACACCAACGCCGTTATGGGCGATACGGCGCAGCTTCAGGAGGCGCTCTTCAACGAGATGCGCAGCCGCATCAAAGAGACAGACACCTCGGCGCCGGTACAGATCGATCACTACTTCTACTATGAACGCACCGAGGCGGGCAAGCAGTACAAGATCTACTGTCGCAAGCACAACAGCATGGACAGCGCGGAGGAGATTCTGCTCGATCTCAACCAACTGGCCCAGGGCCACGACTACCTACGCATGGCCAACTTTGCCGTCAGCCCCGATCACCGGTATCTGGCCTACGCCATCGACACCGACGGCTCCGAAGTCTACACCCTGCGCATCAAGGATCTGGAAAGCGGCAGCCTGCTGCCCGACACCATCCCCAACACCTACTATGGCCTGGAATGGGGCAACGACAACCACACGCTCTACTACACCACCCTCGATCATGCCAAACGCCCGGATAAGCTCTGGTGTCACGTGCGGGGAACGGATCCGGCGATGGACGCGCTGCTCTTACAGGAGGATGACGAGATCTACGAACTCCTGCTCGACAAGTCGAAGAGCCGACGCTATATCTTTGTCACCGTGTACGGTCACACTGCGCGCGAAGTTCACTACATCGACGCCGATCAACCCGACGCCACCCCCAAGTGATCGAACCGCGCCGCGCCAACCACGAGTACAGCGTGGCGCACCACGTAGACGACGAAGGCGCTGAACGCTTCTTCATTCTCACCAACTGGGACGCCAAGAACTTCTGCGTGATGGCGACGCCCGCCTCCGCGCCAGGACGCGACAATTGGACCGAATTCATCGCCCATCGTCCTGCCGTCAAGGTCGACGCCATCGAGGCGTTCCAGGGGCATCTGGTGTTGCACGAGCGCGAAGACGGCCTGCGCAACATCCGCGTACACAACCTGCGCACGGGCAACGGTCATCGCATCAGTTTCAACGATCCTGTGTACACCTACAGCCGCGGCTGGAATCCCAACTACGAGAGCGGCTTTGTGCGCTACGTCTACTCGTCGCCAGTGCAGCCGCCCACCACCTACGATTACAGCATGGACGGCCGCTACCAACTCCTGCGCAAAGAACAGGAAGTCCCCGGCTACAAACCCGCCAACTACGTGACCGAACGCCTGTGGGCCACCGCCCCCGACGGCGTGCGCGTGCCGATTTCGCTGGTCTATCGCCGTGATCTCGTCCTCGACGGCAGCACGCCCATGCTGCTGCGCGGCTATGGTTCCTACGGATCTAGCTACGATCCCGGCTTCGACAGCAACCGCGTGGCGCTGCTGGACCGTGATTTCATCTTTGCTACGGCGCACATCCGCGGCGGCGGCGACATGGGGCGCGAATGGTACGAAAACGGCAAGTTCTTGCACAAGAAGAACACTTTCACCGACTTCATCGCCTGCGCCGAGCAATTGATCGCCGAAGGCTACACCCGTCCCGACAAACTGGTGATCAACGGGCGCAGCGCCGGTGGCCTGCTCATGGGCGCGGTGACCAACCTGCGCCCCGATCTCTTTGCCGGTGTCATCGCAGGGGTCCCCTTTGTGGACGTGATCAACACCATGCTCGATCCCACGATCCCGCTCACGGTGCCAGAGTACGAAGAATGGGGCAACCCCAACGATCCCGTCTACTACGCATACATGAAATCGTACTCGCCGTACGACAACCTGGAAGCCAAAGCCTACCCGGCCATCCTCGCCACCGCAGGATTGAATGATCCGCGTGTGCAATACTGGGAACCAGCCAAGTGGGTGGCCAAACTGCGCACCCTCAAAACCGACGACAACCTGCTCCTGCTCAAAACCGACATGGGCGCTGGGCATGGCGGTCCTTCGGGGCGGTATGACTACCTCAAAGAGATGGCGTTCGAGTACGCTTTCATGTTCAAGGTGTTGGGTATGGCGTAAAGACAGAAGAATAGAACGCGGATTGGGCGGATTTCTTTCAGAAAAATCCGTTTGAATCCGCTCAATCCGCGTTCTATTTCAGTTGCATTATCCCTCGAATGGATAGTCCCCTTCGTTGATCTTCACGGTTTTCCCACTCAGTAACTCGATTTCGATATCCCGGGCGTCGATATCCGTGGCCGCGTGGACAGCCGCCACAGTGCTCACCTTGCCCGGCTCCAGCGGCGTGATCAGGGTGACGATGCGCGTCGGCTCTGCCGCGGCCCCACGGTAGATGATGGTGGGGATCGGCTCGAATTCGCCCTGCTGGTGATGGCCGAACGAACGCCAACCCTGCCACTCCGGCTCCTCTTGCCCGTGGACAACCTCAGCCGCCAATTCCGCCTCCGCCGCGGCGACGATGGCCACGTTGGCCACAGCGTCGTCCTCGCTTGCCACGCGCACACCGTCCAGCGTGGGCATGCCGGTGTTGAGGTGCCACAGGATCTCGATCTCGTGCGGGTCGCCGTCCTGGGGATCGAGGCGATCCACAACGACGAAGCAGGGACCGATCTGGTCTTCGACGCCTTCTTTGAGGAAGATCACCTTGCGGCGGTGGGTGAGGCTGTGTGTGGCGTCTGGACCGTAGCCTTCGTCATACTTGGCGACGACGACATCGTAACTTTCTTCGCTGTGCCAGGACGCGCCCGCATCCTGATCCAACACCGGCGGCACGCTGCGGTCGAAGTTGATGCGGCGATTTTGGTCTTCGCCGTCGACGCGGATGGTGTTGTGTCCGCGCGTGGAAAGCACATAGCGGCGCATTTCCGACGTGTCGTAGGCGTAGTTGCCCGCCTCGGTGACGAGCAGCCGCCCGTGGGCGTGGACGAGCAGGTTGAGTTTGTCTTCGTGCTGGTGGGCGTAGCCAAACGGCCCGCCGTCGAAGAAGGCGTAGACGGCGTCCTCGTCCCAGCCGCTGCGCATGACGAAGAGGCCGGAGTAGGGCAGGGCGATGGAATCGTAGCTGGGCGGCGATCCGGCGCGTCCGCGTGTGGCGGCCCAGCGGAAGTCCTCGCGGGCGGGGTAGAGGTCCGCGGCGCGCTGCATGAGCACAGAGACGAGGTGCCAGCCGCCGTCGTTGATATCGGGCAGGCGACCGTCGGGCATCATCAGCTTGACGTTGGCGGCGTGCATCTGTTCCAGCCCATCACGGAACGCCGCGGGGACGTCCACGTTGTAGGCTTCAGCTACATCCCACAGCCACTGGTAGTTGTTGATGTTCACCTGGTGGTAGCCGGTGGACAGCTCGTACTGCATGCCGTCGGCGTAGACCTGATCGCCCATCTCACGCACGAGGACGTCGAAGGCGTAGTGCCGCCACTCGTCCGCTTCGGCGAACTGCGGGTAGAGGATGCCGATCTGGGCCAGGCCGTTCATCTCCATGATCAGCCAGTTGTGGGTGCGGTGGTGATGGCGCAGCCGCCAGCCGTGCTCCCACACCGATTTGTACCAGTCCACCAGCACGTCGTCGGTGAAGTGGGGCGAGTTGTAGAAGCTGTGCAGCGCCCACTGCCACGATCCGCCCATGCGGATGCCGCACTCGATGGTGCGCCACGCCTTGGTGTCGCCGCCAAACGAATCCAGCGGTTCCACGCCCGTCTGCCGCACCCAGCTTTGGAAGAGTTTGACGAAGCCTTCGGCGAAGCGTTCGTTGCCGGTGTCGCGGTAGCGTTCGCCCAACAGCGCCCAATCGGGGTGGCGGCTGATCTGCCACGTCCACTCTTTGTATTGGTTGAAGGTGGGGTTCGAGAACCAATCGACCTCGTCTTTGAACTGGCTGGGCGTGCTGCACGAGACGATGTTGAGGTTGAGGATGCGGTCGGCGGCGGCTTCCACCGATTCGCCCGGCAACGTGTGCGTGGCGTTGAGGAAACGGCGGTTGATGCGCAGGAAGCGCTCCGGTTGCAGCGAGGCGCGCGCGTCCGCGGCGAAGATGCGGCGGGCGGCGGCGTAGTCGCCCGCGCCCATGGCCGCGGGCAGGTCAGCGAGGCCGGGGCGGGATGTGTCCACGTGTTCGGTGAAGAATTCTTCGTCGGTCAAGCGAGGGCCGACTTCGACGGTCATTTGCATGGGGGTGTCCTTTCGTTGACAAGTTCAGGTGGAGGCAGTATTCTCTCGTAAATTACCCAGAAGAGTGGATCCACAGATTTCACCGATTCAGTAGTCCACGATTTCGGAGCGGAGTAGGCATCCTCAGATGCCGGTTAGACCGGAACAAGCCGCATCTGAGGATGCTCCCTCCGCAATTTGCCAGAGAATCGTGAACTACTGAGATTCCGAAAAACCCTTAGCATCATCTGTTGGCGACTGTAGAGAATGCCAAAATGATTTCGATTACACTACAGCTACCCGAATCTTTGATATTGAGTCTTCAAGATGCCGCCAGACGTGACGGCATCTCGATTAACCAATTCATCACAGTCGCTGTAGCGGAAAAACTCTCCGCGCTGCTCACTGAAGAGTACATCGAGGCCAGGGCCGATCAAGGCAGCCGTGACGCGTATGAAGCAGCGCTCGTCGAAGTGCCCGATGTCGAGGCCGACGAATACGACAGGCGCCTGTAGCCCCACCCGCCAGGTTACCCGACGAACCCGCCAGGTCACAGAAGACCTGGCGGGTTTTTCATTGCCCAGACCCGGCGGGTTACAGAAAACCCGCCAGGTTGGTCAAGCATCACCCCATCATCCTCATCATCTCATCATCATTCTCCCCCATCCACTCCTTCGTTGTTTGCATTTCCTGTATGCGCCGCACGCCGCGGCTGATGTCGCCGTTGGCGAGGCCGCGCCCTAGCCACCAGATGGCGGAGACGGCGTTGCGCAGGCGAATCAGGTTGGGGATGGCGGCGATTTCGGCGTCGGTGGGGGTGACCCACTGGGTATAACCCTGCCAGAAAGCTGTCCCGAATGCAAGTGGATCGAGATAGAACGCGGATTGAGCGGATTCGGCGGATTCAGGCGGATTTTCTGGATTTTGATCCGCTGGGATCTGCCCAATCCGTTCAATCCGCGTTCTATTTTTGGTGGAATTGAGATCGTGAATGTTCATGCTGTATTTGAGACCGGCGGCGATGTCGATGGCGCGGGCGTCGGGCTGGGCCATGTCGAAGTCGAGGACGGCGCTGGCGCGGTCTTCGCGGACGAGGATGTTGCCGGGGGTGTAGTCGCCGTGGGTCATCTGCCAAGGCAGGTGCACGTAGACGTCGCGCACAAAGTCTTCGAGGTCGGCGACGTCGGCGCGCCAACGGGTGAAGAGATCGGTCCACTCGGGCGTGGCGGGCAGGCCGACGTCGGCGGGGCTGAGCGTCTGCGGCGCGGGGATGGCCGGATGCACGCGGCGCAGTTCGCCATAGCTGTGCAGGTTGGGCCGCGCCGCAAACGGACAGTCCACCAGGACACGGTGCAGTTGGCCCAACGCGTCACCTGCGGCGTGGATGTGATCGAGGCGAACGCGATCCGGCGGGTCCCCCGGGAGGTACTTGAAAAGGGCGAACCATCCTTGGTCGCTGGAAACGAGCGTGGAACCATCGTGGGCGCGCAAGGGCGCGGGTACGGCGAGGGCAAGATCGCTCCGGTCCAACCAATGCAAAAGACGGTGCTCGTACAAGATCGTGGCCGGGTCGGCGTGGGTCTGGTAGAACTTGCAGATGAAGTCGCCCTCGGCGCAGCGCACGCCCACCACGCGGTTGTTCAGCCCCGAACCGGAGGGGATGAATTCGGTGAAGGGTGGGGTGAGGGGATAGGTGGAGAGAGTGGATTCGTTGATTGGCATGTTGTAGGGAATGATAATGAGGATGATGGGATGATGAAGATGATGCTCACTCCATCATCCCATCATCCCATCATCCCATCATCCTCATCATCCCATCATCTCGCTACTTCGTCACCCGGAAGCGCCACACCCCACGCTGCGCCGGGTTCTTGGCCGTGAGGACGACGCGGTAGAGTTCGCTGCCCCAGGTGCCACCCATGCGCTCGTCGGTGAGGGGGACGGTTTCGACGGCGGCGCTGAAGACGCCGGCGTCGTAGTGGAACTGCCCCACGCCGGAGACGCGGCCATCGAGGATCGGGCGCTCGCCGAAGCGGACGACGCCCGGCTCGCTCACGTCCACGGCGCAGGGGGTGACGAGGCAGGCGGTGATCTCGTCGGCGGCGGCGCTGAGCGCGTAGGTGTCTTCGACGGTGACTTGGATGCCGCGCTCCAGGGCGACGCGGCGCTGCCAGGACTCGATCTTGGCGGCAGCGGGGTAGGCGGCGGCGATGTCGAGTGTGAGTTCGGCGGTGCCGTCGTCGGCGCGGTAGCTGACGTCGCTGGCAGCGAAGTCGTAGCCGGGATCTTGCATGACGCTGTCGACGGTGGGCAACAGGCTGTGGTAGGCCGACTGCATGGTCCAGATCGTGTAGCGATCTGGGCCGAAGGTCTTGGCGGTGTAGGTTTCGACACCCGCGTCCACGAGGACGGGCAGGCCGTCGATGTAGACGACGAAGTTGCCCACGTCGTTGTGGTTGTGGCTTTCGGCGTTGTTGCCGCCCTTCGCGCCGACGAAGAAGCCGTCGGCGGCGCCGTCCTGGTCGCGGGCGATAAGCACTTCGATGTCGGGTAGCCAGGCGTCGCGGATCAGGGGCGGCTGGGCGTCGGTGACGTCGACTTGGTTGAGCATGAAGAGGCCGCGCAGCAGCCGTTGGAAGTTAACCTGGCGGATGTCGCGGTCCGCGCCGTAGCCTTTTTGGTGCAGTCCTTGCCGCCCGATCAGGTAGCGCCCGTGGGCCATCATTTTTTCATCGTTGATGCGTTGGCCGTAGCCGTAGACGAGGACACCGTCGGGGTAGACGAGGGCGGGGGCGTCGGCGAAGTTGAGGTAGTAGTCGTCGGCGATGTGGGCGCGGTAGACGAAGCGCCCGATCTCCTGCACTTTGTCTTCGCCGAAGAGGTCAACTGCGCCGTCGGTGGCTTTGACGAAGAGATCGAGGTTGTCGTAGAGCGACGCGCCGGCGCGTCCCCAATAGCTGGGGCCTTCGTCGCAGCCGCCGTCTTCGGGGTAGGGATCGACGAATTGGTCCAGCGCCCGCATGATCTTGTGGACCGTCTGGCGGCGGCGATCTTCGTCGTTTTCCATGAGCAGGGCGGCAGAGAGCCAGTTGGAGCAGATCCACGGGTTCCAGTTGTTGACGCGGCGGTCGCCGGGGCGCAGTTTGAAGCCCATCCAGTGGAAGTCGTCGCGCTCGAAGAGCGGCGTGAGGATGCGGCGGTCGATCTCACTTTCGATGCGCCGGCGGACAAGCGGCGACACGGCGTCGAGGCGGTCGCCCAGCAGGTAGTAGACCCAGGCCAGCAGGTTGCCGGTTTCGGCGGCGAAGAGGTCGACGGTGGGTTCGTCTACGTCGGGCAGGGTGTTGCCGGCGCGCTGCACGCGGATGTGGGCAGGCACCCCCCAGTACGTCTCCTCGCAGATGGCCCAGACGCCGTTGACGATGTCGTCGAGGAAGCGTCCTTTGTCTTCGATGCACTCGGCGGTGACCAGTTGTTCCACTGCGCCGCGGCGGATGAAGTGGGGCTTTTCGTAGTTGCGGCGGTTGCCCATGCGCGAGTACTGCAAAAAGAGCGTGGCGGGCAACGGCGGGAAGTCGAAGCCCAAGAATTCTTCGCCGCGGCCCACATGTGCGGCCTTCACCGCGTCGGGCAGAGACGCCCAGGCGGCGCGGTCCTCGATGGTGGGGAAAGGCTGGAAGCGATCCCGTGGCAGCAGGAGTTGAGACAGATCTTCGAGAGAGTAGCGTTGGTGGAGCATGAGAAGAACCTCTTTCTGGGAGTGAGAGTGGGGGACTCAGTTACTTGGTGATTGGTTTACTGGGTTACTAGGGCAAGGCTAGATGATGGGATGATGAGGATGATGTTCGTCGAGTCTCATCATCCTCATCATCCCATCATCTCCTACGCCTGATACTTATGCGCCCGCGTCGGCACCTCAATCGCGTCCTCTCCCCAACGCGCAACGGCTTTTTCTTCTGTGGAAAGGTCGATGTTGACGGGGTGTTCGGTGATGGGCGCGTTGTGGGGGAGTAGTTCCGTCCCCGCAGCCAGGCGGACAGGGACGATCTCGGCCGGATCGAAGGTCATTTCGGGACCGGTGTAGCAGACGGCATCGAGAAAGACGCGTCCTTCGTCTTGGCCCAGCCGCCAGGTGACGGCGTGCTCGCCGAACTGGCCGGGCGCGGTGTGGATCACGGCGCGATGGTTGCCCGCAGCCAGTTCGTAGACGCCGTCGCGCACCTGCCGCGCCGTGACACCGTGACCGGTCAACTCGTAGCGCAGGCGCAGATCCGAGCCGGTGAAACGGCCATCGGCGGGGCGATCGAGCGAGATGTGGAAGTCCCCGCGGTCGGTGAGCAGGTTGACGGCGGAAAGGATGCGCCGTCCGTGTTGCACGTTGCGCACGTAGGCCGAGGAGAAGTCCTGTCCGTCTTTGAGGAAACGCAGACGCAGCACCACGGCGGGGTCGCCGTCGGTGCGCCAGTAGCCGAGGACAGGGCGACGCTGCGTCCAGAAACAGTCGTGGTTGACACTGCCCAGGGTGGCGTCCGCGCCCAGCCAGGTGACGCCGCGCACCGTGCTTTCCTCGTCACGCCGGTGATGAAGCGGCGTTCGATGGTCATCTCGGGCTGAGGCAACGTGCGGAAGCGTTCGGTCAGGTGGGGCGGGCAAGGCAGGTGATAGGGCAGGGGCAGTTCGCTGCCACGGTCTGGTGCGTCGGGGTGGGGACGGATCTCGACGCCGGTCTGCGCCGTGAGGTAGCCACACAGACTGGCGGGCACACGGTCTGTATAGGCGCGGCTGTTGGGTCCGCTCCACTGTTGGGTGGCGGGGTGGAAGTGCTCGGCGATGGTTTCCCAGGCGAAGACGCGCAACGTTTCGGCGTCGGCGCGGGCTTGTGCGTCTTCGACCAGATGCAGGATGTTCTCGCACTCGTGCAGCACCACGACGGTGTAGGTGGGGCTGTTGTACTCGTTGAAGCCGCCGTGTTGTTCGGTGTGTTCCACCACGCGGCACAGACGGCGTCTTCCGTAGTCGGCCAGGCGCGGCTCGGCCAGCAGCTCACCGGCGGCCAGCGTCACCCCCGCCCATGATGGC
Source organism: Caldilineaceae bacterium (assembly GCA_041391225.1). GTDB lineage: Bacteria > Chloroflexota > Anaerolineae > Caldilineales > Caldilineaceae > RI-153. The sequence goes on from JAWKOL010000009.1 coordinate 162,074, forward strand.
GATGTTGGTGTAGCCGGGGCGCACATTGCGGCGGAAGATCGACCAGCCAGCGTGTCCCAAATGCACGCGCATGGATTGGACGAGATCGGCGGGCAGCCTGTCCGCGTGATCGGCCAGGATCAGCGCCAGCCGCATGCCGCAGAAATCGGCCCAGTTCCAATCGGGTGGGGCCATCTCGGCCAGCGATTCTTCGAGCAGCCAGGGCCAGATGCCGTAGGTGGGGCTGGTGGGATCCACATCTTGCAGCGTGAGCGTCTTCGCGATCACATCGGCGGCGCGGGCGTGGTGGGCGGCGTCCTCGCTGAAGAGGAGGGCCAGGGCATAGTCCAATGCGGTGCGGGTGGGGTGTACCCACGTGCCGTTTGGGATGCGCGTGGTAGCCGGGTCCATTCCAGGATTGGCCCAGCATGTGCAGGCGGGCGTTGTAGTTGGGTTCTTGGGATTGGAGGTAGGTTTGAGGTTCGCTAACCGCTCCGCCACCAACTCCGCCACATCCTTCACCGCCACCCCGTCCCCAGCCGTCGTTGCGGCGTCGGTCATCATCGTCAGGCAGAAAGGACAGCCGACTGCAATCGTCCCCGCGCCGGTGGCTTTGGCTTCGGCGTAGCGCGCGGCGTTGACAGACTCTTCGCCGTGTTCTTCTTCCTTCCACATCTGTGCGCCGCCCGCGCCACAACAAAAGGACCCGCTGCCGTGCCGCGGCATTTCCACCACGTCCACGCCGATGCCCGCCAACGCGGACCGGGGCGCGTCGACGATGCCGTTGTGTCGGCCCAGGTAGCAGGGATCGTGGAAGGTGATGGTGTCGGCGTCGCCGTTGGCGGTGACCTGGATCTTCTTGGCCGCGGTCAACTCGCTGAGCAACTGCGTGTGGTGGATCACGTCGTAGTGGCCGCCGTATTGGCCGTACTCCTTGCCCAGCGTGTGCAGACAGTGCGGGCAGGTGGTAACGATGCGCTTGGGCTTCACTTCGTTGAGCGTTTCGATGTTGGCCTTTGCCATTTCGTAGAAAAGATACTCGTTGCCGGCGCGGCGGGCGGCGTCGCCGGTGCAGCTTTCCATTTCGCCCAGGATGGCGTAGTTGACGCCCGCATGGTTGAGCACCTTGGCCAACGCCTGCGCCGTCTGCTGAGCGCGTGGATCGTAGGATGGCGCGCAGCCCACCCACCACAGCAACTCGAAGTCGGGGTTGTCCTCCACGGTGGGGATCTCCAGGTCGCCGGCCCAGTTCATGCGGTCGCCGCTGCGCTGATTCCACGGGTTGCCGTTGCGCTCCATGCCGCGGAAAGCTGTCTTCAATTCCTTGGGGAATTCGTTTTCCACCAACACCTGATGACGGCGCATGTACAGGATGTCGAACATCGGTTCGTTGCCCACAGGACAGATGTCCACGCACGCCCCACAGGCCGTACACGCCCACATGGCCGATTCGCTCATGGCGAAGTCGAGCAGCGGGATCGTCTCACCGCCGCCGGCGATTTCTGCCATGTGCTCGTTGATGTAGTAGCGCTTGTTCACCTCCAACGCCGACGGTGACAGTTCCTTGCCGGTGAGGTAGGCGGGGCAGACGTCCTGGCAGCGGTTGCACATGATGCAGGCGTAGGCGTCCACCAGATTCGTCCACGGCAGATCTTCGAGCTTCTGTACGCCGAACGCTTCGATGGTTTCGTCCTCGAAATCTTCAGGCGCCAACGTCCCCAAAGACGTGCGCTTGGGCTGCGTGAGGAAATTCACGCCCGCCATGATCAGATGAAAGTGCTTGGTGTAGGGGAAGTAGGGGATGAAGGCCAGGATCAGCCCCAGCGCCACCCACCAGCCCACGTGTTGGCCTACGTGCAGTGCACCTTCGGACAGCCCGCCCCAGGCCAGGCTGAGCAGCGAGCCGAACGGCTGCGCCGCGTCGCCCGCGCCTGTTTCCAGCCGCTCCAGCGCAATGGTGAAGCTCTCGCCGATCCAACGGAAGCCCACGTGGAAGAGGATGAACAGCCCCACGATCAGCGAATCGCGGCGGATACCGCCCGCTTTGACCTTGTCCGCTAACATGATGTTGTCGCGGTAGGTCAGCGCCTCGCTGTGAAAGACGAAGCGGCGCAGCAGAAAGTAGACCATGCCGATCAGCACCGACATGGTGAGAATGTCGGCCAGGAAGCGGTAGGCGACGCCGATTGGCCCGTCGCCCAGGAAGCGGATGGGGAAGTAGCCCTGCAACACGTCGCCAAAGTTGACGAGGAAGTAGAAGACGAAGCCCCACGCGATCATGGCGTGGAAGATGCTGCTGATCGTGCGCGTCTTCCACACCGGTCGCAAAGACAGCCACTCGATCCCCGCGCCCACCAGCCGCCCCACCAACTCGCCGCGCCCCGGCATCTCGCCCTTGCCGCGGCGGATCACCTGGTAGACGCGATTGAAATGGACATAGCCGAAGGAGAGCGCAGCCGCCACCGCGACCACAAACAGGATCTTCTCAAAGAGCGTGAGCATGGGGTGTCCTTTCTGCAAACCTGCCGGGTTTTCCGCAACCCGGCAGGTTTTCTGTTATTCAACGTGATGAGTGCCAGCATCGTACCGATCCCCGGTTGTGACTGGTTTTCGGCGCGTTGACCTGCTAATCAGATCTAACCTAGAAAACGGACGAGCGCAAGATGGTGAGATTTGGACACGGATTTCAGGACGAGCAGGATGGCAGAGTTCCTAAGTAGGAGTTACAGCCGGATGTCGGGCTTGCTCCAGCTATCGCCCATCGTGCGCACGCCCACGGCTTTGCCTCACCTCGCTCACCTGCACGCAGGTCGTCGCTGCCACAGGTCGGGGTTGAGATCGATGCCCAGGCCGGGGCGGTCTGCGGGCGGGGCGGTGTGACCGTCTTCGATCTGCACGTCGAGATCGGTGAGTTCACGGAAGCAGTGCGGTAGAAGGCGCGCACCGTCTCCATCTCGAAGAGGTTGGGAATGTTGGCGGCCACGTGCAGGTTGGCGGCGTGCGAAATCGGCCCACCGGCATTGTGCAGGACGAGCGGCAGCCCAAACGCCTCGGCCATGGACGCCAACCGCTTCGCCCCGGCGATGCCGCCTGTCCACGCGACGTCGGTCATGGCGATCTGGCTGGCGCCGGACGCGATCCAATCGCGCATCTGCCAGCGGCTGAGCAGTGTCCGCTGCCCACGATGGGGATGCGTGTCTTTTCGCTCAGGCGTTTGATTTCCTCGTAGTTGGGGGCGCGCAGCACCTCTTCGATGAAGTAGATGTTGTACGGCTCCAGCGCGTAGCAGATCTGCTCCATAGCGGCGCAGTTGAAACGGAAATGACACTCGATGCCGATGCGGAAATCGTTGCTCACGGCATTGCGATGCTGCGCACCGGCTCCAATCCTCGTTCGATCTCCTCGCTGAAGATGGACTGCCCCAAATTGCGTTCGCTGTATTTGTCGAAGGGCCAGATCTTGACGCCGCGGATGCCCTGCTCGCTCATTTCAGGGCCAGCGCGCCAGCGTCGCTATTGAAAGCGCTCGAAATCGTTGTACTCGCCGTGACCGATGCAGGTGTTGTAGGTGGTGATGCGGTCGCGCACCGCGCCGCCCAGCAGACGATACACCGGCGTCCCCAAAGACTTGCCCAAGATGTCCCACAGGGCGATTTCCACGGCGGAAAGGGCGCGCAGTTCGGCCCCGGCGAATCCGTGGTAGAGGATCGTGTCAAAGCTGAAATTCCACAGCCGCTCAATGTCGCGAGGATCGTTCCCCAGCAGGATCGGGGCCAGCGTGCCATGCAGCGCGCCCAACGAACCGGGGACCTTGTCGTAGGTCTCGCCCAGGCCCACGATGCCATCGTCCGTGTGGACGCGCACCAGCAACAGGCGAGGAAGACGGTCGAACGTGAGTGATTCGATCTTTGTGATTTTCATAGGTTTGTCCGTGATTCGTGTTGCGTGATTCGTGGGTGGAGGGAGATGACGTTGTATTGGCATGTCTAAATTGTAGTGTACAACAGAAGAATCGTCGGTTTCTATCTGGCTTGGGGTCGGGTAAATGGTAGCACCATACAACCTCCCACCCCAAAGAGGAATCCAATGCCCACACCCTTGAAAGTACACGTCACCGGCGTCTACGGACTCATCGGCAACCTCGTTTACGGCCATTTGCACGCCCAACCTGAACACTATGACGTCTACGGCAGCGGACGGCGCACCATGAGTTCGGTGCGCGCCGACGCCGAAAGCGTCCTGCGCCTGCCCGATGACCATTTCATGATCGCGGATCTGGCCGACGCCGACGCTGTGGCCCGCGCCATCGAAGGCATGGACGCGGTGATCCACATCGGGGCCGTCCCCAACCCCGACGCCTCGTTCGACGACGTGCTCAACAGCAACATCCGCGGTACGCACAACGTGCTGGAAGCGTGCCGCTTGGCGGGCGTCAAGCGTTTGGTCTACGCCAGTTCGATCATGACGACGTGGGGCTACTACACCTACCAGGACCCCTACCGCGCTATCCGCGAAGGACGACTCGACGACGTCCCCGATCCTGTGCCGATGGTGACGCACCTCGATCCCGTGCGCCCCACCGAACCGTACTCGGCCAGCAAAGTGTGGGCCGAAGCCTACTGCCGCACCTACGTCGATCGCTATGACATTTCCATCGTTTGCCTGCGCATCGGCGGCGTCAACAAAAACAACGCGCCCGGCGGCCCAGCATCGCAGGCGGTGTGGTGCAGTCACCGCGACGTGACAAACATCACCGAGCGCGCCCTCATCGCCACAGAAAAGCCGATCTACGACGTCTGCTATGCCGTCTCCGACAACCGCTACCGTTGGGTCGACATGAATCACACCGAAGAGATCCTGGGCTATTGGCCGCAGGATCGGGCGCAAGACAACGTTTAGTCCATCTCAAATCATCATGGAACATCAGAGGTAGCCGATGGCCCCTATCATCACCATCATGGCCTTGGGTTCGAGAGGACAGGTGCAGCCTTACCTGGCGCTGGCGCGGGGATTCCAGGCCGCCGGCTTCCACGTGCGCTTGGCGACGGCGTCGAGTTATGAACCGTTTGTGACGCAATACGGCGTCGAATTTCACCAACTCGCCGACATGGACGTGCAGGCTCTGGCGCGCAGTGACGAAGCGCGGGCAATGCTGGATACAAAGAACCCACTCAAGATGCTGCGCAGCGTCTTCGCGCTGATGCGTCCACTGTATTACGAAGCGATAGACGGGATGCAGTCGGCGCTGGACGGTGCGGCAGTTGGCATCCTTAATCCGCTCACGCAGTATGGTGGGTACGACGTGTGTGAGAAATTGGGGATCTCCACGGTGTTTTCGTATGTGCAATCGGTGATTCCGATGAAGGAACTGCCCAGCGCATTTGTGCCGCCCATCCCCAATGTGCCAGGGCGTTCGCTCTACAACCGGCTCACACACCAGATCATGATCCAGACGGTCTGGCAGTTGTTCCGTCCACTGGTCAACGATGTGCGCGTCAACCGGTTGGGCTTGGCGAAGATCCTCTGCTCGGCCATTTGGCGCATCATTACGCAGCGGAAAATGCCGGTGATGTTGGGCTTCAGCCCGCACCTGATTCCTCCTTCGGCAGATTGGAGCGACTCGATCCATGTGCCGGGCTACTGGTTCCTCAATGAGCCGGATGGATGGTCACCGCCATCGGACTTGGTGGAATTCCTGGCTACCGGCGAACCTCCGGTCTTCATCGGCTTTGGCAGCATGACGGAACGAGATCCTGAAGAAACGCGCCGGATCATCATTGATGCACTGGCCGCCACAGGCGAACGAGGCGTACTGTTGGCGAACGAAGATACCAACGCGGACGTAACGCTGCCCGACAACATCTTCCAGTTGACATCATGCCCGTATAGCTGGCTCTTCCCACGGATGAAGGTGATCGTCCATCATGGCGGCGCAGGCACAACCGCGGATGCCTTCCGAGCAGGGAAGCCACAGGTCACGATCCCTTTTTTCAGCGATCAACCATTTTGGAGCAGAATGACGCATCAACTTGGCGTCGGCGTAAAACCGCTGTCGAAGAAAACCCTTACATCCGAAGCACTGACCACGGCAATTCGGCAGGCGTCAACGGATCAGGAGATGCAGCGCAAAGCAGACGCGTTAGGTCAGATCATTCGGACGGAAGATGGCGTCGGCAATGCCGTTCGCATCGTTCAAGGTCTGCTCGGAGAAAACCCAGATGCCCAACGTTACTCGTACACTCCTTGACGGCATCATCCTATCGGCGATTTCGACAATCTACCTGCTTGGCATCATGCTTATCAACCCGCGTATCATGCTCGGCGACTACCCGAAGGCCATCCAAGAACGCGTTCCCGCCAAGACCGAGCGCGAAGGTCGGCTGTCTTTGCTCATTGGTGTGCCGTTCCTGGCGTTGCTACTCGTTGCGCCGCTGCTCTCGACGTGGCTGCTGGAGCAACGTAGCGGCGATGCGGTTTCGTTCGTGCAACTGTTCTTCAACGCCGCCGGGGTCGTCTTTGTCTTCAACCTGTTTGATCTCTTGATCCTGGATTGGCTGATCTTTTGCTTGATTACGCCAAAGTTTATCATGATCCCTGGCAGCGAAGGCATGGCCGCCTACAAAGACTTCGGATTCCACTTCCGCGGCTTCCTGGTCGGCACAACGCTGTCCATCGTCGTGGGTCTTGTCGTCGCGGGGATCGTCTGGTTGCTTTAGCGTGGCAAAAACAGATATTTACAACGGAGAACCAACCATGCCCGCCCCCAACATGACCCTTCGCCTCGAACTCTTTGTCGCGGACATCGCCGCCTCGCGCGATTTCTACACCCGCGTCCTCAATTTCGCCGCCGATGACCAACACGGCGACGGCTATACGCCGTTGCGCCAGGGATCGGTGGTCCTCTCGCTCAATCGGCGCTCGTTTCTGCCGGAGGATCACCCGATCTTCATCGCCGAGCACGAACGCCCCGGCCGCGGCATCGAAATTGTGCTCGAAGTGGACGACGTAAAGGCGCGTCACGCCCATGTCGAATCCCAAAATTGGCCCGTCACCCCGCTCCAGCGCCAACCGTGGGGACTCGTCGACTTCCGCCTCGTCGATCCCGACGGCTACTATTTGCGTGTCACGTCGAGAACTGCGAGCATGTAAGCCAATGTCATTAGGTTAAGAGCGGAGTGAGCATCCTCAGATGCGGCTCCATACGAGTAAAGCCGCATCTGAGGATGCTCACTCCACAACGAGATGAATAGCCGAAACCCAGAGAGGACTCAACCCCACATGGCTGATCGAACCGTCAACGTGCTCCGCTACGGCGTGGACGCACCCCTGCCCGAGGAACGCACGCTGCGCGCCGGGCCGCTCACTGTTCTCTACAGCGCCGGTGACCTGCGCGCCATCCGCCTGGGAGATCGGGAGATCCTCAACCGCGTCTACGTCGCCGTGCGCGACCGCAATTGGAACACGATCCCGCTTGTCCTTTCCGACGTGCAGCTCGAGGACAACGGCGACAGTTTCCACGTCACCTACAGTGCCGACCACCGCCAGGACGACATCGATTTCCACTGGCAGGGGACGATCCACGGCGCGGCAGACGGCACGATCACCTTTGCGATGGACGGCGCGGCCCGGTCCACTTTCCTGCGCAACCGCATCGGCTTTTGCGTCCTCCACCCGGCGCACCTGGCCGGCGCAGCCTGTACCGTGGAACACGTGGACGGCAGCAGCGAAGACAGCCAATTCCCGCAGCGTATCTCGCCACATCAGCCCTTCTTCGATCTGCGCGCCATCCGCCACACCGTGCAGGATAACGTTCAAGCCGAAGTGCGCATGGACGGCGACACCTTCGAGATGGAAGACCAGCGCAACTGGACCGACGCCTCGTACAAAACCTACTGCACGCCGCTGGGCCTGCCCTTCCCCGCCGAAATCAGCGCAGGCACGCCAGTGAAACAACAGATCAGCCTGCGCCTGCACGGCGAACCGTCCACGCAGACGAGCAGCGCCGCCGACCCAATCCACATGAACATCGAACGCCGCGCCGTGGGCGAAATGCCGCGCATTGGGCTGGGGCTGTCCAGCCAGGAGATGGTCCTCGACCGGCAGGAGATCGAGCGGCTGCGCGCCATGCACCTCTCGCACCTGCGCGTGGACGTGGACTTCGCCCGCGCCGATTGGGAAGACCAACTGCGCCGTGCCGTGGATGAAGCCGACGCCATCGGCGCAAGGCTCGAAATCGCGCTGCATCTTTCGGATGAAGCCGACGGCGAATTGGCGACGCTGCGCGGGGTGGTCAACGATCTACGGCCACCGGTGCAGCACTGGCTGATCTACCACAGCGACGGCAAAAGCATCGACGCCCAGTGGATCGACCTGGCGCGGCGTCACCTGAGCGACTACGATCACGTGGACTTCGGCGCGGGGACCAACGCCTACTTCACCGAACTCAACCGCGAGCGCCCGCCCGCCGCCGCCCTCGACCTGATCTGCTATTCGCTCAACCCGCAGGTCCACGCCTTCGACAACCGCTCGCTCATGGAAACGCTGCCTGTGCAGGCCGTCACCGTGGAAAGCGCCCGCTTCCTGGCCGCCGGTCGCCCCATCGCGGTGACGCCTATCACGCTCCGTCCGCGTTTCAACCCCAACGCCACAGGAACGGAAGAAGACGTCGCCGGGGAGTTGCCCAGCCAGGTGGACGTGCGCCAGATGTCGCTCTTCGCCGCTGCATGGACGGTGGGCAGCCTCAAGTCGATGGCCGAAAGCAGCGTGCAGATCGTCACCTACTATGAGACGGTAGGCTGGCGCGGCGTGCTGGAAAGCGTCACCGGATCGCCGCTGCCCGAAGGCTTCCCCTCGCGGGCGGGCGAAGTTTTCCCGCTCTACCACGTCCTCGCCGACGTGGCGCGCTGCGCGGGATCGCCTGTCCTCTTCGCCGAGAGCAGCGCCGCGGACAAAGTCACCGGCTTCGCCTTCCAGCGTGACGGGCAGATCCGCGTCCTCGTGGCCAACCTCACCAACGAAGCGCAGGAAGTCGCCATCCACCACGGCGGCGAACGCGTCCTCGTGCGGATGCTCAACGAGCACAACGTCCGCGCCGCCATGTCCACGCCCGAAGCCTACCGCAACGAAACCCGTCCCCCCATCGATCCCGCCCACGGACAGACGTCGTTGCGCCTGTTGCCGTACGCGGTGGCGATGCTGGAGGTTGGGGATTAGGGACTGGGGACAGCGAATGAGGTTGTGGACGCCGATCGGAAGGAACACGGATTCAGAAATATCTGTGTTCCTTCCGATCCGTGTCCACAACCCTCTGGCAGAGCACTTACAGAAACAAGAGACGAGAGCGGCGAAGATAGGCGGGCATGCCATCCAAAAACAATCTCTGGGGGAGATCATGCCGACCGCCGAACACGAACGACTGCGGGCACACCGCGAGCGCCGCGCCGACTGGCGACAGTGGGGACCGTATTTGAGCGAGCGCGCCTGGGGTACGGTACGCGAAGACTACAGCGCCAACGGAGACGCCTGGGCCTACTTTCCACACGATCACGCCCGCAGCCGCGCCTACCGCTGGAACGAAGACGGCCTGGCCGGCATCAGCGACCGCAACCAATACCGCTGCTTCGCCCTTGCCCTGTGGAACGGACAGGATCCCATCCTCAAAGAGCGTCTCTTCGGCCTCACTGGCCCCCAAGGCAACCACGGCGAAGACGTCAAAGAACTCTACTTCTACACCGACAACACGCCCACGCACAGCTACATGGCCATGCGCTACTGGTACCCGCAGGCGGCCTTTCCCTACGCCGATCTCGTGGCCGAAAATGCCCGCCGCGGCTACCTCGATTTCGAGTACGAACTGGCCGACACCGGCATCTTCGACGACAACCGATATTTCGATGTGCTCATCGAGTATGCCAAGGTAGACGAGAACGATCTTGTCGTCTCTGTAAGCGTGAGCAATCGCGGCCCCGTCGCCGCCTCGCTCCACCTGTTGCCCACACTTTGGTTTCGCAACACCTGGCGCTGGGGATACGCCGCAGGCCCCATGCACGACGTCCCCGGTAAGCCGCAGCTTTCCGCCGCAGACCACGCCCACGGCGTCCCCACCGTTCGCGCGGACCACCCCACCGTTGGACGCGCCTACCTTTACGCCGACGCCGCCGATCACCTGCTCTTCACCGAAAACGAGACCAACAACGAGCGTCTTTTCGGCACACCCAACGCGTCGCCCTACGTCAAAGACGCCTTCCACCGCTACCTCGTCGAAGGAGACGTCACCGCCGTCGATCCCCACCGCGCGGGGACCAAAGCCGCCGCCGTCTATGAGTTGACCATCCCCGCGGGCGAAACCGTCCACGTGCGGCTGCGCCTGTCGCCGCAAGATCTCGCCGATCCTTTTGCCGACTTCGACGCCGTCTTTGCCCAACGCCGCCACGAAGCCGACGAATTCTACGCCGCCGTCCACCCAGAAGAGATCAACGACGAGGATCGTCACATCCAGCGCCAGGCGTGGGCCGGCATGTTGTGGACAAAGCAACTCTACTACCTCGACATGCCGCAGTGGCAGGACGGCGATCCGATCCTGCCTGCGCCGTCCTGGCGACGCGACGCCCGCAACGCCGACTGGCGGCACATGACCAATTTCGACGTCATCTCCATGCCCGACAAGTGGGAATATCCCTGGTACGCCACCTGGGATCTGGCCTTCCACACCATCCCGCTGGTGATGATCGACCCCGACTACGCCAAGCGTCAGCTCGAACTCTTCACCCGCGAGTGGTACATGCACCCCAACGGCGCGCTGCCCGCCTACGAGTGGAAGTTCGGCGACGTCAACCCGCCCGTCCACGCCTGGGCCGCGCTGCACGTCTACAACCTCGACGCCGAACTCAACGGCAAACCCGACCGCGCCTTCCTGGAGACGGTCTTTCACAAGCTGCTGCTCAACTTCACCTGGTGGGTCAACCGCAAGGACCGCGACGGGCGCAACATCTTCGAGGGCGGCTTTTTGGGGCTGGACAACATCAGCATTTTCGACCGCAGCGCCACCCTGCCCAACGGCATGCACATCGATCAGTCCGATGGCACGGCGTGGATGGGCTTCTACAGCCTGGAAATGATGAAGATCGCGCTGGAACTGGCGCGTGAAAACCCCGTCTACCAGGACATGGCCACGAAGTTCTTCGAGCACTTCCTGCGCATCGCCAGCGCCATGAACGACTTCGGCGGTCACGGCGTGGCGCTGTGGGACGAGGACGATCGCTTCTTCTACGACGTGCTGCACCTGCCCGACGACACGGTGCGCCCGCTGCGGGTGCGTTCGCTGGTGGGGCTGCTGCCCCTCATCGCCGTGGAAACGCTGGAGCCGGAGGTCATGCGCACCATGCCCGACTTCCACCGGCGCACCCACTGGTTCCTCGAAAACCGTCCTCACCTGGCCGGCACGCTCTCCAGCATCGACGAACCCGGCGTGGGCGAACGCAACCTGATCGCCCTGCTCACGCGTGACCGCATCGCCAGTCTGCTGCGCGTGATGCTCGACGAAGACGAATTCCTCTCGCCCTACGGCATCCGTTCGCTGTCCAAAGCGCACAGCGATCCGTACGTCATGCAGCTCAACGGCCAATCTTTCTCGATCCAATACCAGCCTGCCGAGTCGGACAGCGGTCTCTTCGGCGGCAACTCCAACTGGCGCGGCCCCGTCTGGTTTCCCATCAACTACCTGCTCATCGAGGCGCTGCACCGCTATCACCACTACTACGGCGACGACTTCAAAGTGGAATGCCCCACCGGTTCCGGCCAGTGGATGACGCTGGACGAAGTCGCACGGGAACTTTCCGAACGGCTCACCAACCTCTTCCGCCCCAACGCCCAAGGACGTCGCCCGCTCTACGGCGGCCAGCACCGCTTCGCCGACGATCCCCACTGGCGCGATCACCTGCTCTTCTACGAATACTTCCACGGCGACAACGGCGCCGGTCTCGGCGCAAGTCACCAAACAGGGTGGACGGGTCTTGTCGCGGCGTTGTTGCAGCGGGGGGCGGAGGGGAAGTGTAGGTAGCAGGAGATTGAGAGATTAGTGATTGGGTAGAGTATAGATCGGTTTTATGGGATTGAACTAGGGTAGAGCTGGCGATTCGGGGATTGAGCGATTTGGGGGGATTACAACCACCCTAGGGGTGTGATGGTCATGATTTATAGGGGAGTGAAAACAACTGGACTATTGAATCCATCTGTTCAAACTCCGGATCTTTGTGTACCAAAATGGCATCATGCTCCTGGGCAAGCGCTGCAATCCATGCATCGGCAACGGAAATGCGATGGCCTGCCTTTAACATTGCCGCACGCATAGCCAAAGCGCCACTTGACTCGATGCGCAGGACCGGTAGTGCTGCCATCAAGTCAAGACGGCTTTGAGCCTCTGCGTGATCTCGTTCTTGAAGCGTGATGTAATAGACCTCCATGAAGCTCATGAATGAGGTTAGTACTATCACCCGTCCGACTGCGGCGTTCTCAAGCAGTTCTTGTACCTTATCTGCTCCGGCTTCATCTTCAATCAAGGTAAGCCAGGCTGATGTATCAAGAACGTAGACGCTTAGTTGTTCGCTCATCGTGGATCCTGTCTTCACGACGTGATTGGTTTAATTTTTGGACCAATGGCTCTCCTCTACCTCGACCACGCAGCGCGTGAATCGTCTCTGCAACAGATGAATTTACAGATTTCTCGATAAAGGTAACCACCACCTCTGTCCCGTCGGACGGGGCTTGTTCCGGGTCCATGAAGATGAGTCTGCCATTGGCGTAAATTGCTTGTGTTGTATGTAGTTTCACGTCGTTCATTCCTCTCCGCTTTGTCATCAGCACACAATAAGATTGTACTCCTTCCATGTAGCTATGCAAAACACGGTTTAAGGTCAATGAACTGAGTTTTCAAGCCCTTCCACCACCTGCACCAGCGCATCATCGCCGCCCACATTGCCGGGGAAGACGATGTACGCCAGGCCGGGGAAGCGGCTTTCCTCGCCGATCCGCCACACGGGGACGCCGGGGAGGATCTGGCCGGCGACGACGGCGCTGCGCACGTCGAGGCCACGGGTGGCGACGTCGCTGGAGGTGATGCCGCCCTTCGCCACCAAGTAACGAGGACGCACGTCGACGCCGCGCACGATGTCGATGAGGCCGGCGGAGACCTGCGCGCCGATGGAAAGATCCGATTCGCCGCCCGCCGCGCCCACGTATTTGCGGCTGGTGTAGACCACGGTGACGCCGTCCTCGCGCAAGGACGCGTTCGCCGCCGCCACAATCGACTGCACCGTCCCCGCGCGGTCGGCGAGGAGGCTGTCCACGTCCACTTCCAGCGCGGTGATGTCGGTGCGGCTGAGCAACGCGTTGAGCTGCGCCGTCGTCTTCGGCACGTATGACCCCACGACGAAGAGCGCACCGCTGCCCTGCGCCACGCCCAGATCCGCCGCCGTGAGCAGCGGACGCGCCGAGATCCCGGCCCGCACCTGCACGAACGACGCCGCGGTGCGGTAGAGGAAGCGCTTTCCGGCGTCCTCCGCGGCGAGTAGCCCCAGCACGAAGATCTCAAGATCGCGGTAACTGGCGGCGTTGACCACGCAAGGCTGTTCATCGTGCAGGGCCATCAGCTTCGCCGTCACTGCCGCCGGTCCGCCCACGCGCAGATCCTCAATCGAGATCGAGGCCACGTCTTCGGCGGCGATGGCGCCGCCGCTCTTCTCGGCCACCCATTCTTTGAGGTTGGATTGGGTGTAGCCGAAAGCGGCGTCACGGGCGTAGGGCGTCTGCGCCGCGGGGATCAACTGATCGCCCTCGGCCACCCAATGCACGTCGTTGATGGTGTAGCGCCCACCTTCGAGGAAAAAGGGGACGATGATGCGCCCGTCGAACGATTGGCCCAGCCCCTCGGCCAGCGCCGTCACCTCGCCGGGGAAGTGACCGCGCAACGTAGAATCGCTGCGGCTGACCACGGCGACGGCGCGTCCTGTGCGGGCGGCGGCTGCGGTGAGGTTGCGGCCGATCTCGCGGTTGAGCGCGGCTGCGTCCGCGGCGGTGAGGCTGCGCGAATTGGTGAGGACGTAAAAGACGTTGTCCTCGCCGCTCAACTCTGCCGCCAGCGCGTCGACAGACCATGTCGTCAACACCGGCACATCGTGGACCGTCTGCGTCCCCGTCGGGTCGTCATCGAGGACGACGAGGGCGCGGCGGCTTGCGTCCACGCGGGCGCGGATCTGGGCGCGTAGATCGTCCGCGGCGGGGTATTTGGGGGGGAGGGCGGCGAGGGTCGCTGTCTTGGGTTGGGGGTTCATGGCTTTTGTCCGTGGGGTGGTGAATGTGATGTAGGTTCTTTTGTGTCTTGTGCAAAACAGAAAACCCACCGAATGCTCGATGGGTCACGGACCGTGGCTGTTCCGGTTAGCGATTCAATCGCCGATAAATCTCACCTCTTGCGCCCAGATCGATAACCAATACGATCAACCGATCTTCTTCGATCTGATAGATGATGCGCCAGGATCCGACTCGCCACTTTCGGTACTCAAATCCCTGCAAGTGCTCTCCCGCATGGGGGTCTTTGGCGATTTCATCCAACGCTGTCGAAATCCGCTTTAGCACGTCTGCAGACAGTCGCCTAAGTTGACGTTTGGCCTGGCGCTGAATAATGATACGCCAGGGGGATTCTTCAGTCATTGGTTAAGAGTCCATCAGCGATGAGTTCCGCCTTGACTGTCTCCCACTCTTCCCCGCTCTCAGGATCTTCGAGCCACTCTTGGTGCGCCATCTGCGCACGTTGACCCGCGCGGTAATCTTCTAGCGCCTCAAGAATCGCTGTGTAGTCGTCGAAGGGAATCACAACGGCTGTAGGGCGGTTGTAGCGCTCGATGACGGTGTCATTGCCGAACATTGCGCTTTCCAGCACGTCACGCCACTTGACGCGTGCTTCATCGCTCTTCATTATCTGTGTGGCCATTGTCTTCCTCCCCTAAAAGTCTCCAGTTACTAGAGACAGTATAGAGTCATGCGCTGCCTCTGTCAATCCCGATCCTAAGTTTGTTGGCGTGTGATGCGTTGATTCGTCGTCATTGGCCCGAGGATGGCGGTGACGACGCCGGCGTGGTTTTCACGCCCGTGCCCCCGCGCCACGGCGCTGACGGTGCGCGCCGCACAGCCGTGATCACGTCCGTCGGGCAGATGCTCCCTGGCGAGGACGAATGCGGCGCGGCCGAGATCGAGTGCGTGGACGGCGACGTCGTCGCTTCCGCCAATTTCAGCAGCCACGGCCAACGTGACCGGGTGGTGGCGTCGCGGCGCGCCGTCTTCGAGCCAGTGGAGCATGTCGGAGCGCTTGCCCACGCCGATGGGGCGTCCTTGCGGGCGGGCATCGGTGTCGAGCGAGAGTGTCTGCACCGGGCGGATGGGGTCGTCTTCCAGCACTTTCTGGACGGCGGCGTCGTAGCGCGAATCGCCCGTCCAGCGGCGATAGTCGCGCACGGCGGCGGCGACGACACCGGCGTCGGGGTCGGTGATCTGGGTGACGAGCGGGTCGAGCAGGCGTTCGGCGGCGCGGCGGAAGCGGGTGTCGCAGGTCTCATGCCAGAGGCGCAGGAAGGTGTTGACGCCGTCGGAGGCCAGGAAGTTTTCGGCGCGGTCGATGTCGGTGAGCGGCGGCGAGGCTTCGCCCACGAACTTGCGGTAGACGGCTTCGGGTGCGTCGGCCATGTGGTAGAGCACGCTGTACTCCGTGAGGCTGACAGGCAGCCGTGGCGCGTTGACGATAGCGTCGGCCCATGCCCCGGCGTAGTGGACGGCGAAATCGAGGTAGCGACGGTCGGCGGAAGCGTCGTAAGCGAGAAGGCAGACGTTGACGCAGCGCAGGTGATCGGTGCGGTTGAATTCGTCGCCGGGGTTGGTCTGCACGGCGTCTGTGCCGAAGAAAAAGGAGCAGAAGCGGTTGGTTCCGTAGTCGAACCAGGGCGGCGCGGCGGCGGACCAGTTGCCCATGTGCTCGGCGGCGTCGATCAACTGGCGGCGCGTCTCGGCGTCTTCAGGGTCGAGGCGCAGGAGCATGCCCAGGAAGAGTTCGTAGTGTTCGGTGCCGTGGTGCGCTTCTTGGAGCGTCCAGTAGCCGTGCCGCCACAGGCCGGTGGACACGAAGTGATCGCGCATCCTGTCCCGCGCCGTCTTGAGGAAGGTGAGGATCTCGGCGTCGCCGGTCTTGCGCACGATGGGTTCCCAGGCGGTGGTGTACGTCCCCTGATCGTGGACGTCGGTGGCGGGCGCGTCGGCGTAGCGATCCATGCAGGCGCGGATCCACGAGATCACCTCGTCCTGAAAACGCTCGACCGCGGTGGAAACTGAGTTGGAGGGGGTGAGGGATTGGGTGTGGATTGGCATGTCTTCTCCGAAATTGTGATTGCGATCAGCAGAGAGTTGCCGCGAGCGTGATGATGGGATGATGCAGGATGATGGCGTCTCGGTGAGACGCCATCATCCTCATCATCCCATCATCGCGCTACTAAGCTTAATCACCAATCACCTCTCAACGTACTTCGTCGGGGACAACGCCAATCCCCGCTTCATCGTTCAGGTGGACGGCTGCCGTGTTCGATCTCGGCTTTGCTGGGGAAGATCATGGATTCGTCGGTGAATTGGCTGCCAGGTTGAGGCGGCGGGTCCGCCAAGCTGAAGGCGAGCAGGTCTGGCAGACGGCGACGGGTGAGAAGCCGTCGGTGAGGCCGCTGACGAGCAGAGGCAGGCCGGCGGCTTCGGCGATGGCGATCTGTTGCAAGGTGGGCCAGATGCCGCCGCCGCGGGTGACTTTGATGACGTGAGGAAGTCGACCAGCCCGGCAGCGGTGTAGTGGAAGAAGTCCGCAGCGCCCACAGTGGCTTCGTCCACAGCCAGGGGGATCGACGTGCTCTGACGCAGCGAGCGCATCTGGTGGAACCGCCGGCAGGCAGCGGTTGCTCCAGCACGTCCACGCCGATAGACTCGAAGGCGTGGGCCACTTTGCGGGCAGCGTGCAATTGAAAGCCCTGGTTGGCGTCGGCCCACACGAAGCCACCTCGCCGGATCTCGGCTTTGACAGTCTCGGCCACTTCTACATCGGTTTCGGGGGCGACGGCGGCCTTGAAGTTGAAGTGGACGAAGCCCTGCGGTTTGGCTTCGTTCATCTCTTCGAGGACGAGGCGCGGTCATGGCCGGTGAGGGTAGCTGAGCTGCATGGTGCGCCGTTCGTCGCTGCCGCCGAGGAAGGCGCGTAGCTCATCCAGCAGAGCGGGCGCACAGATCATGGATCGCCATGTCCAATGCGGCGCGGCGACGGGCTGTCCTGTGCTAGGGTTGCGCCCGAGGACACGCTGCATGCGCCGGTGCAGGTCCCAGCGATCCCGGATCGGTGCGCCGATCAGCGCCGGGGCCAGGGTAACGGCGCAGCGTCTTCGGTGATCGCCTCAAACGTCTCTCGACGACCAGCCGGTGACGGGCCGTCCTTCGCCCCAACCCACGGGCGCCGTTGTCCGCTGTCACCTTCACGAAGACATGCGGCGCGGTGCCGCCCGCCTTCCCTGCCGACCCCGACGCAAAGCTGAACGAGCGGATCTGCGGCAGGCGCA
Organism: Caldilineaceae bacterium; assembly: GCA_041391225.1. Taxonomy (GTDB): domain Bacteria; phylum Chloroflexota; class Anaerolineae; order Caldilineales; family Caldilineaceae; genus RI-153. The sequence continues at coordinate 179,682 of JAWKOL010000009.1, forward strand.
CGGGGAAAGATGTCGATGGAAGAAATCTTGGGGGCATGGGTGGTTCTCCTGTGGTGGTTCGTGCTGGCGGGATGATGAGATGATGGGTCTCGCCGGTTCTTCATCATCCCATCATCTCATCATCCCTAGTCACTCAGCACCGTTCATCGCATTGTAAACGTGATCCCGCCACAATCTCGTGCTGCGGCGGACTGGCTGCCCGGTGATGGCCGATTTGTAGAGACTGGCCAGAATTGATCATGGGGCGCACGTCGGGGCCGCTGACGGGCGGGCGTTGGGCTGCGCCGTATGGCGTCGAGGTAGTGGGTCAACTGGGCGGCGTGCGAGGACGGGATCTCTTCGGGCGCGACCGTTGATTGGCGAGATCGGCGTCGTCGGCGTCTGCGCCGGGCAGGCCGCTGAAGCGCCAGCGCTTTCGTTGCGGTAGCTGTAGAGGTGGGTCAGTTCCACGGTGCCTTTGGCAAAGTCCATGCGCAGGTACGATTCCCCGCGCGGGGAGAGGACGCCAGTGTTGGTGATGTTGCCCATTGGCGCCGTTGGCGAAGCGCAACATACATATGACACGTTCGACTTCTGATGTTGCGATCCAGGGTGCCCATCATGGCGACCTCTTCCCATTCACCGTAGAGCCAGAGGAAGAAGTCCATGGCGTGGATACCGTGGCCCATGGCAACCGCTCAACTTCGGTGTGGCCCACTTGCCGCGCCAGGGGACGGCGTATTCGTGGGTGCGGTACCAGGTGGTGTTGCAGGTGCCGACAAGGGGACGTCCCAGTTGCCGGCGTCGATGAGTTGCTTGAGGTGCTGCCCGCCGCTGCCGAAGCGCCACTGGAAGACGCTGTTGCAATAGTTGCCGGTGCGCCGTTCGGCGTCTTCGATGCGATCCATTTCGGCCAGAGACGCGCACAGTGGCTTTTCGCACAGCACCCACGCCCTCGGCTTCCAGGTCGCAACGATGATCGCAGTGTGTCCCCGGCGGGGTAGCGATCATCACCAGCTTCGCGATCTGTGGCCAGCATCTCGGCCACGTCGGTATAGGCGTGGGGATGTTCCGCGCCTCGGCAAACGCATGGACGTGGTCGGCGTCGATGTCCACAGCGGCGGCGAGATCGCGCGGGTCCTCGTGACGGGCGGCGGCCACATGCGAGCGAGCAATCCCGCCGGTGCCGATAATGGCTACCCTGATCCGTTGATCGGTCATTTCAGTTCCTTTGGATGAAAACCAGGATGAACAAAGATGGCAGAGTTATTATCCACAGATTTCCAGGATTTGGGACTAGGGATCAGGGACTGGGGATCAGGGACTTGACAGGGAATACGCAGATGATGGGATGATGAGATGATGGGTTCTCGACAAAGCCCATCATCTCATCATCCCATCATTTCGTTGCCAATCCTTTCCAGACGCACCAACAAACGCCCTTGCCCCCAGTCCCTAGTCCCCAGTCGCCAGTCCCTCTCTCTCCCACATCGCCTCCAGCATCGCCGCGGGGGACATGGGCAGCCTGGTCATGCGCAGACCGGTGGCCTGGTAGATGGCGTTGGCAATGGCGGCGGCAGGCGGCACAATGGGTACTTCGCCTACGCCGCGCACGCCGTAGGGATGGTCGGGGTTGGCCACTTCGACCAGCACGGTTTCGATTTCGGGCAGATCGTAGGCAGTGGGCATGCGATAGTCGAGCAGGCTGGCGTTGAGCAGTTGACCCTTGTCGTTGTAGACGTATTCTTCGTTCAGACCCCAGCCGATACCCTGCACCACGCCGCCCTGGATCTGCCCTTCGACGTAGCTGGGGTGGATGGCCTTGCCCACGTCTTGCACGGCGGTGTAGCGCAGGATCTGCACCTTGCCGGTCTCTACGTCCACTTCCAGGTCGACAATGTGGGTGGCGAAGCCTGGCCCCGGACCTTTGGGACGTGCTGAGATGTTCGCAGTGATAGGCGGGAAGGCGCCAGCCAGTTCTTGAGCGGCCTGCTTAAAGCCGATTTTCTTGTCGCCGGAGACGAAGAGCCCGTCTTCAAACTTCACCGAGTCGGCGGGGACGTCCCAGTGTTCGGCCAGGTAGCCGGCCACCTTCTCGCGCAGCGCCAGCCCCAGTTGGTAGGTGGACCAGCCGAGCTTGAAGGTGACGCTGCTGCCGCCTGTGCCGCCGGTAAGTCCGACGGAATTGGTGTCCACCACCGAGGGATTGATGTCTTCGGCGGCGACGCCGATGGTTTCGGCCAGCATCATGGCCGCGGACGCGATCCGCAATCGTCGGTGGAGCCTTCGATCAGGTTAACGGTGCCGTCGCCGTTGACCACGGCGGTGACGCTGGACGGGCGCTGCCGTTGAACCAGAGAAGCCAAACGCCACGCTGCGCCGCAGTATTTGCCTTCCACCGGGGTTGCGTAGTGCAGGGGTGATCGATGGCAGCTTCAGGGTTTCGGCGTAGCCGACGATCTTGCCGTAGGTGGGGCCGTCGGGGCGGCGGTCGCCTTCTTTGGCCGCGTTCTTGAGGCGGAATTCCAGCGGATCCGTACCGATCTTCTGCGGCCACTTCGTCGAGGACCGATTCGGGCACCAGAAGGCGGCGTTGGTGCCGCCGGAGGCAATGCGCGCCGGTCTGCCGGGCGGTTGACCACCACGTCGAAGGCGTCGATCTGCACATTGTCGAGCTTGTACGGGGCCAAGGATCACGCCGGCGCCCGCGCCCACCGGCAGACCGGGGTAAGCGCCCGCTTCGTAGGCCAGTTCGGCTTCGGCGGCGGTGATGGTTCCGTCCTTTTTGGCGCCGATCTTGACGCGGATGTACAGGCCGGAGGTGGGGCCGGTGGCCATGAGCACTTCAGCGCGGCGTTCCATCACCAGCTTCACCGGGCGGTTGCCGCTCTTGCAGAAAGCGGCGCCGCGGGGACGTCGAGGTAGGCGGTGAATTTGCCGCCGAAGCCGCCGCCGATCTCGGTGGGCGTCACCTTGACGTGGGAGATCGGCAGTTGCAGCAGTTCGGTCACCTGATCGCGGATCTCGAATGCGCCCTGGGTGCTCGTCCACACCTCAATGTGACCGTCCTTGCGCCAGTGGGCGGTGGACGCCTGCGGTTCGATGTAGCCCTGGTGAACCATCGCTGTGTTGTACTCACGTTCCACGATGACGTCGGCCTCGGCAAAGCCCGCGGCCAGGTCACCGCGCTGGTGACGCATGTGGGCCGCGATGTTGGTAGGCTTGTCGCCGCGTTCGCCCAGCTCGTCGGTGCGCAGTTCGTCGAGCAGGATGGGCGCGTCGGCGGCCATGGCCTGCTGCACCGTCATGGCCGGCGGCAGCACTTCGTAGTCTACTTCGATAAGGGCCAGCGCTTCCTCGGCGATGTGGACGTCGCGCGCAGCCACGGCAGCCACGGCGTGGCCGTGGTAGAGCACTTTGTCGTGGGCCAGGATGTTGGCGCTGAGGTAACGCAGGTTGGTGGCCGATTCGCCCATCTCTTGAATGTGATCGGACGCTTCGGCCAGATCCTTGGAGGTGACCACAGCGGTGACGCCGGGATACGCTTCGGCCTTGCTGGTGTCGATGGAGCGGATGCGGGCGTGGGCGTGGGGGCTGCGCAGAACTCTGCCGTAGAGCATGTTGGGGAGCCGCGTGTCCGCGCCGTATTTTGCTGCGCCGGTCACCTTGTCCACGCCGTCGTGGCGAATGGGACGGGTGCCGATCACTTTGTACGTTTGATGACCATTGTCTGCCACTGTTTCCTCCTGTTGGGAAAGTAGTGCGTGATGCGTCGTGCGTGGCGCGTGTACCAACGCAGCAAACGAACCCATCTGCACCGTGGTGTGAGAATCACCGATTCTACTTCGGATGGAAGCCGGTTTCGCGAGATTGAAGATAATCTACACAGGTGGAACGGTCTGTAATGATAATGGCAAGCAGGGGTTTTGATCAACAGGTGAGATTTAGGTGATTGGGGATGCAGGGGATAACACCAGATCGGCGACTTCTTCGGCGCCGTTGACGTGCGTCGGTTTTCGCCGGGGCAGTGCGACAAGCGCGGGGATCTGCTGCGCCCAACTGCCGTCGACGAAGCTATCTTCGGGGATAGGCAGGCCGGTCATCTGTGCCTGGACGAAATCGCCCAGCACCGCGGATTCCCAGAAGCGGCGGCGCGGGATGTAGCCGTAGGGGATGCCGGCGTAGTAGACTTCGGCCAGTGTGCTGTATCCGATTTTGCCCACCACGGCGTCGGCGGCGTTCACTAGATCGGGGTGAAAGATCCCAGATCGGGGCGGCAAAAAGTGGACGTTCTCAGGCTGCCTGCCGTCTACTGCGCCGCCGGTGAAGAGGAAATGCACCGGCGCCAGATCCGCCAGCGCGGCCAGGCCGTCGTGTCGCCAATCCATGCCGCCCATCGTCACCAGCACCAGTTGCGCGTCCGCGGGGACGCCGATTTGCGCGCGGATCTGTGTGTGTGCGCTGCGCGGGGTCCGCGAGATCGGCGCCACAGTCTTGGCGGCGGTGCGCGGCAGGCACACCGGCGACGCCTGAATGTGGATGTCGGCGGCGGCGAAGTAGGCGGCCATGAGGTCGCTGTAGGGCTGCAGCCGCGGGTCGAGATCCACGTAGCCCTGGTAGATCCAATCCCACGTGAAGTTTTCCACCATCACCGCGGGCAAACCCGCCGCCTGCGCCACCGCCACGCCCATGGGCGCAATGTCACAGAAGACGCGTTCACAGCCCGCGTCGTGGATTGTGCGCGCCAGATCGTCGATCAACTTGGGTGGAAAGGGCAGGATCTCGGCGAGGCGATCCACTGTAGCAGCCACGTCGACGTTGAGGGCGTCGTGCTGGGCCAGGCCCACATCGGTGTTCAACTCGTGGTAAGAGAAGGGGCCGATCAGCGATTCCTCGAAGAGCCAGCGCGGCGCCCGCGTAAAGATGTGACAGTGCAGATCGGGCTGTCGGCGTTGCAGGGCGGTCATCACGGCCGCCGCCCGTGTGGAATGGCCGAAACCGTGGGGCGAAATGAAGTAGGCAATGGCGTTCATCGCGTGGCTCGCAGTTTCACAAAGACGCCGCGGCGGCGCAGCACATCCACGCGCCAGCCCCGCTGCGCCAGGATGGTCAACGTCGGGCGATCCAGGTGACAGTTGTGGGCGATCCGGCGCCAGTAGGGCGTCACCGCGGCGGCCACTTGTGCCAGGATCGGCGTCTTGGGCCGCACGTGTTCCACCATCCACAGCACGCCGTCGGGGCGCAGCACGCGCTCGATCTCGCCCAGCGCCCGCGCCTGATCGGTCACTGAACAGAAGACCAACGAACTCACCACCACGTCGAACATGGCATCGGGGAAGGGGAGCGCTTCGGCAGGCGCCACCCGCACGTGGATGGGAATGCCGTGCGCGGCCACGGCGGCCACGTCCTCGGCCTGGCGCGCCCGCTCGGCGTTGGGTTCGATGGCATGGATCACGTCGGCGCGGCGATAGTAGCGCAGATTCTCACCCGCGCCCACGCCGATCTCCAACACGGAGCCGGCCAAATCGCCTACCAAACGTCCTCGCCAGGAAGAGAATGCGCTCAAGTTATTATTCGTCTCGCATTTCGATGAGTGTAATGTGCGGCGGCGCGCCCAGGCGCAGGGGAATGCCTTCGCCCAGGCCGCGGTTGATGTAGATGTGCGTTTTGCCGCGGCGGAAGTAGCCGGCAGCTTCGCGCCGCGACAGGTGATCCGACTGGGTGTGCGTCGGCCCCAATAGCGGCAGCACGATCTGCCCGCCGTGTGTATGCCCGGCCAGCAGCAGATCCGCGCGCAACGCCGCCGGTGATTCGAGGACGTCGGGGTTGTGCGACACCAGGATCAGCGGCGCTTCTTCGGGGACGCGGCGCAGCGCCGCCGACAGGTTGGGGCGCCCTTCGATCAGGTCGTCGATGCCGGCGATGTAGAAATCCAGGCCCTCGACGCCGCTATCGCCGTTCATGTGGACAGAGCGATTGTGCAGCCAGCGGATGCCTTGCCGCTCCAGTTCGTAGTGCAGCCGCGCCACGTCGTTGTGGCCGGTCACCTCACCATCGACGCGACGGAAGAAGAGGTGAAGTCCGAAGCGGAGATAGCGTGCGATGCGCTGGCGGCGTGACAAGTGTTTGGACATGGGCGGCGCATTGCGATAGCGAGATTCACGCGCCAGGAAGTTGCGCCAGGTGTAGGGGATGGCTTTGCGCATGTTGTAGGTGGCGTAGTCGTGGTTCCCCAATACCGCGAACGATCCCAGCCGCGGGCGCGGCAACGCATCGTAGAGCGCCAGCACATTGTCGATGCCGCCGTCGTATTGCAGGCAATCACCGGTGTTGATGATCAGATCATAATCCAGCCCAGCCGTCAGCCGCCGAATGCGCTCGATCTTGTAGGACTCGCGCCCATCTTTGCCCTGGAAGTGGAAATCGGACAGATGCAGGATCTTCAGGCCCCCGGCGGGCAGCCGTCCTCGCGCGTTGGGGACACGCACCACCAGGTGATCGAGTTCGATCTGGAAAGGTTCCATGTAGAACGCATAGCCGGCCAGCGCCATCCCCACACCGGCGCCCAGGCTCCCCAAAATACCGGCGCCCCACATCAACTGCTGTGCTCTCGATCCAGTGGCGCCGTTCACAGCGCCGGATTTCAAGCCATTCTGTGAATCATTCATCTGTTTCCTCAATCTGCAAATCACGCGGCCAGGCGCAGATCAGACGCGCCCGAAGCCATTCTTGATGGTACGTCAGAGGAGGTAAATCTGCCAAAAGAGAATGAGTGATGAGTTATCCCCCCTCTGTTACGGTTCGGTTATGAAAGAAATACACTCACCCAGTGGCGCGCGTTCGACAGCCGATTTAACCTGAGACTGGGTTCCGCATCGGCAAGTACATACCGCGTGCTCCTTTTGCTCATCGGCAGTGAGACGGTGCTCAACAGCGCCCGCTGATCACGCAAAGATCGTATTTCCACTGCTGAAGGTTCCACGGTGAAGTGTCGATGAATGAAATAGGACGTTTGCTCGATCTTCAAGTTCAATCGCAGCTACCGGTTACCGTCATGAACGTAGAACAACCTGCAAGCAAGCTCATTCGCCCGCATCGAACGCCCATCGCCATCCTGGCGGCGTTGATGTTGATCGTGTTGCTGGCGGGGTGCCAGAACGAGGAGCCGTCGCCGCCCAGCCGCAACATCTTCTACGAGGTGGAACTGGTGTCGGTGAACAACGATCATCCGTTGCCCATGCCCACCGCCGTGGCGCCCGAGGACATCAACGTCAGCGTCGCCGATGACACACTACTCTCGCCGGAGATGCTGGCGCGCTGGTCGATCAACTGGGACTGCATGTCCGATCATTGCCAGTTCGACACTTGCTACGGCACAGCATTCAGCCGCGTGCGCGATACGCTGGACAATCGCTGGCTGGAGATCGACCGCCGCGTCGACTGGAACGAAGGCTGCGGCAAGCCAATCAACTGGCTGACCCAGGTCGACCGCTACACTGGCCAGGAACGCTACCCCAGCCAGGATGTACTCTTCCAGTTCTGGGCAGGCGCCAAAGTACGCACACCGGAACAGATCATTACGCTGCCCAACGAGCGCAAAGTCCACGTTTGGTGTACCGGCCCAACCCAGGCCGAAGTGGTGGAAGAAGACGGCTGGACCAGCCTCTACGATGGCGAAGTCTGCTACGACGTGCGCACGGGAATGCTTGTTTTCATGTCCTACATCAAGCGTTGGGTCTTCACCGGCATCTACGAGGGGAAGACCTACGAGCGGGCCTTTTTCGGCGATTCGGAAACCTACCAACAACTGCTGGAAAGCACCAATGCGCAGTTGAGCTATGTCGAGGAGTAGAAACCCATGCATCTTCTGCGATGGATGGCAACCAAACGAATGAGAAGCCTCGTCCGTGTGACGAAGGCGCTGTTGATCACCGCGATCTTGGGGCCGGCGGCGCTGGCGCTGGCGGCGAGTAGCCGTCCTTTGCCACCTTCGGGCGGCTACCCGATTGTGCCGCTGCCCAACGAACCGGCGCCGGCGCCTGTGTTGGATCTGATGCCCGACACCACGCTGTACAACCAACTGGTGTCGGAGCAGCAACACAGCGCGCAAGGACGGATGCTCGGCGGCGCCATGACAGCCGGCGGCGGCGCGGTGGAAGGGCCGGGCGTGCTCTCCTACGCCGACGCGCGCGCCAGCGGCGCCACGCTCTTCCGCTCGCCTACGGCCTGCCTCACCTTCGACGACGTGTCCAAATGGAACAGCCAGATCTGGCAGGCCGCCTACGGCAACTGGGGGACATTCTCAGTCAACGACGGCGGCTTCTACAAGCCCGAAAATGTCCGTTTCGACATGGAACAGGCAACCGGCCCCGGCGACCGAGCCGGATCGGAATACTCTTTCAAAATCGCCGGTCATCAACCGTACGCAGCCGGCCTGGTCAGCCCAGTGATCGCCGCGCCGCCCGGTTCGGTGGTGACGGTGTGGGCGAAGTACCTGATGTACAACCACGACGGCGTCCAGGTGGGTAGCCAGGTGGTCAACGATTGGGTCTCGTTGGGTCTCAAGCCCGATGCCCAGGGGACAGATGCTACCTACGTCAACGGGTACGTGCGCGGGCAGTGGGCCGAACTGGCCAACAGCATTGTGGCCGGCGAAAGCGGCGAAGTGCTCATCCTACTCCAGGCCGAAAGCCCAGCAGCGTTGAACTCGAACATCTACTTCGACGACATCGAAGTCAATATCGGCGGGCGTTCGTTGACGAACTGTGAGTAAGTGTCTTTCGTCACTTCAGGATTGACACGAAACTAGCCCTGACGAACATCGAACACACTCGTGGAGTGTCGCATGTGGTGGAAGGACGTAGAGATCATCAAATCCCGACGACGGTGGCGCGACAGCATCGCCGTCTTCTTGTTCTTATTGGCTGCGGGCGGTTGGCTTTCGGCCCGTAGCGATGCGCGTGCGGCGCCCGCCTACCAGGTGACGCGCCCGCTTGTCAGCATTGGCAGCGGCAACGGCGACACGTTTGCGCTCTCACTCTCGGCAGATGGCGCCATCGTGGCTTTCTCTTCCGAAGCCACCGATCTGCTGCCCGAAGACACCAACGACGCCACCGACATCTTCATCTACAATCGCACGCTCGACCAGATCAACCGCGGCTCCTTGCCCGAAGAAGGTGACGAAGGCAACGGCCCCTCGTACCGGCCCAGCCTCTCGGCGGACGGTCGCTTCGTGGCCTTCGAGTCCGACGCCACCAACCTTGTCCTCGGTGACAGCAACAACCGCCGCGACATCTTCGTGCGCGATCTCGTCTCCGGCCACACCGAACGCATCTCGGTGAATACGTCCGAAGCGCAAGGTAACGGCGATTCGTTTGCCCCCACAATCTCCGGCGACGGCCGTTACGTGGTCTTCGAATCCGACGCCGACAACCTGATCTCAGGCGACACCAACGACAGCCGCGATGTCTTCATCCACGACCGACACACCAAAGAGACGCGCCTGATCTCCAGGAGCAGCGCCGGCGTGCAGGGCAATCGCGACTCTTATCTGCCCGTGGTCAGCGCCGATGGCCGCTGGGTTGCATACGAATCGCTCGCCACCAATCTGGTCACTGGCGACACGAACAACATCACCGATATTTTCTTGCATCACCTGGCTACAGGCGTCACCCAACGCATTTCGGTAGGGTACGGCGGCGAGGCAAACGGGCCTTCAACGCTCTCTGCGATTTCGGCCACCGGCGATTTCATCGCCTTCCGCTCCTTGCCAACAACCTGATCTACAACGATCAGAATCAGACGTGGGATGTCTTCCTCTATGTCACAGCCACCCACGCGCTGGAGAAGATTTCGGTGTCGTCGGATGGCACACAGGGCAACCCGCGTTTCTCCAATCCAGAAGTCGAAGCGGCGCGGGCGGTGATATCCAACGATGGCCGCTACGTCCTCTTTCAATCAGACGCCACCAATCTCGTCGAAGACGACACCAACGATGCAATGGACATCTTCATCCGCGACCGGCAGACGCGCACCACCGAGCGCGTCTCCGTGGCAGATGATGGCGCGCAGGCAACCGTCCACGCGCACCGGCCCGCCATGTCCAGCGACGGCCGCTTCGTGGCCTTCGTCAGCGCCGCCGCATTGACAGAAGACGCTTCGGGCGAAACGGCATCCGTCTACTTCAAGGATCGAGAAACGCTGCCGCCCACGCCGACACCGACCCACACAGCCACGTCGACGCCCACGCCTACAGCCACACCGACAGCCACGGCCACCTCCACGCCCCTGCCCACGGATCAGGCGACGCCGACGCCCACGGCCACGCCCACCGCCGATATCCCGCTGGAGCAGCACAAGGTACAGCTACCGCTCATTCTCTTTACGCGGCCGCTGACGCAGCCCAGATTGGCCGCCATCGAAAACAACTATGCCAACCAGTACGCGGTGCAGTGGGAGTCAGATCCAGTGGGGTTCGACGCCCATTTCATTCTCGAAGAAGCCACCAACGCCGGTTTCGTCGGCGCAACCACCGTCTACACCGGCTCGCTGCCCTTCTGGCAAGCCCAGGAGCAGGCCATCGGCAGCTACTTCTACCGCGTCAAAGCCGTGCATCACGAGGAACAAACCGGTTGGAGCGAGGCAGAGTCGGTGACCATCTTCCCGCTGTTCGTTGGGTTGAATCTACGCTGGCAGGGCGCCGGCGTCATCGACAACGGCGAACTACACGAGGTGGGTTACGTGTGGGAGGAAAACCTGACTGTTTCGGAGGGCGACACGGTACGCAGCGAAGGCGAGCAGCACTACAACCCCAATCCGCTGGCGTGGACAGATGAGAGTTGGTCATCTGCCTATGATCCCACCAGCGGCGTCTTCATCACCTCCACCCTGCCCGCGAACACGGATCTACAGTGGGGACACCCGTGGCTGTTGCCCTACCCGTTGCAGCTTGCCCACAACGGCGGCGTTGAGATCGACGGGCAGGCATTCACCGTCACCGGGCCGTACGCCACAACCACAGCTTTCGGCGCTCAAGTGACCTACTGGCGCATGGTGAACCGAGATCGTTTCCTCTTTTGGGACGACGGTCAGGGCGAGCGCCAGTACGTCAACGCAGGTGACGTGGAACTCTGGTACGACAGCGGCATCTCGCGCCTGCTCTTGCGCCAGGACGTGGTGCGGCGGATCTACCAATACGACACAGATACAGGCGACACGTACCGCTACACCCTCAACCTGATCGAGAGCAATGCAATTCCCACACCGTGAGCGAACCGGCTGGATCACAAGCGCCGCATTTCTGCCCTGGTGTTTACGCCATCATGTTCTAGGAAGCCATCATGCGTAGATTTTCAAACCGATTTCAAATACAGGTCGGCGTTTCCCGGCAGCAACAGGCCGGGATACTGGCGCTGTGTATGGCGATTGGCCTTGCCTTGGGGCTTATCGTCCTAATCGGCGGTGGCGAATCGTTGGCCGCCACATCGGGTACGGCGCCGGTGGTGTCCACCATCCCCACCCAGACAATCGACGAAGATGGGGTGATGGGGCCGATTGAATTCACCATCACAGATGCCAACGACGCAGTGGGTGATTTGACCATCACCTACACCACCACCAATCCTACGCTCATGCCTGCCGAGGGGGTTTTCATTGAGTACCTTGGCGATGGCGCCACCCACACCATCCGCATCGTGCCGGCGGCAGAACGTTATGGCAACGCGACCATTATCATCATGGCCAACGACGGCTTTGAGATTGGACAGACGATCTTCAACCTGACGGTGAATCAGGTCAACGATACGCCGACGATCTCACCGGTGGCCAGCCAGGAAGTGCAGGCAGGCAAGAGTTCCGGCCCCATCGTGGTGACACTCAACGATGTGGACACACCGCTCACTTCGCTGACATTCAGCGCGGCCACCGGAGATGCCAATCTGCTGCCACTTTCGAGCATCATCCTCAGCGGCTCCGGCGGAACGCGCAGCGTGGAAATACAGCCGCCAGCCAATGTCGAAGGCACAACCGCGGTGACCTTGACCGTCAGCGACGGCTCGACCAGTGCAGTTGAAGTCTTCGACATCACCGTCGTCCCCACCAATCAGCCACCCACGATTTCTACGATTACGGCCAAAGAAACGTTCGAAGACACGGCGATCGTCGTCGAGGTCATCGTCAGCGACAGAGAGACGCCCGAGGCGCTGAATCCCATCGCCCTCTCCAGCAACCAGACACTCGTCCCCAATGCCAACATGGTGTTCAGCGGCAGCGGCATGACGCGTACACTGCGCATTACGCCCAAACAGGATCGCACCGGCCAAAGTGACATCAGCCTGTCTATCAATGACGGTGAATACACCATCACCACCACCTTCCGGCTGACGGTCTACCCTGTCAACGATGCGCCTACCATCTCTGATATTCCCAGCCAGTCGCTCAACGAAGACACGGTGCTCACTGTGCCGTTCACGTTTGGCGATGTAGACAACTCCGTGGAGAACCTGGGTGTCACCATTTCGGTGCTCAATTCCACGATCAACGCGGATCTGGATCTCACGCGCGACGGCGGCAACGGCAGCATCAAGATCACGCCGGAACCCAACCTGTCCGGCTCGATGGTGCTCCTGGTGACGGTCAGCGATGGCGAATTGCAGGCCATCGACACCTTCATCGTAGACGTACGGCCCTCTAACGATCTGCCCACCGTTGTCTCATTCGGCGCGCAGACAACCCTGGAAGACAAGGCGTTCGGCCCCTACAGTTTCGTGGTGCAGGACGTCGACTCGCCGGTGGATACCCTGGTGGTCACGGCGTCCTCGTCGGACACAAGCATCGTCCCCAACGAGAATATCTTGCTCAGCCACAGCGACACAGTGGCAGCGCAGTGGTCGATTACCATCACGCCCAAGCCCAACGCTTACGGCAACACCACCATCACCCTGCGCGTCGAAGACGAGCACGGCGGCGTCGGCACGTTTGAGTTTCGCCTGACCGTCGAACCACTCAATGATCGGCCCGTCATTTCCGACATTCCCGACATCACCACGCCCGAAGACACCACGGCGATGGTCGATTTCGTGGCCAGCGACATCGAAACCGCCGCGGCCCAACTGCTCTACCACGTTACATCGTCGAACCCGGGGCTGCTGGCGCCCAGCAACGCCCAGGTGAGCAACACAGTCAGCGGTCAGCGCCTCACGTTGAAGCCCACAGCCAACATGTTCGGCACCTCGGTGATCACCGTCACTGTCGACGATGGCAAGATGCAGGCGTCGGATTCGTTCCTGTTCACAGTGACGCCGGTGAACGACGCGCCGCTGTTCTCCGCACTGCCCGACATCAGCACCGCCGAGAACATGACCGGCACCCTCACCTTCAGCATCGACGATCCCGATGGCGATATCAGCGGACTCACCTTCAATTTCGCGTCGTCGAACACGTTGCTGATGCCGGTGCGCAACATCGAAATGATCGGCGCCGAGACCACGCGCATGTTGATCCTCACCCCGGGGCCAAATCTGTACGGCAAGGCCACCATCACCATGACAGTGAGCGACGGTTACGCTTCCGCCGTCGATAGTTTTGTGCTCACGGTGAACGCTTTCCCCGAGATTTCCACCATCGCGGCGCAATCGGTGCTCGAAGACGAAGTCACCAGCGTCTCGTTTACCATCGATGATCGCGACACGGCGCTGGAGAAGCTACAGCTTACCGCCGACAGTTCCAACACCACACTCGTACCCAAACAAAATCTCGTCTTCGAGGGAGTGGGGAATGAGCGTACCTTGCGCATTACGCCCGCCCCCGACATGTGGGGCAGTTGCACCATCACTGTGACTGTGAGCGACGGTACGCTGCGCAAGAGCACCGCCTTCCGCCTGGATGTGACATCGGTAGACGACGCCCCCTTCATCGACGGCCTCAGCGATCAGATCATCGATCAGGATGGACAGTTGGTCCTCGTCTTCAAAGTACGCGACGGCGACACCGAAGCGGAACAGATCACCGTGACCCCCGATTCCAGCAATCGCACGTTGGTGCCGGTGGGCAACTTGCAGATCTCCGGCAGCAGCACCGACCGCACGTTGACAGTGCGCCCTGTGGCCGGGCGTTCGGGCATCACACGCATCTCGCTCACGGCCAGCGACGGCGTCAATCGCAGCACCATCGATTTTGAGCTAAAAGTGAACGGCGCGCCCGTGTTCGGCGCCATCGGTGACATCACCCTGCTGGAAGATACGACCAAAGTCTTGAAAATCACGGTGAGTGATCCCGACAACGATGTAACCGATTTGGTGGTCACCAGCACGGTTTCAGACACGATCTTGATCCCCGACGACAACGTTGAGATCGAAGGGATCAGCGCTTCTCGCACCGTCACCATTACACCAGGGCAGGATTCGGTGGGGACGACAGTGATCACATTCACTGTCACCGACGGGCGCGTCGTGGTCAACCGCGGGGTGCGCGTGACAATCACGCCGGTGAACGATGCACCTGTGCTCAGCGACATCGCCGAACAGATCATCGATGAAGATACCGTGGCCGGCCCCGTCCCCTTCACGGTGGACGATGTCGACACCGCGCTCTCGACGCTCACCATCTACGGCAGTTCGTCCAACACCAAACTGGTGCCGCACACCAACATCGTCTTCGATGGCAGCGGCAACGCACGCACCGTCCAGGTGAGACCGTTGCCCAACCTGAGCGGCCAGGTCGCTATCACCGTGACCTTGAGCGACGGCAACCTGCTGGCGACGTCGGTCTTCACATTGACAGTGCGCGCAGTGAACGATCCACCCACGATTGCGCCCATCGGCCCCAAAGAAGTGCTGGAAGATCAGGCGATCACGGTGGCGCTCAACCTCAACGACATCGACACGCCGCTGGATCAGTTGACACTCTCGGGGCGCTCGGCCAATCCCGGCATCGTGGCCGATTCGTCGATGATCTTCACCGGCACAGGCAAACTGCGCTACCTCACGATCACGCCCGAAGCGGATCAGTCGGGGCTGGTGGCGCTGACCGTGCTGGTGAGCGACGGCAGCCTGACCGCCAGCGCCATCTTCACGTTGACCGTACTCAACGTCAACGATCCGCCGCTGATCGATCCCATCGAAGATCAATCGGTGGACGAAGACACGGCGTTGGTGCTGCCGATACAACTACACGACATCGACACACCGCCGGATCTGCTGAAACTGACGGTCACTTCGTCGGATAACAGGCTGGCGCCCACATCCTTGATCAATGTGCTTGGCAAGGGGCTGGAACGCACGCTGATCATCACGCCCACGCGCAACCGCAGCGGCGCCACCCGCATCGAGCTGACCCTGGACGACGGCGAGTTGACCGACACCAAGTCGTTCCTACTCACCGTCTTCCCCACCAACGATCCGCCCGACGCCGTGGACGATATCTACACGATCATCACCATGCCCGAGGTGAGCTTCGGCGTGGTGGCCAACGACATCGACGTGGATCGCGATCCGCTCAAGGTGATCGACGTCTCCGAGGCGCGCTTCGGCACGGTGTCCATCAACCGAGACAACACGATCCTCTTCGAGATGCCGCCGGAATTCACTGGGCAGGACGTCTTCTCGTACACGATCAGCGACGGCGAGGGGCTGGAGGATACAGCCCTGGTCACCGTGAACGTGGTGGAGCCGCCCGGCCCCAACACACCCGAAATCTACGAAGTCGATCCGCCGATTGGCCTCAACGACCGTTCGCTGGATATCACCATCACCGGCATCAACCTGGAGCCGGGCGCGGCCGTGCAACTTGGCCCCTACCCGCTCTCCAACGTGCGTGTGAACTATCTCTACACCGAGGTGAAGGCCACGGTGCCGGCCTTCCTGCCGCCGGGGCGTTACGATGTCATCGTCACCAACCCGGATGGGCGCACCGCCGTGCGCACCAGCGCCTATATTGTGGACACCGAGAAGATCGCGTTGCTCTCCGTGCGCCCCAACCGCGGACAGATCGACCTGCCGGTGCAGATCAACGTCTACGGGCTGAACTTCGATGCCAAGGCCACTGCCTACATCGGCGACGAAAAGTTAGAGACCAGCTTCATCAGCAGCAAGCATTTGCAGGCCGTCGTCCCGCCGGATACGCTGGCGCCTGGGCGTCACGCCGTGACTGTGGTCAACGAAGATGATCAGGAATTCACAGTGGCCGACGCCTACACGGCTTACACGGCCGACAGCGATGATCTTTTTGCCTACGATTACGAGATGTGGAGCCTGCCGGCCACGCTGCACACGGGGCAATCGGTGCAGGTGGGCCTACACGTGCGGCGACAGGTGGGCAACACCGTGCTCACCGACGTAGAGGTGGATTTTTACATCAACGTCCCCTACAACGAAGACGCGTACATCGGGCGGGCTATGGTGCCGCTGCTGCTGCCCGCCGACGACAGCAACAGCGAAGACGTGATCTGGACGCCACCGTCGGCGGGCAGCTACACGATCTACGCTGTCCTCGATCCGCGAAACCTGGTACCCGAGGTCGACGAAGCCAACAACCTGATCCGGCGCACGATCACGGTTCTGCCCACCAAAGTAGACATGCAAGCGCCTGTGATCAATCGGCTCTCGATCAACAACGACACCGCCACTACCCAATCCACGGCGATCTCGGTCACCGTTGAGGCTTCCGACAAGTCAACCATCATTCGCGCCATCTACCTCGTCGAGTACGAGTACATCCGCGGCGCCGATCAGTGGGTGCCTGTGCAGTGGTCCGACTGGCTCACCTACACCGAAACACCCGCCCAATATGCGTGGAATCTGCTACCCTCGCCGGGGATCAAGTACATTCAGGCGTGGGCGGCGGACGAACGGGGCAACGCCATGAGCACACCGGCGCTGGCCTCGGTGAACTACGTTCCTGTGGACGAAGATTGGGTGGACGGTGGCGAAGTGCGCCTCTACCGCTACACCATGCAAAACGGAGATCGGCTGTCGGCCTTCCTCTTCCCCACCCAGGGCGATCCCGATCTCTACGTGTGGCCACCCGACTATGAACTGCGCGATCCGTGGATCACCAATCTCAGCTCGGGGGTGGACGAAGTCGGCTTCATTGCGCCGGCCGAAGGACCGTACCAGATCGAGATCTCCGGCTTCACCGGCGCATCCTACCGCACCGCCGTGGAGCTACGCACGCTGGATTACCGGTCACTGGACACGAGCAAGAGCAACATCGATCCAGACAAGGACATCCGCCCCGAACCGTTTATTCCGGTCTTCGACATGCCGGCAGTTGAGTATCGGCTCTCGTCGACGCTGCCGCCACGAGAAATCGAGTACCCGTACACGCCGACACAGATCTTCCTGCCGCACCTGATGTACACCGAACTGTGGCTGGCCGCCGCCATCCCCACAGCGGCGACACCGCCGCCCGCGGACGTGGCAGAAGCAGAATCAGCGGCGATGTACTCGATCTTCCTGCCCTGGACAAGCCGTTGAGCAGAGTTCAGAATTTCATTGATCTACGAAGCTTTCTGCTTGTTCTTTTCTGCCTTTGTGTATCTTCGTGTGGCTTCGTGGATCATATATTCTCTGGTTTCTCCTGAGCAAAGTACGCTTAAGTTCCTGGAGCTTTCTTTGAGTTTGATGCCCTGATGTATAATCAGATGCGCAGACTCGCGCGGTATTTCTCGATAGGATTCAGGAGACAAGCGTGCTCGAATTTTTCAACCGACTGGTGGCCAGTCTGTTGTGGATCGTTCTGTTGGCGATCTTCTGCCTCATCGCCCTCATGCCGCTACAGGCCGTCGATACATTGCAGTCCGCGCTGACCCAGATCGAAGGACAGCTTCTGCTGTGGCGAAACGACAGCAATACCAACTTCGTCATCGCGCAGATTGCGGTGGCGGTGAGTTCGGTGCTGCTGTTCGGCGCGTTGATCCTGCTGGAATTGTGGCCGCGACGACGGCGCGGCGTGCGAATCCGCACCAGCGAAGGCGGCTCGGCGGAGCTGGACACGAGCAGCATTGCGCGCCGGCTGGCATGGCATCTCGATCAACTGGCCGAGGTGATCACCGTGCTGCCCGAGGTGAAATCGCGCGGTAGCGCCGTCGATGTACGGCTGGAAATCGAGACCGCGCCCAGCGTGGATGTCCCCATGAAAACCGATGAAGTTGTGGAAGTCGCCCGCGACATCATCGAGCAGGACATGGGGTTGCGCCTGGGCAAACTGGATGTGCGTATTCGACATGCCCCATTCGAAGAAGAATGGGTTGCTTGAGGTCAATGATCGACCTGTCAACCGAGAACAAAATGAACTTTGCCACACCCAATTTACAGATGACGAATAGCGGGGGCGTGTCGCTACCCGCAGATCTGCCCGGCGCAGGTTGGTTGCACAGCCTCGGCGCGGAAATGCGCAAGCCGCTGCCCGGCCGCGCCGCACAAGGGCGCATGGCGCCGCGTCCGCGCCCAGGCTGGGAGGCCGACTATACGCCACCCTCGCCGCCGCGGCAGGGCGGCGTGTTGGTGCTCTTCTACCCACACCAGAATCAGATCCACCTGCCCCTGATCCTGCGCCCCACCTACAACGGTGTCCACAGCGGGCAGGTCGGTTTCCCTGGCGGCGGACGTGAAGCCACAGACAGCGACATCACCGCCACTGCGCTGCGCGAATCGTACGAAGAAATCGGCATCGCGCCGCAGGATGTACAGGTGATGGGTCGGCTCAGCAAGCTCTACATTCGCCCCAGCAACTACGAGGTGACGCCCACCGTCGGCTGGATCGACTACCGGCCGGTGTTCCGCACCGACCCGCACGAAGTGGCCAGCCTGCTCGAAGTGCCGCTGCCCGATCTGCAAGATCCATGCAACTGCACCGAAGAAGAATGGCAACTGCGCGACCGCCGCGCCCAGGTCCCCTTCTTCCGTGTTTCGGGGCAGGTGGTGTGGGGAGCCACGGCGATGATCTTGAGTGAAATGCTGACCCTGATCGACCGCTGCCGACCGTGACGCACCGGCGCACAACATCATGACCTTTGCCCGTCATGATTTGTAGAACGGGCCATGATTTGTAGAACGGGCGGCCCGATGTTACCATCGCAAACTATGAATCGTTACCGTTTTTTTCGAGTTCGCGCCGACACTGCGCCAGCCGTCACCTTCATGGGGCGGCCACTCGTTCGGCAAATCGGATGGCGACTCCTCGTCACGTTCTTTCTCCTCGCCCTACTCACCCTTCTGAGCCTGCAACGAGGACACCGGGCAGACGCAGCCGCACACACCCAGAGTAGCGGCGATCCACTGGTGCTGGCCTTCTACTACACCTGGTTCGACGAGAACACCTGGCGCGCGGACAAAGTACCCGATTTCCCGTTGACGCAGTATACAAGCCGAGATCGAAGCGCGATGGGGCGTCACATCGAGCAGGCGCAGCGCGCAGGCATCGACGCGCTGATGGTGGCATGGTATGGCCCCAATGGGCAGTGGAACCAGACCGAAGCCAATCTGGCGGCCATGCTGGACGAAGCAGCCGCCCGCGGCTTCAAGCTGGGCATCCTGTTCGAGACCAATTCCCCCTTCTTCAACGGCGTGGGGGACGCCACCGAGGCATTGCGCCACGCCCTGACAGTTCATGCCGGCCACCCCGCCTACCTGCGTGTCGACGGCAAACCTGTCGTCTTCTTCTGGCGCACACAGCAGCGGGGCGTCGACACCTGGCGCAGCATCCGCGATCAGGTCGATCCGTGGCGTAACGCTATCTGGATCGCCGACGGCGTCGACACGTCATATCTGGCCGTGTTCGACGGTCATCATCTGTACAGCAACACCTGGAACCCGCCCTCCGATCTCAATACCACCAATCAGAAGTTCGCCCGACTCGTTGATCAGGCACGGCAGGCGTACGGCGTCTACAAATACTGGGTGTCTACGGTGATGCCGGGCTACAACGATACACGCACAGGGCGCAGCAACGCCTTCGCCCGTGATCGGGAGGGCGGCGCCTACTACGCTCGATCCTGGCAGGCCGCCATCGGCAGCGCGCCCGATTGGGTCATCATCACCAGTTTCAACGAATGGCCCGAGGGCAGCTACATCGAACCCAGCGTCGCCTACGGGGATCTCTACCTCAATCTCACGGCTCAGTGGAGCCAACGTTTCAAGGCAGGCGGCGGCGTTTCGCCCAGTGTTGCACCCGCCCCCCCCCAGCAGACAGCGCCCATGCCGCAGCCCACACCGCTGCCAGAACCGGATGAACCCACCGCCTACGTAACAGCGAGCGTGCTGAATCTGCGCGCCGGCCCCGCCACTGATTTCGCGATCCTGGCGCAGATGCCGCTGAACAGTGTGCTGGCAATTACGGGGCAAAATCCAAACGCCCCCGGTTGGTGGCAGGTCGATTTTTCCGGTGAGATCGGTTGGGCTTCGGCAGATTACCTGCGTGTGGCAGGTCCATTGGATGAGGTGCAGAACGTTGCGCTGCCACAACCGCCCGCCAATGGCGATGTGTCCGACGCTAGCGCGAACACCGGCGGTACGACATCGACATCTTTGATTTACGATCTACTGTTTGGCGATAAAGCAGACCTGATTGACGAAGAGCGGCGCAATGCACTGCTCGAAAAGTGGGGATCATCTGCAACTTCCAACTAGCCATCACCCAGAAAGCTGAGGATCTGCGCTCATGACGGGAAATCGTGTCAGCCGGCATTGAGGTGGAGCAGCCGTCGTCTGTGTTGCCCGGCAGCAACATGCTGGACATGGACGTGGCCTACGTACTCATCGACGCTGGAGCGTTACAACAGCGTATCACCGAGTTAGGCAACTACATCGACGAACTCTATCGCGACCAAGATCTGCTGCTGATTGCCGTGCTCAAGGGCAGCGTCGTCTTCATGGCGGACTTGATGCGCGCCATCACCGTGCCACACGAAATCGATTTCATGGCCACAAGCAGCTACGGCGCCGAGGTTCAAACCAGCGGTGTGGTGCGCATTCTCAAGGATCTCAACAAGCCCATCGAAGGCAGGCACGTGGTCCTTGTAGAAGACATCATCGACAGTGGCCACACGCTGGCCTACCTGACACGTATCCTGGCGGCGTAACCCGGCCAGCTTGCGCATTGTCACCTTGCTGGATAAGCCGGATCGCCGCGAGGTGGAAATCCCTGTGGATTGGACCGGCTTCTCGATCCCGAATGAGTTTGTCATCGGCTACGGCCTTGATTACGACGAGAAATACCGAAATCTCCCCTACATTGGTGTGTTGAAACCACATGTCTATACCAGCACAGATGATGAATCCGCTGCCGGCGCATAACACAGCTCGCCGCCTCTCGCTGATGGGGCTGTGGATCGCCTGTTTGCTCTGCCTGGTGCTGTTGAGCGCCCAGCAGGTAGCAGCCCAATCTGAAGCAACCTACACCATCCAACCCGGTGACACACTGGGGCAGATCGCCACGCGTTTCGGCGTCAGCGTCGAAGCACTGGCCGCGGCCAACGCCATCGTCGATGTCAATCGTATCAGCGTGGGCCAGGTGCTGGTGATCCCCGGCGCCGAGCAGATCCTGCCCACAGTGATCAGCCGACCCGGCGAGACGTTGGCAACCGTGGCCACGCGCACCGGCTATCCTGTGGATCAACTGGCCGCGCTCAACCAGGTGGACGCGGCCACACGGCTTTTCCCCGGCCAGCCCGTTGCCATCCCTGCAGGCAGTGCGATGGATACGTTCCGCTTCGGCGCGGTGACGGCCTTTCAACATCCGGATCGGATCAGGCAGGGCGAAACTGGGTGGCTGGCGATCACCAGCAGCCGGCCGGTTTCGATTGCCGTCACATGGAACGATCTGCCGCTGCCGCTGGATACCACCGTAGCCGAAAACGGTTCGGCACAGTACTCGGCGCACATCCCTGTGCCTGCGCTGCTTGGCCCTGGTCCTTTCCCATTGACGCTGGCCTACACGGCGCGTAGCGGTGTCACCGTCAGCCACACTACCGACATCAACGTGATCGACGGCGGTTACCCCAGCCAGGAGATCAACCTACCGCCGGATCGAGGGGCGCTGCTGGCGCCGGAGATCACGGCAGCCGAGCTGGTCACTGTCACCACAGCCTGGAGCGCAGTTGACACGCCCCGCCAGTGGCAGGCGCCCTTTTTGTTGCCGATCAGCAGCCAGTACGCCACCACCAGCGCCTACGGCATCCGCCGCAGTTACGATGGCGGCCCCTACAACACCTACCACGCCGGTCAGGATTTCGGCGCGCCCGTCGGCGTTACCGTGACCGTTCCCGCCGACGGCATCGTCTCGTGGGCAGGGCCGCTGGTGGTGCGCGGCAACGCCGTGATCGTCGACCACGGTCAGGGCGTCTTCACCGGGTATTGGCACCTGAGTGAGATCTTTGTGGAGGCAGGGCAGGCGGTATCGGCGGGTGATCTGTTGGGGTTGGTGGGCAACACGGGGCTGAGCACCGGCGCGCATTTGCACTGGGAACTGCGGATCTACGGGATCGCCGTGGATCCGATGCAATTCTTGGCGGAATCGCTCTTCCCGCCCGCAGTAGAAGAGGGCGGCGGATAGGCGCTAGGCGAAACGAGAAGCAAACGAACAAAAAAGACCGCCCGAATGGGCGGTCTTTTGTTTGGCGGAAGACAACTATCCTTCGTCTTCTTCGTCCTCTTTGCCGCGGCGGATCAATTCGGGTTCGGCCTCGGTGACCTCGTCCTCTTCTTCGATCTCTTCCTCGGCAGCGGCGCCACGTGTCATCACCAGGCTGAAAACAGCTTCTTCGGGGGGCGACAGGTAGACCACGCCGGCAATCGCAGGCAGATCGGCCACGGTGATGGGGGCGCATCCAGCCCATCAATGGCGCTGATGTCCACTTCGACATGGGCGGGGATGTCGGACGGCAACGCTTCGATCTCCACGTTGTCGAGCGCCTGCACCACCACGGCTTCGGCACCGATATTTCTGGCGTTGCCTACCGACACAATCGGCACATGCACCCGCTGCTTCTCGCTCATGTTCACAGCGTAGAAATCGGCGTGCAGCAGATTATGGCGCACAGGATCGCGTTGCACTTCACGGATCAACACGTTGCGTACACCACTGCCCTCGATATCAACCTGCACCAACTGCGAAGACCCACCGGCAGCCAACAGACGATCGAAAGCGAAAGCCTCTACTTGCAGGTTCTCCGGTTCCTGGGTTTTGCCGTAAACGACGACTGGGACAAGCCCCTGATTGCGCAACTGACTTACCTGGCGCCCAACGATCTCACGCTGTTGAGCCTTCAACTTTAGATCTGCCATCTGGCATACTCCTTCAACGACTTTTGAATATCGAATATCACGGTTAGCGTTACATTTCAATTACGATAAATTCGGTTGTATGCAGCAAAGCCCGAAGATCAAGATCTGCGCAGACGGCCGATGAGTTGTTGTAAAACGGTAAGGGCAAGACCGATGCCGGCGCCGACGGCCAAAGCACTCAGCGGCGTGAATACTGCTTTGACGTCTCCTTCGACGCGCCCCGTCAAGAGTACCCCCACGGTCGCATCTTGGATCTTCGCTTCAGACGTCACCAGTACGCTTGCGGTCGAGTCGTGCATAGTCACACGATTACTGGCCACGGCAGCCGCGGCACAGTCGCGCATTTCCAGCGAGTCGGCCTGTACGAAGAGCGCGGCGGAATCGTCGATATCCAGGGCATTGGCATGGATCGTCCGCGCCGCGGATTTGGCCATCGAGATCCGGCCACCATGAATCTTGTCCACCGAAGCGTTATGCACATCGACGTTTTTGGCGCTGTGGGCGCTACTCAAATCATTGGCCAGATCGTCCAGCGGATTGCCATTCTGCTCGTGTGGTTGCTCAGGCATTGTCTGTGTTCTCCAGTGCATTGACCGCAATCACGGGCGCAGTGCCAGCGCAAAACGCGACGCCAATTATAACTGACAGCCATCCTGAGCGTCAATTTCGTTGGCCGGTGGGTGCATCGCAGTTTTGGCGGCGAAATTGCCAACCACCCGCGCCGGTGATACGATGCCCGCTATGTTGAACACCGTCATCCGTTCTTCTGATCGTACCGGCTGGTTGATTTCGTTGGGATTGGCGCTGGCTGCCCTGCTCTGGTGGGCCGGGCTATCGCAGCGCGTCGCTTCACCTACGCCGACGGCGGAGATCTTCGGCGCTTGGCCCTGGCCACGTGGCGCGCATGGACAGCCCGGTATTCGTCTACAGCCCGGGCTGGCGCGTGGATGCTGGGGGCGCCGATCCCAGCGAACCGGACGATCCTTGGCAAGAGCCTGCTGGGCGTTTCGCATTTGACTACGCGGGCCGCTCGCTGGCATTGCAGCTTGCCGTGGGCAATTACTGGGGGTTCGTCTTTGTTACAGTAGACGGTGTCGCCGCCAACCGACTGCCCGTCATCGGTGACAATGTCAACGCGAGCGGTGAAGCTGCCGGCTACAAGCCGTTGCTCGCCCCCGAACTACAGACAGCCGAAGGCCCGGCGCCGCGCTGGTTCACTGTCCACGTAGCAGAGGACGACGGGCCGCATCGAGTTGAGATCGAGGTGTGGCGCAGTTGGGGGCAGGTTCCTGTGCGCGCTGTGGCAGTGGACGCGTTGCCGACGCCCACGCTGCCGGAGTGGCCCGGGCAGGCGTTCGCGATCCTGGCGCTTTTGGCGGCATCGGCAACGCTGTTCCCCAGGTTGCGTCAGGTCATCAACAGAGCAACATCGGCGCTGCCGCAGATTCCCTGGCTGTTCCCCGAAAGCGTGCTGTTTGGGATCATCGGCGTGGGGCTGATTGCCGTGGGCGCCGGGGTCGGTTTGGATCGCTGGTGGCTCACCGACGCCGGGCTACTGTTGCTGGCGTTGGCTGGCGTGCAACGTCCACTGCTGTGGGTGGGTGCATTGCTCTTTGGCCTGCCCTTTTACCTGCATCCACTGCCCATTCTGCCAGGGAGAGCGCTCAATCTGGTAGAGATCGGCATCTGGGGAGGGCTGGCGCTGTTGATGGCCCACCAGCTTCTGTGGCAGCCATCGCCGGTGCAAAGCAAGCAGCAACGATACAGATCGACTGAGAGCTGGCTGGGGGGCGTAGTTGTCCTGGCGCTCGTTGCCACGCTGGCCGCACAGCAGGAGATAGTTGCACTACGCGAATGGCGCACGATTTTTCTGGCTGCCGGCGCGTTTGCCATGCTCGTGGTCGGATTGCGTCGCAGCGATACAGATCAGCGCGCGCTGCGGCTCCTCTTTTTCTTCTGGCTGTTGGGTGGGCTGACAGTGGCGGCGGTGGGGCTCTGGCAGTATGCGGCCGGCCGCATGTTGATCGAGGCGGAAGGCGTCAACCGGGTGCGGGCCTTCTACGGCTCGCCCAACAACCTGGCGCTCTACCTCGAACGGACTGCGACAGTGGCGCTAGCGTTGGCACTCTTCCAGCAGACGACGTTGCGCCGCCGCATAGGTTGGTGGTTGATGACGATCCCACAGTTGATCGCCTTGCTGTTGACCTTCAGCAAGGGCGCGTTGCTGTTGGCGCTGCCCGCGGCGTTGATCACGCTGGGGATGGGCGGGTTCGTCCTCTTGCGCCGCCGCGGCGATGGCTTGCGTCCTCTCTGGGGATTGGCGTTGGTGGCAGTGGGTATGGTCTTCGGCCTGTTGCCCTTCCTGGGCGCAGAACGCTTCCGTTCGCTGGCAGACTTCAGCGCAGGTACGACGGGTGGTCTGCGGCTCAATTTGTGGCGCAGCAGCCTGCGCATGGCGCTGGATCACCCGTGGCTCGGGGTTGGTCCGGACAATTTCCTGTACGCCTACCGCAGTGGCTACATTCTGCCTGCCGCCTGGCAAGATCCGGATCTGAACCACCCACACAATGTGCTATTGGATTGGTGGACAAGATTGGGCATGGGGGGGCTGTTGCTGGCCGTTGGCTGGTTGCTGACCGGGGTCCGCGGGCTTTGGCGCGGGGTGTGGCAGGGCGAAGAAGCGGCATTGCGGCTTGGCTCGCTGGCGGCCATCGCGGCTGCGTTGGCGCATGGATTGATCGACGCGTCCTATGCGCTGCCCGATCTCATTGTGGTGTGGGTTTTGTTGCTTGGTGTGGGGAAGCGGTCTGTCGCCTCAGGATCAATCGAACACGAATAGTGTGAACATCTCCGTTCGATTGATCCTGGGGCGATTGAGGTACGGCGTTGGACATGGTGTCGAGAAGCAGCAGACAGTCTTATGCGTGCATAGCTTCGGCTTCGAGCAATTCGTGCAACAGCGCACCGGCGGCCTCGGTCGCGGCGACATTGGCGCCGGCCCCCTGAGGGCCTGTTGTAGATGGGCGGTCTGCTGTCGCAGTAGATTGCCGGGCATGTAATGAAGCACGTGGTAGGCGCTTTCACGTAGCCAGACACTGCTGGGCCGGTCGATCAAAGCGCGTAGGAGTGGTTCAAGCGCCAAACGACCGGCATTGGCAAGTTCGGCGGCGGCGGTCCAGCGCACCCCGAAGGCATCGTCCTCGAGGACGTTTACCAGGTGTTCCAGATTCTCGCGAGTGGGTGTGGCCACCAGAAAGTGAATTGCCTGTTCGCGTTCTAAGATACTGCGCTCGGTGTCGTTCAAGATCTGAATGGCTTCTGCGTTTGAGCGGATGTTCATACGATTCCTCCTTGTTCGGCTAAATTCCTCCTTGTTCACCAAAGACGGACTTTCTCACTGAAAATGGAAGTTCGTACATCCACAATCATTCATGACCATTGTCGCGCTGTTTGATCTTCAGGGCAATAGCCACCAGACGAGGATCTACCAGTTTGGGCTGCCCATAACTCAATCATCGAGTTTGTCGAGCACAGATCGATAATCCCCTGATGGCATGCGATTTTCCAGAGGAACATTCACGAATTCTGCTTCTTCGAAAGGATCACAGGCCATCAATTCAAGGCGCGTACAGCCAAGATAGATCACATCGTCCACAGTGCGAAGGACATGGCGTACAGGAACAATTCTTTCGGCGCCCTGCCAGCCACGCTCCTGAACCAGCAGGTGCGTCACTTCCTTTGCGGCGTTGAACATCACACCTGTCGACCGGCCGGCGACGCCATCGTGGCACCACACTTCCGCGCGAATTGGTATGTTCATGGTTAACCTCCTGAAGTACTAGATTTCTCCGATTCGTGCTGTTTCCCCCTCGGACGTCTCTCTGTGCCAGACCTGAAACCTGTAGCAATGTGCCAACCAGGTTTGAAGACGGTACGTACGACTGCGCAGATTCGTTTCAGGCACGCTGTGCAACAAGAGAGCGTTTTGCCATCTGTTTCGGTTCCAGTATACGCGTAGTGAGTTAAGAAATGCTTACCGGAAAATGAGCATATTCTGTGGAAATGTTTAGGGTTCTTAACGGATTGGGGATTGGGGATTGGGGATTGGGGATTGGAATGAATTGTAGATACGATTGATCAGGAGCTCAAATTGAGTACGGTAATGGGGTGAAATACACAATCGTCGGAGTGTGGGCGATGCAGTTCATGGCATCGGTTGTGCCTGCCGATGCCGATGGGTTTACAAGAGAGAGCACGCCCTCGTGCGGCTGTTCGGGTGTAAGCCTGTACGAGAGCGTGCTATCTTCGCGTATCTGCCGAACAGATCGCGCTGAATAAGCTACTGCGAAATGTCGATGATCCCTTCGGCAAGGATGGCGCTGTGCAACTGACCTGGGTAGATCTGGCGGATGATGCCTTCGCCGTCGATGAACAGGGTGGTGGGCAATCCACTCACATTGAAACGCTCGGCGATCACAGCGCCATCGTCGAGCAGGATCGGGAAGGTGAGTTCGAGTTCGTCGACAAACGCCTGCACCACGGCGGGATCTTCATCGAGATCCACGCCGACGATGGTGACGTTGTCGCCATAGCGTTCCCAAGCAGACTGGAGCATGGGCATTTCGGCGCGACAGGGCGCACACCAGGTGGCCCAGAAGTTCAGCACCACTGGCTTGCCCATTTCATCGGCAAGGTGGAATGTGCCGCCTTCCAGCGTGGGCAACGTGAGATCCGGCGCCGGGTGGTTGACGGTCGGCTGCGGTGTGCGCACTTCGGCCTCCACCACGGCCGGCGCCTGCGTCCACCACAGCCAGGCGCCGCCGCAGAAGAGAATGGCAACAAAGATGAAATGCCATCGATTGAGCCGCTGCATTAGAATTCCCAGGGGTAGTGGAACGATCCCGGCTTATCCACGCGCTCGTAGGTGTGGGCGCCGAAGTAGTCACGTTGTCCTTGCGTAAGGTTGGCCGGTAGCCGCTCACTGCGGTAGCTGTCGTAGTAGGCCAGGCTGGCGCTGAAAGCAGGCACAGGAATACCTCTACCCACGGCCAGTTGCACCACTTTGCGCCACGCGGGCAGACGTTGGATCACAGCCTGGCGGAACTCTTGGTCGAGGAAGAGGTTGGTGAGATCCGCGTCTCGGTTGAACGCGGCTGTAATGGCGTTGAGGAAACGGGCGCGGATGATGCAACCGGCGCCAAATGGACGCAACTTCACCCAGATTGTAATCGTAGCCGTATTCCTGGCTGGCCATACGCAAGAGGGCCATGCCCTGTGCGTAGGCACTGATCTTGCTGGCGTAGAGCGCATCGCGCACAGCGTCGATCAGTTCCTGGCGGTCTCCGGTGTACTCGCCGCCTTCGGGGCCGGGCAGCGATTTCGAGGCTTCGACGCGTTCCGTCTTCAGCGAGGAGATGATACGCGCTGTCACCGCGCTGTTGATCGTGGGGATCGGCGCTCCCAGATCGAGCGCATTCTGGCTCGTCCACTTGCCGGTCCCCTTTTGCGCCGCCGTGTCGAGGATCACGTCGACCAGCGGTTTGCCTGTATCTTCGTCGATGGCGGCGAGTACGTTTCGGGTGATCTCGATGAGGTAGCTGTCCAGTTCGCCCTTGTTCCATTCAGCAAACACTTCAGACAGTTCCCCGCGCTAAGACCCAGCAGATCGCGCAGCAGGTGATAGGCTTCGGCGATGAGTTGCATGTCGCCGTATTCGATGCCGTTGTGGACCATCTTCACATAGTGGCCGGCGCCGCCTGTCCCCAAATAGGTGACACAAGGAGCGCCGTCTTCGGGCGCCTTGGCGCTGATGGCGCGCAGCAGATCGGCCACGGCATCCCAACCGGCTTTGGGGCCACCGGGCATAATGCTCGGCCCCCACAGCGCGCCTTCCTCACCGCCGCTGACGCCCACACCAAGGTAGACAAGTTGCTTGGGGGTGAGTTCTTTGTAGCGACGTTCGGTGTCGGAGAAGAGGCTGTTGCCACCGTCCATGATGATGTCACCTGGTTCCAGCAAAGGCACAAGTTCATCGATAACAGCGTCGACAGCGCCGCCGGCTTTCACCATGATCATGACACGCCGCGGGCGCTCCAGACTCGCCACAAGATCTTCCAGCGTCTCCGTGGGAACCAGGTTCTTACCCGGGTTTTCGGCCACAAAGTCGGTCATTTTCGATGTCGTACGATTGTAGACAGCTACCGTATAGCCGTTGCGCTCCATGTTGAGCACAAGATTCTGGCCCATCACAGCCAGACCAATCAGGCCAATCTGCGCTTTTGCCATTTCGCCATATCTCACTTTCTGTCGCAGGTGATCCACATGCGAATGTTTGAAGGTTGAATGTGAATTTACGGTCCTAAGTATAACAGAAAAGCAGCCATCGCCTTGTTTTTGCTACGCAATCTTGTGTAGATTTCGCCAAGACGTCAACTTTTGGGTGCGAATTACTTTTTTGTACACCTAAAGGGCGCTATAATAGCGTTCTCGTGCGCCGACATTCAGCTTGGCGACGCTCGGATCTGATAGAGAACTCAAGTAGACTTCAAAGAATTGAGGAGTGAGCCCACCTTCGTGCGGCTCATCCGGCACGAGGGCGTACCTGCTCGGCAAACTACGACCGCCTTCTGATTTCTTTCTATTGAGTCAACTGAGTCAACCGACACCCACAGCACGAAGAAGGAACGCCATGCAGGTTTTGATCACAGGCGGAGCGGGATTCATTGGCAGTCACCTGGCCGAGGCGTTGTTGGCGCGCGGTGACACCGTGTCCGTGCTCGATGACCTGAGCACCGGTTCTTTCGACAACATTCGTCATCTCACCGAAAGCCCTGGCTTCTCGTTTGCCATCGAATCACTGAACAACGATCTCGTGCTGGATCGGCTCGCCAGCCAGGCCGACGCCATCGTGCATCTGGCCGCGGCTGTGGGCGTGCAACTGGTGGTGGAACGGCCAACAGAGACCATCGAGACCAACGTCATCGGCGCGCATGCCTTGTTGGCGGCGGCGACGCTACCGATGCCGTACATTGCTGGCCAGCACCAGCGAAGTCTACGGCAAGAGCACCGAAATCCCCTTCAACGAAGAAAACGATCTGCTGTTGGGGCCATCCAGTCACAGCCGTTGGGGCTATGCTGCCAGCAAACTGCTGGACGAATTCTTGGGGCTGGCCGCGTATCGTGAACATGCCCTGCCCGTCACCATCACCCGCTTCTTCAACACCGTCGGTCCCCGCCAAACAGGACGATATGGGATGGTGATCCCTCGTTTTGTGCAACAAGCATTGCACCACGAGCCGCTCACCGTCTTTGGCGACGGCGAACAGAGCCGCTGTTTCTGCCACGTGGCCGACGTTGTACAGGCGCTGCTGGCCCTGCTGGATCGCCCAGAGCAGACAGCCGGTCAGATCTACAACATCGGCAGCAGCCACGAGGTGACCATCAACCAACTGGCGCAGCATGTCATCGATCAGGCCGATTCGGCGTCGAGCATCGATCACATCCCGTACAACGAGGCCTACGCGCCGGGCTTCGAAGACATGCGCCGGCGTGTGCCTGACATTGGCAAAATTCAGCAGGCAATCGGCTGGGCGCCGTCGCGGACGCTGTCGATGATCCTCGACGATGTGATCGCGTACGAAAGACAACGCATTCGTTGACAACCCTACACCAACCGTGTTGTGCATTCTAGATTCTATCCTGAAATACACGGCAATCAGACGCTCATCACCAATCTAGTCCTAGCGTCGACATCCGGCCATGCATCGTCATTTCAGGATAGACACCTCAAGGAGACTGATATGCAGAGAGTTTGGCAGAACCGTAGCGTGCTCGCGCTCATTTTATTGCTGGGATTGAGCGTCTTCGTAGGTGTTGGTGTGGTCCAGGCCCAGGACGGCGCCCCACCGCCCGCCGACATCGTCAACGACGAAGGCGGCCCTGTCGCCATCACCGGCGCCGTGGATTACACCAATCCATTCTTCACCTACGGCGTGGCTCAGCCTGTGGTGATCACCGAGGATCAGGCCGGCTTCGTCGACCGCAACGAGTACTTCCTCATGCCCGAAGCATCGCAGACGCTCGGGCAGATCACGTCGGACTTCTACACGCCGCCGTTCTCGTACTCGCTGGCGCTGCCCCAGGAACCACAGGGGACCTATCGCGATGTCGACAATGACGGCGCAGAAGAGCAGGGCGTGCAGGTCTACGCCATCGCCTATTGGACCAACACCTTCGGCGATGCCTTTCTAGAAGAGCGCGATCTCGGCGGCGGCGGTTGGTCCACGGCCTACGCATCGACGCGCATCAGCACCGCTCCTGAAACCGACAAAGAGATCATCGGCGGTAAGTTCGTTGTTTACGCACCGGACGATCAACAGGGCTTCCCCAGCGGTTTTGGCGAAGACGGGCTGCTCTTCACCGAGGACGATCCCATCGTCACGCTGCCAGCCGGGTACACGATTGTGGACATGGACAGCGATCCCTTTGTCTTCGATCGTTCCCGCTACCCGGTGATCGACCTCATCGAACCGGAAGGGGCGGCACTGGTCGATCTCTCCGAGATGCCCTACGACGAAGCGTTCGACGAACTGGTGAACATCCTCTCGCGTGAGTATGCCTTCACCGAGTACAAGGGCATCGACTGGGAGGCGCTGCGCGCCGAATTCATGCCCCGCTTCAAAGAAGCCCAGAGCAACGGCGATCTGACGGCCTACCGGCTTGCCCTGCGCGATTTCGCCTGGTCGATTCCAGATGGTCACATCAGCGCGCCGGTGGATGTAGCCGATTTCCGCGCCGCCGCCAGCGGTGGGATTGGCATCGCAGTGCGCGAAGTGGACGATGGACGCGTCATCGTGAATTTCGTAGCATCCGGCAGCCCGGCAGAAGAAGCAGGCATCGCGCTCGGCACGGAGATCACAGCCATCAACGGCGTCCCCATCGGTGAGGCCATCGACAACGCCATCGCCTTCTCTGCACCGTTCAGCACAGAACATTTCAGACGATTGCAACAGATGCGCTATGTCACGCGCTTCCCACTGGATACCGCAGTCAGTGTCACCTACATCGACGACAGCGGCGAAGAGGCCAGCACCGATTTTATAGCCTATTCTGAACCGGAAAGCTTCAGCTTCTCCTCGTTTAACAGCGGCCTTACCGGTTTCGAGCTGCCCGTGGAATACGAACTGCTTGATTCCGGCTACGGCTACGCCCGCATCTACGACTTCTCCGACAACAGCCTGCTCACCATCCAGCTTTGGGAACGCATGATGCAGGAGTTGAACGAAAATGGCGTCCCTGGCGTGATCATCGACATGCGCCAAAACGGTGGCGGGTTGGGCTTCCTGGCCGATCAGATGGCTGCTTACTTCTTCAACGAACCGCTCGTTCTCGGCAACACGGCCGCCTACGATGAAGAGCGCGGCGAGTTCTACATCGATCCGCGCGGCGAAGATCGTTTCTACCTGCCCGCCGAAGAATTGCGCTACAACGGGCCGGTGGCGGTGATCGTTGGCCCCAACTGCTTGAGCGCCTGCGAATTCTTCTCGTATGACATGACCCTTGAGGATCGCGCCGCCATTGTGGGCCAGTACCCCACCGGCGGGCTAGGTGGCTCGGTCAACGATCTGCGTATGCCGGGGCCGCTCACCTTCCGCTACACGGTTGGCCGCGCCATTGATCCCGATGGCAACATCCACATCGAAGGCAAGGGTGTGCCGCCCACAGTGCAGGTGCCAGTGACGGAAGAAACGCTATTCAGCGAGGGAGATCCGATCCTGGATGCCGCCATCGCCTATCTCGACGGCGCCAATTCGCTGGAGATCATCGACGGTGGTGACGTTGCAGTAGGCGGCAGCGCCGAAGGCAGCATCGAACCGGGCGTGGCGGTCCGCTACACACTGGAAGTCAACGAAGGTCAGGTGATCAACCTCTACGTAACCAGCGACGAGGTCGATCCCACCCTGGCGATCTACGACACCGCCGACAATCTGCTGCTGGCCAACGACGACATCGAAGGGCAGGACACGCTAGACGCCGGCTTCGAGGAACTCGCCATCCCGCAGGATTTGATCCTTGTGCTGGAAGTCAGCTCGGCTTCTGGCGGCGACACCGGCAGCTTCACCCTGTCGGTGGAAGACGCCACAGGAGCGGCCGAAGCAGAACCCGAAGTCACGCCGACACCCGAACCGGAACCCGAGGCCACACCGACACCCGAGCCTGAAGAGGAAAGCACCTCGGATCTGCCAAGCATCATCGACACGGCGGATACTGTCGGCGAGTTCGGCTTCCTGCTGACTGTCCTCGACGCCACGGGACTGACCGAAACGCTGGCCGGTGAAGGACCGTTCACCGTCTTTGCGCCTACGGATGATGCCTTCCTCAACGTAGATCCTGCGGTGCTGGCGTCGCTGGTAAACGATCAGGATGCGCTGGCGAATGTGCTGCAATACCATGTCGTTTCTGGTATCTACACATCCGCAGAGTTGGCAGCGATGCCTGAGATCACAACATTGAACGGGGAGAACATCGTCCTCACGCTCTACGGTGATGATCTTGTGCTCAACGAAAGCGCCGAAGTGATCGGCGAAGACATCCGCGCCGGCAACGGCATCATCCACGTCATCGATGCCGTGATCTTGCCGCCGGGTGACTGATAAACATCTCGACTTCTCCGCGAGCCATCCCGTAACGGGATGGCTCTTTTTCATTTATGGGACTATGCACGCCGCACTGAAAAAGCGCGGTACATTACGTCCCCTACACCACTGAAAGGCGTAAATCCTACTTCATCGACTATTTGAGCGGTCTGTTTTGAGGTTAGCTGTGGAGAAGATAGGCGCTGTTATCGAGGGAAAGGAGAGTGGCAGATGTGCCGGCGAGCTTGGATCGTAGTTGCCGAACGACAGCAGTGAGATGGTCACCGCCTGTTTGCTCGTGGGGCAACATATCCAGTGAGACAGCTAGTTCGTGTGCCGGGACAGGAGACAACGGGGAACTGGCCAAACGCCGAAGTACGTGCATTTCCGCTGGCGTCAACCGGATTGTGCGAGCATTGGTGATGAGTTCATGTGTACGTGGGTTCAGACTGAAGCTGCCGTAACGCTCAATCACCGCATTGCTGGTTTGCATAATGCGATAGCGACGAATCCGGGCAAAGATCCGCGCACACAGTTCGCGGGGGTGGATCGTGTTTAATTGCCATTCATCGGCCCCGGCATCTACGGCGCGACCTGGGTTCACCTGAAAAGGATGGGTGAAGATCAACACAATGGGCAACGACGAATAGAGACGGAGGACAGCAGTGGCCGTGTAGACATCGAAGCCAGCGGCCCCATTAAGCACGATTGCGTCGGCGCGATGGTCTTCTTGTTGAAGTGTACGCAGAGCATCGTGCATAGACGGTGCATAGTCAAGTGAACAATTGCTGGCGCTCAGGGCGGATAGTAGATTAGACTGGCCTTCCACCCAACCAATCACCAGCAGCCTCATCGCAAGAGACACACTCATCGAACTATCACATTCCTGCAATACAGCATGTAGGTCGTCGTATCTCTTCATGATTTATATTGGTGATTGAGCCTGCCAGGTTGTGCAAACCTGGCAGGCTTGTGTCTACGGGAGAGCAGTAATGACAGCACTCTAGGCTACCAGCCGGATCGAATGATGTCTTCACTGCTCAACCTGCGTTGTCAACTACTGAACATCACTTGAGTGGGCCTGGATTTTGGCTCACGATGATAGGCATGTAGATCACGAGACCGAATGTACCTCCGGCGGTATCGGGGTCGAGGTAGTTGGGATCACCATCGTTGTCGGCATCGCCGGTACCTTCGATAGCATCCGGGACGCCATCGTCGTCGGAGTCGGTGTCGAGGTAATTCGGAATGCCGTCACCGTCGAAGTCGTCATCGGTTTCTTCGGAATCTAGGATGCCGTCACCGTCGTCGTCGGCATCGTTGTTGTTGGGTACACCGTCGCCGTCGAAGTCACAGACGCCCGCTGCGATGTTGGGGATGCATGGATCGGCGTTGGCCGGATCGCTCTCATCCGCCACTTCGTCGCCATCGGCGTCTTCACTGCTGGACTCCAGGGCGTCAATGATGCCGTCGCCGTCGGTATCCGTTGGATTGGCGGCGTCGTCGCCGACTTCGACCTTGTCGTTGTCGCCGTCGCCGTCGCTGTCGGGATCGAGCGGATCGGTACCGGCAGTGCCTTCGTCGACGTCGGTCAGGCCGTCGTTGTCGTCGTCGGGATCGATGACGTCAATGATGCCGTCGCCGTCGGTGTCGGTGCCATCCGGCTTGCTCTCGGCGTCCAGCGGATCGGTGCCGGCAGCAACTTCGTCGGCGTCGGAGAAGCCATCGCCGTCGTCGTCGGGATCTTCGCTGTTAGGCAGGCCGTCACCATCCAGATCGCAGGCGTCGGCGCCCTTGTTGGGTACACAAGGATCGTCATTGGCCGGATCGAGTTCGTCGGCCAAGCCATCGCCATCCGCGCCTTCTATGCCAGATTCGAGAGCATCAATGACGCCATCATCGTCGCTGTCCTGGCCGATTTCGGCCAGGTCACCTTCGCCGTCGCCGTCGGTATCTGGATCGAGCGGGTCGGTACCGGCTTCGCCTTCAGCAACATCGGTGACACCGTCACCGTCGTCATCTTCGTCGAACTGGTTCGGGATGCCGTCGCCGTCGGTGTCGACTGGCTTGTCTTCGGCGTCCAGCGGATCAGTGCCAACGGCCTGTTCCACGGTGTCGGCGTAGCCGTCGCCGTCGTCATCAGTGTCGCTGCTGTTGGGCAGGCCGTCGCCGTCCAGGTCACAGGAACCCGCAGCCTTGTTGGGGATACAAGGATCGTCGTTGGCCGGATCTGCTTCGTCCACGATACCGTCACCATCGTTGTCGGTCACATCGGATTCGAGGGCATCGATTTCGCCGTCGCCGTCCGTGTCCGTCGGGTTGGCGACGACGTCGCCAACTTCCACCTTGTCGTTGTCGCCGTCGTTGTCGCTGTCTGCATCGAGCGGATCTGTACCGACAGCGTCTTCTTCGGTGTCGAGAAGGCCGTCGTTGTCGTCGTCGGGATCGGTGACGTTAGAGATGCCGTCGCTGTCATTGTCACCAGGGACGCTGTTGGCATCGTAAGGATCGCTGCCCGCCGCCTCTTCATCGACATCGGTGTAGCCGTCGCCATCGTCGTCATCGTCGCTGCTGTTGACATCGCCATCTTGGTCGAGATCACATGCACCGGCGCTACTGTCAGGGATACAGGGATCGGTGTTGGCCGGATCGAGTTCGTCGACGAAGCCATCGCCGTCGGCATCGGAATTGCCTGCTTCGAGGGCGTCGATGATGCCGTCGCCATCGGTATCCACCGGTGCGTTGATGTTGCCACCGACTTCTTGGGCATCGCCTTCACCATCGCCGTCTGAATCAGGATTCAACGGATTGGTACCGGTGATGCCTTCGGCGGTGTCGAGGAGACCGTCGTTGTCATCATCAGGATCGGCTCCGTTAGGGATACCGTCGCCGTCATTGTCCCCTGGCACGCTCAACGGGTTGTAGGGATCGGAACCGGTAGCGATTTCGACCTCGTCAGAGTAGCCGTCGCCGTCGTCATCGCCGTCGCTGCTGTTGGGCAGGCCATCGCCGTCCAGATCACACGTACTCGCTGCCTTGTTTGGTGCGCAGGGATCGGTGTCGTTGCCGTCGAACTCATCGGCAACGCCATCGTTGTCACTGTCTGCATCATCCGATTCGAGGGCGTCGATCTTGCCGTCGCCATCTGTGTCCGAAGGATTGTTCGGATCGCCGTTCACTTCGACACGGTCATTCTGACCGTCGTCGTCGGAATCGGGATCGAGCGGGTTGGTGCCGGCGGTTTCTTCATCGGCATCGCTCAAACCATCGTTGTCATCGTCGGGATCGACATCATCGGTGAGTCCGTCGCCGTCGGTATCGGGACTGGTGCTTGGTGTGCTGGTTGGATCAAGCGGATCTGAGTCTGCCGCCAGTTCTTCTGCATTGTCGAAACCGTCACCGTCGAGATCTTCGTCGGCATCGGAAATGCCGTTGTCGTTCTCGTCGACGCCAGGTGTATTGGTGCTGTCCGAGTCCGCATCCGTGGGATCAGTCCCCAGAATGCCGTTCTCATCGGCATCGCTGACGCCGTCGTTGTCGCTGTCGGTGTCCAGGTAGTCGGGCGTGCCGTCGCTGTCGCTGTCTTCACAGGGGACGCCGGTGCTGCACTCTTCGCCGTCGGCCAAGCCGTCGCCGTCGCTGTCACCCGAGCCGACCACAGTCGGTCCGCTGCCGTCGCCGGTGCTGGCATCCAGGTGATCGGGGATGCCGTCGCTGTCGGCGTCGTCGTTGTTGGCGATGCCGTCTGCGCCGCCTTCATTCGCGGTCAGCGTGCCGTCGCCGTCGTCGTCTGCGTCCTGGTGATCGGGTGTGCTGTCACCATCGGTGTCAACGTTGTTGGGTTCGACCACATCGGCCAGACCGTCGCCGTCACTGTCGGCTGGCGAAAGCGGTGTGCCACCATCGTCTGTGTCCACGACATCGGCCAGACCGTCGCCGTCGGTATCGGTAGGTGTCCCCGTACCGATGACGCCGTCATTGTCCGGATCGCTGCCGCCTGCTTCGATGACGTCGTTGATGCCGTCGCCGTCGCTGTCTGGGTCACTGTGATCGGGCGTGCCGTCGTTGTCGGTGTCCGCCGGTGACGTGGCGGGCGCGTCGATGATGCCGTCGTTGTCGGCGTCGGCGCCATCGGCCTGACCGTCGCCGTCGGCATCGGTGAGGCCGCCGGCTTCGATGACGTCGGCGATGCCGTCGTTATCGCTATCGAGATCGAGGCTGTTGGGGATGCCGTCGTTGTCGGTGTCACCACCGCCAACGCTGTCTTCGATGGTGTCGGCGATGCCATCACCGTCGTCATCGGGATCGGCATTATCCAAGATGCCGTCGCCGTCGGTGTCTGTCCCCAAGATCAATGGGCAAGCGATGCTGGCGCTGCCAACATCATTCCCCGCGTAGAAGTCCTGGGCAGGGTTGCCGTCGATGCGCAAAGACATCTGATTGTTGAAATTGGCGCCCAGGTTGTTCAAAACCGCCTGTTGAATGGCACCATCGTTGGTGAGAATGGCAAGGGGCTGCGTGGCACAGTTGGCAGGCAAGCGGAAACTGAAGAGGTCGATGGGTTCGCCTGCTACGGTATCCGGGCTTGCAGTGCCGGGGCTGAGCGCGACCTGATACAGATCGTATCCACCCAGGTCGGCTGCATCCTGACTCGTTGCCCCAGCATAGAGAGTGGGCGTGAGCTTCTGTGCCGTCCACACGCCCGTGATGTTGGTGAAAGCGCCGCTGCTGGGCAGCACAGCTACATTGGGATCAGTGGTTGTGCCTTCTGGAATGAGCACCGTAAACAGTGCAGTAGAGATGATCACATCGGTGGATGTGAAATTGGGATAGGCTACCGCTTTGATTACAAGCGGATCGGTTGTGTCTTGTACGAGGCCGTAGGTAACTGCATTCCCCTGAGCGGAGATAATATAGGGATGCGTTAGCGACGGACCCAGCATTAGTGCGAGGGTAAGCAATATACCCAGGCACCTTCTTAAAGTTTTTTCCATTGGTGATCCCCTTTGGATACAGATGTCGCCTTACGTGTAGTACATTACGGGTTACGCCTTCCCTTGCAGGAAGGCGTAACCCGTCGGAGCAAACACTTACTGTGGTGGTTATGGGAGTTGTTCGAGGACGGTGAAGCTCAGAACACCGACCACGTTGGCAGGGTGAGATCGCACAACGTTCAATACAGTGTCGATTTCGTTGCCCTGACCACTGAAGATGGTGGTGCCGCTCAGGTCGATGTCAGAAGTCCAGTAGCCATTGACCAGGAAGCTGGAGACCTGGAAGATGTTGCCGGGGTCCTGGAGCACGATGTTGAAGATGACGTCGACATCGTTGCCTGCGCCAGTGAAGACCACGCTGCCGTTGTCGTCGGCATCGCCGGCCCACAGGGCGTAGCGGGCATCATTGGTTTCATGCTGCTCAGCGCCGTCGTAGACAGCCGTGCTGTTCCAGAAATCAGCGGTGGTGTCGCTGAAGTCGATGGTCACCGAGGCGCCGCTTAGGCTAACCGGAGCGGCCGTCATGGCGCCGAGGTGATTGTGGTGGGCCACCGCAACGTAGTAGCTGCCCGGCGCCACGTTCAGGTTGAGATTCGTCAAGCCATCTACGGTCATGACGTCGCCATCACGCTGGACCAGTGCAGCGCTCTCTGCGACGATCACTGACGGGTCGGCGGCATCTCGAAGCTGGATCTGCACCCAGTCGACCACCGAGTTGTTGCCCTGATTGCCGAACACGGAAACCACATTGGAGACCGTGGCGCCGTCGCCGTAAGGCGAGGTGGCAGGCAGGAAACTACCGGTGAAGCCAGCAGCGGCCTCGCGGATACGCAAGGTATCGCGCATCACAGCCAGTGGTGTGCTGGGATCCAGCGGGCTGTACATGGCGGCTTGGAGCAAGACCTTGACGGCAACATTCACGCCAGGTGCGCTGCTCGGATCAAACGGGTCGGTGCCGGCATTCAGCTCGTCTGCGTTACTGTAGCCGTCGCCGTCGAAGTCTTCGTCACCGTCGTCAATGCCATTGTCGTTCTCGTTATCAGGCAGCGGCGTGTTGGTGCTGTCGGAGTCGGCGTCCAGCGGATCTGTGCCAAGAATGTCGCGTTCGTCGGTATTTCCGATACCATCGCCGTCACTGTCGTTGTTGGGATCAGCATCGTCGGCGTCGAACTCATCCGCCACACCGTCGTTGTCCGCATCATCAATCGAAGACTCAAAGACATCGGGCGTGCTGTCACCATCGGTGTCGGTTGGGTTGTTGGCATCGCCGCCGCTTTCTGCAGCATCACCTTCGCCGTCGCCATCGTTGTCGCCGTCGTATCCAAGGATCGGTGCCAGCAGTACCTTCGTCGGCATTGCCAAGACCATCGCCGTCACTGTCGTTATTAGGGATCGGCATCGTCGGCGTCGAACTCGTCGGACGCCGTCGCTGTCCATCGTCAATCGAGGACTCGACTGCATCCGGCGTACCGTCGCCGTCGCTGTCCAGCGGGTTGTTCACGTCGCCGCCGATTTCGGCAGCATCGCCTTCGCCGTCGCCGTCGGTGTCGCCGTTCTGCGGGTCGGTGCCGGCGGTGCCTTCATCAGCGTTGCCCACACCGTCACCGTCGGTGTCGTTGTTGGGGTCGGCGTCGTCGGCGTCGAACTCGTCGGCCACACCGTCGCTGTCCGCATCGTCAATCGAAGACTCGACTGCATCCGGTGTACCGTCGCCGTCGCTGTCCAGCGGGTTGTTCACGTCGCCGCCGATTTCGGCAGCATCGCCTTCGCCGTCGCCGTCGGTGTCGCCGTTCTGCGGGTCGGTGCAAGCGGTGCCTTCGTCGGCGTTGCCAACACCGTCACCGTCGGTGTCGTTGTTGGGGTCGGCGTCGTCGGCGTCGAACTCGTCGGCCACGCCGTCGCTATCACTGTCGGTCACAGACGATTAGGGCATCAGGTGCGCCGTCGCCGTCGGTGTCCAGCGGGTTGTTCACGTCGCCGCCGATTTCGGCAGCATCGCCTTCGCCGTCGCCGTCGGTGTCGCCGTTCTGCGGGTCGGTGCCAGCGATGCCTTCGTCGGCGTTGCCCACGCCGTCACCATCGGTATCGTTGTTAGGGTCAGCATCGTCGGCGTCGAACTCGTCGGCCACACCGTCGCTGTCCGCATCGTCAATCGAAGACTCGACTGCATCCGGCGTACCGTCGCCGTCGCTGTCCAGCGGGTTGTTCACGTCGCCGCCGATTTCGGCAGCATCGCCTTCGCCGTCGCCGTCGGTGTCGCCGTTCTGCGGGTCGGTGGCAGCGGTGCCTTCGTCGGCGTTGCCCACGCCGTCACCGTCGGTGTCGTTGTTGGGGTCGGCATCGTCGGCGTCGAACTCGTCGGCCACACCGTCGCTGTCCGCATCGTCAATCGAAGACTCGACTGCATCCGGCGTACCGTCGCCGTCGCTGTCCAGCGGGTTGTTCACGTCGCCGCCGATTTCGGCAGCATCGCCTTCGCCGTCGCCGTCGGTGTCGCCGTTCTGCGGGTCGGTGCCAGCGGTGCCTTCGTCGGCGTTGCCCACGCCATCACCGTCGGTGTCGTTGTTGGGGTCGGCGTCGTCGGCGTCGAACTCGTCGGCCACACCGTCGCTGTCCGCATCGTCAATCGAAGACTCGACTGCATCCGGTGTACCGTCGCCGTCGGTGTCCAACGGGTTGTTCACATCGCCACCGATTTCGGCAGCATCACCTTCGCCGTCGCCGTCGGTGTCGCCGTTCTGCGGGTCGGTGCCAGCGATGCCTTCGTCGGCGTTGCCCACGCCGTCACCATCGGTATCGTTGTTGGGTCAGCATCGTCGGCGTCGAACTCGTCAGCCACACCGTCGCTGTCCGCATCGTCAATCAGACTCGACTGCATCCGGCGTACCGTCGCCGTCGCTGTCCAGCGGGTTGTTCACGTCGCCGCCGATTTCGGCAGCATCGCCTTCGCCGTCGCCGTCGGTGTCGCCGTTCTGCGGGTCGGTGCCAGCGGTTCCTTCCGTCGGCGTTGCCCACGCCGTCACCGTCGGTGTCGTTGTTGGGGTCGGCATCGTCGGCGTCGAACTCGTCGGCCACGCCGTCGCTGTCCGCATCGTCAATCGAAGACTCGACTGCATCCGGCGTACCGTCGCCGTCGCTGTCCAGCGGGTTGTTCACGTCGCCGCCGATTTCGGCAGCATCGCCTTCGCCGTCGCCGTCGGTGTCGCCGTTCTGCGGGTCGGTGCCAGCGGTGCCTTCGTCGGCGTTGCCCACACCATCACCGTCGGTGTCGTTGTTGGGGTCGGCGTCGTCGGCGTCGAACTCGTCGGCCACGCCGTCGCTGTCCGCATCGTCAATCGAAGACTCGACTGCATCCGGCGTACCGTCGCCGTCGCTGTCCAGCGGGTTGTTCACGTCGCCGCCGATTTCGGCAGCATCGCCTTCGCCGTCGCCGTCGGTGTCGCCGTTCTGCGGGTCGGTGCCAGCGGTGCCTTCGTCGGCGTTGCCCACGCCGTCACCGTCGGTGTCGTTGTTGGGGTCGGCATCGTCGGCGTCGAACTCGTCGGCACACCGTCGCTGTCCGATCGTCAACGAAGATCGACTGCATCCGGCGTACCGTCGCCGTCGCTGTCCAGCGGGTTGTTCACGTCGCCACCGATTTCGGCAGCATCGCCTTCGCCGTCGCCGTCGTGTCGCCGTTCTGCAGGTCGGTGTGCGGTGCGTTCTCGGCGTTGCCCACGCCGTCACCGTCGGTGTCGTTGTTGGGTCGGCATCGTCGGCGTCGAACTCGTCGGCCACACCGTCGCTGTCCGCATCGTCAATTGAAGACTCGACTGCATCCGGCGTACCGTCGCCGTCGCTGTCCAGCGGGTTGTTCACGTCGCCGCCGATTTCGGCGCCGTCATTCTCGCCGTCACCATCGGTGTCGGCATTCTGCAGGTCGGTGCCGGCGGTGCCTTCGTCGGCGTTGCCCACGCCGTCACCGTCGGTGTCGTTGTTGGGGTCGGCATCGTCGGCGTCGAACTCGTCAGCCACACCGTCGCTGTCCGCATCGTCAATCGAAGACTCGACTGCATCCGGTGTACCATCGCCGTCGGTGTCCAGCGGGTTGTTCACATCGCCGCCGATTTCGGCGCCGTCGTTCTCGCCGTCACCATCGGTGTCGGCATCCTGCGGGTCGGTGCCGACGGTTCCTTCATCAGCGTTACCCACGCCGTCACCGTCGGTGTCGTTGTTGGGGTCGGCGTCGTCGGCGTCGAGTTCATCGGGGACGCCGTCGCTGTCCGCATCTTCGATGATGCTTTCTTGGAAGTCTGGAGCACCGTCGCCATCAGTATCTGTCGGTGTTAGTGGCGAACCGCCGTCATCGGTGTCAACGGCGTCTGCAAGGCCATCACCATCGGTGTCGGTGATGGGGCCTGTGCCGATGACACCATCATTGTCGGGATCGCTGCCACCCGCCTCGATGACATCGTTCTCCCCATCATCGTCCGAGTCCAGATCCTGACTGTCCGGTGTGCCGTCACCATCACTGTCCACGGCTCCGTCGCCTTCCTGGGCATCGGTCAAACCGTCGTTGTCATCGTCAAGATCCGTGGCGTCACCAACGCCATCGCCGTCGGTATCAATGATCGGACAGGCCACAGATCCGGTGGTGGGATCGTTGCTGTCGTACATGTCGATGGCGGGCGCGGTGCCGACTTTGATCGACATCTGGTTATTGAAGTTGGCGCCCAGTTCAGCGAGGACAGACTGCTGGATGGAGCTGTCGTTGACCAGCACGGCCACCGGCAGCAGGCTACAGTCCGCGGGCAGGGTGAAGCGGAAAAGCTCGATTGGCTCGCCTGCGGTGGTAGCAAGGCTACTCACCGCAGCCTGCAAGGCAACCTGGTAGACGTCGTAGCCTTCGAGGTCGGCCGGATCTGCGCCGACGAATGTATACTCAGCCTCAGTCACCTTCTGGGCCTGCCAGTTACCGGTGATGTTGGTGAAACTGCCGGATCCAGGCGGCGTGAGCAGTGAAGGAATGCTCGGCGTCGTGGCTGTGCCGGCAGGCATCAAGATCGTGAAGAGCGCCGTGGAGATGGTGCTCCCCGTGGAAGTGAAGTTCGGATAGGCAACCGCCGTAGTCTGCAGCGGATTGGCTGGATCCTGCGCCAGGCCATAGGTGACGATGTTCCCTTGCGCAGCCGCCGGGGTAACCGAGGCAAAGGTCGACGCCAGCGAGATGGCCAGGGTCAGGATGATGGTCAGTAGTTGTCGAAATCGATGATGCATGCGTAATGTCCTATTGGGTTGGGAATGGCGATGTTTTAGAGCAGCCAATACTACTGCTGAACCAACGGCAGGTAGTAGGTGTTCGAGATTTCGGTGCCACCGGGGCAAGACAGGTTGGCGCCGCTGACATGATTGCCTGCGTACTGATCCATCGCAGGCGTGCCGTCGACGCTCATGGACATCTGGTTGTTGAAGTTGGCGCCAATCGAGGCCAGCAGAGCCTGCTGTATCGCGCTGTCGTTGGCGAGGACTTCGATGCCGACGCCGATACAATCATTGGGCAGGCGGAAGGAGAAAAGGC
Source organism: Caldilineaceae bacterium (assembly GCA_041391225.1). Classification (GTDB taxonomy): domain Bacteria; phylum Chloroflexota; class Anaerolineae; order Caldilineales; family Caldilineaceae; genus RI-153. The sequence goes on from JAWKOL010000009.1 coordinate 224,125, forward strand.
TTACAGCCTGGTCAGCAACCAGGGCAGGGGTGGCGCTGCCGGGGCTAAGCACAGCCTGATAGACATCGCGACCTTGCAGGTCGGCGGCGTCGAAACCGACGCTGGCGTAGAGGGCAGGCGTCACCTTTTGCACCGTCCAGATGCCGGTTATGTCGGTGAACGCAGCCGATGCCGGTGCCTCAGGGATGCTGGGTGATGTCTGTGTGCCGGCGGGCAAGAGGAAGGTGAAGACCGCCGTCGACAGGATCGCGTCTTCTGAAGAAATATTGGGATAGACGACAGCCGTCAGCAGTTGCGTATCGGCGCTATCCTGCACAAAGCCGTAGGTTAATTTCACGTCCTGTGGCGCATTGACCGCGGCCAGGGCAGGGTTGCTCTGCAAGACCAACGGAAGAACCAGAACAAAAGTGAGGAATAGCCAAAGTTTGGATCGCATTCAAAAACCTCCGTGATTGTTGGTAAATTGCTACTTGAACTCGGCAATAGCCGTTAGATTGTCTACGTGTTCTAGCGTAACGACTTACCATTACATACCTACATGCCTATCGTTGCATCTGAAAAAACTACCGTGAATTGTGCTGTCAATTTGCTTTCAGATGGACACCGTAAGGTAAAAGATCGACGAGCAGGCAATTGGTACCCCAGTCCCAACCCCAGCAAGAAAGTAGCTGCCTCGTCCCCCAAAGTGCCACGCCGGTTGGATTTGTCGAAACCAAGCAACGGGTTGACCCGCCTGGTTTCGACAGATTCAACCGGCGCAGCTTATTTGCGCGTGACCAAATCGTTGCCCAAAAAGCGACGAGCGCCGGAGAAATCTCGGCGCTCGTCCAAATTCGAGGAATGAACGAAAAACGATCTACGGAACCTGACTCGTGATCACGAATGCTTGTACGCCGAGGCCGTTGGCCGGGTGGCTGTTTACCATATTAAAGACGACATTGACATCGTTGCCCTGGCCATTGAAGATCACACCGCCGCTTAGATCGAGATCTGTTGCAGCGTAGCCATCCAAGATGAAACTGGGGAGTTTCAGAAGATTCCCCAGCGCCTGGTCAATGTCGTTGAAGACGCTGTCGACATCGTTGCCACTGCCGCTAAAGACCACCAGTTCGTTGCCAGAAGCATCACCTGCCCATAGAGCGTACGCACCGTTGACAGTTGCCTGCTCGGCGCCGTCGTAATTGCTGCTGCTGTGGTAGAAGTCGACGGCGATATCGGTGAAATCCACCAGCGGCGCGGCGGACAGTTCCACGGGTGCCGCGGTCATGGCCGCCAGATGATTGCGGTGATCAACAGCGACGTAGTAGCTGCCCGGCGCCACCCCCGTAAAGGACAGCACAGCGTTGCCCGCGACGCCTATCACGTCGCCGTCGCGCTGCACGAGGGCAGCCTGCGTTGCCAGCACAGTGGCCGGCGCAGCGGCATCGCGCAGTTCCACCACCACCCAATCGACAACCGAATCGTTGCCGTAGTCGGCAAAGCGGACGGCAGGTGTGGCCACCACTTCGCCGCCGCCGTAAGGCGATGTGACAGGCAAGAAGCTGCCGTCAAAGGCGGCGTCTACTTCGTGGCTGCGCAGATCGTCGCGCATCACGCTCAGCGGCGTGGACGAATCGGCTGGATCGAGGAGCGCGCCCTGCAACAGCACCCGCACCGAGATCTGCACGCCCGGGACGCTGCCGCTATCCAGCGGATCGGTGCCGACGTTCAGTTCTTCGAGATTGCTGAAGCCGTCGTCGTCTAGATCTTCGTCGGCGTCGGACGTGCCATTGCTGCTCTCGTCGTCGGGGGTGGTGTTGAGGCTGTCGGAATCGGTGTCCAGCGGATCGGTGCCGAGGACGTTGGTTTCGTCGGCGTTGCCGATGCCGTCGCCGTCGCTGTCGTTGTTGGGATCATCGTCGTCGGCGTCGAACTCGTCGGCCACACCGTCGCTGTCGTTGTCGTCGATGCTAGATTCGAGCACGTCGGGCGTGCCGTCGCCGTCACCGTCAAGGGGATCGTTGACATCGCCGCCGACTTCGGCGGCGTCATCCTCGCCGTCGCTGTCGGTGTCGGGATCGAAGCTGTCGGTGCGCAGCGTTGCCTCGTCCACGTCGGAGAGGCCGTCGTTGTCGTCGTCGGTGTCGGTGACATCGCTGATGAAGTCGCCGTCGTTGTCATCGGGCAGGCCGGCGTCGTCGTAAGGATCGCTGCCAGCAGCGCTTTCGTCGCTGTCGGTGTAGCCGTCGCCGTCATCGTCGGTGTCGACGCTGTTGACGTCGCCGTCGCCGTCGAGATCGCAGACGTCGGCGGCAAGATCGGGGGTGCAGGGGTCTTCGTCGTCGCCGTCGAACTCGTCGGCGGTGCCGTCGCCGTCGTTGTCGTTGATGCTAGACTCCAGGGCGTCGATGGTGCGGTCGTTGTCGGTGTCCAGCGGCTCGTTAACATCGGGGCCTACTTCGGCGGCGTCGTTTTCGCCGTCGCCGTCGGTGTCGGGATCGAAGCCGTCGGTGCGCAGCGTCATCTCTTCGGCATCGGTGAGGCCGTCGTTGTCGTCGTCGGGGTCGGTGAAGTCGCTGATGAAGTCGCCGTCGTTGTCGTCGGGCAAGTCGGCGCCGTTATACGGGTTGCTGCCGGCGGCGAGTTCGTCGGCGTCAGTGTAGTTGTCGTTGTCGTCATCGCTGTCGACGCTGTTGACGTCGCCGTCGCCGTCGAAATCACAGGCGCCAGCGGTGGGGTTGGGCACGCAAGGGTTGGCATCGGCGGGGTCGTTCTGATCGGTGACCGCGTCGCCGTCGGCGTCGGCGTTGTTGTCCTCGCGGAAGTTGGGGGCGCCGTCGTTGTCGCTGTCGGTGGGATTGAGGACGGAACCGCCCGAATCCGTATCGACAATATCGGCCAGGCCGTCGCCGTCGGCATCCGCTGCAATGCCGGAGCCGATGCGACCGTCGCTGTCGGGATCGGCCGCGCCCGCTTCAATGACGTCGTTGACGCCGTCGTTGTCGCTGTCGAGATCGAGGCTGTCGGGCGTGCCGTCGCCGTCGGTGTCCACGAGGCCGTCGCCCTCTTGCGCGTCGGTGAGGCCGTCGTTGTCGGCGTCCAGATCCACCACATCACCCACGCCGTCGCCGTCGCTGTCGATCACGGGGCAGGCCAGCGAAGCGGTAGCGGCATCGTTCCCTGCGTAGAGATCGACCGCGGTGGCGCCGTCCACGCTTACTGACATCTGGTTGTTGAAGTTGGTACCCAGCCTGTTCGCGATTGCTCGCTGGATGGCGCTGTCGTTGGTGAGGACGGCTACGGGCTGGGTGCGACAGTCGGCGGGCAGGCGGAAGCTGAACAGCGGCACAGCTTCGCCAGAGGTCATGGGGGGGGCGAGGCGGTGCCGGGGCCAAGGTCACCTGGTAGACGTCGTAGCCGGCCAGACAGCAGGATCGCCGCCCACGCGCTCGTGACCGACGGCGTCAAGCGCCGGGCTGTCCACGAGCCGTTGATGTTGGTGAAACCGCCCGAGGAAGGCAAGGTTGACGCTGGGCGTCGTCGTGCCGGCGGGCAGCAGCAGCGAAAAGACGGCGGTGGAGAGATCCACGTCGGTGGATGAAGTTGGGCCAGACCACGGCGGTCACCAGCAAAGTGATCGGTGCTATCTTGCACCAGGGCCGTAGGTGATCTGATTTCCTGGGCGGCGGCGGGCGTCACCGCGCTTTACTCAGGGATACTAATACAAACAGTAGAATTCTTATAAATGAGTTCAGCCTGCGCATGTTCCATGCTCCTTTGCGCACTTTTTTGGGGGGAAATTTCACAAAGCGAATAAAAAGACGGTGAAAGGACGCGCCCCGAAACACGCCCTCTTCACCGCCGTACTACCGATTGATGAGGGAAGGAAGAGGCTGGCGTCTGTCGTGGGCGGCTGCAATATACAGGTCACCGATGAACCGCCAGGCTGATGACCGGCATAGAGATCCTGAGCCGGTCTGTCATCGATGCTCATGGAAATCTGGTTGTTGAAGTTGGCGCCGATGTTGGCCAACAGCGCCTGCTGAATTGGGCTGTCGTTGGTGAGCACTTGGAGTTCGATGTCGGCGCAGTCGCTGGGCAATTGGAATGAGAACAGGGGCAGTGGATCGTCGGCGCTAAGTGCAGGGCTGGCGCTGCCGGGGCTGAGCACAACCTGGTACAAATCGTATCCCTGCATGTCGGCGGGGTTGAAACCCAACCCGGCGTAGAGCGACGGCGTGATCTTCATGGCTGTCCATACGCCCATTTCATTGACGAAGGAACCTGTCGCCGGCGCCGGGGCGATAGCAGGCGCGGTCACCGTGCTGGCGGAGAGCAGGAACGTGAAGGTACCCGTGGACACAGTGACATTGTCTGAACTCACGTCGGAATAGGCAACGGCGGTGACACGACTGGGGTTATCGGCGTCCTGGATGAAACCGTAGGTGATGTGAGCAGGCACGGTTTCGCTGCGCAGGGCGGCCGGTGGTGTGCATCGACGGCAAGGAATGCCAACACGAACAGCAAGAATGTGATAACGAGATAAAAGCGCACATTCATCGTCTGATCTCCTTAGACGGCAAGTATATAAATGATTAGAACAGAGATAACCCATTTGCACTCAGTCTATTCGGGCAGCGTTACACAAGAAGAAGGCTTCCGTTGCAGTGGGGAAGTCCAGCGGAATTGTGCTGTCGGTTTGCTGTCAGAAAGTGATTCATGGTGTGTGGTGCGAAACCTATCGGCTTTGCAGAACCGGGCAGGTTATGCTGCGGGGATGTTACGCACGTCAGTGCCCGTCACTGGGACGGAGATCTCACGAATGCGAACCAATTTGTGCCCAGTGCCAGGCACTGACGTGCGTCGATGAAATCGGCACTGATGTCCCCAAAATCAAAGAGACGCGCCCTCGCGGGACGCGCCTTACATCATTTGGTGATTTAAGCGATTGGAAAGACTAAGAGATTAGGGTTCTGCGCCAATCTCTCAATCACCTCACCCCGCAATTTCTCCTGTTTACGGCAACTGTTCGGCAATCACATAACTCCCACAACCCTAGTGGTTACGCGGGTGGGTTGCGATAGCATTGAAGATGGTATTAACGTCGTTGTACTGGCCGGTGAAGATAGCACTTCCACCGAGATCAATATCTTCGGCGTGATAGCCTACGTAGATATAGCTGGGCAGGCCAAGGTTATTGCCCGATGCACCGGTGACAGCGTTGAAGATGGGGTTGACGTCGTTCCCTTGCCCACTGAGAATGATCTGCCCGTCGTTGGATGCGTCGCCGGCCCAGAGTGCGAACTTACCGTCTACGGTAGCCTGTTCATAGCCATCCAAATTGCTATCGAGATGGTAAAAATCGCCGACAGTGTCGGTGAAGTCAACACTCGTGGGTATGCTGCTAGGCTCAGCGGCGGCAGCGGTCATGGCGCCTAAGTGGTTGCGGTGGCTCAACGGCTACATAATAGTCGCCTGCATCCACGCCTTCAAAGACGAGTTCGGTGCTACCATCCGTCCCCGTCACATCACCATCGCGCCGTACAAGACCGGCCATCGCCGCGCCACTGTGGCCGGATCGGCTGTACTGCGCAGTTCGATCTGTACCCAGTCGACACCCGGAATCGTTGCTGTTCCCGGCGAAGGATGGGCCGCGCTGATGACCGTTTCGCCGCCTATAGGGCGATACAGCGGAAGGAAACTGCCATCAAAACCGGCGCTTTCTTCACTACTGCGCAAACTGTCTCGCATGATGCTCAATGGCGTGACGGGATCCAAAGGGATCGATCAGCGCAATCCTGCAGCTGCACCTTCACCGACAGTTTCACGCCATCGAAAGCGGACAGGCTAGCGAAGCGTATCCACATCGTTGCCGCTATATAAGTCATTTCCGTGCCGCCGCTGACACTGACCGTCATCTGATTGTTGAAGTTAGCGTTGAGGGTATCGAAGATCGCTCCTGAATCGCTTCATCATTATCGAGGACGGCGATGGGTTGCGTCATACAATCATCGGGCAGGCGGAAGCTGAAGAGCGGCAGCGCCTCTCCTCGGTGGTTGCGGTAGAGAACGTACCTGGGCTTAAGACAGCCCGGTATACGTCGTAGCCCTCAAGATCGGCAGCGTCGCCACCTTCACCGGCGAAGGCAGCCGACGTTAGCCGCTTGATCGTCCATACACCATTGATATTGGTCATACTCCTGTGGCCGGCACAGATCGACGCTTGGGTCGGTCGATGTTCCTTCTGGCAGCAAGAAGCTATATGAAGCGCTTTGAATGTTGACGTCGGTGGCAGTGAAATTGGGCCATGCCACCGCTGTAACCAAGAGCGGATCCGTCTCATCTTGTATCAGCCCATAGGTCAGATCACAGGAGAGAACCAACGAGCCGGTAGCAGCATCGTTGTCGTCATAGATATCTTCGGCGCCGGCTTCGCATCGATACTAACCGTCATCTGATTGTTGAAGTTGGCGTTCAAAGTGTCGAAGATCACCTGTTGAATGGCACTGTCATTTTCGATCACGGCGATGGGCTGTGTACTACAGCCAGCAGGTATACGTGAAGCGGAAGAGCGGTATTGCCACACCGAAGAGGTCGAGATGGCATAAGCGCCCGAACTCAACGTCGCTTGATAGACATCGTAGCCCTGCAGATCGGCAGGAGCGCCGCCGGCACCGACGTGCGCTGGCAGTCAGGCGCGCGCCACCGACCATTCACCGGTGACATTTGGTCGCTGCCGATTGCAGGCAGCGGAGAGATCGAGGGGTCGATCTCGTGTCGGCGGGCAACAGAAAGGTGAACACGGCGCTGGGAATATCGACGTCTTCAGAGTCGAATGGTTCTGCCAGGCAACGGCTGTGATCAACCGTAGATCGGCGCTGTCTTGTTGCAGACCATACTGTATTGTCTCGCTTGTCTGCGCCTGTGCTGTATTCTCTGTGATATTAAAAAGTATCGAAATGGTCAAACCAGAAAGATCACAGCGCTAACAGCCGGCAAAACGCGCTCCATCGCCGTGGATAACGATCTACCGGAACGGCAAGCTCCGGCAGCGAGAGTAGATGTGTGGCGTTGCATTGCAGGTATCCCTATGTTCGAATCGATGGGAAGGTGGTTGTGGTGGTCATATACTATAAATTTTACGTACCCGAAACGGCCCTACGAAATTCAGGCGTCGCCTAATATGTGAAATGGAGAGGTTTAGTAACTGTCCGTAAACAACTTAGCGGTTTGATCCCATCTGAACCAGTGTCTAATGCGAAACCGCTAACTTAAAACGGACAAAGTTACTTAGATATCATGTATAAGAGGACCCTCATTGCGGTGAGGGTCCTCTTGTTATGGAAGCATTACGGTACCTGTTCGGAGATGACGTACGTAGGTAGACCAAGTTGGTTCAACGGATGGCTATCGGTGGTGTTGAAGACAACGTTGACGTCGTTGTACTGCCCACTGAATATGGTGCTACCGTTCAGATCGATATCTGTGGCGAAGTAGCCATTGAGGACATAGCTGGGCAGGCCAGCGTCGTTGCCTGGCGCCTGATCCACTACGCTGAAGACAACATCCACATCGTTGTCCTGACCGTTGAAGATCACCTGACCGTCTTTGGAGGCGTCGCCGGCGTACAACGCGTACTTACCGGCGATGGACGCCTGCTCAAAACCGTCGAGGTTGGGAGCGCCATTGTAGAAGTCGACAGCGGTGCTCGTGAAGTTGACCACAGTCTCCGTATTGCTGAGTGCAATCGCTGCAGCAGTCATCGCGCCCAGGTGATTGCGGTGGGTTACAACCACGTAGTAGTTGCCGGCTGGAGCGCCTGCGATGAAGAGCGATGTGCTGCCGTCGATGTCAATCACGTCACCGTCGCGCTGCACCAGACCGGCCAGCGTTGCAATCACGGTGGTTGCGTCACCGGCATCGCGCAGTTCGATCTTTACCCAGTCGACGACGGAATTGCTGCCGTTGTCAGCAAAGATTGTGGCCGGAGAGGCTACAGTTTCGCCGCCACCGTAGGGAGATGTGCTGGGCAGGTAGCTGCCATTGAAGCCGACAGTCGCCTCAAGGCTACGCAGATCGTCGCGCATAATGCTTAACGGCGTGGCCGGGTTGGTCGGGTCGACAAGAGCGCCCTGCAGGAGCACTTTCACCGCGACCAGCACACCGGGGACACTGTTCAGATCCAGCGGATCGGTACCGGCCGCCAGTTCGTCGGCGTTGCTGAAGCCGTCGCCGTCCAGGTCTTCGTCGGCGTCGGACGTGCCATTGTCGTTCTCATCGTCAGGCGTGTTGCTGCTGTCGGAGTCGGCATCGTTGGGGTCTGTCCCCAGGATGTTGGTCTCGTCGTCGTTGCTGACGCCGTCGCCGTCGAGATCGTCCGGTACGCTGGCTGCGTTCAAGGGATCGCTACCGGCCGCCAGTTCGTCGGCATTGCTGAAGCCGTCGCCGTCCAGGTCTTCGTCGGCGTCGGAGGTGCCATTGTCGTTCTCATTGTCAGGCGTGTTGCTGCTGTCGGAGTCGGCATCGTTAGGGTCTGTGCCCAGGATGTTGGTCTCGTCGTCGTTGTTGACGCCGTCGCCATCGAGATCGTCGGGCGTGCTGGCGGCCAGCAGGGGATCGCTGCCTGCGGCCAGTTCGTCGGCGTTGCTGAAGCCGTCGCCGTCCAGATCTTCGTCAGCATCGGACGTGCCGTTGCCGGCTTCGTTGGTGGGCGTCTTGCTGCTGTCCGAGTCGGCATCGGTTGGATCGGTCCCCAGGATGTCCGCTTCGTCTGCATCGCTGACGCCGTCGTCGTCGGAGTCGGTATCCTGATAGTCAGGTGTGCCGTCGCTGTCGCTGTCCACAGGATTTTCCGGATCGGCGCCGGCTTCCGTCACGTCGAGGATACCATCGTTGTCGCTGTCGGTGTCCTTGTAGTCGGGGGTGCCGTCGCCGTCGGTATCCACCGGGTTTTGCGGGTCCGGCCCGATCTCGACTGAGTTGGGAATGCCATCGTTGTCGCTGTCACCTACGCCAAGGATCACATACTGGGGTAGTTCTTCGACGTAGCCACTTGAATGGACGTAGCGATAGGTATCGGAGTTGGAGGGCTGATTACCAGTGGGTTGCGTGTGCTCGGTGAAGGCGCGGATCGTTCCAAGCCCCGTCGTTGCACCGGCAGCGGCGAAGTCACTATCAGACGTCAAGTCCGGTGGTGCGGGATCGAAGGTCAGGTGGATGAACTCACCGCTGCTCGGTTTCAACAGGGCAATTTCACCGTTTGTGGTGGCGCGAATGAACTGGCTCAGGTTTGTCGGGCTGGGGTTGCCATTCGCCTGCACGACGGTCTCGGAGCGCGTGCTAGGATCACCCGTGTACTCTGTAACGATGTAGATGACGTCACCGGGGAACAGAACGGTACCGGGATCAAACGTATGGTAAAGCTTGACGTCATCGTCGAGGCTGGTTTGGGTGGTCGACCAAACCTCCCAACCACTGACATCGACCGCGGATTGGCTGATATTGACAAACGAAACATATTGATCGGACGCCGACACGGCGCCATCACCGTCAACGTCGAAGCCGAAGTACCCGCCGTTGTTGTCCGGCAGCACCGAATCGAAGGTGACACCATCGATGTCAAGCTCCGCCTGAGTTGTCGAAGCGTCGACGCCCGGGAAATCCACCCAACGCATGGCGTAGATTAACTCACCGTTGAGCGGGTTGTAGATGATCGACATACCAGGCCAGGGATCGTAAGCGATACCAAAGGTGCGCTGATTTCCGTTGATATAGCCCTCTGGGCCTTCCAACGAAGTTGTAGCAGGGTATGGATCACCGGCGATACGCGTGGCAGGGGATGTATCACTGTTGGTCGGGAAACCGGCATAGTCGCGAACATCGTCTGGTGTATTGTCCATCGAAAACTGAACATACTCTATGTTGTCTGGATTCGATGTGTTGACGAGCGCTACCTCACCGTAGGCGCCGTTGAAAATGAGATTGGCGGTGGCGCCGAAGCTCTGAGTGCCGTCCCCGTTGGCCGTGACGACACCGGCGGGCGGCGTTCCGGTAAAGTTGGTGATCACGAAGATCGATTCATCGGCCTGTAAGATCGTGCCGGAGGCAAACGTGTGATATTGGGTGCCGTCGTTGCCGGCGCCATCGTTCGAGACCCAGATCTGCCAGCCGGAGATATTGACCGCAGAAGCGGAGAAGTTCTTGATCTCAACAAATTCGTTGGAAGTATCGGCAGCGCCAATGCCGTCGTTGTCAAGATCCAGATCGCTACCGATTTGGGCGTCACCGTCGCGTGTCTCGGCATAGACCTGCCGAATGGTCACACCGTCGGTCAGAATACCAGTACCTGTTGCAGCAATTGCCTGCCCGACGATCAAGCTGATCAAAACAACAACGACTACAGTCAGTACAAACGCTTTTGGCAATAAGGGAAACTGTTTCATCAACTTACTCCTATGGTTTTCTGTGTATTGATTACCTGGCCTTCCTTTCATATTGGGTTTCAGCCTACCAAGTACACACGCGTAAAGTTAGGCCAGCAGATTACGCACAAACGCTGCTCTTGCAAGAGCATCTGTTTCTTGTTCATCAGATACTTCTCCTTAACTATAATGACGAGTGACGTTCTATAACCGAACACAGGGCAAACATTTGAGATATGAAAGCCTGCCTAAGTCTAGAAAGAAATCATTAACAACTACACGATCAACCGTTACAGCGACATATCAGCAACATTACATATGCTGTCAGTTTGCTGTCACCGATTATAATGAGCAATGCTTAACGGGTTCACTTATTCTTGGCGCAATGCATTTACGTAAGAAAAACAAAGATTTACCAACATTATTCCAAACACCAACAAACGAAGACGCACTTCAACCGATAGTTCTCTTTCCTCAATTTTGCCGAGTGAATCATTCGCCACGCTCAGAAAATCACTCAAATCTCAGCAAAAACCATGAAAATCATTAACCCAAACCAAAAACATGCAGCATTTTTGCGTAATCTTCCTGCATGTTGTAAACATATATACATTCCCACTTTGCACACATTTATTTAGCACACGCTATTGTTTCTTACGCTTGCCCGCAGCAACACATAGATCTCTGCTGGTCAGCCACGTATTCAACCCCGAATGTAGCACAAAGGTGATTTCAATGCTTCGCATCGATTCTTTAGGCAAGTTCGAAGTATCACTTGACGGTAGTTCTTTTGTTGAAGGCGTTGAGCCAAGACGTGGTCTCCTCCTCACCTATCTAGCCGAAAACCAAGGCCCACAACTGCGCAGCGAAATTGCCCAATTGCTTTGGCCAAACACAGAAGAGCGTCTTGCCCTCAACAGCCTTCGCGTCTTGTTAAGCCGGATGCGACGCCAAGCCACAACGCCATTCTTAGATGCAGACCGCACGACAGTATCGATAGGTGCAGATGCTGAGGTTAGCTACGATGTTGACCAGATCCGTGCTGTGGGACGTCGAGTCCATGAAGTGGATGAGGCAACTCTGCGCCAGGCAGCCGATCTCTACGAAGGTTCATTCCTCGCGACATGCTCGCTTGATGAGTTCCCTGCACTAGATGAATGGGCTGCCGCCATCCGGGCCGAAGTCGAAATGCTGATGGTGCGCATCCTTTACAAATTGTCGAAATTACTACTCGAATCCCGCAGTGACAGCGAGGCCGCTGTCCGCTATGCGCAGCACCTGGTGGAATTGGCACCCGAAGACGACGAAATTCAAGGGATCTACCTTGAAGCCCTCACGGCGAACGGACAGTTGGCAATTGCATTACAGCAATTTGCCCTCTACCGGCGTAACTTACCTGAAGATCGGAGCGTGGGGAAAGAGTTAACGCAACTAATGGCTCGCTTAAGCCGCGCAGAGAACGCAGCGCGCCTGGTAGATTCAGTTCAGTTGTCTATGATTGGATCGAACGAGGACATCGCACCCACAATCTCGAAGAATGGCGTAAGTGACACAGAGCCGGAGGAAAAGAACGAGGTTCCACTCTTTCCGCACGTTGAACATGCGATGGTCGGACGCGGGATCGAATCGTCGGCCTTTGAGGCACTACTCGATAGCAGTAGCCGACTGATAACCATTGTGGGATTGGGAGGAACGGGGAAAACATTCTTTGTGCGTAGTCAGTTCAACACGCTGAAGAAAGGCTTCGGGTCTGAAATCTACTTCGTTGATCTACGCGGTGGAGAAGCAGATCCCACTGAGGCGGAGAGTATTTTGTGGCAGTCTATCGCAACAGCATTTGAGATGAGAATAGACAGTCATCGATCTCTGCATGAACAGGTGATTTCCTTACTGCGCAATGGGAAACGCTGCCTGATCCTGGACAATTTTGAGTCAATTCAGCCGGCGGCGGCCTTGTTGCTGGAACTGGTGCAAGCTGCGCCACAGCTAACCATCGTTGTTACCAGTCGACAGACACTCAATCTGGGCAGCGAAAACATTCTCAAACTAGGAGGGTTGAAATTCGAGTTCGATGAAGGTTCAACCATTGCCGATAGTGACGCAATCCAATACTTCATCCAATGCGTGCGCCAATACCAAACCTTCTATGAAATTGGAGAAGAAGACCTGCCATTGATCGAAGCTATCTGCCGTAAGGTAGAAGGGTTGCCATTGGCCATTGAGTTGGCTGCCAGGCAGTTAGATTTTTTCACGCTATCTGAACTCGCCGAACGCATTGCTCTCGACCGTGCCGTGCTCACCGACGATAAGATGAATCTGCCAGGTGATCAGTACAGCGTGTGGGCGATCCTTGATAGCATGTGGGAGACGCTGTCCTCAGAAGAACAAAACACACTCAGTGAGCTATCTGTCTTCTCAGGTGTTTGGCATCGAGACGCCATGCTGTCGGTAGCGCCGGCACGGCGCAATGTCTATACCGTACTGAACAATACCTCATTACTACGGGTTGAACAGCCGGCATGGTTCTCGTTACATCCATTGGTGAAACAGTATGCGGCGGAGCATCTTCACCACGGTTCAGAGGTACATAAACGCCACGCGTATTACTTCCTCGGTTTGCTCGAAACACACGAGCAACTACGCAACGTGACAGGCCTGTATTCAATCCTACCGAAGTTGCGTCGCTCCCAGGCTGATGTTTTTCGGGCATGGCAGTGGTCCGTCAAACACAGACAATGGGAACTACTACACCGGGCCATCGTCGCATTCGGGCAATTCCTCGACATGACACTACAAAGAGAAGAAGGCATCGATCTTTTCAGCAAGATCTTCGAGTCTCTGCCAGGCGCTGATGACTATTCTCCTCTACAGCGACATCTTGCCGGGCGAGCATCCTTCTATTTGGGATCCTTTTACGTGTACCAGCCAGGTGATCCTGGGCAGATCTGGCGACAAAAGGCGATTACGCTCTTGGAGGACGCAGGCTCCATCGAAGATCTGGCCGCGGCCTATGTGCTCCACGCCGACCTGCTCAGCCTGATCGGAACCCAGTGGGAGGATGCAATTGAGCCTACCGATAAGGCAGCCGAACTGCTGAAAAAGCACAACTATGACGCATTACGAGTATCGGTGGCGGCCTCCAGGGGCAACCTTCTGACGCTGCAAGGGAAATGGGCTGAACTTACACAACTCAATCGAGAAATCGATCCCCATCTAGAAGGTATCACCAATATCGCTGTGTGGACCGGTGTCCTTCTACAGTCCGGCTACCTGGGTGATTGGCAGCAGATTGAGCGTCGATTACAGATAATTGATCGAGCCTACAGCGACCATGATCCACGCAGGCCGGTGATCGAATTATGGAAAGAGCATTTTCGTTCCTATCCTTATTTGGCCCAAGGAGATCTGGAGTCTGCCATCTCGATACGCCGGAGAATCTTGTGCTCGTATCGGGGGTTGCTCGACAACAACGAACCACAAGGCTACAGCGAACTGGCTATTTGGAATGCATATTTGGGCAATGAGGAAGAGGCAAATATGCTTGCCGAGAAAGGTCTGCAATTTGCCCGCAGAGAAGGCGATCAGCTCATTTCCAGTTTTTCTGTCATGTGTGTTGGATTCACCTACTTGCTGCTTGGGAAACGAGAGGAAGCCCTACGTCTGTGCATCGAAGCGTTGTTCCGCGGATTGATCATGCACATCAACGTCACCCTCTTCAGCGCGCTCTTTTGTATGGCCATCCTATTTCAGGAGAAAATGAGTCAAGATTTCTATCAGCAGATACTCCAAGATTGCTGCTGTCTCCCCTGTATTGGATATTTCTCTGCGACCATATGCCAAACAGAGACTGAAACATGAAGGCATCAGCTTGAGTGAGGACGAAAGCAAAGCCCTATGGGCGACAGATTTGGATATGGTAATGGCGTTGGTAGACGAGATGCAGTGCCAAATAGGTGACTTCAATCAGTTTTTCGCCTAGGGTTTTGGCAATCCGTATCCACAACAAAAAGGACCGCGTCCTCGACGCGGTCCCCAGTCGCTAATCCCCAGTCCCCAACTCTACCGAAACGCCGTGCGGTGTCGCTCCTGAATGAAGAAGTGCTCGCACACGTCCACAATGTCGTCGGGGCCGGCCAGCCAGCGCCAGTCGAGCATCATCGTCATCTCGGTGTCGACGACGCCTTCGGTGGTGCGCACCCAGCTCATCACGTAGCCGGTCAACGAAGAGACATTCTGCCCCAACAGCAGCAGCATCAGGTCTGAGTTCTCGCTGTGGTAGGTGTTGAGCAGCCAGACGCGCTGCACGTCGGGGTGAACGGGCAGATCGATGAGCGACTGGAAGCAGCGTCGATCCATGCCTGGCTCCACATCGATCATCACCGTGGCGGCGGCAGTCTGGCTCTGCGGGCTGACTTCCATCTCCAGTTCGAGCAGGGCATCGATGTTTGCGCGCCCGCCGAAACTCAAAGTGGTACGCGTCTGCCGCACCCCTTCCACACTGCGCACCACATCGAGGATGAAGTTGTTGAACTCACGCACATCGCGCACAAAACAGGCGAAGCGCAAATCAGCGCGTTGACGCAGCCAGTTCACCCACAACGGCGCCACCCCGTTGGATTGGTAGGCGCGCAGGTTGTTGAGCAACTGCTCACGCGCGATTTCATCGCGCCCGCTGGCGATGTCGGCGTCGACGAAAGCCAGCATGGGGCTGGCAGGGATGGATTGTTTGCGGCGAGATCGTGTTGATGGCATAGGAAGTACAGGTTGCAGGTTGCAGGTTGCAGGTTGCAGGTTGCAGGTTGCAGGTTGCAGGTTGCAGGGACTATTGAACCGTACATCCTGAAAAAAGGCAAACACGCGGAGGAAATTGACAGGGTCGCGCTTTACAATGAGAATAATCGACGATTCCGCGTTTATTGCCGCTTGAAAGGGAGGACAGTTTGTACCAGTACACCTGCGACGCCGCGTCGCCGGCGCAGAGCAAGCAGATCTGGAGCCGCATGCCGCTCCAACCTTTTTCCGATATCCTAACGCCGTTCAGCTACAGCGTGCTGGCCGAGATGACACGCCGCGCCTGGTTCCGTTATTACGAGCGGATCGGGCTGTCGCTGCCATTTGCGCCCCGTCACCTCTGCCGACGGCACTTTGGACGCCTGTATATCGATGTCAAGTGGATCTGTGAACGCGATGTGGAAGCCGCCGGCCTACAACCGTTGGCACTCGAAGTCAACGGCGAACGTCTACCGCTCTGCACGTGGACCAAGCCCAACTTACTGGGCGGTATGCGCAACAGCCGCAACCAGCGCCGGTTGGCCAATGAACTCGCCCACATGGCCGCCGAGATGGCCGATGTCACCGCGCAGGCGCAGGCGTGGTACGAAAAAGTGAAAGGGCTCCGCTGGACACAGGCCGAAATCCTCCAGATCATGGAAGAAATCGAGCGCTACGGCGCCGGGCCATTGTCTGTCTTCTACGCCGCCCGCCACAATCTGGAGCGGGCCTACAACGCCATCTTGCAGATGGACGGGCAGAGCAAAGCCACCGACCGTATCCAGATGATCAACAACACACTATGCGATCTACAAGGATTGGTGGAATTGACGCTCACCGATCTGCTCTTAGAAGTGGCGCAGATCGCCCACGCCACGCCATCGGTGCGCGAATGGCTGGCCGCCGGCAACTTCGACGGTTGGGAGAGCCATTGGAGCAACCATGCGTTTGGTCACAAACTACACGAACTGATGTCTCTGTTTGGTCATTGGGCCACGGGTGAAGGTGAAATGGCCAACCCGCGCTGGTCCGAAACACCCGATTTTCTCTTCAAAGGCATCCTGGCCTGTGTAGAGATCGGCGCGCACGAGCCGGCGCGCATCCCTTCAGCGGCGGCAGTACAACAGTTGCTCGACAGCCTTGCACCCAACGCCCGCAAGGACGCCGCTCAGCATCTGGCGCAGATTCGTTCTTTGTCGGTGCTACAGAGCCAGGCGATGAACGCATTCAGCTACATCCTGGCCGGCACACGCTTGTGGGCAGATGCCGCCGGACACGAGGCAGCAGAAGATAGCCGATTGACGGATCCGGCTGACGCATTCTTCTTTGAACTGGAAGAACTGAAGCGTATGATGACCGGCGAGTGGAACGTCAGCAACATCGACGAGATCCAGTCCACTGCCGCAGCCCGCAAAGCTGAATATGCCGAATGGCAGAAGGCACAGCCGGGCGATCTGCTCTTCGACGATGATGAAGCCTACCCCACGCACAGCGGCCTGCCCGGTGTGGTGGGCAACGCCACCGGTCCACTGCGGCGGCAAAAGGGCCTGCAACCGCTCCTGTGCGAACGCGCAGTCGTGGGCGCACGCCAACTCGACAGCGGCTGGGCGCCTACGTTGCCCGTGGCCGGTGGTCTACTGGCCGCCGCAGGCACACCGCTCGATCCCATCGTGGCGGCGGCGCGCATCTGGCACGTGCCTACGGTGGTCGGATTAGGCCCTCACTACAACCGGCTCGTCGACGGCGCGCAGACGCGGCTCGACGGCGCGCGAGGTGCTGTAGAGCAGTAAGCAAAAAGGAACCCCCATGTCCGAATCCCTGCTGGCCGGCACCATCGGCGCAATCGGCGTTCCCGATGATGAGGCGATGGCAGCAACACGCGCCCGCCAGGAGCAGTTGACCAAACCCACGGGAGCGCTCGGACGCCTGGAAGCATTGAGTATTCAGTTGGCCGGCATCAGCGGCCAGTTGCACACCCCAACTTCTCCTCGCGCGCTGATCATCTGCGCGGCCGATCACGGCATCACCGCGGAAGGCGTCAGCGCCTACCCGCCCGCGGTGACGGCGCAGATGGTGCGCAACTTCCTGGTCGGCGGCGCCGCGGTCAACGTGCTGGCGCGGCAGATGGGCGCCTCGGTGACAGTGCTCGACGTCGGTGTAGACGCCGACCTGCCCGAACATCCCAACCTCATTGTTGACAAAGTACGCTGCGGCACGGCCAATTTCGCAATTGAACCCGCAATGACAGCAGATGAAGCTGTGTCCGCTGTTGAAGTCGGCATTCGCGCCGCCAATCGAGCCATCGCCGCCGGGGCAAAGGTGTTGATCCCCGGCGAGATGGGCATCGGCAACACCACGCCCAGCGCCGCCATCGCCGCCGTCCTTACAGGCCACCCGGTGGAGCTGGTCACCGGTACAGGGACAGGGTTGACCTTTGCCGGTTGGCGACACAAGTGTGAAGTGATCCGCAAGGCACTCGACCTGCACAAGCCCTCCTCCGCCGACGCCGTCGATCTGCTGCGCTGCGTAGGCGGCCTCGAGATCGCCGCCATCGCCGGGATCACCCTGGCAGGGGCGGCGGCGCGCATCCCCGTGCTGCTGGATGGTGTGATTGTCACGGCAGGGGCGTCGATTGCGGCGCGGCTGGCGCCTGCGTGTATCCCCTTCCTCGTGGCTGGTCACCGCTCACAGGAACCCGGTCACCGCGCCTTCCTCGATCATTTGGGGATTCTGCCCCTCCTTGATCTCGACCTGCGCCTGGGCGAAGGAAGCGGCGCGCTGCTGGCCCTACCGCTGCTCGAAGCGTCCGTGCGTACATTGACCGAGATGGCGACGTTCGCGGAGGCGGGGGTGGAGAAAGGGAAGAACGATGATTGATGATGGGAAGAGTGAGATTGGTGGTAGATCGGAAGAGATTGGGCGATTGGGGGATTGAAGACCTGGCCGATCTGGTCAATGTGCTGCGCCAGCAAGAGGCCGTCGCCCGCAGCGAGGCCGAGTGGGTCGACGTCGATCCTCACAATCTTTCTTGAGAATTCCTCGCAGATCCTCTGTTTTCGCTGTCCTCACGGCTGACGCAGCGCCCCCGAGCGTCTACCTCTGTTTTACCCGACGCCACTCGATATAGTATGATATCGGTATTGTTCGGTGTGTTTTCCCCTCAGGTTTTCCAAGCTTCTAACTTGTATGACGTTGGGCAATTCGGTTTTGAACAGACGATGGCTCGTCCGTTCATTCGCCAATTGGCAAGCCGAATCACCAATCACAAATCACCAGTCACTTCAGTCTCCTACGGATTTCTCAAGGCGGGTGACGGCATGGGCGCGCCCGTACCAGAAGGCGACGGCGATGAGGACCAGCGAGAAAGCCAACCCCACGGCGGCGACCGCGGCGATGCCGCCCCAGGCGAACGCGCCGCCTGTCCCCAGGCTGCTCAGGCCCGCAGCCAGGGCGATCATGGTTTCGCTCAAGCCCTGGATGCGTCCGCGCTCGTGGGGTTCGAGGGCGTCGGAAAGCAAAGACGACGCCGCGATGAAGGCGAAGTTCCAGCCCAGCCCAAGCAAGAACAGCGCCGTGGAATTACCATCAACTCCTCATCGCCAAGGATATGGACCGGCTACCGCAATCTGCTCAAGTTGAAGTAGCGAGATACGTCAACGGCTACTACTACAAGCCGCTATCGACCACGCCCTCTCGGAAAACACGCCCAAGTGACTTGTCTGCACCACCGGCTGCTTGGGCGCGGAGGTGCCGCAGTTGTCATGCTGGGCCGCGGTGAAGCCTACGAACGCTCATGATCTTCGGCAGGTTCATCGAGATCCAGGAACACCCATCGACGGCGCTGCGCGACGTCACGGCAAGACTCTGGTGCCGGGCCGACAAGTTGGCATTCAATTGCTACCACCAACGACGTTCCACTACGTGCGAGGCGACAGCACACCCCATCGGCGCGCCGCTCTGTGTGCAAGACAGCACCCGTATGCGCAAGACGAAAACGCGCGTCGAGCGCAATCAGAGCTACTTCTTAAAAGCCGGGCGCAGATGGAAGCCACCTTCCGTCCGCTCATCGACCCGCCGCCCAGCGTTCGACACCCCGCGCATCGCCGAAATGTGCGAAGTCGACCTGAAGATCCCACCTATCACCTGCCAGATCTGCCCATCCCAGAGGGTTTCACCTACGCCACCTACCTTCGTCATCTTACCGAGCAGGATTGGAGCGGCTTTACGGGCAAGCAAGCCAATGATCCCGGGAAGGACGTAAAGAGCGGTGAACTGCGCATCATCGGCGAGATGGGCTTCGACGTCTATTTTTTGATCGTGGCCGATTTGTGCGACTTCGCCCGCAGCCGCAACATCTGGTGGAACGTGCGCGGATCGGGCGCCGGGTCGCTGGTGGCCTATTGCACCGGCATCACCGGGCTGGATCCGCTCAACAACAACCTGATCTTCGAGCGCTTCCTCAACTCCGGGCCGCAATCCATGCCCGACTTCGATCCGATTACCCCGACGATCAGCGTGAAGAGATGATCCGCTACACCGTGGAGAAGTACGGCAGCTGACTCGCATGGCGCAGATCGTCACCTTTTGGGCGTATGAAAGGCAGCCATCCGCGACGTAGGCCGCGCCAAGGACGTCCCCCTGATCAGGTGGATCGCATCGCCAAGCTGATCCCGGCTGTCCCGGCAAGCCCGTCACCGGTTCAAGACGTGCTCACCATTACGAGTTCAACCCGAGTTGGTGGAATTCCTACAAAGAAGCGGGTGCGCACCGTGGACACGTCCATGCAGCTCGAAGCGTCGCCCGCCACGCCGGCATCCATGCCGCCGCCGTCATCGTGGCCGATCGTGAATTGGAACACCACACGCCGCTCATGCGGCGGCACCAAGTCCACCGTCACCACGATTACGCAGTACGAGTTCCCGATTCGGAATCCATCGGCCTGCTCAAGGTCGACTTTCGCCCCCAGCACGCCGACCGTCATGCGCGCAGGCCGGTCGGTTGATCAAGGAAACACACGGCATCGAATGGCGGCTGGATAACATCCCCTTCGAAGGCGAAGAGGCGGTAGGAAGCCCCGGCCGTTTCTCCAGCGGCGAAGTCAGCGGCGTCTTCCAGGTCGAGTCATGTGGGGAGCGGCGTGTGCTAACCGATGAAGCCCTGGGATCCTTCGAAGCGCATACTCGTCGCCAATGATTCGCTCACTGACCCGGCCAGTTGACACATCCTGCAGTTCATCCGTCGTTCTGCATGGCAAGGAAGAGGTCGAATACAAACACGTCGCCTTGGAACCGATCCTGGCCGAGACCTACGGCATCATCGTCTACCAGGAACAGATCATTCAGGTGCTGAGCCAGTTGGCGGGCTACACCCCCGGCGAGGCGGATCTGGTGCGCCGCGCCATCGGCAAGAAAAAGGCGTCGGAGATCGAGCGCCACAAACAGATCTTCGTCGACGGCTGCGGCAAGAAGGGCATTCCCGCCAAAACGGCGACTGCGATCTACGAGGATATTGAGTTTTTTGCGAGGTATGGATTCAATAAATCGCATGCCGCCGACTACGCGGTGATCACCGTGCAGACGGCCTACCTCAAGGCCCACTACCCGGTGGAGTACATGGCCGCGCTGCTGCTGGTGGAGCGCGACAAAACGGAAAAGGTGGTCAACTTTATCAATGAATGCCGCCGCATGGGCATTCAGGTGCTGCCGCCCGACATCAACTACAGCGGCATGGACTTCGAGACACAGGCCGTGCCTGCGGAGTCGGCGCACCAGGCCATCAGCAAAGATCCCACCATCGCCTACAACTTCCCCGTCCCCGAAGGTGCGGCGATTCGCTTCGGCATGGCCGCGGTGAAGAACGTGGGCGAAGGGCCGGTAGGCGTGATCCTCGAAGAGCGCGCCGCCAACGGCCGGTTCCGCAGCCTCGAAGATCTTTGCGACCGGGTCGATCTGCGCCACGTCAACAAGCGGGCGCTGGAATGCCTGATCAAAGTGGGTGCGCTGGATCGTTTCGGCAATCGCAGCCAGTTGTTGGCCGTCCTCGATCAGATGATGGCGCGCTCCGCCGCCACCCACACCGCCAAAGACAGCGGCCAGATCTCCATGTTCGATCTGCTTGGCGACGCCGGTGAGCCGCAAGAAGTCCCCATCGAACTGCCCAAGATCGAAGAGACCAGCAGCAAAGAACGCCTGCAATGGGAAAAAGAACTGTTGGGCGTCTTCGCCAGCAGCCACCCCATCCAGCAGTTGAAGGTCGACCTGATGCAGATTGTCACCTGCTCGTGCGCCGAACTAAGCGAGAGGCACCACGACAAAGTTGTCACCGTAGGCGGGATGCTGGCCGATGTGCGCACCACCATCACCAAAAAGGGCGACAAGATGGCCTTCCTGCGCCTGGAAGACATGGTGGGCCAGTGTGAGGTGGTCCTCTTCCCGCGGACGTACGAACAGTACAAGGACGAGTTGGTGCCGGATCGTGTGTTGCTCGTCATCGGCAAGGCGCAGACGCGCAACGGGCGCACCAGCGTCCTCGGCGAGGAACTCAAGACCAGCCTCGAAATCGCCCGCGCCGTTGTCAGCGACGAAGACAATCGCTACCAGGATCGTCTCCTCGACGCGCCTACCTTCAACGGTCGCCCCGGCAATGGGAACGGCAACGGACATCCACCGGCGCAGAGCAACGGCGCGCCGAATGGACACAGTGTTGCGAACGGCGCAGCCAATAGCAACGGCGTAGCCAATGGCAACGGCCACAAACCCACCAACGGCAATGGACACGCTGCCAACGGCAACACCAACGGCAACGCCGACGGCCATACCACGCCCAAAGCGTCGCCTCCAGCGTGGACACCCAACCTGGATGGCTACGACGCCGACAACGCCCCGGTGATGGGCGAAGAAAGTCCTTTCGCTCACGATTTTGATTGGATGCCGGAAGCCAGGGATCGAGGACCGGGGACTGGGGACAAGGCAGAGAAAGCCCAAGTCAGCTCGACCGCAGCCGTGGAAGTGAAAAACGCAACAGTGGACTGCGAGCGAGATGCCGTGGTTGAAGAGAGTGAAAGACCGGGGACTGGCGAGCAGCCCACGCTCTCTGAGGAACCTGCCGCCTACGACGAAAACCTGAGCAACGAGACCGTAGACACCGACACGCAATCCGCAATCCGCAATCCGCAACCGGATTCACGCAATCCGACAACCGGATTCACACACGCAACCCAAGCCACGCAACACGCCTCCTCGCGCCCACCGCACGCTGAAGATCGTCTTCTCGCGCTGTGGGCAGTTGGATCGCGACAAGTGGCGGCTGCGCGAGATCATCGACGCCGTGCGCGATCCCCGGGGACGCGATCAGTTTGTCATCATCATGGAATCCGACGGGCGACGTCATCAACTGGCCTTCCCCAACGACTACTGCAATGTCAGTGATCGGCTGTTGAACGAGTTACAGAAGTATTTCAACGTGGACGTTGCTGTGGAGGAGTAGCATAGCAGAGGGTGCGAGAGATATGTTCGCATCATAGAGTCATCCTTGTTCACCAGGAGGACATGTGCCGGCATGAACAGGCGCAGGCTATTGCGGAGGCTGTTGACCAATCCGAACAATGTACGTTTCCGAGATCTGGTTGCATTGGTCGAAGGATTTGGATTCAGGCTATCTCGCGTGAATGGAAGCCATCACATTTTCGTTCATCCGGAGATCACTGAATTGGTTAATCTGCAGGATATTCGTGGTGAGGCAAAACCGTATCAGATCCGGCAGTTCTTAAAGCTTGTAGAGCGTTACAACCTCACTCTGGAGGACAAGTGATGCGAGACTATCACATCAATATATTCTTCTCCGACGAAGACAACGGCTACATTGCCGACATCCCTGATCTGGAAGCTTGTTCAGCGTTTGGCGAAACGCCTCAGGAAGCATTACAGGAAGTTGAAATGGCGCGCGAACTTTGGCTTGCAGCGGCCCGCGCTGAAGGTAAGCCGATTCCAGAACCGCGCTATCGCCCTGCAATATACCAGGTTGCCGCTGCCTGAAAAATCTCATGACAACACCAAACGAACACCCCTCAAAAGACCCGTCCCCGCGCCGCCCCATCAGCAAAGACAAGGGTGCGGACCCGATGGAAAAGTGGAACGATCTGATCTCCGAGCGCATCGAGAACGCCATGAAAGATGGCGCATTCGACAACCTGCCCGGCAAAGGCAAGCCGCTGGTGTGGAACGACAACCCCAACGAACCGGCCGACGTGCGCATGGCCAACAAGATCCTCAAGAACAACGATCTTACACCGTCCTGGATCGCAGACCGCAAAGCTATCCTCGCCGATATCGAAAAGCTGCGCGCCGACATCATGCGCGTCTGGCAGCGCACCCGCCAGGATTGGCCCAACACCGAACGCGAGTGGACCCGTTCCCTCACCGAATGGGAAGAGCGCATCGTGGCCCTCAACCGGCGCATCCTCGACATCAACATCGTGCTGCCGATCCCCAACCTGGAACTGCTGCGTCTGCGCATGGACGATGAACTGCGCCGCGTCGGGGCAACGCGTACACCCAATTTGTGAGAAAAATGAGGAGACAACATGGGCTTTCGCATCGCCGCTGTGCAGATGAACACCCGCGACGACAAAGATGAGAACCTGCGCAAGGCCGGCGCGCTGATCGACGAGGCCGCACGCACCGGGGCCAATCTGGTGGCGCTGCCCGAAATGTTCAACGTCCTCGGGCCGAACGAGGTCGTGCGCGCCGCTCGTGAACCTGTCGACGGCCCCACCGCCGACTTCCTGCGCAGCAAGGCCAGGGAACACGGCATCTACGTCCACGGCGGCAGCATCCCCGTGGCGGTGGACGGCAGCGACAAAGCGTGGAACACGACACTGGTCTACGATCCGCAGGGCGAACTCATCGCCCGCTACAACAAGATCCACCTCTTCGATATCGACGTCACCGGGCATGTGGCCGACAATGAGTCGTCGCGCTTCGAGGCGGGCCAGGAGATGGTGACCTTCGAGACCGAGCACGGCCAGTTCGGGTTGACCATCTGCTACGACATTCGCTTCCCCGAACTCTACCGTGCGCTGACCCTGGCCGGCGCCCGTGTCATCTTCCAACCCGCCACCTTCACGCTCTACACCGGCAAAGATCACTGGGAAGCGCTGATCCGCGCCCGCGCCATCGAAAACCAGGTCTACATGGTCTGCCCCGCCCAATTTGGCAGCCACCCGCCCAACAAGCAGTGCTTCGGCAACGCCATGATCGTTGATCCGTGGGGGACGGTAGTGGCGCGCGCCCCCGAACGCGAGTGCATCATCACGGCCGACATCGACTACGCGCAACAAGACCAAATCCGCAACCAGGTGCCGTCCTTGCGCAATCGACGTCCACAAGTCTACGCGCCGTGACGACCGATCCTGCATCCCGCGCCACTACTGGCGCTTCACCTCGTTGGTGGACGCCCGTGATCCGCCTGTTTCAATGGTTAGGACAGCGTGAACTGCCGGTGCTGCTGGCTATGTTGCTGCTCTTCTCCAGCGTCTTCGCCTTCGTGGAACTGGCCGACGAAGTTGTGGAAGGCTCGACACAGCGCATCGACGAGACGATCTTGCTGGCAATGCGCTCTCCCGCCGATCCTACCGATACACTGGGGCCGCCCTGGGTTGAGGAGGTGATGCGAGACCTAACGGCTTTAGGCGGCGGTGCAGTGCTCGTCTTGCTCATACTTTCAGTTGCCATCTACCTGCTTCTGCTCGGGCGGCTGCAAGCGATGGGTTTCCTGATCGGGGCGATGGCCGGCGGCTCGTTACTCAGCCTTATCCTCAAAGAACTATTCGCCCGTCCACGCCCCGATCTGGTGCCGCACCTCAGCTACGTCACCACCAGCAGTTTCCCCAGTGGGCATTCCATGCTCTCCGCCGTCACCTACCTGACGCTGGGCGCGCTGCTGGCGCGCATCCACAACGAGCGGCGCTTCAAGGCATTCTTCATCCTCGTTGCCGTCTCGCTCACCGTGCTGGTGGGCGTTAGCCGCGTCTATCTGGGCGTCCACTGGCCCACCGACGTACTCGGCGGCTGGACAGTGGGCGCGGCGTGGGCGATCCTGTGCTGGTTTGGGGCGCGGTGGTTGCAGTCGCGAGGACGGATTGAACAGGAGTAATGCGTGATGCGTAATGCGTAATGGTCAACGACACTGCTTGCCAATTACAGAATAATTTCGTCCACGAATTACGCATTACGCACATATTCCTCAAAATATCGCTCAAACCGCTCATGCAAATCACCGTCACCGGCCCCGGTTTGCCGTCGCCGATGTCCTGGCCGTTGAGCCGCACCAGCGGCAGCACATGGCGGCTGGTGCTGGTGAGGAAGGCTTCGTCCCAGGTTGGCAGGTCGGCCAGGGGCAGTTTGCGCCGCGTAACGGGGATACCCGCTTCGGCGGCCAGACGCAGCACGATCTGCAACGTTACGCCGTCGAGGATGTCTTCGGCGGGAGGGACCATGAGCACGCCGTCGCGGATGGCGTAGAAGTTGCTGGTGGCGCCTTCGCGGACATTCCCAAGCGCGCCTAGGAGCAGCCCTTCGTGTTCGCCGTCTGCCGACGCCTTGCGCCGTTCGCCATTGTATTGACCAGTGTGTTCAACGACTTGGCATTAAGGCGCGCTCGGCGGTGTACGTCACCGCGCCCACGCCTGTGGAGACCATCGCCGCGTCCGGCGCGTGTAACGGCACCAGCCAGGTGAAGGATCGCGGACCCACACCGTCATCGGGGCCGACGGCGAAGAGACGGATCGTGGCCCGGCGGATCGGCTCGTCCTGGCGCGCGTTTTCCGCCGCGATCAAGGAGCGGACCCACGCCTTGTGATCCCCCAGGTCACCGGCCAGGGGCAGTTCGATCTGCGCCGCCGAATCCAGCAACCGGTTCAGGTGATCCTCCAGGTGAAAGATCACACCATCCCACAACTGGATGCTTTCGTAGACCCCCCACGCCCCGTACAGGACATTCCCCAACACCGACACGGTCGCCTCGGATGGGGGGATCAGATCTCCGTTACAACTGACGATTTGGGGGAGAGACGTTGACACGGGTTTGGCCTTTCGTAATACGTGATGCGTGATGCGTAATTGGTTGAGGTTGTTGTCGCGAGATTGGTTTGGTGTCGCTCTGGCGATTGTGTCCGTCGTCGGTGGTCCGTCGTCGGTGGTCCGGTCGTCCGTTGTCACTCCACCCAGATCAGATCCTTTGTTTGCAAACGATCGGGCCGCCAGCCACGAGAGGAACACCGCCAGGATCAGCGATACCCCGCCGGCGAGGATCAGCGGCGCCGGCAAGGACGCTGCAACCGTGGCCGGGTCGGTGAGAAGCAGGACGCGCACCGGCCAGGCGATGGCGGCGACGATCTGCACAGCCAGCCCCAGCCCACTGCTATCGAGGACGCCGCGCCACTCGTCCACCGTAAAGAGGACAGCCAGCACCAAAGGCATCACCAGGTATGATCCGCCAGCGGCTGACGAGTTTGCTCGTCAGCAAACCCGCCGCCGTCACCAGGACGAAGAGCGGCAGCCAGCGCAGGCCAATCTGCAATGCCAGGGAAGTGACAACTCGATCTTGTGTTGAAGCAGCGCCAGCCCGGTAAAGAGCAACCCCATCGCCGCGCTCACCGTCAGCGTAGACAGCCCCAGCGCGGCCAGCAGCGATCCGCGGCGACGCAGCAGCACGAGCCACGGGTAGCTGATCCCCGATTGATGCGCCACGCCATCAGCAGCGCCGTCACGTAGGTCACCGCCAGCAGACAAGCGCCCGCCACCGCCGCAAAATAGTTCACGTCCGCCGGGTAGGTGAAGGTAAACGCATACAAGATCAACGTCAACGCCGGCGGCGCTGCCCCAGCCAAGGATCGCGCCAGATCGCGCACCAGGAAAGCAGTCAACGTTCCGATCTGTTGCAGAGAATGTACATTCATCGAATCACCAATCACATATCACCAATCACCTCCCCTGAATCGCTTCGAGGTAGAGATCTTCGGGTGTGGTACGCGCTTGATCGAGGCCGATCACATCGACCCCGGCATCGAGGAGGACGCGCAACACGTCGCTTTTGTGGGCGCACGCCGCCCCGCTCAGGTGGATGGCGACGGGTGAAACGTCCGCCGCGGGGAACTGGCTTTGCAGACGCATGACCAATGACGCGCTCATGGGCTGCACACGGCAAGTCACACTTTCCTGCAAGGGCAAAAAGCTCGGCCTGCGCGCCGGATCGCACCAGCTGCCCGCGGTGGAGGATGGCAAGGTGCGTGCAGAGCGGGGCAATGTCGTTGAGACGGTGGGTGCTGACGAGCAGTGTGTGACCGGCGGCGTGGATACGCTGGATCTGGGCGCGCATGGCGTGTTGGCCGGCAGGATCGAGGCCGTTGAGCGGCTCATCGAGGATCACCAGCGCCGGATCGTGGATCAACGCCGCCGCCAGCGCCAGGCGCTGCAACATGCCGCGAGAACAAGCGCCGACACGCCATTCTGCAGCGTGGATCAACCCGACGTCGGCCAACTGCTGCCGCGCTCGCCGACGAAGCGACGAACGCTCCAGGCCTGCCAACTTGCCCATGAGTTCCAGATATTCGATCAGCCGCGCCCCAAACGGCATCGCCGGGCGATCCGGCAGATAGCCGATGGTACGCTCACCTCCGGCGAAGTCGATGCGTCCGGCGTCGGGGTGCAGAAAACCCAACACCAGCCGGATCAACGTCGACTTGCCCGATCCGTTCGGCCCGAGCAGCCCAAAAACAGCCCCGGATGCCACCGTCAAAGACAGGTCATCCAGGGCCAACGTCGATCCATACGATTTGGTCAATCCATCTACAGACAAAAGCGCCGTCACATCCAGCTCCTACGGCGAAAGATACGGAGATCTTGTGGACACGGGTTGGAAAGAACACGGATTCAGAAAACAAAGTGTAGAAAAATCCGTGTTCCCGCCAATCCGTGTCCACAAAAATGTTAAGAACCTGCTTCCAACTGTGCGCGGATCGCCTCGGGCGCGCCGGTGAGGCGCTTGATCTTGACCCCGCGCATAGACAGGTAGATCAGCGCCCCTTCCGCCACGGCGTGGCCGTCGCCGATGACGATCACCTCGCGGGCGTTGGCCGCCTCGTGGACGTCGAAGCCGAAGGTCATGCGCTGGTCGGCGAGGACGGGGGCAAGCTGCGTCAGGTGCGCCTTGGTCGTTGCCTTGTCCGCGGCGCCGAGGAGCACGTACTGCTTGATCACGCCGTCGGGCGTGGGCTGCTCTTGGGGAACGGTGAGGTCGATGCGGCGCTGGTTGTTGCCGTCGAGCATGAGCGCTTCGGACTGCACCACCGGATCGATTTCGCCCGGACGCACCACCTGCACGAAGTAGGTGGCCGCGGCCAGGTTGCGCAGCCGGAAGGTGCCGCTCTGCCCCAACGCGCCCTGCGCCAACACGTCGCCCTGGCTCACCAGCCGCAGCAACAGGCCGGCGCCGTTGGTCACCGTGCCTTCGATGACGCTGTTGCGCGGTGGCAGGGTGATGGCCGCCTGAGCCGTCTGCCCAGCGGTCACCTGCACCGGCTGGGTCACACCTTCCAGGCGCAGCGTGTACGCGCCCGCGCTGACGTCGGTAAAGGTGAAGCCGCCCGACGTATCCACTGTGGCGTTGTCCACAGCGTCGGACCCGCGCAGCAAGGTGACCACGAGATTGGCGCGGTGATTTTCCACGCTCCCAGGATTGTCCCCGTGCGTTCGGGCGCTTTGGTCTGCTGAAACTCGACCAAAAACGAGTGGTGAAAGAGCGTGTTGCCCGCGCCACCACCGCTGGGATTGGGTTCGTCGGGGTGGTTGGTGCGCAGGCCGTGGACGCTATCGCTGGGCAGGCCGAGCATCTTCACGCTGCACACCTGCCACTTCCACATGGGGAAGTTGGCGCCTGGCTCACTCTCGGGCTTGTCCAGCGTCACCTTTTGTTCGCCGCCGTCCCAGGTGATCAGCGCCTGGCTGGTGCGGATGCGCACGCCTTCGGGCGACAGACCTTCGAGGAAGATGTGGTGGCGCCCGTTGTTTTCCTGCGGCGCCAGGTGGTAGACCCGCGTCACCCGCCAGTAGTCCGCGCCGGGTGTCACGTTGGCTTCCTCGATGGTGACGTCGTATGCCCCCGCGTTGTTTTCAACAGGGGGCAGGCCGGTTGACCGGAGCAATCTCGTCGCCCCGCCGCGATCACCTTCCGCCGAGGCGTCGTCGTCACCGCCCGAAAGCCAACGCATTAAGCGATTCTGTGGACTCATGACAGCGCCTCCAATTCATTGCGTAGCGTACCCAGATCGCCGCTTACCCGCGCCACTGGGATGTTCTTTTCGGCCAACGTAGCGAGCAGCGCCTCCGCCGGCGCGCCGATGATCGTCACCCGTTCGGCTTTGGCGCAGATGTCGGGGTTGAAACCCACGGTGGGCGACTTGCGCAGGATGTAGTCCACGGCCAGGGCAAGCTGTGCGTTGGCCTGTTGGGCGTCGAGCGTGGCCACGTAGAGGTAGTGACCGAACCGCGTTGGTGTTGCCCCATCCGCAGGCAGTTTGAGCGTCACCTCCACCTGCGCACCCACAGCCGCCGTCACCGTCGTTTTGACAGCAGGACGTTCGGCCAGGCGCACGGTGTATTCACCACCGGGCAGTTTCTCGAAGCGGAAAGCGCCGTCCGCGGCGCTGACCGTCTGCGCCGTGGCCGCGCCCGAGAGGATCAGCGAGCGGCCCCCCACCGGCTGATCGGCAGCGTCGACCAGTTTGCCCACAATCGAAGACTGCGCCGGCGCCGCCAGTTGCACGTCTTTGGTGACGTCGTTGACGCCGTCCACGCTGAGATTTTGGGCGATGAGACCCACGCCCACCAGTTCCAGGCTGTAGACGTCGGCGCGCAGTCCGTCGAAACGGTAGCGTCCGTCGCCGTCGGTCTGCCCTTCGGCCAAGCGTTGACCCAGCGCGCGCAGCCACAGGATGCTGTCGGCCACGGCCCGCCCCTGGTGATCGGTGACGCGCCCGGCGAGCGCGCTGTCTTCGCCCAGGTTGCGGTCGAAGGTGGGGCCGTCGGTCAACGTGCGCCCGTCGACGCTCAAGGTCTGCGCGGGCAGGGCGCTGTCTTTGAGGCGGAGGGTGTAGGTGTCGGCAGGCAGCCCGGCGAAGACGTACTCGCCGGAGGTGTCGGTTTCGTCTTCCTGACGAATGCTGTACGTCTCACAGGTGAGCACGACGGTGGCGGTGGGGCTTGCCGGTTGCACGCGCCCCACGATCTGCCCCAGCATGGGGAATTCAATCACAGTACTGCCGATGCCGTCCAGCGTGATGTCGGCAGCGACGATGCCCACGCCGTCCAGCCCAAGCTGGTAGACGCCTGCGGGCAGGTCGCCGAAGCGAAAGCTGCCGTCGGCGGCGAGGCGCGCCAGCTTGGGCGCCACGCCCGCGCCGCTCAACGTCACCGAGGCCGTGGATGGCGCGCCCACGATGCGACCGCGCACGCTGCTCTGGTTGGTCACCGGCGCGGACGATTTGCGCTGGAAGATCACCTCGTAGGCAATGGGCCGCGGACGGTTCGGCATGTCCGCGGTGATGAGGTTGTCGGCGGTCTGGCTCTGGTAGTCGGGATCGACGACGTCGACCATGAAGACGCCGGGGGTGTGGATAAACTGGAAGTAGCCGCGTGGCTTAAACTGATCCTGCCCGCTTTTGACGGTGGGGAAGTTGGTGTCGGGGGCGGCCCCAGTCCAGCGCAACCGCACGGTGACGCCGTCCAGCGCGTTGCCCTGCTCATCCAACACGCGACCGAAGATGATGTTGTCGTTGCCGGTTTCGGCGGGCGAAAGCAGCCGTTTCGTGGTGACGGCGTACTGCTGCACCGCCGCCGACGGCACCGACAGATCCACAGTGGCGTCGGCCCAACCGTCCACGGCGATGTTGCGTTGCTCGGTGGATTGTGACGTGCCGGGGGCCACGCGCAGGCGCAATTTGGCGGCGGGCAGCGCATCGAAGACGTAGCGTCCGTCGCCGTCGGTGCGGGTTTCGGCCAGCAGCCGCAACGGCGACGCCTGCTGCAAGATCACAGGCAGATCGGCCTGCGGCGCGCCGTTGCCGTCCACAATCCGCCCGAGGACTCGGCTACGGCGGCCCACCTGCGGGCGCAACGTCAGCGTCTTGCGGTCGTCCTGGCCCAGCGTCACCTGGCCCACTTCCACGCCGAAGATAAGCAGACGATAGGCCGCGGCGGGCCGGCGATCCAGGGTGAGCCGTCCTTGCGCGTCGGTGACCTCGGTGAAGCGCTGCGGCGCGGCGTCACCGGCGGCGGTGGCCTCGATCTCCACGTTGAGGCCGGCGATGGGTTCGTTGCGGGTGGCGCGCTGCACGATCAGCGTGAGGGTGGCCGATCCGCGGCGCAGTTCGGGGCGCACGCGCGGCGGCAGGTCTTTGAGCGCCTGCACCACAGGCAGGCGACCGGCCAGACCGAAGCGTTCGTTCCAGGCGTCGGTGTACCAGCTCATCTGATCCCACGTGGGGCTCCAATCGCCCAGCGGACGGCTGGCCAGCAGCCAGGTGCAGCAGCTAAAATACCAGGCCGGTGCTTTCTCCTGCATAAAGCGCACCATGTCCACCTGCCACTCGGCCTGCTGGCTGGGGATCACCTTGGGGTAGCGCAGATCGTCGCCCCAGCCCACCACCGGCCCGCCCTCGGTGCTGATCACCGGGATGTAGCGGCCCAGCACATCGTGGACGACCTTGCCGGCGCGTTCCCAGCCGCGGAAACAGTTGGCGTCATCGTCCAGCGTCTGACCGGGGTTCTTGTCGCGGGCGCGGCGCTCGTTGATCATCTCCATCGAGCGATTGTCCCACGCCCAGGCGGGGAAGCGTTCGTATTCCTCGCGGGTCAGCGGTCGCCCTTCCTGGTTGACAGGATCGTCGGGGTAGTCGGGTGGGTGGTTGAGCGTGTAGTTGTGGATGGCCAGCCAGGCGCCACGGTCGAAGAGATCGGCGCGTCCTTTGTCGGCGATGCGGCGGATGATGTTGTCTTTGCCGCCCGGCCCCATCGCGGGGACGGCGAGCAGCCCGCCTTCGTTGAACACAATGTTGGCGTCGAAGATGAAGTTGTCGGTGACGATATCGAGCCAGTTGGCGGGTTTGTGGTTGTCTTTCCACTCGGCGGGCAGATCCGGCTCGTTGTTGGTCTCCAGGTAGCGCACGCCGGCGGCCACCAGCTTGCGCACGCCGCTGATCTCGCGCCCGCCCATGCGATCCGGGTTAGGCTGCTCGCGGAAAAGACGCACCACCGGCATGATGCCGGCGTCGATCAGGCGGCGGCAGAGTTCGAGGGACGATCCATCACCGTCATCGAGCAGTTTGACCCACTTGATGTGCATGGCGACGAGTTCGTTGATCCAAAAATCAAGATCGCGCCCCGACGGATGGTAGATGCGAGCTGACCAGTGGACGCCGCGTCCATTGTCTTCGGGTGGTCTTGGGAAGTCTGCGATCTGCATCGGCGCTGCTCCTGTCAAGCGGGAGATTAGGCGATTGGGAGGTTATCCTGAAATTCACAGCAGCCTGGCGAAGCAATCCAATGAAGCAATCCAATATCGAGTAGACGTCTGCTGCGCACTGTAATTTCAGGATGGAGATCAAGAGATTGGGCGCATTATAGCATAGGCGAGGACGAAACAGCACGAACGCGATTTGTGGCACTTGGGCCGATCCTGGGTATATTGTAGGGGCGCAGCATGCTGCGCCCTTACGGTATTGGCGATTCAAGTAGATTTGATAACGATAGGGAATTCCCCATGCAGTGGCTACGCCCGCTCGGAAAAACGGTTTCAAGGATATTCGGCTGGATTGCGCAGGGATGGCAGCAGTTGATTTGCGCCGTCTTCAACCTGCGGCGGCGGTTGGCGCGCCGACGTCGGCCCGATTACGTCGTCTTCGAGTTGGCGGGGACACTGGCGGAGCGCGCCGCGCCGCAGCCGTGGATCTACCGTCGGCTGCCCATGTTCCAGCCCCCCACTTCGCTGGCCGATCTCGATGAAGCGCTCCGCCACATCGCCCGCGATCCCGATGTGCGCGGCGTCGTTCTGCTGGTGAAGGGTCTGGCGCTGACGCTGTCACAGGCGCAGAGTATGGCGATGCTGTTTGAGCGTTTCCGTGCCTGGGATCGCGAAGAAAACGGCAACCGTTCGATCACCACGCCAAGGAGGTGATCGTCTTCTGGAGCTGACGGACAATGCATCCTACGCAATGGCCGCGGCCGCGGATCGCCTGATCATGACGCCAATGACCGATTGGAACGTCCTCGGGCTGCACAGCGAACCCACCTACCTGGCCGACGCCCTCTCCTGGCTCGGCGTGGACTTCGATGTGGTGAAGATCGCGCCGTGGAAAACGGCATTCGACCGCTTCAGCCGCGCTTCGATGAGCGACGAAGCCGCCGATCAGCTCAACTGGCTGCTCGACAGCCTCTACCACGATCTTGTCATCGCCATCGCCCAAGGGCGCAACCTGCCCGCCGATGCAGTTGAAGGGATGATCGACAGCGCGCCGCACACCGCCGACGCCACCCTCGCCGCCGATCTGGTAGACGCGCTCGGCTACGAAGACGAACTCCCCTGGCTGCTCCGCGTGGAAGAGATCGCCAACGAGACAGGCGATCCCTACGAGAGAGAAGCGCGCTTCGCCACTTTCCGTGAAGCCAAGCGGCACCTTTTGCGGCGTCCGCGGCGCAAGGTCGCGGGGCGGGTGGGCGTCCTCAGCCTGGCGGGGACGATCATGCCCGGCAAGAGTCGCAACTTCCCCGTGGAACTGCCGCTGCTCAGGGACAGCCTGATCGGCAGCACCACCGTGCAGCAACAGGTACGCGCCGCGCTCAAAGACAACAGCCTCGACGCCGTTGTCCTGCACGTGGACTCCGGCGGCGGTTCGGCCCTGGCCAGCGATCTGATGTGGCGTGAGCTTTCGTTGTTGGCGTCGCATAAACCGCTGGTCGTCTACATGGGGACGGTGGCGGCCAGCGGCGGCTACTACATCGCCGCCCCGGCACAGCGCATCGTGGCGCAGTCGGCCACCATGACGGGCAGCATCGGCGTGATCATCGGCAAGCCTGTCACCGGGGAAGCGTACGCCAAGGCGCAGGTGCATCGCTACAGCGTCCGCCGCGGCGCAAACGCCGACATCCTCAGCGATCAAGCCCACTGGGGCGATGTGCAGCGCAACCAGATCGAAGCGCAGATCCAGCACTCGTACACCGTCTTCAAACAACGCGTCGCCGAAGGGCGCAACCTGCCCTTTGACGATCTCGATCCCATCTGCAGCGGCAAGGTGTGGACAGGCGCGCAGGCGCTGCAAAACGGCCTGGTCGACGAGATCGGCGACCTACACAGCGCCGTCAACGCCGCCGCCCACCTGGCCGATCTCCCAACCGACGGCCGCATCGACGTGGTCGACATCCAGGCCAACCGTCCGCTCCTGCCCGTCACCCAGCGCCAACTGCAAGACGCGCAAGAACTCTCGCGGCTGGTCCTGCGCGGCGAATGGCAGACGATTTTCGGCAAGGAACGGATCTGGTTCATGGCAGACGGTCTGCCCAAGGTATAGAGATTGAGCGATTAGGCGATTAGGGGATTTCAGATCCTGTCGACGTTCTGAAATCCCCTAATCGCCCAATCCCTTAATCGCCACTCTCTACAATCTTGATGATTTCAGATACAACATCTTCCGTCCGCGCCGTTCCGCCCAAATCGGGCGTGTGCGGCCCATGACGAAGGACGTGATTGACGGCGTCTTCGATGGATTGGGCGGCGTCTGCTTTGCCCAGATGACGGAGCAACAGCGCCGCTGCCAGGATCGTGGCGATGGGGTTGGCGATGCCCTGCCCGGAAATGTCGGGCGCGCTGCCGTGGACAGGTTCGACCAACACAAAAGTATCGCCCACATTGGCGCTGGGGGCCAATCCCAGCCCGCCTACGAGTGCAGCCGCGGCGTCGCTGAGCAGGTCACCGTAGAGATTAGGTGCGACGATCACGTCGTAGCGCTGCGGTTCGCGGATCATGCGGTAGAGCATCGAATCCACCAACTGCTCCTCCACGCCGACGTCGGGATAGTCGTGCGCTAAGGCCAATGCCGCCTCGCGGAAAAGACCGTCGCTCACCGAGAGCACGTTGGCCTTATGTACAACGGTGACCAACCCCTTTTGCCCCTTGCGCGTTGCCTTTTGCCTTGCCTGCTCGAACGCCATGCGGGCAAGGCGCGTAGACGCGCCGCGGGTGATCACCCGTTCAGCGATGGCGGTGTCGCCGTTGTCTTCGAGGCGTTCGCGCTTGACGTAGAGACATTCGGTGTTCTCGCGCGCGATGAGCATGTCGACGTCGGGGCGGCTGCCCGTCACCGGCGCGGAGACGATAGGACGCAGGTTGGCGTACAGATCAAGCGACTTGCGCAACGCCACGATGGGGCTGCTGTAGCCGTCCACTTTGTGGCTGGGCGAG
>JAWKOL010000010.1:0-226451 GCA_041391225.1 Caldilineaceae bacterium
AGCCAGATCCACATGTCGGCCAGGAAGATGATTGGGAAGGTCATGGCGGGGATGGCGAAGAGGGCGAACCATTTGCTGTGGATCAGCGCCACGCCGATCACCATGAGCACGATTACAGCCAGCGCGATGGGGGCCAGGCTCCGTTCGATCTGGGCGGCCTTGTCGAGGGGCGCCATGCCGATGTAGTGGTTCAGGCCGTCGATTTCGGCCACGTCGCCGGTCATGTGATCGATGTAGACAGTGACGAAAAGCCCGCCCGGGTACTGCGGCGCGTTCAGCCGCATCTGCCAGTAGGGCAGGAAGATCGACGTGATCAACAGCACCGCGGCCGCTACGAACAGCACCGCACTCAGCCGAAATGATGGATGGCCAGCGGTGCGCGCCGTTGCGCTCAGTGTGTCCGCGGCCTGTGCCGCGGACGGCTCCCGTTGCTCGATCGATGTGTTGCTTTTGCTCTGCGCCATTGCGTTCATCCTCCGTGACAGTGAAACGGTGCTTGTGCCATCCACTCTAGCGGAGGCCGCCGTCCTTGGCTGCGACATTTGTCTCATCGGTCACAGGATCGAGAAACCGAAGAGGAGCGTTGATCCACAAAGGCACACGAAGATACACAAAGGCAGAATAGCGAAGATCCATAGATTCCAGGATTTAGAGGATTTGGGAGGGATTGCGAAATAGAACGCGGATCGAGCAGATTGGGCGGATCAAAACGGATTCGTTCTGAAAATCCGCTCTGATCCGCCCAATCCGCCCAATCCGCCTTCTATCCCTATCTCAATTACGCATCACGAATCACTTCGCCGCCGTCTCTCCTGGCGCCACGAGCAGATAGCCTGTCATCTCCAGGTGGAGGGCGGAGCAGAACTCGGTGCAGTAGTAGCTGAACACGCCGTCTTTGTCGGCGTCGAACTCGAAGGTGACGCTTTCCCCTGGCTCGATGCTCAGGTTGATGTTGTAGGCCGGCACCGCAAAGCCGTGGACGGCGTCGACGGCGCGCTCGATGTTGGTGATGTGCCAGGTGACGTGATCGCCCTGTTTGATCTCCACGTGTTCGGGCGTGAAGTGGCTGCGCACCGCGGTCATCCAGATCTCCACTTCGTTGCCGTTGCGCTCGATGCGTTCTTCGCCGGGCTTGGCAGCGTTCGGGTCCACGGCCCAGGTGCCCGGATCCCAGCCGGTTTCGGGGTAGACCTGCACCGGGTTGAGCCGTTCGGCCTTGATGATCTGGGCATAGTGGGGTTCACCGATGCCCATTGGCATGTCGTAGAGCAGTTGCAGCGATTCTCCTTCGCCGCCGATGTCGATGAGTTGCAGGTTCTGCGGCAGCAACGGGCCGACGTTGTTAAAGCGATCCACCGACCACTTGTTGAGCGCCACCAGGAAGTTGCCGCCTGGCTCCACGGTGTCGCCTTCCACCGCCGCGATATGACCAACGTTGTAGTGGATCGATTCCTTGTCGATCAACGTCCATGCCTCGTCGGCGTGACCGTAGTCGCCGCCCAGCGTCCAGCGCGCCACGGCGCTGTCGAGGTAGAGGCTGGTGTAGGCGTAGCCCTGGTTGTCGAACTGGGTGTGCAGCGGGCCAAGGCCGATCTCGATCTGCGCTTCCATCACCGAGTCGAAATTGAGCACCGGCACGCCGTAGTCGTCCAGTGTCCAATCCTGGTTGGCAATGGCCTGTTGCAGTTTCTCGAAGCTGAAGATGGTGACATGCGGATCGAGCTTGCCGCTGATCACCAGGTAGTCGCCTTTGGGCGCCACGTCGACGCCGTGCGGGCTTTTGGGTTCGGGGACGAAGTAGAGCAGCCCTTCGTCGATCACCGTCTGCAAGGGGACGTAGTTGAAGCCGTTGAGCCGGTTTTCGTTTCGCGCTGCGACTTCGGCGGCCTTGTTCAGGTTGATCACGTGTAGGTAGTCCATGTCGTGCTGGCTGGCGCCCGCCTCAAAGGGGACAGCGCCTTCCTCCGCGCCGATGCCGCCGGTGGCACGCTCGGTGTTGAAGCTGTTGCAGAAGACCCAGCCATCGCTCACCAGCTTGCCCGAATCGCATAGATCCTGCCAGTAGGGAGGCAATTCCAGCGCGAAGGACGCGTCCTCGTCGATGCGGCCCTTTTCGCGGTCGAATTTCCAGAAGGTGACCATGCCGCGGTAGGTGTCGTTGTAGTCGGCGATGTCGGCGTAGGCGCCGCCGGGAGGCGCGGCGTACTGGCCGCCTTCGATCACCCAGTCGGTGTTGGGGGTGACCATTGTACCGCCGTGATCGTTGAGGGCGATGGGGTTCTTGAGCATCTGCTTGGTTTCAAAGTCGCGCAGATCGATGACGGCGACGCGGGCCTGCGCCTTGTCGTTGATGAAGAGGAATTGGCCGTCGTAGGCGCCGCCGGTTTCGCTTAGCGCCGGGTGGTGGGTGTCGCCCCAGCGCACGCCGCTGTCGAGGACATCACCTTCGCTGAACATCACCGATTGTTCGTGTGAGCCGTAGCCGTAGCCCTGCCACGGTTCCGGCGCCCACACGCCGATGGTGCGTAGAATGCGCATGGAGGGGATGGCGATCACGTGGATCTGTCCACTGTGGCCGCCGGAGGCGAACATGATGTAGGGATCGTGCTGCCCGCTGGGCATGTACGTTTTGAGCGCGGCGGTGACGTTTTCGCCGGTGAGGCCGCGCGCTGCGATGATGGCCGCCGCGTCGCCGCCTAGCTCACTCTCGGCCTGGGTGGCGGATGCTCCGTCGTCGTCGCCGCGGGTCAGCAGCACGCCGCCCAGCGCAAGCACCACCAGGGCCAATACACCGATGATTCCATACAAGATGGAGCGTTTCATAGTTTGTCCTCGCTGTGGGGTGATGAGAATCGAAGCGCCGTAGGCCGGTGACACTTGCCTTGTGCGCTGGCTTCCGTTTTAATCGATGCTCATACCCTAAGCGATGGGCATTCGGGTGTATGCGACTTATGTCTCACGAGGAAGCAGGCAGGTGACCGACGGTTTTTGCGATGGCGTCGGCCAGAACTTGGGGATCCACAGGCTTTTGCAGCCATTCGGCGACGGGGATGTTTTCGTTTGTCCAGAGTTTGATCTGCTGTCGATCATTGCAGAGGACAACAACAGGCTGCGTGACGCCAAGCTGCGCCATATCCTGCCAGAGTTCGGGATCGCCGGTTCTGTGTGTACCCAGATCGTAGAGGATGGCGACGATCTCGTCGTCTTGAGATTGGAGGTGGGCCAACGTGTCGTGTCGGTCGGCGGCGGCCAGCGGCGTGTAGTTCAACATTTCGATCATGTCCACCAACGCCTGGCGCAGAGCGGGATCGTCTTCGACAACGAGGACAGTTTCGCCGGTCCCGATTGGTTCGTTGGCGGGGCACGTTGTCGTCGCCTGCACAGGAGATTGCTGGGCGTACAGGGGCAGGGTGATCACGAAGGTCGTCCCTCGGGTAGGTTGCGAGTGGACTTCGATACTGCCGCCGTGTTGTTTGACGATGCCGTAAACCTGGGCCAGACCCAGCCCAGTGCCTCGCCCAGGCTCTTTTGTAGTGAAGAACGGTTCAAAGACATGGGGCAGCGCGGCTTCGCTGATGCCCTCGCCCGTGTCGTGCGCGGTCAGGCGCACGGTTGAGCCGTTGCCCTGATCCAGGCCAAGGTGAAAAGTCAACGCACCGCCGGTGGGCATGGCGTCGCGGGCGTTCAGCGCCAGATTGGTGATCATCTGCTTGAGCCGCGTGGCGTCGGCGTTGATCACGTATTCATCTGCATCGTGGATGAAGCGGACGTCAACGTTGCCCGGGAAGCTGTGCGCCAGCAGATCAACCTGTTCTTTGAGCAGCGCGACAAAGTTGATCGGGCGCGTGTGGAGCACCGAACGCCGCCCGAAATCGAGCATCTGTTGCGCCAGATCGGCGGCCTGCCGCGTCTGTTGGGTAATCGTTTCGATGCGCCCGCGTATGGCCTGTGGCAACACAGGCATCGAAAGCGCCATCTGGGCTTGCAGGGTGATCACAGCCAGGATGTTGTTGAAGTCGTGGGCGATCCCCGCCGCCAGTTGACCCACGGCGGCCAGACGTTCTTGTTGCACGATCTGTGATTGTGCTTCGCGCAGCTCATGCAAGGTGATTTCCAGGCGCTGGTTGCTTTCGCTCAATGCATCTTCCATCCCTTTCAGCCGTTCGATGTCGCGTGAGATGGAGAGGATGTGTGGCTCGCCATGCAATGTGATGATCTTTGCCGACATCAGTGACCGCACGATGCGCCCGTTTTTCATGCGGAACTTGGCTTCCAGGTTGTGAACCTCGCCATGTGCTGCAAGCCCTGCAACCAGTTGATCCCGATCCGCTGCATCATGCCAGATGTCGATGTCGTTGGATGATTTGCCGATTGTCTCTTCACGTGTGAAGCCACAGAGTTTTGTGAAGCCCTCGTTCACATCCACGATCAGCCCATCCGCCAGGCGGGTGATCTGAATCGAATCTGGGCTGGTGCGGAAGGCCGTGCGGAAGAGTTCTTCGCTGTCGCGGAGCGCGTCTTCCATG
The DNA here is from genome assembly GCA_041391225.1 of Caldilineaceae bacterium. Classification (GTDB taxonomy): domain Bacteria; phylum Chloroflexota; class Anaerolineae; order Caldilineales; family Caldilineaceae; genus RI-153. The sequence continues at coordinate 4,527 of JAWKOL010000010.1, forward strand.
CGCCAGCGTTCTTCGACGTCACGCGTCACCGAAAGTGTGTGAGGTTCGCCATCCAAGAGGATCACTTTTGCCGACATCAGCCCACGCACAACACTGCCGTCTTTGAGACGGAACTGGGCTTCGAGGTTGTTCACCTGCCCGTGGGCGATCAGCCCCGAAACGAGGCGATCCCGATCTCGCGGATCATGCCAGATGTTGATGTCGGTCGACAGCCTGCCCACCACGTCTTCGCGCGCATAGCCGGTGATCTGTGTGAAACCGTCGTTGACATCCACGTACATCCCATCGGCGAGGCGGTTGATGTTGATGGCGTCGGGGCTGGTGCGAAAGGCGATGCGGAAGCGTTCTTCGCTTTCGCGGAGCATCTTTTCCGTTTCGACTCGTTCTGTGATGTCGTGGAAATTGAACAGAATCGCATTGATCCCCGGTTCGGCCAGCAGGTTCGAGATGGTGCTTTCGATCCAACGCCAGCGACCGTCTTTGTGGCGGAAGCGGTATTCTGTGGTGACGACCTTGCCCGGTTCCTGCACCAACGCCTGCAACAGGCCGATGACGCGTTCCACGTCTTCGGGGTGGGTGAGCATTGCCGGGTTGACGCCGACCAGTTCATCGATGCCGTAACCGAACATGCGCGCCGCGCCTCTGCTGGCGTATTGGAGTGTACCGTCTGCACCGAGGAGCGTGATGGCCTCGGGCGCGTGTTCGATCAGTTTTTCGAAGCGCTGTTCGTCAGTGATCATGCGATCCTCGTTAGGCAAGAATGATCTGTCTTTCGTAGTTTAACCCGCGCGGGCCGATATGCTATAGCTGATTTTGCTTGATGATAGGTTGTGCTTAACGGTGCGGATTAGATGGCGTTGTTCTGTGCTTACTTGGTGTGGCATCCGATCAAGCTGACCAGATGTCGTAAGTCATTACTTGCCATCTGTCAGTGCAATGTCATCTTTATGGGTAGGGCGTGTTGCATACTCTAGCCGACTTGGAGAATATGTACTTAGGTCCTTCAGGAGGGAAGGCTGTGTTTGATAAACGACTATGGATCTCACTTGGTATTACGCTACTTATTGACACAGGGCTGCGCGTGTGGGCAGAGTATAGATTGCCTTGGTTGGCGAGCGTTCTGCTCTACCTTGTAATGTATGCAATTGTGTCGGCCCTGTTTTCCACTCGTAAACCGAGACCGACAAACCTGCAATGCCCGTTCTCCCTACATCGGGGCCGATTGGCCGCTATGGTCAGCCTGGCCTGGTGTTTGCTTTTACCGTATCGGGGTTGCTGAGCCTGTTCAATCCGTTTCAGCTTTGGCAAATGCTTTTGCAGGCGATTGGCAATGTGCGCTTGGCAAGTGAACAGCAGAAGGCGCCGATCCGCCGACTACATCAATCGTGCCCGCTATAGGCTGCCCTTTGACGGCGAGTGGTATGTCTACAACGGCGGTGTAGATCCGGACACCTCGCACTCGTGGGATGTATTGACGCAACGCTATGCCTATGATTTTGTCATGGTTGATGCGTCTGGCGTCACCAAGGCCGCGGTGTCGATCTGCACGATTACTACTGTTACGGGCAGCCAATCTGCCGCGGCTGACGGCGAAGTAGTGAGAGTCGCCGACGGCATACGAGGCGGCCCTTTGTGGGGTACGGAGTTGCTGATTTCCTGGCGCGTAGCTTTGTCGGCAACTACGTTGTCATTCAACACGCCGACGACGAATACGGTTTCTACGCTCACCTCGTCCAGGGGAGCATTGCGGTGAGTGTCGGCGAGAAGGTCCGCAAGGACAGCTAATCGGGCGCTGCGGTCATTCGGGGCATAGTTCCGAACCGCATCTGCACTTCCACTTGCAGAACCGCCCCAACTTCTTCTTCGCCTTGGGGCTGCCGATTCAGTTTGAAACGTTATCCGTCGATGATCATATTGTTGACCGGGCAGTGATCAAAGCAGGCCAGAAGGTTAGCCACACAGCACATCATTTGGGTGTACCATAGGGGATAACTCCCGGATCTGTTTGTTTTTACCAACAACCCCCGCACCCAGAAAGCGAGGACCCGATGGATCGTGCGCTGCCTATGTCGCCCCGTGAACGCGTCTTAGCCGTGCTCAACGGCGAAAAACCCGACAAGTTGCCCTTCGTCGACCGCCTGGAGCTTTGGCATCGTGGTCTTCAATACACTGATACGCTGCCAGAGCGGTTCCGCAACGTGCCGCTCACCGAAATTCACCGCCGTGTGGGGATGGGGCGGCTGCGTTTTCTCTCTCCCTATTCTATGCGCCTGCGCGGCGTGGAGGTGATCGCCCGCTTCGAAGACAAGGTGATCTGGCAGGAAACCGATCCTGTGGTGGATCGCTTCCCCGATATGGAACACCTGTCGCCGGATCGGCCCGGCGTCGTCTACAGCGAGATCATCACGCCTGCAGGATCGCTAACGGTGGAACACATTTCGGTACCCGAGTCGCTGGCCACCGGCGCCCGCGGCTACATGCGCAAGCACCCCATCACCGGCGACGCCGACTACGCGCCGGTGGAATATATCCTCGAGAATCTGGAATATGTGCCGCAGTACGAGCGGCTGCGCGCCGCCGAAGCGGAGATCGGTGATTACGGCTTTGTATCGCCGTCGCTGTTGCGGCTGCCCTTCCAGCAATTGCTCATCGACTACTTCAGCACCGAAGCGTTCTTCTTCGCCCTGTACGATTCGGCGGTGGCGGTGAAGCGTCTGCTCGATCTGCTCGACGAACGCTGCATCGAGTTCGTGGATCGCCTGGCCGATCTCGATGTCCCCTACGTGCAGTTCGGCGACAACCTCGACGGCATGATGACCAATCCGCGCCTCTTCCGTGAGCACATGCTGCCCACCTACCACCGCTACATCGACCGCCTGCACCTGCAAGGGAAACGTGTGGGCAGCCACACCGACGGCCACATTCAGCCGCTCTTCGCACTCTTGACCGAGTCGGGCCTGGACGTATGCGAATCGATCTCGCCGACGCCGCTCACCGCCTTCACCTTTGCCGATGTCTGGCACGCCTGGCGCGAGCATGGGCCGATCATCTGGGGCGGCATTCCCTCGCCGATCCTGGAGCCGAGCTACAGCGAAGACGAGTTCCGCACCTTCATGGCCGATCTTCTCGATCTCGTGGGCGACGGCCCCATCATCCTCGGTGTGTGCGACATGGTGCTGCCCGTGAACCTGATCGAGCGCGTGGAGATGATCGCGGAGATGCTGGGGTGACGACCGACGACAGACGATGTAGCGGTGGCTTAACTGCTTTGGGAACGGCGGAATGACACAGAACCCAGGGCGTCCTGTGCAACGGGGACCTGGTCGTCGGTGGTCCGTCGTCTTCTTCCAATCGGAGCGATCCCACGGACTCGGCCCACACAGGTGATACCCTTAGGATGCGGCAGCCCTCGTCGCTGAAACAATCCAAAGGGAGGTACGTGACTTATGTCTACCAAAATCAAACAGCGGGCGCTGGACGAATTGCCACATGTATTGCACGATCCCGATACGTTTGCCAGGCGATTGGCGGGCAGGACGCCGGCGCTGTTCCTCGACTACGACGGCACGTTGACGCCCATCGTCGATCGCCCCGAAGATGCCGTGATCGCCCCCTCGATGCGACAGGCAGTGGCCGATCTGGCGCAACGCTGCCCTGTGTGCGTGGTGAGCGGGCGCGACCGGCGCACTGTGCAGCGACTCATGGGGATCAACGATCTCATCGTGGCCGGTAGCCACGGCTTCGACATCTGGAGCCCCGACGACGGCCACATCGAACACGCCGTGGGCGAAGAATTCGGTGAACTGATGGCATCGGTGAAGCAGCACGTGTCCGCCGCTCTCGCCGACGTTGACGGCGCCATCGTCGAACCGAAAGCGGCGTCGGTGGCCGTCCATTACCGGCTGGCCTCCGCCGAAGGACGCCGCCGCATTGCCGCCGTGGTGGAGGACGTCCTGGCGCGGCATCCCAACCAACTCAAGCAGACGCCGGGCAAGATGGTCTACGAGATCCAGCCCCAGATCGATTGGGACAAAGGCAAAGCTGTCCACTACCTGCTGGATGCGCTGGATTTGAACCTTGAAGAGATCGTCCCCCTCTACCTGGGCGACGACACCACCGACGAGGACGCGTTTCAGGCGCTCAGCGGCCACGGCATCGGCATCTTCGTCGGTGCGCTGGATGATCCCGAGATCGCTGGCCGTACTTCCGCCGCGGATTTTATCCTGTACAATGTGGACGAGGTGGAGCGGTTTTTAAGGGAGTTGGATGTCGAGGCAGACTAGATAAAGGCAAAAGCGCGTGGGCAGGTTTCCTCGCCAATTGGACGGTGTCTTCGCGGGCCGAAACCGCTAGGATGGGGCATGGTCATCAAATTTTGTTAGGAGGACGTGTCGCGTGGAAAAAGTCTGGGCTGTTTTTCGTTCGCCGTGGGCGATTGCTGTGTTCGTTGTGCTGGCTGCCGTCGATCTTTGGCTGATCCCAGCGGAACAGACGTTGGGCGGCATCATCAAGGTGATCTTCCTGCATGGCGCGCTGGTGGAAGTGGGGCTGCTCATCTTCGCCGCGGCGGGGCTGGTGAGCCTGGCCTACGTCGTGTGGCGCACGGACAAGTTGGCGCAGTGGGGCGCCGCCCTGCAGAAGACAGGTGTGATCATCTGGATCGTCTACGCGCTGGCCAGCATGATCTCCACCAAGCTGGCGTGGGGCCAGTGGATCGCCTGGGATGAGCCACGCGTGCGCGCCAGCGCCATGGTGTTGGGCTTCTGCATCGTCAGTATGCTCTTCTCGTGGTGGGTGGGCAGCCACATGTTCACGGCGTTGGCCAATGTGGCCGTCACCGGCCTGTCGTTCTACCTGATCAAAGGCGCCAGCATACTGCGCCATCCCTTTGATCCGATTGGCACATCCAGTTCCGACACCTATCGTCTGTACTTCGGCGCATTGATCGTCATTGTCCTCTTGTTGGCGGTTCAGTTGGCGTCCTGGCTGCGCAAACAGCAAACGCCCGCCGCCATGTGAACAAAGGAGATCTCACCATGACACACACAGATGCCGGCTTTGGCCTGTCTGTTTTGGTTGATGGCAAGCCGCTGACCGAGTACACCCACAACGAGCGAATTTACGTGGCCGCGCCCATCGGCGCTGTGTACGAACTGGCGTTGACCGCACCCGCCGACGGCGCCCGCTATCTATTCGTCGCTTCTGTGGACGGACTCTCGATCATGGACGGTCAGCCCGCCGGTAGCCCTGCCAACCAGCACAACGGCTACATCCTGCGCGGACAGTCCACGCGCATCCCCGGCTTTCGGCTGGACGACAGCAACGTGGCGCAGTTCAAGTTCGGCGCCGTAGACGACGCCTACGCCGCCAAGATGGGCCACCCCACCAACGTCGGCGTCATCGGCTGTCGCATCTTCCGCGAAAAGCCCAAACCGCCGCCAATGCCCGCCGCTGCGCCCGGTCCTGTCCTGCGTAGCGCGCACGATGTCGGCACCGAGTTTGGGCAACAGGCCGAGCATAAAGTGCGCCGCGTGCCGTTTGAGGTGGGTGAACTGGTCCACACGCTGGTGATCGAGTACGCCTCCCCCCAATCGTTGATCGAGGCCGGGATCGTCCCCGCTTCGGTGCTGGGCGACGTCGATCCCTTCCCCGGTGACGCCGGCGGTTCCGGCGCACCCCCACCGCCCGGCTGGCGCTCCCGCTGATCCCCGCGCAGACAATCAAACGCACTGCCAACCCGCCAGGTTTTTCGCAACCTGGCGGGTTTTTATTCGCGATCCTCTGGAAACTTGAGTGGAAAATTAGAATATCGAACAAAATTAACCGAATAAATTAAAAATTCAAAAATAACTATTGACAAATCAAATTTTAGTGGTATTATCTTTTCAGAAGCTGAAAGTTGCGTTTCAATTTTCCCCCAAGATAGCCGAAACGGAGCGACCAATGTTAGACCCAAGAGCAATCTCACTGGCCCAAATTCGTAGCGAAGAGATGCGTCACAAGGCCGATTTTGAACGGAGTGTGGCCCTCTATCCGGTGCGTCCGTCTTTGCACAGGCGCGTACTGTCCGGCGTCGGCCGCAGCCTCATAACCTTAGGCGCTGCTCTGGAGAACCGCTACGGCGAAGTCAAACAGCACGCCGCCTGGCGTCACAGCAACAACCGAATGGAGCGTGCATTGTGAACCCGTTGCCCAAACGCTGCCCTATCTGCGCCAACGAAGACCTGACCATCACCGGCTTTTTCTGCCGAGAATGTGATTCCAAGGTGGAGGGGCGCTTCTACGTCACCAGCCCCTTCGCCGGCTTGAGCGCCGAGCAACTCGCCTTCGTGGAGACTTTCGTGCGCTGCGAAGGCAAATTCACCCGCATGGAGACCGAACTGGGCATCTCGTACCCCACGATCCGTGGGCGACTGCACGAGATCATCCGCGCCCTCGGCCACGAACCGGGCAAGGACGAAACCCCCATCCTCACGGATCAGGCTCGGCAGGGCGTGCTCGAAGCGCTGGAAGCCGGCCAGATCTCATACGACGAAGCCATGCGTCTGCTGCAAGGTGACTGACGTTCCCCCCAAACATTTGGAGACAACCATGAACATTCAACATGACCTGAGTGATTTTGTAGAACTCCCACCGATCTCCTTGCAAGCAGGCGGTGACATGCTCATCACAACGTGGGAGCGCAAGGCCATCGAAGCCGCCGTCGACGAGGAAGATCCCAACGTGATCATCGCCGACGATCAGATCCGCATCGACACCAGCGGCGATCTGCGCATTCACGTACCCACAGGCGTAACCCTATCCCTCGACGCCGGTGGCGACGCCAATGTGCAGCGCAGCCTGGGCGCCGTTCACATCAATGCGGTGGGCGGCGATCTCAACATCGAAGAGGCGCAGGCTGTACAGTTCAAGAGTGTAGGCGGTGATCTGCGTGTCGTGCGCGCCTCGGCGCTGGCAGGGCAGAATGTGGGCGGCAGCGTCACCGCGGACGACAGCGGCGCCGTGGAACTCAAGCAGGTGGGCGGCGATCTGACGGTGCGCAAGGCAGAAAGCGTCTCCTGCCGTCGTGTGGGTGGCGACGCCGACGTGTACGAAGTTGAGAACGCCGTCGCCGTCAGCGCCGGTGGGGATCTCAAGATTATGCGCTGTAGCGGCGACGTGGCCGGCAACGCCTCGGGCGATGCCCATGTGGAAGTGCTGGCGCAGGCGCCACAGATCCGCATCAACGCCAAGTCCGACATTCACTGCATCGTGGGCGAAGGGGTGGGCGCCAAAGTCCACGTGGTATGTGGCAGCGATCTGCGCGTCACCGGCGCGGGGACCAGCCAATCCACCCAAGGGCGCGGTGTCCACACGTTCACGGTGGGCGAGGGTGAAGGCTCGATCTCGCTGATCGCTGGTTCCGATGTCCACGTGACGGCGCAGGGCGCCATCGGCGAGCTGTACAGCGTTACCGGTGACATGAAAGACGTGGGCGAGATGGACGCAGCGCTGGCAGATCTCAACGTGGAGATGGCGCGGCTGGGGCGCGAGATGGAGTCCATCGCCGCCGACTTTGGGCGCGATTTCGGCAGCGAATTCGGCAGCCTGGGCGAGCGCATCGCCGAAACCATCAACCGCAAGCTGCGCCGCAAGATTGAAAAGAGCGTGCGCAAGGCCAGCGTTAAGGCCAAGGCCAAAGCCGGAAAACATGGCTTCCACTTCGACTTCGATTTCGCCGATCCGCCCAAGCCGCCTACGCCGCCGCGCCCTGCACGCGGACCGGTCTACGAAGAAGCGGCCGGCGATCCTGTCACCGATGAAGAGCGCATGATGGTGTTGCGCATGGTGGAAGACGGCAAGATCAGCGCCGACGAAGCCGAACGATTGATCGCCGCCCTCGAAGGTAACCACGAAAGTTAACTGGCATGAGCTACGCCATTGAAATTGAGGGGCTGCGCAAGGTCTACTCAAAACGGGGCCGCGCCGATGTGGTGGCTGTGGAGGATCTGAACCTGAACGTTTCACGCGGACAGGTCTTCGGTTTCCTCGGCGCCAACGGGGCGGGCAAGACGACCACGATCAAAATGGCATGTGGCCTGGTGTCTCCGGCATCGGGCCGTGTGCGCCTTAACGGCTTCGACGTGCAGCGGCAGCGCAGTCAGGCCATGCGCCAGATCGGCGCCGTCCTCGAAGGGACGCGTAACGTCTACTGGCGGCTCACCGCCTGGCAGAACCTTGTCTATTTCGGTCGCCTCAAGGGGACGCCCCACGCGAACTCAGGCACGCCGAACGCCTGCTGCGTGAGTTGGATCTGTGGGATCGGCGCAACGACATGGTCAATTCGTTTCGCGAGGAATGCAGCAGAAGGTCGCCATCGCCTGCGCCCTTGTGGCCGATCCGCCCTTAATTAGCCTGGATGAACCGGCGCTGGGGCTGGATGTGCGGCGGCGCGCACCGTCAAACGCTGGATCAGGCTTTGGCGTGAACGGTGAACGGTGGTCCTCACCACCCATCAACTCGACGTGGCCGAGAGCCTGTGCGACGAGGTGGCGATCATGAGTCTGGGCGGCTGCTGGCCCACGAACCGACAAGAAAAATTGCTCGATCTCTTCCGCCAAGAGTATTACCGCATCCGTGTGCAGGGCCACCTGACGACGGAACAGCTAACGGACTTGGCCCACTTCACGGCGATACACGAGAACGGGCACACGATCCTCAGCGGCGTGTTACCCGCCGGAACCGATCTTTACATCGTCGTCGAGCAACTGCGCCGTCTGGATTTGCCGCTGGTATCTCTAACGCAGACCGAAGCCAATCTGGAAGAGATCTTTGTTGAGTTGATGGACCGTGCGGCGAGGCTACCAAAGCCGCCGCGCCGCAGCCTGTGCCGTCATCTGCGCGCAGCAACGGGAGGAGCTGACCATGCAACTCACCGCCATGATCTTCGCCAACGAGACGCAGAAACGGCTGCTCTTGTTGTGGACAGCCTGAGTTCAATTTCTTTACCCAGATGGTGATGTTCGCCGTCATCTTTTTGGGGATCAGCTTCTTCATTTCGGGGGGCGCCCCCACCCAGGATCAGTTGGCGCCTGCGTTGCTCGGTTATCTGATCTGGTTCTACGCGCTGTCGGCGATTTCGGACATGAGCTGGGGCATCCGCGAGGAGACACAAACCGGCACGTTGGAGCAGATGTACATGAGTCCGCTGCCCACGGGCGTGCTTTTGTTGGGGCGATCTGCGGCGTCGCTGATCGTGAGCACAATGATGGTGGCCATCACCGGCATCGTGCTTATGCTACTGCTTCAGGTGGCGTTACCCATGCGCTGGGCGGGGATTCCCGTCTTCCTGTTGACGCTGATCGGCCTGTACGGTTTTTCATTCATGCTGGCCGGGGCGACGCTGGTCTTTAAGCAGGTAGAAGCACTGGCCAATGCGCTGCAGAACGCCATGCTCTTCCTCAACGGCGCTTTCCTGCCCGTGGACAGGCTGCCGGGCTGGCTCGAAGCCTTCGCCCACACGTTGCCCACCACGCAGGGGATCATCGTCCTGCGGCAGGTTGTCCTCGACGGGGCGACGCTGGCTGAACTGTGGCAGCAGGGCAGCCTGGTTTGGTTGACCGTCCACTCGGCAGCGTACTTTGTTCTTGGGTGGATTGTCTTCGCCTGGTGCGAAAACAAAGCGCGGCAGAACGGCGCGCTGGGGCAGTATTGATCATCAGCCAAACCTGCCGGGTTGCAGAAAACCCGGCAGGTTTTGAGAGATTATAAGGAGTGTCTATGGCAACGTCAGAAGAACGCATCAAGGTGCTTAAAATGATCCAGGAGGGCAAGGTGACCGCCGAAGAGGGGACGCGCCTGCTGGCCGCGCTGGACAAGAGCCGCCAGCGCAGTGGACGGTCCCCGCGCAGCGCGCCGCCGCCCCCGTCTGCGGGCGATGGGCGCTGGGTTCGCCTGCGCGTCTCCAATACGCGTTCCGGCAAGACGCAGGTTAACTTGCAGATTCCAATTGGCTTGGTGAACATGGGGCTACAGATCGGTGGTCGCTTCGTCCCCGAACTCAACAACCTGGACATCGGTCAACTGCAAGATGCCATGCAGTCCGGCGCCCGCGGCAAGATCCTCGAAGTGATGGACGACGACGGCGATCTGGTGGAGATCTTCGTGGAATAGCAACCAATCGTGACATAAAACAAAAGCGGGAGGGCGAATGTTCGCCCTCCCGCTTTTGTTTTATGTCAATTCAACAGAGTTCGTTACCACACCCGGAACAGCGGCGAGGTGAGTTCCATTTCGGTGATCAGCCGATAGAGCATGGGGCCATAGCCGAAGATGATCAGGGCGATGGCCGAGTAGAGCCACGGCTTCCAGTTGTTTAGCCAGGCAGGCACCGGCTTGTCGTCGTCCAGTGCTTCGGCGATGGGCATGTCGATGGGCTTCTCCAGTCTCTTGCTTGCCGTACCAACGTGCCTACGATCACCACGTAGAAAAGAATGGCGCTGATGGTGAGCAAGGCGACGCCCAGCAGCATCTCCATGATCATCGGGCTCCATGCTTCTTCGAAGTAGGGGTTGAACCGAGCATGGTGCGCCGCGGTGCGCCGAAGTGCAGACCCAACAGGTGGAAACCGTTGCCGAAGAAGATCATGCGAAGAGCCACGTCCACGCCTGTGCCAGGGCCGAAGCAGGGCAAAAAGCTGCTTGCCGCTCAACTTTGGCACCATCCAGTAAGCGATGCCGAAGAAGGTCAAGGTAGTGGCCGAACCCACTGTCAAGTGGAAGTGACCCGGAATCCAGGTGGTGTTGTGGACGGCCAGGTTCATGTTGTACGAGGCGTTGGTGATGCCGCTGATGCCGCCGAAGGCGAACAGGATCATGGCGAAGTTCTGCGCGGTGTACGAAGGATCGTTCCACGGCAGCTTTCGGATCCAGCCGAACCAACCCTTGCCACCGCGGGCGCGTCCACCGGTCTCCAGCGACGCTGCCACAGTGAAGGCTGTGAGCAGGCTGGGGAAGGCCACGCCGAAGGTCAGCAGGGCGTGGATGTACTTCCAGGCCGCCGGGATGCCGGGGTCGGTGTACTGGTGATGGAAGCCCAACGGCGTGGAGAGCAGCAGGAAGAGCCAGAAGACGAGGCGCGCCAGGTTGCCGCTGAACAGCTTACCGCCCGCCTGTTTCGGCACCATGCCATACCATGCCACATAGGCCGGCAGCAGCCAGAAGTAGACCAACGGATGGCCGGTGAACCAGAAGAGCGTGCGGCCCAACAGCGGATCGACGCCAGGGATCCAGTTCAGCGCGGCGGGGATCAGGAAGACGAGGATCTCAGCCGCCACACCCAGCGTACAGATCTGCCACAGCACCATCGTGATCAACGAGGCCAACGCCACAAACGGCGTCGCCACACCGGGGTTGTCTTTTTTCCAGGCCCAGTAGGTGAAGTAGAATCCCCAACCGGCCACCCACGAGCCGACCACCACCAGGGTCAGGCCCAAGTAGAACTTTACATCGGCTTTGAGTGGTGGGTAGAAGGTGTAGAGTACGCTGGCTGCATCGCCCAACAGAGGAATCGCCGCCAACACAAGCCCTACCGTCATCAGCCAGAAGCCCACCCAGTTGACAACCGGATACGCCAGCGGGCGCCCCAACGTGCGGGTAATCGTCATCGTGAAGAAGCCGACAATGAAGAACGTTGTCCAAACCAGCGCGTTGAGCACGCCGTGGATGGTCAACCCCTGGTAGTAGCTCTTTATCGCCGGCTGCAACAACGGGTACAGATTGAAACCGGCGTGTTCCATTCCCTGCAAAATGCCAATCAAAATGCCGACAGAGAGTACTGTCATGCCGATGCCGATGTACCAGCCCGTCAACTTGTTTTCGGTACGATAGTCAATCGTACGAGTGGTCTCCGTAAGTTGAGCCGCGCTGACGGGTTGTCGAAATGTACTTACCGCCATGGTGAATTCTCCTCACATTCGTGATGTGATAACAGGTAACAAGCGTGCTATTCGCTTGTTGTAGCCGCCTCTGCCTCAGGATCCTCGACGATCACCTGGGCGTACATGGTGTGGTGCAGGGTGCCGCAGTACTCGTGGCAGATGATGTTGTACGTCCCTGGTTCGTCGAAGGTGGCTTTTAGCTTGCCGACCTGGCCGGGAATCACCATCATGTTGACGTTGGTCTCCAGGATCTTGAAGCCGTGCTGCACATCGCGGCTAGTGACGTAGAAAGTCACCTCAGAACCGGCCGGTACACGCAATTCATTGGGGACAAAGCTCCAAACCTGCGCCAAGACGTATGCCTCGTACTTGCCCGGCGCTAACTCGCGCAACCCCGGTTCCGCCCACGGGCTACCCGCTTCGGTGACGGTCTGCGGATCGACGCGCTGGTACACCGTCGGCACCTGGATGCCGTTGGCCACGCCGGCCACGGTCACCGCGCCGGCAAAGACAACCAGAATTAGGATCGTAATGCGGATCCACGCCTGTTCATAGCGATCTACGTGTATCACTGGGTCGCTCCTCTAGAAAGCAAGGTGAGATAGACGTTGCTCCACAGAACCAGAATCATGATCGCGTAGACGATCATCAACGCAATCGCCCCCTTTGGGGTATCCGGATCTTTCATGGTTCCTCCTTGTATTCGATAAAAAAGATGAGTGGAAAACGGTTGATGGTTGACCTTTGGGTCACTGGAAACATGTCATGGATAACACAGGAACAAATGCGCCGCTTCGTACGCATACTTGGTGATCCCCTCACTGTTGCGCGCCTCGGTGAGCAGCAGATCGATGTCGCGCAGCGCGTCGCCTATGGTGGGCATTCCTCGCCGGTACTCTGCGCGCAGAATGCCCAAGCCATCGACGATCATCAGCGAGGGTTCGAGCTTCACTTCGTCGCCTTCAACTGTGTAGTACGTGTAGAATCCGCCGCCCACCATGTACTTGATCTGATCGGGATCACCGGTGAGCAGATGCCAGCGCGACGTGTCGACACCGTTTTCTTCGGCGTAGGCGAGTAGCGTTTCGGGGGTGTCCGCCGGATCCACAGAAATGGTGACCAGATCGATGGGGATCTCGCTGTCGAGGGTGGCAAGCTCACGCTGCAAATCGGCCATCAGCGCCCAGGACGCATCACACGGCGCGCCGCAATCGGTGAATGCCGCCTGGTAGAACACAATGTGTCCGCGCAGATTCTCGTGGGAGACGCGCTCACCGTCCTGGTTGATCAGCACGTAGCCGGGCGCAAGCCGGATGCGCGGCAACACCAACACAGGACGCAGCGTGACGAAGAGCAAAACCGCCACGATGGGTACCGAGATTAAAATGTAGATCAGCGTGGATTTAGAGCGAAGCAGCGGGAATTGCATCCCCGCTTCCGCGTGACTGACAGCCAAGTTTCCCTCCCAAACATGGCTCCATCGATATCAGTTGTCGGTCTGGTGTACAGGTACTAAGTTATAACGAACAGCCTTGCATCGAATCACCATGCCGCCGATGAGTTGGGCGGCTAGTCAGATGACTAGACTTCAGGCGCTATCCTGGCACCATTCTGCAACCCACTGGGTGCATGACTGGCTGGGCCGATCTCATCGGCGCTGCGGTTCAGAAGCGCCTGGGCGAAATGCACAAAGCGGAAGACGTCTTCGAATGTGCTCGCCAGCCCCACCGAAATGCGAATGGAACTGGGATCGATGTCGTACTGTTCCAGGAAGCACGAACGCAACTCCCAAAACGGCATCGGTTCCCCGCTGGCCGAAGACGCCGTCCATCTCCCGCGCGGTGAGCATCTTGGCGATCTCACCTGCGCCGGGTTGCAGAAGCAGCCGGTGCGCAGTGAAATGTTCAGCACATTTTTCAGCCAGTTCTTCGATACGCCCACATCGAAGACTTCGCCGTTGGCGTCGACAAAGTTCATGGTGATGGTGCCGCCACGCTGGTCCGCGGTCAACGGGCCGTAGATGCGCGCCAACTGCTGTCCGCTGCTGTGGCGCAAAGACGTAAGCGCCTGCAACAGCCACTCCGTCAGGCACATCACCCGCTGGTGGATCGTGTCGATGCCGATTTCTTCGATGAAGCGCAGGCCGATTTCCACCGCGGGGATCATCAAATAGTTGACGGTGCCGTCCTCGAACGCGGCTTCGCCCTCGGCCAAGAAGTGACCGTCCCCTTGCACCGAAGCGATGGCCACGGTGCCGCCGGCAAACCAGGGGCGGTGCAGCTTTGCCAGCGCCGTGCGCCGCGCCAGCAGGCAGCCAATGCCGGTGGGATAGCCGAAGATCTTGTAGAAAGAGAGCGACACAAAATCGGGGTGTACCTGGCTCAGATCCAGCCGATTGGTGGGCGCAAACGCCGCTGCATCCAAGAAGACATCCCAGCCGAGCGCCTGCGCTTTTTCGATCCATGCCAGCCCGTGCTGCACGCCGGTGTAGTTCGACTGCGCCGGATAAGCGAAAAGATTCGGCTTCTGGGGATCAACGTCCTCCAGCGCCGCCTGCACCGTGGCTTCGTCCAGGCGCATCTCGGGCCGCGTCGCCGGCAGGTAGACGACCTTTGCCTTGTGTGCGCGGGCGAATTCGCGCACGCCGTTCACCGAGTTGTGGTTGTCGGCGGTGAGGACGTAGGTCGATCCGGCCTCGAATGGGTACGATTCCGCCACCAGCTTCAGCGCGCCGCTGGCATTGGCTGTGAAGATCGCCACATACTCGGCCAGGTCGGCGTTGAAATAGGAGAGCACGTAGGCGCGCGTTGCTTCCACAAGCTCGGTCATGGCCAACGACGTTGGGTTGTGCGAATGGGGGTTGCCGAAAACGCCCTCTTGTAGCATCTGCATGTGCTGGGCAAGTTGCCGTTCGGCGTACAGGCCGCCGCCGGTGTAGTCGAGATAGACGTGTCCTTGCCTGTCGAGGCGGGCGAATTCACGCATGCGCAGATCGTCCAACACCTGCGTCTGCGCGTAGGATGGGTACTTGCGCAGGAATTCGGCTTGGGCCTCGTTCAGCGCCGCTGCTTGCGTCGTCCTGTCGAAGTACCCGAAGGGACAGTCGTCCTCCGCGGAGAGCGGAGTTTTTGTTTCCTGTAGCACGGATTTCCCCCAGTTTACGTCAAAATGTACGCTGGATTCCCATCCTACGTCATTTTGTGTAGATCGGCAACCACAGAGGCGTGGGGAACGCGCTTTGTACGAGAAGATCATACGCCGTCGGCATGATCCTCGACAGAGGCAAGCCAGGCGCGATCTGATCCACCGCCTGGTTCAGGCTGAGTTGTCTACCCATCGTCCACAGTTGCTGGAAATCGGGGATGTCGGCGCTGCGTAGCGTGGTGAGGAGATCCTCGAATGCCTGTACATCGTAGGCCGGCAGGCGAGATTGGCTCACTTCCAGCGCGGCCGCTACTGCCGCGCAGAGCTTGAGTGAGAGCGTCACCGCGCCTGTGTGCAGGCAAAGCTGGGCATAGGCGGCCACGCAGGCGGCTTTGCCTTCGATTTCGCCGGCAGCGATGTTCAGATCAAGGCTTTCGCGGTAGTGGCGCAGGGCGGTCGGCACGTCCTGTCGCTGCAAGAATGCGATCTGCCCGAGGCGACGCACTGGGTAGGCGAGCAGGCTGAAGCTTTTCTCCGCGCGCAACAGTTGGGCGGCTTGCTCGAAACATGGCTTGGCAGCATCGAATTGGCGCTGCGCCAACATCGCCTCGCCGAGCAGAATCGAACTCCAGGCGCGGTTGAGCAGGTTGCCGCTTGTTTCGGTCGATTTCAGACTACGCGCCAGATAGCGGCTTGCGGCTTCGTAGTCACCGGTGTGCATGGCCACACCGGCCAGATCATTCAGCGTTTTTTCGAGCCGATGGGTGTCGCCCAGATCTTCGGCCAACGCCAGGGCTTGCTGTTGTAGCTCGTTGGCGCGGACATAGTTTCCCAACACCCACCACTGTGTGTATTCCATGGCGCTGAGCAGCGCCAGCCGCAGTTGTTTCTCCTGAACCGCCTCCGGCATCGCCAACAAAGACTCGATCCAGTAGATCGATTCGCTGTGCAACCCCTGGCTGAACCAGAACTCCCCGGTGACCTGGGCGAGCCGTAACCCCGGTTGGGCCAACCCACGCTGCAAACACCAATTCAACGCGCTGCGCACGTTGTCGAGATCGGGCGCGATCTTCGACTGCCACGCCGCACGGGACATGCCCGCCGGCGGCACTTCCCAGCGCGTCATGAAATCAACAAAGTAACGCAGATGACCATCTCGCAGCGCGTCTTCATCGCCGGATTGGGCGAGTTTGTCCTGGGCGAAGCGTTGGATCGTCTCCAGGAAGTGGTAGCGCATCTCGTCGCCGTTCGGCTCGGCGATGACCAGCGACTTGTCGACCAGGCCGGTCAACTGTTCGAGGATCGACGGCTCGTCGTGCGCCGCGCCGTCGAAGTCGCCGCAAACGCGCTGCACTGCCTCCAGCGACCAGCTTCCCGCAAAGACGGCAAGCCGCGCAAAGAGTCTGCGGTCTTTCGCCGACAGCAATTTGTAGCTCCAATCGATGGAGCGGTAGAGCGTCTGGTGCCGTTCGTGGGCGTTGCGTGGTCCGCGGCTGGTGAGCTGAAAGTAAGCGCCGGGGACGTCTTCGAGTTGATGGACGATCTGGGCCAGCGACAGCGACCGTGCGTGTGCCGCCGCCAACTCAATCGCCAGAGGGATGCCGTCCAACATGCGGCAGATCTGCGCGATGTGTCGGGCGTTGTCTTCGGTCGGCTGTAGCGGCGTCGCGTGCGATGACGCTCGCTGGACGAAAAGCTGCGCACTCTCAGGCGCAAGCAGCGCCTGCACCGCAACGTCGCTGGTTTTGTCGGGCAGTGCCAGCGGTGCAACTGTGAAACAGCGTTCGCCTGGTATGTTCAGCGGTTCGCGGCTGGTGGTCACGATGGTCAGGCGCGGCGCGGCCTGCAATAGTGTTTCAATCAGGCGCGCCACACCGCCGAGGACGTGTTCACAGTTGTCGATCAGTAGCAGCGTCTGCCGGTCAACCAGGTAAGCGATAAGCCTGTCTACCAGAGGTTGTTTGCCGGTTTCGTGGATCCCCATCGTGCCAACCACACTCTGCGCCACCATCGTCTCATCGCCGACGGTAAGCAGATCGAAAAACCAGACGCCGTCTACGAAGAGCGGAAGCAGCCGGTGGCCGATTTCGACGGCCAGGCGTGTCTTGCCAACGCCACCAGGGCCGAGCAAGGTGACGAGGCGTTCGCCGGGTGTGGTCAGCATCTGTTCCAACGCCGTGATCTCGCGCCCGCGCCCGACGAAGCTGGAAAGCGGGGCGCTCAAATTGTGGTGTGGCGGCGTCTTTGTGGGCAGGGTCGATGCTGCTGCCGTGGCGATGTTCTGTGTCGGCACGGCGAGCATCGGTGGCGCGCTCAGCCCAAGCCGGATGTCGTGGGCAAGCTGCGCCAACTCGCCGCCTGGCTGCGTGTCCAACTCGTCGGCCAGCAGCGCGGTGTACCTTGCATACTGGGTCAGCGCGGCCTGTGTCTGCCCGTGCATCGCCAGCAACTGCATTAGCTGATAGTGTGCTGCCTCGTTCAGTGGTTCTAGCGAAACCAACTGTTGGGCATAGTGCTGGCCCTCGAATGTGTCGCCACGTGCAAGTGACCGTTCGACGAGCTGCCTCAATGCTTCGCCGACCATGCCATTCAGCCGCTCACGCCGCGCCGATACCCACTCTTCAAACGGTTCTGCCGCATCCACGAAGAAACCGGCCAAAAATTCGCCTTGGTAGAGCGATACTGCTGAACGCAGCGCATTGTGGCTCGGTTCACTGGATTGGCTGCGGAGGCCGAGCGTGGCCAGTTCGTCGAAGCGCAGCACATCTACCACCACGTTGAGTTGACGGTTCAACGAGACGCTGTCGCGTGTAGCGAAAAGGCAGGCTGGGATGGCGAGATGCAGGTGGTGGATCGCCTGACGCAGGTTGGTACGCGCGTCGACGTCGGACTTGTCGGGCCAGAGCAGCCCGGCCAGCGCCAGCCGTGAGTGTGCGCGCTGCGTAACCGCAAGGTAGTAGAGCAGCGCGCACGCTTTGGCCGACCGCAGATCGATCCAACCCTGTTCATAAATTATCTGTGGACTGCCGAACAACTGAAGGGTCAAGCTCGGCATAATTCACCGGCGGATTCGTGGCTGGTAATCAATGGAGTCTTTCGAGAAGCTTTCACGATTCATTTACGCGGTTGTATAGGCTGATTATAGCGAAACTGAGTTCCCGTATCAACATAATTGACGTACCCTATCTGATCCCCATTTACGCTGCTTTCACCTGCGTTTGCTAAAGTCAACACGCACCCAAGGAGCAAACACAACTGAATACAACCCACCATCATCGTCCACCATTCAAGGAGTGAAACGCTGTGTCATGCTTCACCCATGCGAAGATCTATCAACGTGTCGCCAGTTTGTTGATCATTCTCGGAATCATGTTCTCACTGTTGCCGCAACCGACGCTTGAGGCCGCGGACCTGCCGGGGCCGGTGCTCTGGCTCAAGTTCGACGAGGCCGCCGGCGCCACTACCTTCGCCGACAGCGGCAGCGATGCCGCCAACGGTAGCTGCGCCGGTGTAGCCTGCCCCACTGTCGGCGCCACGGGCCGGATCGGCCAGGCCGCCCAGTTCGACGGCGCCGATGACCGCGTCACCGTGGCCGGCAACGCGCCGGGCGCATCCTATTCACTGGCCGCCTGGGTGCGCAACGATGCGGCCACCTGGGGCGACTGGCGCACCATCTTCGAGTTCGGTGATGATGCGCCCTGGTTCGGCGTCTCGCCCAACGGTCAGTTGACGCTCTACTCGGTTGCCTTCGGTGGCAGTGTGCCGCTGGGCAAGTGGGTGCATGTCGCCTACAGTTGGGACGGTACAACCAATCGCCTCTACATCGACGGCAAAGAGGTGCAGGCGACCACAGACGCACCCGCCGGCGGTGGCCAGGGTCTGGGCATCGGTTTGGAAGGCAACGGCGCCAGCCCGTGGAACGGCTTCCTCGACGATCTGCGCGTCTACGCGCGGGCCATCTCGGCCCAGGAGATCGAACAACTGGCCAAGCCCGAAGCGATCCCCGTGATCGTGCCGCCGCCGCCGCCGCCCACGGTCCCCACCAACACGGGCAACGCACGGCTGATCGATCTCACCGTCTCGATCTACAAAGCAGTCCCCAGCGCCAATGATCGCGCGCCCTACGAAGATCTGTTCAATCTCTTTGCCGACGCGCTTTACGAGACCACCAACGGCGCCCATGCCATCCGCACCATCACGATCTACGACAACGGGCGCTTCTCAGATCGGGCCGACATCAAGTGGATTGCCTTCGAGAAACAGCCTCGGGCTACGATCAACGGCTACGGCAAGGGTGGCACCGTCTACATGGGCGACGCCATCTTCGATCCGGGAACGTTGATCACCGACGCCAGCAAAATGCCCTTCTTCATCAACACCCTGATCCACGAGTGGGGGCACTACATGTACGGGATTTTCGACGAGTACGCCAGCGCCGCCGGCGACGTACCGCCCAATCCCTGCTCGATCATGTGCGCGGCAGGCCCGGAGATCAACTTCGCCAATCTCAACTTCTCCACCCAGAAGTCGACTGTGGGCGCTGGGCTGACCAACAATCCCCATTTCCGCGCCTTCCTGGCCAGCGCCTGGGACACCGTGACGCGCTCGCCCAATGACGATCCACAGGCGGAACGCGGCAAGCGCCTCTACTGGCCCGATCTGGCGCCCAAGAAACCCGCCGCCGGCCAGGATCCCAGCGTGGAACTGCCCGCTCAACAAGCCACAGCGCGCCTCACTCAACATCGTGTGGGCCGACGCCAACGCCACCACCACCAAGCAGCGCGTCTTCCTGGTGAATGTCTCCAACGACATGGGCGACAACAACAAGCTCAACGCCACCAAGCTGGCGCTGAAGAACTACGTGGATCGCGCCAACCAGGGCGATCAGCTTGCCATCATCACCTTCGCCGATGTCCACGCCGTGGTGACACCCTTCACCGCGCTCGACAGCCAGACCACGCGTGATGCCGTCAAAGCCCAGATCGACAGCATCCAGGTGAAGACAGGCGTCAACGACCGCAACATCGACGCCGCCGAGCAGGCTGCGGTGGCGATACTGGCGCAAGCCGCCAACAACGGTGTCATCATCGACCGCAGTCTGTTCATGATCATTGATGGCGGCTACACCGACAACACCGAACCCCACATCTTCCAAAAAGTGCCGGATCAGCAAGGAGGCATACCACTCCACATCTTCAACTTCGCCACCACCAACAAGCCCAACGATCTCTACGGCAACTCGTTGGAACTGATGCGTCCTTTCCTGGGCAGCTACACTGTTGTCAGCCCGGCCGCACTCAACATTCCCGGTGCGCGGGCCAAGGCGGAAGATATGGCCGACAGCAACGAGCTGATCGCCGCCTTCGGTGACGTGGATCAAGATGCCTCGCCCATCCTCGATGTGGATCTGGGGACGGCCTACAACCTCAGTGTAGACGAGACGACACCCTTCTCCACCACCATCTACGTGGACGATACGCTGGACGAGCTAGAAGTTGCCGTCCTTTTCGAAGGCGGCAGCAGCGGCGTCGAACTCTACCTGACCGATCCACTCGACCAGCAAAGCGACGCTCCTCTTTTGCGACTTCGACGGCATCGACTCGCTCTGTCTCTACACCGTCAGCGAACCTGTCACCGGCACGTGGACCTTCGAGTTCTACTCTCTGGTTGGTCCGCTGGCTGTGGATTACGAGGCCACCGGCTACGCGTTGGACGGCTTCACCTACCAGGCGACGCTCTCCAGCCTCGGCTTTACCGCTACGTGAGCTACCCCGATGACGTTGTGTTGCAGGCCGAACTGAGCTACGTTGATCGCATCGCTGGGGCTACCGCCACCGCCTGGGTCGAGAAACCAGACGGCAACTTCGCCGACCTGACCCTGCTCGACGACGGCGTCGCCCCCGACGAAACCACCGACGATGGCCTCTACACTGGCTTCATGCCCTACGATCAGGCAGGCGACTACTATGCCACCGTCGTCTTCGACAACATCGCCGGCGCAGCATTCTTCACCCAGGCCGGCCTGGCCGACGTGACCGAGGTGATCACCGCCACCGTCCCCGATGATTTCGACCGCTTTGCCTCGTTGGAGATCCTGGTGGACGACTACGCCGCGGACGATCATGGCGGCGACGACGATGGCGCGACCGACGTCCCCGCGGACAACAGCGGCGTCTCTGGTCGCATCGACGGCGCCGGCGACGTGGACACGTTCCGCCTGACCGCCTCGCAGCCAGCGTCCGGCGATCCCAAGGCGCAGGGTGTCTCCGTGGCAAGCGTCGATGCCACCACTGTGCGGCATATCCTGCGCCTTACGCATCTGGCACAAGGCATGAACGCCACCGTGCGTGTCAGCTCAATTGCGGGTACCCAGACCTACTCTGTCGGCACGCTCGCCTATGATCAGTACTGGATCCTGCCCCTGGATCTCACCCCTGGCGAACGGGTGACGGTGGAAGTGCTGCACAACAACGCCCAGGCGCCCGCCGGCTCCTACGAGATCAGCTTCGGCCCGCCGCTGCCAGGTGAATCGACGGTGTCGCTGTACTTGCCGGGGGTTGTGAAATGAAGTGATGCGTGATCCGTGGAGCAAGTTGTTGCGCGATTGGTGAGTTGTTCGTCTGCAAGTTTGCAAGTTTGCAGGTATGCAGGTGGCAGGTGACAATCGTTCCGCATCACGCATCACGCATCACGCATCACGCATCACGCATCACGCATCACGCATCACGCATCACGCTTGACACATCCCCTGCCCCCCGGGTAGGATCAGGTCTTGCGCTTAAACGGTTTAGATCTGATCCTACCCACAAGGACGAAGCTGTGTCTTTCGACAAACTCCTCACCCCGCGCCGTATCTTCTGGTTCTGGCTACCACTGGCCGCCATGTGGCTGATGATGGCCGTGGAACAGCCCGCCATCTCCGCTGCGTTGGCTCGGCTCCCCAACCCCGAATTAAACCTGGCTGCCTTCGGTGTCACCTTTGCGCTGGCGTTGCTCGTGGAAGGCCCCGTGATCATGCTCCTCACCGCGGGGACGGCGCTGCCGCGCGACCGCCAGTCCTATCGGCGGCTGCTCAACTTCACCCACATGCTCGCCTTTGGCCTGACGGCGCTGCACCTGCTGGTGGGGCTGACGCCGCTCTATGCCATCGTCGTCGGTCAGCTTATCGGCGCCCCCGCGGATGTGCTCGAATTGAGCCGCGTCGGCTTCCTGCTGCTCACCCCGTGGACGGCATCCATCGCCTATCGACGGCTGTGGCAAGGCGTGCTCATCCGCCATGATCGCACACGCGTGGTGCCGATCACGATTGCGGCGCGCCTCTCGATGACCACGACGACGTTGCTGGTGGGGATGTTCCTGGTGCGGGTGGATGGGGTGTACATTGCCTCGGCGGGGTTAAGCCTCGGTGTGATCGCCGCCGCCATCGTCTCTTACCTGTTCGCTCGCCCCACGATCCAGGCGCACCTTTCCACCGACACTGCCGACGGTCAACTGCTCACGTGGCCCGATCTGCTTTCGTTCTACGTGCCACTGGCGCTCACTTCGCTGATCACACTGGCCAATCAACCGCTTTTCACCACGTCGATGTCGCGGGCGGCGCAGCCGCTAGTGTCGCTGGCCGTGTGGCCGGTGATCATGAGTGTCCTCTTTTTGGGGCGGTCGATTGCGATGTCCTATCAGGAGGCGGTGGTGGCGTTGCTGCGCGATGGGCAGACCTATCGCCGCTTGCAGCGCTTCGCCTGGACGGTGACGGCGGCGCTGGCCGTGATCTTCGTCGTCTTCGCGCTGACGCCGACGGCGCGCTGGTGGTATGCCGTGGTGGCCGGTCTGTCGCCGCAGTTGGTCGACGCCGCCGTCCTGCCTACGCTGTTGGTGGCGCCGTTGCCCGCCATCGCCAACCTGATCTCGTGGCAGCGCGGCGTGCTTGTCCACCTCAAGCAGACCAAGTACATCACCCACTCTGTGGCCATCAGCGTGAGCCTGCTGGTGCTGATGCTCGCTCTGTTCACTGTGCTGACGGAGTGGTCGGGCGTGGTTATTGCAGCCACGGCCCTCACGGGATCGGTGTTTGGGGAGTGGAGTTACGTGTGGTGGCGCAGCCGCAACGCCGCCCAGTCCGCGGGGTACATGTTGCCAATGGCACGAGAAGAAGCTGTCGCTGTGACGCGTTGACGTTGTGGGTTTTGTGGATACGGATTTTTCTTCCCAATCCGTGTTTCTCCCAATCCGTGTCCACAACTGCTGCTATCACGCTGCCTGCGCGGCTGTTTTGGGCTGTAGGAGAGGACGATCCGCAATGGGGAGGTGGATCAGCGCCGCGAAGACGCCCAGCGCAATCGCCATCATCCACACCGTGTCGTAGTTGCCCGCGGTATCGTAGACGCGCCCACCCAGCCAGACGCCCATGAACGCGCCCAACTGATGACCGAAGAAGACGATGCCGTAGAGTGTGGAGAGATAGCGCCAGCCGAAGATCTGCGCCACCGCGCCGCTGGTGAGGGGAACTGTCGCCAGCCACAGAAAGCCAATCGCGGCCCCAAACACAATCGCCGACAGGCTGGTCAGCGGCAACAGTAGGAAGATCACGATGACCACGGCGCGCATGCCGTAGAGGAAACTGAGCAGATACTTCTTGCGGAAACGGTCGCCCAGCCAGCCGAAACTGTACGATCCAAACATGTTGAAGATGCCGATCAACGCCAACGCCGTGGCGCTCACCGAAGGCGCCAGTCCGTTGTCGGCCAGGTAGGCGGGCATGTGCGTGGAGATGAACGCCACGTGGAAGCCGCACACAAGAAACCGGCGAAGAGCAGCCAGAATCCCGAATGGCGACTCGCCTGCACCAACACTTGGGACATCGTCTGCGTCTCTTCCAGCTCGTCGGCGTTGACATTGTCCTGTTTGCGCCGCCAGGGCAGGACGAAGGCCAGCAGCGCGATCAACCACACGAAGACGGCCAGCAGGATCATTGCCCGCTGCCAGCCAAACCCGCCAAGCAGCCACTGCGCCAGCGGCACCACGGCAAACATGCCGAACGAACCGCCCGCAGATCAGGCCAAACGCCGCCGTGCGCTGTTGCAGCGGCACCGCCTGCGCCACCGCGTCTAGCACCACCACGTAAGACGCACTGCTCAATCCCAATCCCACCAGTACGCCCAAAGCCAGGAAGAGCGCCGTGGTGTTCGGGAGCAACCGCGAGCAGAGCAGCAACCCCACCGCGTAGATCACACCGCCGGCAATCAGCACTGGGCGCGATCCGTAGCGATCCGCCAGCATCCCCATCAGCGGTACGCCGAAGATCAGATTCTGGATCGCCATCGACAGGCTGAACAGCCTCGCGGCCAATCCCCAATGTAGCGGTGACCGGCTGCAAGAATAGGCCGAACGATTGGCGCGTCCCCATGCTGATGGCGACGATCAGCGCTTCGGCAAAGAATTACGAGGAGGATGACTTTATCGCGCACTCATTTCTTCCCTCGCCACGGTCCGCGATCATCTCGAAAATGTCCGTCTCCGTCACGATGCCGATGAGCTTCTTGGCAGCGTGCGGCCCAGGCTCCACCACCGGAATGCCGCCGACTTTGTGCTGGATCATCAGCGTCACCAACTGGCCGACAGTGGCGTTGGGATCGATGGTGGCCACCTCACGCGTCATAATGTCGGCTACAGCAAGCCATTCTTCTTCTACGCCCATTTCCAGTTGACTCACCGTGCTCTCGGCGGCCTCGGCCTCGCGCACATCGGCGTCGGTGACGATACCCACCAGCAGTCCGTCCTCGTTCACCACCGGCAGGCGGCGCAGCACCTTCTCTTCCATCAACTCCGCGGCGTCGGCTACCAGCGCATCGGGCTGGATCGTGATGACAGGAGCGTGCATGATATCGCGCACAGGGATGCGATGCATGAGATCCTCTTTTCCCTTGAATTGGCGCTAAGTGGTTTTCCAACTAAACACTGGCACATCGCCTAATCGCTGAATCAGCTAATCTCAAGCCGGCGGCTTAACGCAACGACATTGACAACTAAGCCAGGCTGACGACGAAGCGCAGAATATCGGTTTCGGTGAGGATGCCCACCACCTTGCGGCCTTCCACCACCGGCAGCCCGCTGATCTTGTAATCCAACATGCGCTGGCAGGCAAGTTTCAGTGTATCGTCCGGGCCAACGGTCACCGGTTCCGGCGTCATCGCCTCGGTGACCTGCAACTTCGTCCAAAAATAGTTGACCTCGAACAGGCTCAGGCTGGTGATGCTCGATGGCGCCGCCTGACGCAGATCGCCTAGGCTGACGATGCCGATCAATTCATCATTTTCATCCACCACAGGCAGACGGCGACAGCGGTATTCCGTCATCATGTCGCGCGCATCGGCCAGTGATGCGTCGGCGGTGCAGGTGTACGGTTTCTTCGTCATCCACTGGGCGACTTGGGCGGAAGCCAGATCGCTTGTAAGTTGCATCGAATCCTCGGGAAGAATGCGGCGGGAACGTGTTATGGATAAGTTGGGCGGATTCGTAATGTGTAATCCGTAATTGGTCAACGAAATTGGTCGCCAATTGGGAAGTTACGTTGCCTACGAATTACGCATTGCGAGTTACGAATTGCGCATTGCCTCGGCGCTGTGCGCCCCATGCGCCACGAGACGAATCGTGCGCTGTTCTGCCTCTTCGTCGTCGGCTTCGAGTTGGATTTCGAGATGGTCCTCGGGCAGCAGCGGCGTCAGCCGATCCGCCCACTCGATCACGAGGACGGTGACGCCGTCGGTCCTGTCCTCGGCCACTTCGTCGAGGATCTCATCCAGCCCCAGCGTCTCCGCCCCAGCGAGGACGGTCTCCACATCGTCGCCCAGGCGGTAGGTGTCCATGTGGTAGAGGCGATTGGGGCTGGATGGGCCGGTATATTCGTGGATCAGCGTGAAGGTGGGGCTGGTGACGCGGGCGTTGATGCCCAGCCCGGCGGCCAATCCACGGGTCAGCGTCGTTTTGCCTGCGCCTAGCGTCCCTTTCAGCGCGATGACCAGATTGTGCCGGATCTGCGCACCCAAAGCGCGGCCAAGCGCTTCGGTCTGCGCGGCGCTGGCGCTTGTCCGCGCGGAGGTTACCCGTTCGTGAATGTTCTCCATTGTTCAAATTGTAAACCGTTCCACCTCAACAGGCAAGAGGCGCGCTTTCGAGGGGCGTCGCGCAAACTCGGAGCGAAGCGTTTCGGTTTTTCGTTTGGATATCTGATAGCCGGCTGCTGCCATCATGATAAGATGAACGAACGATTGCCCGCATGTCGAAGACGGCATGGCTACTGACAAAGGAATGAAAATGCCCAACCCCTGGACAATTCGTCAGAATCCACACCGACGCCTGAGCACGGCGACCATTTTGGCTGCTGTTTTCACGCTGTCGCTGCTGTTCGCCGCCCACGCTGCCTCGCCTACACAGGACGCCCCCACCGATCCGCGCCCGTTGCCGCCCACCGTGCGCGTAGACGGACCCACCGCCGCGCCCACCCTCGTCGTCAACGGGCGCGCTGTGCTCAACGGCGAAGGTATGCACCTGGGTCGCCCTCAACTCAGCCCCGACGGCACGCGCATCGCCGTTGACGTCATCCCCAGCGGCGCGGAGACGGCGCGCCTGGCGCAGATCCACGTCTACGCGCTCGACGGTGATCTACTCGCCCAACTCCCCGGCCATTCCCCGCGCTGGGTAGACGACCGGCTGTTGCGTTTTGAGACGACCACCGCCCGCGGCCAGTACGATCTGTCCACGCGACAGGCGACGTTTGAGGCGGCAGCGCCCGCGCCCACACAGCGCACGATTCCGCCGGGCGATTGGCCGGTGCAATTCCCCGAAACCATCCGTGTGGCCCACCACCCTAGCAACGCCTGCCGCGATGTGGCCGATTGGCAGATCGACGTCGTCCCCTTCGAGGAATACGTGGCGCGCTCGGTGCCTGCCGAATCGCCGGTCTCGTGGTCCATCGAGGCGCTTAAGGCGCAGGCGGTTGCAGCGCGTACCTACGCCTGGTACAAGATCCGCCTTGGTCCCGCCTTCACACCCGAAGAATTCGGCAGCCAAGCCTACGATGTCACCGATTGGGCCAATTACCAGATGATGTGCGACAACCGCTTCGCTCGCAGCGATCAGGCTGTGGCCGAAACCGCCGGCCAATACCTCTCCGCCCAGGACGATCCCGATCACGCGCCCATCATCGCCATGTACAGCGCACGCAACAGCCACCCCACCAAGGACAATCCTGCCGTCTCCTACCTGCGCGGCGTCCCCGATCTCTACCAACTGGGCCAGACGCTCTTCGGCCACGGGTACGGGCTTAGCCAGTGGGGCGCCAAGGCCCGCGCCGACGCCGGCCACAACTATCGACAGATCCTTGGTCACTACTACACCGGCGTCTACCTGCAAAACATCCACGATCCGTGGCAACCGCTGGGCGGCCTGCTCGGGCTGGAGCCTAACCGCTACCTGCCCTTCGGCGGCATCCGCTGGGACACGCTGGCCCCGGCAACCCAGTTGACCAGCGAGATCGTCATCTCCGCCACCACGCCCATCAGTTTTGGCGGTCCTGGCGGCGTGTGGCGCAACCTGCTCGACGCGCCGGAAGCGACGCCCATCACCATCGGCCTGCGCATCTCCGAAACCCTGCAAGACAGCGTCACCGTGCAGATCGACCGTACACCGCCGTCTGCCCCAGGACTGAGCGCGCCCGA
Organism: Caldilineaceae bacterium; assembly: GCA_041391225.1. Classification (GTDB taxonomy): domain Bacteria; phylum Chloroflexota; class Anaerolineae; order Caldilineales; family Caldilineaceae; genus RI-153. Next base: position 32,301 of record JAWKOL010000010.1, read on the forward strand.
CAGCGCCGAGATCCACCGCGCCACCGTGCAGGTCACCGCGGGCGCGGACGAACACATCGGCCTGCGCAACGACTGGATCTGGCAGGCCGAAGCCTTCTCCACCACCGTGGGCATGGGCAACACCATCGTCGAGCCCACCGCCGACGCCGCCGCCGCACGGCTGGCCCAGGTCGGTGTGCAGACGCCCGGCTACTGGTATGGCCCCTACGCCCGCAATATCCCTGCCGGCGCGGCCTACCGTGCGCTCTTCCGCCTGCGCATCCAGGGCGACGCTGCAACCGTCACCGACACCGTGCAACTGGATCGCCCAGTGGCTCGCCTCGACGTCACCGACGATTTCAGCGAGACGCGGTTGGGGCTGCGCGATGTCTGGCTCAGCGACTTCCCGCTGGAGGGTGGTTGGGCCGAAATCGCCGTCGATTTCTACATCTTTGATCCGCCCGCCGGGCTGGAATTTCGCGTGCAGTGGTTTGGCCACGTCGATCTGGCCTTCGACCGCGTACAGGTCTACCGTCTTCTCGGCGGCGGTGTTCAGGAGATCGACTGGCTGCTCACCACCGGCACCGACACGCCCATCGTCACCGCCGTCAGCTTCGACGAGGCCGCCAACATCAGCCAACCGGTGACGCGCACCGTCCGCGTCGTCGATGAACACCCACCCACCTTCCTCTCGCTGGATTGGCCGCAGGGCTGGCAAACACAACTCCCCGTCACCCTCACTGCCACCGTGCAGGATTTGGGCAGCGGCCTCGACGCGGAGAGCGGACGCCTTCATGTTGGGGACCAGAGCCACGCTGCCGCACTCAACACCCCCACAGATCCGTGGGCAGTGCAGCAACTCAGTGTCCAACTGTCGGGCGTGGCCGAAGGGACGCACGTGGTGCGTTTCGAGGTCGCCGATCAACTGGGGCAAGTGCGTTTCAGCGAGGAAGGACAACTGCGGATCGACGTGTCGCGGCCTGTGCCGTCGATCCGCCCGCTCGATCTGGTCGGCGCGCCCATCACCCCCACATCTGGCTGGCTGCGCGGCCCGATCCTGGTGGAAGTGAGCGGCGAAGACGCGGTCAGCGGCCTCAACGCGCTGGCCTACGTCCTCGACGGGCAGCCGTTTGCCCTCTACAGCGAGCCGTTCCGCGTCGACGGTGAAGGTGAACACAGTGTGCGCTACTGGGCCGAGGACAAAGCCGGCAACTACAGTTTCAGCCAGTTCTTCGACTTCGGCCTGGACAACACCGCCCCCACCGTACAGGTGACCGTCGTCGGCGCCGACGAAAGCACTGTGCAGATCGGCTGGCAGGGCATCGACGTCCTCTCCGGCGTGGCCGCCTACGAAGTGCAGACGCGCCAGGGCGAGGGCGAGTGGCAACCCTACACTCTCGCCGATCCCCTGGCTACGTCGGCGTCGTTTGCTTCAGATCAGGTGGATGAGGTCCGCGTGCGGGCAATCGATCAGGTGGGGAATGTGGGGGAATGGGTGGCGCACCCAGCCGAAGTACTTGGGGAATCTGTCTTCTTGCCGATGTTGATGCGGTGAGGTGGTGCGTAGTGCGTGTACCAGTGGCGATGTTGAACTCGTATTGGTATGTTCTTGTGGACACGGATTGGTGGAAACACGGATTCTTTCATGGCAGGATACTCTCTCCGTATTTCGCAAGGATCGTGAAGTACTGAGATTACGAGATTGAGGTCTCGTCCATAGGATCTGAAATCCCCCAATCTCCGAATCGCTTCATCACGGAATCGCTTTAGGGCGACACTTACATTTACAGCGACACTTCTCCGTCGCCTGCCTCTACTCCCCAGTCTCCGGTTGCTCTTTGTCCCCAATCCCTTCGAGGACAATTTCGCGCGCACGATGACAGCGGACCCAGTGGCCGGGTTCGATCTCTTCGAGATGAGGCGTCTGGCTGCGGCAGACGTCGGACACGTAGTTGCAGCGCGGGTGGAAGTAGCAGCCCGACGGTGGGTTGGCCGGATCGGCCACTTCACCTTCCAGAATGATACGCTGGGAGCGCAGCCGCGGATCGGGCTTGGGGACGGCGGAAAGCAGCGCTTCGGTGTAGGGGTGCTTGGGGGTGTTGAAGAGCGCCGCCGTCTCGGCCACTTCCACAATTTTGCCCACGTACATCACTGCCACACGGTCGCTGACGTGCTTCACCACGCTCAGATCGTGGGCCACGAAGAGATAAGAAAGGCCCAAGCGATCCTGAAGTTCGAGGAGCAGGTTGACGATCTGCGCCTGCACCGATACATCCAGCGCGGAGACAGGTTCATCGGCCACGATCAGGCGCGGGTTGAGGGCAAGGGCGCGGGCGATGCCGATACGCTGGCGCTGCCCGCCACTGAAGGCGTGGGGGTAGCGGGTCATAAACGCAGTGGGCAGCCCCACCACTTGCAACAGTTCGGCCACGCGGTCCTGGCGCTCTTTACTGCCCACGCCGTTGATCAGCATCGGCTCGGCGATGATGTCGGAAATTGTCATGCGCGGGTTGAGCGACGAGTAGGGATCCTGGAAGATCATCTGCATCTGCGGGCGCAGCGGACGTAACTCGCTCTTGGGCAACGCCGCCACGTTGACCGTCTGCCCGTTTTCCATGCGAAAGCGGATTTCGCCGGAGGTCGGCTTCACGGCGCGCAGAATGCAGCGCGCTGTTGTCGTCTTACCGCAGCCGCTTTCGCCTACCAATGAAAGCGTCTCGCCCTGGCGAATGTGAAAGTTGACTTCGTCCACGGCGCGCACCTGACCCACCATGCGCCGCAACAATCCTTTGCGGATGGGGAAATACTTCTTCAGATCGCGTACTTCGAGCACATTTTCGGCGTTGGATTTTGCACCGTTTTGAGCAAGCATATTCTGAGCAGCCATGAAGATTCTTTTCTGCGGTTACCGGGTCGTCGCGGCGACTTCCGGCTCGTGGTAAAGAAAACAGCTCACCATCTGATCCACGCCGACGGCATGAAGTTGCGGCTGATGTACATCGCACGTCCCCGCCATGAAGTCGGTGCAGCGGGTGGAAGGGGCAGCCGTTGGGGCGCGTGATGGGTGCGGGATCGATCCACTGATCGTAGACAGTTTGGTGCGGCAGCGCAAAGATGCTGGGGATGGAACGCAGCAACGAACGCGCAGTACGGATGCTTGGGTTCGTGGAAGATCTGCTCCACCGGTCCTTGTTCGGCGACCTGCCCCAGGTACATCACCGCCACATCGTCCACCATCTCGGCGATGACGCCCATGTCGTGGGTGATGAGGATGATCGCCAGGTCGTTCTTCTTGCAACTGACGCAGCAGATCGAGGATCTGCGCCTGGGTCGTCACATCCAGCGCCGTGGTCGGCTCGTCGGCAATGAGGATGCGCGGATCGCTGGCCAGAGCCAGGGCGATCATTACACGCTGGCGTAGCCCGCCGCTGAGCTGAAACGAGTACTCGTCGATGCGTCGATCCGGTTTGGGGATGCCCACCATGCGCAGCAGTTCGATGGCTTCGGGCCGTGCCTGTTTGGCGGTGAGTCCTTTGTGCAGGCGGATCGCCTCGATGATCTGGTTGCCCACCGTATAGTGCGGGCTGAGCGACGTCATCGGTTCCTGGAAGATCAGGGCGATCTCGCCGCCGCGGATCTGGCGCATCAGGCGGCTGTCCTCGTGCTCTTTGGCCAGGTCGATCTCCTGAATGCGCCCGCCGCCCATATCGCGGCGCAGCAGAATCTCGCCTTCCACGATGATGCCGGGCTTCTCTACAATGCGCAGGATCGACCGCGCCGTCACACTTTTGCCGCAGCCGCTCTCGCCCACAATGCCCAGCGTACGCCCGGCATAAATATCGAAACTTGCGCCGTCCACAGCCTGCACCACACCTTCATCCTGGTAGAAGAAGGTTTTCAAGTTGCGAACGGAGAGGATTGGTTGGTCGTTGGTCATTGGGTTTCTCTGTAAACACGGATTGGAAGGAACACGGATTGATCTAACCGCTGTTCACTCCATAGATTTGTAACTGCTTTCGGCCAAAGTTAATCACCAGTCCAAATTGTAGCTTGAGACTGGAGAGATATGTCTGCATGCGTGTAAAATCGTATTGAGTCGGACTTTCAAGCATAGATCGAATATGCAGCAAGTAACGATTGTCAACTAGAAGAAGCGGCGTTTCACATGTATTCATGGTCGTATCTCGCCAACGTATGGGTACTTGCAGATCGTTTGCACAGGGAATATGGTGGTGCCGAATTTCCAAGGCAATGATCTGTCTATAAACGGATTCAGGGTATCCAAGACCGTAGGCGCGTCCAATTTCCAAGACATGACGACGCAGGCGGTGAAGCTGATTGCGATCCTGCTCAGGAACTCCAGTCTTGAACTGACGATAGTCTTCCCTGAGGTCAAGAGCCGAGATATCCCACAAAACTCGCTTGATTTGAACCTTATCTGGTGCAAAATTGACCAGCAGCCCCAGATCTTTGTCGAAGAACTTCAAGTAGTGGATGATCTGGGCGTACTGCTCGCCAAGGAATTGCGTTTGAAAGGGGAGCGCCTTCAATTCCAGCACCACCTTATCCGCCACAATCAAGTCAGGCTCAAAGACGTGAACCTCAACACCTCGATGCACCAAATCTCTACGTGGCTTGGATAGAACTGGAATACCTTCCGCCAGGAGCAATTGAAGCAATGCCTGGTGATACGCCTCTTCAGGCCAGCCGATCTTTAGTTCATTCCGAACCTGAAAAATCAGCCCACGCAGTCTGTATGTTAGATTGCCATGTCGCAACTCTGACATCGCATACCTCGATCAAGCAAAGGCAACAAAAATCCGTGTTCCTTCCAATCCGTGTTTACAATTCTCTTCCGATCTTAACCATACGGATCCGCGGCGTCGCGCAGGCCGTCGCCGAGGAAGTTGAACGCCAGCACCGCGATGATCACCGGAACCGCCGGGTAAAGCAGCCACGGTGAGATGGCGACGGCCTGGATGTTCTGCGCCTGCTGCAAGAGGACCCCCCAACTCACCGCCGGTGGACGCAGCCCCAGCCCCAAGAAGCTTAGCGATGTCTCCGAGATGATCATGGCAGGGATGGCCAGGGTGGTGGCGGCGATGATGTGGCTGAGGAACGATGGCACCATGTGGCGGAAGATGATGCGCAATTGGCCGGCCCCCGCCAACTCCGCCGCAGTGACGAAGTCTTCTGCGCAGCGAGAGGAACCGGCCGCGCATAACGCGGGCCATCACCGTCCACCCAATCAACGAGAGGATGATGGTGATGGCAAAGTAGATGGCGTGATGTCCCAATCACGGGGCAGCGCCGCCGCCAGCCCCATCCACAGTGGGATCGTGGGGATCGAACGCACAATCTCGATGATGCGCTGGATCACATTGTCCACGACGCCGCCGTACAGCCCCGAAAGCCCGCCCAGCAGCACGCCGAGGAAGAGGCTGAGCACCACGCCCACCAGGCCGATGGTCATCGAGATACGTGTTCCCAGCATCAGGCGCGACCACAGGTCACGGCCGTTGAGATCGGTGCCGATCAGGAAGATCGACTGCTCCGCCGCCGCGCCCTTCACGCCGATGATGTGACGGTCGGCGGGGATGAAGCCGAACAACTCATATTCGTAGCCCTTGGCGAAGAGCGTGAGCGGCAGCTTGTTGTCTGGGTTGGGCGTGTAGACGCGCTTGAACGTCTTGGGATCGCGTTTGCCCTCAATGGCGTAGACGTGCGGCTGAAACTTACCGTCGTTGAACCAGTGGATGGGCTGCGGCGGCAACAGCGACAGTTCCGCCGTGGAGGTGAAAGGATCTGAATAAGCGAAAAAATCAGCGAAGAGGGTGATCACGTAGAACGAGATGATGATCACCGCCGAGATCATGGCCAGTTTGTGCTTGCGAAAGCGCCACCACATCAACTGCCATTGGGTGGCAACGGAAATGCGTTCCGACGCGTCGAGATTGCGCTCGATCTGGCCTTCTTCCAGCGTGGGCGCTGGGTTCACAGCTTGGGCCATGTTTAACTCTCCAACCGAATTCTAGGATCGACCCACATCAACACCAGGTCGGAGATGAATGTGCCGATCACAGTCAGCACCGCCAGTAGCAGCAGGATCGTACCGGCCAGGAAGAGATCCTGGGCGATCAGCGCCTTGAAGAGCAGCGGGCCGACAGTGGGCAGGCTCAACACCAACGAAACGATGATGCTGCCCGACACAATAAACGGGAAGATGTAGCCCACCGTACTGGCAAAAGGATTCAGCGCCGCCCGCACCGGATATTTCAGGATCACGCGCGTCTTGGAGAGTCCTTTGGCTCGGGCTGTGGTGACGTACGGCTTGCGCAGTTCATCGAGCAAGTTGGCGCGCATGATACGCACCAGTTCCGCCGTGCCTGCCAAGCCCAGGATCAGCGCCGGCAGCGGCAGGTGCTTCATCAGATCCCACACCTTGGCCATGCTCCACGGCTCCAGCAGGTATTCCTGAGAAAAGAGGCCACCAATGCTGCTGACGCCGAGGTACTTGAAACTGACGTACATCACGATCAGCGCCAGCATAAAGTTGGGGATGGCGATGCCGATAAAACTGACGAAGGTGAAGAAGTAGTCGCCGATGGAATACTGCCGCACCGCAGAGAAGATGCCGATGGGCAACGCCACTGCCCAGATGAAGATGACCGCGGCAATCGACACTACCATCGTCAGCGTCAGGCGGTCGCCGATCACTTCGAGCACGGGCCGGTTGTACTCCATCGCCATGCCAAAGTTTCCTTGCATCATCAGCCCGATCCAACGGAAATACTGCATGTAGATCGGCTGATCCAGCCCGTACTGCTGGCGGATTGCCTCGGCCTCTTCAGCCGTGACAACGGTCCCTGTCGACTGTAGCTGCGCGATGTATGAGGTCACGTAGTCGCCGGGCGGCAACTGGATGATCAAAAACGAAAGCACCGACGCCGCCCAGATCGTGAGCAGACCGGCGAGCAAACGTCGGATGATGTATGAGACCATAGTCTCTCCTTATGAAGGGGACTGGGGACTGGAGATCAGGGACTGGGGACTTGGGAGCGGGCGATTGAGCGATTAGGAGATTACAGATCCTGTGTACGATCCTCAATCTCCTAATCACCCAATCTCCAAGTCACTCTGTCCCCAATCCCTAATCCCTAATCCCCAGTCCCTAACCCCTTATTCCCCCGCATCCGTGAAGTAGAACGTCGACGGGCGCGAGATGTTCGGTGTCTGGCCAGCCTGGATGTTGAACTGGCGGGAGGGGATGTTGCCCATGTTGTTCTTGACCACGCGCACGCCCATGAAGGCGCCCGACTGGCCCACGGTACCCATCGTCCAAACCTCGTCGGTGATAATCGACCAGATCTCCTGGCCAATGGCGATGCGTTCTTCAGGCGTGGCTACCAGGCCCTGACTGAAGAGATCCAGCACCTTCACCACACTGGGATCAGTCGGCTCGATGCCGGCGGCGCCGTTCGACGAGTACCAGACGCCGAAGGCAGGGCCAGTACCAGAGGTGTCGGCAACCGGCAACGCATGGTACGGATAGAGGAACAACTCATCGGTGCCGTCGTTCTGCCACACGAAGACCTGCAACTCGTTGGCGGCGCGGCGGGTTTCAACCAGCGTGCGTTCCGACTCCACAACATTGGCGAAGATGCCAACCTTGGCCCAATCTTCCTTGACCAATTCAGCCAGTTGCGTGAACTGAATGAAGGCGGGAATCGTGGGCAGTTCGATCATCAGTCGTTCGCCGTTGTCGGTGCGCAGGCGGTAGCCTTCGCTGTCGCGTTCGGTCAGGCCCAGATCGTCGAGCATCTGGTTTGCAGTATCAGGATCGAAGGTCGACCACAGATCGCGGTATTCGGGGCCGGGGTTGAAGACCGAAGATTCAGCCACCACAGCAGAGCCGGGGACACCGATGCCCAGGAAGATGATCTCGTTGATCTTGTTGCGATCCACCGCCAACGACAGCGCGCGGCGGAAGTCGGCGTTCTTGATCCAGCTGGAGATCTCCGCATCGGCCTCATAGCTCAAATTCCACTGGAAGGCGCCGTCCGCTCCGTGCTGCGCCGGATCCAGGGATACAGAGTAGCCACCGGTTTCGGCATTCTCGAGAAGCACGGGCAGGTTGGCCAACGAAATGTGGCGGGCCTGGTAATCGTACTCGCCGGCAATGGCGCGCAGGTTGAGCACTTCCAGGTTCTCGGCCAGGGTCATCGAGATGCGGTCGATGTAGGGGAGCTGGTTGCCTTCGGTGTCGACGCCGAAGTAGTAGGGGTTGCGTTCCAACACCCAGTTGTCGGTGGTGATGGGGTTGAGCGTCTTCCACGGGGTGACGACGGGCAGATCAGGGTTGCGCTGCCAGGTGTTCTTGTCCTTGAACAGGTTGACCCAGTTGTCGAAGCCTTCCTCAGCAACCAGGGCGTCGAGTTCTTCCTGATCCACGAAGTCGGGGTGGAACTGCTGCAAATAGTGGGCCGGAGCGAAGCCACCCATGCCGATGTTGCCGAAGATGGCCTGACCGCCAAACACATTGACCGAGCTACCCAGCACTTCAAGGAACAGCGAGTTGGGCTGAGCGAAGCTGAACTTCACGGTGTAGTCGTCTACCATTTCCAACTGGGCGCCGGCATCGACATTGAAGAAGGGCGAGCGCACAGGAACGAGATCTGCGTTCATGTACATGTGCTCGAACCAGAACATGATGTCGTTGGCAGTGAAGGGTTCGCCGTCGGACCATTTGGCGCCCTCGCGCAGGAAGATGGTGATCTCGGTGCTATCTTCGTTGATCTCCCAGCCCTTGGCCAGGTTTGGCACCACTTCGGGGAAGTTCTCCGAATCCCAGAAGACGAGGCGGTCGCCGCCGGCCACGCGATGGCCGTTCTGACCGTCGCCGGGGCCGGTGAAGCCACGGCGCCAGGTGCCGCCGTACTTGCCAATCTCATGCACCGGCTGGATCACGAGCAGATCCGAAGCCACGGGCAGGCGTTCTTCTACTGGGGGGAGGTCACCGGCGGCCACCATTTCGGCCAGCATCGGCGCTTCGCCGAAGCTGGTGGGGAAGGCGCTTGCATCGGTGATGATGTCGGGGCCTTCGATATTGCCGATCAGCGTAGAGCCGAGGCGCTCTTCTTCTTCGGCGGGGGCTTCGGCTGCTTCTTCAGCAGGGGCCTCGGCCTCCTCGGCGGCGGGTTCCTCGGCAGCCGGTGCTTCGGCCGCGGGTGCCTCGGCAGGCGCTTCGGCAGCCGGTTCTTCACCGCCGCCACAGGCCGCCAGCACTAGTGTGAACACCAGCAGCAGCGCAATCAACCACGTCTGCTTGCCAAGTATGCGATGTTGGACTCGATTCGGGTTCTGCATGCCAGATCTCCTTGCGTGTGGTCGTTTTTACAACAGACAACAGTTACAGCAGACAACAGGGGTGGTGTAGAAAGAACGTACGCAGCCTCGCCATGTACACTATTCATACGATCATGTACGAGATCGAGAAGACTGCGCGTGATCACAATTGAACATCAGAATGCTGGACGAAATTTCGCCTTGCGCCTGAATCACAATGCGTAACCGCGCGTACGGCTACAATTGCCTGAATCGCGGGGCGGCAGTGAATTGCAGGGAAAAACTTAGTCCTGGGCTTCCGGCTGTGCTGTGCGCCAACAGTGACTGCTAAGTAGTTGGTTGCTGACAAGTTCAATGGGAGTGATTTGAAGACCTAGAGAGCGTGACAAAAGGGGGGGAAGTCACCAAACTCCAGTGCGGGGAAGAATAGCATACGGCCAGACAGTCGTCAAACCGGCCAAGAGGACAGTGAGCGCCGTCCGGCGCTCACTGTCTTTTCAGAATTTTGTTTCGCAGCGCATTATTGGTTACATTTAGTTTCTATCCTGTAGTTTCTATCCTGAATTTATGGTGCGCAACAAGTAATTCTACATCGGAAGCGGTAAATGCTCAGCCAACAAATCATTGACCATCATGTTCAATTCCCAAGTACTTGTCGGCTTGGTTAGAAATGCGTCGACACCTTCCGACATTGCCAGCCGCCGATCCTGCTCTTTGCCGCTGGCAGTCAGGATGATAATGGGCAAACCACTAAAACGACGGTCGGCCCGCAGGTAACGGAGGACAGAGATGCCATCCATTTCGGGCATGGCAAGGTCAAGAATCATCAGATCAACCGGATAATCGATCAGCGATTCAATTGCCTCGCGGCCATTGTTGGCCGTGACGATCTGGTGGCCGGTCTGAAAAAGTTGATAGGACAGAACTTTTCGCGTTACGGGGAAATCGTCTACTATCATGATAGTGGCCATTTTGTGCGTCTTCCTCGACTCTGTCGACCGTGTATCTATCCCGAATGTCAGGATATACACTTAAAGGATTCCTTAACGAATGTCGTATTCATGTTCATATTCTGCGTCCAGTCTAGCAGAGACCCCGCGGATTTCGTATGGATCTACTGGCCTAGGTTTGCAGAATGGGATAATACAGAAGGTTTGTCAGTTCATCGCAAGATTGGAGTATGCACGCCAAATATGTCAATCACACCGCATTTCGCAACGACGGCAGGAACAGAACGATTCGCTCGTCGCTTCAACTACTTGGCCTCAGACCATTTTCGGCAGCGATACGGGCTGACATTGAGCAGTATCGGCCTGGGAACTATGTCTGGCGGTACACAGGCAGTGGACAGTCAAGGTTACGTGGCCGGCATTCAACGCGCGGTTGCCAACGGCTGCAATGTGCTCGACACCGCAGTGAATTACCGATTCATGCAATCGGAGCGAGACATTGGATTGGCGCTTTCCAACCTCTTCAACGAAGGCTTGGTGCGCCGAGATGAGCTTGTGATCTGCACCAAGGGTGGGATCATCCCCTTCAACGATGCGCCGCACGAGGAGCGAGAAGAATACCTGCGCGAATCGATCTACGCAGCGAACCTGGCCCAGCCGCAGGACGTGGCGGGCAATGTCCACTGCCTGGCCCCTGATTTTCTGAGTAATCAGATCGGCGTAAGCCTGAACAATCTGCGCCTGGGGACCATCGATGTCTACTACATCCACAATCCCGAAATTCAATTGGACTACGTGACGCCGCAGGAATTTCGACGGCGCATTCGGGCCGCCTTCGCCCGCCTCGAAGAAGAAGCCGCCAGCGGGCGAATTCGTTTCTACGGCATCTCCGCCCAGGACGGTCTCCTCGCGGCGCAAGCGGATCGGGGTTATCTGCCCCTATCGCTCTTCGTGCAAATCGCACGCGAGGTCGGTGGCGAGAGCCATCGGTTTCGTTTTGTCCAATTCCCCTACAACCTCCACGTGCTAGACGCAGTTGTGGAGAGCAACCAGGTCTTCGACACGGAAAAAGACGGTCAAAAGCAGCGGCTGAACCTGCCGCTCCTGGCAGTAGCGCGCCAGCACGCGTTGGTGACCGTCAGCTCTACCACTCTGGACCGGGGCAAGTTGTTGGGGCATGTGCCCGGCAACATCAAGCCGATCCTCGGAGACTTGAGTAGCGACGCTCAGTACGCGATTCAGTTTAATCGTAGCACGCCTGGGTTGACGACAACGCTGGTGGGGATGGGCAGCGTCGAACATGCTATTGAAAACCTGGCGGTGGCCCAGAAAGCCATCGTGCCGCCAGATGTGTTTTTCAGCATGTTCGGTCGCTGACCGTTGGGTCGCGGAATGTGGCTGTTCAGCCTATCGCTGGTGACACCGGTTGAACTTGTGGAAGTCTATCAGGGCGGCTTTGGCTAAGATTTGCGCCTGCCGCCCTTTTTCTTCGTCTTCTTCTCGCTGAGCATCTGCACCGCCTGTTCCATCGTGACCGATTGCGGATCCACGTTCTCAGGCAAGGAGGCATTGGTTCGTTTGTGGTTGACGTACGGCCCATAGCGCCCGTCGAGAACCTGAACAGCGCCGCCGTCGGGGTGTTCGCCCAGATCTTTGAGCACTTTCTTGCTGCTGCCGCGTTTCTCGGGCTTGGCCGCCAGTAGCTCCAGTGCCCGCGCCAACTCAATTTCCAGCACATGATCCGGCGGCTTGATGCTGACGAATGTGCCGTCGTGTACAACAAAGGGGCCGAAGCGCCCCACACCGGCGCGGACCTCTTTGCCGCTCTCGGGGTGCGCCCCCAGCGGGCGGGGCAACGAGAGCAATTTTTGCGCCAGATCCAGATCCACTTCTTCGGGCTTCATGCCTTTGAGCAGGCTCACCCGTTTCGGTTTCTTCGACTTGCCTTCCCCTTCATCACCCAATTGCACGTACGGGCCATAAGGCCCAACTTTGAGGTAGATCGGCTTGCCGCTTGCGGATCTTCACCCACGATCTCGGGGCCTTCTTCCTTCTGGGTGAGTAGCTTCTCGACCATCTCGGCGTCGAGATCGGCTGGCGGTAGCGAATCGGGCAGGCCCGCGGTGACGCGGTCGCCGTCTTCGCCGCGGGCCAGGAAAGGCCCGAACTGGCCGATGCGGATCTCCGCGGGCAGATCGGTGAACCCCACCTGGCTGGCCAGGCGCGGGTCGATCTGCGCCTCCTTTTCTTTGACCTGTGTCTCTAGCCCCTGTTGCCCTTGATAAAAACGCCGCAAGTATTCGAGCCACCCAGTATCGCCTTCTGCGATATCGTCCAACGCCTGCTCCATATCCGCGGTGAAGCGCAGATCCACCAGATCCTCAAAGTGATCCTCCAACAGTTGGGTGACGGCAAACGCCACGAAGGTCGGCACCAGTTCTTTGCGCTGTTTGAAGCAGTAGCCGCGCTCCTGGATCGTGTTGATGATGGTGGCGTAGGTCGACGGGCGCCCGATGCCTTCGGATTCCAGCGCCTTGACCAGGGAAGCTTCGGTGTAGCGCGCCGGAGGCTTGGTTTCGTGGCCGATGGCTTCGAGATCGCGCACGTCGACGACTTCGTCCACGGCCAGTTCGGGCAGGGTGGTGTCCTGATCATCGAGGGCACTGTCGGGATCGTCGTTGCCTTCGACGTAGGCGCGGAAGAAGCCGGGGAAGAGGATCGTGCGTCCACTGGCGCGGAAGAGAGCGTCTTCTACACTGATCTGCACGGTGGTGAACTTGAGCCGCGCTTCGGCCATCTGCGTGGCCACGGTGCGCTTCCAGATCAGATCGTATAGCGCCTTCTCGGCGCCGGAGATGGGCAGGCTGTCGGCAGGCAACATCTGCCCACCAGCGGGGCGAATGGCCTCATGAGCCTCCTGCGCGCCCTTCGACTTTGTCTGATAGCGCCGCGGCGACTTGCTCAGGTAGTTGTCGCCATAAAGCTCGGTGACACGGCGGCGGGCGGCATTGATGGCTTCGTCGCTCAGGTTCACCGAATCGGTGCGCATGTAGGTGATGTAGCCGTTCTCGTAGAGATGCTGAGCAGTGCGCATGGTCTGTTGTGCGCCCCAGCCCAGTTTGCGGTTGGCTTCCTGTTGCAGCGTGCTGGTGGTGAAAGGCGGCGCGGGTGACCGCGTGGCGGTGCGTTCGTCCACCGATGTGACCGTCCATTGCCCGTTGAGCAGACGCTCGCGCAGCTTGTTGGCTTCGGCCTCATCCAGCAAGAGGACATCTCTGCCCTCTGCAATCTTGCCGGTGTTTTCGTCGAAGTCGCGGCCACTCGCCACACGGCGGTCGCCCACAGAGACAAGTTGCGCCTCGAAGCGGTGGGCCGGTTTGTCGGGTCGTTTGTTGAGGAACGCTTTGAGATCCCAGTAGGTGCCGGTATGGAAGGCGCGGCGCTCGCGTTCGCGCAGCACCAGCAGACGCACAGCCACGCTCTGCACTCGCCCGGCGGAAAGCTTGGGCGCGATCTTTTTCCACAGCAACGGCGACAGCGTGTACCCAACCAGCCGATCCAGGATACGGCGTGTCTCCTGCGCTCGGACGAGGTTGTCGTCGATCTGGCGCGTCTCTTGCAGCGCCTGCTGGATCGCCTCACGCGTGATCTCGTGGAAGACCATACGGGTGACCGGGATCTTGGGCTTGAGGACTTCGGTGAGGTGCCAGCCGATGCTCTCGCCTTCGCGGTCTTCATCGGTGGCGAGGATCAGCTCGTCTGCCTGTTTGAGCAACTTCTTGAGTTCGCTCACAACTTTTTTCTTCGACGACGGGATCACGTAGAGCGGCTCGAAGTCCTGCTCCACATTCACGCCCAGGCGCGCCCACGGCTCGCCTTTGTAGCGCGCCGGGATCTCGCCCGCCGATGCAGGCAGATCGCGGACATGGCCCATGCTGGCCTGCACCTGATATTCTTTGGGCAGGAAATTGCGGATCGTCTTGGCTTTGGTGGGTGATTCAACGATGACTAATTTTGTCATAAAGAATAATTCGCTTCTTCCGAAAATCTTCGTCCGATAGGGCCGGTGTCTGTTCAAGTGCGCAGCGGCGACTGAGGATGTTCACATGCGCCCCACGCCCCAATTCCGGCGGCGCAGCTTTGGCATGATACACAACATAGCATGTTACGTAAAGTGATAACCCGATTGTTTTTCCGTATCTTCGCGCCATCAATATACGCCAGGGCTTTGGTTTTTCGCAGAAATTCATGGATAATGGATGCCGTTGCCCTGCGCCCGAGCAGATGCGACATTCGCTCGTTTTGTTTTTCAATCTGCAATAATCTGTAATAATTCAGTTCGCAATAATTCGTAATAATTCGTAATAATATAATAAGGACAAGCGCCACCATGAAGTCGAAGCAATTCGCGCACCTTGCGCAACTGGAATCCGAAGCGATCTATGTCATGCGCGAGGTGGCGTCTCAATTTGAACGACCTGCGCTGCTCTTCTCCGGCGGCAAAGACTCGATCCTGCTCTCGCACATTGCGCGCAAAGCCTTCTTCCCCGGGCGCATTCCCTTTCCCCTGCTGCACATCGACACCGGCCACAATTTCGCCGAAACGTTGACCTTCCGCGATGATCTGGTGGAACAGATCGGCGCCCGTCTCGTCGTCCGCTACGTGCAGGATTCCATCGATCAAGGGCGCGCCGTCGAAGAAAGCGGCCCCAACCCCAGCCGCAACGCACTGCAAACCATCACCCTCCTCGACGCGCTGGCCGAACTCAAGGTCGACGCTGCCATGGGCGGCGCCCGTCGCGACGAAGAAAAGGCCCGCGCCAAAGAACGTTTCTTTTCGCACCGCGATCGCTTCGGCCAATGGGATCCCAAGAACCAACGCCCCGAACTGTGGAACCTCTACAACGGCCGCAAACACATGGGCGAGCACTTCCGCGTCTTCCCCATCAGCAACTGGACAGAACTCGACGTGTGGCAGTACATCGCCGCCGAAGAGATCCCGCTGCCCTCGCTCTACTTCTCGCACCGCCGCGACATCATCCGCCGCGACGGCATGCTCCTCGCCGCCGGTGACGTGGTCACCGCGCAGCCGGGCGAACTGGTAGAAAACCGCGTCGTCCGCTTCCGCACCATCGGCGACATGACCTGCACCGGCGCCGTCGAATCCCGCGCCGCCACCCTCGCCGAAATCATCCATGAAGTCGCCAGCGCCCGCGTCACCGAGCGCGGCGGCCGCGCCGACGACCGTCGCTCAGAAGCAGCGATGGAAGATCGCAAGCGGCAGGGGTATTTTTAGGGATTGGGGATCGGGGACTGGGGACTGGGTGGAGTAACTTTCGCCTTGTAGGATGGCATTATCGAAGGGCAAAAGGTGAGAGATGGCAGAACGGGGATTTGAGCATTTGGAGTTCTACAAGGCGAGTTTGCAGTTGTTGCGGGCGGCGTATCGGCTGGCTGCGGGTTTGCCAGATTTTGAGCGGTACAACCTGGCAGATCAGATGCGACGGGCTGCGACAAGCATCTTGCTCAATATCGCCGAAGGCTATGGACGTTATCATTACCTGGAACGACTACGCTTTCTCTACATCGCCCGCGGCTCCTTGAACGAATTGCATAGCGCATTCATCGTCGCTGAGCAGCTGACTTATTGCGACGCCGAACAACTTGAATGGGTGCGTACCCACAGGGAAACCATCGAACGACAGCTTAACGGCTACATCCGCTCCGTTCGCAACCAACAAACAGGAAAAGCCGAATACGGCGATACCTACCTGGCTGAATCGCCGCTGACCTACGACGCATTTGACTTGGATCACGAGACAAACCCATGACCACACCCTCCGAGAACCAACCAAACCCAATCACCAACCAATCCCCAGTCCACAATCCCCAGTCCCCAATCCCCAGTCCCAACTCCCCCACCGACCTCCTCCGCTTCAGCACCGCCGGCTCCGTCGATGACGGCAAGAGCACGCTGATTGGCCGCTTGCTCTACGACTCGAAGGCCATTTTCGAGGACCAGATGGAGGCGGTGGAACTGGCCAGCCGCAACCGCGGCGACGAGTACGTGGATCTGGCGCTGCTCACCGACGGACTGCGCTCGGAGCGCGAGCAGGGGATCACCATCGACGTGGCCTATCGTTACTTCGCCACGCCCAAACGCAAATTCATCATCGCCGACACGCCGGGCCACATCCAGTACACGCGCAACATGGTCACCGGCGCGTCCACAGCGGAACTGGCGATCATCCTGGTCGATGCCCGCAAAGGCGTGCTTACCCAGTCCAAGCGGCACGGCTTCCTGGCCGCGCTTTTGCAGATCCCCCACCTCGTCGTCGCCGTCAACAAAATGGACCTGGTCGACTACGATCAGAAGACCTACCAACGCATCGTGGACGACTACAAGTCCTTCGCCGCCAAACTCAACGTCCACGACATGGTCTTCATCCCCATGTCTGCGCTCAAGGGCGACAACGTGGTGGACAAGAGCCTCAACATGCCCTGGTACGACGGCGCAACCCTGCTCCACCACCTGGAAACGGTGAACGTCGGCACCAGCCGCAACATCGTCGACTTCCGCTTCCCCGTGCAGACGGTGATCCGCCCCAACCAGAACTTCCGCGGCTTCGCCGGGCAGGTTGTCTCCGGGCGCATCGGCCCCGGCGAAGACGTCATCGTGCTGCCCTCCGGCGTCAGCAGCCGCGTGCGCGCCGTCGTCACCGCGGACGGCGAACTGGACGAGGCAACCGTGGGCGAATCCGTCATCCTCACCCTGGAAGACGAAGTCGACGTCAGCCGTGGCGACATGATCGTGCGCAAGCGCAACCTGCCCGAAAAAAGCAGTCACCTCGACGCCACCATCTGCTGGATGAACGAAGAACCCATGGATCCCAGCGGCGTCTACTGGCTCGTACACACCACCCGCAGCGTGCGCGCCTTCGTATCGGAACTGAACTACAAGATCGACGTCGACACCATGCACCGCGAGCAGGCCCACACGCTCACGCTCAACGAGATCGGGCGTGTGCAACTCACCACCACGCACCCCATCTTCTTCGATCCGTACCAGGTCAACCGCAGCACCGGCAGCTTCATCCTCGTCGACCCGGCCACCAACAACACCGTCGCCGCCGGCATGATCCGCTCGGCCTCGCGCAACGTGGGCGATCTCGTCGACGAAGAAGAGGCCGAAGCCAGGCGTCGCCAGTCTACCAACGTCACCTGGGAACAGACGGGCATCACCCGCCCCATGCGCGAGGAACTCAACGGCCACCGGGCCGCCGTCCTCTGGTTCACCGGCCTTTCGGGATCGGGCAAATCCACCATCGCCAAAGCGTTGGAGCGGAGACTCTTCGCCCTGGGCTGCCGCACCTTCGTTCCTCGACGGCGACAACCTGCGTCACGGCCTCAACGGCGACCTCGGTTTCTCGCCCGAAGACCGCAAAGAGAACATCCGCCGCGCCGCCGGAAGTGGCCAAGCTGGCCTTCGCCCACGGCAACCTGGTGCTGGCCAGCTTCATCTCGCCCTACCAATCGGGCGCGACTTCGCCCGCACCCTGCTGCCCGAAGGACGCTTCTTCGAGATCTACGTCAGGTGCGATCTGGAAGTGCTCAAACGCCGTGATCCCAAAGGACTTTACGCCAAGGCGCTCATCGGCGAAATCAAAGAATTCACCGGCGTCTCCGCGCCCTACGAGGAACCCGCCCAGCCTGATATCTTGCTCGAATCCGATCTGCAAACCGTGGACGAGATCGTCGAGCAGATCCTGGCGCGGCTGCTCCGGCTCAATGTTCTCTCATCGATTTGATAGAACGCGGATCGGGCGGATTGAGCGGATTCGGGCGGATTTTCAGACACTTCTGAAATCCGCCCGAATCCGCCAATCCGCTTCATCCGCGTTCTATTCGCCGCCCTCATCGCCATCCTCATCGCTGCCTGTGGGAATGCGTACACGTCACCCGCGCCGCAGACGTTGTCGCCCGCGCCCGTAACCGTCCACGCGCAACCCTGGCCCAGGACGATTTCTGCGCGGATCACTTTCTCCCGCAGGACCTGGACCACGTCACCGCCACTGATGACGGCGAAGTGCGTATGTTCGAGGCCAACGGCGCCGGCGTCGGCCTGGGCGATTTGGACAACGACGGCGATCTCGACATCGTCCTCGGCAACTACGACGGCGTCAATTCCATTCTGTGGAACGAAGGTGAGCTGCGCTTCCGCAAGCAAGCGATGCCCATCGGCCACACCCGCGCCGTCGCCCTGGTGGACGTGGACGCCGACGGCCTGCTCGACATCGTGCTCACGCGCACCACCGGGGCCGTCAACTACTGGCGCAACCAGGGCGATGGCGAGTTTGTACAGGAATTTCTGCGCGGCTTCGCCCAGCCCGCCTACGTCATCGACTGGGCAGACATGGACGCCGACGGCGATCTCGATGCCGTCACCGCTTCCTACGACGCCGGTCTGCTCACCGATTTGGGCAACAGCTACCTGCTCAACGGCGGCGGCGGCGTCTACTTTCACCAGAACAACCAACTGTCCTTTGCGCCGGTGGGGCTGGCCGACGAAGCGCAGGCCCTCGCCATCGCCCTGTGGGACGTGGACGGCGACGGCAAGCTCGACATCCAGGTGGGCAACGATTTTGCCGTGCGCGACAACCTGTGGCTGCAAACCGCGGACGGCTGGCAGCCCGCCTCGCCCTTCCCCGAAACCAGCTACAGCACCATGAGCTACGATCTGGGCGACGTGGACAACAACGGCCGTCTGGCGCTCTTCGCCACCGACATGAAGCCCGCCAGCACCGATCCGCGTGTGCTGGCGGCGTGGTCGCCGCTGATGCGTGATCTCTGGTTCTCGCCCGAAGAGGACGATCCCCAGCGCCAGGAAAACGCCCTGCTGCTGCCCGCGGACAACGGTCAATTCCGCAACCGCGCCTACGAACGCCGCGCCGACGCCACCGGCTGGAGCTGGTCCGGCGTCTTCGGCGATCTGGACAACGACGGGCGGCTCGATCTCTACGTGGTCAACGGCTTCATCGAGTATGAGATCTTCAACTACCTGCCCAACCACGAACTGGTGGAAGAAAACCAGGCGCTGCGCAACACCGGGCGCGGCGAATTCGAGCGCCGCCCGGATTGGAACCTGGGCAGCACCCGCAGTGGACGTGGCATGGCAATGGGCGATCTCGACGGCGACGGCGACCTAGACATCGTGGTCAACAACCTGCGCGGCGCCGCCCAACTCTTCCAAAATCAACTCTGCGGCGGTGACAACCTCCTCGTCGGCCTGCATTGGCCGTCGAGCGACAACGTCAACGCCGTAGGCGCCACTGTCTTCGTGGAAACCAGTGAGCGCCGTCTACGCCGCGATGTGCGCGTGACCCGCGGCTACCTTTCCAGCAGCGTCGGTCCGCTACACTTCGGCATCCCCACCGGCGAGGATGTACAACGTATCGTGGTCATCTGGCCGGATGGCGCACAATCCACCGTCGATTCGGTAGACATACAGACCAACATCACGATCACAAGGGAAAACCAATGAACACAGAAAATGAAGCACCTGCAAGCGAACTCGCCCCCGCTCAGGCCGACCCGACATCCAAACTGACCTGGCAGACTCCCCTTCTCGAAAATCTGTCCATTCAAGACACCGCTGGCCCCGGCGGACCCTACGACGATGACGACGACATCTTCGGAGATCCGTTGGCGACGTTGAGTTGATCCAAGAAGACAGATAAACTAGCGGCGCGTCGGCGGCCACACCTTGGCATTGCCTTCTTCGTCCACCACCAGGTGGGTCGATCCTGGCGGCAAAACCTGTAGCGATTTCAGGAACTCGACCACGGCGTCGCGCTCCCAATCGTCCAACGCCTCGAACCGTTGACGCGACAGCCTGGCTTCGCCCGCATGGGCCAGGATCGCCTGGCGCAGCGTGGTGAACTTGCCATGATGAAAGTAGGGCGGCTGGTTGCCCACGCCCCAAAGCCGCGCTGTGAGGAAGAGGCTGTTGCCCTCGAAGAGCTGATCACCTTCGCCGGCGCGGTTGAGATCCAACGGCTCTGTGTTGGGATCATCGGCGCCGGAGGTGATGTCGTGGAGCTTGAAATCGGTGTAGAGCGCAATCGTCACCTGCCCGTTGTGTGCCGCGGGCCGCGGCCCCGGCAACGCTGGATCGGTGAGATCCACCGACAGGATCTCCGTGTCTTCGGGGCGCAGATTGAGGGCCGGATTGAACGGGTTCGGCTCGGTGAAGATCCAGGCATCGTCTTCGAGGGCGAGGCTGGGCGCATGACAGGCGGCGCAGCCGATCTGGGTGAAGAGCCGCTCGCCGTCGAGGATCGCCTGCTCCACCAACGGATCATTGGGGATCACACGCCCTGGCACCGGCAGCGTGGCCTGGTAGAGCACCACGGCGCTGATGTCGGCGCGGTTTAGCTCATTCACCACGCCGTCGCCGTCGGCGTCGACATCGTCACCGAAGCGTTCGCCGGCCTGCATGCCGTGGTGATGGTTGAAGGCGCCGTTGGTAAACTCACGCAGCGAAATCACCGTCCCCGATTGGTGGAAGGGACGAATGATCAGGTCGGGCGGATCGTCGGGGCCGCTACTAGTGAGGCTGCGCGCCGAAATGCCCGTCACCTGGGAGACGTCCCAACTGCCGTCGTCCTCGCGCGAGAGGATGCCGAAAGGGATGCCCTTCGCCGCCAGAATCACCTGGCGCGCCAGGGGGAATCTCGTCGCGAATCGCCTGTAGATCCTGCGTAATCTGCCGCGCCAGCATTTCGATGTAGCCCGATCCAAACATGCCGATGGTGGCTGCGCTGGTTGGCGATACTCTGGATCGTGGTAGGCTCGCCGCGTTCGTCTATGCTGCGCCCGGCATCGGGTCATCCGGCTTTGAAGGTGGCGAAATCGAAACGCTGCCCCAACACAAAAGACACTGGAGACAAAATCGCCGCTGCCGCCCGGTATGCCGAAGGGCAGATTGTGGCAGCCGGCACGAATTGGCATCCGGCCCGGAGACACGGTTGAAATTGCGCGGAAAGACCAACGGATTCTCCGGATCGACCAACGCCGCCGGTGCTGGTCAATGGCCGCCCGGCGCCGTCGTCACTCGTCCACACATGGCGAGGCTCGCCGTAGGTAGCAGCGCCTGCGACAGCGCAAACTCGTCCCCTTCGGCGAGGCGGTTGGGTATTGCGTGTTCCTGCCCGATCTGCGCCGCTCGGTCGATCACCGGCGTGATGACCGCTCACTTCCTCGGTCGGCAGGGCTTGCCACCGTGGCCGTGGACGTAAACTCTGAACGGATCAACGAACTTCATCCACCCCAGCGGCACAAACACCACCACCACCGACCACAACCCCAAATATCGTAGCGTTCGCATCAAGCTTCCCTTTAACTGTTCAGCGTACCACCGGTGACGCCGGTGCTGAACAGTTCCCACAGATTTACGTAAAATTACATAGGAAAATAATCAAAAGATTAGTTAGTATGCGCTGTGCAGCATACGTTGAGTAATCTTAAACGATATTAATTCGCAAGTATTTGCGATATTTCGCCTGAGTTTGCAGAGTGAGCTAGTTTGGGATCTGCTTCGGTTTGGCGTGCACTTGCGGCTTCTGTGTTTCGATTCTCGGGGTTGCTACGCCCCAATCAACGGGAGACGCAACATGCAATTTCATGCTGCGAAACGCTGGTGTGGCCTGGCCTGGTGCTGGTTCTGCTCATGCGGCTGTACAGCATCCACATCACAGTTTGGTTGACGTTTCGGTGAAAGTCAACATGAAGACCGATGACCAGGTGACCGATGAAGCCGTCGCCCCTTTCGCCGCGCCCGACACCGAATCAGGCGTCGCAACATCCGACACGGATGCAACTGAAACAATCTTTCGAGCGCAGTGGACGCCGCCTCAACGTCATTCGAGAGACCGTCGATGCTGTTGACTGCGTTACACAGGTGGCCTCCGCTTCTCGGATCAGACGAAGGCCGCCGGTGTCACTTTCACCCACGCCACGCCCATCACCGGGGGCGACGGCGCTCAGATGATCAGCGGCGCCGCGACGGGGGTTCAACAACGACGGCTGGGTGGATCTCTACGTCGTGGGCGGGGGATTGGCCGCCGATGCCCTCTTCATCAGCCAACAGGACGGCACACTTCGTAGATCGTGCCGCAACCGGCAGAAGCCTGGCCGAGCCGCATCTCGGTTCCGGAGCCGCTGTGGGC
Source organism: Caldilineaceae bacterium (assembly GCA_041391225.1). GTDB lineage: Bacteria > Chloroflexota > Anaerolineae > Caldilineales > Caldilineaceae > RI-153. The sequence continues at coordinate 54,802 of JAWKOL010000010.1, forward strand.
GACTACAACGGCGACGGTTGGCTCGACATTTTTGTCACCAGTTTCGGCGTGCCGGGCGACATGGGCACAGGCCGCCACCGCCTCTACCGCAACAACCAGGACGGCACCTTCACCGATGTCGCTGTGGATGCAGGTGTCAACCTTGCCAGCCCCGAACTGCCCGACGGCCTGGGCGCCGCCTTCGGTGACCACGATCTCGATGGGTACCTTGATCTGTTTGTGGCGGGCTGGCGCAAACCCGGCGGCGATCCGGCGTTGGGCAACCGGCTCTTCCACAACAACGGCGACAGCACCTTCTCCGATGTCGCCGCAGAGGCGGGCATCGTCGACGACGGCATCAACGGCTTCAACCCCACGTTCGTCGACATGGACGGCGACCGCTACCCCAGTTGCTCCTTTCCGCCGACTTCGGCACCAGCCGCTACTGTGAACAACACAGATGGCACCTTTTCCGATGAGACCATCGCCCATGCGGCGTCGACGGTGACCTGGAGCGGCATAGAGGTGACTGTGGGCGACGTCAACAACGACAGCTGCCGGTGGTTCATCACCGCCATCTTCGACGACGATGCCGTGGGCAAACGGTCTGGGCAATACGCTCTACGTGAATCAGGGCGGTCATCGTTTTGTTGAGCGCCGCCGCCTGGGTGTCGCCGATGCCGGTTGGGCCTGGGGGACGGACATGGCGGATTTCAACAACGACGGCCGCCTCGACATCGTGGCTGCCAACGGCACAAGGATCTGGTCTCGTATTTGAATGAGCGGGGCAAGCTCTGGCTCCAGCACGAGGATGGCACCTTCGACGAGGTGGCCGAAGCCGTCAACTTCGGTGAACCTGTCAACCAACTGGGGCTGCTGACCTTCGACTACGACAACGACGGCGACCGGGACGTGGTGGTCACCGCCTACAACGACGGCCTGCGCCTCTACCGCAACGAGCTAACCGGCGCGGACACCCATTGGCTGCGCGTCGTGCTGGACACGTCTTCGGCGGCGGGGCTTGCGCCCAACGGCATGGGCAATACGTCGACGGCGTCGCCGGTGACCAGCGCTACCGCGCTTCCAGACCGGCGGCGCACACTACCTCACGCAGAGCGAGTTGACCGTGCATTTCGGTCTTGGCGCAGCCGACACCGTCGATCAGTTGCTTGTCACCTGGCCGGATGGAAGCATCACCGAACTCACCGATGTGGCCGCGGATCAAACAGTCACAGTTACACCGTAATGGCGCCAACTATTCATCTACCTGGAGTGTTCTTGTAGGTCAATTCATCAGCAAGGATCCGCATTGGGTCTCTTGCTCTGTGCCGCGTTCCTGCTCAATGCACCGGTCCTCTCTGCGCAAACAACGCCGATTGCCACAGTTGTTGCCACGGAGTCGGGGGCGTGGTGTGGCAAGTCACGGGTCGGCTACGCCTATGCCAAAGCGACACTCACCATTTCGGGGCCGGAGGGGTTACTGCTGACATTGGACTTCGCTCCAGGGTGAGGCACCCAGCTTTCAACTCGGCGGCGGTCAGGCGCCCGACGGTGTCTACAGCTATGAACTATCGCTGACGCCGCAACTGTCTCCTGCCAGCGCAGGCTGCCTTCGACGCCGCCCAAGAGAGCCACGATCCTGCTGTGGCCGAAGCGCTGCGCCAAGCGGCGGCCCAATCGGGCGTATTCTCGGTGGCAGACGGCGTTGTCATCGTGCCGGAAATGGACGCCACCAGTCAGCAACCGGCGTCATCGATCAGGATGACGGCGTCACCGCCTCGCGATTCGGTGATTGCGGACGATAGCATCGTCATCGGCAGCCTCTGTGTGGGTATCGACTGCAACAACGGTGAAAATTTCAGCTTCGACACCATTCGCCTCAAAGAGAACAACCTGCGCATCAAGTTCGACGACACCAGCAATTCGGGCAGTTTCCCGAGCAACGACTGGCAGATCACCATCAACGATAGCAACAACGGTGGCGCCAGTTACTTCTCTATCGACGACATCACGGGAAGCCGAGTACCTTTCAAAATCGAAGCCGGTACCCCGAGCAACACGTTATACATAGACAACGCCAAGCGTATCGGCATCGGCACATCGACGCCGGTGCTCGATGTTCACGTCACCAACGGCAACACGCCGGGTCTGCGCCTGGAACAGACGGGCAATTCGGGTTTCACCCCACAAACGTGGGACGTGGCCGCCAACGAGGCCAACTTCTTCATCCGCGACGTCACCAATGGATCGGAGTTGCCTTTCCGCATCAAACCTGGCGCGCCGGATGACAGCATCTCGATCTCGTCAAACGGCAAAGTGGGGATGGGGACGGCGTCGCCGTCGTCTTCACTGCATATTCGCAAAACGGACGGCAGCGCCCAGCTGTTGGTTGAAGAAGCGTCGTCAACGTGGGCAATTCGCACCCTGGCCCTTTACAAGAACTACGGCCCTGTCTACTTCAAGCTGCAAAACACCTACAACATCAGCGATACCACCATGATCGGCACCGTCGGCAGCGAATTCCGCATCCTCTACGACAAGAGCGGGGTGCTGTCTTTGCCACTGCGCCTGGACCCCTCGGGCAATCTGACGATCCTGGGCACGCTCACTACCTCTGGTTCCTGTTCTTCGGGCTGCCGGGCGCGCACGGCCACAGACAATAATCAAGTGCTTGGCAAACTTGCCAGTGTACCGATTTTGGAATGGACATCTGCCGAATCACTGCTTTCCGATGCTAGTGCCGAGAGTGAGGACGTAACCGTGGCTCACCTTAGCCCCGATTTTTCGGCCTTCCACCTTGCCTACGGCCTCGGCAAAGACGATACAACCATTGCACCGCTGGATGTGGCCAGTGTGGCGTTGTCCTCGGCGCAGGCGCTCAACAATCGGCTAGAGGAGCAACAGAGCGAAATTGACGCATTGCACGCCGAAAACGCAGCTTTGAGCGAGCGCATCGCCGAGTTGGAGGCGACGCTGGAAGCGCTGGCCCAGATGGCCCACACACATAGCTACCTGCCCAGCATTAATGGCGGCGAATAACGGCGCACCTTGTTTACCCACCCACAAAGGATCCCCCTGATGTCGAACAATGCCCTCGCCTTTCAACGCAAAGGCCTGCGTTTGACGCTGCTTTGTCTGGCTGTGGGGCTGGGCCTGGTTTCGTCGTCGTGGAGATCGGCCGTGTCTTTGGCGGCGCCGTTGCGGCAGAGCAATCAGATCAGCTTCGGCCAGAGTTTCAGCCCCAACAGCATCGCCGTCGGCGCTGTCTCTACGGTTGTCTTCACGATCAGCAACAATGGATCGCAGCCGGCCAGCGATCTCGCCTTTACCGACAATCTACCTGCTGGTGTCACGGTGGCTGCGGCGGCAGGCGCCTCGACCACCTGCGATGGCGCGACGCTCAGCGCTGTTGCAGGTGCGTCCACCGTCACCCTGTCGGGGGCGCGGCTCGGCAGCGGCCAGAGTTGCACCGTTTCCGTCAATGTGACGGCGAGCAACGCCGGTTCCTTTGTCAACACAACCGGCGACTTGACCTCATCTTTGGGCAACAGCGGCACATCCTCGGCGACATTAACGGCTGATGCCAACCGGCCCACCTTCACCAAAACCTTTGCGCCGGCCACCATCGGCGTCAACCAGATCAGCCGGCTGAGTTTTGTCATCGACAACAGCGCCGGCGCCTCGGCGGCTTCTGCGGTCACCTTTGTAGACAATCTACCCACAGGCATGGTGGTGGCCACTCCGCCCAACGCCACCATCGACTCTACGGCGAATTGCTCCTGGGTTATCAACAACCTTGTCCTTTCCGCCGCCACATTGACGGCAACTGCGGGCAGCAGCACGGTCTCATTTTCCGGCTATGTACCCACAGGCAGCGTCTGTAGCTTCTCCGTCGATGTCACCGCCAATCTGGTCGGTTCACTGGAGAACACCACCAACAGCCTGAGTACATCCTTTGGCGCTTCGGGCAAGGCAGGCGCCGTGCTTGAGGTGACGCGCTCCCTGTTGGGCATACTCTTCACCGACGATCCGGCTGCCCCCGGCGCGCAGACAACACTCGAATTCACCCTCTCGAATTTCGACCGCAGCGGTTCGCTCACCGATATCGCCTTCACCAATGATTTGGACGCCGCGCTCTCGGGCTTGACCGCGGTGGGGTTGCCGTTGACCAACCCCTGTGGCACAGGATCTCAGATCTCCGGCACAAGTACGCTTACTTTCTCCGGCGGCAACCTGTCGCCCGAAGCGACCTGTACGTTCAGCGTGACGTTGCAGGTGCCGTCTGCGGCTGCCGCCAGCGTTTACACCAACACCACCAGCGCGGTGACCGCGCAACTGGACGGCAGCCCGATCAACGCCGTGGCCGCTACGGATCGGCTGGTGGTTTCCGCCCTACCGCAGTTGACCAAAACCGCCGTTCCTGCAATCGTGCAAGCGGGCGCCAGCGTCGATGTGGTCTACACCATCACCAACACCGATCAACTGACCACGGCTTCATCCATCGCCTTCACCGACAATTTGAGCGATCTGCTCCCCGGCGCGATACCGTCTTTGCCATCCAACGGCTATTGTGGACCGTCGTCGATGATCAGTGCCTCAAACAACAACGGGGTGATTACGCTCAACGTTGCCAACGCCAGCCTGGATGCGGCGACGTCGTGTTCATTCGCGGTGACGTTCACTGTGCCGTCGTCCGCGCGCAACGGCGCCTATTCCAGCACCACCAGCAGCATCAGCGCGGTGATCGGCGGTGAATCCGTCACCGGCCACGCCGCTACCGGTGGCCTGACTGTGGTGGCAGCACCGTTCCTCTCGAAGACATTTCTCGAAAATCCCGTCTCGGCGGGGGACACGGTGGCGCTGCAATACACCCTGAGCCACGACGAAAACGCCACAGCCGACGCCACCGACATCACCTTCACCGACGATCTGGACGCCGCCCTCACCGGTCTTGTCTCCACCAGCCCGACGCAAAACAATGTCTGCGGCACAGGATCGCAGTTGAGTGGCACGTCCTCGTTGACGTTGACAGGCGGGAGCCTGGCCCCTGGCTCGACGTGTAGCTTCTCCGTCACGCTGCAAGTGCCCACAGGCGCGGCAGCCGGCACGTATGCTTCCGCCTCAGGCGATGTGATCGCCACCCTGGACAAAGAAACAGTGACCGGTCCTGGCGCCACGGTCGATCTCGAAGTGGGCAGCGTCGTCTTCACCAAGCGCTTCACCGACAGCCCGACCGTCCCCGGCGCGACGACGGCGCTTGTTTTCACCATCACCAACAACAGCCCGGCCTCTTCGATCACCAACATGGCCTTTACCGACAGCCTGAGCAACGTCCTCTCGGGCATGGCGGCAAGCGGACTGCCGGTCACCGACGTCGCGGCGCAGGATCGACGATTGCAGGGACATCGACGCTTACTTTCTCCGGCGGTTCACTCGCCCCAGGAAGCTCGTGTACGTTCACCGTCACCGTGCAGATCCCGACGAGCGCCGCCGCCGGTGAGTACACCAATCTCACCAGCCAACTTCGGGTACCCTCGAAGCGTCGCCTTTCCAGGTCGATCCGGCCGATGACACGCTGCAAATCGTTGACGTCCTCTCGTTCAGCAAAGAATTCTCGACGATCCGGTGCCGGCGGGCAGCACCGTGGTGCTCTCGTTCACCATCACCAACAGCCATCCCAGCGCGCAGGCCACCGGTCTCACCTTCACCGACGACCTCGATGCAGCGCTCACCGGATTGATGGCCACAGGGCTGCCTGCAAACGATGTCTGCGGTACAGGATCACAACTCAGCGGAACCGATCTGCTCACCTTGAGCGGCGGCGTTCTGGCCGCCAATAGCAGTTGCACCTTCGGTGACGCCCAGGTACCCATCGACGCCGGTGTGGACGCTGGCCACCAACACCACCGGCAACCTCACCGGCACCGCGGACAGCCTCTCCGTCAGCGCCGACCCGGCCGTGGACGTCCTCGATGTCGACGTCTTCGCCTTTGCCAAGCAATTCGACGGCCCCACCGTGCAGGGCGGCACCGCGGTGTTGACCTTCACCCTGTCCAACCGCGATCCCAGCAGCAACGTGGCGGGCCTCGCCTTCACCGACGATCTCGACGCCGTCCTCAGCGGGTTGACGGCCACCGGCCTGCTGCCGACGATGTTTGCGGCGCCGGCTCGCAGATCAGCGGCACGTCGTTGATCAACCCGAGCGGCGGATCGCTGACTGCCGACACAAGCTGTGTCTTCAGCGTGACATTGCAGATCCCCGAACATCGCCGCCGCCGGCAGCTACGTGAACACAACCAGCGCCCTGTTTGCCAGTGGTTTGCAGGTGAGCGAAGCCGTTACCGCCACGCTTTCGGTGCAGCCGCCGCCCACCTTCACCAAAGCCTTTTCGCCCACCACGATCTACGCCGGTGAAGCCGCCACGCTGACCTTCACCCTGGACAACAGCGCCAGCGTCCTCGCCGCCACGAGTCTGGCTTTCACCGACACACTGCCCGCCGGGCTGACGGTGGCGTCGCCGTCCAACGCCAGCAAGACGTGTACCGGCGGCGTGGTCAATGCCAGCGGCGGCAGCATCACCTACAGCGGCGGATCACTCAACGCGGGGGCAAGCTGCACCGTCCAACTCAAGGTGACCACCAACACGGCGGGCAGCTACCCGAACACATCGGGCCACCTCACCTCGTCTTCAGGGGACAGCGGTACGGCCGCGGCCACGTTGACGGTCGATCCCGCGGCCAATCTCGTCCTCACCAAGCACGATGACACGGATCCGTTGGCTGCGGGCAGTGCGCTCACCTACACGCTCATCATCACCAATCAAGGCCCCAGCCCGGCCACCTCCGTCCTCGTGACAGACACCCGTCCGAGTTCAGCCTCAGCGGCAACCGTGCGGCGCGCCTGGGTCGCCGCTGGTCTGGGCCATCGCCTCGCTGGCTGCCGACGGCATCGAAACCTGTGTCCTCACCGGTACCGTGGCCGCCGCCACCAGCGCAGGATCACCACCGCCGTTGCCACTTCGGCCGTCTACGATCCGCAGCCCGCCGCCGCCGTGGTCACCGAGACGATGCAGATCTACGACAACTTCTTCTCCATCGGCGACGTGAGCGTGGACGAAGGCGACAGCGGACAGGTGCAGGCCACCTTCACCATCAGCCGCACCGACAACACCATCGCTTCGTCGGTGGACGCAGAGCGTCGACGCCACCGCCAACGCGGGACGGACTACGTCGCGCCGCACTCCACCACCGTCAACTTCGGCTCGGCGGCGTTGACCCAGACCGTCGGCGTCACCGTCACCGGCGATCTACTCTTCGAGAACGACGAGACCTTCACCGTCACCCTGAGCAACGCCGTCTACGGGTCGATCAGCGACGCCGCCGCCGTGGCCACGATCCGCAACGACGACAGCGCGCCGCAGCTCTCCATCAACGATCAGACCGGTATGGAAAACAGCGGCGCGTTGACCTTCACAGTCAGCCTCGACACCGTCAGCGGGCTGCCGGTGAGTGTTGTCTACAGCACCACCAACGGCACAGCCATCGCCGGCGAAGACTACCAGGTCGTTACCAATACGCTCGATCCCCGCCGGTCAGAGCCAGATCACCTTCACCGTGCCGCTGCTCGATGACGCCGTCGCCGAGTCCACGGAGACCTTCTCGGTGCTGTTGAGCAACCCGTCGGGCGACCCTGGTCGACGCCGCCGGCACAGGCACGATCCTCGACGATGAACCGTCGCCCAAACTCAGCATCGCCGACGTCAACGTAGGCGAAAGCGGCGGCAGCGCCGTCTTCACCGTGACGCTGTCGGTCCCCAATGCCGAGGACGTAGGCGCGAGCTACGCCACCAGCAACGGCAGCGCCATCGCGGGGACAGACTACACCGCGGCCTCGTCGGTGCTGACCATCACTGCCGGCCTCACCGTCACCACGATTTCGGTGCCAATCCTGCCCGACACACTGGACGAGGACGACGAAACCTTCACGACGCTGTCTGCGCCGATGGGGCCACGCGATCTTCGACGCCGTCGCCATCGGCACGATCGACGACGACCCCGCCGACGCTCGCCATCAACGACGCCAATCTCGGCGAAGCTGACGGCAGCGCTGTCTTCACCGTCACCTTGAGCGCGGTCAGTGGGCGCACGGTTTCCGTCAACTACGCCACGGTGGACGTCAGCGCAACTGCCTCCACCGACTACACCGACATCGGGACGCTCACCTTCGCCGCCGGCGAAACCACCAAGCAACGTCACCGTCAACGTGAGCTGGACGACGCCGTGGTGGAAGCCACCGAAAGCCACGTGACGCTGTCCGCGCCAGTCAACGCGACGCTGGCCGATGCGTCCGGCATCGCCACGGTCACCACAACGACAGCGCCCAACTCACCATTGCCGACGTGTCGGTGGCCGAAGGCGACAGCGACGCCACCAATGCTGTCTTCACCCTCACGCTCAGCGCCGCTGTGGATCAGCTGATGACGGTCAACTATGTCACCGCAGGGCAGCGCCACCGCTGCGGACGACTACGTCGAAGCGAGTGGCGTTGTCACCTTCGCCGTGCTGGCCGGGCCGACCCAGCCGCTCACCGTCACCGTCAACGGCGATTTTCTCGTCGAAGCGGACGAGACTTTCACCGTCACCTTGAGCGGGCTGAACACGGTGGGCGCAACGTCGCTCGCCGACGCCGTGGCCGTGGGCACGATCCGCAACGACGACAGCGCCGTGGTGACGCTCGGGCAGGGCGCAGCCCAGCTCGAAGGTGACAGCGGCACAGGAACGCGCATCGTCACGGCTACGCTGGATCAGCCGGTGCAGGGCGGTTTCACCGTCACCTACGCCACGGCGGACGGCAGCGCCATCGCCCCCGCCGACTACGTGAGCAACAGCGGGCAACTCACTTTCAGCGGCGTGCAAAGCGAAACGCAGACCATCTCGTTGCAGATTGTCGGCGATGACACTGGCGGAAGCCAACGAGAGCTTCCAGGTGAGCTTGGGCCAGTTCAGCGGCACAACGCTTACCAACAGCCTGTCCCTGGCCGGGTCGCCGCAGACCATCGTCATCCGCAACGACGACGGCGCCGACCTGTCCGTGGCCGACGTCACGGTGAACGAGGACGCGGGCCATGCCGCCGTCACCGTCACCGCTTCTGCGCCCAGCGCCGTCGACGTGGTGTGTATCTGTCCACATCGCCGCTGACCGCTCTGGCCGGCGTCGACTACACCGACGTCTCGACCCAGGTCACCTTGACTGCGCTGCTGACCCAGACCACGGTCTACGTACCCATCTCCGACGATGCGCTGGATGAAACGGACGAAACCTTCGCCGTGACGCTCAGCGATGCTTCCTTCGCCATCATCGACGACGGTGAAGCCGTCGTCACCATCGTGGACAACGACCTGCCGCCGACGTTCACCATTGCCGACGTGACGGTGGACGAAGGAGGGGACAGCAACGCTGACCGTCACCCTGAGCGCGGCCAGTGGGTTGACTGTCACCGTCGATTACGCCACGGCAGACGGCAGCGCGCTGGCCAGCGCGGACTACACCGCCGCCGCGGGGACGTTGACCTTCTCCCCAGGCGACACCAGCCGGACGATCAGCGTAGCCGTCCTCGATGACGGGCTGGACGAGGCCGACGAATTCTTCACCGTCACACTGGCGAATCCCGTCAACGCCACCAGCGGCGACGACGGCGCCAGCGTCACCATCACCGACAACGATCCGTCGCCTGCCCTCACCATCGCCGACGTGATGGTGGACGAAGGCGCGGGGACGCAACGCTGACCGTCACCCTGAGCGCGGCCAGTGGGTGTGTATCTATCCACGTCGACGTTGACCGCTCTGGCCGGCGTCGACTACACCGACGTCTCGACCCAGGTCACCTTGACCGCGCTGCTGACCCAGACCACGGTCTACGTACCCATCTCCGACGATGCGCTGGATGAAACGGACGAAACCTTCGCCGTGACGCTCAGCGATGCTTCCTTCGCCATCATCGACGACGGTGAAGCCGTCGTCACCATCGTGGACAACGACCTGCCGCCGACGTTCACCATTGCCGACGTGACGGTGGACGAAGGCGCGGGGACAGCGACGCTGACCGTCACCCTGAGCGCGGCCAGTGGGTTGACTGTCACCGTCGATTACGCCACGGCAGACGGCAGCGCGCTGGCCGGCGCGGACTACACCGCCGCCGCGGGGACGTTGATCATCCCCCCAGGTGACACCAACCGGACGATTAGCGTAGCCGTCCTCGATGACGGGCTGGACGAGGCCGACGAATCTTTCCGTGTCGCCCTGTCCAATCCGGTCAACGCCACTGTGGACGGTGACTCGGCGCGCATCACCATTGTCGACAACGAAAGCACGGTCTATCTGCCCGCGATCCTCAATCAACAGTTGATGGGGCCGGATCTGATTGTGCAGCAGATCGTCAGCGGTGGTCAGCTCGGCATCGTCATCGTCAACCAGGGCAACGCGGCGGTGCTGCAACCGTTCTGGGTGGATGTATACGTGAATCCGTCACCGGCGCCGCAGCAGACGAACCAGATCTGGCCATTGCTGAGTGCGCACGGCGCCACCTGGGGTGTCACCGGCGCGGCGCTGCCGCTCGATCCTGGCGAAACGCTTGTCCTCACCGTGGGCGACGGCTACTACGCGCCCGATCTGAGCAACCTGCCCGAAACGCTGTCCGCCGGGACCGTCCTCTACGCGCAGGTGGATTCGGCCAACGTGGCGACATCCTACGGCGGGGTGCTGGAATTGCACGAGATTCTGGGTGGGCCATACAACAATGTCCTGGGGCCGGTTGTGTTGAACGACGCGATCCAGCCTGTAGCGGTCACCACGCCCGGCGGCGCAGCCTCCTATCACCTGCTGCCTGTGCGGTAGCTTCATGTATTCAGTAGCCCCATGTATTCAAAGGACAAACTCATGCGCAGATCGCTTTTGCTGCTACTGTTTGGCGTCTTGATCATCCTGGCGTCCGCTGGTATAAAGTCATCGCACACCGTGCATGCACAGTTGCCGCCTCGCCCGACAGTGGCGGCCACCGACACGCCCACCGCGGCCCCCGCGCCGACAGAGACGGCGGTCATACCGAACACGCCCACCCCCGTTCCGTCCGTCGCCGTGACGGCGATGCCGGTGACGGCCACGGCAACGGTAGCAGAGAATCGTGATCTGACACCGGTGCGCATCCGCCTGAGCGCGGGCACACTTCACAACGGCGCTTGGAGTGTGGTACAGTGGCAGGGTACAGACGGTTTGTGGCATGATGTGCAAGGTTGGCAGGGGACAATCGAGGGCGGTTTCAGCAGTGGCGTGTTGCCCCCGGCATTACGGCATGGTCCATTCCGCTGGGTGGTGTGGGACAAAGAAAGAACCCACATCATGGGCGTGACGGTCCCTTTACGTTGCCCAATACCAACACGACGCCCCTGATCGTCGAACTGCAATAGCGAACTGCAATAGCGATTTTTGGCTGAAGATAGCCTGTGGACACGGATCAGCGAAACACGGATACGAACAATCCGTGTTTCCTTTGATCCGTGTCCACAACCGTTCCTGAGTTCCCCAAGAGAAGACAAACCATGACGACACAATCTTTTGATCTGCGTGTGCCGCTGCTGGTGCTGTTGCACCCCAAACGACAGACGCGCCTGCTGATCGGGGCGGCCGTGGTTGCGCTGGGCCTGTGGAGTTGGATCGTGTGGCGCACGGGGATGCCGGTGTGGGGCGCGACGACGCTGGCGCTGGCGGTGATGATCCCCGCGGCGGCGCTGAAGTGGCGCGATGACCTGATCCGCTGGGGGCCGGCGGTGGCTGTGCTCAGTATCTTGATCGCCATGCAGGGCTTCCACACGATGGAACACGCGGCGCAGATGATCCAGTATCACCTGCTCAAGTGGGCGCCGTTCCAGTCTAGCGGGTTGATTTCGGCGGCCAACTCCGAGTGGGTCCACTTCACGTGGAACTGGCTGGTGGTGGCCTGCGTCGCCGTCCTCGTGTGGCAGGGGATGCGCTCGTGGTGGGCGTGGGCGCTGCTGATCTGGGCGGTGGCGCACAGCATCGAACACACGTACATGCTCATTCGCTTCTACCAGGCAGTGGACGAAATCTACCGCCTGGCCATCGACAACCCCAGCCTGGTGCAAGGGCTGCCGGGCATCCTCGGGCGCGACGGCTGGTTGGCCTACAGCGGCCTGTGTGGACGCATCCCCGGCCTCACCACCGCCTCGCGCATCGACGTCCACTTTTGGTGGAACGCGGGGGAGATTGTGCTGCTGCTGCTGGCGTCGCATCCATTTTTGAAGGAACGGCTAGGGATTGGGGTAGGAAGGAACCTTCCATGAGCGAGACACGTACCTTGATCGATGAGGCGTACGAACATGCGTTGGCGATTGTACGCGCCTGCGCCGTGGAAAAGGGCTTCCGCGCCTCGGCGCTGACAGCCGGCTACCAGCAGATCTGGTCGCGCGACAGCGGTGTGATCTTCCTCGGCATCGCGGGGACAGGCGATCCTGTCCTGATTCAAGCCGGCCGCGCCGCGTTAGAGACGATGTCCGCGCATCAATCGCGGCTGGGGCTGATCCAACTCAACGTCAACCCCGACACCGGCTACGTGAGCACCGAAAACGCCGGCGCCGCCGACTCGAATCTGTGGTATGTCATCGGTCATTATTTGCATTACCAGTTGACGAAAGACGTCGACTTCCTGCGCACACACTGGCGCACCATCGACCGCGCCATGCTCTGGCTCGACTACCAGGACATGAACGAGTGCGGCCTGCTCGAAATCCCCGAGGCAGGCGACTGGATGGATCTGATGGCGGTGCGCTACAACGTGCTGTACGACAACGTCCTCTACTACGCTGCCATGCTGGCCTTCGAGGAGATGCGCAGAGTCGTCAACCCCGGCGAATGTGGACACACCCCCCACGTCGACGCCGCGGGCGTGCATGAGCGGATCAACCTGCTCATGTGGATCGACCGCTGCTGGGTGGCCGAACACTTTGCCGAGCACCTGGAAAAGCTCAAGGCCATGCGCCTGGAATGGTTCATGCTCTACCACAACATGGGTACCATCTCTAGCCGTCCTTTCTACCTGCCGTGGGTGGCTTTCCGCGAGTACGGCGACTGGTGCGACAGCCTGGCCAACCTGCTCGCCATCCTCACCGGCGTGGCCGACGGTCATCGCACCGAGCACATCCTGCGCTATATGAAGCAGGTGGGCATGGCCGAACCCTACCCCACCAAGGCCATCTACCCACCCATCTACCCCGGTGAACCAGGCTGGCGCGATTACTACCGCAGCCGCAACCTCAACCTGCCCCATCAATACCACAACGGCGGCATCTGGCCCATGATCGGCGGCTTCCACGTGGCCGCGCTGGTGCGTCACGGCTGGCAGAAAGAAGCGGAAAAGCAACTTCACTCCCTCGCCGAAGCCAACCACGACGGCATCGACATCGATTGGGAGTTCAACGAGTGGCTGCACGGCGACAGCGGACACCCAATGGGCTTCGGCAAACAGGCCTGGTCGGCGGCGATGTACATCTACGCCTACAACGCCGTGAAGACGGGCAAACTGCCGCTCTTCGACGATCTACTGGCCGCCAAACCAGCGTCGGCGCGTGCAGCGGAGATCAACGATATTGTGATCCACGCGGGCGGCGGGCCGGTTTAGCGGGGACTTGGGACTGGGGAACGGGGACTGGGGACTGGTTTTTCGTGAGCAGCCACCAGTGAAAGGTAGCATTGTGACGTATGGGCAGGGTCGTGAATATCTGATTCGGCAGTTTGAGACAGCCTGGCAGTTGACCAGTTACCACCTCAACGGGCTGACCACCGAGGAATGTCTGTGGCGACCGGCGGCGGTTGGGCTGCATGTTTGGCAAGGGGACGACGGCAACTGGCGCGCCGATTGGCCCGACCGTGAAGACTACGACATCGGCCCGCCCAGCATCGGCTGGCTCACGTGGCACATGATCTTTTGGTGGTCGATGGTGATCGACCACTCCTTCGTCGCGCGGACGCTCACGCGCGAGCAAGTGCGCTGGCCGGGGTCCGCCGAGGACGTGCGCGACTCAATTGAACGCCTTCAGGACAACTGGCGCAACGCGATCTGTCAACTCACCAAAGAGGATCTACGATCTACTGAGCACACGCATTGGCCCTTCTCCGACCGTCCTTTCGGTCACGTCGTGGCCTGGGCCAATGTGGAACTCACCAAGAACGCTGCCGAAATCGGCTACGCACGGTTTTTGTACGCTGCGCGCTCTGCTTCATCTGGAACCGACCACCGCTGAGAGTACAACCCATGCACCTCGTTATCATCTTTGGCCCGCCCGCCGTCGGCAAAATGACCGTGGGGGCCGAACTCGCCAAATTGACCGGCTTCAAGCTCTTCCACAACCACATGACCATCGAACTGGTGCTCAACTTCTTCCCCTACGGGCATCCGCAGTTCAACAAACTGGTGAGCGAATTCCGCCGCCGTATCTTCGAGGAAGTGGCAGCAAGTGACCTGCCCGGTTTGATCTTCACCTACGTTTGGGCGTTGGATCATCCCAGCGACAAAGACGAAATCGACCGCTACTGCGACATTTTTTGCGCTCGCGGCGCAGATATTCGCTTTGTTGAGCTAGAAGCGCCTGTTGAGGAGCGACTCAAGCGCAATCAGGGGGAGGATCGCCTGGCGCAGAAACCGTCTAAGCGCAACGTAATACAGTCGGAGCAGAACCTGCTCGAATCGGGCCAACAGTACAAACTCAACTCCACCGGCGACTTTTTCTACCCCGACAAGCACATCAAGATCGACAACACGACGTTGTCCCCTGCGAAGACGGCTGCGCTCATTGTGAAAGCATTTGCCCTACCGGCACTTTGACACTGTCAACATTTTTTGAAGAGGACAAATACATGAACACCAGCGACCTCCAAACCATCTACGATTATAACTACTGGGCGAATGGACGCATCCTGGCCGCCGCCGCTCAACTCAGCCAGGAGCAGTTCGTCGCCATTCCGGCCTCCAGCGGCGGCAGCATGCGCGGCACAATTGTGCATGTCCTCGACGCCGAGTATGCGTGGCGCATGCTGCTACAACACAAGACGCTCGACCACTTCCGCGAACTGAAAGCAGACGACTTCCCCACTGTCGCCGCCCTGGCCGAACGCTGGCGCGAGGACGAACAATCCATGCGCGCCTGGCTGGCCACGCTCACCGACGCCGATCTGGCCGGCACGATCCGCTACACCACCGACGAAGGCGGCACGCGCGAACGTGTCCTCTGGCACTGCCTGTGGCACGTGGTCAACCACGGCACGCAGCACCGCAGCGAAGCCGCCGTCCTCCTCACCGATTACGGCTGCTCTCCGGGCGGGTTGGACTTCACCGCGTTTTTGAATGAGTTGGTTTGAACGAGATTTTGGTGAATGTTCCTGTCCCTTCACCTCAACACCCTCTTCATCTTCGACGACGGCGGACGTATCCTTTCCACGCGTGAGCCCGATGCCACACCCGGACCACTCTTCTCCCTCGTCCGCGGACCCGCCGACTGTGCCTGGGGCGTCCACGCGGACGTGCCTCAGCCCGTCGCCGCCGAACTGGATCGCCTCGCCGCCCAGGAACCGCCCGTCGATGACCTGCGTGTCGACCCCATCCACGCCCACCGCTACGTGTCGATCCTCGGCGGCGAAGACAACCTAAATCATTTCGCCGGTCCTGCCTTCACGTTTCCCGACCACATCCCACAGCCCGCCGGTGTACAACCTGTTGAAGACGAGCGCCTGCTTGCCCGTCACTTTCGCGGTTGGCGTCCTGGCGAGCTGGCCGAAGGACGCGCGCCACTGTGGGCCGTCTTCGAGGACGGCGCTCCGGTGAGCGTCTGCTTCTGCGCCCGCCGCTCCAACGTCGCCGCCGAAGCCGGGTTGGAGACAGCCGCCCCTTTCCGCGGCCGCGGCTACGCCGCGCTCGTCACCGCGGCGTGGGCGCTGTCGGTGCGCGCCGATGGTCGTATTCCTCTCTACAGCACCGCCTGGGACAACCACGCTTCCCGCGCCGTCGCCCGCAAGTTGGGATTGCACACGTACGCTGCCAATTGGAGCCTCTCGCGACGGTTCGCGATGGACGGATAGGTATGTGTGCGATCAGGCGAGATTTCACCACGAAGAGCACGGAAGACACGGAGGGAGAGGAGAAGGACACGGATTTCAGGATTCGCAGGAGCTGCAGATCATGCAGATAATCACTTCTATCTGCCGTCCTGATAATCCTGAAATCCGTGTCCTTCTCTCCTCTGTTCTCCTCTCCTCCTTCTCCCTCCTTGGTGAAAAATCTCCTCCCCTACAGCGTCAACTGCATGTTGTAGAGATGCGCGTACGCGCCGTTGCGGGTGATCAACTCGTCGTGTGTGCCGATTTCGGCGATGCGCCCCCCGTCGAGGACCACGATGCGCTGCGCGTTGCGGATTGTGGACAGCCGGTGCGCGATGACCAGCGTGGTGCGGCTCTGCGTCAACTGCTCCAGCGACTGGCGCACAGCCCGCTCGCTCTCGTTGTCCAACGCGCTGGTGGCTTCGTCGAAGATGAGGATGGGCGGATCTTTGAGGAAGACGCGGGCGATGCTCAACCGCTGCTTCTGCCCGCCCGAAAGCTTCACCCCGCGCTCGCCGATGTCGGTGGCGTAGCCGTGGGGCAGCGCCATGATGAAATCGTGGGCGTTGGCCCGCTTCGCGGCTTCGACGATCTCCTCGTCACGTGCGCCGGGTTGGCCGTAGCGGATGTTGTCCTCCACCGTGCCGGAGAAGAGGTAGACGTCCTGTTGCACCACGCCGATGTGTCGGCGCAAAGAGCGCTGCGTCATCGCCCGAATGGGGACGCCGTCGATGAGGATTTCGCCAGCGTTGGCCTCGTAGAAACGTGGATCAGCGCACAGCGTCGTCTTGCCCACGCCCGACGCCCCCACCAATGCCACGTACTCGCCCGCCCCCACCGTCAACGAAATCTCTTTGAGCACGTCGGTGTACTCGTCTCGATAGCGGAAGCTGACGTCTTTGAACTCGATATGCCCATCCACGTGGCTGATTTCGCGGGCGGCGCATCCTGCACGTCTGGTTCGATTTCCAGCACTTCCATGAAGCGCTCGAAGCCGGCCATGCCTTCCTGGTAGAGCCGTGTGAAGTTGGCGAAGCGCTTGATCGGCTCGATGAGGATGCCGATGTAGAGCAGGAAGGTGATCAGATCGGCCAGATCCAGCGACGCGTTGACAATCGCCACGCCTCCGAAGACCACAACCGCCGTCGTCATCAGGTTGGTGAAGGCGATCAGCCCGCTGTAGAAGTAGGCCTCGCTCTGGTAACCCGCGCCGCGGCTGTCGACGAAGCGTTGGTTCTCGAAGGCGAACTTCGCCTGTTCCACAGCTTCGTTGGTGAAAGACTTTACCGTGCGGATGCCGGCCAGTGTGTCTTCCACCTGGGCGTTGATGTCGCCGATGCGGTCTTTGCTCAGGCGCAGCGCCCGCTTCATGCGCCGGTTGAAGTAGACCGAAAAGACGACCATCACCGGCAGGAAGAGCATGACGATGACGGTGAGCGAGGCGTTGATGTTGACCAGCACCACGAACGCGCCTATGAAGCTGAGCAGCGAGATCACCACGTCTTCGGGGCCGTGGTGGTAGAGTTCTGACATGTCGAACGAATCATTGGTGAGGCGCGTCATGAGCTGGCCGGTCTTCTGTTCGTCGTAGAAGCGGAACGAGAGCTTCTGGTAGTGCGCGAAGAGTTCCTGGCGCATGTCGCTTTCCATGCGTGCGCCCATCAAATGACCTTGATAGTCGACGAAGATGTTGGCAACCGTATGCACGGCGATCAGCGCCACCATCACCGCGCCCATGCCGTAGATCTGTGGCAGCGCGTCCGACATGTCCCCGCCCAGCACATTCTTGGTGATGAAGCGAATACACAGCGGCAACACCAGCGTAATCGCCGAAACCAGGAAGGCGCAGGTCATGTCCGCCGCGAACAGGCCCAGGTACGGTTTGTAGTAAGAGAAGAATTTTCGGGTGCGTGCGTTCAAGGATGGTCTCTCATTTTTGATGGAAGATGTGGTTGAAAACAAAAGCCACAGGACAACTTCGCCTGTGGCCGTCTTCCTCTACAAAACAAAAGTCACAGGCGAGCCGAAGCTATCCCATGACCGGTGACACACAAAACCGGTGACACAAAAAAGGTCACAGAGCGCACGCACCTGTGACCAGTATCTCGCATACCATTCCGGACGACTATCGCCGGTATTTTCCCCGTGGGGAGGGTTCGAGACAATGAACTTTGCGCCGCCCTGCACGCGGGATAGAATAAGCAACCCTGTCATCGTGACCTCCTTTCTGTGCATACTGGTGTGTGATAGAATGCCGACATCCTAGCTACAATCGATGACAATGTCAAGCTTAATGATGTAAGGAGACCGCTGTGAACCAAGAAATAGCAGATCCTGCTGATGGGGGCGATCTGGGCTTTTCCTATCGCACCCGCAAGAATGGCGACGTGAAATCCGCCAACGGGCGGCTTGCCACAACGCAGCGCGACAAAGCCCGCGACTTTGTCGATGAGGTAGAGGAAAGCGACTTCGCCGAAGGTCAGGAGATCATGGCGCGGTTGACCGGCAACTACAAACGCGGCAATGAACGCACCGCACGCAATCACCCACGGAATCGGTTCTAGATTCCAGAATTTGATCCACGGAGGCACACGAAGATACACGCATGAGAGAGGGACACGGATTTCAGATTCGCAGGACAGTAGAGATCAAAAGCCTTCTGTCTGCTCTTCTCTGCCTTTGTGGTTCTTCGTGTGCCTTCGTGGATCACCATTTCTCTGGATTCATCTTGTTCACATCCAACGGAGCCTCACATGGACAGCCCTAAGACCGGCTTCACCAGCATCGAGTACATCGCCACCTTCCCGGCGGAGATCCAGGCCATTCGCAAGCGGTGCGTTTCACCGTCAAGGACGCTGCACCTGACGCCACAGAGAAGATCGGCTACCAGATGCCCACTTTTTACCTACATGGCAATCTTGTCCACTTTGCCAAAAGTCTAAGAACCACATCGGTTTCTACCTACGCCTACCGGCGTCGAAGCGTTTTCCAGGAGAGGTTGTCCCAGTTCAAGGGGGCCAAGCGGATCGGTACAGTTCCCGCTGGATCAGCCCATGCCGCCAGAACTGATCCGCGACATCAATGCGCTACCGTGCCGAAGAAAACACGCAGAAAGCGGCGGCAAAGTCGAAGAAGAAGCGGTCAAAGAAACCTGCCGGGTTTTCTGTAACCCGGCAGGTTTTGTGTCAACCGAGTTGATTTTTTACAAACACGCAGATCCATCCATCGCCCGTCGCTCGGGAAGATGACAGCACGCGGGTAGCAGTGGAACATCCCCTTGCCTACACGCAGGGTCACGTCGACGCCGGCGGCCCGCGCCGTTGCGCCAGCCGCGCCGAATCGTCACATCAGTTCGTCGTTGCCCACGAAGATCAGCGTTGGCGGCAGCCACCAGATCCCCGTAGAGCGGCGAGATCAGCGGACGCCTGCATCGGCCTCGCCGCAGTAATACCTGCTGAAGCATCCTGAATCGCCAGGTAAGGCTATCCACGCTGGCGTTGGTGACGTACGGACCTGCCCGTGTTCTTCAGATCTGATCCGTCCACGGGGACATAGCCACCTGCGGCAGGCAGGGGCAGCCCCCGTCTTTGAGCGCCAGCATGGTGGTGAAGACCAGGTTCCCGCTGCCCGAATCGCCCATAAAGACGATGTCCTCTGCCGCGATCCCCAGGCCAACAGGTGCCGATACATGGTCAACGAATCGTTCAACGCCGCCGGGAACGGATGTTCCGGGGCCAAGTTGATAATCGAAGACCAGCGCCGCGATCCCACTGCCGTTGACGAACTTCGAGACAATGCCCCGGTGCGACTTCGCAGAGCCAATCACCAGCCCGCCGCCGTGAAAGTAGAGGATGCCTTGTCCTGGGTAAGCGGTTGGGCGCAGCCACTCTCCAGTCACACCGTCCGCCTCCACCGACGATCTGGAAATCCGGCGGTAGCCACGAAGAAACTGAGCATTCTCCACGTCCTCGTTAACCGGGCAATGTGATTTATTCCAGTCCACATTCGTGGTGCGTTTTTCTTGCCGCTCAACAGATGACGATTCTTCAATGCAAAAATAAATAGTTTGCTGCGTAGACTTGGCATCTTCGTTTGTGTCTTTCTCTGTCTTCGTGTTTCTTCGTGTGACTTCAGGGATCATTTCTGAAAGGTTCAGATAAATAGATTCATGAGCAGCTCGGGTGATGGCGCTTTGAAAGTTGATCCGTGGGCGGCTTTGTGATACACAGCCCTTGATCGACGTCCAGAAGATCAACGCAAGTTGCTCGGGATCTTTCCTCTACGCACGGTCCCGTCGAGTTGCCCCTGCTGGATGATGCGGGCCATCACCGCGTAGGGCAGTTGGTTGTTCTCCTGGATGATGCGCTTGGCCTCGTCGGGGATCACGTCCGACGCTGCAAGGACGGCGATAAGCAGGTGGTAGTGTCCTGCGCTGCTGCTTTCCAGTCCCTCCAGCAGTTTTTCGATGGCCAGGTGGATCTTCTCACGTGACGGCAGGGGCAACGCTTCCAAGGCCAAAGCCGCGCTGTTCATGTTCTCGGAAGGCGTGGCGGATCAACTCGACATAGATGTCCTCTTTGGCGCGGTAATAGTGATAGAGCAGCCCGTGTGACATTTCTGCCGCCGCCGCAATGTCCGCGACCTTCGTCCCGGCCAATCCATTGGTGGCAAACAGCCGCAACGCCACCGACAGGATCCGCTCACGTCGTTCGTCTTTGATTTTTCGTTCTGTTCTTTGCTTTTGGCCAAGACTGCTCCGGCTATTGATTGAATTTTTCAGTCAATAAAATTGATTGTAATTGTTCGGCTTGAGTGCCGTTGTGCGGCATGGTGACGCTGTTCTGAGCTTCTTTGTGATCTTTGTGTTCTTTGCGGCAAAATGCTGGGCGAAGTAAGCGACGAAAACCGAGGAAATCAGGAGGGATGGCTGTGTCGAAAACAACGATTGTCAACGTGGGCTATCGTTCGACCCATTACTGGGTGATCAGCGCGAGGACATCGCTTCTGCTCGTGGACCTGGGCTGGCCGCATGTAAATGCCGCAAGCCAATCCCAGATCTGCATGGATCCCGCCAGCACAGATCCGCTACGGCCTGGCCACCCACTATCACATCGACCACGCCGGCCACGCCCAGGAACTCAAACAGGCAGGCGTCCTCCTGGTAATCGACCTACAGCAGGCCGCCATCCCGCTGATGAAGATGTGACCAAGCCGCAGGATAACTTCACCGACATCACCCTGCACGACAATGCGGTTATCTCCACAGCCGAGAGCCGCTCGCTCCAGCAGATCGGCATTGACGGCGAAATTCTGCACACGCCCGGCCACTCCGGACGACAGCGTCGCTCCTGCTCGACGATGGCTCCGTCTTCACCGGTGATCTGACGCATCCATCTTTCATTAGCGTCGAGGATCCAGACAAAGTGATGGCAAGCTGGCGACTCCTACGTGACCGCGGCGCAAAACACGTCTACCCAGCGCATGGCCCACTGTGGGGCATGGATTCGCTCGAACTCGATTGAGAAAAATCGAGTTCATGTTGAATCCGCCCAATCCGCTCCATCCGCGTTCTATTTCTGCAAAATTGTTGACAACGCCACATCACACTGCTACACTCAACAAACATCGTTATCGCAGTTGCGTTGACGGAGACGAGTAGCGGACGAAACGTCGTTCAGCGAATCCGGGATGGTGAGAGCCGGATCGACCCTTCGCCGTCGAAAATCCCTCCTGAGCAGCGGCCCGAAAGGCAAAGTTGCCGAGTAGACGCCGCCGGTGTCGTGGACCGTTATCTTCACGGCGATCTTGCGGAAACAGAAGATGAATGATGAATAAAGATTGGGTTGAGTAGCGTTCTTTGTTCATTGGAAATCTTCGGGTGCAGCATCGCATTGAGGTGCCTGGCCTTTGGTCGGGAACCGGGGTGGTACCGCGGACTTTCGAGCCCGTCCCCGTTTGGGGGCGGGTTTTTTGTTGCGCAGAAGACAGAGGTAAATTATGACTGAACTGCTCTACTACCAAGACGCCTACACCCGCGACTTCGACGCCACCGTCACCGCGGTGGACGATGCCGACGACAAGAAGCGGGTAACGCTGGATCGCACGGCGTTCTATCCTGGCGGCGGCGGCCAGCCCAACGACGAGGGCTGGCTGACGGTGGACGGTCAACACTTGCGCGTGGCCAAGGTCAAAAAAGAAGGCGAACAGATCTGGCACACGCTGGAGAACACCGACGGCGGGATGCCGTCGATTACCGTCGGCCAATCGGTGCAGGGGACGCTGGACTGGGATCGTCGGCACCTGCTCATGCGCACGCATACGGCCATGCACATCCTGTGCGGCGTGGTCTGGCGCGACTACGGCGCACAGGTGACCGGCGGCAACATGGATCCCGGCGCGGGGCGCATGGACTTCGAGTTTGCGTCCATGAGCAAGGAACTGGTGAGCGAGATCGAAGACCGTTGCAACGCCGAAATCGCCGCCGCCCGCCCGGTGAAGGCGCAGATCCTCCCGCGCGAGGACGCCTTTCAGATCCCCGATCTGATCCGCACCAAGATCAACCTGCTGCCCGCCGGCATCACCGAAGTGCGCACCATCGAACTGGCCGGTCTCGATCTCCAGGCCGACGGCGGCACCCACGTACACAACACCAGCGAAGTGGGGCGGATGCAGGTGGTGGATTACAAGAGCAAGGGCGCGATCAACAAGCGGATTTATGTGGAGATAGTGGAGGGTAATGCGTGACACGTAATGCGTAATTCGTTGAGTTTGTCCTTTCCGCGGCGAGTCGCTCGTTGACCATTCAAAATGTCTGACGATTACGCATTACGTGTCACGCATTACGTCTCACGCATTATGGAGCACCCGCATGACCATCACGCCAGATCGTCCCATCCCTGATCGCCCTACCGCCGCTTACGTCCCCTTCTTCGTGGACGGGCTGGCGCTGGTGACGTGTTGGACGGCGAATGGGGAGGCGCTCTTGGCGCAGCGGGCGACGGCGCATCTGGTGCTGTCGGTGCTGGGGCGGTTGCAGCGGGAGAAGCACTTCGATCTGATCGCGTATGTGATCCTGCCCGATCACGTGCATTGGCTGATCCGCACCGCGCCAGGACAGGCCACCGATCCCATCGTGGAGCTTTTCCTCTTCCGTTACGGGCGCGATTATGCGCAGTTGATGGGCAGTCCCGAGGCGCTGGAAGTGTGGGATCACCGTCGCAAGGTGGAACGGCTCGCCGATGTCGATGTCTTCGCCGCTGCGCTGGACAGGATCCACTACGATCCTGTGCTGCATGGACATGCGCAGCGTCCTGAAGCGTGGACGTTTGGCAGCTACGAACAGTGGATCGACCGGGGGCTCTACAAACTGGGCTGGGGATGGCGCAGACCGGCGCGTCTGCAAGGAGGGTGAGATGTCTGTTCGTTGCCGTCACCGTGGGCAACGAAGCGGCCTGTCAGCTTTATCTGGCGGCGGGGTTTGTCTCGACCCATGTGGAAGAGGGCTACATCAAGTGGGATGGACGCTACTACGATATTGAGTGGATGAGATTGGATTTATCATAAACAGAGGCAACCATGACAACACGTACAACCAGCAAAGAAACCTTCAGGGAGGTCAAGTCCTCCGTCTCGTATCCGGAGATGGAGGAGCAACTCCTGCATCTCTGGCGTGAGCGCAAAGTCTTCCAGCGATCGATGGACGAGCGCAAGGACGGCCCGCGCTACGTCTTCTTCGAGGGGCCGCCCACCGCCAACGGGCGACCCGGCATCCATCATGTGCTGGCCCGCGCCTTCAAGGACATGTTCCCCCGCTACAAGACCATGCAGGGCTACTACGTCCTGCGCAAAGGCGGCTGGGACACCCACGGCCTGCCCGTGGAATTGGAAGTAGAGAAGCAACTGGGCCTTACCGGCAAGGAACAGATCGAGCAGTACGGCGTGGCCGCCTTCAACCAGCGCAGCAAGGAATCGGTGTGGAACTACCTGGAAGATTGGTCGGCGCTCACCGAGCGCATGGCCTTCTGGGTGGATCTCGAAGACGCCTACGTCACCATGAAGAACGACTACATCGAGTCGCTGTGGTGGATCCTCAAGCAGTTTTGGGACAAGAACCTGCTCTATCAGGGCTACAAGGTTGTCCCCTACTGCCCGCGTTGTGGCACGCCTTTGAGCAGCCATGAGCTATCTTTGGGCTACAAAGAAGGCACCGTCGATCCCAGCGTCTACGTCAAGTTCGCCGTGCAGGGTGAGGACAACACCTTCCTCCTGGCCTGGACCACCACGCCGTGGACGCTGCCCGGCAACGTGGCCCTGGCCGTGGGCAAAGACATCGACTACGTCAAGGTGCGCGACGAGTCGGGCGCGGTGCTCTACGTGGCCAAGGCGCGGCTCGAAGCGGTGTTGCGTCCTGACTACGAGGTGCTGGGCGAGTTGAAGGGCGCAGCGTTGGCGGGCAAACGCTACACGCCGCTCTTCACCTTCTACCCCGTCGAACAGGACTACGCCTACGTCGTCACCGCCGACTTCGTCTCCACCGAAGACGGCACCGGCATCGTCCACATCGCGCCTGCCTTCGGCGCCGACGACATGGAAGTGGGCCGCAAGCACAACCTGCCCGTCATCCAGACTGTGGACGCCGCTGGCGCGTTCAAACCCGAGGTGACGCCGTGGGCTGGTGTCTTCGTCAAAGAGGCCGACCCGGCCATCACCGAAGAACTGAAGGGCCGCGGTCTGCTCTACAAAGCGGGAACCTACGAGCACACCTATCCCTTCTGCTGGCGCTGTGACACGCCGCTGATCTACTGGGCCAAGACTACCTGGTACGTGCGCACCAGCGAGTACCGCGATCGCCTGGTGGCGCTCAACGAAGAGATCAACTGGGTGCCCAACCACATCAAGCACGGTCGCTTCGGCAACTGGCTGGAGAACAACGTAGACTGGGCCATGGGCCGCGACCGCTATTGGGCCACGCCGCTGCCCATCTGGAAGAGCGACGCGCCCGGCAGCGATTACGCCGTCTGTGTGGGCAGCCGCGCTGAACTCTCGGAACTCAGCGGCGTCGATCTACTCGATCTCGAACTGCACCGCCCCTACGTCGACGACGTCACCTGGCCCGCGCCCGATGGGGGGACGATGCGCCGCGTCACCGAGGTCTGCGACGTCTGGTTCGACAGTGGATCGATGCCGGTGGCGCAGTGGCACTATCCGTTCGAGAACCACGAACTGTGGGAGGAACAGCAGCAGGCCGACTATATCTGCGAGGCCATCGACCAGACCCGCGGCTGGTTCTACACGCTGCACGCCGTGAGCACACTGCTCTTCGACCGGCCCGCCTACAAAAACGTGATCTGCCTGGGCCACATCCTGGCCGAAGACGGCTCGAAGATGAGCAAATCCAAAGGCAACGTCGTCAGCCCGTGGGACGTCTTCAACGAGCACGGCGTCGACGCCACCCGCTGGTACATGTACACCGCCAGCCCGCCCGGCAACACCCGCCGCTTCAGCGTCAACCTGGTGGGCGAAGTCGTGCGCAAGTTCCTGAATACGTTGTGGAATACGTATAGCTTCTTTGTGACGTATGCGAATTTGAGTGATTGGCGACTGGGGACTGGGGACTGGGGATCGGGGCAGTCGGAGAATCTGCTCGACAAGTGGCTGTTGTCGGACCTGAACCGGCTAGTGCGCGATGTGACGGACTCTTTTGAAAGCTATGACGTTCTCGGTGCCACGCGGCCCATCGAGGGGTTCGTGGACAATCTGAGCAACTGGTATGTGCGCCTGAACCGCCGTCGCTTCTGGGAAGGGGATGCTGCCGCGCTGGAGACGCTGCACACGGCGCTGGTGACGGTGGCGAAGTTGCTTGCGCCCACCATGCCCTACATCAGCGAGGAGATCTACCAGAACCTCGTGGTGCGCGTGGACAAGTCCGCGCCGGATTCGGTGCATCTGGCGCAGTGGCCCGCCGTGAACGAGGCGCTGGTCGACGAGCAACTCCACGCCGACATGGAACTGGCGCAAAAGGTGACCACGCTGGGCCGCGCCGCCCGTGAAGCCGCCGGCCTCAAGGTGCGCCAGCCGCTGCAACAGGTGGTCGTGCGCACCCGTACCGCCGAAGAGGAAACCGGCCTGCGCCGCATGGACGAGTACGTCCTCGGCGAGTTGAACATCCGCGAACTGGCCTTCGCCGGGGCTGCCGGTGACCTCGTCGACGTGCAGGTCTTCCCGTTGCCCAAGCAGTTGGGGCAGAAGTACGGCTCCGGCTATCCCAAGATCCGCAAAGCCTTTGGCGCGCTGGATCAGATGGAACTGGCCGCCCGCTTCCGCAACGGCGAAAGCGTGGACGTCACCGTGGAGAGCGGCGAAAGCTATGCCGTGGACCCGGGCGATGTGGAGGTGCGCACGTCCCCGCGCGAGGGGTACAGTGTGGCCGAGGACGGTGGCTACCTCGTGGCCGTCACCACGGAGTTGACGCCGGAGTTGGAACTGGAAGGACACGCCCGCGAACTCGTGCGTCGTGTGCAGCAGTTGCGCAAGGACGCCGGTCTGGAGATCAGCGACCGCATCGTCCTCTACGTCAGCGACAGCACGCTGGTCAACAGCGTCCTGGCCGCGCACGGCGACTACGTCAAAGACGAAACGCTCACCACGCGGCTCACACAGGACGGCGCCGCGCCGTCCTCTACCGAGACGTTCGCGCTGGGCAGCGAAGACGTGACAATCGGCGTCGAACGGGTGTAGCATGACAACCCATCCCGCCATCAACATCTTCAGCCCCCACTTCCGCACCGATCCCTACGGCAGCTTCGCCAGTCTGCGCGAGCAAGGACCTGTCGCTCGCGTCACGCTGCCCGATGGACGCTCGGCGAAGGTGGTAGTGGGCTACGATGCCGTGGTCGCCGTGCTCAAAGATGACCGCTTCATCAAGGACTACACCAATCTTGCCGAGGACAAGTCCACGCCGCGCCGTGTGCCTGCGGGATTGCGGCAGTTCGCCGTCCTCAGCAACAACATGCTGCGCAAGGACCCACCCGACCACACGCGGCTGCGGTCGCTGGTGTCCAAGGCGTTCACACCGCGACGCATCGAGCAACTGGCCCCGCGTATTCAGCAGATCGCCGATGATCTCCTGAACGAGATGGCGAAAAAGGGCGAAGTCGACCTGATCGACGCCTACGCCTTTCCGCTGCCCATCATCGTCATTTCGGAATTGCTGGGCATCCCCGTGGAGGACCGCGACAAGTTTCGTCACTGGTCGAATCTGCTGGTGGGCAGCCTGGGCGAACTGCTGGTGGAAGAACAGCAGATGATCAAAGCGACGTCGGCGATTGGCTTCCTGCGCCGCTTCGCCCCCTGGCGCATGGACAGGCTGCGCCTGCTCAACGCCGTCAACGCCTTCATTCGCTACGTGCGTCGCCTCATCGCCACGCGCCGCGCCAACCCGCAGAATGACCTGGTCAGCGCGCTGATCCAGGCCGAGGCCGAGGGTGACAAACTGAGCGAAGACGAGTTGATCTCCATGATCATCCTGCTGCTGGCGGCGGGGCATGAGACCACCGTCAACCTCATCGGCAACGGCACGCTGGCGCTGCTGCGCAACCCCGAGCAACTGGCGCAGGTGAAGGCCAACCCCGACGCCATCAAGACGGTGATCGAAGAACTGCTGCGCTACAACAACCCGGTGAACATGGTCACCCGCATCGCCAGTGAGGACATCACCGTCGGCGGGGAGACCATCACCCGCGGCGAACGGATCTTCGTGGCGATTGCGGCGGCCAATCACGATCCGGCGCACTTCGCCAACCCCGAGGATCTCGACGTGCTGCGCGCCGAGAACCGTCACCTGGGGTTTGGGCAGGGCATTCACTTCTGCCTGGGCGCGCCGTTAGCCCGCCTCGAAGGACAGATCGCCCTGTCCGCGCTGCTGCGGCGCTTCCCCGATCTGCAACTGGCAACAGATCCCGATGCGCTGGAATGGCGTACCGGCTTCCTCCTGCATGGTCTGGACGCGCTGCCGGTACGATTGACATAGCAAGCGCCGCTACCCATCGCAATAGAACGCGGATTGAGCGGATTGGGCAGATTTGAACGGATTTCTTTTCTGAATCTGCTTTGATCCGCCCCATCCGCTCAATCCGCGTTCTATCTCCCACAACAGCCTCGAATTTCCCGTTGACTACCCTGGCAGTTGGATCAAAAATCCACCCCTGCGCTATACTCTCCTGCATGTACAAACGCGTTGTTGTGAAACTTGGCACCAGTGTATTGACCGGCGGATCACGCCATCTTAACCGCCCGCAGATGGTGGAATTGACGCGCCAATGCGCCGAATTGCACCACCAGGGCTGCGATGTACTGATCTGCACTTCGGGCGCGCAGGCGGCTGGAAGCGCCGAATTGGGCTTCCCGCAGTTGCCGCCCACCATGGCCAGCAAGCAGATGCTCGCCGCCGTGGGTCAAGGACGGCTCATGTTTGTGTGGGAGCAGTTGTTCGATATCTACGGCATCCACGTGGGCCAGATTCTACTGACCCGCGCCGACACCGAAGACCGTCACCGCTACCTCAACGCACGTGACGCCATCGGCGCGCTGCTTGCCCACAAGATCGTCCCCATCGTCAACGAGAACGACGCAGTGGTCACCGAAGAGATCAAAGTAGGCGACAACGACAACCTGTCGGCGCTGGTGGCGGTGCTGGCCGACGCCGATCTGTTGCTGTTGATGACGGATCAGCCCGGCCTCTTCACCGCGGACCCGCGCACCAATCCCGACGCCACGCTGATCCCCGAAGTGCGCACCATCGATGAATCGCTCAAGCAGTTGGCCGGCGGCAGCAAGAGCGGGCTGGGCGTGGGGGCATGGTCACCAAACTTCAGGCCGCGGACGTGGCCGCCGCGCCGGGACGAACGTCGTGATCGCCTCCGGCAGCGCGCCCAACGTGATCCAGCGCGCCGTGGCCGGCGAACCGGTGGGGACCCGCTTCCCTGCGCTGGAATCGCCGCTGGAAAACCGCAAACGCTGGATACTGGCCGGCCCCGCCCCGTCGGGGACGCTGCTGGTCGACGCGGGCGCGGCGTGGGCGTTGCGGCAGAACGGGCGCAGCCTGCTGCCCGCGGGCATCACCGCCATCACAGGTGTCTTCGAGCGCGGCGACACCGTCTTCGTGCGCGAACCCGAAGGCCCTACTCTGGCGCGCGGCATCGCCCGCTACAACAGCCACGATCTGGCCCGCATTCGCGGCTGCCAGTCCGCCGAAATCGACAAAGTGCTCGGCTATGCGTATGGTCCGGTGGCGATCCATCGGAATGACATGATTTTGTTGGAGTGAAAAAGGAGATGATGGGATGATGGGATGATGATGGACTTGCGATTTGTTCATCATCCCATCATCCCATCATCTCTTCACTGAGAGGAGAGCAGACCATGACGATCACCATCGAACGAACCGAACCCACCATCCAAATCATCGATCTGCCTGCAATGGGGCGGGCGGCGCGGCTGGCGAGCCGGCAGTTGGCGCTGTTGTCGTCCGCCGCCAAGAACGCGGCGCTGGTGACGATTGCCGACGAACTGGAGGCCCAGGCGGAATACGTCATGGCGCAGAACGCACAGGACATTGCCGACGCCCGCCAACGGCCTGAGTGAGGCGCTGCTGGATCGCCTGTTGCTGACCCCGGCGCGCATCGCCGGCCTGGCCGCGGACGCCCGCAAGGTGGCCGAACTGCCCGATCCGGTGGGATCGGAGATCGAGAATCGCGTGCTGCCCAACGGCATCCGCCTCAGCCGTCGGCGCATCCCCATCGGCGTGCTCGGCGTCATCTACGAAGCACGCCCCAACGTGACCATCGACATCGCCACCCTCTGCCTCAAGACGGGCAACGCCGTGATCCTGCGCGGCGGCAAAGAGACATTGCGCAGCAACATGGCGCTGGTGTCGGTAATTTCGGCAGCGCTGGAAAAGTGCGGCATCCCCACCACCGCCATCCAGTACATCGCCAACCCGGATCGCTTCCCTGGTCACCGAACTGCTGCGCATGGACCAGTTCGTAGACATGATCATCCCCGCGGCGGCAACTCGCTGCACAAACTTTGCCGCGAACAGGCCACCATCCCCGTGATCACCGGCGGCGTGGGTGTCTGTCACCTCTACGTCGATATCAGCGCCGACCAGGATCGCTCGCTCGACGTCATCGAGAACGGACGGGTGCAGCGTCCTAGCGTTTGCAATTCGCTGGACACAGTGCTGGTCAACCGCGCCGTGGCTGCCGAATTCTTGCCCAAGCTGGCCAAACGCATGGCCGCAAAGAAGGTGGAACTGCGCGCCACGCCCGACGCCCTGCCCCACCTGCTCAACCAGGGCGCGCACGTCCTCGAAGCGGGGCCGGACGATTTCGACACCGAATGGATGACGCTGATCCTCGGCGTGAAGATTGTGGACACGCTGGACGAAGCCATCGAGCACATCCAGGAACACAGCATGGACCATTCCGACGGCATCCTCAGCAACGACCTGGCCAACATCACCCATTTCGTCAATGCCATCAACTCGTCGGCGGTCTTTGTCAACGCCAGCACTCGCTTCAACGACGGCGGCCAGTTTGGTCTTGGCGCTGAGGTGGCTGTGAGCACGCAGAAGCTCCATGCCCGCGGCCCGATGGGGTTGGAGGAACTGACGACGTACAAGTGGATCGCCGTGGGCGATATGCACGTAAGGTCCTAATGACGGCGTCAATTGGCGTCTTTGATTCGGGAATCGGCGGGCTGAGTGTGTTGCGTGAACTCCTGCGCCTCATGCCCGACGAATCCTACATCTACCTGGGCGATTCGGCGCGGGTGCCCTACGGCACCAAGTCGGCGGAGACAGTACGCCTCTTCGCCGGTCAATGCGCTCAATTTTTGCTGGACCAGGGCGTGCAGTTGATCGTGGTGGCGTGTAACACGGCGTCGGCGGTGGCGCTGGAGACAATCCGCGCCGCCGTGGACATCCCCGTCGTCGGCATGATCGAACCGGCAGCGCAGGCGGCGTTGCGGTCCACGCGCCGTGGACAGATCGGCGTCATCGGCACACGCGGCACGGTGACTAGTGGGGCCTATCCCGCTGCCATCCACGCCTTGAACAGACACAATCCCGCCCCGGCGGTGCACAGTTTCGCCTGTCCGCTCTTTGTGCCGCTGGTGGAGGAAGGGTGGACCGATCACCCCGCCACCCGCCTCGTGGCGCAGGATTACCTCGAACACCTCTTCGCCCACAGCAGCGCCGCCGGCTCGCCCGACATCGACACGCTTGTCCTCGGCTGCACGCACTATCCACTACTCAAGCCGCTGCTGCACGAATTGCTGCCGTCCGTCCACCTGATCGACTGCGGCGAACACGCCGCCCACGTTGCCCGTGATATTCTCGGCTACCGTGCGTCACCGTCCACCAACGCCACGCCCAACGTCCGCTTCTACCTCACCGACATCCCGCCGGCTTTCGTCTCGATTGCGGATCGGTTTTTGGGGTTTGCGGTAGGGAGCGTGGAACGAGCGGATATCGACCATCTGGTGTTGGCAGATAAGATAACGAGATGATGAAGATGATGGGATGATGGAGATGACGATCCCCCATCATCCCATCATCTTCATCATCCCATCCCCCCAACGGAGACCCCCACATGAAAACCATCGGCATCCTCGGCGGCATGGGACCCGCGGCCACCGTCGATCTCTTCGACCGGATTGTGAAGGCGACACCGGCGCGGCGCGATCAGGAGCACATCCCCGTGGTGATTGTGAGCAACCCGGCGGTGCCTGACCGCAGCGAGGCGATCCTGCACGACGGGGCCGATCCGCGCCCGGTAATGGTGGCTGGGCTGCGTCAACTGGTGCAGATGGGCGCAGATTTCGCCGTCATCGCCTGCAACACGGCGCACTACTACCTGCCCGATCTACGGGCGCAGGGCGGGCTGCCCATCGTGGACATGATCACGGAGACGGCGCAGGCGATCCGCCGCGATCACCCGCAGGTGGCACGCGTGGGCATTTTGGCGACGAGTGGCACGTTGGCGGTGGGGTTGTATCAGCAGGCGCTGATCGAGGTCGGGCTGACCCCCGTGCTCCCTATCGAGGACGAGATCGCGCAGATCATGGACGCCATCTACGGCGCATCCGGCATCAAGACGTGTGGTGCGTCCGCGGGGAACCGCGCACAATTGGCGGCTGCGGGTGAACGTCTCCTGGAGCGAGGCGCGCAGGCGTTGATCCTGGGCTGCACCGAGCTCCCCCTGGCCCTGAACGATGGCGATCTCCCCGCGCCGCTGATCGCATCGAATCAGGTGTTGGCCGAGGCAGCGGTGAAGTTGGGGATTGGGGATGGGGTTGAGTAGGCGGTTGTGCAATTGGATTGCGCTGTTGTGAGAAAAGAGTGGGGGATTGGGCGATTAGGTGATTTTTGTTGGCTGATTGAGATGATTTCCTCTGATCGGCAACAATCGACAGAGCGACCAATTCGCGCTTGACGATCCCTAATCGCCCAATCGCTTAATCTCCCAATCCCCAGCCAACCAGACACGTTCAGCGAGCAAGCACAGCAACATCTGTCCAGCCTCCAATCCCCAGTCCCTAATCGCCAGTCCCCAGTCCCCCCCCATCCTCCTTCGGTTTCGGCTCCAGCAGCGCATCCATCTCCTGCGTCTCTTCTTCGACTTCAGGCGGTTCGACGCCGGGATGGGCGCGGGCGGCGCGCAGGAAGGCGGCGGGTTCGTCTTCGGCTTGAGGAAGCTCAATGAGCGGATCATCGATGTCCTGCTCGTGGTGGAGCGGCGTTTCATGGTGGTTGGCGGCCAGAGGCCAGCGCGCCGTCACCGAAGCGAGGACGGGGAGATCGTCGAGGTGGTGCAGCTTCACGCTGTTGTGGTCTTCGTGAGCGTGATCCGGCAAAACGTGTTGTTCGGGATGCTTGGGCAACCGGTTGAGTTGCTGGTAGAGCGCAGCCAGCATCGGCGCCATCTGCTGCATCGAGGTCAAGCTGCGGATCGGCGTATCGGTGGCCTCCCACAGCAGCTGAAGCGCGGGGAAGTCCCACACGGCGGCGAGGACGCTTTCGCTGCGCACATTGGACATTTCCACCAGAATGCCGCTGGATTCCGGCGTCAACTCCTGGGGCGCAAGGATGGCCGACTTGCCCACAAACGCGGCGCGCTCGGGTCGGCGACCAAATTCGTTGGGGCCGACCAGGAAGCTGACGGCGGCAAATAGCTGGTTTTCCTGCATGCGCGCCAACATGCCGGCGCGCAGCTTTTCGTAGAGGGCGCGTTCGCTGGCGGCGGCCTGCCCAACGAGGATTTCGGCGCCCTGGTAGGCCAGCAGACGCCCAACTTCGGGATAGAGCATGTCGCTGCCCAACATCAGGCCGATGCGCCCCACATCGGTAGGGATGACACGCCACTCGGCGCCGGGCTGCGCCAGGTCGGCATCTTCGCTGTGGAGCAGTCCTTTGGCCTGGTAGCCCAACAGATCACCAGTGGGGCCGAAGACGGCAGCAATGTTGCGAATGACGCCGTCCAGCGGATCGGGCAGGTAGGCGCTGGGCGCGACGATGGTCATGTCGAACTCTTTGGCCAGCCCGCCGAAGAGATCCACATACGCCTGCCAAAATACTGCGGCGTCGACATCCAACAGCCCCTGAAACAGCCGACGTAGATCCACGTTGAGCAGTCGCGCGGCCACACCTGCCATCTGCCCACCGAGCTTCTCCCACAGCGATGCTTGCCGCCGCTGGGCGCGATCCATGCGCTTGAAGAGCGTGGCCTGTGTGCCGCGTAGCAGCGACGGCGCCACCATCATGCCCGCCAGCTCAGGAAAGATCACCAGGCGCGCCCGCTTGTTGGCTGCGACGCGCAGAAAACGTCGCAGATCGTCACGATAGCTGTCCAATGTATCAGGCAGGCGCATGCGCTGCTGCACACACGCCACGATCAGTTTTTCCACAAACAAACCTCCAGCCGACCACACGGCGGCGCAATGAAGTGCATAGGGCAAGTCTACCACAGCGCAGAAAGCGAACCAAAGGTCGTGGTAGATTTCTCCGTCAATTCGATGTGGATCAAACGCTGCGATTGTGGTATTCTTCTGGTGTGTGCGGTTTAGAATACTGTCAGCAGGAGGATACGATGCTCTCCAATCTCAACGGTTTCAACAACACGGCGAATGCAAGGCGCGTTGCCCTGCCCAAAACTTTGAGTGTGCCACGGTTGCAATGTGTTGACGAACGCCACGAGTTTCATCTTTCCATGCTTCAGGCGCGCTACGGTTGGAGCCGAGACGAAGCGCAGACAGAACTGAACCGCCGCCTAAACAGCTATTTTTTCCTTCACCTCAGCAGTCAGTAGCCGCAGTCAGTAACCGCCGGTGAAACTTTCTCCGCTGTAGAATCGTTTTCCACCTCACAAGATCCGAATCGAAGAAGATGTAGCCGCCTTTGAAACGCAGATTCAAGCGGTTGCGAAACGTCGCGCCTGCTATTTTGTGGCAAGCGGACGTGATTTCAGATCAAAAGTCCTGAAAAGGAGATTCTATGCGTTTTCATTGGATGCTACGGCTTCTGCTGGTTTGTGTGTTGGCGGTTTCGTCCTTGGGCGTACTGATGACGCCACAGAACGCGCTGGCTGCGTCCTCTCGCCAGGAGACGCAAGCTGTCTACTACACCGTACAGCGCGGGGACACGCTTTCGGCCATCGCCCGGCGCTTCGATACTACTGTCGATGTGCTGATGCGGCTCAACAATCTGTCATCGACACGGATCTATGCGGGGCAAAGTCTGCTTGTGCGCTCGGCGGCGGAGACCGCCTATGTTGTGACGCGAGGCGATACGCTTTCGTCCATTGCACAGCGTTACGGCGTCACCGTGGCGGCGATTCAGGCGGCGAATAACCTGCGCACCACGGTGATCTTTGTTGGGCAGCAACTACGCATTCCGGTAGGCGGCGCTGAACCCGACGGACGTGAACGCATTCAGTTTGCACCAGGTGGGATTTCGGCCACGGTAAGAGGCTACGCCACTGCGATTGCGCCGAAACGCTACGTCCTTCGCGCTGCGGCAGGGCAGACGATGACGCTTAATCTGAGCGCACAGAGTGTGTTCGCCGGTATCACGCTCATCGATCCAAATGGCCGGCATCTGATCGGCGGCGAATACCGCTCCCAGCAGTGGACCGGTCTATTGCCGCTGAGCGGCGATTACATCGTCGAGGTCCTCAACGGCGGGCAGGGCGGCGTGGATTTCAGCTTAACGGTGACGGTTCGGTAGGGATTGGGGATTGGGGCATCGGCATTAAGTTAAGGACCAGGGAAAGTGCCGGGGACTTCATGTTGGACGAGTCGCCAGGAGTGATGACCCCGTCTCGCTGCGACGAAAAGTCCCCGGCACCTGTGTCTACGACGCTTAACTTAACGCCTATGGGGGACCGGGAACTGTGTTGAGATTGTGAGCTTCCAGATCAATGCCACCCGGTTGGAGATTTGAGATTGGGAGATTAGGTTTCTGCACCAATCGCCCAATCTCCCAATCGCTTAATCTCCCGATCCCGTCAGTTCACCGCTATTGGTATCCAAGCGAGTAATGTGCCAGCGCGGTGTAGACAGCGCCCGCGGGCCGAAGTTGACTCTGCATGTGGACGATTTCGTGGACGCGCCACTCTGCGCCGCCGCCAGCCCTCTGCTGCGCAGACCAGGCGCGTAGGAATTCACCGGTACGCCGGATTTGTTCGCTGCGGGCGTCGTTGCTGGTCCTGGCCAGGGTGATGTGGGGGGAGAAGGACTTGTCCTCGGCTACGAAGCCTGCTGCCTGCGCGGCTGTTTCCACTGCCTGCTGCAACCTGTGCAGCGCGGCCAATTCCCCGCTCACCCCCGCCCACAGCACCCGCACCCGCGGCCAGTTGGGGAAGACGCCGATACCGTCCAAATTCAGCGCAAAGGGGATCGCGTCCGCTGTGATGCGGCGTAGATCTGCGTGAATCTGGTCGACTTGTGTGTCGCTGGTTTCGCCCAGGAAGCGCAATGTCACGTGGACCTTGTCTGGATTGGTCCACTTGAAAAGGCGGTCGCCGCCGATAGGACGAAGATCATTTTGCAGCCGCCGTTGCAGTGCGCGCATTTCCTGCTTGACAGCGGCGGGCAGGTCAATGGCGATGAACGTACGCATGGGCTACATCCGCGATCTCAGGTAGAAGATCGTCCCCAGCAGGGCCATCACGCCGAGAAGCGCCAGGCCGATGCCGCCCACACAAAAGAGCAGCGCCATCACGTCTTCGAAGCCTGCGCCCGCGGACCAACCCAGCAGCCCGTCGACACCGAAGCCGGGCAGGATCGCAGCAGGCGTGGCCACAGGCAACGCCGTCGGCGTGGGCGCAAAGACAACGGGTGTGTTCGTGGGCGTGGCGGTGAGGACGATGAAGGTCGGGGCCGGCGCAGGCGCCGTCACCACAGCAACGCCGCCCTGGGCTTCTGTGGTTGGGTCAACCGTGGGTGTGCTGGTGGGCGTTGGTGTGGGCAGCGGGCTGGTGGGCAACGGCGAAGGGAAGGGCGTTGATGTGGGGATGGGCGTTTCGGTGGGGATGGGTGTGATGGTGGGCGTGGCGGTAAAGGTAGGCGTGGGCCGGGTGTTGATGCCGTAGCCGCAACGCTCGAATTCCTCGCCCGGTTCGTCGTTGCTTGGGATCTCTTTCAGCCGAAAGCAATAGCTGGTGTCGGGCTGCAACTGGAAGAATTCCGCTTTGTAGAGGGCGCCACTCTCCAGTTCACCTTGCGCGGTGATGGGTTGGCCGATGGCTTTGTACTCAGCTTCGGCTTCGCTTTCCAGCTTGTAGTAGAGTTGGAAGGCGCTGATGTCATATTCGCTGGTGGTTTCCCACTCGATGCGCACACGGTCGGCCAGGGGGACAATGTCGAGCCGCAGCAGCTCCACACCCGCCTGCAACGCCGAGAAGGTCCCCAAACTCAAGGCCAGGAGGCTGAGCGTCAGGAAACCGATTCGACGTAACAGGCTTGGGGCGATGCGGCGCGGCGATCTCAACACAGGATGGCAATGTTCTTTCAGCGTAGTTTCAAGAGTTGCTTGATGTCGGCAGCGATCAGCTTGGGATCGGTGTCGTGCTTGAAAAGCGCGCGCAGGTTGCCCTGGCGATCCACCACGTAGACGCCCGCCGTATGATCGATGAGATAGTCGGCGGCTGTCTTCCCGGCGACTTCGGTGTTTTTCTCGGCGTAGATGCCATAGGCCGATTTGATCGGCGCCAACTCGTCGGCGGGGATGTACAGGCCGTGGAAGGCGGGATTGAACAGCGGCACATACTGCGCCAGCCGATCCGGCGTATCGCGTTCCGGATCAACGGAGACAAAGAGGACGTTCAGATCCTCCACCAGATTTGGCGATTCATCTTCGAGGATCTTGTACGTCTGCGACATGTTGCCCAGCGTCAACGGGCAGACATCGGGGCAGAAGGTATAGCCGAAGAAGATCAGAGACAACTCGCCGCGGTGGTCGCTTAACCGGTAGGTTTCACCGCTGTAATCGGTGCCGACGATGTCGGCGGCAGGCGAATCTTCTTGGAAAACCAACGCCGTGTACTGGTGTGGTGCGCAGGCCGAAAGCAGCAGCGTCAGCACAAATGCGACCAGCACAGGTGCGCGCCGCAGGGTCAACAGGGTGTTCATTGGGATAGATCCAATCTATCTAGGTGCTACTCTGAGTCGTCACTGTTCAACTCATCCAACAGCGCCATGATCTCAGCGATGCAGGCGCTAGTGAGATCATGGTTGTACCACAGGCGCATCTGCGCCGTGAGATCCGAAATCAACTGATCCAATCGCGCCGAATCGTCTGTTTCATCTTCGGCCAAAAGTTGCTCGTAATCAGGGTTCGACGTCAACCATTCATCGAGGCGCGCTTCGGCGGCCTCGGGGCGCAGTCCCCACTGAGCCTGTTGGTTCCATTCTTCGTCGAAGATGAACAGACGGGGCAGGTCGATGTCGGCCAGGGCCTCGTCGAGATCGATCTCGTCGTCTACCAGTTCGTTGAGCGCCGAGAGATCGGCCTCGTCGGAGAGGACGCGCAGATCGATGCGCGGCGAGAGCTCGGCCATCCGCTGCACGATGGGCAGCACCATCAGCGTGTCGGGTGTGTCGTCGCTGACCAGCAGCACCCAGTACAGCCACACCGGATACGTGGCAAGCGTGCTTTGCGCGTC
The DNA here is from genome assembly GCA_041391225.1 of Caldilineaceae bacterium. GTDB lineage: Bacteria > Chloroflexota > Anaerolineae > Caldilineales > Caldilineaceae > RI-153. The sequence continues at coordinate 93,162 of JAWKOL010000010.1, forward strand.
CACAGGGACACGCACAGCGTCGTAGCGGCGAGTCAACGCCAGGCGCTGCTCCGGCTCAAAGCGGTGGGCGTATTCACTGAATGTCTGCCCATCTGTGAAGGCGAAGATGGCTTCGTTGCACTGTATTTCAATAGACATAGACGTCCTGATTCTGCTACACAGTGGATAATCTCTGCGCCGATTGTACCACGTACAGAGAAGCGAAGGCCAAATCACCCACCAAAACATAGCCCAAAACGTTGACGATCCACCTGATCCGTGCTATGGTTCCTCCGCTCATCTGCAATTGCTCTCGTGCAGATTGTTTTTACTTCAAGGAGAAAGATTCATGGCGCAGATCGCCCCCGTTCATCCTTCCGAAGACGCGCAACATTGGACCGCATGGGTCGATCAACCGGACCCGCGGCGCATCCTCTCGGAAGTTGATCCAGAAATCTACCAAGCTATCGAGTTGGAACGTCACCGGCAGTCGGATGGGATCGAGCTGATCGCCAGTGAAAACTACGTCTTCCCCGCAGTGTTGGCGGCAGCAGGCAGTGTGCTGACCAACAAATACGCCGAAGGATACCCCGGTCGTCGCTACTACGGCGGCTGCCAGTATGTGGACGTGGCCGAGCGCATCGCCATCGAGCGAGCCAAGCAGCTTTTCGGGGCCGAACACGCCAACGTGCAGCCCCATTCAGGCGCGCAGGCCAATGCGGCCGTCTACATGGCGCTGCTCCAGCCAGGCGACACCGTGTTGGCCATGAAGCTGGATCATGGTGGTCACCTGAGCCACGGGTTTCACCTGAACAGCTCCGGCCACTACTACAACTTCGTCCACTACGGGCTGAACCCGGAAACCGAGAAGTTGGATTACGATGAGATCGAGCGCATGGCGCTTGAGGTGAAGCCCAAGCTGCTATTGGTGGGCGCCAGCGCCTACCCGCGCCACTTCGACTATCCCCGTCTGCGCGCCATCGCCGACAAGGTGGGTTGCCTGCTCATGATGGACATGGCCCACGTGGCCGGCCTCATCGCCACGGGCCTGCATCCGGATCCTGTCCCCTACTGCGACGTGGTGACGACGACGACACACAAGACGCTGCGCGGCACGCGCGGTGGGCTGATCCTGTGCCGTGAGCAGTACGGCAAGGCCATCGACCGCTCCGTCTTCCCTGGGATGCAGGGCGGGCCGTTGATGCACATCATCGCGGCCAAGGCGGTAGGCTTCAAACTGGCGCTGGAACCTTCATTCAAAGACTACCAACAGCAGGTGCTGCGCAACGCCCAGGCGCTGGCCGCCACGCTGCAAGCCGAAGGGCTGCGCGTGGTGAGTGGCGGCACCGACAATCACCTGCTGCTGCTGGATCTGAACAGCGTCGGCTCAGAGGCGGTGACAGGCAAGGCGGTGGAGAAGGCGCTGGACAACGCCGCCATCCACACCAACAAGAACATGATCCCCTTCGATCCGCGCCCGGCTATGGTGACCAGCGGCATCCGTCTGGGTAGCCCCGCCGCCACCACCCGCGGCATGAAGGAAGCGCAGTTCGAGCAGATCGGGCGCTGGATCGCCATCATCGCGCGCAATCCCGAAGACGAATCGCTACAAGAGCGTGTGCGTTTCGACGTCCTCGAGATGGTGCAGGATTTCCCGGTGCCTGCGTAGGAAGGAATCCCGCCATGTCCCAAGTCGCGCCTGTCGCCGAGAGCCGCCGTGAACAGATCGGGTGGTATTTCTACGATTGGGCCAATTCGGCCTTTTCCACGACTGTGGTCACCGTGTTCTTGGGACCGTATCTGACGAATGTCACCAAAGCCGCCGCGGACGCAGCCGGTTTCGTCTATCCGCTGGGCGCATGGTTGCCGATCCGATCCGATTCGTTCTTCCCCTACATGGTGTCTCTTTCGGTGCTGTTACAGGTGCTGATCCTGCCGCTTCTGGGCGCGTTTGCCGACTACTCCAACCGCAAGAAAGAGATGTTGGGCGTCTTCGCCTACATCGGCGCGTTCGCCACGATGGCGCTCTACTTCCTGCAAGGTGACAACTACCTGCTGGGCGGCGTGCTCTTTTTGATCGCCAACCTGAGTTTCGGCGCATCGATTGTCTTCTACAACGCCTTCCTGCCTGAAATCGCGTCGGCGGATCGGCGCGACAAGGTCTCGTCGGAAGGCTGGGCGATGGGCTACCTGGGCGGCGGCATTCTGCTGGCGCTCAACCTGGTGCTCTTCTTGAACGCGGAGTCGTTCGGGCTGACGTCGGGCTTTGCGGTACGCATCAGCATGGCATCGGCGGGGATCTGGTGGGCAATCTTCACGGTGATCCCGCTGATGAACCTGCGGCGACGGCACGCGGTGAAGCACCTGCCGCCAGGACAACGCCTGCTCACCGTGGGCTTCAGCCAGCTTGGTCACACGCTGCGCAACCTGCCCCGCTACCCACAGACCATGCTCTTTTTGATCGCCTACCTTCTCTTCAACGACGGCATCCAGACAGTGATCGCGCTTTCGTCACAGTTTGGCAACCAGGAACTGGGCATCGGCGAATCGTCACTGGTGGCGGTGATCCTGATGGTGCAGTTTGTGGCCTTCCTCGGCGCGCTGGCGTTCGGCTTCATCGCCCGGCGCTTCGGCACCAAGCGCACGCTCATCGCCAGCCTTTTCATCTGGACAGGGACGATCATCTACGCCTACGCCTTCTTGCAGACCGAAGCGCAGTTCTTCGGCATGGCGGCGGCGATTGCGCTGGTGTTGGGCGGCAGCCAGGCGTTGAGCCGCTCGGCCTACTCGCTCATGATTCCCGAAGGCCGCGAGGCCGAATACTTCAGCCTCTACGAGATCAGCGAACGCGGCACCAGTTGGATTGGTCCGCTGGTGTTTGGGCTGGCGCTGCAATTCACTGGCAGCTACCGGCTGGGCATCCTCTCTGTAATCATCTTCTTCATCCTCGGCCTGGGCCTGCTCTTCTTCGTAGACATCCGCCGCGCCGCGTTGGAAGCCGGCAACGAAGCGCCCTCGCACGTGTGAGTCCACCGAGTATCACAGATCCAATCCCCCGCCCCTCAACGTTCAAGAGATGCACACCGAATAAAGACTGGGCCGACGCTGTTGCCAATGACCGTCAACGGCGTCGCCCCAATCTTTATTCTTCCTTTATTCTTCAATCATCTCTTCTTCTTTGTATTCGATCCAACTTGAACCGGCCTACGTTTCTGCGTATACTGCGCCTACTTCAAGATAGCGTGCCTATCCTTTCCCGTAGCAGGAGGCATGAATGAATGTCCCTTCTGCGCTTCAACCGGCGCTGTGGCGACAACGGGTGCAGCGTCTTCGGCCCTACATCGGCCATGCAGTCCTCTTTGTTGGCGGTGTGGCGGCGGCGCTGATTGCCGTCCTCATCTACAGCGCCCTCAATCCCGAAGAAACTCCACTGACCCGCAACGACGTGGTCGAGGCGGCCACCGAGGTGATGGCATCGGCCACGCCTGTACCTGCCTACTCGTCGCTGGCCTTTCGCGCTGTGCAGCCGGCCATTGTGCTGATCCAAACCGGCCGCGTTCCCGGCCAGGACGGTCCTCTCGACGAGGCGAACAACAGACTGGGCCTGATCCCCGCACAGGACGAAGAAGGCGGCGCCCGCGGCATGGGTACCGGCGTCGTCGTCAGCAGCGAAGGGGACATCCTCACCAGCCTGCATGTGGTGGCGAGTGCGACCAACATCCTGCTCACCTTTGCCGATGGCTTCGAGACGTCGGGTGAAGTCGTGGGCGCAGACCCCGAAAAGGACATCGCCGTGCTGCGCCCCGACCGTCTACCGCCGCTGCTCATCCCGGCGATCCTGGGCAACCCCAACGCCATGAACGTGGGCGACGAAGCCTTCGTCGTCGGGCATCCGTTGGGTCTGTACGCCTCGATGAGTTCGGGCGTCATCTCCGGCTTCGACCGCTCGATCCAGCCCATCAACAGCAGCCAGCGCATCGACGGCCTGATCCAGATCGACGCCGCCGTCAACCCCGGCAACTCCGGTGGTCCCCTGCTCAACCGTTACGGGCAGGTCGTGGGCATCGTCGCCGGTCTGGTCAACCCGACGGACGAAAGCGTGTTCATCGGGATTGGCTTTGCGGTGCCGATTGACGTGGCCGGTGGGGCTGCGGGATTGCCGCCGTACTGACGAGGAGATTGGGGGATTGGGCGATTAGGAGATTTTTGTTGGCTGGTAGAAGTGATGATTTCCTCTGATCGGCAACAATCGGCAGAGCGATCAACTTGCTCAACACAGCCCTTAATCACCTAATCGGCTAATCTCTTCCCCAAAAAGGAGAACTTAATGGAACGTTTGCTTAGCCCAGAGCACGGCGCTCTGATGGAACGGGTGTTGTACGAGGTGAAGAAGGTGATCGTGGGCCAGGATCACCTGCTGGAGCGGCTGATCGTGGCCCTCCTGGCGCGCGGACACATCCTTGTGGAAGGCGTGCCCGGCCTGGCCAAGACGATGGCGATCAAGACGCTGGCCCAGGTGATCGGCGGCGAGTTCAAGCGCATCCAGTTCACGCCCGATCTCGTCCCCGCCGACCTCGTGGGCACGCGCATCTACAATCAGAAGACGGGCGAGTTCAATACCTCGTTTGGGCCGGTCTTCACCAACCTGCTCCTGGCCGACGAGATCAACCGCGCCCCGGCCAAGGTGCAGAGCGCCCTGCTCGAAGTGATGCAGGAACGCCAGGTGACCATCGCCCGCGAGACCTACCCCGTGCCGCAGCCGTTCCTGGTGCTGGCGACACAGAACCCCATCGAGAACGAAGGCACCTACGCCCTGCCCGAAGCCCAGGTGGACCGTTTCATGCTCAAGGTGCTGGTGGGCTACCCCTCGGCCACCGAGGAATTCGTGATCGTGGAACGCATGACCAGCCCCATGCCGCCGGTGCAGCGTGTCCTCGACACCGACAAGTTGATGGAGTTGCAGCAGGAAGTGGACAAGGTCTACGCCGACCCGGCGCTGATGGAATTTGCCGTCAAGCTGGTGACAGCCACACGCGAGCCGCAGCGGGTGGGTTTGGCCGATCTGCAACACTACATCACCTTCGGCGCAAGCCCCCGCGCCTCGATCAACCTGATCCTGGCGGCGCGAGCGCTGGCCTTTGTGCGGCAGCGCGCCTACGTCTTGCCCAACGACGTCCTCGACGTGGCGCCCGACGTGATCCGCCACCGCCTGGTGCTCTCGTACGAAGCCCTCTCCGACAACGTGACGGGCGACGATCTGCTCGAACAGATCCTCACCCGCATTCCTGTGCCCGAGGTGCCGCTCCATGAGTACACCAACCGCCGCGTCGGCGCCTGAACGCATCCTGATCCGGCTGGATTGGCATGTGATCCGTCGCCTCGACGGCCTGTTGCAGGGCGACTACCGCAGCCTCTTCTACGGCCACGGCCTCGACTTCGCCGATCTGCGCGAATACCAGCCGCAGGACGACATCCGCTACATCGATTGGAACGTCACAGCGCGCATGGACACGCCGTACGTGCGCCAATACGTCGAGGAGCGCGACGTCACCGGCTGGTTCTTGCTCGATCTCAGCCCGTCCATGGACTTCGGCGCGCTACAAAACCAGAAACGCTCGGTGCTGGTGGACTTTGTCACCACCGTGTCGCGGCTGCTCACCCGACATGGCAACAACGTCGGCGCCGTCTTCTACAGCGACCGCGTAGACAAGATGATCCCTGCTCGCGGTGGACGCATCCAGGTGCTGCGCATCGTCAACGATCTGCTCAACCAGCCCGAACCGCGCCGCAGCGGACCCACCAACCTGACGAAGTTGATCGAAACCGGCCTGCACTCGATCAGACGCCGTTCGCTGATCTTCCTCGTCTCCGACTTCATCAGCGAACCGGGTTGGGAACGTGCGCTGAACCTGCTCAGCCGCAAACACGAAGTGCTCGCCATCCGCCTTTGGGATCCACGCGAAGTCGAGATCCCCAATGTCGGCCTGATCGTGATGGAAGACGCCGAGACCGGCGAACAACTCTACGTCGACACCAACGACGTCGGCTTTCGTCGTCGTTTCCAAGAAGCCGCAGCCCAACGCGAAGCCGCCATCGACGCCGCCTTCAAACGCGCCGGCGTCGATGCGCTCTCCCTCTCCACCGAAGAGGATCTCGTCAAAGCAATCGTCCGCTTCGCCACCCTGCGCAAGCGACGGCGACGCTAATTTGTGTATCTTCGTGTGCCTTCGTGGATCAAAAATTCTGACCCAGGGCGGATCTATGTCCTTTATCTGGCCCACAATGCTATTTTCGCTGCTGGTCGTCCCTGTGTTGGTGGCGCTGTATGTGCGCAACCAGCGGCGACGGCGGCAGATCGCGGAACGCTATGGATCACTGGGCTTCGTCCAGGCCAGCAGTGGCCCCTCCTCGCTAGGACGGCGTCGGCATGTGCCCGCGTTGCTCTTCCTCGTGGGGTTAATCGCCTTGCTCGTGGCCCTGGCGCGACCGCAGGCTGTGGTCAGCCTGCCCCGCTTGCAGGGGACCATCGTGCTGGCCTTCGACGTCTCCGGCAGCATGGGCGCCACGGACATGGAGCCGTCGCGCATGGAAGCGGCCAAAGCCGCCGCCACTGAGTTCGTGCTGCGCCAGCCCAGCACCGTGCGCATTGGCGTGGTGGCCTTCAGCGACGGCGGCTTGCCCGTCCTCGCGCCCACCAACAACCAGGACGAAGTCCTCGCCGCCATCGCCCGCATGGGGCCGGAGCGGGGTACGTCGTTGGGGCAAGGGATCTTGTTGGCCGTGGACAGCGTCTTCGCCCGCAACGAACCGCCGCCCATCTACAGCAACCTGACGCCCGAACCCACCGCCACGCCGGAGCCTGTCCCCGCGGGCAGCTTCCGCTCGGCGGCCATCGTCATGCTCACCGACGGCGAAAACACCGCCCCGCCCGATCCGTTTGAAGCGGCCCAGATAGCGGCGGACCGCGGCGTGCGCATCTACCCCATCGGCATCGGCAGCAGCGAAGGCGCTGTGCTGGAGGTGGAAGGCTTCCAGGTCTTCACCCGGCTGGACGAGGGGACGCTGCAAGGCATCGCTGCGCTCACCGAAGGCAGCTACTTCAACGCCGTCGACGAAGAAGAACTCAGCGCCGTCTACGCCGCGCTGGAACCACAACTCACCATCGAAGCCGACCCAATGGAGGTGACATCGCTCTTTGCCGGGGTCAGCATCCTCTTGCTGATCATCGGCGGCGCGCTCTCGATGCTCTGGTTTGGACGCGTACCGTGAGAAAAAACTGCGAGTTGCGAATTGCGAGTTGCGGAAGTGATCACTTTTGCCCTTTGCCTTATGCAATTTGCATTTTGTCTTCTCCCGGTGTTTGTTTGGAGGACGCTTTATGGACTTACTTTGGCCCTTGTTTTTGATTCTGCTCTTGCTCGTGCCGCTGGCGGTGGGGGCGTATGTGTGGATGCTGCGCCGCAAGCGTCAATTCGCGGTGCGCTATTCGAGTTTGTCCTTGATCCGCGCCGCCATGCCGCAGCATTCACGGTTACGCCGTCACCTGCCTTTCGCCATGTTTTTGCTGGCCATGAGCAGCCTGATCCTGGCCATGGCCCGCCCGGTAACCATCACCAGTGTGCCTGCCGGGCAGACAACGATTGTGCTGGCGCTGGACGTGTCGCGCAGCATGTGCTCCAACGACATTGAACCGACGCGCCTCCACGCCGCCAAGGACGCGGCCCAGAACTTCATCCGTCGCCAGCCGTCGAACACGCAGATCGGCATTGTGGCCTTCGCCGGTTTCGGTGAACTGGTGCAGTCGCCCACCACCGATCAGGAGTTGCTGGCCGACGTCGTAGAAAGCCTGATCACCGGGCGAAGGACGGCCATCGGCAGCGCCATCCTCGAATCCATCGACGCCATCGCCGAAGTGGACACCAGCGTCGCGCCCAGCACGCGCAGTTCATCCGACCCAGCCGTGACCGCCGTCCCCAACGGCGCCTACGCGCCCAGTATCATCGTCCTCTTGACCGATGGGGCGAGCAACGCCGGTCCTGAGCCGCTGATTGCGGCGCAACAGGCCGTAGACCGCGGCATCCGTGTCTACACCATCGGCTTCGGCACCGCCAACGGCGGCGTCATGGACTGCTCGGGCCTCATCGCGCAGGGCGATCCGTGGGGCAGCGGCCCTGGCGATCCCTTCAGTTGGGGCGGTGGCTGGGGTGGCGGCGGTGGCCGCTTCCGCCGCGGCATCGACGAAGAGACGCTGATGCGCGTCTCCGAAATGACCGGCGCCGAATACTACGCCCCTGAAAGCGCCGACGAACTGCAAGAAGTCTTCGAGAACCTACCCACGTCCTTGATCATGCGCCACGAAACCACCGAAGTCAGCTTCGCCTTCACCTCGCTGGGCGCGATCCTCGTCCTGGCGGCGCTGGGATTGTCCATGAAGTGGAATCCGTTACAGTAGGGATTGGGGACTGGGGATCAGGGACTGGGGACTGGGTAGAGTCAATTGGTCTGAAAAAGCGATGATGGGATGATGAGGATGATGGGTCGTGTAGACCATCATCCTCATCATCCCATCATCTTTTGTTTACCCCACCAACGGCCCCGATCCGCGCCAACTCACTCCTCCCAATCCCCAATCACAAATCCCCAATCACAAATATTCACAAATATATTGACATCTACCCCATCACCTGTTAACCTTAACATCATCAGTCTTCGCTTCGGATTTTAGCGCCGCACTGGATCTCCACCCCACTGGAGTTGCAGGGCGGTAAATTCCTATTTTCTTCTTTGGCGTACTTTGTGACAGGCAATTCGACGTTGCCTGGTTTGCCTTGCCCCGGTACGCCGCCATCCACCCCGCACGAGGAGCGTTTCATGGCTGAAAAAATCTTCCAACCGCTCGAACTTTGGTTTGTCACCGGCAGCCAGCATTTGTATGGACCGGAGGCGCTGGAACAGGTCGCCGAGGACGCCCGCCAGGTCGCCGCGGCGTTGGACGCGTCCGCCGCGCTGTCGGTGAACGTGGTCTTCCGCCCGATTGTGACCACACCCGACGAGATCCGCCGCGTCTGCATCGAGGCCAACAGCGCCGAAAACTGCATCGGCATCGTGGCATGGATGCACACCTTTTCCCCCGCCAAGATGTGGATCGCCGGGCTGTCGCAGCTCAACAAGCCGTTGCTGCAACTACACACCCAATACGGCCGCGACATCCCGTGGGACAGCATCGACATGGATTTCATGAACCTGCACCAAACCGCGCACGGTGGCCGTGAGTTCGGCTTCATGGGCGCACGGCTGCGCATTGCCCACAAGGTTGTGGTGGGCCATTGGCAGGATCCCGAAACCGTCGCCGAAGTGGATGTGTGGGCGCGCGCCGCGGCGGCCTGGCACGATTCGCAGAACATGAAGATCGCCCGCTTCGGCGACAACATGCGCGAAGTCGCCGTCACCGAGGGTGACAAGGTGTCGGCGCAGATCCAGTTCGGCTACGCCACAAACGGCTACGGCCTGGGCGATCTAGTGCCGCATGTCAACGCCGCCACCGAACAGCAGATCGACGATCTGATCGAAGAGTACGAAAGCGCTTACACCCTGGCCGCGCCGCTTCAGGTCGGCGGCGACATGCGCTACGCCCTGCGCGACGCCGCCGCCATCGAGATCGGCATCCGCTCCTTCCTCACCGCGGGCGGCTTCAAAGCCTACACCGACACCTTCGAGAACCTGCATGGTCTCAAGCAACTGCCCGGCCTGCCGTCGCAGCGCTTGATGGCCGACGGCTACGGCTTCGGCGCGGAAGGTGACTGGAAGACGGCGGCGCTGGTGCGATCCATGAAGTTCATGGCGCAAGGACTGCCCGGCGGCACGTCGTTCATGGAAGACTACACCTATCACTTCTCGCCCGACGGCATGAAGGTGCTGGGCGCGCACATGCTGGAGATCTGCCCCACCATCGCCGACGGCAAACCCAACGTGGAAGTGCATCCGCTGGGCATCGGCGGCAAGGCCGATCCTGTGCGCCTGGTCTTCGACGTGCCTGCCGGTCCTGGCCTCAACGCCACCGTCATCGACCTGGGCGACCGCTATCGCATGTTGGTCAACACCGTGGACACCGTTGTCCCTGACGCGCCGCTGCCCAAACTGCCCGTGGCGCGTGCGCTGTGGATCCCCCACCCGAACCTGAAAATTGCCGCGTCGGCATGGATGATCGGCGGCGGCGCGCACCACACCGGCTTCAGCCAGGCGCTCACCGTGCAACACCTGCAAGACTTTGCCGAAATGGCCGGCATCGAATTCGCCCTGATCGACCCATCCACCACGCTCTACGATTTCAAAAACACGCTGCGGTGGAATGATTTGTACTATCATTCGACGGGGCTGCGAGGGTGGTAATTCGTAATTCGTAATGCGTAATTGGTCAAGCACGATTGGTGCTTCATTGGCGAATTGCACTCTAAGAATTACGGATTACGTATTACGCATTTCACTCTCTCACGCACCACAGGAGCCACCCATGCGCAACCGCAGAGTCACCATCGTCGAAATTGCGCGCGAGGCCGGGGTCTCGGCGCAGACGGTTTCGCGCGTGGTGAATGGACACGTCAACGTGGCCGAGGAGACGCGGCTGCGTGTGCAGGAGATCATCGACCGGCGCGGATATCATCCCAGCCGGTTGGCGCGCAGCCTGCTCAGCGGCAGCAGCAACACGATTGGCGTGGTCAGCTTTGGGTTGGGGCTGTACGGTCCTTCGCAGACGTTGGCGGGGATTGTGCGGCAGGCCAACCAGCAAGGATACACCGTCCTCCCGCAGATGCTCACCGACGCCATTACGCACAATCCGCAGCGCATCGTCGGTCAGTTCATCGAATCGCACGTGGACGGCGTGATCTGGGCCGTGCCTGAAATCGGTAACAACCTCGACTGGGTCGTAGACAGTGTGGCCGAGTTCGATCTGCCCATCGTCTTCATCACCATGCAGCGTCGGCCCGGCGTCACCAGCGTGCGCGTGGACAACCGCCGCGGCGGACGCCAAGCCGTGGATCACCTCATCGCCCGCGGACGGCGCAAGCTGGGGCTGATCAACGGCAGCCACGCCTGGTGGGAAGCACAGGAACGCGACCATGGCTGGCGAGAGTCGCTCATCGCCCACGATCTCCCGGTCGATGACACGCTGATCGCCGAGGGCGACTGGTCCGCGGCCAGTGGCGAAGTCGCGCTGAGCGTGCTGCTCGCCCGTCACCCCGACGTGGACGGCGTCTTCGTGGCCAACGACAGCATGGCGCTGGGCGCGATCAAGGCCGCCCGGTCCTTGGGCCGCCGCGTCCCCGAAGACGTGGCCGTCGTCGGCTTCGACGACATGCCCGAATCCGCATTCTTCTATCCAGCCCTCACCACCATCCACCAGGATCTTGATCGCGTCGGTAGCCAGGCCGTGGGCGCGCTGCACGCCCTGCTCAACGGCGCGGTGGACCCCAACCCCGACGGCGACGAGATCGTGATCGGGCCGCGGTTGGTGGTGAGGGAAAGCGCGTGATATTTACGATTTTTGATTGACGATTTACGATTGTCTCGTTGAGTATGTGACGCCGTTGTGGGAAAGACTCATCGGGAAGCTGATCCAGATAACCGTTCACTCGCTCAACACGACAATCGTCAATCGTCAATCGGAAATTCTCCCAGGAGCAAACCATGTCCAATACAAAATACACAATCGGCGTTGACTACGGCACCGAATCAGGACGTGCGGTGCTGGTGAATGTGGCTACCGGCGAAGAGGTGGCGACGGCGGTGCATACCTACGGCGACGGCGTGATCGACGAGCACCTGCCCGGTGACAGCAAACCACTGCCCCCCGATTTCGCCCTGCAGAACCCGCAAGACTACATCGAAGTGCTCAAGGCGACGATCCCACGGGTGCTGGCCGAAGCGGGCGTCAGCCCCGAGGACGTGATCGGCATCGGCACCGACTTCACCGCCTGCACCATGCTGCCGGTGAAGGCCGACGGCACGCCGCTCTGCCAGATCCCCGAACTGCGCAACAATCCGTTTTCCTGGATCAAGCTGTGGAAGCACCACGCCGCCCAGCCTGAAGCCAACAAACTCAACGCCATCGCCGAAGAGCGGGGCGAGGAATGGCTGGGCCTCTACGGCGGCAAGATTTCGTCGGAGTGGATGATCCCCAAGATCTGGGAGACGCTGAACAAAGCGCCCGAGATCTTCGACGCCGCCGACCGCTTCGTGGAAGCCGCCGACTGGATCGTGTGGCAACTCACCGGCCAGGAACGGCGCCTCCTGCACCGCGGGCTACAAAGCGATCTGGAACAAGGAGAAGGGCTATCCCGGCAGTGATTTCTTCGCCGCCCTCGACCTGCGGCTGGCTGACCTCACCAGCACCAAGCTATCCACCGAGATCTACCCGCTGGGCGAGCGCCGGTTCGTTGACGCCCGAAATGGCGGCGCAGATCAGGTTGAAGCCGGGCATCGCCGTCCCCATCGGCAACGTGGACGCGCACGTCGCCGTCCCCGCGTCCACCGTCACCGCGCCGGGGACGATGGTGATGATCATGGGCACTTCTACCTGTCACCTGGTGATGGGCGACGAGGAAAAGGTCGTCGAGGGCATGTGCGGTGTGGTGGAAGACGGCATCGTGGCCGGGCTGTACGGCTACGAAGCGGGGCAGTCTTGTGTGGGCGATCACTTTGCCTGGCTCACCGACAACTGCGTGCCGCCATCCTATTTCGAGGAAGCCGAACAGCGCGGCGTCAACATCCACCAACTGCTGGAAGAGAAGGCCGCAGCGCAGAAGCCGGGCGAACACGGTCTGCTGGCGCTGGACTGGTGGAACGGCAACCGCTCCGTCCTCGTGGACGTGGACCTGACCGGCATGATGGTGGGCATGACGCTGGCCACCAAGGCCGAGGACATAATACACGCCCTGATCGAGGCCACCGCCTATGGCACCCGCGTCATCGTCGAATCGTTCGAGGAGAGCGGCGTCCCCATCAACGAGTTGGTGGCCGCCGGTGGCCTGCCCGGGCGCAACAAGCTGCTCATGCAGATCTACGCCGACGTCACCGGGCGTGAGATCAAGATCAGCGGCACCGAACAGGCCGGGGCCAAAGGATCGGCCATGTTTGCCGCCGTGGCAGCAGGCAAAGCCGCGGGTGGCTACGACGACATCGTCGACGCCGCTGCCCACATGGCCACCCTGCAAGACATCGTCTACAAACCCATTCCCGAGCACGTCGAAGTCTACAACGAACTCTACGCCGACTACCTCATCCTCCACGACTACTTCGGTCGCGGCGCAAATGATGTGATGAAGCGGCTGAAAGCGTTGCGGAAGAGAGTGCGAGGGTAAAGAATAACTCGTAATGCGTAATGCGTGATTTGTAAAGTTTGTTGTCGGTGCGACTCGTTCGATTACGCGTCGAGATTGCACTTGTCGAATTACGCATTACGCATCACGCATTACGAAAGGTTGCTCCAATGCTCGAATCCCTCAAAGAACAGCTCTACCATCTGCACCTGGAACTACCCAAGAACGACCTCGTCAAGTGGACCGGCGGCAATGTCAGCGCGCGGGACCCGGAGTCGGGGTTGGTGGTGATCAAGCCCAGCGGGGTGCGCTATGAGCACTTGCGGCCTGAGCACCACGTGGTGGTCGATCTCGACGGCAACATTGTGGAGGGCGATCTCAGCCCGTCCTCCGACACGTTGAGCCACTGCTACATCTACCGTCACCGGCCCGATGTCAACGGTGTGGTGCACACCCACTCGCCCTACGCCACGGCGTTCGCGGCGGTGGGCAAGTCGATCCCCGTCTGCCTTACCGCCATCGCCGACGAGTTCGGCGGGCCGATTCCGCTGGCCGGCTTCGCCCTCATCGGCAGCGAGGCCATCGGCAAGCAGGTAATCGACAACATCGGTGACAGCAAAGCGGTACTGCTGCGCCAACATGGCGTCTTCACCATCGGCAAGAACGCTGAAGCCGCGGTCAAAGCCGCGGTCATGACCGAAGACGTCGCCAAGTCCGTATGGCTGGCTATGCAGATCGGCCAGATCGAGGAGATCCCCGCCGAGGACGTGGCGAAGCTGTACGACCGGTATTCGAGATGTGTATGGGCAGAGATAACATCGCCTTCATCGGCAGCGGTAACTGAAGCGTAAGTATCATTTCCGGCGCTGGCGCACGTACGGGATGATGTGGACGCGCCCGCGATCCGGCTGCGCGGGATCTTCAGCCTGGATCAGGGGACCGCTCAGGCGGTGGCGACGCAGTACGGCTTCGAGCGGGTCTATGCGTCCATGCACGAGGTGCTGGCCGACGACGAGATCGACGCCTTCGCCGGTGGCGGTGTCACCGGAGGCGCTGGTGTCGGTGATCGAGCAGATTGCGCCGCGCGGACTGCCCATCTTCTCCGAAAAGCCGCCGGGGATCAGCAGCGCGCAGGCGCAACGGCTGGCCGATCTGGTGACAACGACCAATGTGGTGGCCTTCAACCGGCGCTTCACCCCGCTCAACAACGTCTTCAAAAAGATTGTTGACGAGATGGACGATCTCTTCTTCGTCGAAGGTCACTTCTTCCGCCACAACCGCCAGGACCCGTCCTTCGCCCTCGAAACCGGCATCCACTGGATCAACTTCATGACGTACCTGTTCGGGCCGATCCAGGCGGCGCGCACCGAACGCCGTCCGCATCCGCAGAACGAAACGTGGATCCGCGTTTCCGATCTCACCTTCGCGAGTGGACTGCGTGGGCTGCTCAAGATTTTCCCTTGCACCGGGGCGCAGGGTGAACGGTTGGAAGTCCACAGCCCGCAACGCACGGCCTTCCTCTACGGGCCGCTGTGGGAAGACGACGGCGAGATTGTGATCGAGGAAAATGTCTTCGCGCCGGTGTTGCACGAACAGCGACTGCTGCGTCGCACCATCCCCGGCGGCACAGGACCGGAGATCGTCGAGCGCGGCATCGTGGGCGAGTACGTGGAGTTTTTCCACGCCATTCACAGCGGCGCGCCCACTCGATCCAACTTCCAAAACGCGGTCAAGTCCATGCGCGTGGCCGAGGCCATCGAGGCCGGGATCGACTTTGAAGATTGAGGAGGCAGTCATGAAACTCAGTGGACGCGTCGCTTTGATCACCGGCGCGGGGAGTGGCATCGGCGCGGCGACGGCGTGGCGCATGGCCGAGGAAGGCGCAAAGATCGCGGTGACCGGCCTGCCCGCCGCCGCCGTGGAGCAGGTGGCCGCGGATCTGCGCGCCGCCGGTCATGAGGCCATCGCCGTGGTCGCCGACGTGGCGGACGGCGCACAGGTGGCCGCCGCCGTGGCAAAGACAGTGGACGCGTGGGGCAAACTCGACATCCTCGTCCCCAACGCCGGCATCCAACTCCACCGCGAGGACCACGACCTGCACACCCTGCCCGAGGACGTGTGGGATCGCACGCAGAACGTCAACTACCGCGGCGTCTTCCTCACGCTCAAGCATGGCCTGGCCCAGATGGTGGCGCAGGGGACCGGCGGCGTGGTGGTCATCGTCATTTCGGTGACGGCGTACAGCGGGCGTTCGGGCAACCCGGCCTATGTGGCGAGCAAACACGGGCTGATGGGGCTGAACCGCTACGTGGCCGTCCACTACGCCAAACATGGCATTCGCTGCGTGGCGGTCTGTCCTGGCGCGCTGGAGCGGACGCCCATGCACGACGATCACCCCGATCCCGAAGGCCGCGACGCACGCCTGCGAGCGCAGATCCCGCTGGGCCGACCCGGCACTCCCGACGACATCGCGCCGTTCATCACCTTCCTGGCGACGGACGATGCAAGTTATGCCAACGGGGCGGATTACCTGGTGGACGGTGGGTTGGCCGTCGCCTGACAACGTCGCCTGACAACAATGTGGGAAGAACGCGATGATGGGATGATGATCTCGCCGAGATCATCATCCTCATCATCCCATCATCGCGTCTACACTATCCAACTACCTCAGTTGCCTAATTCAACTGCGCCAGATCCACCTTGCCTGCACTCAGCAACGCCGCAAAACGGTCCGCTGTGTCGCGGATCGCAGCGCGTAACGCCGTGTGCGGTACGTCGCCGATGATGCTGCGCAGCCCGCTGTCGTCGAGATCGGCGGGGAAGGGGAGCAGGTTGTCTCCCTGCCAGGTGACCTGCGCGCTGGGCAGTTCCTCTTTGAGCACCGACACGAATTCGCCCACGTCAAGGACATCATTGCGCAGGTTGCAAGCGGTTGCGCCCTGGTAGCCGGAACGGGCGCAGGCGATGAACATCTTCGCTACGTCGTCGGCGTATTGCAGCGCCACGGGGCCGCCGAATTTGATGTGATACGGCTTGCCCGCCACCGTCGCCAGGATCGCCTTGGCAATGTCCGACGTCATGCCCTGATCGCGGGCCACGCCGTAGACGATGTACGGGCGCAGGCCGATGCTGGGAATCTGCCAATCCTGCCAGTAGATGCGCGCCGTCTCTTCGTTGGCGGTTTTGTAGACGCCGTAGAGCGTCTGCGGGATGCGGTCTACGTCATCGCGCACGGGCGTTTCGGGGTAGAGATTGCTCGGCCCGAGCACAGCCAACGAACTGGCGTAGGACAGCCCCTTCACCTGGCCCCAGTTTTCGCGGGCGGCTTCGAGGATGTTCACCGTGCCTACCACGTTCACCGCCGCACCCACCGACGGGTTGGCCCGACAGAAAGGCACCTGCAAGCCGGCCAGGTGGATGATGTGGGTGACGCCGTGTTCGGCCACCATGCCCACCACAGCCTTGCGGTCGGTGACATCCAACTTGGTGAAGTGGATGCGCCCCAGTTCTTCATCCGAAAGCAGTTGACCGGGGCGGATCGGATCGGTGGCCAGATCCGAGGCGACGATGTTGGCCCCTTCGGAAACCAGATTGCGTAGGACCCACGCCCCGATGCACCCCAGGGAACCGGTCAGCAGAAAGGTTTCGCCGCTCATGGTTATTTCTCCTCGACGCAGCGGTTGGTCATGGCGCCGATGCCGTCGATCTCCACGGTCACTTCGTCGCCGTCCTTGAGGAAGATGGGCGGGGTGAGGAAGCGCCCACGCCGTCGGGTGTGCCGGTGGTGATCACGTCACCGGGCAGCAGGGTGATGCCTTTGGTCAGGTATTCGATCAGGTAGGGGATGTTGAAGATCAGTTCCTTGGTGTTGGAATCCTGCACCGCTTTGCCGTTGACCAGACAACGCAGCCCCAGATCATGGGGATCCGCGATCTCGTCTTTGGTGACGATGACCGGCCCCAGCGGGCAGAAGGTGTCGAGCGACTTGCCCACGATCCACTGATCGCCCTTTTCCAGTTGCAGGTCACGCGCGCTGACGTCGTGGCAGATGGTGTAGCCTGCGATGACATCAAAGGCGTTGTCCGCCGAGACGTTGCGCGCCTCTTTGCCGATGACCACGGCCAGTTCCACTTCCCAGTCGACTTTCGAGGTCAGTTCGGGATTCCAACGGATGTCGTCGCCGGGGCCGATGATGGACGAGGGAAACTTGGTGAAGGTGGTGGGGCGGGTGGGCGGCTGGATGCCCTGTTCGCGGCAGTGATCCATGTAGTTGAGGCCGATGGCCACGATCTTCGAGGGGTTGCTGATCGGCGCCAGGATGCGCACACTGCTCACGGGCAGCCCAGATGCCGAAGTCAAGCCGCGGGCCTGTGTCAGACCAGCGTCACCCATTTCGAGGAAGCTGCGCATGTCCGCGGGCAGGGCGCCGTTGGACGCGCTCGCCACGTCCACGACGTTGTCACCGGAGAGGAGACCCAGCCGCGGCCCCTGTCCACCATCGTACGTTACAAGTTTCATGATTCCTCCGCTGAAAGTTGGTGGGATTTATTTTGAACGTCTAAACCTGTGGGAAATTGGTCAGACCTTTGTGCGGTGCGGACTCATTGTAGCAACGGCTGCGCGGTCCGTCAATGTGGGGGATTGGGGACTTGGGACTGGGGATCGGGTTGAGGATGCGATTGGGGCGTGGGGGCGTTAGCGGGAGGGCGATGGGATTAGGCGATTGGGGGATTTCAGAGCGTGTACACGCTCTGAAATCCCCCAATCGCCTAATTTCTTCTCTACCGCAGCGTACGATGTGCCGTGTTCACAAACAACCGCTGCCCCACGTCCGTCATCTTCGACGGGCCGTCTTGGAAGCCCCACAGCATCCACCAGTTGCTCTCCATCACCAGGTTGGCGTACTTGCTGTCCTGATCGTTGTAGCCGAAGGCCGCAACGTTGTTTTGATCGTTGAGCAGGATGTCGACGCGCTTGCTGTCTTCTTTGTAGAGTTGCAACACCTTGTCTTGTAGGATGCCCTCGTACGGGTAATCCCAGATCGGATCGCCGGAGAGGCCGTAGAGAATGGAATGGCCGCTGCCGTGGGCGCCGTTGGGCCAGCCAATCGCCAGTTTCTGCTTGCCGAAGAAGGCGTAGCCGCCCTCGCCATAACCCAGCACCGGCACTTCGGAGCCGATGATATGACGCACGATCTCGTCGGTACCCCACTTGTCGAGGTCACCCGTCTCTGGGCCGACGATGACCAGGTTGTAGCGGTGCAGGTCGATGCCGATGACGCTGCCCATCGGGGCCAGATCGACGCCGATGCCGTTGTCTTCGAGCAGCGTCTTCACTTCGTTGCCCTTGGCGATGTCGCCATCGTGGATGTAGAGCGCCTTGGGCAGCAGGTGGAAGCTGGTGTGGCGGTAGAGTTCAAACGGCTGATCGTCCGCGCCGTTGCCCTTGGCCAGCCCGCGCACCGCATAGGACCCTTCCTGCGTGCCTTCGTTGAAGGTGGCGCCGTAGATGCCGTCACCGCTTTCACCGTCGCCGTGGGCGCCGTCGTCGAAGAGTTGCAGGTTCCACGTGTTGCCGGCGAATTCGCCTTCACCCGGGCCGAAGATCTTCACCTGCACGTCCTGACCGGCCAGGGGCTTTTCGCCCTGGTTGAGGAAGGCCAGCAGTTGGATCGGGCGGCCCACCACACGCTCGCGGGCCGGTGTGCCGATGAAGAGTTGGAAGCTGACCGGGTGCTTGGCGCTGGCCCACACCATGAACTCGTTGCCCACGCCAATCTCCAGGAAGTGGATCGAGAGCAGCCACTTGCCAGGGATCACCTTCTCGTCGATGATGCAGGTTTCGTGGGTGGCGTCGGTGCGGCACCACGGGTTGATCTTGTCGTATTCGTAGACGTTGCCTTCGGGATCCTCCACGCGCAGCCGGATCGGCTGGTTGGGCAGCGTCCAGTTGACGGCGAAGGTCAGGCGGCTCAGTCCTTCAGGCACGTTGATCTCCCAGCGTTCGGCGCCCTGCTTGCCCACTTCGCCGCGCGCCTGGAAGAGCCGGCTTTCGCCCAACAGATCCTCGGCGATGGCCTTGTAGGTGTCGCCCAGACGGTTGGGCAGCGTCGTCGGCCAGGCATCCAGGCCGGTGACCGTCGCGCTCACCGCGGCTGCGTCCGCGGCTGCCGCGCCGCCCGTCTGGTTAACTACGTAGCTTTCGCCGCCGTTGTCGTCGGCGATGTCGGCCAGCAGCGCGTGCATCCCCGCATTGGACGGACCCACTGCCACGGTGTGGACAATCGTGTCCGTCGGCTCGATGACGCCCTTCACCGCAGGCGTGTCGTAGCGGGGATCCACGTTCTCCATGCCGTCGGAGAGGAGGATGATCACGTCGGCCACGCTGAAGTCTGCCGGGGCCTTGGTCACCTCGGTCTGGCCGGCGAGCAAGCCCTGGCCGATGGCGGTGAGATCGAAGGGAGTGAAGCTGTCGATGGCCGCCTTGGCCGCGTTCAACTCGGGCTGACCGGGGTCGGCGCTGACTTCGGCCAGCGGGTAGGGTGTCACTGTGCCGGTGCTGAAGCCGACCACGGCCACGCGGTCGCCCACCAGTGATTGGTCTACGAAGAGGCGACCGGCGTTCTGGCCGCGCCCATCTTGTCGTAGTCGCTCATGCTGCCCGAGTAGTCGATGACGACGGCTCGGTCTGTCACCTCGCGCTCGGTGAAGAGGACTGACGCGGGTCTCACTGTCGTTGCCGAAGCCTGTCCACTGCACTTCGAGATCGTACCCTTGCTGCCGCCGGCGTAGACGCCGCTCTGCGGGCGCACGTTGAGCCAGTACTGATCGCCCACCGCCAACCCGTTGAGGATCGAGGCAGCTTGGCCGTCGATGGTTACCGTGAAGTCGCCGGGGACGGCGTCTTGCAGCGTGGATGCGCCGGGCAGTCCGGTCACCGCGTTGACGGCTTCCAGCACCACCAGGATCACGTTGGGGTTGTTGGGATCGCCCGCTTCGGCCACGTTGCCCGTTTGCGGTTCCACGATATTCAACGTGCGGAAGTCGCCGGCCAGCGAGAAGCGCTGCGGGTTGTTGTTGGGCAGGGCCGAGAAGCGTACCCGAATCGTCCAGTTGCCCACGGGCAGACCGGCGGGATTGTTCACCGTCACCTGTTCCACGTTGTTGAGGTTGTCCACGCCGCGTATGGCAGGCAGAACGTGTGTGGCGCGCACGATGGGGTCCGCCACGCCGCCGGCCAGGTTGTTGGACTGGGGCAGGGCAGGCACCACCCACGGTCGCCAGAGCGTGCCGTTGGGGTCACTACTTCGAGATCGAGGTTGTTCACCAGTTGGGCGGCGGTGATGGCCAGCGCCGGATTGCCTGGTTCGTCGTCCCAGGCCAGGGTGAACTTCACGTCGGTGCGGCCGGCGGGCATGGTGAAGGTGTATTCTTCCACCGTGTCGGCAGGGAGACGGTGCCTTCGATGACGTTGCCGCCGCGCACACCCGCCCGCGGCCTGTGCGTCCAACCGCCGTAGCCGTGGACCAATCCGGCCCAGCGTGGAAGATCACGGGCTGACCGGTGTCGGGATCGTTCCAGCCGTACTCGGCGAAGCCTGCCTGCGCCGGATCGTGGATCAGGTCACGCCGTCTGGATCAGGATGGCCTTGAGCGTAGACGGCAGGCGCGCCCGCCGAACGTGCTGTGATACTGCTCCGTCATCAGCGCCACGATGCCCGCCACCGATGGCGACGCCATGCTGGTGCCACAGCTAGAGCGGTAGCCCGGCGAGTCGTTGTCGGTGGACTGCTGGCAGCCAATCGCCATCACATCGGGTTTCAGGCGACCATCCCACGTGGGGCCGCGGCTGCTGCTGGGGCGCAGGGCAAGGTTGGAACTGGGGTTGAGCGAGCCGACCACGATCTGGTTCTTGGCCGGCGACAGCACCGAGTAGTAGCCGCGGGCCGGTGGTGGGGTCCGCGCCGCCGCCGGGGAGCGTGCCGGTGGTACACCACTGTGCGCCTGTCCCCTGGTTGGCTGCGGCCCACACCATCGTGTGCGCGGGGATGGCGTTGCCGCCGCTGGTCATCTGGCCGCGCACAAGTTGATCCACGTTCTGGGCGGTGTTGTCGTACATGCCACAGGCCATGACGTAGGAGTGATTGCTCACCTCGACGCCCAGGTTGTTGACGGCGTCGTCCATGGTGCCTGCGTTCCAGCCGCCGTAGGGGGCCAGCCCCACGGCAGGGGCCATGCCGCGCATCTGGAAGTCGGTGCAGCCGCCGCCGTAGGGGCAGTTGGCCACCGACTGTGCGCCGCTTGCGCCCACGATACCGGCCACGTGCGAACCGTGTCCGTTGGTGTCGTTGAACGTGCGCAGCAACCGACCGGCGAAGTCGGGATGGCTGAAGGTGGGGGTGTTGATGCCGGTGTCGAAGATGGCGACGTTGACGCCGGAACCGTCCAGCCCGTTGTAGTAGATGGAACCGGCGGAGACGGTGGGACTTTGCACCGCGTCCACATTGAGTTCGTTGCGGGTGACGTCGTTGAAGGTGCGCAGCGGCGCGGGGCCTTCTTCGATCCACTGCACGGCGTCCTCCGCGGCCAGGTTGAGGATCTGCGCCTTGTTCAACTCAATCGCCCAGGTGTGTTCGGCGTGCGCCACGCTGGCGGAGGGCGCAAACTTGGCGAGGACCGCTTCCGCCGCTTGATTGGGGACGTCTTTGAAGAAGCGCACCAGCAGCTTGACGTTGTCGCCGCCCGCGTCGGCCCAATCCTCGAAGACGCCGGCGATGATCTTGGGATCGACTTTGTCGGCGGGTTGGAAGAGGCCGGCCCAGCGCACCAGCGTCGTCACTGTGCTGTTTTGCGGGTCAACCGACTTGTTCACGGTTGCGCTGTAGGTGGTGCCGTTGAGGAAATCGAGCAGCGTGATGCCTGCATCGGCCAGGGCTTTCTCTTCCTCGGGCGTGGGCAGGTGATCGAGCTGCACCAGGGCATGCAACGAATCGACTGAAGCCAACGCGTCGAGCAGCGCCTGTTCGATCCCCGCGCCGGGGGTGAAGGCGCGCCCGCGCAAGGACACGTTCAACTTCGCCGCCTGCTGCTGCAAGCTGTTGACGAAGAGGGCGCGGCCAGTGTCGGTCATGGCGTCGGGTGATGCGCCGAAACCCCACAGCAGGTAACGTTGACCTTCTTTGACGATGGCATACTGCCCCGCCGCAGACGACGCCACTCGCACGCCTTCGGGCAGCCGTTCACTGAGCGAAATGGCGATGCCCGCCTGCTCGGCGTCGAAGATCTGCAGAATCTCGTCGCCCACCGAGGCCAGCGCGTTGGGGGTGGTGTAGTAGGGCTGGCTGTCGCCAAAGTCGGTCACCTGCACCGACGTGGTGGAGATGGCCGCGCCGTTGGGGTAGCCGACGCTGAGGCCGATTTTGCCGAAGAAGGCATAACCGCCCGCGCCCAAACCGACCACGGGCAGGCCGCTGTTCTGGATCGCCTCGACCAGACCCGCTTCGGGGCTGAACTGGTCGTCTGCACCGGTGTCGGCGGCGATGACGATCAAATCGAACTGCGAAAAATCGGGGACAGCCTGCGCCTGCGCCGCCTGCCCTGCGCCGCTGCCCGCCAACATGGGCAGGTAGACGGGGTTCTGCAGCGGCTGTTGCGGCAGATCCGGCGCTTCCACGGCGAAGGTTTGCGCCGCGAAGCCGTTGGCGTTCAACAGCGCCGCATAGGATGCTGCGTCACTTGCCGCGGTGCTGTAGACAATCGCCACGCGCACAGTGCCGCTGGTCTCCTGCGCCAGCGCCGAGCCGGCGTAGTTACCGCTGATGGCGGCGATCAGGCCGAACACCAGCAGCGAGACAAGCAGCACGGGGAACCGTAAAGCTCGAAGAATTGACATGAAACGCCTCCTGGAAAGATGAAGATACGAGGGACACGTCTTCGACTGCGAAGATGCGAGCGCGGTGGAAACGGTCCGCGCTGTGGGGACCAGGATAGGCGAATTGGTGATTTTTGGCTGTGGGGTCGACGATGAGGGGCGTGTGGTGGAGATCACAAGGGATTGGAGACTAGTACCGTAGGGGGTTGCGTGGGGCGGAAGCAAGTGTCTCTTCATAGGCAAGCGAGTCTTCCGCCCTACGCAAACCTCTACGTGACCTGTACAGTTACTTGCCTTTTGCCTTATTCTGCTATCACCCTCGCCGTCCCCGCGGCCAATACCACCTGCCGCCCCCACACTTCAACCGCTACGTCCTCGGCCCCAAAATTCGCCACCAGCGCGTAGCGCACCCCATCCTGCCCCAGGACGGAGACACCGCGCACGCCAACTGGCTCGAAGATCAGCGAGTCCCCCGAAATTTGGGAGACGGCGAGAGAATCTAGACCAGACGTGACCACGAAGCCAACGTCGCAGATGGTGTCGTGGGGGGCGCGGCGGGTGGTGGTCCTTTCCACCTGAAGGCAGATTTCGTCTACGAACAGAGAGGCGTAGCGTCCGCCGCGGCGTTGTGGCGATCTATCGAAGACGAAGTGATCGCCGCCGTAAATGGGGACCAGACCGATCTTGTCTTCCACGTTCAACCAGTCGCCGTCGACGGCGTTGCAGGCGTCTGCGTTCACAGGGGCGGACAGATCATGCGCGCCTGTGGGCGTGTGAATGCGACGACGGAAGTTGTTGAAAAGATCGTTGGGCAGGTTGAGGTGCAGGCTTTTCACGTCCACGGTGTAGCCCACCCGATCCGGCGCGGCGACGACGTATTGGAGCACGACGCAGGTGTGATCGTCGGGCAGAGCGGCGAAGGCGATGTGGCTCACGGCCTGATCAGTGCAGTTCGCTCCTTCATCACGCGGATCTCCACGCCTTCCAGCACCGCGCCGCAGGTGACGAAGCCGCCGTCGAATGTGTCGATGTGTTGGCGCAGCAGGCGGCGGTGCCGTCTGGCGCGCTGCCGTCGTCGCCCAGAAAGCGGACGTGCGGACAGGTTGCTCTGCCATTCGGCCAGATCGCTGGCGTCGGGCCTGGCACATGGCCTGCGTCAACCCGTAGGCGCTTCAGGAAAAGGAGGCCAGCCGTGTGGCGGATCGATGCATCACCCGCCGTGATCGGCTTCGAGCCAGCCACCAGCCACCGACGACTCGAAATCGTCCGCGGGCGCAGGCTGCGCTGACAAGCGGGGCGTAGTTCAACGCCATCGCCAGCACGCAGGCCCGATCCGATTCCAGGCGGGTGAAGTAGTGGGGGTTGGCGGCGCGCATCCAGCCCAGGCGACGACCGTAGAAGGTGCCATCATCAGACGCGTCGATCTCTTGCTGGATCAGGTCGATCTGGTTTCGGGCAAGGTCGAGCGCGTGGGGATCGTCCAGGTGGTCGGCGGCGTAGAGAAGCGACGGCAGCAGGTATTCCTGGCAGTACGAGTAGCGCACGCGGCTGTCACCGCCGATGCGGGCCAGGCGACCGTCGGGGAAGATGAAGCGGCGCAACACGGCCCACAGATCGCCCTGATGGTGATCGAGCGAGCGGGGGCGGGCAAGGTTGAGGCGGCGCATGTCGAAGTGGAGCATGGCGGCGTTGCTGACGCAGATGGCCATGTAGCCCACGTTGAGGTAGCCGTGGTGATCGAGGGCGTAGTTGGGGAAGAAGTTGGCCCCCACGTGGCGTTCGCGCACCGGCTTGCCGGCCACGATGGTATCGTCCTCGGCGTCGGCGGCGACGGAGACACCGTTGATGAAGTAGCGGTGGGCGAGTTCCTCCCAGTCGGGCGCGGCGGCTTCGTCGGGGAACATCTGCGCTGTGCGCCACAGCAGCGCGCCCGCCCAGATGTTGGATTCGGGCGCGTTGCGGCCCGAGCTGTTCCACACGTTGGCGATGACGCCGGCGTGCCCGCCGCGGTGACCGTGATGGAGCAGCCAATCGGCCTCACTCACGAGGACGCGGCGCAACGCGGCGTGGTCCTCGGCGGTGAGGTGGGCGGCGAGGCGCTGCACGCCGTGCATGGCGCGCTCGATGCCGAGCATGCTGATCCAACTGTGTCCCCAGCGTTCGCCGTTGAGGCCGGTGCGGGTTCCGCTGTGGTGCGATGCCAGGGCGAAACGCAGGGCAGCGAGGGCGCGTCCTCGCCAGTGATCGGGGTTGTCCACGCCGGGCTGATCGGCCAGCGTCGCCATTGCTGCGGCGTAGTTGAAGTTCGACTGCACGCCCCAATGGATGTAGCCAGGACCGTAGCAGCCAAGCTCGGGATTGTCGGCAGGGGCGTACCAGAAAGGTTCCACAGCGTCGGCCCAGCGGGCGAGCAGCGCGGTGATCTGTTGGGTATCGAGGAGCATGGGGGATCCTTTTGCCTTCCTCAGCCTTTCACCGCGCCCGACATGATCCCGCTGATCAACTGGCGCTGGAAGGCGAAGAAAACGATGAGCAGAGGCAGGGTGGCCAGGGCACTGCCGGCGAACATGAGCGAGTAGCGGGGGGCGACGACGGTGGTCCCTTGAAGTTGGCGAGGCCAGCGGCGCGATCGATCTTTTCGGGATCGGTGAGGATGAGCAGCGGCCCCAGGAAGAGGTTGAAGCCTTCCACAAAGTTGAGGATGCCCAACACCGCCATGCCGGGGACGATCAACGGCAGCACTACCCGCCAGAACGTGCCGAAGACGGAACAGCCGTCGATGGCGGCGGCTTCCATCATCTCGTCGGGGATGGTGGAGGCGATGTACTGGCGCATCCAGAAGATGCCGAAAGCCGTGGCCCATTCGGGAATCCAGAAGGGCAGGTAGGTGTTGCCCCAGCCCAGCGTCTTCACCATGAGCAGATACCAGGGGATCAACGTGATCTGCGTGGGCAGCATCATTGTGGCCAGCATCACCACGAAAAGCATGTCGCGGCCAGGAAAGCGACGCTTGGCAAAGGCGAAACCGGCCAGGGAACAGAAGAAGAGCACACCGGCGGTGCGCACAATCGCCAAAATGAAGGTATTGAGCAGCGGCTGGGCATAGCCCAATTCGGCGAAGAGTTTGGCGTAGTTGCCCACTTGAAAGCCCTGGGTGGGCCAGATGTTGGGGCTGCTGCTGAAAAGTTGGTTGTCCTGCATGAACGAACCGATGAACATGGTGTAGAACGGGAACAGGAAGATCAGCGCAAACAGGATCAGCAGGCCGTAGATCAGCGCGTAGGTGGCAATGCGCGAAGGACGAACGCGGCGTCGGCGGGTCTGTCCTTGGCTGTAGGTGGTGGTTGACATGGCGGATCCTCTCTATTCTCCGGCGCTACCGCGGCGGAAGAAGCGGATCTGGATGATGGAGATGGTGATCACCAGCGCGCCGATCATGAAGCCGAAGGCCGAGGCGTCGCCAAAGCGGTTGCCGTTGAAGCCGATTTCGTAGAGGCGCAGCATCAGGGTGGTGGTTTCCCCGCGCGGGCCGCCCGCGGTGAGCATGTACGGCTGGTTGAACATGTTCATCAACCCGATGGTGGCGATCACCACCAAGAAGAAGATGATCGGACGCAGCAGCGGCAAGGTGACGCGCCAGAAGATCTGCCATTCGCTGGCGCCGTCGATGCGCGCCGCTTCATACAGTTCCTCGGGGATGCCCTGCAACCCACCCAGGAAGAGCAGAATGTTGTAGCCGATGCCGCCCCAGTGCGTGAGCATGATCACCACGGTCTTTGCTGCCCAGGGGTTGCCGCGCAGCCAGGGGACGCCGTCCACGCCGAACACGGACAGGCCCTGGTTGATCCAGCCCATGTGATCGTCGAAAAGCTGCGTAAAGACAATCGCCACGATCACCGACGAGGTGACGTAGGGCAAAAAGTAGATCGTGCGGAAGATCCCGCGCCCGTACACATTTTTGTTGTTGAGTATCACCGCAAAAACAATCGAAATGAAGACACCGGTGGGCAGCAAAATGTAGGCGAACTGCAACGTGTTCACCAACGACTGCATCACGTACGGATCGTTGAACATGACCTGGTAGTTTTCCAGGCCCACCCAGCGCATCGGCCCAAAGCCGCGCCAGCTACTGAAGCTCAACTGCAACGCCCACAGCAGCGGATACAGCCCAAAAATCGCAAAGCTAATGAAAAACGGCGCAATGAACAGGTAGTCGATCCAATGCTCGGCGATGCGCTTCCACAGCGGCTTGCGCGACTCCGTCGGCAGCCGTTGGGCCGACATGGCTTGTGTTGTCATGGCGTTCTCCAGAATGGGGGGGGATCGGGGACTGGGGATTAGGGACTGGGGATCGGGTAGAGGATCAGACGCCAATGCAGGCATCACTCACTTTACCCAATCCCCAGTCCCCAGTCCCCGATCCCCAGTCCCTTACATGCACTTCGTCCGCTCGAAATCCGACGTGGCCAGCTCTTTGATGCGGGCCATGCCGTCTTCGAGGCCGTATTCGCCGGTCATGATGGTGGGCATTTCGCGCTGGATCACGGTGTTCACCGCGCCCCAACCTGCCGGGCGGAAGAACTCGGTGGAGAGTTCCTGTTCCTGGCCGGCCCAGAATTCGTTGAAGGCCCAATCACCGAAGATAGGCGAACGCATGCTGAGGAATTCGTCGGATTGCAGGTACGGGCGATAGGACGGGATGATGCCCCACTGCCCACAGCGGCTGGCGCCGTCGACGCTGCCCAGCGCGTACTTCATGAAGGTGAGGGCGTCGGCGGTGTTGTTGGCCATGGCCGGGGTGATCAACTGTGCGCCGCCCCAGATGCCGGTGTGATACTTGATCCCCTCGCCGCCGGGGAAGCGGGCAATGCGCCATTCGGCGGCGGTTTCTTCGCCCGATTCGGCCAGTTGCGCTTCCCAGAAGCCACGCGCCCAGGCGGCGGCAAAGTCGCCGATCAGCGTGCCTTCCTTGAGCGCGGCCCAGTATGGCGCGCTCCACCACGCCACGTCGAGGCCGCCGGCGTCCCACAGATTCTTGACGATCTGCATGGCTTCGATGCCTTCGGGGCTGTCGATGGTGATGGATTGCCCGTCTTCGCTGACGGCGGTGCCGCCGAGCTGATGCAGTGCGAACATGTAGAGCGCGCTCCAACCGTCGGCGGGGAAGACGAAGGCGTACATGCCCTGGCTGGCCAGGTCCGCGGACATGGCGTAGAAGTCGGTCCACGTCCACGAGGTGAAGTCGATGTCGCCGTAGCCGGCTTCTTCGAGCTTGTCGGGGCGGTAGTACCAGCCGCTGACGCTGATGTCGCCGGGCCAGCCCACGTGTTGGCCGGTCTTCTGTACGAAGGCTTCGGAGACTTTGAGCGGGTGGTAGTTGTCGAGTTCGGGCTTGAGTTCTTCGCTCAGGTCCAGGAGCAGCGCGTTGCAGCCCCAGTCCTGTGCTTCGGTGGCTTCGGCCCAGTAGAGATCGGGCAGATCGCTGCCTGCGGCGAAGGCGGCCTGGATCTTTTCACCGCGGTCGGCGGGGTGCGGCGACACCCACTCGATTTCGGGGTGTTCCGGCACGAAGCCTTCGGCGGCGAGGTCGATGGGATGCTGATCGTGGCCCCAGAAGATCAACTGGCGCGGCTCGTTGTTGGCCGGCTCGGCGCTGCTGGAACCGGCTTGCGGGGCAGCGGCGGGGGCGCAGGCGGCGATGGCCAACCCGCCCAGTCCTAGCGCGGAGAGGCGCAGCATGTCGCGACGACTCAACGGTTTTCCATGAGGAACATTCGATCCGAAAGATTCGTGTGCCATAGTTCTTCCTTTGCATGTGGGATAGGTGCGGGTTGAAACGAGCAATCTGTCCACGCAGCGCCCAAGATTGCCGACGGGCGCGGCAGTAAACACAGAATCAGCAATCGCGTGCATAGGCGAGGCTTTGCGCAGGCCGATATCACGCAGCTAGGACACAGCAAGTAGGACACAGCAGTTAGGACAAATTGGGATGTAGGGGAAGGGTGACGGTCAAATGGTATGACCGCTGTCACCGATTATAGCGGGCGTCGAGAGGATGGTCAAGGGCATTAAAGGTCACAGAAATGCGAAGACCCCTCGCCACCACAACGAAGGGTCTTCACAAAGCATCATCTGTTTTCCAAACCATTCCAACCACACATCATCAGGAGGAGAATCAACGGATACCGATAAACAAAACTACTCAAGAATCACGAAATGTTTACTCAACTCTTACCCACAAAAGGAGACCACAAAGGAAGGAATTGAAACATCATTCAACAAATGCGGCACGAGACAAATGAGCGTGAAAGGGTGAAAGAGCAAAATGATGAAAATGAAAGGGATAAAAGGTAGTGGATGAAACCGGCGATTCCGATAACTGCTGATCCACGGCTGGCGTGATCTTTTCCCGGGATGACCACTGGGATGATAACAATTGGCTGATGCTGCCTGCTGTAGCGACCGTCTTGACGCATCGCTCAGCGGTTGATTCGTCTTCTCTTACGACCGAGTTGCCGCTATGCGTACAACCGAGTTGTTGAGTGCGCTATCAACCATCTCCTGGTTACAGGATACCTGTGCTTTCGGCTCCTGCCAATAGGAAAAAGGTAACGGTCTTTTGTGGGGATGAACTAAGGTTTTGTGGTTTTGTAGCAAGCTTTCGTCGTTTTACAGCCTGGGTGGTAGCATCGTTACAGATTTCACAAGGGGGCGTATTCTATACTGGCTGTATTGCTTCAATGACCCAATTTATCTGATCTACAGGAGAGATGCGATGTCTTTCGATACGTTGCGCCAACAGGGGATCGGCCCCGCCGTCGATCAACTGGACAAACGAATCACGGCGTGGATGGCGCGCTATGGCATTGTGATCATGCGGGTTGGGTTGGGTGTGGTCTTCTTCTGGTTTGGCGTGTTGAAACTCTTCCCCGGTTTGAGTCCGGCGGAAGATCTGGTGCGCAACACAATCTATTTCGTCGATCCAGATCTGTTCTTGCCGGTGCTGGCGATCTGGGAGGCGCTGATCGGGCTGGGCTTGATCACAGGTAAGTACATGCGGGCGACGTTGTTGCTGCTCTTTATGCAGATGCCGGGGACAGCGCTGCCGTTGGTGGTGCTGCCCGATGTCGTGTGGACCGTTTTCCCCTACGGGCTGACGCTGGAAGGGCAGTACATTGTCAAGAACCTGGTGCTGATCGGCGCCGGGCTGGTGATTGGCGGCACTGTACGCGGCGGGCGACTGGTGGCAGAGCCACCCACGTAGATCGGCACTTTCTTTGACCGCGCCGACTGCGTGCTACAATCGTCTGGCTTCTCAATGTCATCAAGATATGAGCGGCACGTGCACTGCCGCTCATATTCGTGTGTCGGTCGCCTACTTCATCTTATCGTGAGTGATGACAGGCTATGGTTCGAGCAACGGCGCTTTCTTGGGCCGCATGGACGGCGCAAGTATCTGAACTTCAGCAAGCAAATCACTACGTTGGGGTGGCTACGGCAGCCCCAACGCTCGATTTGGCGCTTGTGATCCTCAACTACAACACCCGCGATCTGCTGCGAGACTGTCTGAATTCTGTCTTTGCGGCGGCGGGTGATTTTTCGTATGCTGTCTGTGTAGTGGACAACGCCAGCGAGGACGGCAGCGCGGAGATGGTGCGTCGTGAATTTCCGTTGGCAGGGGTGATTGCCCAGGCGGAAAATCGCGGTTTCAGCGCCGGGAACAATGCAGCGATACGCGCCGCCGGTTTTGAAGGCCGGGGCGACGCTGACCTGGCTTCGTTGCCGCGCTACGTGCTCTTGCTCAATCCAGACACGCTGGTTCCACCCACCGCGCTAGGGCAGATGCTCGCCTTCATGGACGCAAATCCACGCGTCGGCGTGGCTGGTCCGCGTGTGCGCCGACCCGATGGGACGCTGGATCGGGCGTGCCGACGCAGCTTCCCCACGCCGCAGGTTAGCTTTTTCCGCATGACAGGATTGAGCCGACTGTTTCCACAGAGCCGCCTGTTCAACGCCTACAACCTGGAATATCTGCCCGAAGACGCCGTCCATGCCGTGGATTCGGTGGTGGGGGCGTACATGCAGGTGCGTCGTGAGGCGATTGAGGCGGTGGGGCTGCTCGACGAAAGCTACTTCATGTACGGTGAGGATCTCGACTGGGCCAAGCGCATCAAAGACGCCGGCTGGGAAGTCTGGTACAACGGGCAGGTCGAGATTACACACGTGAAAGAAGCCGCCAGCAAGCGCAGCCGCAAGGCGCGTTTGGCGTTTTACGAGGCCATGTGGATTTTCTATCGCAAGCATTATCAGGCGGAGACATCCTGGTGGCTGGACAAGCTGATCCTGCTGGGGATCGGCGTCAAAGGCGGCGCAGACATTGCGCTGCGCATGTGGCAATTGCGCGGAGAGAGCAAGTTCCAGCCCCAACGTTGACCGTGCCGCTTCCGACGATTGAGATCTTCGTATGCAACAGGGCTTGACCACAAGTCCATACCACGATTACCCGGTCCGGCGGGCGCAACGCCCCGGGCTGTTGAAGCGCCCGCAGATCCTCTTCCTGCTGGCGCTTTCCGGCGTGGATCTACTGAGCACGTGGTTGGCCTTCTTCTTGGGGCATTGGCTGCTTCAGCGCAACCCAGATGTGATCATCGGGCCGTTCAGCGAGTTCCTGGTGTTGCCGCTGATCCAGACGGGCATCCTCTTCTTCCTTTTCTTCACCCAGCGCATGTACCAGCGCCGCCGCCCATCGCCCACCTGGACGAAACCTACCGCATCATCACGTTGACCACGCTGGCGATCCTACTCACGGTGGCGATGACGGCGATCCTGTTCCGCGACTTTAATTACCACCGCATGTTCATCTTCTACGCCTGGTTGTTCAGCATCATCTTCTTGAGCTTCGGGCGGATGGTCCATGCGCAGGTGCAATGGCAGGTGCAATCGCGGGGATCGGCGAGGATCGTGTGCTGTTGATCGGGGCCGGCGAAGTGGGGCGCATGATCATCCAGAAGATCCTGGGCAACCCCAAGCTGGGTTACCGCATCGTCGGCGTCATCGACAACCGCGCCACGCGTACGGCGGTGGGCGCGCCGGTGCTTGGTTCGTTCGCCGATATCCCGGCCGTGATCGATGCCTACGCTGTCGACGAGGTGATCATCGGTCTCCCCAGCTCACACCAGGAGATCGTGGGTATCATCAGCCTGTGCGAGCGTGAGAAAGTGGGCATCCGCGTCTTCCCCGACGTCTTCCAGATCATGGCCAGTGAGGTTACCATCGGCGACCTGGGTGGCCTGCCGTTGCTGACGATGCGTGATGTGGCCCTGCAAGGCTGGCGCCTGACACTGAAGCGCAGCATGGACATGCTCTTCAGCGGCGCGGGGTTGGTGGTGCTGAGTCCGTTCATGCTGCTGGTGACCATCCTGATCAAATTAGACAGCCCTGGTTCGGTCTTCTACGTACAGGAACGCATGGGATTGGACGCCAAGCCGTTCCGCATTCTCAAATTCCGCTCCATGCGCCAGGACGCCGAACAGCAAGGACCCGGTTGGACCACCGCCGACGACCCACGCCGCACCAAACTCGGATCGTTTATGCGCCGCTTCAACATCGACGAGCTGCCCCAGTTGATCAACGTTTTCATGGGCGACATGAGCCTGGTTGGCCCGCGGCCCGAGCGCCCGTCTACGTGGAACAGTTCCGCCAGCAGATCCCGCGCTACATGGACCGTCACCGCGAGAAGGCGGGCATGACGGGCTGGGCGCAGGTCAACGGCATGCGCGGTGACACGTCCATCGCCGAACGCACCAAATACGATCTCTGGTACATCGAGAACTGGTCGCTGGCGCTGGACATCAAGATCATCATCCGCACGATTGTGCAGACGATTGTGGGGAATGATCGGAACGCGTACTAGAACGTGGTGCGTAGTACGCATCACGCCACGCATCACGCACTTTCCGCAATTAACGTCCCCTCCGCCATCCCAACTAGGACAAGCCCATCTTTGCCCACGACGCTGCCTGGCTCGGCAGGATCATCTGTCCATGCCAGGGCGCTGGAAAGGCGCAGCGGCGCGCCTGCACGCTGAACGGTGAAGCGGACGCCCCACGCCTGCACACCGCGGATGAAGTTGAAGGCGCGCCGCGCTGTCCATGTGACGGGGATGGCGAAGTCTTCGGCGCTAGGGGATGGCTGGTAGCTGCCCCCAACCTGGGGGATGCGCTGGGCGTTTCCCTGCTCTAGCCCGGCGCACACGTCGAGCAGCAGACGTGCGCCGGTGACCGCGGCGCGGTGTTCGATCTCGGCCCTGAAAGCCCGTCTTCGAGGGCGACGGGCGCCTGCGCCGCAATGTCGCCGGTGTCCACGCCGACGTCCATCCAGTGGACGGTGACGCCCATCGGTTCGACGCCGTCGCGCAGTTGCCAGAAGATGGGATCAGGGCCGCGGTAGTGGGGCAAGAGCGATGGATGCAGGTTGAGGAAGCCGTGGGGGGCAGCGTAAGCAGATCCGCAGGGAAGATGCGATTGAAGCAGGCGACGCAGGCCACGTCCACTCGCGATTGGCGCACGAGATCCAGGAATTCCACCGCGCCGGGACGCCGCAGCGCGTAGACCGGTATCCCCAGCGCCCAGGCGCGCTCGACGATGGTCGGTTCACCTTGATCGGCGATGAGTGGGATTTCGAGTAGAGCGCCGGCAGCGGGCAGGGGCGTGATCGGCGCAACCGGCGCAGTCTGTGCGCGCGCTGCCGGTGTGACGACTGCGACGATCTCGTGTCCACTTTGGGTGAGCAGATCGAAGGGGGGCAGAGAGAAGGTTCCCATCATGCCAAAATACAAAATTCGCATACCGCTTTGACACCTGCTTTCTGAAACCGCTATAATCAACCTGGCTGTGTACAGAACTTTGCACTCATAGGGCTTACGCACGCCTCTCCTGCAAGGGCGCAACATGTTGCACCCCGACACCTGTGAACTGCGTAAATCCTAACTCAAAAGGAGCATTTGAATGGCTCGTATGGTCAATTGTGTGAAACTCGGGCGCGAGCTGCCCGGTTTGGAACGGATACCTTACCCCGGCGAACTGGGACAGCGCATCTACGAAAACGTGTCTGAGCAGGGGTGGGACATGTGGATGCAGCACTCAGTGATCCTCATCAACCATTATGGGCTGAGCCTGGGCGATCCACAAGCGCGGCAGTTTCTGCAACTACAAATGGAGGAATTCTTCTTCGGCGAAGATGCCGCCATGCCTGAAGGCTGGACACCGGAAGACGCGGCGCCGTCGGCCAAGGGCGCGCCGCAGCGCAAATAAACAACTCAATGTACCTGGATCGCACGTACAAACCACGCCGTCGTCGCAGCTTTGGCTGGCTGTGGTGGCTGGTTGTGATCGGCTTCTTTGGCTACTATCTCTACGTTCGGCAGCCCGATTGGCTGGTGCAACAGCCGCTTCAACCCACGCCCACACCGACACGCAGCGCCGTTTCTTGGCTGGCAGAGGCCGAACTCCATCTGGCGCGCGGTGAATTCCCGCTGGCAATCCAGTCGTATCAGCAGATCGCCCGCCTGGAGCCAGACAACGCCGATCCCTGGGTGGCCCAAGGACAGCTCTACCTGATGGATCGGCGGCTGAGCCAGGCCACCGAACTGGCGCGTCGCGCCGTAGAAGTAGATCCCGAGGACGTCGACGCGCTTGCGCTCTATGCACGCGTCCTCGACTGGAACGGCGACTACGAAACCGCCATCAATTTCGCCTTCGATGCGCTCGATCTGCAACCGGATCACGCCGACACATTGGCCGTATTGGGCGAAATCTACAGTAGCGTGGGCAACTGGTCGCGTTCCCAGGAGTACCTCGATCAGGCGTTGACCGTCGATCCCGAGAATATCCTCGCCATCCGCAATCAGGCGATCCTCTATGAGCTGCAGGGCGATTACAGCCTGGCAGTCGATCAGTTCAACCGTGCGTTGGCCATCGATCCGGATCGCTTCGACCTGTACATCGAACGCGCCCGCCAATACCGCGCCCTGGACGAGTGGGATCTGGCCATCGAAAGCTACAAAGCCGCCGTCGAGGTGATGGA
The DNA here is from genome assembly GCA_041391225.1 of Caldilineaceae bacterium. Classification (GTDB taxonomy): domain Bacteria; phylum Chloroflexota; class Anaerolineae; order Caldilineales; family Caldilineaceae; genus RI-153. The sequence goes on from JAWKOL010000010.1 coordinate 128,410, forward strand.
GACGCCGGTGACGCTGGACGCGCTGGGTTGGGGGCTTTACCTGAGCAACGACACGCTGCAAGCCTTGCGCGAACTGCGCAAGGCGGTGGAACTCGATCCTGAGTACGGCCCGGCGGTGACCCATCTGGGCATGGCCTACTACGCCCGCCGCAACTACGAAGAGGCCGCGCCCACGCTGGAAAAGGGCATCGCCCTGCTCGATGAAAACGAAGTTCGCATCGAATACCTCTATTCCCTTGGCCTGGCGCATATCTACAAAGTACCGCGCGAATGTGACAAAGCCGTTGTGTGGCTACAAAAGGCGCTCGAAATCCACGCCGAAAGTCTGCCCGCCCTCGAAGGGATGCGTATCTGCACCCAAGGATAAGTCGTTGCCATCATGGCCTACAATCGTTCCCGTTTGAAATCGTCTTTGCCGCGCAAGGTCAGCATCGGCGCAAGCCGCACAACTGCGCCCAACGGCGACGGCAAACCTACACCTGATGTTGCTTTTCCCGAACCGACGGCGCCTGTCGATCCGGCGGCAATCCGCACCCGCGCCGCCACCCGCACCGTTGCCACCAAACGGCGCATCCAACGTCGGGTGACGCCATTGGAGGTATTGCAGCAACCTCTCCAGGCCGGTGTGCGCAAGGTTTTCGACCTGCGCCGGTTGGTCTACGTGATCGTGCTCACCACGATTGTGTTGCTGCTGCCCCGGCCAGAAGGGCTGAGTCTGGAAGGTCACCGCGCGCTGGCGCTGTTCGTCTTTACCGGCTCGATCCTGGCGCTGGAGCCTGCGCCGTTGCCGATTGCGGCGCTGCTGGTGCCGATCATGCAGATCGCGTTGGGCATCGATCAGGCAGCAGGCGCGTTTGCGCCGTTTGGCACACCCGTCGTCTTTCTGATCCTGGGCAGCCTCTTCTTGGCGGAAGCGCTGCGCAAACATGGATTGACAAGACGCCTGGCGCTCTACGCCATCGTGGGCAGTGGCGGACGGTTCCATCTACTACTCCTGGGCTTGATGGTGATCACCGGTGGGCTGAGTATGTTTGTGCTCAACACGGCCACAGCCGCGGTGTTGATCCCAGTGGTGATCACGATTGCACAGCAAATCCCCAACCCCGACGATGGACGCAAAGCGCTGATTGTTCTGTTGCTGGCGATTGGTCATAGCTCCAGTTTGGGGGCGATTGCCACGATCATGGGCAGCGGCGAAAATGCCATCGCTAGTGGTTTGTTGGCCCAACTGGGTAGTTTCGGCTTTCTCGATTGATGCAGTATGGCCTGCCGGTGGTGCTGCTGCTTTTGCCGTTGAGTTGGTTCATCCTGCCCAGGCTGTTTCGGATGCCCGCGATCACACTGGAGACCGGCCCCGCGCGCCAGGAACTGCAACGCGTCGGCGCATTGACCGGCGCCGAGCGCAAGATTGTGGCGGTGCTGGCCATTTCGGTGACACTCTGGATCACCGGCGCCAGCCTGGAATCGCTGCTGCAACTGCCTGCCACGCTGCTGAGCAGCGCCGTCATCGCGATTGGGGCGGTGGCGTTGCTCTCGGTAGAAGATGTGGTGGACTGGAACGATCTCAAAGGCGTCAACTGGGGCGTCTTCTTTGTGATTGGCGCCGGCCTGACGTTGGGCGACGCCTTGACCAAGACCGGGGCCAGCGCCTGGTTCGCCGAACTGGTGGCGCCCGCGTTGACGGGCCTGCCCTACGTTGTGGTATTGGCCGCGCTGATTCTGCTGGCGTTTTCGCTGACCCAATTCCTGAACAATGTGCCGCTTGGCGCGATTCTCACACCTGTGCTGATCACTTTGGGCAGCGCCACCGGCGTCGATCCTGTGCGGCTGGTGATCCCGGCGATCTTCACCGTGGCGCTGGCCTTCTCGCTGCCCAGTGGCTCGGCGCGCATGACGCTGATCGCGGTCACCGGGGCTGTGAGCAGCAAAGACATGATCCGATCCGCGTTGTGGGTGGGTCTGCCCAGCGCCGTTGTCATCTTTGTCTTTTTCTACCTGGCCAGCATCGTCGGGTTTATCTAGCGCGTTATCCGTCATCGAACAGGCAAAGGAGCTTGCACATGAGAGTATGGGTTATCGGCGCGGGGAAGGTCGGTACAGCGGCGCTTCGTCAACTGACAAAGAATCCGGATATCGAAATCATGGTCAGCGATCCATCGCCTATGCCCGAGGCGGTGCAGCAGGGGGTGATCGACAAAGTCGACATCGTGGAAAACGTCAGCTCGGTGAACGTCAACCACCTGGCGCGGCGCATCCGCCCAGACATGATTCTGCTTTCACCGGCTGCCAGTGAGCGTGGCGTAGGTCGCGTCGAAGGTGGGCAGACGCTCACCGACGCCCTCAATCAGGAACTCGCCGCCGGTTGCGAATACCCGGTGATGATCCTTTCACTTTCCAACTCGCGGTAATATCACAACCTATGTCACCCACACGTTTCCCCCCGAGCCGGCCTGAGATCGCACACAATCTGGGTACCTACCGGCTGCAGGGGTTCAGCGGACGCAGCAAGGAACTGATCACGTTACACCGCTGGCTCACCGATGAGACCAGCCGCACTGCCCTTGCCATAAGCGGGGGGCAGGGCTACGGCAAGAGCACGCTGGCTACCGCCGCAGCCTGGAACACGATCCACCATTTCGCCGACGGCGTCATTTGGGTGGGGCCGGCCGGCCGTTCCAGCTTTAGACTGTATGACATCGTGCGCACGATGGACACGCTGCTTGGCACCACGCTCACCCGTGTCAGCCAGGATCGCTGGGGCATCGGCATTCTGGAGCAACTCTACCGGCGCAAGCGACTGCTTATCCTTGATGAACTCTCCGGCGCTACCGAACGCGAAATCGAAACGCTGGTCGAGATTATCGGTCATCTACAGGATTCGGGCGGGCAATCGCACGTGTTGATGATCGACCGCGATATCCATCCGCAGATCCTGAAGTTGGCGGGTGACCATCACCTCGCGCTTACCGGGTTGACGTTGGAAGAGACAGTGACGTTCATCCAGCAGCGCGGCCCCGAAGACGTGCGTTCACTGGCGCTCCGCCATGTGGAATCACTGCACAAGCACACCGGTGGCCGCCCGCTGAGTATGCGCCTGACCCTGGGGCTGCTGGTGGACTACCAGAACTGGGCGGAAGTCGATCTGGCGTTGAGTGAACTTCCCCAAAAAGACGGCGTTGTGGAGACGTCGGCGGTGGCAGCGTTTGCCGTGGAGAATTTCGCAGCCTTCTGGCCACAGGCCGGTCCGCTGCTGGATCGGTTGGTGAGCGCGGCGGGCGGCGCGGCGAATCAGGCCATGCACGATCTCTTCTGGGACGATTTGGGCGACGATGAGGAATTTGCCACGACGCTGGATGCGCTTGCGGCGCGCGCCCTGGTGGAGCAAAGCTTTGTCAATCAGCGCTATCTGGTCCAGCCGGCAGTGCGGCGTTATCTGGCCCAGGGCGCTGTGATGTTGGGGGAAGACTGGAACCGCACCCACGCCGGCTATTACATCCGCCTGGCGCGACGCTACGAGGAAACACCGCTGGATCGCTGGCGAGAGATCGACCCCGAGTGGGGCAACATCCACCTGGGTGCGGACTGGTGCGCCGAGCGCATCGAACGCCTGTGGCGAAAAGCAGCGTTGGATTTCATACGCGATCCGCTGGAAGATATGGGCTTGCCACATGTCCCCGTGAACCTGCCGCGTATCCGCCGGGATCTGCGTCTGGCGCGGGATTATGCGCTGGCGATGGCGCACTATGCGTTCTGGCGTCACCCGCCGGGGATCTTGCGCTGGTTGGCGGCAGGCGCGGTGGCGTCTTTGGCGTTGGGGGATATGCGCGATTACGGTTGGTTACTGGCGAATATCGGCCGGCAGCTTTTTTTCACCGGCGAAGTGGAGGCGGCCATCGATTGGCTGCGCCGCGCCCTCGCCATCTTCGACCGCGGCGACATGATGACGGAACTGGCCTACGTCCATACCGATCTGGGTACGTCCTTGCGCGTGTTGGATGAACCGCGCCAGGCGCTCGAACATTTTTGGCAGGCGTTCGAGGCGGTCGCGCAGACTGGTGAACTCAGTTCGTTGGCCGCAGCCTACATCAACCTGGGCAGCGCCTACTTCAGCCTGCACAACTACGAAGAAGCCGTGGAACAACACCGCAAAGCCTTGCGCATCGCCGTGCGCATGGGCAACCCGCAGCTGGTGGCCGGCGCACACAACAACATCGGGCTTGCACTCGAAGGCATGGAACGCTTCAGCGAAGCCGAAAAAGCCTACCAAGAAGCGCTCTCCATGTTCGAGCGCGCCCGCGACGAGGCCGGGATCAGCACCTGCTACAACAACCTGGGGTCTGTCTCCTATGCGCAGCAGAAGTACACCGAAGCGCTCCAGTGGTACGAAAAAGACCTGATTCTCTCCGAACAGCGTGGCACATGGATGGACAAAGCCGCCACACTGCACAACCTGGGCCACGTCGCCCTCGAACAAAATGACACCGCCCAGGCACTCGATTACTTCGCACGCAGCCGGGATCTCTACGCCGCCTTCCAGCTTGGCGAGTACGTGCAAGAGGAAGAAGAGATGATCGAGCACGTCCGCGGATTGCAGACAGAGACAGTGGCGGCGAAGCGGTAGGGAGGAGGCAGGTTTGCTGGTTACAAGTTGCAGGTCAATGTTATTCATAGGACTTACGCAATTCGCACCTGAAAGGGCGCAATATATTGCGCCCCTACGCCTAGGAGCGGCGTAAGTCCTAATTCAGTGAAGCGCGGAGTGAGCACCCCCAGGTGCGGGCCTACACGAGAACAGCCGCACGAGGGCGTGCTCTTTCTGCGGATATTCGACGGTTGGTCGTTTAGCTTAATGACATTGAGTGGTCGGTGAAGACTTCTGCCCCCGTCGTCCGTCGTCGATCATCCGTCGTCCTCCGTCGTCACCCCTCCATCCAAATCGGATTTGTCCACGCCTGCCGCCCGAAGACATCGCGAATCGTCACCCGACAGAATGGGCTGTTGAACTCGGCCAGGTTGAACTCGGCTCGGGTGATAGCGCTGCCGTTGGTGCGTCGTGTGCGACTGCCGATGCCCGTCACCCAGATCCGCTCCACCGGCGAGCAGTGGATGAAGATCGAATCGCCTTCGATGTGTACATCGTGGATTTGCGGGCCGGTGCTGGCGTAGTAGTGACCGGCCTTGAGCGCCGTCACCAACGCATCGGGATCCAGCGACTCGCTCTTCACCCACACCCAGCCGCGCCCAAAATCGTTGTTGGCCGGGTTGGTGTGGTAATCGTCGCAGGCGCAGGCGGTGTAGCGGTGACCCTTACCCAGCAGTACGTCGGCAATGTGCCAGCTTTCGCCGCGGTCGTTGTGATCGACGGCAACGCCGTTGTAAATTTCGATGGCGTCGATCCGGCCCAGCGAAAGGATGTCCGCTTCGCTCAGCGAGTACCAGTTGGGATGAGCCGCGGCCACGAAGGCGCCCGCGGCCAGGGCGCGGGCAGCGATCTCGGGTCCTGTCTCGTCTGCGGTGGCGGGGGCGAAGTCCAGGGGCAGCCCCACAGCCAGGATGTGCCAGCGTTCGCCCAGTTCAGTTAGCCCGGCGTGCAGTTCCGCGCCGAGGATCGTGGTGAACGCATCGGTGCGGCAAAGGCGCGTGTCGGCGAGAGGCCAGCCGTAACTTTCCAGGAAATGATCGGTCAACGACAAGAAATCGTAGCCTTCCTGTGCGTACAGTTTGCAAACCTCCTCCGGCGACAGCCGCCCATCCGACAACGTGGAATGCGCGTGCAAATTGCCTTTCCAGAATCGACCAGGCTGGTCGAAGGGCAGCGAAGCCATTACGAATCCTTTCCATGATGGAATAGTGTATTAACGAAGACGTCCACGCGCCTCAACGCGCCAGATCGCTTCGACAATGCCGTTGCGCACAGCGTAGATCGCATCGTGCAGGAAGACGGTGGCGTCGCCGTACCCCAGCAGAAAATCGCAGCCGTCGCCCACCTTCACATCGTGGTTGGGCGCCGACAAGGTGACAATCCCATGCTCGGCAGAAGTGGCGACCTTTTCTACGTGGTCGATGCCCAGCGGGCGCGGCTGATTGAGCCAGGCAGGCATGGTTTTGAAGCCACCGTCCACGATGATGCGATTGAGCGCTGGACGGCTGGTGACGGTGCAACGCACAAAGATCGCCGGTTGCGTAGGCACCTGCCACTTGGCGTAGGTGACGTCGTTGAAAACGGCGCCACCCGCCTGTACTTCGGTGATGCCGGGGAGCATGGGCGTCACATCCAAGGTGCCGCTGCCGCCACAACTGACGATGCGCACGGCGATACCGGCGGAGCGACACAGATCCGCGCTTTCCGTCAACAGGGCGATGGAGCGGGCGGCCTCGGCGCGGCGTTCTTCGGGCGAAGGCGCCGAAAGCGAGTGACCTTCCCAACTCATCAACCCGTCGAAGCGCAGACCAGGCAGGTCGACGATGGTACGCGCCAGCGCGACCACCGGTTTTCCAGGCTGCACGCCGGCGCGCTTCATGCCGCTGTCGATCTCGATGAGCACGCCCACCTCGACGCCCTTTTCCTGTGCGGCGCGGCTCAGATCGGTCAGCGTGGCCGTGCTGTCCACAGCGATCTTGACGTCGGCCCAGCGGCACAGATTCACTAGACGCTGAATCTTGTGTTTGCCCACCACCTGGTTGGCGATGAGGATGTCTTCGACGCCGGCGGCGGCCATCACCTCGGCCTCGCCCAACTTGGCGCAGGTGACGCCAATCGCGCCGGCCTTCACCAACTTGTGCGCGATGACCGGAGCCTTGATCCCCTTCGTATGCGGGCGCCACTGCACCCCGGCCCGTTGAAAATGTTCCGCCAGAATGGCGATGTTCTGATCCAATTGTTCGACATCCACCCACAGCACCGGGGTGTCGAGTTCATCCAGCGGTAAACCGATTTCGGTCATGACATTGTCCTTTGTGGTGGGGCTGGGGATCGGGGGCTGGGGATCGGGGACTGGTACAAGGTGGCCGAAAAGATTCCCTGAGCCCCTGCGGCGCTTACCATCTAGACTCGCACGAGGGCGTACTCTCTCGGCGGATGCCTTATTCGTCGTTACGTGGCCTCGACTACCCACTCCCCAATCTCTTGACAGCGCGATCCTTGCGATGGTACAGTGGTCCAATCAGTAGACCAATTATATCGGTATTTGGCAACATGCTCAAACCATTGTCTCGCGATACGCTGGCGCAGCAGGCAACCGACACGCTCCGTCGCTTCATCCTCACAGAGGAACTTGAGGCGGGTGATCAACTGCCCAGCGAACGCGTCTTGAGCGAAAGCCTGTCGGTGAGCCGCAACATTGTGCGCGAGGCGCTCAGCGTGTTGGTGGCCGACGGGCTGATCGAAAAGAAGGCAGGCCGAGGGATCTTCGTACGTCCTCATGATCGCGCGCTGCTCAGCCGGCAGGTGCAGATCTCCGTCGACGCCGGCGGCTCCGATTTGACCAACCTGAGCGAAGCCTGCTGCGGTGGAAATGGCGCGGCTGCGTTGATGGCTGAGCGCGCCACCGAGGCGCAGATCGCCGTGCTGGAGGCCATCAACCGCGATCTGGCCGACAATCTAGCTAAGAGTCAAAGCACCGTACACGATGACATCGAATTTCACAAGGTGCTGTTTCAGGCCACACCAATTCGGTGCTCATCGACCTGATCCCATTGCTCGTGGAACACTTCCGCGCCACCGTCTACCACCAGCCCGGCGCCATCCGTCGCGGCGCAGCGCGGTGGACGAGCATCAACGCATCATCGAGGCGCTGCGCTTACGCGATGTCGCCGCCTTGCGTGCTGCGTTGCAGGCGCATCGGCTCCAAGCATCCTAGATCAACCCACTTCTTACAGAAATCGAGACAGAAACCATGACCATCGGCCACCCAATCATTCGCAGCATTCTGCCTGCGTTGCTCACCCCATGAACGCGGACGGCACTGCGCTCAACCTCGACAGCGCCCGCCGTCTTGTGGATCACCTGCTGGCGCGGCGTAGACGGCTTCTTCGTGGCCGCGGCACCGGCGAAGGGCTGCTGATGACACCCGATGAACGCCGCGCCTGTCGAAACCGTCGTCGATCAGAACAACAGGCGCGGCAAGATCGTCGCCCACATCGGCGCCATCGCCACACCCGACGCGCAGAAGTTGGCCCGTCACGCCGCGGCGCTGGGTGTGGATGCCGTGCTGCAGCCGCCCATCTACTTCCGCGCCGACCGCCGCCATCATCGATCACTACCGGCTGATCGCCGAAGCCGCCGACGGCACGCCCACCCACGTTTACAACATCCCCAGCGCCACGGGTGTGGAGATCAACGCCGACTTGATGCGCGATCTGCTGAGATCCCAGGTGTATCGGGATCAAGTATCAGGCCTACAACTCTACGACATGCAACGCATCGTGCATCTGCGCCCCGATGTCACCGTGCTTTGGGCTCTGACGAGGTGCTCGTGGCGGTCCTGGGCGCGCACGGCGCCATCGGCAGCACCTACAACGTGATGCCGTCCACCTTCAGCGCCATCTACCAGACTGACACACCGGTGATTGGGAGACGGCGCGGACGCTGCAAGAGAAGGCGAACCGCGAATTGACGCATTGTTGACCGCTGCCTTTCGCTGGCCTGAAGGCGCTGATCACCCGACTGGGCATCGACTGCGGCGTTCCGCCGCCCGCAGCGCCCATTGACCGCAGAAGAAGAAAGCGCACTCTTCCGCGCTGTGGATCAGGCCGGACTGGCCGAGTTGGAAGAAGAAGCACTCGCACTGCTACACCAACCCGCAGCGTAAGAGAGCAGATCATGTGGTTGCTCAACTTGCAGTCACGCATCGAAGGTTCGCTGACCGGTGAGCCAGATCCGCTGGTGCGGCGCAACATGTACATTGAACTGCTCGGTTCCGCCGCGCTTGGGATCTTCTTCGGCGCGCCGTTGCAGTTCATTCCGTCGTCCTGCGCAAACTGGGCGCGCCGCCGGATCTGCTGGCGCTTCTACGTCACCCAGAATTACGATCGGTGCTGGTGGCCTTCAGCGTGATCCTCATGCGCCGCCGCCGCACGCAGTCATTCGCAGCGGCGATGTGGTTGGCGTCGCGCAGTATCTTTCTGCTGTTCGCCTTCATCAACAACGTGGGCTGGATGCTGGTGCTGCTGGCCTTCTTTTGGATTCTGGAGACCTCTCCTCGCCGGCCTATACGCGTGGTCCAGGCCATCTACCCCACACGTGCGCGGGCAGGTGATGTCGGTGGTGCGGCTGGGCATGGTGGCCGCCATCCTGCTGATCACGCCGCTGGCTGGCTGGGCGCTGGATCACTACAGCTATCGCATCATCTTCCCGTTGGCTGGCCTGATGGGTATCTCGCCACCGTGCTCTTTGCCCGTCTTCAAGTAGACGAAGGACCGCTGCCACCACGTGAGACCAAACCGATCTCCAGCCTGTTCGACATCTTGCGGCGCAACCGCACCTACGCGCTCTACCTGCTGGGCATCTCGATCTACGGCTTCGGCGCGCTGCTGGGGTTCGCCCTATACCCCATCGTGCAGGTAGATCGGCTGGGGTTGTCGTACAGCCAGATCGGGCTGTTGGGGTTGGCGCAGTCCGTCTTTTGGCTGCTCGGGTTCATCATTTGGGGCAAGCTGATCGACAAGAAAGGCGGGCTGTGGGTGCTGCGCTTCAACTGCGCGATTGGGGCCATCATCCCGGCTTGCTACATCTGGGCCGACAACGCCTGGCTGCTGCTGCCGGCCTTCATTGCGCAGGGCATCGTGGCCGCAGGCATCGATCTGGGATTCATCAACACCAGCATCCAACTGGCCGAACCGGACAAAGTGGTGGAGTATTCAGCATTGCAGACAACCAGTATCGGCCTGCGTGGCATTCTGGCCCCGGTGGCAGGATCGTTGCTCCTGCGTGCAGGGATGACCGATGTGACGATCTTTGCCGTGGGTACGGTGCTGGTAGTTGCATCTTGGTTTGTGCTGGGCGGCGTGCGCATCCCCACCGACCCCGATGAACGGCTCCGTCGTCGCCGTGAACTGCGCTTCCGCTGGCCGCTACGCTTCCGCTACCCGAGGATCTGACATGCAATACCGCACACTAGGACGCACCGGCCTGCGCGTTTCGGCGCTGGCGTTGGGGACAGTGGAATTGGGCATCGACTACGGCATCCGTGTCCCCGGCCACTACGGTCGCCCCCCCGAAGAGGAGGCCGTGGCGCTGATCCACGCTGCGCTGGAAAACAGCGTCAACTTCATCGACACTGCGCGCACCTACGGCGCCGCCGAAGATGTGATCGGCAAAGCACTGCGCGGACGCCGCGATCAGGCGATCATTGCCACCAAGGTCGCCACGCAAGGCGCCGACCGGCAGACACTCACCGGTGACGCGCTGCGTCGGCACATGTTCGAGGTGCTGGAAACCAGCCTGCGCACATTGCAGACCGACTACGTGGATATCTGGCAGCTTCACAACCTGGATCAGGATCTGATCGGCCAACTCGATGTGGTCGCCGACGTGTTCGAGCGTGCGCGCAACAGCGGCAAAGCGCGCTGGGTGGGCGCAAGCACCTACGGCGTCGAAGCGCCCGCTGCCGCTGTACGCTGCGACCTTTTCGACGTCATCCAGGCGACCTATTCGGTCCTCGATCAGCGGTTGGCCGACGGTGTCTTCGCGCAGGCGCAAGAGGCCCAGATCGGCATCGTGGCGCGCTCGATCCTGTTGCAGGGCGTCCTCACCGAGCGTGGCGACTACCTGCCGGATCGGCTCGAACCGCTGCGCACACGATCCCAACGGTTCCGTCAATTGGCCGCCGAAAGTGGACTCGGTCTTAGCGCGGCACAGCTCGCCGTTGCTTTCGCACTGGCCCAGCCCCACATCAACGCCGCGCTGGTGGGCGTGCGCACAGTCGACGAACTCCACGAAAACCTCGTCGCCGTAGATACGCAGATCCCTGCCGATGTACTCGAAGCGCTGCACACGCTGCGCCTCGACGATCCAGATCTCCTCAACCCAGCCACCTGGCAACTCACGTAGCAGGGATCAGCCGTTCCGCCTCACTCGATCACAATACCATCCAGCGGTTCCTTCGATTCGGGATAGTGCAAGTTGAGATCTTCCAGCGTCTTCACGAGGACCTCGGAGATCACCAGATTGCGGTACCATTTCCTGTCTGCGGGGACGATGTACCACGGCGCCCACTCGGTGCTGGTGTGGTTGAGGACGGCTTCGTAGGCGGCCATGTAGTCGGGCCACAGCTTGCGCTCGGCCAGATCGCCCGCGCTGAACTTCCAATGCTTCGATGGATCATCGAGGCGAGCTTGTAGGCGCTCCTTCTGTTCTTGCTTGCTGATGTGCAGGTAGAACTTGAGGATCGTCGTGCCCTCGTCGGCCAGGAGCTTCTCGAAGGCGTTGATGTGCTCGTAGCGCCGTGACCACACATCTTCGGGCACCAGGTTGTGGACGCGCACCACAAGCACGTCCTCGTAGTGGCTGCGGTTGAAGATCACCATCTCGCCGCGCGCCGGGGTGTGCGGGTGGACGCGCCAAAGGTAGTCGTGGGCCAGTTCAATGGGGGTGGGTACCTTGAACGGCACCACTTTCACGCCTTGCGGGTTCACGCCGTCGAAGACGTGACGGATGGCGCCGTCTTTGCCGCCGGTGTCCATGGCCTGGAGCACGATCAGCAACTTGTGCTTGCCCTGCGCGTAGAGCGTCTCCTGGAGTTCTTCAAGGCGCTTGTTCAGATCCTTGAAACGCTCTTTCCCCTCGTCCTTGCTGTCTACGTCGGCGGTGTCGTCGGTGTCCCACTGCGAAAGATCCACCTTGTCGCCCGGCTTCACTCGGTAGCGCTCCATACTTCCTCCTGCGTGTGTGCTGATGACAACGATAGCCCATTTAACCACACTCGGCGCGCCACGCCAACGATGGTGTATTTTATTCTTGGGGCGAAAGTGCCGGGGACTTCACGATGGATGTGGCGACAAAGCGAAAACCCCGTCTCGCTGCGGCGAAAAGTCCCCGGCACTTGGCCTGTCCCCAATGTGAAATACACCCCGCGAACAAAGCGCGTTCACGCGAAAAGACGGTGGACACGCCACCGTCTTTTCGATATATGTGAACTGTCCGCGATAGGACAGGCTGTCCCGACCGCTGCTGGGTTATTCCGTGGGCGGCAGGATGACGGCATCGATCACGTGGATGACGCCGTTGCTGGCCACGATGTCGGTGGTGACGATGTTGGCCTCGTTGATCATGACGCCGTCGCCCACGCTGAAGGTAACCATGCCACCCTGCAACGTCTCAGCTTCCAGGCCGTCGGTGACGTCGGCGGCCATGACCATGCCAGGCACCACGTGGTAGAGCAGGATCTGCGTCAGATCGCCGGTGGGATCTTCGAGCAGGGCTTCGACGGTGCCTTCGGGCAGGGCGGCGAATGCCTCATCCGTGGGCGCAAAGACGGTGAACGGACCTTCGCCAGACAGCGCGTCCACCAGTCCGGCGGCTTCCACAGCGGCCACCAGCGTAGTGAAGCTACCGGCGGAAATCGCCGTCTCGACGATGTTCATCTCATCGCTCATCTCTTCCGCAGCTTCTTCAGCCATCGGTTCTTCGGTGGGTTCGGCAGCGGGCGCCTCGGTCGGTGCTTCAACCGGTTCGGCGGCAGGCGCTTCGGTAGCGGCAGGCGCAGGCGTCTCAGCTGCCGGGCAGGCGGCCAGGAAGAGCGACAATGCCTCGTTGATCATGACGCCGTCGCCCACGCTGAAGGTAATCATGCCACCCTGCAACGTCTCAGCTTCCAGGCCGTCGGTGACGTCGGCGGCCATGACCATGCAGGCACCACGTGGTAGAGCAGGATCTGCGTCAGATCGCCGGTGGGATCTTCGAGCAGGGCTTCGACGGTGCCTTCCGGGCAGGGCGGCGAATGCCTCATCCGTGGGCGCAAAGACGGTGAACGGACCTTCGCCAGACAGCGCGTCCACCAGTCCCGCGGCTTCCACAGCGGCCACCAGCGTAGGTGAAGCTACCGGCGGAAATCGCCGTCTCGACGATGTTCATCTCATCGCTCATCTCTTCCGCAGCTTCTTCAGCCATCGGTTCTTCGGTGGGTCGGCAGCGGGCGCCTCATCGGTGCTTCAACCGGTTCGGCGGCAGGCGCTTCGGTAGCGGCGGCGCAGGCGTCTCAGCTGCCGGGCAGGCGGCCAGGAAGAGCGACAATGCCAACAGCAGAGGTACAAGTACTAAACGCTTCATCTTTGGTCTCCTTAGAACAGAAAAATGGTCAGTGGAAAGAGCAGATGTACGACAAAAACTGTGCGTTATCTGCGCGCAACCTTTTCAAATCATGTGCAAAGATACCTTATCAGCAGTTCAATCGTGGATAAGTGAAGCAAATTCCAATTCCCTGCGAATTCTTTGATGCGAGGAAAACGATGATCAAACAACACTGGACGAATCGCTGCTTTTGCGGGAAAATGGAGTGTATCCCGTGCGGCATATCTGCATGAGTCGCCATCGGTGGTACGCTCCGTTGCTGGGTGGGTGGTGCTGACCAGCATCATTTTGCTGGGGCTGTCACCGGCTGCTTCCACCCATTCCGCCACATCGACAAGCACTATTCCAGGAGGACCGGGTCAAATGCCAACGTTGATCAATCCAGGTTTCGAGTGCGGCGAAGGCGTCTATCCCATGGATGCGCCCCAAGGCGGGCAAATGCAGATCCACGAGGGGTGGCAGGTAGCGATCCTCGACGGCACGCCGTGGCTGAACAGCGCCAGTATGCAGTTCAACGGCGGCGCATGCGGTGGCAGCGCCCACGTGGAAAGATGGAAGGCGGCGACAGCCTCGCCCTCTTCGCCCACGATCTGGAATGGACCGACAAGCCCGGCAAACCCTTCGACGCTGCCGTCTACCAGCAGGTGGCAGTCACAAACGGCGCGGCCTACAGCCTCAGCGCCTGGATGCTTTCTCTGCGGCGGTAGCACCATGCCCAACGATTGCCCAGCCGATCAGTACATGGCCAAGATGCTGGGCATCGATCCCACCGGTGGCACTGATCCGCCGCCGACACGGTGATCTGGGTGGAGGATCGGCGCAATTTCGTGGAAGACGGCGAGCGCGGTAGGCTGGAGCAACCTGCGCCTTTCGGTCACGGCCCAGGCCGAAACCATCACCGTTTTCGGGCGCATTCGTAGCCCGTTTCAGTGGCACGGCAACCACGCCTTCATCGACGCGTTCAGCTTGGTGGAAGCGCCGGTGGCCACCCTCGCCGACTTCCCCGCTCAGGTGAACGGCAACAGCGTCAACGTGGGCTGGCAGGGCGTGCAAGGCACGCAGATCGACCAGATCCCCGGCGGCGCGTATCAGCTTTTCTTCGATCTTGAGTTCAAAGTCGGCGAAGATGGCGAGTGGCAATCGTGGCTCACGGGTCAGGAGAGCGGCGAAAGCCTGTTCACGGCGACGCAGGCCAACGTTGCCCACCACATCCGCGTGCGCGCCCGTAGCGAACAGGTGCCGGGCGGCCCCGGTGCATGGCCCAATCACCGCTTCCCCGGTGAATGGAGCGCGCCGCGCGCCGTCACCTTCACCGACACGCCGCCGCAGCAGCACACGGTGTTCCTGCCCAATATTCAGAACTAGCAAGATTCAGAGACTAGCGAGGATAGGCTTTTTTCGATGTCGACGCCCCACGCCCCCGAAGACACCATTCGCCACGCTGGACGCCGTCATCGCGCAGATGGCGGTGGCCGCCCGCCGGGCGACGCGATCCTGCCGAAGTCACGTTGATTGCAGTGAGCAAGACGAAGCCGTTCGCCGACATCGTGGAAGCATTGGGCGCAGGTCAGCTCGACTTCGGCGAGAATCGCATCGAGGAATTGTGGGAGAAGGTGGACGAAGCCGGCGCCCGTGGCATTTCCACGATCCGTTGGCACATGATCGGATCGATTCAGAGCCGCAAGGCCAAGGACTGCGTCGGCCCCTTCGCGCTGATCCACTCGGTGGACCGCGACAAGATCGCGCAGCGACTTAGCCGCGCCGCCGTCGACGCCGACCGCACGATGACGATCCTCTTCGAGGTGAACGTCAGCGGCGAAGAGAGCAAACACGGCTTCACGCCCGAAGGGCTGGTGGCGGCGTTGCCCGCGCTCCTGCAATTGCCCAATCTGCGCTTCGACGGGCTGATGACCATGGCGCCCTTCGTCGACGATCCCGAGGAGACCCGGCCTGTCTTCCGCCGGTTGCGCCAATTGCTGGAGAAACTGCGCCAGGAATTTCCCACCGAACGCTACCCCCACGCCACGTGGACGCACCTGTCCATGGGCATGAGCAACGATTTCGAAGTCGCCATCGAAGAAGGCGCCACCCTGGTGCGCATCGGCACCGCCATTTTCGGAAAGCGAGACGAGCAGCATGGGAATTGAGGGAAAAATCGCCTTCGTGGGCGGCGGCGCCATGGGCGAAGCGATCCTGCGCCGGTTGTTGACCGACGCTGTGGCGACGCCTGCGCAGATCACCGTATCGGAGCCGGTGACGGCGCGACGCGAGAGCCTGGCGCAACAATACGCCGTCAACGTGACGGGTGACAACACCGCGGCCGTGGACGCGGCGCGTGTGGTCGTCCTTGCCGTGAAGCCGCAGGTGATCGACAAAGTCGCCGCCGAATTGAGGGGACGACTCCAGCCCGAAACGCTGGTGATCAGTATCATGGCTGGTGTGCGCATCCGCACCATGCAGCAGTCGCTGGCGCATGAACGCATCGTGCGTTCCATGCCCAACACACCCGCCCAGGTGGGCAAGGGCATGACAGTGTGGACAGCCACGCCGCAGGTCTCCGAAGCCGACAAAACCATCGCTCAGACGATCCTCGAAGCGATGGGCGACGCCGTCTTCGTGGCCGACGAGCACTACCTCGACGCCGCCACTGGTCTCAGCGGATCGGGGCCGGGCTTCGTCTTCCTGCTGGTGGAGGCGATGATCGACGCCGGCGTGCATGTCGGTTTCAGCCGCGCCCAGGCCGAACGCATCGCCCTGCAAACGCTGGAAGGCAGCATCGCCCTGGCGCGGGAAAGCGGCGCACATCCCGCCGTGCTGCGCAACCTGGTCACCAGCCCCGCGGGGACCACCGCCGCCGGTACACTGGTTTTGGAACGCGCCGGCCTGCGCGCCACCATCATCGAGGCTGTCGAGGCCGCCTACCGGCGCAGCAAAGAACTGGGCGATCTGAGCGAAGGCGCGTCGCATTGACGGCGTAACTTTCTGAACGGAATGCCGTAGTGCCAGGCATAGCCATCTTTTTCGTCTTCCGTAGGTAGCATTCCATGCGCAACGCTGACCAGAATGCTACACCGATCCAACTTTATGAGGCGCAATCATGATCTTTCTTCTACTAGCCCGCTTGATTCAAATCTACACCTTCGTGCTGCTGATTCGCATCCTGGCCACGTGGATCCCCAACCTGGATCCGTACAACCCGGTGGTGCGTATTCTCTTCCAGATTACCGAGCCAATCTTGGAGCCGGCGCGCAAGCTGATTCCACCCATCGGCATGATCGACATTTCGCCCATCGTGGTCTTCATCGTGCTGGGCATCGTGCAGGATCTACTCATCCAAATGGCATACTGATCTATGATTCGACACCTGATCTTCACCATCGTACTGATGACGTCGCTTGTGCTGGCAGCCTGTGGCGGCGGTGACGAAGAACCGACGCCCACACCGGCGCCGACTGCGACCGTCACGCCACTACCGGCCACGGACACACCTGCCCCCACCGACACGCCGTCGCCAACAGAGACGCCCGCGCCCACCGAAACACCGGTCCCCGCGGCCGAGGACAGCCCACTGCCCACGCCCGATGACCGCGGCGCTGTGGACAGTCCGCTGCCTACGCCGGAAAGCGACATGCAGGAAGACACCAGCGCGCCGTCTGTTGATCCACTTGCGCTGCTCATCGAAGCCGCCAAGGCCAACCTGGCCGAATCCGAAGGCGTCGCCCTGGACACAGTATCACTGGTGCGGGTCGAACTGGCCGAGTGGGACGACGCCAGTTTGGGCTGTCCTGATCCGTCCATGAGCTACGCCCAAGTGTTGACGCCAGGCTTCATGATTGTGCTAACGACGGGCGACACGCAGTACTTCATGCGCACTACAATGGACCCCGAAGGGCCGATTGTGTACTGCGGGGAACCTGTAGAAGAAGAATAGGCCTCTCTCCGCAGTATTTCGTGGACCGATTTTGGCCACTTTTTGAGATCAAAAAACGGGAACGGCCGACGCCGTTCCCGTTTTGTATTGCAGCCACGTCGTTTAATCCATGCGCACCGTGGGCAGGAAACTGTGGTTCGACAGCAACTGCACGTCGGCCTGGTAGATGGCGAAAGTGCCGGGAATCATTGCCCAGATCGGCTGCGGGGCTTGCATCCACGCCCCCACCGTAAATGACGCATTCGCCTCGCCATCTGCGGACTGCACACTGGCTGGGGAGAAGAATCCGTCGGTGCTGTAGAAGTTGACGGGGTAGGTCGTCCACACTTTGTTGCCGTACTGATCGTAGATGCGCAGTGCAATCTCCACCGTGGCGCCCTTGCCGAAATCGTAGCCGTACAGCGATTGCGGTCCTTCGAGGCGGACAGGCATGCCTGGCTTGATCAACACGGCAACCTGCTGCTTGCGGCCAGAGACATCCAGTTCTATGTGCGCTGTGCCAGCGACGGTTCCAGGCGTCAGCGTCTCGGTGAGCCGACCACCGGAGATGATCAGCGTGCGCGATTGGCTGCCATCGGAGAAGTTCCCCAGATCCGTGCGCAAGGTGACCAGCAGATCATCGGTGTAGAGATCGCCGTCCTGCGTGCGCGCCATGACAGAGATCGCGGTGGCCCCCGCGCCGACCTCGATATCGGCAACCTCGGGCGTCAGCGAGAGCGCCAGCGGCGCAGCCTTCACATCCAGCAGCACTTCCCTGGTCTGGACGCCATGCGAGACGGAGAGCGTGTAGATCCCGGGTTCCGCGGGCAGCGTCAGCGTTCCCACCACATAGCCGGATTCATCGGTGTAGAACTGTTGATCTTCCAACACGGCAAAAACGCCATCGGCGGCGCGCTGCCTGGGGCTGGTGATCTGCGCATCGATCACTGCACCCTGCACCGGCAGAACCGCATTCTGGGTATCGGTGACCGTGAGCCGCACCGGAAGTTGCAACCGTTCACCCACACTCAGGTAGCTGCCAGCGGGCAACTGCACGTCGACGTTCACACCCGCCGACGCCAACATCAGCGCCGCGCCGACGTCGAGCCGCCCGTGGCCAAGATAGTCATCCTCGCCGGGATAATCGGCGGCGTTGACGTCTTCGGCGGTCTGCAAGAGGATGTCGACCACGTCCTGCCCCGGGAGATCAGGCCGCAGGCTCCAGATCAACCCGGCGGCGGCGGCGACATACGGCGCAGCGAAGCTGGTGCCTTGCCATTCGCGGTAGGCATTGTCCTTGTAGGTGCTGAGCACGTTGTCGCCCGGCGCGGCGATGTCGCTTTCGGGGCCGGGGTTGCTGAAACTGGCATGGAGATCGTCGTAATCCACGGCAGCCACGGCGACGGTTTCGGTGTAGGCGCCCGGCCAGTAGACGCGAGAACCATTGTTCCCCGTTACCGTGATCACGAGGACGCCTTCGGCGTAGAGCCGCTTGACAGCCTGATGCAGCGTGTCTGCATCGGAACGCAGCACCAGGCTCAGGTTGACGATGTCGGCGCCCTGGGTGCGGGCGTAGTCCAGCGCGTAGATGAGATCCGAAATGTAGCCGGAGCCACGTTGATCCAGCATCCGCAGCGGCATAATGCGCAAATTCGGCGCAGCGCCGGCCACGCCCAGTTCGTTGTTTGTGGTGGCCACCATTGCGCCCGCCACATGTGTGCCATGACCGTACAGATCGTCCGGGTTGGCGTCGTCCTCCACCCAATCCCAGCCGTAGACATCGTCGATGTAGCCGTTTCCGTCGTCGTCGACATCGGGTTGGCCGTTCAACTCCACCGCGTTGGGGTAGACCGACGACAGTGACAGATCTTCGTGATCCACGTCCACGCCGCTGTCAATAATCGCCACCACCACCGACGGGCTGCCACGACTGACACGCCACGCCGTCTCCATGCCGATGTGGGTTAGCGCCCACTGATCCGGGTACATGGGATCATTGGGCGTCAGCCAAGGCGTGTCCTCTACAACAGCGGCCTCCACAACGGCGTCGGCCTCGGCCAGGCGCACGTACGGCAGCGCCGCGGCGGTGGTCACCAGCGCTTCGGCGCTACGCCCCGCCTGCACCGGCAGTGGACGCACCGCCGCCAGCTCGAAGGCCGGCCACACCTCCACCAGTTGGAACCCTTGCGCCTCGAAAAGCGTAGAGAGTTCCGCTGGATCGACGTCGGACGTCAGCGCCACCAGGATCAGATCAGAGCCGTCAGCTGCGATCTGGGTAGGCGCAGTTGCGGCCACAGGCGAAGCGACGCGGAACGTCCACAATAGACAGCAGACCAGCGCAACGGTGAAGCTGATCATCGCCGAAACGCGCACAGCGGGGGGTCCAGCGACAGACGAACGAGGGAAGTTGAGATAATTCGCTTGAAATCTATTCATGGGTCAATTATAAGGTCTATGTGATAGTGGCCGAAAACCCGACCAAGCAGTGACAATCCATCTTCCTATGTTATGTTACAATGAAATCGCCTGTCGATCCTATGCGCAACTGCACACAGAACCTGTGATGACCTGCTTTGCTCCGATTACTGGAGAGACGAACCGGTGACAGAAAAGCATCCCCGGCGAGAAGTTGAATTGAAGTTTCGTGTCGGCGATCCGGGGCGGATCGAAAGCCTGCGCGCCATGAATGGGCGTCTGGCCGGCAAGCGCTTGACGCCGCTCCAAGCCAAGGAGATCCTCGATCTCTACTGGGATACGCCCGACCATGCGCTGATGCGCGGCGGTTTCGGCCTGCGCACACGCCGCGCCGACGCAGGCTGGCAGGTAACCCTCAAAGAACTGGATTTCGACGGTGATTCGTTCCTCGTAGACAGGATCGAAGTAGAGCATCTGCTGCCGCAGGCGGACGTTGAGGCGTTTCTAGCCAAGCCGAAGTTGGAGCAGTTGCTCTCGACGTTACGGCAAGATGCCGAACTGCCCGACGCCTGGGCGCGTGTACGGCTGCACAGGCAGAACCCACGCCTCCAGCCACTGGCCATGCTGCGCCAGGACCGAGACAAGCGTTATCTGCTCGCGGGCAAAGACGACTCGACGCCGCCCATTGCCGAACTCAGCCTCGACACCGTCGACGTGTTGCCACCTGCGCCGGATCTCCTGCTTGGAAATCGTCAGGGATCACCGCTGGCGCGCTTCCACGAAGTCGAAGTGGAGGCAATGGGCGAGGTGACCGACGCCGATTTCGACAAGATCTTCCGTTCGCTCAACCGAATGCGCTCGTTCCAGCCGTCCGGCAGCAGCAAGTTGACGTCGGCGCTGCGAATTGCGTCCGCTTTCAACGCCGACGGCGCAGCCGCCGTCCAGCCGCAGACGACGATGGCGGAGGCCGGACGCGCCATCTGGCGGCAACAGTTGATCGAGGTGCTGCTCAACGAATGCCCCATCCGCGCGCGGACAGGCGACCGCGTCGAAGCTGTCCACGATATGCGCGTGGCGATTCGTCGCATTCGGGCGGCGGCGCGGATCTTCGGTCCTTATTTTCAGCGCGAGGAAATCCGCCCGTATCTGCGCACGCTGCGCAGCGTCGCTGGGGATCTGGGCGCGGCGCGCGATCTGGATGTTTCGCTGTCCCTCGTCCGCCAATACCAGAAAGCGTTGGGCGATGCAAACGGCACACTCGACATAGCTAGAACAACGTGGAAGACCGAGCGCAAGCGCGCCTACCGCAAGCTGACCCAACGCCTGGGCGGCAAAACGTACAGTCGCTTCGTGGGGAAATTTTCCCGATTCTGCAACACACCGGGCATGGGCGTCGGCGCGATGACAGACCTGAGCGCGCAGGAACGGGCCGCGCTGGAAGTCCGCCACGTGCTGCCCGGCGAGATCTTCGCCCACTACGCCAACATGCGCGTCTACGAGAGCGTGCTCCACCACGACACGCCGCCCGAACTCTTCCACGCCCTGCGCATCGAGGGAAAACGGCTGCGTTACGCCCTGGAGTTTGTGGAACACCTGCTCGATCCCAAACCGGCCGCCGCGTTGATCGAAAAACTCAAGGCGGTGCAAGAATGCCTGGGCGACATGAACGACGCCGTGGTGATGCAGGATCGAATGCGCCGGTTCAGCATGGAACGCAGACAACCGCCGCCGACGCCCGTGATCAGCCACCTCGACGATCAGATCGACACGCAACGACGGCGCTTCGGCGACCTGTGGGCCGACTTCGTCAGCCCGTCGACGCGGCGGATGCTGGCGCTTGCCGTCGCCGCGCTCTGAGACACACCCATGCGCCGCACACGATCTTCGCCCCGGTCCTGTCGCTCGACGCCGCTGTGGTTGATGCTGGCAGGTGGCTTTGTGTTGCTGGGGATCTTCCTTGTGGCGTTGACATTGACGGTGCTGGCCGGCGCGCTGCGGCTGATCTCGGCGCCTGCGCAGTCGCCGACGTCGGCGGCAGTGTTGCTGGTGGCGCCGGATCTTGCGTCCTTGGCGCCGCCCGCGGCCAGGCCCGCGTCCGGTGCATTGCAGCAGATGATCACGTCGCCGTTGCCCACCCCAACGACAGAGCCCACAGCAACGTCGTCACCTGCGCAGACGCCGCCCACACCGGCCCCCATACTGCCCACCAGCGCACCGCCGATCACTTACCGGGCGCTCTTTCAGCAAGTGGGTGACGCCTACGGCATCGACTGGCGCTTGCTGGCGGCGCTGGCCTTCCGCGAAAGCCGCATGGATCCTGGCGCGGTGGGAAGCGATGGCGACATGGGCCTGATGCAGATCCTGCCCACTACGTGGGACGAGTTCGCACCGCCCACCGTGGCCGCCCAGCCGTTCGACGCTCGCCACAATCTGGAAGTGGCCGCCGCCTACCTGCTCTATCTCCAAGATAAACTTAACGAGATAGGGCATGGCGAAATCTACTGGGTGCTGGCAGCCTACAACTGGGGACCCAACAATGTGCGGCGCCTGGTCAACGACGGCGGCAACTGGGACGATGTCCCCGCGCGGCAGCGCCAGTACGTGGCAGACATCCTCGAAGCCGCCTTCGGCGTGCGCATGAACGAATAAGATGGAGCTAGAAATGAAGCAAAACCGAAGTCTTGAGGAATTCGAAGATCTCGTCGTCGACGCCATCGAGAGCTTGCCCGACGAACTCCTCGACTACCTGGAAAACGTAGCCCTCGTCGTTGAGGATTGGCCGGATCGCGACGCGCTTGACTCTGTCGGCGTGCGCTCCCGCGCCGATCTGCTGGGCCTCTACCACGGCATCCCGCAGACGGAGCGCACCCAAAGCTACAGCCTCGTCATGCCCGACAAGATCAGCATCTACCGGCGCCCCATCGAGATGCGCTGCACCACCGACGAGGAAGTGCGCGCCGCCGTCAAGCGGACCGTGTTGCACGAGATCGCCCACCATTTCGGCATCGACGACGACCGGCTGCTGGAAATCGGAGCGTATTGATTGGTGACTGGTGATAGGTGATTAGGGATAGGTGATTGAGGCGGAGCGTACTTCTGCCCCAATCACCAATCATCTATCCCTAATCACCTATCACCTGCCCACCGGACAGATCTACTGGAGAGAAAACTATGCGTTTGGCGAAAACTCTGTTCCTGATTTTGATGACGGCACTTGTTCTGGGCGCCTGTGACATGCCGCGGCTGCCCAGCGAACCGGCGGATCTGCCGCAATTGCCCGAAATGCCCGACGTCCTGCGCGACTTGGGCCTGCCCGACATCAGCCAGATTCCGAATTTGCCCAGTGTCAACGACCTGCCCAGTCTCAACGTCGGCCCCAACGCCATTGCCTTCGCCGGACCCAGCGAGCGACGCATCGGCGTGGGTGAGACGATCCCCGGCACCGATATTCAACTGGTGAGCGTGGCCGATGGCAGCGCTGAATTCCTGATCGACGGGCTGCGCGCCAACCGGGCGTTGGGCGATTCGCTGGATTACGAAGGCGCTTGGCGCGGGGCCAACGGCGTCAACTATTCGCTGCGCCTGCGTGTCTACAACATCGGCGGCAACAGTGTGCGCGCGGCCGGCGTCCACCGATTGGTGGTGGAAAACATCCAGCCGGTGGAACAGAACGTGAACCTCAGCGGTGAGACGGTGAGCGTCCCCTATGCCGCGTCGGTGGACGCGGGCCAAATCATGAAGGGGCTCACTTTCGGTTATGCGCAGTCCACAGAGCGTGGGGCCGAGATCACCGGCCTGCCCACCGACGTCTACCCGTACCGAAAAATCGGCGACAGCATCCAGTGGGAAGGTCAACTGCGCTCTGACATTCCCATCGAATACAACCTGCGTGTGCTGCTCTACAACGGCAGTAACCTGCAAGTGGGCGGTGTCGCCACGCTGCAAGTGCCGTCACAATAGACAAAGCTGACTGACATTGACACACCAGCAACTACAAGATCCAAACAAGGAGTTCAGGTATGACGGCCGACAGCGCACCCGTTTCCAGCACCTTGAGCCAGATCCAGCGCAGCAGCGCGCACATCGATCTGCAACCAATCGCCGCCGATTACTACAACCTGACCTCGGCCGACGGCAAGCCGGTGGCCGGCCTGCTCGTGCTGCTGGATAGGCGACAACGCCCGGTGCGCGCCGAACTCCACTTGCCCGACGATCTTGACAGCCAGCACGAGGAACTGGCGCACCGGCAGGCCCAACTGCTGATCGCCGACCGCTACCACGGTGAGGGGAATTTGACCCTCAGTATCCTCTACGCTCAGATCGGCTTCGACAGGATGAACGTTCCGCTCTCGCCGCCGCCGCCGCCCAGCGCTGTGCCAGGCTGGCTGCGTCCTGTGGGGGTGGGTGTGCTGGCGATGATTCTGCTCTTGGCCGCGGGCTGGTTCCTCAACGATTTCTTCACCGGCGCCGATGCCGCCGTCGCCGACAACGCGCCGGCTGTCAGCGCGCCCGAGGCGGTCACCGGCGGTGCGGACGCCGAAAGTGTCGCGCCCGCGGCCCCAGCCGAGACGCCGTTCACGCTGATCACGCAGACGAACGGCCTCTCCGAAAGCCGCAACGCGCTGCCACTGGAAATTGGTCAACGTGTACAGATCCGCGGCAGCTATCAGGTTGCTCTGCGCACCGAACCGGGCGCCAGCGCCGGCGATGTCATTGGGACGATCAACGGCGGCGACCAGGCCACGATCATCAACGGCCCGGTGTGGCTACCAGGCACAGAAGACACCATCGTCTGGTGGCGGATACTGCTGGATGATGGCACGGAAGCGTGGGTTGCGGCGAATACGAGTGAGTTGACGCTGTTGGCGCCGGCGGAGTAGGAGGAGGGGATTGAGCGATTGGGAGATTGAGCGATTGGGGGATTTCAGATCCTCTACACGATCCGAAATCGCCCAATCGCTCAGTCTCTTCTGTCAGCGAGCGACGAGTACCTGACCGTTGATCTGCTCTGTCAACTTCGCTGCCGTAGCCAACCCGTAGTTGATGGCCACGGGGCGGCGCTGGGGATCGAGCACCACAGTGGTGGGGACAGTCATCACGCCGTAGAAATCGGCCAGTTCGGCCTGGAGCACGGCATCCAGCCTATGCACAACCACGCCGGTCTCGGCGCTGAAGCGTTCGAGCAGCGGCGTCTGTTGCAGGCGACACTGCACGCACGCTTCGGTGGAGAAGTAGAGCACAGCCGGCGCGCCCGGCGTCACCCGCTGCGCCAGCGGCGAGGGGAGATCCTCAGATTGCAGTTCCTCGACTCGGCGCCCTGCCCGCCAGCGGCAAAACAACCACACACCGGCGGTTATCGCCGTCACGAGTCCAAGGATCACAATGCGTTCGAGCATAGCAGTTCGTCCTTCTACGCGCCGCCCCACATGGGCAGGTTGAGTTTGATGCCACGCCGCGCCAGTTGATAGTACACAAAGCAGCCGAGGCAGAAACCGGCCAGCAAATTGATCGCGGCCAGCACGATCACCACGGCAGTGAGTAGCCAGCCGGTGAGCGCCGAACCGGCTGCGAATGCCCACACCGCCCCAACGAGGACAAGCGCACCCAATCCCTGTGCAAAGAGATGCGGCTGGGGTTCGTCCTTGCGCTGATCAGGCTTGAGCAGCCCCAGCGGTCGCACAAACTCCAGGTAGATCCACTTGAAGAGCGCGGCTTTGGGCATGATCGTCCCCACCAACATCACTGCGCCCACAAAGGCCACCAGCCACGTTGCCCCGGCAAAGAAAGCCACCAGCAGCAACACCACAATCGATCCCTGATTGAACCGCAACCCCGCATGATCGACCATCTCTGAAATCTCCATTCGCTCAGTCGCCGCAGGCAAATCCAGAGCAGAAATGATCCACGAAGGCACACAAAGAAACACGAAGACAGAGAGGCAGAAAGAGAAGGACACAGATTACACGGATTTCAAGACTTGAACATGGAAATGGAGGATACCTCGCCTTCTGCCGTCCTAATTGTCCTGAAATCCGTGTCCTCTTCTTCTCCCCTTCGTGTTTCTTCGTGTGGCTTCGTGGATCACCATTCTGGAATTTCCCGATTCAATAACTACGCCTTGTCCGGGTGCCGCGGATCCTCGACCAACTCCAGCAGATTGCCGTCGGGATCATTGAAGAAGACGATGCGCACGTCCTGGAAGCTGCGCGGTTCGCCGTTGAACTGGATGCCTTTCGCCGACAGTTCGGCGTAGGCGGCGTCGACGTCTTCGACATGCAGCGCCAGGTGATCGAAACCGTACTGGTTGGCCACACGCCCGTCTCGGCCATCACGGCCGATCAGCTCGATGGTGGTGCTGCCCACGTTGATGAAGATAATACTGACATCGTCCCAGCGCTTGACGACGGAAAAGCCCAACGTCTGCGTGTAGAACTGTTCCAGTGCGGCGAAGTTGTTGGTGAACAGGGCCACGTGGTGGGTGCCGGTGAGTTTCATGGTGTGTCCTTGGTGATATGGGAGTCGAGATTATGAGAACCTGCTTGGTGGGGTCAAAACCCCTGCTGACAAAGAGAAGTCGCTTCAGCGACTCGGAGAAATGCTGCAGCGCCTGAGGGCGTTTTTCTGTGTCAGGGCGGGATTTCAATCCCGTTGCCCGTTGGCGTCCGTGCCGCATCGTCGGTCGTCAGCCGTCGCTGTGATCACCCAAAGATACCGAGGCTCACATACTTGCTGCCGTCGTCGGGCAGCAGGGTGACGACGACGCCGTGTTCCAGATCTTTGGCGACTTGGATGGCGGCGGAGACGGCGGCGCCGCTGCTGAAGCCGACAAAGAGTCCGGCTTCCTGCGCCAGCGCGCGGGTGACGTTCCACGCCGCCTCCGGCCCAACCGGCAGGTGATGATCCACCAGATCGGCGTCGTAGATCCCGGGGACGATGGCCGTCTCCAAGTGCTTGAGCCCTTCGATGACAGACAGTTCGTCTTCGGGCTGCACGGCCACGAGTTCGATGTGCGGGTTCTGTTCCTTCAGGTAGCGCCCGACGCCGGTGAAGGTACCGGTCGTCCCCAAACCGGCCACAAAATGGGTGATGCAGCCGTCGCTCTGATCCCAAATTTCGGGGCCGGTGGTGCGGTAGTGCGCCTGCCAGTTGGCCGGGTTGTTGTACTGATCGGCGTAGAAGTAGCGTTCGGGATCTTCAGCGACGATGGCGCGTACTTTGCGGATGGCGCCGTCGGACCCTTCCAGCGGATCGGATTCGATCAGCGCGGCGCCGTAGGCTTTCACCAGCGCCTTGCGCTCCGCGCTGACGTTGGCGGGCATCACCAAATGCACCTGGTATCCCTTGATGGCGCCCAGCAGCGCATAGGCGATGGCCGTGTTGCCCGAACTGCTGTCGATGAGGATCTTATCCGGCGTCAGCTTGCCGCTCTGCTCCGCCGCTTCGACGATGGCGCGGGCGGCGCGGCTCTTCACCGAACCGCCTGGATTGCACCATTCGGCCTTGGCGTAGAGCTGTACGCCGTCCGCGACGCCGTGGCTGCGGGCAAAATCGGTGAGATCGAGCAACGGCGTATTGCCGATGGCGTCGAGCACCGTCGTCGCGCCGCTGACGCGACCGGTAGTCAATGTGGGGTTCATCAACATGTTGATCATGGATCAGAGATCCTTTCCGCTACACAGTAGAAGCCACAAACTGGGCAGAATTTGAGCCACGAAATCACAGGAAGGAACACGAAGTAGAATAGAGGACACGGATTTCAGGACTTTGGGGACAAGAGAAAGAGAAAAGATGTTTTCTGGCTTTGTCTATAAATCCTGAAAATCCGCGTAATCCGTGTCCTTCTCTGCTCCTCTCTCCGTGTATCTTCTCTGCCTTCGTGTATCTCCGTGTGACTCCGTGTATCAAGTTCTGTTCTCTTTACGCGGCGACGCCGTTGGCAAACTCACGCGGACGCTCCGCCGTGTGCGCGTCCGCGTTACGGGAGGGCAGGCCGCAGAACTGCTCGTAGTCGATCAGTTCGGTGACAGTGGGATGCTCGCCGCAGACCGGGCATTCGGGATTCTTCTGCACTTTGAGCGTGCGGAAAGACATGTCCAGTGTATCGATCATGAGCAGGCGACCGATCAGCGGTTCACCCATGCCCAGCAGCATCTTGATCGCTTCGATGGCCTGGATCGAGCCGACGATGCCCGGCAGCACGCCGAGGACGCCCGCTTCGGCGCAACTTGGCACTTCGCCGGGTGGGGGCGGATCGGGGTAGAGGCAGCGGTAGCAAGGACCACCCTCGATCCCCTGTTCGGCGACGGCGGGCTGGTAGACGGTCACCTGACCTTCGAACATGAAGATGCTGGCGTCTACCAGCGGCTTGCCCAGGAACTGGCAGGCGTCGTTGACCAGGTAGCGGGTGGGAAAGTTGTCGGATCCGTTGATCACCAGATCGTACTCGCGGATGATGTCCAACGCGTTGGCGCTGGTGATCGGTTCGCGGTAGCCGATCACTTCCACATCGGGGTTGATCTCCTTGATGCGGTCGCGTGCCGATTCCACCTTGGGCCGCCCCACGTCGCTCATGCCGTGCAGCAGTTGACGTTGCAGGTTCGACACGTCCACGTCGTCGAAGTCGACGATGCCCAGTTTGCCCACACCGGCAGCGGCCAGGTACATGGCGGCAGGACTGCCCAGCCCACCCGCACCGATCATGAGGATGCGGCTTTCCAGCAGCTTGATCTGCCCGGCTTCGCCGATCTCGTTGAGCAGCGTGTGGCGGCTGTAGCGGATACGCTGTTCGTCGTTGAGGACCTTCGGTACCTTGAAGGGCAGGCTTGCGTTCTTCCAGCCGTTGAAACCGGCAACCATCGAAATGACGCGCTCGTAACCCATCTCCTTGAGGTTGCGCGCCGCCAGCGCCGAACGCACACCACCGGCGCAGTAGAGCACCACGGGCTTGCTGCGGTCGGGCTGATACTGCTCGATCTGCAATTCCAGAAAGCCGCGGGGGATAAAGTGAGCGCCGGGGATGTGCCCCTGCACCCACTCATCGCGCTCGCGGATATCGACGACGGTGAGATCTTCGCCCGCCTTCAGTTGATCGTTCAACTGATTGGGCGTCATCTCTTCGATCTGGCTCTTGGCCAAGTTGACTAGTTGGTCTCGGTTCAGCAGTTGGCTCATTTCCCTCTCCTGGAAAAAGAATGATCCACGAAGTCACACGAAGATACACGAAGGCAAAGAAAAGCAGACAAAATGCTTGTTCGCTCTGCTGTCCTGGTAATCCTGAAATCCGTGTCCCTCTCTTCTACTCTTTTCTTTTAGGACTTACGCACTGTTTGGGGGTAGGGGCGCAATATATTGCGCCCTTACAGGCGTGGCTCGCGTAAGTCCTATCTTTGTGGTTCTTCGTGTGCCTTTGTGGATCAACAAAGTTCTGAAATCTTCTAACGCAGCGATCCACCCGCCATCGCGGGGACAATCGAGATCTTGTCATCGGCGGTGATCGGGGTGGACAGGCCGTCCAGTGTGCGGATCTCGTCGTCGTTGCGGAAGACGTTGATGAAGCGCTTCAAATTGCCATCGCCGTCCACCAGTTTCTCGTGAAAGCCGGGAAACTGCGTCTCCAGGCCCTTGAACAACTCACCGACTGTGGCGGCATCGTGGCTGATTTTTGACTTCCCAGCAGTCAGGCGGCGCAATGGGGTGGGGATGAAAACGGTTGCCATGCTTTTGTGCTCCTTGGTACGTGTGTGCTCTCTTGGGTGGCAAAAACGGAATCCAAAACAAAAAAAACGCCGGACCATCAGGAACGACGAGTCCAGCGCGGAGATCAATCTCAACCTGTGTCGCAAAACAACGTCCAGTTGAAGGACGTCTAAATCGCGGATAGAATGGGCATATCGAGTTGGATCGAATTCCGAGCTAGCGCGCTCATCGCTTGTGTCATCGATCTGCGGGAACAGCCAGCTCCGTGCTGGCAGTGCCCGCTACAGACACAAGCAAGTGAGACAGTTTACTGTCACCTGGAATTCGATGTGCGTCATAATGGAAAGTGTTTCCTGAATCAGCTTAAAGACATCAGCGACTGCCAATATATGCAGGCAACCACGATTTGTCAAACCTGCAACTCAGCATACCACCATCCCGCTCACCGGCAGTGGCAACCCTTACATTTCTTCCTCATCGCGCACCAGCACCACCGGGTGCTCGCGCACCTCGACCACGCGGTGATCGGTGATCCGCCCGTCTCCGTCCGCGGTGAAGACGACGTAAAATGGCGGATCGATGTAGTTGAGTTCGGCTAAAGCAGCCGGACGGTGGCGCTCGTCGGGTATGAAATAGCCGAAGAGGCCGGGGCAGTTTCGTAGAAGGGCAACGTCTCACGCAGCGCAGCCACGTCCAGATCGTCAAAATCTGGCAGCAGGTGGAAGGCGCGCAGCACAGGCGTCTCGTCATTTTCCAGCGAGCAGATCAGGTAGTACGTGTCGGGGTAGTTGGCGTTCCAGGCGTCTGTGGCCGAAGGATAGGCTTCGGAGACGGGGTGCGAATGGTAGATCGCCAACATGCGGTCGCCCATTTCTTCGAACTCGAACTGGCGCAGCAGCGTCTGCGGATCGACCTCGTAGTTGTCGATCTTTTCGGGCGCAACGTTCTGGGCGCGGATCACCTCGATAAGCAGTGATTGCGGCCACGCAGCAAGCCACAGATCTCCTCTGGTTTTCCTTCGCGGGCGTGCCGGATGATCATCGCGGATGGCCGACGTTATCTGCAAAGCGGACGGTTCCATAAACGAACCTCTCCTGAATGGGGTTGACAGTTAAGTCAGTCTGAAATTCACAGCAGTCTGGCTGGACGAACGTTTACACATAGACATCGCTGCGGCACACTGCAATTTCGGGTCGAACACAAAGTGTTGACGATCCATACCATCGCCCGCGTTTAGCGCAAAAGAATAACCGATGCGCGTTGACGATGCACCCTGCCCATGCTACAATCCCGCGGCTGTCACCCACTCAACGACAGGAGCGTAGACGATGGATCTCTCTGAACGCAGGCGCGTACTTGCCGAGATGCACTACATCCGCCGCCAGATCGACGACACGCTGGAGCGGGTGTTGCTGGATGCGTTGAACGCGTTGGGCGCAGATCCCCACCGCGGCCCGGAGACGATTCGCCGTCATTCGCGCCGATCTGGCGGATCAACTGGACCAGGCCATCCTCGTTCAGGCGTGGCATCAAGATCACCAGCTTCCTCAACGATCTGGAGACCATCGACGCCGTCCTCGAATTGCCTACGATGAACTCCTCGGCGGCGGAATATCTGGCGAGGTCTTCCGCAACGCCGGTGGCCCCGATCAGGAGACCACCAACCGTATCGTTCGGCGCTGCGCCGCGATCCGCAACAGACGCCGCGCAGCACGTCGGGGTTCGAGAGCGGCGGCGGGCTGGAGTCGATGATCAGCAGGCCATCGGCGTCCCGAACGTTCTTTCGACGCAGCAACCCGCCGACGAATACTTCACAAAGTCGATTTCCGCCGCGCAGATCTGACGACACCGAAGCGCGAGCACGCACTGGTGATTTCAGTTGGTGCTCGATGAGCCGCAGGAGACGCAGGTTGAAGGCACGGTCGCGATCGCGTTCGCGATCCACGGGAGCCGGAATACGTCGAGGTGAACGTCACCGCGCCTGGGTTCGACGAACGCACCAGCGTGTGGGCGCACTTTGGCCGTTTCCCAGGGGACCGACTCGCAGCCGGCCATTTTCCTGCTGAAACTCAAGCACAAGGGCAGCACGTCGCAGCGCATCACCGTCGACTTCTCTGTCCGCGGACGCAACGTCGGTTCGTTTGTCAAGACGGCGGTGATGCAACCAGGGTGTCATTCCTTGCGGGTGGCCCCAGGGCTAGCCGAAGATGACGACGGCACCGAGACGGAGTCCGCGGTCCTTGTGCGGCTACGGTGGTGCGCGCCCTCGACGGTGTTCGTCTGCCGGCCCGGCAAACCGGAGCCGCCGGTGGAGCGTGGAACTGCGCATCACCGGCGTAAAACGCTGCGCCATTGCACTCGGCCAAGGCGTACGTGGGCTACCACTGGCGCTCGATGGGCAGGTCGAACTCGACGGCTTGGACGATCGTCCGCTTTCTTCAGAGTCGCATCGACCGGCTCAGCGAGTTGGCGGGCAAACCGATCCTGACCTTTTTCGCAGGAAGACGCCGCCGACTTCAAGAACTGAGATCCTCGAGCTGGGCATCGATCTCTGCGAACGCTTTCGCCGAACTGCGTCAGGAATACTGGAAGTTGCTGGCGCTGAGCGAACGATCCGGGAAGGAAGAAAATCGCCAGATGAGCCTGCTCATCACCAGCGATGAACCGTGGGTGCCGTGGGAACTCATCAAGCCCACACGAACAATGACAAACCCGAAAGCGATTTCCTGGCCAGCGCGTTCAGATGAGCCGCTGTACAGCCGGGCGTGGCCCCATGCAGGCGTTGATGATTCAAAACGCTCAGCTGGTGGCCCCGAACCACGATCTGGCACTTCGTCAAAGATGAGGAACGCTACTTCGCGGCGCTGTCGCAGTTCGGCATACACGTTGCGCCCACGATTGGCGCTACCGGAGGTTCTGGATCTGGCCAAACTGGCGGCATCCAACTGATCCACGTCTCCACCCGCGGCATGTTCAGCCAGGAAGGCATGATCAACTCGCCCATCAAACTGCAAGACAGAGATCTTAACTGCCCGGCACGTCTGTCACCACTAAAGGCCGGTGGCATTGCCAGATCGCCCGCTGGTCTTCTTCAACACCTGCCACAGTGGGCGCCTCGGCTTCGACCTGACCAAGCCCCAGGGATGGGCGCAGCACATGGTGGACGAGTTGGGCGTGGCCGCGTTCGTGGGCAGCCATTGGGCGATCAGCGATGAACTGGCCGCCTGCTTCAGCCAGACTTTCTACGACACGCTGCGCAAACACAAGACCTGGGCGAAGCGTTTCACAGCGCCCGTATCGCCATCCGCCACAGACAACCGGCCAACCCAACCTGGCTCACTTACACCCTGTACGGCGACCCCAACAGCCGGATCGAATTGGGAAAATGATTGGTGATTAGTGATTTAGAGTTGGGCAGCGCTCACATCTGCTCCTCACAATCACCAATCACTAATCACCAACCACATCCCTGCAAGTAGAAAGCTGTGCTTATGTCCACGCCGATGCGTCGTCAATACCTGGATCTAAAGAGCCAGTACCCCAACTGCATCCTCTTTTTCCGCCTGGGCGACTTCTACGAAACCTTCGACGACGACGCCAAGACGGTGTCGGAAGTGTGCGATGTCGTGCTCACCAGCCGCCCGGTGGGCGACAATCAGCGCGTGCCGCTGGCCGGCGTCCCCTACCACAGCGTCGAAGGTTACATCGCCCGGCTGGTGGCGGCAGGCTACAAGGTGGCCGTGGCCGAGCAAGTCAGCGAACCCGGCAAAGGACTGGTGGAGCGGGAGATCCAGCACGTGGTCACCAAGGGGACGGTGGTTGAGCCGTCGATGCTCTCCGACGACCGCAACAACTACCTGGTCGCCGTGAGTTTCAGTGGACGGGGCAGCGAGGCCGGCATCGCCTACTGCGACATCACCACCGGCGAATTCGCCGTCACCCAGATCAACGGCCAGGGCAGCGAGGAAGTGCAGCGCCGTGTGGGCGAAGAACTGAGCCGCCTGCAACCCAGCGAATTGATCACCGCCGATTGGGATGTCGGCCAGACCACGCTTGGGCCGCTGGTGCAGGCGTTGGGCGTGGTTGTCTCCGACGTGGAGGCGTGGCGCGTGGAAACCGAGACGGCGCGGCGCACCTTGCTGCGTCACTTCGACGTGGGCACGCTGGACGGGTTCGGCCTGCAACGCAAGGAACAGGCGATCCGCGCCGCCGCCGGCGTCCTCGCCTACTTGCAGAACATGCAGCCCTCGGCTCTGGCCCAGTTGACGCACATCCAGACCTACGAGATGGGCGAGTTCATGACGCTGGACGAGTCGACGCGGCGCAACCTGGAACTCACCGAAACCCTGCGCAGCGGTGACGTGAAGGGTAGCCTGCTCGGCGTGCTCGACGAAACGCTGACGCCGATGGGTGGGCGTCTGTTGCGGCGCTGGCTGGGCCAACCGCTGCTGGACATCGACGCCATCCAAAGCCGCCACGACGCGGTGGAAGCCTTCTACAGCCAGAGCCGCGTGCGATCTGGCATTCGTGAATTGCTGCGCGGTCTCGGCGACCTGGAACGGTGGACCAACCGCGCCATCCAGGGGCGGGCGCAGCCGCGCGATCTGCTGGGCATCCGCGGCGTGCTCGAATCGATCCCCGAACTGGTGCGCAGCCTCGATTGGAGCCATGCCCTCACCAACGGCCACACCGACGGTGAAAGCCCCCAACGCCCCATCCACGCCATCCTCGACGAGTTGCCGCTGTGCGATGAGGTGTTGGCGCTGCTCACCGCCGCCATTGCAGACGAGCCGCCCGCCACCACCAGCAACACCGGCATCATCCGTCATGGCTACAACGAAGAACTGGATAGCATCGTCCATCGCAGTCGCCACGCCAAAGATTGGGTAGCGAACCTCGAAAAGAGCGAACGAGATCGCCTCGACATCAAGAGCCTGAAAGTCGGCTACAACAAGGTCTTCGGCTATTACATCGAGATCACCAACACCCACCGCGACAAGGTCCCCGACGACTACATCCGCAAGCAGACGCTGGCCAACGCCGAGCGCTACATCACGCCCGATTTGAAGGAATACGAATCGCTGATCCTCAACGCCGACGAACGCCGCCTGGAGATCGAGCAGCGCCTGTTCCGCGAGATCTGCGATCAGATCGTAGCGCGAGCCGGTCAACTGCTGAAGTTGGCCAACGGGCTGGCGCGCTTGGACGTCTTCTGCACGCTGGCCGAAGTGGGCATGAAGCGGCGCTACGTGCGCCCGAACATCGACGACGGCGAATCGCTGGTCATCGCCGGTGGGCGACATCCCGTGGTGGAGTTGACCAGCCCCGATCCCTTTGTCCCCAACGACACGCACCTGTCGCCCGACACCGCCATTCACCTGCTCACCGGCCCCAACATGTCGGGCAAGTCGACCTATCTGCGGCAGACGGCGCTGATCACGCTCATGGCGCAGATCGGCTCGTTCGTGCCGGCAGAGGCGGCGCGCATCGGCGTGGTGGATCGCATCTTCACGCGCATCGGCGCCAGCGACGAGATCCACCGCGGCCAGTCGACGTTTATGGTGGAGATGGTGGAAACGGCCAACATCCTCGACCACGTCCTCGCAGCCTGCTCGTGTTGGACGAGATCAGGCGCAGCACCAGCACCTACGACAGTCTCGCCATCGCCTGGGCCGTGGTGGAATACATCCACAACCACCCGTCCTTGCGCGCCAAGACGCTCTTCGCCCTCACTACCATGAACTCACCGATCTGCCCGAACGGCTGCCCCACGTGGTCAACTACCGGGTGGCCGTCGACGACGGCGGCGAGAGGTGGTCTTCCTGCACCGTATCCTCCCCGGCAAGGCCGACAGATCCCTACAGCGTCCACGTGGCGCAGATGGCGGGGCTGCCCAAAGCCGTGGTGCAAGCGCGCCGAAGAAATCCTCACCGATCTGGAACGCTCCGGCGCAGCGGTCCGCGCCGCCTCACCGATCTGGACGAGAAAAGGGTCCGCGCCAAGAAATCGGCCACGCAGGTAGGTCTTTTCGCGGACCTGCACCCGGCCATGCACGCTTTGCGCAGCCTCGATCTCAACGGCCTCACCCCACTAGACGCCCTGAATCGCCTCTACGAACTGCAAAAATTGGTCAACTCAGAAAATCTAAAGGGATCAACCGCAAAACCTAAGCAATTTGCCCGATCTATTCCATCGAAGATATGGTATTATTTGGATGTTTTTTGGCGGTGTCGATAGTACCAATATCCTATAGCCCAACAGTATCATCGTCCTATAGGGACAAGAACGGAGATCTTCGATGAATACACAGACGCTTACGATCAGGAATTCCAGCGGATGATGCAGTCTAACGATAAGAAGTTGCCGGAGTTCCTGCAGAAGATCGTGGAAGTGGCGAAGCCGGAGGATGTGCGGGAGATTACAAGCAAGGCAATCGAAGCTGATCAATGGGGATGGAAGTGGTAGGTTGAGCAGATCATTCCTTAGCTAGGTCTCGATTGCAGATCATGAACGAAAGTAACTGAAATAGCGTGTGGCTAAGTCCACACGCTTTTTATTATTTAACTGAACAGAGGTCGGCATGAAGCGCTCAATACAGGCGAGCAGAACACTTTCACTCGTATATCTCTCACTAAGGGCGAGATTTGGAAAATGATCTGCACCCTGAACGAGTTCCAAGAGTGGATCTGATTTGGGAGAAGAACTTCTTCCAAGTTCTAGGCGAGGAGAACAAATCTCATTTGATTGGCAACTGCCATTGTTCGTATACAACTTCATGACAGGACACAAAAGGATGGCGTACTCAAGCTGCAGCTGCAATGGCATGTGCACAGATCTCCATCATTATGGTAGATGATATCCTAGATGAAGAGCCAGACGGTACTTATCAGCGATTGGGATCTGGTTTTACAGCGAACCTTGCTTCGGCTTTACAGGCTACGTCCATTCTTCTGCTCGAGCGGTGCAATGTAGCACAAGCAGCGTTGACCGCCATCATGGCGCTGAATCGCATGTTCCTGCTAACAGCGACAGGCCAACGCTGGACGTCAGCAATATGGCGACGGAGGACGCCTACTGGCGAGTTGTCAAAGCCAAGAGTTCCCCATTCTACGCGCTACAGGTATGGAAATTGAGCGCGCTAGCATGTACCGACGAGGCTACTGCCCAGAAGCCTCTCAATATATTGGCGCCACCTTAGGCGGATGATTCAAATCAGCGATGATTTGGAGGATGCTTTAGTCAACGCAATCACAGACTGGATTCAGGGCAGAGGCAACCTAGTGCTTCTATGGACTTACTGCGGCTCATCCATACCGAACCTGTTCGTCGATTGAAATCCCATTATGCAGACAGAAGTCACTCTGACTCGATTGCAGCAAATTCTTATCAAGTCAGGCGCCGTAAGTTTCTGTGTTTACAAACTCATAGAAAGACGCAAACTGATTGGTGAGCAGATCATAAAAACAGGGCACCATATGCGAAAGAAGCAACTTGAGGCATTAATTGATACACAACTATCCTTAATTCAAAGAAGACTAATTGCACGCATCGCGCCCGAGATCTGAAGAGGCACTCTGGTGAAAAGCACACTGTAGACGAACGCGCCGCGAAACGATACCACAAGCTCAACGACATCAGCCTTATATCCCGAGAGTCCGCTGCAAATTTTGATTGCATCGGCAACACTGGCGATTGGTATTGTCTATGCATGGCAATGTCTATCTTGTTCCCTATCTGGGCTTCAGTTTCAACTCAGGATTGGCAGGTAATAGAAGTAAATGCGCTGTGTTGAAAATAGTAGCGAGCCGCTTCAGCAAACAACCACTGAACACATGCACAACCCTCGCCTCTCAGCTCCAAACTGGGGATCGTATCGAGGTCGATCCATGTCCCATCAAGAGGAATCGAATACCATCGTACAGACGACATTGATGCGATTCTTTTGGCACCGTTCAATGGTCTTCAGGCAACTGACAGCTTGGTCTCCATTTCGGTCACCAGAAATGAAAAACAAATTACGATTGGAGGTGCCACTCAGACGAGCAGCCTGCAGGAACAAATGTCCAGGATTGGCATATCCATGTTGTTTCTACCGTTCTGGTTAGCAGGCACTGTAGTCCTACTGTTCATCAATTCACCCGTAACGAACGATGGTGCCGCTTCTCTTAACTACCTCACTGCGGTGTGGTTCGCGATTGGTTTGGTATCGAGTTCAAATGTCTTGGCATCGTAAACTCGTTGAGCCTCTTTCATGTGCTTGCTTCCGATATGCTTGCATTTTCACCTGGTTCTGCAGAACCGATAGTTCCAGCAGATAAACTTAGCTGGACAAAGTACCTACATGTGTTCGCTTTGGTTCTGCGCTGTGAGCTTGTTCTCCCTAGTACCATCTAGCCTGTGTATTTATTGGCTATACTTGTAGGCATGGGCGGTAGCATTCTCCTGTTGTTGTCGAATGTTACTAAGAGGACCTGGACGAAACAGATCCGCAATCTACTTAATGCTTTCTGGGTTGATAATTGCAGTCATTCCAGGGCTGGCACGGATCACTGCCAATCGTTGGCAATAGCATGGAAGCAGTAAACAAGTGCGAAACTCTTGGCGACCCTTGCCCTGCCTGTACTGCCGTTCTTTTACACGTACGCTCTTTACAAACATAGGCTTGGCGACACCGAAGTACGAGCGAATCCCCAGCGCCCTTATGCTCTACAGCTTCGCTGTCATATATGCTACAACCTTTGTGTTGCTATTTGTACTCTTTATGCGCGAGCAACAATTCGACTCCGCCGCCCTTGGTGCAACCCTTGCCGCCTCGGCCATTTGCCAACTCCTCGCCTTTTCACCTGGGGACCCATCACGCGGGTGGTCAACCGCATTGCGTACGGCACTGCTTACGAGCCGGAGCAGTTGATCCGCCACAACATAGTTCAATCACACGTTCACTGGACCGCAAGCAGTTGGTCACCTTGCTGGATACGGAAATTCTGCCCACCCTGCTAGTGCGACAAGCGGCGTTGCTGTGGCTGGCCGAAGGGCAGGAGATGGTGGTCCACGCCACCGGGGTTGACCGAGATCTGAGCGGCCTCAAGAACGAGGACGTTCTGCTGTTGAAGACGAAGGCGAAACGCTACCTCACCGTTGAAAACATGCCAGAGGCGCCGTTCGACTGGGCGCGGCTGATCATCCCCATCGAAGTGGACGACCAGATCATCGGCATGTGGATCTTCGGGCGCCGCGATCCCGATGACTTCTACCCCAAGGCCGACATCGACCTGTCTTCTACATTAGGCAATCAGCTTGCCGTGGCACTGGAGACGATCCGTCTCTTCGAGGCGGCGCAAGTGCGCGCCCGCGAGATGGAACGACTCAACCTGGAACTGCGCCGCGCCGACCGCCTCAAGAGCGATCTCCTGCGCAATGTGACCCACGAACTGCGCACGCCGCTGACCACGATCCACGGCTTCACTGAGCTAATGATCGATGACGAGACACTCTCTGAGGAACACGGCGAATATCCCTGCGGCCATCATCCACAGCATGATCGCTGGTGCAGATGGTGAACAATGTGTTGCAGATGCCAACGGCAGAGATTGGCCACGATGCGCAACGGTGAGCAGGTCGATCTGCGGCAGCTGCCGAGCAGTGCATCAGGCGCGCCCAAATCCTCGCCGACCGTGGCGCGATCTGGCGCTCGCACCCCACAAGATCGAGCTTGTGGCAGAAAAAACTGCTTTTGAAGTGTGGGGTGAACCGGTGCAGTTGAGCTACGTCATCGACAATTTGCTTTCCAA
The DNA here is from genome assembly GCA_041391225.1 of Caldilineaceae bacterium. Classification (GTDB taxonomy): domain Bacteria; phylum Chloroflexota; class Anaerolineae; order Caldilineales; family Caldilineaceae; genus RI-153. The sequence goes on from JAWKOL010000010.1 coordinate 167,510, forward strand.
CGCCATCAAGTTCAGCCCCGATGGCGGCGCCGTTAAGGTAAACATTTGGGCAGATCAGTTTACCTTCCCCCCAGAAGATCCTATCGATCCCACTGCGCCTGCGCCTAAGCCGGCGGTACCCCAAGCCGCCATCCTCGTTTCGGTCCAAGATCAGGGGATCGGCATCTCCTCCAACGAAATCGACAACATCTGGCTGGAATTCTACCAGTCGGATCTCACAGAAACGCGCCAGTTCGGCGGCACCGGCATCGGGCTGGCGCTGGTGAAGGAGATTGTCGAGGGCTTCGGCGGCCAGGTGTGGCTGGAAAACACCTCGAACCAGGGTTCGACGTTCATGGCGGCTTTCCCCGCCGCCAAAGACTTCGCACTCGACGCGGCAAGGCTGACCACCCTCGCCGCTATGGTGACGCAGGCTGCTGCGTCGCAGCCTGCACGCGACTAGAGAACGATTCCACGCTTCGCTCCACTTCGATCCACATCAACCGACCGTCGCTCCAAATGTGGACCCGCCCGTGTTCGTCGTTGCGTAGGACCAACCGCCCCGCCAGCAGATCGATCACCTCCTCGTGCGGGTGACCATACCGATTCTCGCCCACCTGAATCACCGCCACCGTAGGGTTCACCGCGTCGATCCACGCCTCACCGGTGCTGGACGTGCTGCCGTGATGCCCCACCTTCAGCACCTGCGCGGCCAGCGGCTCGCCTTGTCGCACCATTTCCGCCTCGCTGGGCAGGCCCGCGTCCCCGGTCAACAGGACGGTGAACTCGCCGTACACCAGCTTTTGCACCAAGGATCGCTCGTTCTTGTTGTCACCGTCGACGCCGATGAGACGCACCGCGTTTTCATCCGGCGGCCACACCGTCCACAAGGCTGCGCTGTCGCCCAGATCTAGCCAGCCACCGGCGCCCTGGATCGACAGCGACGTCCCGGCAAAGGCCATCACCGTGCGCCATTGCTCGCCGTCTTCATCGTCCATTGTGACGTTGCTCACCACGGCCTGCTCGACCTGGAAACGCTCTGTCAACGTGAGTTGCGCGCCCATGTGATCAAGATCCGGGTGGGTCAACACCAAAAGGTCGATGCTGCGATCCCAGAAGGGCATCACCTCGCCCAATTCGGCGAAAAGACGCTGCGGATCAGCGCCGCCGTCGATCAACACCTGCCGCCCCGACGGCATCTGTACGAAGATGCCGTCACCCTGCCCCACATCCAGGAAGTAGACGTGCAAATAGCCGTCCGGCTGCGTGAGGACGATCCGCCAAACCAAGAAGGCAGCCACCGCTATCGTGGCAAATCCCCAGCGCCGGCGACTCTCCCGATCAAGCGCCAGTCCACTGCACGGATCGCAACTGCGTCCACCGTTCGCCCAACCACCCGCGCCAGCGCACCACACCCAGCAACGCGTATGTCATTGCCAGCGCAACACCGCTGTATCCCACGATCTCCACACTTGCGCCAGGTAGCGCGGACGTCCACTCCACCATCGTCACCGTCCACAACAGGCTGACGTAGGGGATCCACAGCAACGCCTGCGCCAGCCAGTCAAAGCCTACCATCCCCACAATGACGCCCGCGCCACCCCCCAGCATGATGAACGACTGCACGGGCGCCACCAACAAGTTCGTCAACGGGCTGACCACACTCAGCCGTTGGAAGTAGTAGACCACCAGCGGCAGCGTGGTGAAGTTGGCCGCCAAGGTGACCAGCAGACCGTCCTGGAGCAGGCCGCGCAACAGGCTGCTCCCCGCTTCCTTGAGGCCGCCGTCGCCGGTAAGGTGCCCGCTCTGGCCGAAGCCGGGCCAGATGCGGTCGAAAACAGCCGTCAGCCCCGGCGAGAAGATCATCAGCCCCGCCGTGGCCGACGCGCTCAGTTGAAAGCCCACGTCCCACAGCGTTAGCGGGTTGATCAGCGTCATCACCCAGCAAGCGAAGGCCAGGCTCACCAGCGCCGTGCTCTGCCGGTTGATGGCCGACGCAACCACCACGAGGCTGCCCATCAATGCGGCGCGGATCACGGCGGCGTCACCGCCCACGAGGAACGCATAGATGGCGATGCCCACCAGTGTCGGCCACAGCGCCCGCCGCCGCCCCACCAGGCGCGCCATCAACGCCACCAATACAGCGGCGACAATTGCCACATTGCTCCCCGAAATCACGATCGTATGGCTTGTACCGGTGAGGTTGAACTGCGCGTAGAGTTCGTCGGGGATGCCGGATTCGATACCCAGCAACATGCCGTTGGCCAGCGCCGCGTACGGCTCCGGCAGCAGGCGATTCAGCAGCGCTTCACCCCGCCCGCGCAGGACGTAGATGATCCGCAACAGCGGCGATCCGCCCTCCCCTGGGATCTCTTCGATCCGCGGGCGCTGCAGAAGACTGTTTACCCCCTTGCGCGCCAGGTACGCCCGGTAGTCGAAGCTGTCGAACACCGGCGGTTCCACTAGGACGCCGCTGATCTGCACCCGTTGCCCGTACGCGTAGCGCGGCAGCGGACGCACACTGAGCTGCACCCGTCCTTGCACCGGAATGGGACGACCATCGTCGAACAGGTGATCTACCGCCACTTGCAGGCGCTGTCGACCATCCTTGACTGTGGGATAGGTGACGATGGCGCCGGTGAGGGTAAGGTTAGCTCCATCTTCAGCGTCGGCGGGGGCGTTGTAGAAGGCGAGATCGGTCTCTTGCCAACACGGATCGAGGGGATGGGCGGCGTAGCGCAGCACACCGGCAACGCCGGACGCGGCGGCAGCAACCAAGAGCCAACGGCGCAGGCTGGGGCGGGGTGACTCAAAACCCGCGGCGGCGGGCCAACGCAGGTAGAGATTCAGAGGAGGCCGCTCCCGGTGATCCAGCCACAGGAAGAACGGCAACGACAACATTGGGGCAATCCACAGCCAATCGGGGAAGCCACACCCGATCCACGCCATTTGCCAGAACCAACGGCCAACTGCGATCCCCACCAGATACGTCAACGCGAGGACAAGCAAGATCATACGCTACTCTGTCTTCTCTTGCGGCCTGTTCAGGCCATGATGCTTGATATCTCCTAAGCGCTATTCAAACACCAGCGCGCCGTACTGTCAACTGTCTGAAAATTCATCTATCAGAAAAGAGTTTTTGCTGATACGCAACTTGTGGTATAACAAACATAGTGCCGCCGACAACCGAAGCTGAAACAGTTTAGTTTGCCGGTAGGAGCGGCGCATTGCTATCCGCAGTTCCCCAAGCATACACCTGTTCGCGTGTTCCCAAATCCAATAACCCTTTGTAAACCGGTTTGCCTACGTCTTTAACCATCAGGACACCAAGGAGGTACCACCTTGCAGGCGTTCGATTACGTTGCTGCAACCACTGTAGAGGAAGCGGTCAAAGCCCTGAGTAACGGCAAAAGGGCGCGACCGTTGAGCGGTGGCACAGATCTGCTTGCCCAGCTCAAAGAAGGACGGCGCCAGCTTGATCTGGTCGTCGATCTCAAACGCATCCCCGAGTTGACGGCGTTGAGCTACAGCACCGCGGACGGTCTCACTGTCGGCGCGTCGACGCCGTGTCACGTCCTCAACGCGTCGGACGATGTCAAGGCGCACTTCGCCGGCCTGATCGATTCCACACACCTGATCGGCGGCGTGCAGGTGCAAGGACGCGCCAGCCTGGGCGGCAATCTGTGCAACGCCTCGCCCGCGGCGGACTCGATCCCCAACATGATCGTCCACAGCGGCGTGGCCCACATCGCCGGCCCCAACGGCCGCCGCAGCGTCCCCGTGGAAGAATTCTGCGTGGCCCCCGGCCGCACCGTCCTCGAAGACGGCGAGTTCCTGGTCTCACTGCAATTCCCGACGCCGGGCAAGAACTTCGGCGCGGCGTACCTGCGCTTCATCCCGCGCAACGAGATGGACATCGCTGTGGTGGGCGCCGGCGCTTCGGTTGTCCTCAGCGACGACGGCCAGACGATTCAGTCGGCGCGCATTTCGCTAGGCGCCGTGGCCCCCACGCCCCTCTTCGTCAAAGAAGCGGGCGACGCCCTGGCTGGTCAGCCGGCCAACGAGGAGAGCTACGCCAAGGCAGGCGAGATCGCCAAGGCGGCAGCCAAGCCCATCGACGACATGCGCGGCACTGTTGCCCAGCGCAAACACCTCTCCGCTGTCCTCACGGTGCGCGCCTTGCGCATCGCCGTGGACCGCGCCCGCGGCGCCAAAACTGTAGACGCATACGGAAGGATGAACGGCACTCATGGCTAAGAAGACAATGGTGGAAACCACCCTGAACGGCGAGGAGATTTCATTCCTCTGCGAACCGCGCCAGACGCTGCTCGAAGTGCTGCGCGACGACCTGGGCCTCACCGGCACCAAGGAAGGGTGCAGCAACGGCAACTGCGGCGCCTGCAACGTGGTCCTCGACGGCGTGCTCGTCAATTCCTGCCTGGTGCTGGCTGTGGAAGCCCAAGATCGCACCGTCGACACCATCGAAGGCATGGCCGGCCCCGAAGGGCTGCATCCACTGCAAGAGAAATTCCTCGAACATGCGGCGTTGCAGTGCGGCATCTGCACCCCCGGCTTCCTGCTTTCGGCCAAGTCGCTGCTCGAACACAACCCCCACCCCAGTGAGAAGGAAGTCCGCTTCTGGTTGGCGGGCAACCTGTGTCGCTGCACCGGCTACGACAAGATCGTACGTGCTGTGCTCGACGTGGCCGAAACCGGCGCAGAGTCATAGGAGGCAATCACGTAATGGGACTCAACGGACACCAAAACGGAAACGGATACAAGGTCATCGGCTCGCGGCCTGTCCGCCCCGACGGCGTGGACAAAGTCACCGGCCGCGCCATCTACTCGGCCGACGTGCAGATGGCCGGTCTGCTGCACGGCAAAATCCTGCGCAGCCCGCACGGACACGCCATCATCAAATCCATCGACACCAGCGCCGCCGAAGCGCTGCCCGGCGTCAAGGCGGTAGTCACCGCCAAAGACTTCCCCGCCGCCGAGGACAAGATCGAGGATCTGGGTGAAGGCGCCATCAACCTCAAGTACCTCAGCGACAACATCATGGCGCACGACAAGGCGCTCTACTACGGACACGCCATCGCTGCCGTCGCCGCCACCAGCATCCACATCGCCGAGCAGGCGCTGTCGCTGATCAAGGTGGACTACGAAGTGTTGCCCGCCGTGATGACCGCCAAAGAAGCCATCGCCAAAGATGCGCCGATCCTGCTGCCCAACCTGCGCCGCGACGAAATGGGACAGGTCGGCGACAAGCCAACCAACATTGCATCCCACTTCCGCCATCATCGCGGTGACCTGGATGCCGGCTTCGCCAAGGCCAAGGTTGTGGTGGAGCGTGAATTCACCACCGCTACCGTACACCAGGGTTACATCGAGCCGCAGGCCAGCACCGCGCTCTACAACACCGACGGCCAGATCACGATCTGGACGAGCACGCAGGGTTCCTTCTCCGTGCGCAACCAGACCGCCGAGATCCTGCGCCTGCCGGTGTCGCACATCAAGGTGATCCCCACCGAGATCGGCGGCGGTTTCGGCGGCAAGATCAACGTCTACGTGGATCCTGTGGCCGTGACGCTCTCGAAGAAGGCCGTCAACAAGCCCGTGAAGATCGTCATGACCCGCGCCGAAGTGCTGACCTCCACCGGCCCCACCTCTGGCGGTTTCATCCGTGTGAAGATGGGCGCAGACGAAAATGGCAAGCTCACCGCCGTCCACGCGCAGATGTACTACGAAGCCGGCGCCTACCCCGGTTCACCCGTCGGCTCGGCCTCCAACGTGATCCTGGCCCCCTACAACTGTGACAACATGCAGGTCGACGGCTACGATATCGTGGTGAACCGTCCTCGCTCGGCGGCCTACCGTGCGCCGGGCGGCACCAACGCCGCCTTTGCCGCCGAAAGCGTGGCCGACGAAGTGGCCGAGCAGTTGGGCATGGATCCCATCGACTTCCGCCTGCTCAACGCCACCCGCGAAGGCGACCGCCGCCCCGATGGCGTGCCCCTGCCCAAGCATGGCCTGGTAGAATGCATCGAAGCCATCAAAAATTCAGATCACTACAAGTCGCCCATCGAAGGTAAATACCGTGGCCGCGGCGTCGCCAACGGCTACTGGAACAACTGGGGCGGCAAATCCAGCGCCGACGCCGTCCTCAACGCCGACGGCACCGTCAGCCTCAACGAAGCCAGCACCGACATCGGCGGCTCGCGGGCGTCCATCGCCATGCAGTTCGCCGAAGAAGCCGGCATCGCCTACGATCACGTCAAGCCGCGTGTGGGCGACACCGACAGCGTCTCGTACAACGATGTCACCGGCGGCAGCCGCACCACATTCGGCACCGGCTGGGCCGTCATCGAGCTGGCCCGCCTGATGATCGCAGAGATGAAGAAACGGCTGTCCGACATCTGGGGCGTCGACGAAGTGAGCTACGAAGGCAGCGTCTTCAGCGGCGGCGACAACAAGGCCACCTGGGATCAAGCGGCCAAGATGATCAACAGCGGCGAGAAACCGCTGATGGTCAGCACCACCGTGCATCCGCAGGGCTTCGGCCCCGGCTTCTCGACGCAGTGTGTCGACGTGGAAGTCGATCCCGAAACGGGCAAGGTGCAGATCCTGCGCTACACCATCGCCCAAGACGTGGGCAAGGCCATCCATCCCAGCTACGTCGAAGGCCAGTTGCACGGCGGCGTGGCCCAGGGCATCGGCTGGGCGCTCAATGAAGAGTACATCTACAACGACAAGGGTGTGCTCCTCAACAGCAGCCTGCTCGACTACCGTATGCCCACCGCCTACGATCTGCCCATGATCGACACGATCCTGGTGGAAGTGCCGAACCCCGGCCATCCCTACGGCGTGCGCGGCGTGGGTGAAGTCTGCATCGTGCCGCCCGCCGGCGCGGTGGCCAACGCCATCTACAACGCCATCGGCGTGCGCATGGAAGAACTGCCCATGTCGCCGGCGCGCATCCTCGAAGCCCTGTGGGCCAAGGAAGGCGCCTCGGCCGAACCTGTGCCCGGGGACGACTAGACGATGGCCACGGTCTGGATTCCACCGCTGATGCGCAACCTCACCGATCAGCAGGAACAGGTGCAGGTTGACGGCGAGAACGTGCGGCAGATCATCGAAGCGCTCGACGCCCGCTTTCCCGGCGTCGCCGCCCGGCTGATCGACGAAAACCGCATTCGCCCCGGCATCTCGGTCGCGGTGGATGGTCTCATCGGCAACAAAGGGCTGCGCGAACCCGTAAAGCCCGACAGCGAAGTCCACTTCATCCCCGCCATGAGCGGCGGATGAGGTGACGGCAAGACGAAGTCAGTCCCGGCAGACCGGAACAACGGCTGCCGGGTCTGTGATTGGGGAAGATGATGCGATGACGGGGATGATGCGATGATGGAAGGGACGGCGACGATCTCGCTGCGCACCGAAGAACGGGACGGGCCGACGCTCTCCTGGCCGGGGAAGCGGCTGTCTGTGCGCGTGGACGTGCCCAGCCTGCACGCCGTGGAAGCATTCGGCGACGGCGGTGGCGACGCGCCCAATCTGCTCTTGCACGGGGACAATCTGTCTTCGCTGGCGTGGTTACTCGCCAACGGCTACCGCGGACAGGTGCGCCTGATCTACATCGATCCGCCCTTCGATTCCGACGGCGATTACACCAGCGCCAACCGTCTGCGCGGCCCGCGCGGGCAAGTCTTCGGCAGCCGCGTCCAATACCGCGATCGCTGGCAGGGCGGCGATTATCTGCAATTCATGGCCGAACGGCTACTCGTGCTCAAGGAACTGCTGCATCCCGACGGCACGCTGTGGCTGCACTGCGATCACCGCGCCGCCAACCGGCTGCAACTGCTGCTGGAAGAGATCTTCGGGGCGGAATGCTACCTCAACACCATCGCCTGGCGCAGTCAGGTAGCGCGGGGGGCGAAGGTTCACGCCCGTTTCTTCCCGCGCAGCACCCACTCGATCCACATCTTCGCGGCCACGCCGCAGGCGCGCCCCACCTGGCATGCGCCGCGCCGCGAAATCGTGATGACCCGCGCCGAAGCTGCCGCCCGCTTCATGGAAGACGAACACGGATTCTTCCGCACGTCGCACCCCGGCACCTACCGCTTTGAAACACTCGTCGAACTCCACGCCCAAGGACGCATCTACGCGCCCCACGGCGGTCACGTGGTGGTGGACGAAGCCAACCGGCGCGTCTACGCCTCCAACGGCGGCAACATCGGCGTGAAGTACTACGTGGAACGCCGCGGGCGTGATCGTTTCGTCGTCACCCGCGCCGTGGACAATCTGTGGGACGACGTCCCCGGCCTCGGCACCATCCCCAGCGAGGACGTCAACTATCCCACGCAGAAGACCGAAGGACTGCTCCAGCGCGTGATCGAAACAGCGAGCGATCCCGGCGATCTAGTCCTCGACGCCTTCGTCGGCTCCGGCACCAGCGTGGCCGTGGCGAACAAGCTGTCACGCCGCTGGATCGGCTGCGACGACAACTGGGGATCGATCCGCACCGCCGCCGCTCGCCTCTGCCGCACCGATGCGGCCGGCCCATTCGCCATCCACCGCCAGGACGGACACCCCGCGCCGCCCGCCGCTATCACCGCCGCCATCCGCACCCGCTACACCGACGGACACCTGCACATCCGCGTCGAGGACGTCCGCGCCGAGGCGGTGCTGTCGCAGCTTGACGCGCCGCCGGAGGATTGGCGTGTTACCGTGCAGTCCATCGCCGTCGATCCTTGCTACGATGGGGTTGTCTTTCGCCCGCAGATCGTGGACGCGCCGACCGGGCGCGAAACGCTGGTCACTGCGGAGTACAGTCTGCCGGTGACGAGGATCGGCGCGGTGGCGGTGCAGATTGTGGATGTGGTGGGCGGTGAAGTGGTGGTTGCGGAATAAACAAGGAGACCAACCATGCCCCACACCCCAATCTTCCGCGCGCCAGGACGCTACGCCGGCTGGCCCGCCAACTACGGCCTCTGGGCCTGGGACGATGAGATCGTCGTCGGGTTCACGCTGGGCTACTACAAGGCCGACGTGCAGTTTCACCCCCGCGACAAGGAACGCCCTTTCGAGACGATGCAGGCGCGCAGTGTGGACGGCGGCGCGTCGTGGACAGTCGCGCCCATACCCTGCCGCACGCCCGGTGGCCGCGCCCTCTCCGCCGACGAACACATGATCCCCGAATTGGGCGTAGGCGCGGCACTGGCCGACGATCCGCCGCAGCCCTGCCCCGGCGATGTGGACTTCACCCACCCCGACTTCGCCGTCCTGTGTGCGCGGTCGGGGTTGAAGGCGGGGGCGCGCTCGTGGTTCTACCTGTCCACGGATCGCTGCCGCTCGTGGCAAGGACCGTACGCCCTGCCCGATTTCGGCCAGACGGGCATCGCCGCCCGCACTGATGTGATCGTCCTCGGGCCGCGGCGGGCGCTATTCTTCCTCACCGCGGCCAAGCCCGACGGTGAAGAAGGCCGCGTCTTCTGCGCCGAGACCGTCGACGGTGGGCGCACTTTCGCCTTCCGCTCCTGGGTGACGCCGGAACCGGCAGGCTACACCATCATGCCCGCCAGCGTGCGCCTGCCCAGTGGACGCATCCTCACGGCGGTGCGGTGCAGCGCCACACGCGAAACCACCACGTCACCGCGCTGCTGGATCGATCTCTACGTATCCGACGACGAAGGACAAAGCTGGCAGCACTTGTCATGTCCTGTGGCGGATGCAGGGCGCGGCGGCAACCCGCCGGCGATGATCGTCCTCCGCGATGGGCGACTCTGTCTGGTCAACGGTTACCGCAACCCGCCCTACGAAATCCACACCCGTCTCAGCGCAGATGACGGCCACACCTGGGGCGCACCCACCGTCCTGCGCAGCGGCGGCGGCAACCACGACATCGGCTACCCTCGCATCGCCCAACGCAAAGACGGCGCGCTGGTGGCGGTGTATTATTGGAACGATGATGCGGAGGGAGAGCGGTTTGTGGAAGTTGTGATTGGGGACTGGGATCGCGTATAGCACATGATCCCAATCTCGCAATCTCTTAATCGCCCAATCGCCACGCCAAAGCATGCGATACCTAGAAGAATCCCATTTCTCTACCCAATCCCCAGTCCCCAATCCCTATGCTATAATCCCCCCATGACCATTCAACGATTAGCGCCGGATGTGGCCGCCAGGATCGCTGCGGGCGAGGTGGTGGAGCGTCCGGCCAATGCCGCCAAGGAATTAATCGAGAACAGCATCGACGCCGGGGCCACCGAGATCCGCGTGGAGATCAAGGACGGTGGTCAGCGGTTGCTGCGCGTGGTGGACAACGGTAGCGGCATCCCCAGCGACGAGATCGCGCTGGCGCTGGAACGTCACGCCACCAGCAAGGTGCGCGAGGTGGAAGATCTGGAGCATGTGCTCACCTTCGGCTTCCGCGGCGAGGCGCTCTACTCCATCGCCGCCGTGAGCCACCTCACCGTGAGCAGCCGCCACAAGGACGAAGAATTCGGCACGCAGATCGTGGCCGAAGGCGGCGAGATCACAGGCCGCAGCAGCGCCGGGCTGCCCGTGGGTACCGTCGTCAACGTGGAGCACCTGTTTTACAACGTCCCCGCGCGCAAGAAGTACCTGCGCCAGCCGTCCACCGAAGCAGGACACATCCGCACCATGCTCCAGCGCGCCGCATTGGTGCATCCGGATCGGCGCTTCAGCTTGATTGTGGACGGACGTATGGTCTTCCAATCCACCGGCAGCGGCGACGCGCTGGAGGTGCTTTCGAAGATCTACAGCGTGGACGATGCCCGCCAGTTGATCCCCGTGGGCCGCAGCAAGGCGTCGCAGTTTGGCGGCACGCCCGACGATCTGCCCGACGAAGTCGACTTCATGGACGTGGCCCCCGTCGCCGCGCCGTCGTCGCCGGTGATCGTCTCCGGCTACATCAGCCTGCCCACCGTCACCCGCGCCAACCGCTCATACATCGATCTCTTCGTCAACCGCCGCCCCATTGAGGATCGCACGCTGGCCCACGCCGTGGTGCAGGCGTACCATACTTTCTTGCCGGTGGGGCGCTACCCGCTGGCCGCAATCTTCATCGAAGTGCCGCCGGAGCATTTGGACGTCAACGTGCATCCGCGCAAGGCCGAGGTGCGATTCTTGCAACCACGCACCGTCTTCACCGAAGTGCAGCGTGTGCTGCGTCGCGCCATCGTGGAAAACGCCAATGTACCCAATCTCAACTGGGACACGTCCTCGCTGAGCAGCGCGCCACGCCCAAGCGGCGACGCCTGGACGCCACGTCAATCACCCACCCTCGCGCCCGACGACGCCAATCCGCCGCAGCGGTCGCTCGATCTTTACGTGCCGCCGCCGTCCACGCCGCGCCCCAATTTGGACGATCTACCGGCGCGCCAGACACCCGCCAACACGTGGGATCTGCCACCCGAAGCCGCGCCCGATGTCCACGCCGAGATGGAACCATCCCCCGCGCCAGGGCAGACGCCGCCGCCAGAGCCGGTCACCTCGCCCACGCCACAGCAGACTGCACCGTCACCTTCGCCGAAGACCAGGCAGTTGCCGCCGCTGCGTGTGGTGGGGCAGGCCGGGGCAATGTACATCATCGCCGAAGGGCCGGAAGGGCTGTATCTGATCGACCAACACGCCGCGCACGAACGTATCATGTACGAAAAATACATGGCGCAGCGCTTCGGCGGCGGCGTCCCCCGGCAAGGGCTGCTCGATCCGCTCACCCTGCACGTGGGGGACATGCGCGCCGGGCTGGTGGCCGAGCACCTGCACGAACTCAACGCGGCCGGTTTCGACATCGAACCATTCGGCGGTGACACGTTCCTGGTGCGCGCCGTGCCTAGCGCCCTCTCCGAACAGGACGCGCAGCGTGTCCTCGATGACATTTTGCAGGGGCTGGTGGACGATAGAAATCTCGTGGGTGAGTCGTTGGAGGCCAAACTGGTGAAGATGGTGTGCAAGCGCGCCTCGATCAAGGCAGGGCAGGTGCTCAGCGACATCGAGATGAAAGAACTGCTGCGCCAACTCGAAGAATGCCAGTCGCCGCGCACCTGTCCCCACGGGCGCCCGACGATGATTCAGCTTACGTCGAATGAGTTGGAGAAGGCGTTTAAGCGAGTGTAGCGTAATGCGTGATGCGTAATACGTAACTCGTCGAGTGTGATTGGCCGTAATTGGCAAGTTGCCTCGGCCAATTACGCATTACGCACATTTCGCATTCAAATCTCTCCCCCCTCACTTTGGCCCAAGTTCGGGGCTATGCTATACTACACGATAGCGCGGATGCGGCGTCGAACAAAGCAGTATGTCTCGACGCCGCACCTCATGTTTATTCCTGAATTTTCAGGATGAATCCCAACTTTGTACCCATCCGGGCATGCAGTGTGCAGAAGACAGTGGCTTCCCCATCGGCGTGCGCCGTCCATCTGCAACGAAGGCCCGGTATTTTTGTCAGCAATCAACGGATGCGTCCCATGGCTACACAGGATGGGAAGCCGACGGCGGACGCCGAGAGAGGTGAGAAGAGCAGATGTCGCTGAAAATTTCAACTGAACCTAAAGAAAGTCGCCAGTTGGGCATGACCATCGAGGTCGACCAATCCCGTGTCGATCAGGAATTGAAGAAGGCGGCCCGCAAGCTCGCCGGTCAATTGCGCATTCCTGGTTTCCGCAAGGGGAAGGCACCCTATCACGTTGTGGTACGTCACGTTGGCGTAGGCGCTCTCTTCGAGGAATTTGTCGACGATCTCGGGCAGGAAGTCTACCGCGAGGCGATTGAGCAGGAGAGCATCGACCCGTTTGCCGTGGCTTCGTTGGACAATATCGAGATGGAGCCGCTGCGCTATAGCCTGACCATTCCCCTGGCTCCAGAAGTGAAACTGGGCGACTACCGCAGCGTGCGCGTGGACGAACCTGAAATCGAGGTCGACGAAGAGGTCGTCCAGGCGCGCATCGACGAGGTCCTCGAACGCCAGGCAGACTACAAGACCGTGGAACGCGCCGGCGAGTACGGTGACCTGATCACCATCGACGTGCGCGCCGTGGTGCTCGACGACGAGGGCAACGAGACCGACACCATTGTCCTCGACGAGACAGATTGGGACGTCACCCCCGACGAAGAGAACCCGATGGAGCCGGCAGGCTTTGACGAAGAACTCCTGGGCATCAGTGCCGGCGAAGAGAAGACCTTCGACATTGCCTGGCCCGAAGACAGCCCCAGCATGTACGCCGGCAACAACGTGCGATTCCAAGTCAAGGTCCACGAGATCAAAGCGTACATCACCCCTGAACTCACCGACGAAGTGGCGCAGGAAATCGGCGAATACGAGACCGCCGAAGCGTTCATCGAGAGCGTGCGCGACGCCGTCCGCGAAGAGCAGAAAGCCGAAGCAGAGGCCGAATACTTCAACACGGTGATGGACCAGTTGGTGGAGATCAGTGAACTCGACTATCCGCCGGCAGCCGTAGAGATGCAGATCGACCAGATGCTGCGCAACACCGATCAGCAACTACGGCAGATGGGCCTGCAGGGTATACAGCACTACCTGCAACTGGTGGGTCGCTCCGCCAACGACTACCGCGAAGAACAGCGCGAACAGGCCGAAAGCAACCTACGCCGCGGCCTTGTCCTCGACGAAATCGCCAAGGCCGAACAGATTAAAGCCAAGAAATCTGAATTTGAGTCTCGCCTCGAAGACATCTTCGGCCCGCTCAACGAAGACGCCGGTGACGATGAACGCGAATCGCGTGAAGGCGTCCTCGCCATGATGCGCCAGGAAGGCAATCGCCACATGATCGAAGAGCAGATCATCAGCGAAAAGACTGTCGAGCGCGTGCTGGCCATCGCCCGCGGCGACGAAGTCCCTGAACCCGGCGCGGACAATGACGACGAAGATGAGGAAGAAGCCGAAGAAGCGCCTGTCGCCGAAGCAGATGCAGAGGCCGTAGAGGCAGAGATCGCCGAAGCAGAGGCCGATAGCGAACCCGACGCCGATGCAGCGCCGGTTGAGGCGACCGTCACCGAGGATGCAGCGGCGGAATCGCCTACAGCGGACGAAGCCGAAGAGAAGCAATCCTGATCTCTACGTTGGCACTCGGCGCTAATACAATGCAAACATCGCAATAGGGCGATTCATACAGTCACAGATTACACTGCTCTCTATGCTAGGCGTAGAGATCAGTATCTTATCGAAGACCATTATGGAGAGGATCCGATGAATCCTAATTTCACCAGCCCCACCAACGTCATCCCGATGGTGATCGAAAACACGGGTCGGGGTGAGCGTGCATTCGACATCTACAGCCTCCTGCTCAAGGAGCGCATCATCTTTCTTGGCACCCCAATCAACGATCAGGTGGCTAACCTCATCGTGGCTCAGTTGCTCTACCTGAACTCTGAAGATCCCAATCAGCCGATCCAGATGTTCATCAACAGCCCTGGCGGCGTCATCTATTCGGGCCTGGCCATCTACGACACGATGCAGATGATCGAAGCACCTGTACATACCTTCGCCGTGGGTGTGACAGCCAGCATGGGGACCGTCCTCTTGGCATCGGGCGCCAAAGGCAAGCGCTACGCCCTGCCCCACGCCACAATCCACATGCACCCAGCCGGCGGCGGCGCCCGCGGCTACACCGAAGACGTGCGCATCGCCTTCCGCGAGCAGGAACGCTTGCAGACGCAGCTCTTCTACCTGGTAGGCAAACACACCGGCCACGATTGGAAGAAGATCGAAGAGACTTTCGAACGAGATCGCTACATGCAAGCACTGGAAGCCAAGGAATTCGGCCTGGTGGACGAAGTCCTCGGCGACACCACAGACATCGTGCGCGTGGTGGATGGTCAGGTACAGATCCCCTCTACCAATGGTTCCACCAAGCAGTTGGAAGATCACAGCGACGCGCAAGAGGAAGCACAGGAGTAAGGCAGCAAGCAGCTTGCGTGCCTCTTTGATCAAGCACTGCCAAAACCGGCAGATTAGGGTGACCACAGCAAAAGCGTAGGCAGCCGATTGCATCTGCAAACTGCCTACGCTTTTGATTTGCCCAAGGTTGATGGTAGAGTTGAACTAACACAAATGTGAATGATCTGGCGTAGAGAAGTGGTTTCTCTTTCACCTGCTTTTCGGTAAAATATAGTATTAGGATGTTCTGCGCTGTCCACGCAAAAAGCAGGCAAACGCGCATTGCAGCGTATGCCTTAACCAATTAAGAGTTGAAGATGCGAATTTGTTCATTTTGTGGCAAAGAAGAGATGGAAGTACAACGCATGATTGCAGGCGCCGAAGGCGTCTACATCTGCGATGAATGTGTGAGGCTGGGTGCTGAAATCCTCATGGAAGAAGGCATCGGCGACGAAGCCGGCGGTGGCGCCGGTGCGCCGCGCCCCAAGCGTGTCCCCAGCCCGCGTGAGATTGTGCGCCATCTTGATCAATTTGTCATCGGCCAGGATCAGGCCAAAAAGGTGCTCTCCGTCGCCGTTTACAACCATTACAAACGCATTTTCGGCAGCGGCGTCGCCAAACAGGGCGCCGGAGACAACGTCCTCACCGACGAAATCAAAGACGTGCAGCTATCCAAAAGCAATGTGTTGCTGGTAGGGCCAACCGGCAGCGGCAAAACGCTGTTGGCGCAGATGTTGGCCACGTTGTTGGATGTGCCTTTTACGATTGCCGACGCCACCAGCCTCACCGAGGCCGGCTACGTCGGTGAAGACGTAGAGAGCATCCTCGTAGGTCTACTCCAAGCCGCGGACTGGGATCCGGATCGGGCCGCCTACGGCATTGTTTACATCGACGAAATCGACAAGATCGCACGCAAAGGCGGCGACAATCCCAGCATCACCCGCGATGTCAGCGGCGAAGGCGTACAGCAGGCGCTGCTCAAGATCGTGGAAGGCACCACCGTCAACGTGCCGCCAACACCTGGCCGCAAACACCCTCAGCAAGAGTTCATCCCGCTGGACACGCGCAATATTCTTTTCATCTGCGGCGGCGCCTTCGTGGGGCTGTCGGAAATCGTGCGCAAGCGCGTGCAACGCCGCGGCAGTTTGGGCTTTGTGGTGGACGAGGTGGAATCTGCCTTGGAGATGGCCGAAGCGGCAGAAGAGACAGCGTTTGAGAATCGTCCACTGCCCGAAGACATGACCGAGCGCCAGCGCGAGCTGAAAATCCGTCGACTGGAGAAGGAAGGTCGCGACGAAGGACGTTTGTTGCGCTTGGTAATGCCGGATGATCTACTGGGCTTTGGCCTTATCCCTGAATTCGTGGGGCGGCTTCCCGTGATCGTCGGTCTTCAAGCGCTGGATCGGCAGGCGATGGTGGACATTCTCACCCTGCCCAAGAACAGTGTTGTGCGCCAGTTCCAACGCTTGTTCGCCATCGACGGCGTGGCCCTGGAGTTTGAGCAGGATGCCCTGGAAGCTGCCGCCACCGAAGCATTCCTACGCCGTACCGGCGCCCGTGGGCTGCGCTCCATCGTGGAAAGCGCACTACTCGAAGTGATGTACGAAATCCCCGGCCGCGATGACATCGCCCGCTGTGTCGCCGACCGCTCCGTCTTCACCGCTCAGAAACTCCCGCGCCTCTACGGTCACCAAGGCCAGTTGGTTCACCTGGATCGGCAGTACGATCAGGCGGCGTGAGGAAGTGGGGATTGGGATCAGTCCCCAGCTACGTAATCGCCGGGGTCTGCCCCACATACTGCGGCGAAAGCGTCTCCTGCAGAGCGAAGGCGGCAACATCAGCGCGGGAGACCATGCCGGCAGTGATCGAATGATCCAGGCCGACAGTGTAATCGCCGCTTGCGGCATCGTTGTTCAACCCGCCGGGGCGGATGATGGTCCAATCCAGATCGGTGGCGCGGACGAGGTCTTCTTGGGCTTCTTTGTCTTGCATCGCCTTGCGCAGGACGGTCTTCATGAGCATTTTGAAGGCAAAAGGCACCTGATCCTTGCTGTCCCCCACGCCCAAAGACGAGATCACCACCAACCGGCGCACGCCCTGGGCTTCCATCGCCTTGACAATCTCCGCCGTCCCTTTAGAGACAACCAGATCCGGGTTGTTGGGCGTATTCCCCAACGTACACAGGACGGCGTCCGCGCCTGTCACCGTTTGAGCGACGGCGTCGGCGTCGAGCACATTGCCCACGACGAGCGCCAAACCGGCGTCCTCAATGTCCATGCGCGCCGGATCGCGCACCAGCGCCGTCACGGTGTGTCCGGCGGCGAGCGCCTGCTGCGTGAAAGCGCGCCCAACGCCGCCGGTTGCGCCGAAGACTGCAATTTTCAAGGAGTACCTCCCGTGATTCGTGATTCGTGAACGATTGTCACCTGCAAACCTGCCTCCTGCACGCCTACCACCCTCATGTGATCGCCAAGATCACTGCATAACATACAACGACAATACCTGCGTATACGGCCAAAATCTGTAAGCAGCGTACAATCAAGGCCTTGCGCTCGGCGTGGTGACGCAGATCCGATTCTAGGTAGAGCATCCACATCAGCCACAATGAGCCGTTGATGAACAGCGACGCCCGGGTGATCCCCACCAATGTTGCCGCGGACCATCCGATTGGGCGCGGTAGATCGCTCTCGATCCACTGAGAGAACAGGACGATCAGCGTGGCGTGCCACTGCCAGGCCACCCAGCCACCCACCGCCGCCAGGACGAACCAAAACAAGTAGGTGATCAACGTGGCACGCACACTCAACGCAGCGCCGGATCGTCGCATCAACGCGGCTCCTCACCCAGTTCAATGGACAGGTCGAACGGTTCACCGTTGCGCAGGAGTGTCACCGACACGGTATCACCGACGCGATAGTTGTTCTCCAGCAAGAGTTGTAGGCTTTCCACGTTGGTGATGGGCGCGCCGTCGATAGCCGTCAAGATGTCGCCGCCCAGATAAACACGTCGATTCCCCATCACGGCTTCACGCTGCGCGCCACGCACGCCTGCGCGATCCAACGGGCTGTTGTTGTACATCTGCACCAGGAGCAGGCCGCTTTCCACCGGCAGATCCAGGGCGTCGGCCAGGCCAGGGGTGATGCCGTAGGCGTAACGCACCCCCAGGTATGGGTGACGGTAGTAGCCGAGTTCGATCACTTCGGGCAGGATGCGTAGGATCGTCTCGCTGGGGATGGCAAAACCGACGCCGGCGTTGGTGCCGGTGGGGCTGAAGATGGCCGAATTGATGCCGATCACCCGACCGGCGCTGTCCAACAACGGACCACCTGAGTTGCCGCGGTTGATGGCGGCGTCGGTTTGGATAATGCCACTGATGGTGCGCCCGTCGTCCAATTCCAGCGTGCGGTTGAGCGCGCTGATCACGCCGGTAGTCAATGTGCGCCCGAATTGGCCGAAGGGATTGCCGATGGCAATGGCGCGTTGACCCACCTGCACCGTCGCCGAATCGCCAAATTCCACCGGCACAATCAGTTCGGCAGGCGCATCGATCTTGAGGACGGCAATGTCGTTGCGCGGATCCACCCCAACCACCGACGCCGGGAAGACCTGATCGTCGCCCACAGTGACTTCGACGCTGTCCGCGCCGTCGACAACATGGTAATTGGTCAGAATGCGTCCTTCTCTGTCGATGATGAAGCCTGATCCCGCGCCTTCCTCGGGGTAGACGTCGAAGAAGAAGTTGCGGCGCAGTACCTGCGTGGTGATGTTCACCACCGACGGCGACACCCGCTGGTAGACGTCCATTGTGCGGCGCTCGGCGATGTCGCGCCCCAACGCATCGACCACAGCCACACCTTCCGCCGTCACCACCTCGATCACCGGCGTGGGTGATGGGACCGGCGTTGCCGTCGGCGTCGGCATTTCACGGATCAGCAGCCCGGCTAGCTGTTCCTCAGTACAGCCCGCCAGCAATACCAAGACAGCCACCACAACAGCCATCCTCCGCATACTCTTCATGATATTGACCACCATAACAATTGAACGCTCATTGACAAATGAACAAACCATATCACCAATCACAAATCACCAATCCTTCCTCCCGCAACGCCGCGATAATCTTTTGATCCGTCACGGGAAAAGGGAACTCACCCAATTCGGCGAAATCCACCCAGCGCCAGTCTGCGACGCCGATAGTTTGTGGTTCACCTTCAACCAGGCGGGCGTGAAAGGCGTGCAACGTGATGCGGAAGTGGGTGTAGGCGTGTTTGACCACCGTCACAGCTTCGCCCACGGCAATGTCGACGGCCAATTCCTCCGAAATCTCGCGACGCAGACAGGCGCGCAGATCGGCGTCGTCCGCTTCGAGCTTGCCGCCGGGGAATTCCCACAGCCCGCCGAGGAGACCGTCTTCGGGGCGTTGGGCGATGAGCAGATCCGACACAAATGGATCACCGCGCCAGATCACGCCGGCAGCGACGTCGTAGTGCGGCGTGCGCTTGCGCGGCGGCGTCACCGGGCGCAGGTGTTGGGTGCCGGCGGCATTGGCCGCGCACAGATCCACGAGCGGGCAGATCAGGCAGCGCGGATTCTGCGGCGTGCAGATCGTCGCGCCCAGTTCCATCAGCCCCTCGTTGACCACACCGGCTTCGCCTGGCATCGACGCTTCGGCAACGGCGCGGGCGTGCGTCCACAGTTGGCGCAGTGTCCCAGTCTCGGTGATCGGCTGAGCGATGTCCCAAAGACGGCTCACAGCGCGCTTCACATTGCCGTCGAGGATCGGCTCGGCCTGCCCGAACGCCATGCTCAGGATCGCGCCCGCCGTGTACTCGCCGATGCCAGGCAGCGCCAGGATGGCAGCGGTCGGCGGGGAGTTCGCCGTCATGGTGCTCGACCACGTGTTGGGCCGCTTTGTGCAGGTTGCGCGCGGGCGTAGTAGCCCAGCCCTTCCCACAGCTTGAGCACGTCCTGTTGATCGGCGGCGGCGAGATCGTGTACGGTGGGGAAGCGTTGCATCCAGCGCTCGAAGTAGCCCACCACCGTGTCCAGACGTGTCTGCTGCGCCATGATCTCGCTGATCCACACGGCGTATGCGTCGCGCCGTCCCGCCGGATCCGCGCGCCAGGGCAACGTCCGCTGCTGTTCGGGATGCCACGCCGCCAAGCGCCGCGCCACCTCGATTTCAAGCGATTCAAAACCAGGATTCGTAATGGTCTATTCTTTCGTTCGATCTTCCAAAGCAACAAAGGTATGATAAACAGAAATCTGTAGATGTGCAGAATGACTCTACTGCAAAAAGGTCGCTCAAGCGCAAAAGTCCGACTTCTCTCAGGAGGGGAGCAACCGCAAATCACACAGAAGTCGGACTTTTCGCAGTGGAGTCATGCTCTGTCTCCAATCTCAAACCCATCAGAAGGAAAGCACATGGACATTACACGCGCCTCCTTTGGCCGCTATGGCAACCTGCCCGTCGACCTGTTCACGCTGCGCAATGACAACGGCGTGAGCGTGGCGATCACCAACTACGGCGGCATCATCGTTTCGATCCTTGCGCCGGACCGCAGCGGGCAGGCAGGCGAGATCACCCTGGGCTACGATACGCTGGGCGAGTACATCGCCGTCAATCCCTATTTTGGATCACTGGTAGGCCGATACGCCAATCGGCTGGCGCGTGGAAAGTTCCAGATCGACGGCGTCACCTACGCGCTGGCGCAGAACAACGGCGTCAACAGCCTGCACGGCGGACCGAGCGGCTTCAACCGTCAGGTGTGGACGCCCGAAATCGTGGACACAGCCGGCGGTGTCGCGCTCAAGCTCAGCTACTTCAGCAAAGACGGCGAGGAAGGCTATCCCGGCAATTTCACGGCCACGGTGATCTACACGCTGACCCCCGCCGACGAACTGCGCATCGACTATCACGCTCTCACCGACGCTCCCACCATCGTCAACCTCACCAACCACACCTATTTCAACCTGGCAGGCAGCGGCGACATCCTCAACCACGAAGTGTGGCTCAACGCCGACGCCTTCACCCCCACCGACGCTACGCTGATCCCCACCGGCGAGATCCGCAGCGTGGACGGCACGCCCATGGACTTCCGCACGCCCACGCGCATCGGCGAGCGCATCGACGACGCCTACGAGCCGCTGCAATTGGCGGGCGGCTACGATCACAATTGGGTGCTCAACCAAGCGCCCGGCGAAATAACGCACGCCGCCGCCGTGGTAGAACCGTCTTCGGGGCGGCGCATCGACGTCTTCACCACGCAGCCGGGTCTGCAATTCTACAGTGGGAATTTCCTCACCACCATGCCGGGTAAGGCGGGACAGACCTATCACAAGCGTTCGGGCCTGTGCCTGGAGACGCAGCACTTCCCCGATTCACCCAACCAGCCGAATTTCCCGTCTACGGTGTTGCGGCCGGGGGAAGAATTGAAGGAGACGACGGTGTTTCGGTTTGGGGTGGACGGGTAATGCGTGATGCGTAGCCCAGATCGTGTAGCGGTACAGATTGCCATTGACGAGACCAATTCCTCAACCGGATCTGGGTTACGCATCACGCATTACGCATTACCCTTCGGCTGTTCCTGCCGACGCACAAGCTCCGGGGTGAAGTAGTTGTACGCCGCGCTGAGGCCCAGGGCAAAGAGCGCCACGCCCACGCCCATCAACGCGCCGACGATGATGGGGGCGATCAATGCCAATCGCACCAAGGCGGTGGCCACGGCGAAGCCCGAATTGCGGAAGGAGACGTGGTAGCTGTCGCTATAGCGCAGCGAAATGAAGACGATGAGGATGTCCAAAGATCAGCCCCATCACCTCGGCCACCAACAGTACGTTGAAGGCGAAAGAAATCGCAGCCAGGTGGACTGTGGGCAGCCTTTCGCCTAAAAACGCAGGCAGCCAGCCCAGCCGGTTGGCTTCGATGACGGCGATGGAGATCAGGAAGGTTGTCACCAGCAACACGGCTGTGATCTTACGCCCTCGCGGACCTTCCACCATGTGTTCCAGTCTGTCGAATATGCGGCCGATCAAGTGCATATCTCAGCCTTTCATTGATTTATGGTCTAGCTCTGCCAACAGAACAGAACATATGTACCGCACCGAACACGTTTTGGGGATACTGCTCATAACTCGTGTAATATAGGGTCACCGCCGACAGACGTGTTCACAGAATCGCTGCGATAGCTAGATCGTCGTGGTACGTCGGGGCGCCTCGTGACGATTCCAGGTGTGGAACAGGAGGGGGATATGGCAGAAAACAAGACTCAACAGAATGACCAGAATGTGGAGGTATTTCTCAACTCGGTCGAGGACGAGCGCAAGCGTCAGGACTGTTTCCAAATTCTTGCCATGATGCAGGAAGTCACCGGCTGCGAACCCAAAATGTGGGGAGACGCCATCATCGGCTTCGACAGCTACACCTATCAGTATGCTAGCGGCCGCAGCGGCGAATGGATGATCGTCGGTTTTTCACCGCGCAAGCAAAACATCACCCTCTACATCATGGCCGGTTTCGACGAGTACGATGCCGTCCTGGAACGACTGGGCAAGTACAAGACGGGCAAAGCCTGCCTTTACATCAAACGCCTCGACGACGTCAACGTCGAGGCCCTGCGTGAGTTGGTGTCGGCGTCGGTGACGCACATGCGTGAGACAAACAAATCGTAGATCTCACCCAGCCTCTTTGTATACCTGCACGCGATTGCGCCCGGCGTTCTTGGCCTGATAAAGGGCAATGTCGGCGTGGCCGATGAGCGTGCGCAGCGGGGTCGACGTGTCCCCGACGGCGACGCCGATGCTGACGGTCACTGCCAGCGAAAAATCGCCGTAGATGATGGGCGCGGCTTCGATCTCAGCGCGCAACCGTTCGGCTACAGCGGCAGCCTGCGCCAGGCTGGTGTTGGGCAAGAGCGATATGAACTCTTCACCGCCATAGCGCGCCAGCAGATCGTTTACCCGCTGATGTTGGCGGATTAGATCACAGGTCGCCACCAGCGCCTTGTCCCCTGCGTCATGGCCGTAGATATCGTTGACCTGCTTGAAGCGGTCGAAATCGATCAACAGCACGGCGACGGTGGTGGCCGGTCCGACGTTCTGCGCGAAAAAGGCATTGGCCGTCTCAAAAAAGTGTCGCCGGTTATGGGTTTGGGTCAATTCATCGTAGAGGGAGAGTTTGTAGAGCCGATCTCGCGCCTGTTCCAGTTCCAGTACGAGCGCTCCGATTTGGTAGGTGTAGTAGGGTACCAGCGTCGTGCTGATCACAATGGTGATGATCACACCTGTGCGTAACGATCCATTCATCAGTACATTGATCGGCACCACAATCAGCATCGCAATGAGAAACGCCGACGCCGAAAGCAGGAGGGTGGTTCCCCACAGGCCAAACCGGGGTACGAGGATGTGTAGATGGTGGCTTGGCGCTATCCAAAGGGCCAGTTTCTGAAAGCCGTTTCCAACAAAGTTGCGCATGTTTTCTGCCCTGCAAAGGACAAAGGGGTGTCTTGAGGGTATATCGCGGCTGTCCTTAGTTTTTCCATTTTAGCCCATATCCACAGGAATGGCTATTAGCATTTGTCGAGGTATTTGCGCAACCATTTTCCAATCAACAGCACACAACAGGGAGCATCGTATGCAGATCGAAGTCGTCCTTCAGTCGCAATTCCACGCCGCCCTGGCCATGCTCAAGCAGACCGTCGAACTCTGCCCCGATGACGTATGGACAGCGCCCACGGCCACACGTCCATTCTGGCACATCAGCTACCACGTCCTCTTTTACACGCATCTCTATCTCTCCCCCACCGGCGCGGATTTCACGGCCTGGGAACTTCACCGCCCCAACTACAACTATCTGGGCGTCACCCCCCGGTCAGAGCACCGTATGGAAGAGATCAATCAGCCCTACACCAGGGACGAGATCCTCACCTACCTTTCCTTCTGCAAGAACGAAATTGACACCCGCATCCAGGACATCGATCCCGATGCCCCATCCGGCTTCGACTGGATCCCGTTCAACAAGCTGGAATTGATGCTCTACAACCTGCGTCACCTGCAACACCACACAGGCGAACTGGGCGACAGGCTAGGGCAACAGGGCATTTCACTCAACTGGATCGGCCAGGACCCCAAGAGGAACAATGACCGCTCTGGCTGACACCGTCACCGTGCGCGCCGCCACCGCCGAGGACGTGGCCGATATCGCCACCCAGGACCGCGCCATGTGGGGCGACTGGGCGATCCCCGACCCGCTCTACCGGCAATTGATCGACTTCTACGCCGGGCTAGTGTGGGTGGCGCGCACGGCGGACGGCGCACTCGTCGGCTGCGCCGCCGGTCTTGTCCATGCGGACGGGCGCGGTTGGGTGCTGTGTGTGGACGTGCCGCCCCGTCACCGCGGCGTGGGCGTGGGCAGGCAACTCCTCACCCAACTGCTCCACGCTTTCGACATCTACAAAATTCACGAGATCACCGCCATCATCGACGCCGACAACGTCGCCAGTCAACGCCTCTTCGCCTCCTTTGCGCCTTTGCGGTGCATCTCTCTTCTCTTTTTGTCAGAATCCTCGTGCTCCGAGTAGAGTATTGGCTATGACACACACGATCAAACCAGAAATCATGAGTCCTGCCGGGTATTGGCCGCAGTTGCAGGCTGCGATTGAGGCCGGGGCCGACGCCGTCTATTTTGGGCTGAAGCACTTCAGCGCCCGCGCCAAGGTCGGCTTTTCGCTCAGCGAACTGCCCGAGGTGATGCGCACGCTGCACGGCCGCGGCGTTAAGGGCTACGTCACCTTCAACACGCTCGTCTTCGACCACGAACTCGAAGACGCCGCCGCCTCGTTGGCCGAGATCGCCGCGGCCGGGGCCGATTCAATCATCGTGCAGGACGTGGGCATCGCCCAGCTTGCCCACGAAATCGCGCCGGATCTCGCCATCCACGGCAGCACGCAGATGAGCATCACCAGCGCCGAGGGGATCGCCCTGGCGCAGCGCTTCGGCGTCAGCCGCGTTGTGCTGGCGCGGGAGTTGTCGCTGGCCGAGATCCGCGCCGTGCGCGCCGCCACCGACTGCGAACTGGAGATGTTCGTCCACGGCGCGCTGTGTGTCTCGTACTCAGGACAGTGTTTTTCGTCCGAAGCCTGGGGCGGACGCAGCGCCAACCGCGGCCAGTGCGCCCAGGCCTGCCGCCTGCCCTACGAACTCATCGTCGACGATCAACTCAAGCCGCTGGGCGACGCCCGCTACCTGCTTTCGCCCGGCGATCTCTTCGCCTTGCACCAGATCCCCGAAATCGTGGAGATCGGCGTCCATGCCCTCAAGATCGAAGGCCGCTACAAAGACGCCGACTACGTAGCCCTCACCACCGCCGCCTACCGCCAGGCCGTCGACGACGCCTGGGCCGGGCGCGCGCCCACCGTCACCCGCGCCGACGAACTGCGGCTGGAACAGGTCTACTCGCGGGGGCTGGGGCCGTATTTCGTCAGCGGCACCAACCACCAGACCGTCGTCGAAGGGCGTGCGCCCCGTCACCGCGGGCTGCTCATGGGGCGCGTCGAGCGCGTCAACCACGACAGCGTCGTCCTTAAGCCCGCAGCGGACACGGCACAACTCAAGCCGGGCGACGGTCTTGTCTTCGACGCCGCGGATTGGCGTTCTCCGGAGGACAGCGAAGAAGGCGGTCGCGTCTACCACGTGACGCCGCTACGCAAGGGCCTCCTCGAACTATCCTTTGGCAACGGCGCGATCAACTTCGCACGCATCCGCCCCGGTGACCGCGTGTGGCGCACCCACGATCCCGAGCTGGACAAGTACGTGCGCCAGTGGACGGAGCCTGCCGCGCCCGTGCATCGCCAGCCGGTGACCGTCCACGCCACGGCCCACGAAGGCGCACCCCTCGTCCTCGACTGGCAACTGGACGAAGATCCGTCGGTCCGCGTGCGCGTGATCTCGCCTGATCCACTGCTCAAGGCGCAGAAACGCGCCCTGGACGAGTCCTATCTGCGCGATCAACTGGGGCGGCTGGGCAGCACGTCCTACGCGCTCGGCAATCTCGTCCTCGAAAGCAGCGGACAGCCGTTTGCGCCGTCCTCGTTGCTCAACCAACTGCGCCGAGAGGCCACGGACGCGTTGGCGGAGATGCAGCGTGCGCCGCGGGCGATGACGGTGGATTCGGCGGATGCGGCGCGGAAACGAGTTGCGGATTGCGAATTGCGAATTGCGAGGGGCGAGGCGCAAGGAGCGGTGACGTCGCCGCAGATCCACCTGTTGGTGCGCACGCCGGAGCAGTTGGAAGCGGCGCTGGATGTGCGACCAGCCAGCATTACGCTCGACTATTTGGAGCTTTACGGGTTGCGCCCTGCTGTGGAGCGGGTGCAGGATGCGGGGATCAACGTGCGCGTGGCCAGTCCGCGCGTGCTCAAGCCGCAGGAACAGCGCATCGTCAACTTCCTGCTGCGGCTGGATTGCCCGATCCTCGTGCGCTCGGCGGGGTTGCTGCAAGCGCTCAAAGCCCACGACGATCACCCGCCGCTGCACGGTGACTTCAGCCTCAATGCCGCCAACGTCCTCACAGCGCAGACGTTCCTGGGCATGGGCATGGAGCGGTTGACGCCAACCTACGATCTCAACGCCGCCCAGGTAACACAGTTGGCCACGGCGATGGGGCCGCAGCGCTTCGAAGTGGTTGCCTACCAACATCTGCCCGTCTTTCACACCGAGCACTGCGTCTTCTGTCGCTTCCTATCCACAGGCACCAGCTACAAAGATTGCGGACACCCCTGCGAAACCCACAAGGTGGCACTGCGCGACCACAACGGCCGCGAGCACCCCGTCCTGGCCGACGTGGGCTGTCGCAACACCGTCTTCGGCGCCGAGGCCCAGGACGCAAGCCCCCACCTCGACGCCTGGCGCGACGCCGGCATCGTCCACTACCGGCTGGAATTTGTCCACGAGCGCGGGGAGCAGGTCACCCAGGTCACGCGCCTCTTCACCCAGACGCTGCGCGGTCACCTGTCCGCGGACGAGCTAACCCGTCGACTATCCCAGATCGCGCCGCAGGGCGTCACCGAAGGCAGCTTTTTCGTCCCCGCGGGGTTCATGGAGATTCCGTTGATGGGGTAAACCTGGCAGGTTTTCTGCAACCCGCCGTTTTTTTGTGCAGTACCGCACACCCACGCAGTGACCATGAGCACAGCGATCTCGGGTCGCATCTGCGACGATGGCGGAAACGCCACGACGCAGAACGAGGTCCCAATGGAAGTCATTTCTCATCCCCACGCCGACGGCAGCCGCACCAACTACCACTACGACGACGCACAACGGCACGTTCGCACAATCGACTACGACGCAGAAGACAACGTCACCTGCGAAATCCACTACGATTATGACGCATCCGACCGCGTCAGCGGCTGGCGCGTCTTCCAGCCCGCGGACACGCTGCTCATGCGCTTCGAGCGCCGTTATCGCCCCGACGGCGCCATCGAGGATCTCCAATTCTCCCCCGACGACGAACTCGAATGGCGTTTCGTCGAGCAGCACGACGACGAAAACGGCCTGCAACTGATCACCTTCGACGCCAACGGGCAGATGATCGAACGCTAAACTATACCGAAAATAGAACGCGGATTGGGTGGATCGAGCGGATCTAGTCGGATTTCAGAAAAATTCGTTCTGATTCGCCCAATCCGCTTAATCCGCGTTCTATTTCCGTGCTGATTGACCTTGCGGCGTGGATAGTCTATCCTCTGGGCAGAATCGAGTCCATTACATGACATGAGGAAAGGCTGATCAATGACGGAGCAATTGGAGCGCAACGCCGCCGGGATGCCGGTGCGCGAATTGGGGACGACAGGCGTAAAAATATCGATCATCGGCTTCGGCGGCGGACACTTTATTCGTCCTCACGTGGACGAAGCCATGTCGGTGCGGCTGGTACACGCCGCCATCGACGCCGGCGTCGACTTCATCGACACCGCCTGGGAATACCACGACGGCGAATCCGAACGGCGCATGGGCCTGGCCCTGCACGACCGCCGCGACAAGGTGACGCTGATGACCAAGGTCTGCGCGCGTGACCGCAAGACCGCCGAGGAGCAGCTCCACGACAGCCTGCGCCGCCTGCAAACCGACGTCATCGACGTGTGGCAGTTCCACGAGGTCAACTATGACAACGATCCCGACTGGATCTTCGGCGCTGACGGGGCCATCGAAGCGGCCTTGGCGGCGCGGCAGGCGGGCAAGATCCGCTTCATCGGCTTCACCGGCCACAAAAGCCCGCACATCATGCACAAAATGCTGGCCCAGGACTTCGACTGGGACACCTGCCAGATGCCCATCAACGCCGCCGATGCCCACTACCGCAGCTTCCAAAAGGAAGTGCTGCCCGAACTCAACCGCCGCGGCATCGGCTGCATCGGCATGAAGAGCCTGGGCGGCAACGGCAAGATGGTCACCGAACTGGGGTTGACGGCGCAACAGGCGCGGCGCTACTCGTTGTCCTTACCCATCAGCACGCTCGTCTGTGGCATTACATCGATGGAAGATCTGAATCAAGACGTGGAGATCGGCCGGTCCTTCGCGCCGATGTCCGAGGCAGAGAAAGAGGAACTGCTATCCTCCATCGCCGTGGAAGCAGGCGACGGGCGCTACGAGTGGTTCAAGAGCACACAGCACTACGATTCACAGTATCATCGCGATCAGCATGGGTTTCCGCAGTTGAAGTGATTCGTGTTGCGTGGGTTGAGCCGATTTCACCTTTGTTTGGAGACTGTGCTGTAAACGTTAGTGCGTAGTTCGTAGTGCGTGAGTCAACACTGAACGCACTACGAACTACGCACTATTCTTGCCCCGATAGTTGTCTTAAGGCAGCAATTTTCTCTTAACCCACGCAACACGAATCACGCAACACGTTCTACACCTCCACCACCTCACTCAGCCCGTTGACCAACAACCGCACGCAATTCTGCACGTCGTCGTAGTCGACCATCTGCGAGGCTGATGGACGTAGCGAGGGGATCGAGGCGCGCCTGCGCACGCCGGCGGCTGATCTGGGCGGCGGCGGCGTCGGTGGAGCCAAGTTCCAACACTTCCAACTGGTAGGGGATCTCGTAGGCTTCGGCCACCGCGCCAGCCAGCGGCGCGCGCCTAGATGGGCCAGCATGCGCGTGTCTTTGACTTTGATCGCCGGTCCCGCGCCCAACGCCGCCGGGCTAACCTTGACTTCGGGCAGATCCCCCGCCGCGGTGACATCCAAAGCGATGACCACATCCGGTTCTACGCCGAATGCGGCTGTCCCCGCGCCGCGCAGGCCCACTTCTTCCTGCACGGTGAAGACGGCCACGATCTCGTTGGGCGTCTGTTTGATCTCATGCAACACCTGCACGAGGACGGCGCAACTGATGCGGTTGTCCATGTTCGGGGCCAGCAGCCGTTTGCCCTGATCGACAAATTCGGTGCGGAAGACGGCCTGATCGCCGATACCGAGACGCTGTTCCTCCTTCGAGGACGCGCCTACGTCGAGGTAGACTTTGCCCAGATCGGGTTTGTCGCGCACGAGGATCTGCCCTTCGATGCCGAAGACGCCGCGGGTGCCGTCCTCGAACATGGCCTGCGTGCCGAGGACAGCTGCAGCCAGCACGCCGCCCACCGGCGTCACACGCAGGAAGCCCTTTTCGTCCACATGGCTGACCATGACGCCGATTTCGTCCATGTGCGCGGCCAGCATAATGCGTTTCCCGGGCTGCGCGCCGTCCTGCGTGGGGCGCTTCACGGCGATGAGATTGCCCAGCGCGTCGACGCGCACCTCGTCCACCACGTCCTCGATCTCCTGGCGGATCAGCTCGCGCACCGCGTCCTCGCGCCCCACCGGGCCGTAGACTTCACAAAGCTTGCGGATCAGTTCTTTCATGTTTGGTTTCACCTTTGGTTATTTACGATTTTCAATTGACAATAATCGTAAATCATTCATCGCCTTCGCCATCAACTCAATCGTATTTTCCAAGTCCTGTGGATCGAGGAGAGCGGCGGGTGCGTGGATGTAGCGGCAGGGCACAGAAACGGCCATGGAGGGGATGCCGTCGCGGACAAGATGAATCGCGCCGATGTCGGTGCCGCCGACGCCGGGCTGTTTGAACTGCCAGGGGATGCCGTTGTCCTCGGCGGTGCGGATCAGGTGACGCACCAGCCGGGGATCGGCGTGGGCGCTGCGATCCATCACCGAGAGCGCCGGTCCTTTGCCCAACTCGGTAGTGGGGCTTTCGTCTTTGTCCTTGGGCGTGTCGTCGGCGATGGTGCCTTCCAGGGCGAAAGCGACGTGCGGGTCTACGGCGTAGGCGGCCACGCGTGCGCCGCGCAGGCCGATCTCCTCTTGCACGGTGAAGACGCCCACCACTTCGCACGGGTAATCGCAGCGAGCAGTTCGGTGAGCACGTAGCAGCCCACACGGTCGTCGAAGGCTTTGCCCTTGAGCAGCCGCCCCACCTGGCCGTAACTCGGCTCAAAGGTGACCATGTCACCGGGCTTGACGCCGTTGGCCCCGCCGGTGTCCACCACCAGTTTCTCGATGTCGGTGACGCCGTTGCCGTTGCTTTGCAGGTGGACGGGCGTCTGCAAAATGACGCCGGGGATGGCCTTTTCGCCGATCTGCACGCGCTTGCCGGGCAGAAGACGGGCGTCGATGCCGCCCACCGAGCGGATCTTGAGGCCGCCGTTGTCGTTGGCCTTCACCACCATGAAGCCGACTTCGTCCATGTGGGCCGCGATCATCACGCGCAGAGGGTTGTCCTCACCGCCGCGGGGACGCTTGCGGGCGATAAGGTTGCCCAGCGCGTCGGTCTCCACCGAGTCCACGTGATCGGTCACCGCTTCACGTAGAATCTGCCGCACCGATTCTTCCTGGCCGGCGACGCCGCGGGCAAGGCAGAGTTGTTCGAGCAGTTGATATTTTTCCATCTACACTCTCGTTTTTGGCTGTGGTATGATGGCGATAGTGAGACTTTGTGAAAGGGACACTATGAACACAGCGACTTCCCAAAACTATCAAGAGGCGTTAACCCTTGCTCTGCAACTTCCTCCGCTGGAGAGGATTGCAATGATCGCAGAACTTGCAAGCTCTGTCGCAGAAAACGCTGCGCCGACAGACACCTCAACCTTGGCCGATGACAGCTTCGACCCAGACGAAGTAGCAGAACTGATGACCGTAGATCCGCTCTCCCCGCATGAGATCGTAAAACAGGGGCTACTGGGTACTTGGTCAGATTTTGGTATCGCCGACGGAGCCGAATGGGTCAACACCAACAAAAAAACACGCAGAGAGTCGCGTAAATGGCAGATGCCCTCTTAGACACATCGGTAGTCATCGACTTGTTGCGCGGGTACGAACCAGCGAAGCAGTGGTTTGCCGCCCAAAACAATCTTGCCTTGAGCCGTGTTGTCTGGCTCGAAGTGCTGGAAGGTGCGCCCAACCGTGCGGCACAACGCGCTGCACTCCAATTCCTGCACCGGCTGCCCGTGGAAGAAGTCAAGCCCGATGACGTTGTATGGGCAACGGAACAGATGATCCTACGTAGTCTTAGCCACAATGTTGACGCATGCGATGCCATCATTGCCAGTTCATGCCATCGCATGCAAATTCCACTTTTCACCCGCAACTTCAAACACTTCGAGCCGCTTCTCGGCTCACTTGCCAGACGACCCTACTAACCGTCAATCCAACTGAATTGATCCCATTGTCTCCCCGTCCAGCCCCGCCGCGAAGGACGCGAGCAGCCGCGCCGTGCGTTCGATGTCCTTGAGGACGATGGTTTCGGCGGGGGTGTGCATGTTGCGAATGGGGATCGAAAGCAGCCCGGTGGGGATGCCCGCCTGTGTCACCTGCATGGCCCAGGCGTCGGTGCCGGTGTTGCCGGGCAGGATCTCGTCGACGAACGGGATCTCGTTGGTCTTCGCGGTGTCGAGCAGACGCTGGCGTAGCTTGGGGTGCAGGTTGGGGCCGAGACCGATGGCCGGTCCTTTGTCCCACTCCACGGTTTCTTCGTCACCGGCGCCGGGCTGCCGCAAAGGTGACGTCGAGGGCGATGCCCAGGGTGGGCTGCACGCCGAAGGTGGCGGTGATGGCCCCGCGCAGCCCACTTCCTCTTGCACGGGCCACGGCGTAGACGTCCCATTCGTGCTGCACAGATTGTAGCTGATGCAGCATGAGGATCATGGCGACGACGCAGGCGCGGTTGTCGAACGCTTTGCCCGTGGCCATCTTTTCGCCCAGTTTCACGGTTTCGCGCTGGATCGAGATGAAGTCGCCGATCTGCACCTGCTGCGCCAGATCTTCGGCGCGCAGGCCCACGTCGATGAAAAGATCGTCTTTGCCCATCGACTTTTTGCGTTCGGACGCGGGCAGCACGTGTGGCGGACGGCTGGCGACCAGGCCCGGCAGGTCCACGCGGCCGTGGACGATCACCTCTTGCGACGGCATCACCTGCCAATCGATGCCGCCGACGTTGGTGAAGCGCAGGAAACCACGATCCAAT
This sequence comes from Caldilineaceae bacterium, assembly GCA_041391225.1. GTDB lineage: Bacteria > Chloroflexota > Anaerolineae > Caldilineales > Caldilineaceae > RI-153. The sequence continues at coordinate 199,922 of JAWKOL010000010.1, forward strand.
GCCGTCACCATCAGGCCGATCTCGTCCATGTGGGCGGCGATCATCAAGGATTGTGACCCGTCGCCGCTGCCACGCTTGCGTGCGATGACATTGCCCAGGGCGTCGGTGCGCACGTCGTCCACCAGTGGGGTGACTTCGTCCATGATCAGGGCGCGCACGGTGTCCTCGTTGCCGGCGATGCCGGGCGCTTCGGTGAGACGTTTGAGCAGATCGAAGGTGACGGGAGGCATGGCTGTCTTCCTGGGTGGGATGACGAGATGATGAAATGATGGATCAAACGACGTCGGCGGGGATGCCTTTGCCGCTGCGGCGAGCAGGACCGGCTGAAAGCAGAATGAATCCGATGATGCCGATCAGCCGACCGACGCCGCTGAGTATGAAAATCAAGTGATAGCCTACCACATCTGCCAGATATCCGCCCATCAACGGCCCAAGCACCGCAGCGGCGAAGACCGACGTCTGGTAGAGCGCCACGGCGCGGGGACGTTGTTCGTCGGGCGTCAATTCGAGCAGGAGGCTGAAGTTGGAAAGCCCGTAACCGGCCCACATGAAGCCGCCCCACAGGTTGATCAACGTCACCTGCCAGGGCGCGGTGACAAAGAGCCAGAAGAAAGGCAGGATCGGGATCGCCAGCCCGCTGACGATCTGCACCCACAGCGCGCCTTTGCGATCCATGGCGCGGCCGAAATACATCTGCCCAAACAGCGCCGACGCGCTGGAGACAGCGGCCAGCAGCCCAATCGTCGCCGCCGAAGTGCCGAACTCGTTGACAAGGTAGACGTTGAAAAACGGCCCTGCGATCTGGATCGCCAGGTTCCACACAAAACTACTGGCGACCAATCCCAAGAAGCCTGGGCTGTCGCGCAAAACCTGGAAGATCTCGCCGCCGGGCTGCCCTTTTGGGCGGGAGACAGGTGAATCCGGCTCAGGGATGCGGTTGAAGCTCAGCGTGCTGATCATGCCGGTGGCAAACGCCAGCAGGAAGATCAACTGGTAGCCGAAGTGCTCCATCCCCTGCCAGCCGTTGCCGAGTCGGATCAGCCACCCGGCCAGCGGCGCGACAACCAGCGCAGCCACACCCATTGTCAGGTTGCGGCTGCCGAAGTAGCGCCCGCGCATGGACGTGGGCACCAGATCGGCTACAATCGACGTCCACGCCGGGTTGGCGAAGTTCCCCATGAAGGCACGCACGCCGTTGAGCAGGATGATGGCGAGGATCGCCCACTGGGCGTCTAGCAAAAAGAACGGCACAAACGCCAGCCCCAACAACATGAGCCGGGCGAAGCCGCCGCCGGTCCACACCACCACGGGCTTGCGCTTCTCGAAACGTTCCAGCACCTGCGCGCCGGGGAAGAGGGCAATGGCCCCCATCAAGTTGGCGACCGCCGTCAACCAGCCCACCTGCCCATTGGATGCGCCATAGGCCAGGGCAAAGAGGGTGACGAAGCCAATATAGAAGTTTTCGCTGATGGTGGCGAAGATGCCGTCGAGCCAGAAGTAGCGCAGACCGCGCACCTGTTGCGTTTCGAGCGGCTTCGCCGCCTGGCGTTCCACGGCCCGATCCAGCGGATAGACCAGGGCATACCAGTTCCAGCGCTGCGGGCGCAGGTGATCGACGTTGCTGCTAATGCGGCGCTGCGAAAGTGCGTAAGCCACCTGATCGCTTCCCTGATCCGGTTCAGAATGCCGCCAGGGGACGGACAGCCATTTCCGCATGATAGAGGTTAGTTCTCCGCTCGGTGTAGAATCTCGTCGACAGCAGGGCGCATCACGTCCCAACGGGAGAACCGTGTAAGTGCCGTTGGGCGTGTACCAGGGATCGACGTAGTTTTGATCGAAGGTCAGCGTGTCAACCTGTCCCTTGGGCGATGCGAACGGCGGCCCATCCCACCAGAGACAGTTGACCGTAGGTTAGATCCGTCTGCACATTGCGCAGCACGGCAAACACCACGGCAGGCAGGCGCAGCCAATGACGGGGCTGAAGCGCTTTGGTCACCACAGCTTCGAAGACCTGCTGCTGGCGGTCGGCGCGGCCGAAATCGCTGCCCTGATCGCGTGCGCACGTAGGTCAACGCGGTCTCGCCGTCGAGGATGTGGTGGTAAGCCTCAAAGCGCACCGTGCGCAACCCCTCCACCAGATCCGGATATGCCTCGTCGACGATGGTCTGTGCCAGATCAACTTCCACGCCGCCCACAGCGTCTACAACTGCCACGAAACTGTCGAAGTTCAGCAACAGGTAGCCGTCGAACGCCACATCGAAGCTATCGGCCAACGTCTGCTCCAGGAAGCGCGGACCAGCATCCGGGTTGGCGGATCATAACCTGCGGCCAGAGCGGTTGACCCGTTCGGTGACGCCGTTGGGCTGGGGCAACCACAGATCCGCGGGATGCTGATCAGCCCGACATCGCGCTTAAGCAAGTTGGTGTGCAGCAACATCACCACGTCGGTGCGTGTCGGCTCTGTTGCGCTGAAGCGTCCTGATCAACACCCGCGATCATGAAATTAGCCGGCGCTTGGTGCGTCCACCACCAAAACGCCGTCGACAACCCCAACACCACCAACACAAATAGCAACAGCGCCAGTCCCAGGGCGCGCCAGCCATCTGTGTGTTCGGGTTGAGGTGCAACGGCGGCAGTGGCGGGTACGCCAACGTTACGCTCGGTCATCAGGGGATCGTTCCAACTCATGGGTGTCCACGCTTAGCCGGGCGGCGGGCCGACGAAGAGGCACTGCCCCAGCAGCGGCGCAAAGAAGATCACCAGCACCACAATCCAAGCCCACAACGGCAAACCAAAAAAGACCATGGGCTTGCGCGGCTTCTTTTCCACCGGCTTGGGCAGCGGCTCCTGGCATCGCCAGCAGACTTCTTTATCGTCGGGGTTCCACGTGTTGCAATTGGGACAATTCATCGCATCTCCTCTTAGTTTGGGAGGAAAATCGTAGCACAGGATCGGTGGGGCGGGCAAAGACATGAGGCAGAAGTATTTCTGCACTCGCTACGCATCTCCCCATCGCTCCGTCACCACCGGCTCGCCGCGCTTCATCGCCAGCAGCAGCGCGGCCTGATCCAGCGGCAGCGCCATGCAGCTGCACGCCCACAGCGTTGTAGACGGCGTTGGCGATGGCCGGGCTGATGGGGATCGAGCTGATTTCGCCCACGCCTTTGGCGCCGTAGGGGCCGTCCGCAGCGCCGTGTTCAACGATGTAGTTTTCCATCTCCGGCGTCATCTTGATGCCGGGCATCTTGTATTGGCCCAGGTGTTGCGTCCACGGGACACCGTTTTCCACGATGTAGTGCTCGGTGAGGCGTTACCCATGCCCATCACAATGCCGCCTTCGATCTGACCCGACAGGCTGAGCGGGTTGATGGCGCGGCCCACATCGTGCGCAGTGATGACTTTCTCGACCGCGATCTCGCCGGTCTCCTCGTCTACGCTGACCAGCGCAGCGTGGACGGCGTACGGAAGGCAAAGTGCGTGTCGCCGCCGGTACCCAGCGGCTGCGTTTTGGGCGCCCAGTATTCGTATTGGGTTTGGGATCGCGTCCTTCGGCGATCATGGCGTTGACGGCGTCGGCGAAGGAGATGGTGCGTGATCCGTGATCCGTGATCCGTGATCCGTTGAACGCCATTGGCGGCACCGTTCATCTCCGCCGCTTGCGACTTGTCACCTGCCACCTGCCCCAGCCGCTTCATCCACATACGCCAACCCCTCGTGGAAAGCGATCACATCGGGGTGGACGTCGAACTTTTCGGCGAGGACGGCCTGCATCTGCTCGCGCATGGAACGGGCTGCCAGGCGGGCGGCGTTGCCGCTGACGTAGGTCTGGCGGCTGGCGGTGGTAGGTCCGCCGTCGGGGGTGAGGTCGGTGTCCATCACCAGCACACGCACCTTGTCGAAGGGCAGGCCCAGTTCCTCGGCGGTGCAGGCGGCCAACACACCAATGAGGTTCTGCCCCATCTCGGCGCTGCTGGTGCGGATCGCCGCCGTGCCGTCGGGGAAGACTTCCACCTCGGCAGTAGACTTGTCGGGCGCACCGCCGCCCAGGCCGGTGTTCTTGTAGCCGGCGGCGAGGCCCCAGGCGAAGATCTTTTTACCGATACGGAGAGGTTCCCATAAATTGATGAATGAAGAATGATGATTGGGTTGAGCACCCAGCTCGCTCGCCCCATTCTTTATTCTTAATTCATCATTTTTCAATCTCCAATTTCTGATCCCATTCTCCACCTTTTCCAGACACTCCAACATGCCCACGCTTTCGCGCAGCAGTTGACCCGTGGCCGTGGTGGTGCCGACGCGCATGGCGTTCTTGCGGCGGAATTCAACGGGATCGATGCCCAGTTCTTGGGCGAGGATGTCCATGTTGCTCTCGACGGCGAAGGCCGACTGGGTGACGCCGAAGCCGCGGAAAGCGCCGCAGGGGGCGTTGTTGGTGTACATGGCGTAGCAGTCGATCTTGCTGTTTTCGACCACATACGGGCCAGTGGCGTGGGTGGTGGCGCGGGTCATCACCTTTTCGCCGAGGCTGGCGTAAGCGCCGCTGTCGCCGTAGAGTTCGGCTTCTACGGCCACGAGGGTGCCGTCCTTTTTGGCGCCGGTCTTGACGCGGATCAGGGTGGCGTGGCGTTTGGGGTGGAAGCGCAGGCTCTCTTCGCGGTTGTAGAGGATCTTCACGGGGCGGCCCGTCACCTGCGCCGCCAGCGCGGCGTGGACCTGACCGGCGATGTCCTCTTTGCCGCCGAAGCCGCCGCCCATGAGCGTACCTTTGACGCGCACGTCTTCGTCTTCCAGTCCTAGCGATTTGGCCACCTGGCGCCGGTCGCTGTAGGGGATCTGGCTGCCCACGTAGACCGTGAGCTTTTCGTGGTCGGCGTCGAAACCGGCGGGCACAGCCACGGAGCATTCGGGTTCCATGAAGGCGTGTTCGGTCATGGGCGTGCGGTAGGTGCGCTCGACGATCACGTCCGCTTCGGCGAAGCCCTTGTCCACGTCGCCCGAGCGCACTTTGATGTGCTTGAGCAGGTTGCCGGTGGGCCGATCCGGGTGGAGGACGGGCGCATCGGGCTTGCGAGCGTTCACAGGATCGGTGACGGCGGGGAGCACGTCATATGCCACGTCGATGAGCGCCAGGGCTTCGTGGGCCAGTTCGTCGGTGTCGGCCACCACCAGCGCCAGGGGATCGCCTACGTAGCGCGCCGGGTATTTGCCGCCCGCGAAGACAGGCCAATCGTTCTCCACCAGCCCATGCCGCGGATCACCGGGTACGTCTTCGTGGGTCAACACGGCGTGAACACCGGGCAGCGCCTGTGCCTTGCTCGTGTCCATGCCGACGATGCGGGCGTGGGGGTAGGCGCTGCGCAACGTGGCCCCATGCAACATGCCGTCGAAGAGGTAATCGTCGGTGTAGAGGGCTATGCCGATCACCTTTTCCACGGCGTCGGGGCGGGCGTGGGGCTTGCCGATCTGTTCCAGCGGTTCCACCACATCGGGGATTTCGGGCAGTGGGAGATGTCCTGTGCGCATCTTTTCGCCCGCGGCCTTCACGGCGCTGAGGATCGACTTGTAGCCGGTGCAGCGGCAGAAGGTGTCTTTGAGACATTCCTTGATCTCGGCGTCGCTGGGATCGGCGTTCTCGTCGAGCAGCGTCTTGGCCTGCATGATGAAGCCGGGCGTGCAGAAACCGCACTGCGTCGCCCCGTGGACGACGAACGCTTCTTGAAGAGGATGCAGGTTACTGCCGTCCGCACCGGCCAACCCCTCAATCGTGAGGACGTCGGCCCCTTGCGCCTTGAACGCGGGGTAGATGCACGAGTCTACCGGTTGCCCGTTGACGATGACGGTGCAAGCGCCGCATTCGGCTTCCTCGCAGCCGATTTTGGTGCCGGTGAGTTTCAGATCATAGCGCAGCACTTCGGCCAAAAAGCGATTGGCCGGCACATCGAGGGTGCGGTCCACGCCGTTGACGGTGAGTTTGAGTTGAGGCATCGAATCTTCACTCCTTGATTGAATCTACCAGACGCATGTGGTACGATTTCGGCAGAAATTGAGTCTTAGGAGATTTCAGACTTTTTTTGATCCACGAAGGCACACGAAGCACCACGAAGAGGAGAAGAGAGGGACACGGATTTCAGGATTCCCAGGACAGCAGAGCGGAAAAGCTTTCTGCTTGCTCTTTTCTGCCTTCGTGTTTCTTCGTGTGGCTTCGTGGATCATTATTTCTCTGGTTTCTCCTTAATGAAAAGGAGGTCGGGTCAAATGACGACGACGATCCGTGTGAAGGGCATCTACAACGGCAAAACCATCGAACTGCTCGAAGCGGTCACCATGCCACCGGATACGGTGGAGGTGTTGGTGCCTGAGTTGGAACCGACGCGCAAAGAACGGCTACAGCAGCAGATACAAGACCTGGTTGACAAAGGTGTATTAACACATGCTGCGATGGACCGTCCACGCGATCTGACTTTCATCCGGTCACCGTTTAAGCAAACCAGTATCGGAAACCATCATCGAAGAAAGACGTTAATGAGCATCTTTTACGTTGACAGTAGTGCGATTGTGAAGCTTTATGTCAATGAAGCAGGTTCGGTATGGATGCGGAAGTTGTTCCGCTCCGAGACAACCGAGATGTTGGCGACCTCTGCGATCAGCTAGGTGGAAGCTACTTGCCGCATTGGCAAGGCGTGTGCGTATGGGCCAGTTACCAGAACAGACATTCTTTGATTTGTATAATCAGTTTGAGCACAACTTTGGGCGATTCTTCTCTGAATTGCTGTTTCAGACGCCGTGATCTCGATAGCACGTCAGACTTTACGCATGCACAGCCTGCGCGCTCTCGATGCCATGCAGTTTGCTTCGGCGTCAGAATTGAGACGGTCGCTACAGGCAGAGTTTTCCGCCATCACGTTTGTGAGCGCCGATGGCGACCTGAATGAAGTCGTGTCGATGTATGACTTCCAGATCGAAAACCCCAACGACCACCCCGCTACAGATGACGCAGGTACGCCTCCGGCGCGTTGAGAAATGACCGCGTTACACTGACGTGCTCCAGTTCCTCCCACGCGACAGGCCCCACCGGCGTCTGGTCGAAGCTCAAAATGGTGGCGTCGGGGAAGGCCATCAGGATCGGCGAATGGGTGGCGATGATGAACTGCGCATTCTGCCCCACCATTTCCTTCAACAGCGACAAGAACCCCACCTGCCGCAGCGGTGACAGCGGCGCTTCCGGCTCGTCCAAAAGATACAACCCATCCGGCACAAAGCGCGATTGAAAAAGCGCCAAAAAGCTTTCGCCGTGCGATTGGGCGTCGAGACCGCCTTCGCCGTATCGTTGACGGAGGGCGTGGAGCGATCCGGCGTAGGGCATCTTGGCCAGCCCTTTGGCGTAGTCGGAGCGGCCTTCGTACTCGCGATCCACGGCGGCGATTTCGGCTTCCATCTCGGCGCGGATCTGGGCCATGCGTTTGGCGTAGCCGAAGAAGTCCTCTGCGCGCAAGAAAAAGCCACGATGGGTGCGCCGTTTCCACGCCAACTTCAGGTGACGGGCCACGTTGCGCGCCGCAGACAACGTCTCGTCGCTGCCGACGTCGCTGCTGCCCACGGCAATTGATCCTGCCGCGGCGGCCAGCGCTTCCAGGAACGTCGACTTGCCCGATCCGTTCTCACCCACCAAAAAGGTGACCGGCGACTCGAAGCGGATCGCCGTCAACGAGGCCAGCGACGGCACCGAAAACGGAAACCCAGCTTCTTTGCCAGGAAACGACTTTCTCATTTCCACCGATTCAAGGTGAATCACGCAGCCACTCAACCTCTCGCTCGCTCCACCGCCTTCGGCAACACCCGCCGTAACAGGACGGCGATCATCTCGTGTCGATAGTCCTGGCTGGCGCGGTGTTTGCTGGTGCGCAGCCGCGCCTGCCCCTGTGCTGCGGCGATGACGTCTTCGATCACGGCGTCGTCGAAGCGATCCGCACCGGTGAGGACGTCTTCCGCGTCTGTCGCACGGAAGGGGATCGGCCCCGCCGGCCCAATCGCGATGACGGCTTTCACCACCCGTTCTCTGCTTGCCATTCAACTGCACACGCGCCGCCAGCAAGATCTGTGGCGCCGCACGCCGAGGAGCGCATGATGCGGTCAGGCGCGCGCCTTCATTCCTCCGCCGGCGAACCTGGGGCGGAAGCGGAAGGCGCTGAGCATCTGGCCGCGGGTCAGGTTGTTCTTTCCTGGCCCGGCGAAGATGGAGAGGCGGCTGCCAGGAGCGGGTAGCGCGTCCTTCGGCCGGAGTTTGAGCTTCCACTGCGCGTCCAACGCCAGCAGACCGATGGTGCCGTCGGCAGCGGAAGGCGATAGGCGACATTGCCGCCCAGCGTGGCCACGTTGCGCACTTGCGCGGCCGCCCACCACACCACAGCTTTCGGTGAGGCAAGCGCCCACCTGACGCAACTTGGCGCGTGTCGTTGCACCTGATAGTGGGTGACGCCCGCATGCAGAGTCGTCGTCGCAATCAGCGTCGGACGCTGGCCGGATCTCGTCGAAACCGGCGATGTGGGTCACATCACAGCACTTCAGGCGCGGCGGTGTGTCTGATTCCGTAGGGATCAATCGGTGCGCCGCGGTGATGAAGCGCGTGATCGTCGTACTGCCCTAACAGGGCGAGCGCCTCATCGACGTGGCGCAGGCGATATCTCCCGGCGTGTCATATTCGTCTGTCCATCTTGATTGTCTGTACAGTGTGTGAAACCGGAACGTTTCTGCGCCAAACACGAGGCAGAAGATGGTGGGCGCTTTTCGCTGCCGCAGGGATGTGCTGGCGCCGACGGAAACCGCCGACTCCGCACCCGAAGGAAGCAGGCACAGTATAGCAATGTCAGGCGGAAATGTCTACTGTGTTTGCGATCTCACAGCCATTCCAGATTAGCCAGAGCTGACTCCGCTGCGAAGTCAAACTTCTGTGTGATTTGCAGTTGCTCTCCTGAAATCGGACTTTTGCCCACTAAAGAGCGACCTTTTTGCGGTAGAGTCATTCTGATTCAGTTGAGATCTCAGCCGATCTTGATGCAGAGGCAACGATGAGATCGGCGACGATTGGACAGTGATCCGACCCCACCTGGGTCAACGACAGAGCGCATCTTGGTCACCTGGACGGGGCGCAGTCGTTACTTGGCCCGTGTGGAAAAGGTAGTCGAGGCGAAGGAGCGGCACATCCTGCCCAAAGAGCAGGCGCTGCCAGGTCCAACCAGCTCCGACACCGCCTTCGATCCAGCCGTCCACAAGTTGGGCGGCAGTGCGGCGGTAGCTGTCTGCGCCTTCGGTGCTGTTCCAGTCTCCGGCCACGATGGCGGGCCGCAGATGGCGCTGGATCTCCTGCAACACGGTGCGGATCTGCTGTTCGCGCGTGCCTGTGCGGCGTCGTGGCTTCAAGCGGCGGATCTGGCGTTGGGCGAGATGAAGTGGATGCAGTAGACGTCTAGCGGGCCGTTGGGCAGCGCCATTGCCAGCCGCAACGCTGGATTCGGGAGCCGATGTCCTGCCAGATGCCTGTCGTGAAGGGATGCGGCTGACCGCTGCCCAGGCCGTATTGCTGAGCAGGTATGCTTTTCACGCCCGATGCGGGTATGCCTCACGCAAACTCGCTTCAAGTTGTTCGGTGGCTCTGGATACACTCCTGAAAAAGCACGACGTCGGCGTCGAGCGCCGGGATCGCCTGTGCTGTTTCGTCGAGGTTGCGCGCTTCGTTGAGCAGGTTCGAGCTGACCACTGCGCTTGTCACCAACGATGGCTGCGTCGGGGTCTGTGCGAAAATCCAGCGTAGCCAACAGGCCGTAACGCTGCACAAACATCGTCCGCAGCGGCCTAGGACAGCCAATGCCCGCGATCTGCGCCACAGAGCAACTGTCCCCAGCGGGATGCCTTTGAGCAACAGCCAAAATGCCCACGCATTTGCCAGCGCCAGCCAGCCGTTGGCGTCACCTACCAGCCGCCACAACGCCAGCCAGAGGGCAATCGCACCTGCAAAGAGATCAATGAGTCTTTTCATGGGGAGGAGATTGGTGATTGGTGATTTGAGTTGCCGAACTAATGGAGCGATTGGAGGGATTTCAGATCGTCTGGGATCCCAAAATACCAATCGCCTAATCGCTCAAGCTCATCTTGGGCAGACTAGGATCGTGCTTCCGCCGTCGTCACTTTGCGCTGACCGGCAGCTCGGCAAACGTCTGAGATCGTGGGGACGGCTTCGCCGACTGCCGCCATGCGCCGGAAAAGACGCTGCCACGCAGCACATCGACGACTTCTTTGTGCGGGTCGAGGCCGATCAGGTTGGTCAGTTCGTGCGGGTCAGCGGAGATCGTAAGAATTATTGATCTTCGTAGTGATCTGAATCAGCGTCGGCCCAACCGCTCTTGTTGTCTGGGGCGTTGACGCAGTACTTCGCTTGCTGGTGCGCACGGCAGCCCACCTGCGATTCGCTGATCTGGATGAAAACTTCTTCGGCCCAAATCGGCGTTCTTGTCTTTGCGCACCAGGGCAAAATCGAGCGTCCGGCCATCTCCGCGGGGACAGGGATGCCGTCGGCGTCGAGCAATGTGGGCGGCAGATCGGCCGAATACTGGTTCGCGGATCTGCCGCCTCCGCCGAATCCGGGGCCGCAGATCGCAGTCGGCACGCGGATCGACGCTTCGTGGCAGGAGCGTTTGTACTCGGCGTTGCGCGTCTTGAAGTGATTGCCGTGATCGATGTAAACAGAACAATGGTATTTTTGTCCATTTCCAGGCTCTTGAGCGCATCGAACAGGCGGCCCAGTGCTTCATCCAGCCGTTTGACCATGCCAAAGTAGCCGCCCAGGTGCGCCTGTGTCGATCCACCCAACGCTGCCAGATCGGCGGGCGTCCATCGCCCGGTGTAGCGTTCGCGGTAGCCGTCCGGCGGCGGGTAGTCGTCTACGTGATTTTGGTGGTGCGGTTCGATGTACGACACGAAGAGGAAGAACGGCTCATCCTGGTGTGCGTCCACGTAGCGGATCACGGCGTCGGTCTGGGCGTCGACGCGGTAGCCGGGCATCTTCACCGCGTTGCCATCGTTGTCGTACATCACCATGTCGTAGGCATCGGAGGTGAATTCGAGCAGGTTCGAGGCCAACCAGTAATCGTAGCCGCCGCGCTGCTCTTCGCTCACAGCACCGGCGCTGTCGTTGTCGGCCAGATGCCACTTGCCGATGTAGCCGGTGGTGTAGCCGGCGTCTTTGAAGTGGTGGGCCATGGTGCGCAGGTCCGCGGACAGGGGAATGCCGTTGCGGAAGCTGCCTGTCTGCGTGGCGTACAATCCGGTTTGCAGGCAGGAGCGCGCCGGTCCACACACCGGCTGCACGGTAAAGGAATTGTAGACATGGGTGCCGCTCTGGGCCATGCGGTCAAAGTTTGGCGTCAATTCCAGCGGATTGCCGTGGACGCCGGTCGTGTCCCATCGCTGCTGATCAGTGAAGAAGACGATGACGTTGGGCTTGGGCATGGGTTTGTCCTTGGGTGAGGTGTGGGGAGAAGGATGACGAGAAGATGGGATGATGGAGCTGTCCACCATCCCATCTTCTCGTTGGCAGATCCGGCTACCCGTCTTGGGACATTACACGATGGTAAATCCCGCCACTGCGCGTGAGAAACTGGTAGTCGATCAACATGCGACGCAGTGTAGCGTAGTCGGAGCCATGTTTGTCGAGGATCTCGTTGACGGCGCGTTCCGGGTAGTCGACGCCGGGGTGAAAGTCCTGCGCCAGCCAGCGTAGGACGATCTGCAACTTGCTGTGTTGAACCGGCAGTTGGGTGAGTCGTCCGTTCTCCACGAAGCGACTGAGTACTTCTTCCTCTTCACTTTGCGGTTTTTCGTCGGTGGGCGCGGCGAAGATCTGGCGCTTTAGTTCCTGGATGCGCTCCACATTGAGGACAAACTGATCGGCTCCGTCCATGCGCTGCTGACCGATGATGCGCGCTTCTTGAAGTTGGTACAGATGACGCGCCAGCACGCCCGCCTTCATCGACGATTTTGCCATGAGATCCGCCTGACTCACCGGTCCTAGCGCCAGGAGACCGATCAGACGCAGCCGATCTTCGTCCAACAACAGTTTACACAGGTCGAGAGGCTTCATGTTGATGTTTCCGGTTGTGAAAGAGGAAGGGGGAAGGAGATTATGAGATTGGGAGATTTGGGCGTCGAATTCTGCTCCTCAACGTCAGCCAGATCCTTGTCCGTCACCTGTCGCGCTGCGTCCGTGGCCAGGCTGTCGGCGCGCTGTTGAGTTCGTCGCCGGCATGGTGTCCTTTGGTCCACCGCCAGTTGATTTGTGACGATCAACGGCAGTGATCAGCGCCTTCCACAGATCCTGGTTCTTCACCGGCTGTTTGCTGGCGGTGCGCCAACCGTTGCGTTGCCAGCCGTGGACCCATTTGGTGATGCCGTTACGCAGGTAGTTGCTGTCGGTGAAGAGTTCCACCTGGCAGGGGCGTTTGATGCATTGAGCGCCTCGACGGCGGCGCGCAGTTCCATGCGGTTGTTGGTGGTGTCGCGAAAGCGGCCGCTAAGTTCTTTTTCGTGTTCGCCGTAGCGCAGGATTGCTGCCCATCCACCCGGCCCAGGGTTGCCCAGGCAGGCGCCGTCGGTGTAGATCGTCACCGGGGACAGAGTTTCGGCCATCATTGCTGTGTCCGCAATTCGACGAAGGTGGTTTTGCCGTCTTCGACGACGATGTTTTGGCCCACTTTTTCGCCGTTGACTTCGGCGGCGATGTAGTAGGCGCCCGCTGTGAGGTTTGATGCGGCGCCGTTTTCCCCCCAAAGCGGGTTGCCGCGCAGGCGTTCCTCGCTGCGGTAGGTTTCTACGGTACGCACCCAGCGAGCGCCTTCGCCTTCGTAAGGAGCAGGCTGACCCGTGCGCCCGCCCAGGACTGTCCTTGCGCGTTGACCAGCCGCACAGCCACCGTCCCTGGTGCCGCTGGCCTACTGCATCCACAAGACGGGGTTCACGGCGGTCATGTAGCTGTTTTGGCCCACGCGGATCTCCACGTGCAGATGTGGGCCGATGGCGATGCCCGTCATGCCCACCGTTCCCAACGAGTCACCGGGGTTGAGGCGCTGTCCTCGCTCCACGAAGACTTCGTTCAGGTGTCCGTAGAGCAGAAAGACATCCTTGTCACCGTCCGGCGTCGACAGCGTGCGATCCAGGCGGACGACGACGCTGTTGCCATAGAAATTGTTGTACGGCCCCAGCAGCGTCGGGTTGTCCGGCCCGGCGTGGATGATTTCGCCGCCGGCCATGGCGAGCACCGGCGTGCCGGTTGGGTTGGAGATGTCGACGCCGTGATGGGGGCGATAGCGACCGCCAGTGCTGCCGAACTGATAGCTGGGGCTGTAAAATTGATTGTATCCGGGAGGGAAGGCAAGCCCGAGCCAATAACGATCAATTTCTGCGGCCGGTAGCGGTGCAAAGCTTTCCCATTCCGGGCCTAACACGGTGGAAAAGGGTAGTTTGTGGACGGCGCGACGGCGGCGGCAACCGGCTCTTGTGACTTGGGCTGCACTTGTGGTTCTACCACCACCAAATTGTCTAGCGGCGCGTTTTCGGTCTTCGATGCGGCGTCTTCGATGGCTTTGGCAATGGCGCTTCCAGTTGATTCAGTATCGTAGCGGATGCCTGCGCTTGCGGATCGGCGGCTTGTGCGTCAACGGGCGCCGCCAGTGCTGCATCTGCATTCGCCTCCGTCACCTGATCCAATTGGGGCGCAATGCGTCTACGCTCAATGGGGCGGTGTAGCTGGGCAGTTCGAGTACTTCGTCATCGTCGATATTGGCGTTAACCTGCGCCAACACAGATTCGACATCCGGTTTTGCGCCCGGCTGTTCGCCGATCAGGACAACCGGCGCGGCCTGTAATTCTTCGATGTCCGCTGTTTCGGCAACGGTGTCACTTTCCACGACCAATACAGGCGATTCGGCGACAGACGACGCGGTCGAAACGTCCACTAGATCGACGGCGGCGCTCGCTGTGCTTGTCCGCTCTACATTGACGGTGATCGGCGCTGCCGCCGAATTGGGCCAGTTCAACCAAATCAGGACGACGCAGGCGCAGGCCAGCATCACCTGCAACAATGTCGCCGCTTTGCGCTGTGGTGGCGTCAGCGGATCTGCATGGGCGATCAGCTTCTCCGGCGATAGCCCCTGTGCTACAATCAGCCTATCGACGCTGCCGCCTAAGCGGTCGATGCCTCGCTGAATGCTGGGGACGCGCCGACTCCAATGTCCGCTACGCAGGCGTTGGTGCAGCCGCGTTTTCCGGTGGAACGCAGTGGCCTGATAGAACGCGTCGGCGGCCAGCACCGAACGCTGTAGCGAAACAATCGTATAAATTGTCAACTGATGGAAAAACCTGGAGTGATCGACCAATCTACGCCTTCCGAAGATCACGAATCCGAAGATCACGAAGAAACATTGCAGACACTACACTTCGATATTTTTACGCTCTTCCCAGGCATGTTTACCGGACCGTTCGGGGAAAGCATCCTCAAACGCGCTCAGGAAAAAGGGCTGCTGTCGATTGCCTTGCACGACATTCGCGCCTACACCACCGACCGTCACCACGTTTGCGACGATACGCCTCTACGGCGGCGGCGGTGGCATGATCATGAAGCCGGAGCCGATCTTCCGTGCTGTGGAAACGGTCCTTAGCCGTCGTGCCGCATCTGGTCGCTACCTGATGCCTGACGCCTCCTCAATCTGCCTGTTTGGGACCAGAACGATCCCCCGCCGTTGCCGGCAGAAGTCCCGGTCGTCCTCATGTCGCCGCAGGGTCGCCCTTTTAATCAGGACGTTGCCGCCGAACTGAGCAGCCACCACCGGATCGCCCTGATCTGTGGGCGCTACGAAGGCGTGGATGAACGGGTGCGCCGTCACCTGGTGACAGATGAGATCAGCATCGGCGATTTTGTCATCAGCGGTGGGGAACTGGCGGCAATGGTGATTGTCGACGCTGTCACCCGTCTACTGCCTGGGGCGTTGGGCTACGCGCTCAGCGCCCACGAAGACAGCCACTCACCTGGGCTTAGTGGCCTGTTGGAAGGTCCACACTACACACGCCCACTCAGTTTCCGCGGTGACCATGTCCCCGACGTGTTGCTCAGCGGCCATCATGGTCATGTCGAGCGTTGGCGGCGGGAGCAGTCCTTGTTGCAGGACGCTAGAACGCCGTCCTGAGTTATTGGCGCAGATTGTCGATTCACTTACGAAGACAGATCGGGAATTCCTCGTGCACAACAGGGTTGGCCGCCGGTCACAGCCCCAACTGATTGATCATTCAACACCGTTTGGATTGGCCGCAAAACCTGAACCAATTTTCGGTGCTTCACCAGTGGCGAGACGCTCCAGCCCCAGTCACTTTACCCTGAGTGATACCGGATCGTCCTCGCCGCCTTCTCTAGGCGATCTGTCGTGTCAAAACATGAAAACAAACAGCACGTCTCGGATTTGACAGTCGTCGTGGGGTCATGTAAACTCAGCAGTCGCCCCAGCGAACGGAAAGACTAGTTGGTGAGCGGGTCAGAACATGAGTTCAACAGCGGTTCATGGATTTGACCTGAAGGGTGAGGGGTGGTAAAGTGAGTTCTTGTGTCCGGCGAGAGTTGGGATGCGAGAGAGCAGTAGGATTAAGAGCAGCGGCAGATTAACAACTGAAGAGTGGTAAGGTAAGACCAAGTCGAATCCGAAAAGCGCTTGTCAATGCGAGAGCATGGGGCAAGTGAGAGTAATAGCAGCATCAGATTCTTTACGGAGAGTTTGATCCTGGCTCAGGATGAACGCTGGCGGCGTGCCTAACACATGCAAGTCGAACGAGAAGAGCTAGTGGATTACTTCGGTTTGAAGCTGGTTCTGAGAGTGGCAGAACGGGTGAGTAACACGTAGGTGACCTGCCCCGGAAGCGGGACAACTGTGGGAAACTGCAGCTAATACCGCATGAGTTGAAGGATGTGGGAACATCGTTCAAGAAAACTTCGGTGCTTTGGGAGGGGCCTGCGGTCGATTAGCTAGTTGGCGGGGTAAGAGCCCACCAAGGCGATGATCGATAGCTGTTCTGAGAGGAAGACCAGCCACACGGGAACTGAGACACGGTCCCGACTCACGGGGCAGCAGTGAGGAATATTGCACAATGGGGGAACCCTGATGCAGCAACGCCGCGCATGATGAAGGTCTTCGGATTGTAAACTTCTTTCTTAGGGAAGAAGTCTGCGGACGATTTTCTCTGGCGGAATAAGACACGGCTAACTACGTGCCAGCAGCCGCAGGTAATACGTAGGTGTCGAGCGTTATCCGATTACTGGGCGTAAAGGGCTCGCAGGCGGCATACAGTAAGTTCGGACGTGAAATCTCCCGGCTTAACTGGGAGGGGACGTTGGAGACTGCTAAGCTTGAGATAGTGAGAGGGAGGCGGAATTCCCGGTGGCAGTGGTGGAATGCGTAGATATCGGGAAGAACACCAGTGGCGAAAGCGGCCTTCTGGCATTTATCTGACGCTGAGGAGCGAAAGCGTGGGTGAACGGGATTAGATACCCCGGTAGTCCACGCTGTAAACGATGTGAACTAGGTGTGGGGAGTATAGACTCTCTTCGTGCCAAAGCCAACGCGGATAAGTTCACCGCCTGGGGAGTACGGCCGCAAGGCTAAAACTCAAAGGAATTGACGGGGCCCGCAAAACGCTTGGAGCGTGTGTTTAATTCGATGCAACGCGAAGAACCTTGCCTGGCTTGACATGTACGTAGTGAAGGGAAACTGGAACGAGCCTTCGGGCAGCGTACACAGGTGCTGCATGGCTGTCGTCAGCTCGTGTCGTGAGATGTTGGGTTAAGTCCTGCAACGAGCGCAACCCGTCGCTAGTTACAAGTGTCTAGCGAGACCGCCGGTATCAAACCGGAGGAAGGTGCGGATGACGTCAAGTCAGCATGGCCTTTATATCCAGGGCTACACACACGCTACAATGGGCAGTACAAAGGGAAGCGAAAGGGCGACCTGAGGCGAATCTCGAAAAAGCTGTTCGTAGTTCGGATTGTAGGCTGCAACCCGCCTACATGAAGCTGGAGTTGCTAGTAACCGCAGGTCAGCCATACTGCGGTGAATACGTTCCCGGGCCTTGTACACACCGCCCGCCGTCATGGGAGTTGATAACACCTGAAGTCGGTGACCCAACCTACGGGAGGGAGCTGCCTAGGTGGATTGATGACTGGGACGAAGTCGTAACAAGGTAGCCGTACCGGAAGGTGCGGCTGGATCACCTTTCTAGGGAAAAGGAAGGGCGGGTAGAGAAGAGGCAGAAGTCAGAAGGCAAAGCTGGAAGACAGAGTTTCTTCAAAAGACCTGAGACCTCCCAACCCAAGGTCTAGCCTTGGGATTACCTTACCACTCTTCAGCGGTTAATCAGTGATTGAAGCTGCCAGGCCACGAGGGAAGCGCTGGAGAGAAGAATGCGCAGGATGGCGACATCTCTGGCGCATTTTCTGACTGAAGCAGGGACTCGTGTGTCAAGACCGCTTATGGGGGCCTGTAGCTCAGACGGTTAGAGCACTGTTGATAACGCAGGGGTCCGTGTTCGAATCCACGCAGGCCCACTGCGAAAAGCGGAAGAAGAATGATTTTCGATTTTAGATTGACAATTGACGATTGTCTGGTCGAGCGAGAGACTGGGGAACTGGGAACTTCTGGGGAACTGGGAACTCAACGGGCAGAGAAAGTCAGACGGCATCACGGCGAAATCGTAAATCGGCTGCAAATCGTAAATTTCTTCGCCCTTGGTACATTAAAAACTGAATAGGATAGAAGCATCTTCAAAGAAGGCAAGAAGAGAGAGCGAACTCTAGCAATAGGGGAGCAGGACTTCTTGTCCACCGGAGAAGGAAGTGGTTCTTAGTGGTTAGTTACCAAGGGCATACGGTGGATGCCTAGGCGACAAAGGCCGAAGAAGGACGTGTACCACTGCGAAAAGCTACGGGGAGTTGTGGTAAAGCAGAGATCCGTAGATATCCGAATGGGGAAACCCATCCTGGGGAATGCCAGGATAGCCAATGGTGAACACATAGCCATTGAGCGGCACCCGGAGAACTGAAACATCTAAGTACCCGGAGGAAAAGAGAATATTCCGTGAGTAGTGGCGAGCGAAAGCGGAAAAGCCCAAACCGTATGAGCTTCGGTTTATGGGGTTGTAGGACTGACAGAAGGACTCGTAGAGATAGAAGAACGGCACTGGAAAGCCGACCGAAGAGGGTGAAAGTCCCGTATTCGAAATTGAAGCGAGCTGGTCAGGATCCTGAGTAACACGGAGCACGCTAACTCTGTGTGAAGCTGGGGCCCACCCCCAAGGCTAAATACCTTTGTCGACCGATAGTGAACAAGTACCGTGAGGGAAAGGTGAAAAGAAAACCCCAGCGAGGGAGTGAAATAGCACCTGAAACCGTATGCTTACAAGCAGTCAGAGCCTGATGTGGGAAACCTACCGGGTGATGGCGTGCCTCTTGGAGAATGGAGCCAACGAGTTACGGTTAGCGGCAAGGTTAAGGGGTGAAGAACCTGGAGCCGAAGCGAAAGCGAGTCTGAATAGGGCGCTGAGTCGTTAACTGTAGACCCGAAACCGGGTGAGCTATCCATGGCCAGACTGAAGCGAGGGTAATGCCTCGTGGAGGGTCGAACCGTTGTACGTTGCAAAGTGCTCGGATGAACTGTGGATAGGGGTGAAATGCCAAACGAACTCGGAGATAGCTGGTTCTCGCCGAAATAGCTTTAGGGCTAGCGTCATGGAAGAGAGTACCGGGGTAGAGCACTGGATGAGGTAGGGGGCCAACGCCTACCGAACTCAACCAAACTCGAATACCGGTAGTCACGCATGGCAGTCGGACTACGGGAGATGAGTTTCGTGGTCGAGAGGAAAACAGTCCAGACCGTCAGCTAAGGTCCTGAAGTGGTGACTAAGTGGGAAAGGATGTGGAGTTACGAAGACAGCCAGGAGGTTGGCTTAGAAGCAGCCATCCTTTAAAGAGTGCGTAATAGCTCACTGGTCAAGTGATTCTGCGCCGAAAATACAACGGGGCTCAAGTCACCCACCGAAGCTACGGGTGTGTGTGCGAGGCACATACGCAGTAGGCGAGCGTTCTGTTGGCGTCGAAGCCGTACCGGAAGGAGCGGTGGAGCGAACAGAAGAGAGAATGTTGGCACGAGTAGCGAAAACTGTGTGAGAACCACAGTCCCTGAAAGTCTAAGGTTTCCGACGGAAGGTCAGTCCGGTCCGGGTTAGTCGGTCCTAAGGCGAGGCCGAAGGGCGTAGCCGATGGAGAACTGGTTAATATTCCAGTACCACGTCAAGTTGTTTGAGCGAAGGGAGTGACGCAGAAGGGTAAGTTGGCCGCGATGGAAGGGCCGGTGCCAAGCCTGTAGGCGAAGAGAGTGGGAGAAAAGACCACTTGAGCTAAGGGGTGAAGGCAAAGCCGCAAGGCAGACGCGACCGAACCCAAGCTGACAAGAAAAGCCTCTAGTGAGACTTGCGTGCCCGTACCGCAAACCGACACAGGTAGACGAGTAGAGAATACTAAGGGGAACGGGAGAACCTTCGTTAAGGAATTAGGCAAAATAGATCCGTAACTTCGGGAGAAGGATCGCCTTTGTAGAGTGAAGGGGTCTAGCGCCCTGGAGCTTGAAGAGGCCGCAGAGAAAAGGCCCTATCGACTGTTTACCAAAACACAGGTCTGTGCGAAGTCGCAAGACGAAGTATACAGGCCGACGCCTGCCCAGTGCCGGAAGGTTAAGGGGAGGGGTGATTCGAACTGAAGCCCCGGTGAACGGCGGCCGTAACTATAACGGTCCTAAGGTAGCGAAATTCCTTGTCGGGTAAGTTCCGACCCGCACGAAAGGCGTAACGAATGGGGCGCTGTCTCGACGAAGGACCCGGTGAAACTGAAATAGAGTGAAGATGCTCCTTACCCGCAGGACAAAAAGACCCCGTGGAGCTTTACTGTAGCTTGATATTGGGTTAGGGCTTCAACTGTGTAGGATGGGTGGAGACTGTGAAATCGGGCCGCCAGGTTCGGTGGAGTCGTTGGTGAAATACCACCCTGTTGGAGTTTTGACTCTAACGTGTACCGTAAGCCGGTAGATGGACAGTGTCAGGGCAGTTTGACTGGGGCGGTCGCCTCCCAAAAGGTAACGGAGGCGCGCAAAGGTTCCCTCAGGCTGAATGGAAACCAGTCATAGAGTGTAAACGCAAAAGGAGCTTGACTGCGAGACCAACAAGTCGAGCAGAGACGAAAGTCGGCGTTAGTGATCCTATGGCACCGAGTGGAAGGGCCATTGGCTCCAACGGATAAAAGCTACCCCGGGATAACAGGCTAGTCTTCCCCAAGAGTTCACATCGACGGGAAGGTTCGGCACCTGGATGTCGGCTCGTCACATCCTGGGGCTGGAGTAGGTCCCAAGGGTTGGGCTGTTCGCCCATTAAAGTGGTACGCGAGCTGGGTTCAGACCGTCGTGAGACAGGTCGGTCTCTATCCGCTGTGGGCGTAAGGGAATTGAGGAGGAGCTGTCCCTAGTACGAGAGGACCGGGATGGACAGACCACTGGTGTGCCAGTTGTGGTGCCAACCGCATAGCTGGGTAGCCAAGTCTGGGATGGATAAACCGCTGAAAGCATCTAAGTGGGAAGCCACTTCAAGATGAATTTCCTCACAGGGTAAACCTGGTAAGTGCGCTGGAAAGACGACCAGTTAGATAGGCGGCAAGTGTACGGGCAGAGATGTCCTGAGCTAAGCCGTACTAACGCACGAGGGCTTAACCAACAATTCTGAACCACAACCGACTGCGGTTGAGAAGATGAATCTATCCTAGACAGTTTTAGCGTATCAGGGGAAATGCGAGTGAGTCGCAGAACCTTTGAAACGCAGTAATCATAGTACATTCCGTAAAGTAACGACGGCAGAGGAGAGTGTGAAACTCTGTTGTTGGTGACAAGAGCGGTGGGGTACACCCGGTCCCATCTCGAACCCGGCAGTTAAGCCCACCAGCGTTGATGGTAGTAGGGGTAACCCTCTGCGAGAGTAGACCGTCGCCAACTACACCTTCACCCACACCCTCTCCGTCGTTCCTTTTTTTGCTGAATAATTCAGAGAATTTATCCGCAGATTTCACGGATTTAATGGATTCAGATGAAATGCAAAGGACGCCGCTATCGATGCGGCGTCCTTTTGTGTCTGGGCATGATTGGCGACTCGGCGGGGCATAGGCGTTAAGTTAAGGTCGAGCGAAAGTGCCGGGGACTTCACGTTGGACGAGTCGCCAGGAGTGATGACCCCGTTTCGCTGCGACGAAAAGTCCCCGGCACTTGCTCGTATGGCGCTTATCTTGACGCCTATGCTCGGCAGGGTGACCCGTCAGTGCCAGGCACTGACTCAACCGCTACATGCGCGCTTCGTCCTGGCGATAGGCCGCGTCGAGGACCTCGACCAGGTGCATGACTTTGGCGTTCATGCACCGTTGGGCGATGCTATACAAGCATTTGGATCATGCAGCCCGTATTCGCCGAGAGGACAATCTCTGCTTCGGTCGCGGCGGTGTTGTCGAGTTTGCGGTCGAGAAGCTGCTGCGCCATCTCGGGCCGCAAGATGTTGTAGGTGCCGGCGCTGCCGCAGCACATGGACGATTCCGCCATTTCCACAAACGTCAGCCCGGGGATCGCGGACAGGATCTGCCGCGGTTGCTGCGTCACCTTTTGGCCGTGCGCCAGGTGACACGGCTCCTGGTAGGTGACCCGCCAGGGCAGCGGCGTCTGCGCTGGCTTCGGCCCCAACTCGGCCAACAGTTCGGTGACGTCGCGGCTGATGGAAACGAAGTGCCGCGCCCGCTCGGCGTAGACCGGATCGTCGTGGAGCAGGTGGGCGTACTCTTTGACGTGGTGCGAACAGCCCGCCGCGTTGACCACCACGTAGTCGGGGTTGGCCGCTTCCAGGGCGTCAATGTTGCGCCGCGCCAGTTCTTTGGCGCGCACCATGTCGCCGCCGTGGGCGTGCAACGCGCCGCAGCATTCCTGTCCTTGCGGCAAGACGACTTCACAGCCGTTGACCCGCAATGCGTGGATTGTCGCTTCGTGGACTTCGGCGAAGGCGATGCTTTGCACAACCGGTGAGCAGCGCCACCCGTTTTGTCGCCCCGGTTTCGGCCACCGGCGCATAGGACCGCCCATCCGCCCGCACAAACGAATGGCTCATGCGCGGCAGCAATTGCTCCATCTGCGCCATGCCCATCAGTTTGAGCACGCCCAGCCGCCGCGCCAGCCACTGCAACCCGGTCCGCTGGTAGGTGGCCATCAGCGTCGCCAGCAGCCGCACCCGCCCCAGGCTCATGAACAGCCAACCGAAAACGAACTTTTCGATCAACCGCTCCTGCACACTCTGCGGACGCGCCGCCTTGGCCTGCGCCCGCCCCGCTTCCAACAGGTGGCCGTACTGCACGCCCGACGGACACACCGCTGACACGCCAGACAGCCCAAACATTGGTCCATCTGCTTCAAAAGCCGGGCGCGCCCACGGGATACGGCCTTCGCCCACGCCGCGGATCAGCGCAATGCGCCTGCGTGGCGACGACGCTTCCAAATCGAGCAGGGTGTAGGTGGGCACGATTGCAGGCGAGGCCGCAACGCACACAGGTGTCGTAGAGGTCCGTGTCGAGGGCGGCAATCACCGCACAGTTCAATCTGCTGCGTAGACATATTCCACCGTCCTCTCGGGCTGGGGCTGCACCAGGAAGCGCCCTGGGTTGAGCAGATCCTGCGGGTCGGAAGTGCGTTTTGATGCGTTGCATCAGTGGCAGTGCGGCGGGCGGCGCGCCCCACACCGGCGCTTGCACTCTGCGCCGGCGGCGGCCACCGCCAACTGCGGCCATTGCCGCTTCCATTTTGTGATCAATTGAAAATTTCAGACATCGCCGCTGCATTGGACACTCCACGTTTGCCCAAATGACGCCGTTTGCAGCGTCAGCCGGGACGGAAATGGTCGTCCTTATTGGTTTCACCTCGCGAGTCAGGACGTCCAATGCCTTGACTGTGTCCGCCGCGGCGACGTTCAGGCGAAGCAAAGCGCCAGATCCGCCCTGTCCACTGAGGGCTGCTCGACCAGCCAAACGCCCCCAAACCGAGGACAGATCCCCGCCCGACCAAGATTCTACATCTTCCGTATCCTTGGCATCGAGCAACGAGCGGACTCGCTCAAGCTGGCGGGTGTTGGCCTCGGCGTGTCGAAGCGGACGAGCACCCAGATCGGCGCGTCGTGGCCCAGTGTCGCGCCCAGTGTGGCCCCGTCCACAACGAGGACGCTGCTGGGCAGGAGCGGGCCGCGGCCAGCTTGTCGAGCAGGGCGGCAGCGGCGTTGAAACTGGACAGCCCCACGCCGACGAGCAGGCTGGATTCGGGCTGCGGCTGCACTTTGAGGTTGAGTTCGGTGATCACGCCCAGCGTGCCGAACGCGCAGTATTGCAGACGGGCCAGATCAGCTTACCACGTTCTTCATCACCATCGCCCGCGGCGGACGATACGACCGTCGGCGCGCACGAACTGGATGCCGGTGATCATGTCGCGCACGGTGCCGTAAGCCGCCCGGCGCAGCCCCGTAGCAAATGCACCGGACGCCACGATGCCGCCCAATGTCGACTGCGGGCAGCGGCGCATCCATGGCAAGTGCTGTCCTTGCGCGGCGAGGACTTCGTTGGTGGCGGCCAACGTGCCCCGGCCTGCACCGCCAGCGTGAGATCGGCGGGATGGTGCGCCAAGATGGCGTCGAGCCGACCGGTGTGCAGCGCCAGATCGTAGGCGTTGCGGCGGATTGCCCAATTGTCGCGTGCCCCCACCCCAGGGGACAACGGCCACGTCGTGCGCTTGCCAGTTTCATCAGCGCCGATACCTCGTCCACCGAGGCGGGCGAGGCGGCGATTCCTGGCGCAATGCCGAACAGTTCGTAGGTCGATAGATCGTGGGGCGCAACTGAGACGGCAGCGGTGCCGACGATCTCTTCGATGCGCCACCAGTTGATCCAAAGTGAGCGGCCCGTGGTGTCCGTTGCGGGCGGGCGGCGGCGGGCTGGGGACGTACGATTTGGGGAAGACTTTGCCCGGGTGAGCCGTCCTTCGGGGTCGAAGCACAGTTTGAGATCCCACATGGCGTCGAGATCGTCCTGGGTGTAGAGGTGGGCCAGAAACTTGCTTTTCGATGCCGATGCCGTGCTCGCCGGAGACGGTGCCGCCCAGGGCGATGCAGCGTTCCAAGATTTCTTCGGCGGCGAGGCGGGCGCGACGCAGCGCGCTTCGTCGCGACGGTCGAAGAGGATGGTGGGGTGGATGTTGCCGTCTCCCGCGGAAGAAGTTGCCGATGGGCAGGTCGTATTTCTGCGCCACGGTTTCGACGAAGGTCATGATTTCAAGAAGTGGCGCGGCACCACCCCGTCTTCGAGGAAGTAGTTGGGGGCGATGCGGCCCATTGCGCCCAGCGCACTCTTGCGCCCCACCCAAAGGCGGGCGTTCCGCCGCGCTTGCAGCTTGATGAATGGACGACGCTCTGTGCGCGATGCAGACGTCGGCGATCTGCCGTATGACGGCGTCGAGGCTTAAGCGTCGATGCCTTCGACTTCGATGAGGAGCACGCTGCCTGCGTCCGCGGGTAGCTTGCTGTGACAGCTTCTTCGACGGCGCGGCAGACTTTGCCGTCCATCATTTCCAGCGCGGCGGGGACGATACCGGCGGCGATGATGGCGCTGACTGCTTCGGATCCGTCTTCGATGGTGGGGAAGACGACCACGAGCGTGCGCACGCCTTCGGGCTTGGGTTGCAGTTGCACGGTGGCGTCGGTCACCACGGCCAGGGTGCCTTCGGAACCCACAATGACGCCGTTGAGATCGTAGCCCACGCTGTCGGCGAGGTCGCTGCCGGTCTGCCACCGTACCGTCGGCGAGGACGGCGTTGAGCTTCGTCACATGGTTGGCTGTGACGCCGTAGACCAGGCAGTGCGGCCCGCCTAAGATTGGTGGCGATGTTGCCGCCGATGGTGCCTGTCTTGCCGCTGCCGGGATCGGGGCGTGGAGGTCAGCCCGAACGGCGACACGGCGTCGACCAGATGCTGGTTGACCACGCCTACTTCGACCTGGGCGCGGCGGTTGCGGGCGTCGATGTTGCGAATGCCGCGCAGCCGGGTTAGCACCAGCACAATCCCGCCGGACGTGGGCAACGCGCCGCCGGAGAGGCCTGTCCCCGCGCCGCAGGCGACGAGGGGAAGTCCGCGGGCGGCGGCCAGCTACCACGTCGGCCACCTGCGCCGTCGTGCGGGGCAGCACCACCACATCGGGGGCGTGGGTGGAAAACGAGGCGTCGTACTCGTAGAGCAACTTGTCTTCGGGCTGCATCAACACGCTGTCCGCGCCGACGATGGCGCGTAGGTCGTCGATGTAGGTGGGGAGGGGCATGGGGTGTTCTCCTTGGTGCGTGTTGCATGTTGCGTGATTTCAGTATAGCGGCTGTGGCAGGATGGGGCAATTGGATCGACACTGCTGTCAGGCTGTCAAGCACCTGAGTGCGCGTGATTTTGCACGCGGATGGTGGCATTGGCGGGGCAAGTGATCTACTATGGAGGGGATTGGGGATTGGGGACTGGGGACTGGGCCGACAACATTTGTGTGAATTCGAGTACACTGCATTCAACGAGACCATTGATGGCTCATTCACATACGAATCTACAACCCTAATCACCAATCACTAGTCACAAATCACGCTTTCCCATGCCAATCCCCCCCAAGGAGGCATTTCATGGCAATTGGACTAT
Organism: Caldilineaceae bacterium; assembly: GCA_041391225.1. Taxonomy (GTDB): domain Bacteria; phylum Chloroflexota; class Anaerolineae; order Caldilineales; family Caldilineaceae; genus RI-153. The sequence continues at coordinate 225,781 of JAWKOL010000010.1, forward strand.
CGACACAAAACCTCACGTCCGACGATCCGCGGATGCTGGAGGAGACGTACCGCGTGGCGCTGCGGCGGGGCGAGGGAGATTCTTTTGCGGCGGCGATGACGGCGCGCTATCGGGCCGCGCCGGAGAATCTGCTGTACGCGGCGTGGTTCTACCGCTTGCAAGAACAGGCGGACGACCGCGACAACCGCGAGGACTCGGTCTCCTGGCGCACGGCGCTGCCGCTGGCGCTGCTTTCTGGTTTGTTATTTGCGCTGCTGGCCGATTCGCGTTTCGCCTTTGCCGACGGCGCGCCGTATCTGCTCTTGTTGTGGTCGCCGCTGGTGGCGGTGCTGGTCTATCTTTTTTTGATGATCGAGAATCCGGCGTACCGGCGGCGGGCGTTGCCGGCGTTGGGCGGGGTAGTGGCGGCGGGCGCGTATGTCTTCGCGCTGGCGACGTGGCGGGCGGGGCAGACGTATCAGATCCTCATGCTGTTTCACCTGCCGTTGCTGGCGTGGATCGGTGTGGGGTTCGGCATGTTGGGCTGGGGATCGTCACCGCGGGAACGGTTCGCGGCGCTGATCAAGAGCGTGGAGATTGGCATCACCGGCGGCGTCTTTGGGATTGGGGTGGGTGCGTTCGCCATGATCACGGTGGGGCTGTTTTCGGCGTTGGGGCTGGATCTGCCGGAG
>JAWKOL010000011.1:0-204068 GCA_041391225.1 Caldilineaceae bacterium
GCATCTCCGGTTCAGAATTTGTAGAGATGTTCGTGGGTGTGGGCGCCAGCCGTGTGCGTGATCTCTTCGAGCAGGCCAAGCGCAACAGCCCGTGTATCATCTTCATCGACGAGATCGACGCTGTGGGCCGTTACCGCGGCACCGGGCTGGGCGGCTCTCACGACGAGCGCGAGCAGACGCTCAACCAGATCCTGGTGGAGATGGATGGCTTCGGCACCGATACCAACGTCATTTTGATTGCGGCCACCAATCGCCCCGACATTCTCGATCCGGCCCTGTTGCGCCCTGGGCGCTTCGACCGCCGTGTGACTATGGATCGCCCCGATCTGCAAGGACGTCGCAAGATCCTCGATGTGCATGTCAAGGGCAAACCGCTGGCCAACAACGTCGAGCTGGATCTGATTGCCCGCCAGACGCCCGGCTTCGTGGGCGCGGACCTGGAGAACCTGGTCAACGAGGCGGCGATCCTCACGGCGCGGCGCAACAAGCGCGCCATCACCATGGCCGAGATGCAGGAATCCATCGAGCGCATCGCGATGGGCGGCCCGGAACGGCGCAGCCGGTTGGTGACGGCGCGTGAGCGCAAGGTGGTGGCCTACCACGAGGCGGGCCACGCCATCGTCGCCCACCTGGTCAAGCACGCCGATCCGCTGCGCAAGGTGAGCATCGTCCCCCGCGGCGCTGCCGGCGGTGTCACATTGACCGTGCCGGAAGAGGATCGTTACCTGGTGCCGCGTTCGTATTTCATCGACCGCATCGCCGTGGCGTTGGGTGGCCGCATTGCCGAGGAACTGGTCTTCGGTGACATTTCCAACGGCGCCAGCGGCGACATCCAGCAGATCACGCGTATGGCGCGTTCGATGGTCACCAAATACGGCATGAGCGACGTCATGGGTCCGCTGCAAATTGGTCGCCAGGACGACAACGTCTTCCTCGGGCGTGAGATCTCCGAGCAGCGCGACTACAGCGAAGAGGTCGCCGAGCAGGTAGACGAAGAAGTGCGCCGCATCGTGAGCAGCGCCTACCAGCGCGTGCGCCAGATGCTCGCCACCTACCGCGCCCAGCTAGACGATGTGGCCGCTGCCCTCCTCGAACAGGAGACGCTGGAAGCCGACGAATTCGCCGAGATCTTCGAAGGCCGCGACGCCGACAACGAGCAAGGGATCAGCGGGCCGATTGCGCCACTGCCGGCGTAGAGATGAATGAAGAATGATGATCGGGTAGAGTAGCTTTCGTCATCTGCGGCATAGAAGTGTCAAGACGAAAAAAGGGGAGAGACCTTATCGGTCCCTCCCCTTTTCACTATTCTCAAACCAGCATACCCAAACAGGCGGCAGCCATTGCCCAATCATCATTCTTCATTCATTTCCTCCCGTTGCGCTCTGTCAGCGTGGCCAGGGCGTCATCGTTTCCAATATTGTGTTTTTCACGCATGAAAAGGAGAAACAGGACACATGAAGCAACTTCGTAGCCGTATGTTCACACTGTTCACGCTGGTGCTGCTGGCGGCGATGGTGGTGACGGGTTGTGCGCCCGTAGCCGCCCCACCCGCAGCGGACACCGGCAGCGACGCCGCACCCGCTGCCACCAGCGCGCCCGCCGAAGAGGCGACGGACGCCACCATCACCATCGGCATGAACGAGTTGGTCTCCTCGCTCGATCCGCCGACGGACTGGGCCATCGCTGCTACCTGGATCCACATGAACATGTTCGACTGCCTCGTGTGGCGCAACCGCGAGACGGCGGAATTTGAGCCGTGGTTGGCCGAATCCTACGAGAACATCGACGATCAGACGTGGCGCTTCAAGCTGCGCGAGGGTGTCACCTTCCACAACGGTGAGGAATTCAACGCCGACGCCGTGGAGTGGACCTACCAGCGCATCAAAGATGACAACACGATGATCACCTACAACCAGTGGACGTTCATCGACTCGATCAACATCCTCAGCCCGTACGAGGTGGAGATCACCACGACCGCGCCCGAACCGGCCTTCTTGAGCAAGATGTCTGGCACCGGCTGCGGCATTCAGGCCCCCATCGCCGGCAAGGAACGCGCCGAATCGGGCGCCGAGTACGAACCCATCGGCACCGGCCCCTTCCAGTTCGTGGAATGGGTGAAGGACGATTCCATCACCATGGCCGCCAACGAGAACTACTGGCAGGGCGCGCCCGCAATCGACACTCTGATCTGGCGCTCGATTCCTGAAGTCAGCACCCGTGTCGCCAACCTGCTCACCAGCGACGTGGACCTGGTGGTCAGCGTCCCCGCGCAGGATTGGGACCGCGTCAACGAAAACGAAGGCACCAGCGTCGAGCAGTTCCTCACCACCCAGGTCATGCTGCTGGCCATGCGCGTCGGTCCTTCGTCTCGCTACGAAGACTGGACAGGCATCACCGAAGACAAGCGCATCCGCCAGGCCATCAGCTACGCCATCGACCGCGAACTGTTGATCGAACTCATCGGCGGCATGGGCATCCCCGTGCTGTCGCGTGTCACCCCGCCCACGCTCGGCTGGCGCGACGACTACATCAACCAACTCGGCGAGTACAACCCGGATCGCGCCCGCGAACTGCTGGCCGAAGCCGGCTACGATGGCTCACCGCTGACCTTCCATGCCAGCACTTCGTGGATCTACCAGAAGGAAGTGGCCGAGACCATCGCCGCCATGCTCGAAGAAGTGGGCTTCAACATCGACCTGCAGGTGATGGACGTGACCACCTTCCGCGAACAGGTCTATTTCCCCTACCGCAACGACGAACTGTACATGGACGCGTTGGGGAACTCCTTCTTCGATCCGTGGATCGCCGTCCTCTCCGAACGCTCGGATCGCCGTGAGCGCAGCGGCTGGTCGGGTCCGCTGGCCGACGAGGCGGATCAGCTCATCCGCGAAGCCGCCGTGGACATGGATCCCGAGAGCCGCGCCGCCAAGTACGAGCGCATCCAGGAACTGATCAACGAAGACGCCGTCAACGTCTACCTCTACCAGATGTACGACACCGTCGGCCTGAACAACCGCCTACAATGGAGCCCGCCGCTGGACGGCTTCTTGTGGATGGGGAATGCGACGCTTGAGTAGGGATTAGGGACTGGGGACTAGGGATTGGGGATTGGGTGCAGTGCGTTGGACTTTCCAACCCGATCCCCAGTCCCCGATCCCCAGTCCCCAGTCCCTTGTTTAGCCAAAAGCGAACCTTATGTTCCGATACCTACTCTCTCGCCTGCTACAAATGATCCCGCCGCTGTTTGGGCTGACGATTATCCTCTTTGTGTTGTTGCGCATTGGGGGAGATCCGGTGGCGCATTTGGTGAACCCCGATGCCTCTGCCGAGGAGATCGATGCGGTGCGCGCTGCGTATGGCTTTGATCGTCCGCTGTTGGAACAGTATTTTCGCCAGTTGGGGTTGATCCTGACTGGGGATTTTGGTGATTCGTTCCGCTTCCGCACGGCTGCCATGCCGCTGGTGCTGGAACGGCTGCCCGCCACGCTGGAACTGGCGCTCTGGTCGATGGTGGTGGCGCTGGTGATCGCCATCCCAGCCGGGCTGCTTTCGGCGATCTACCAGAATTCGCCCATCGATCTGGCGGTGACGTTGCTCTCGACGCTTGGGCGCGCCATGCCGAATTTTTGGATCGGCATCATGTTGATCCTTTTGTTTGCGGTGCAACTGCGCTGGCTGCCGGTTTCGGGGCGGTTGGAAGCCACCTCGATTGTGCTGCCGGCCATCACGTTGGGCAGCGGCATCGCCACGGCGTTGGCTCGCGTGCTGCGCTCCAGCATGCTCGAAGTGATGCGCATGGAATACATGACCACCGCCCGCGCCAAAGGCGTGCCGCGCTTCCTCATTTTGACCCGCCACGGCCTGCGCAACGCGCTGATCCCGTTTGTCACCGTGTTTGGGTTGCAGATGGCGTGGCTCCTGGGTGGCGCCGTGATCGTGGAAGAAGTCTTCGCCTGGCCGGGCCTGGGGCGTCTGCTGCTCAACTCGGTGCAGGTGCGCGACCTGGCCGTGGTGCAGGCCGGCGTCTTCGTCTTCGCCTTGGTGGTGATGGCGGCGAACCTGCTCGTTGACATCTCGTACGCGGTGCTGGATCCGCGGATTCGGTATTCTTGATTGGGGATCGGGGACTGGGGACTGGGCTGAGCTACTTGAATCATCCAATCGCTCAATTTTCGTTAAACCAAACACAGAGAACTGAGCGGGACGATGCTAAACCCTGTCCCCAGTCCCTGATCCCCGGTCCCCAGTCCCCAGCAAAGGACCTGCATGTCTCAAGCGACGACGTTGCCCGCGCTGCCGGCGCGGCGGAAGAATCGATCGGTTTGGCGACGCTTTGGCAGTGTGACGCGCAGCCCCGTGGGCATGATTGGGCTGGTGCTGGTGCTGCTGGCGTTGATCTGCGCTTTCGGCGCGGAGGTGCTCGCACCACATGACCCGACGCAGATCAACGTGCGCGGGCGACTGCTGCCCCCCGCATGGGACGCCGAAGGCGATCCCACCTTCTTGCTCGGCACCGATCAGCTAGGACGTGATCTGCTCAGCCGTCTGATCTTCGGCTCGCGCATTTCGGTGACGGTAGGTGTGGCCGGTGTGCTGGTGTCGCTGGTGATCGGGGTGGGGCTGGGCCTACTCAGCGGCTACGTGGGTGGCTTCATCGACGCGCTGATCTCACGCGTCCTCGATACGTTTATGGCAATCCCGTTTATTTTGCTGGCGCTGGCCGTGGTGGGCGTGCTCGGTCCCCGCTCGGGGAACGGGCTGATCACGCTGATCATCGTCCTGGGGCTGACGGGCTGGGTGACCTTTGCGCGCGTCGTGCGCGGAGAAGTGCTCGCCGTCAAGCAGCGCGAGTACGTGGAAGCAGCGCGCAGCATCGGTCAACGTGACCTGTGGATTGTGCTGCGCCACGTGCTGCCCAACGTCACGGCGTCGATCATCGTGCTCTCCACGTTGCAGATCGCCACCGTCATCATCGCCGAATCGTCGCTCAGCTTCCTGGGCCTCGGCGTGCAGCCGCCCACCATCACCTGGGGCACTATGCTCTCCGAAGGACGCGATCATCTAGCCACGTCGTGGTGGCTCGCCACCTTCCCCGGCATCGCCATCAGCCTCACTGTCCTCGGCACAATTCTGCTGGGCGACTGGTTGCGCGATGTGCTCGATCCGCGGCAGATGACGTAGTTGGGGACTGGGGATCGGGGACAGCGTGCCACTTCCTAGACTCAACACGACCACTTTTGCCTTTTGACTTTGTCACTGTGCAGGTGTACGCCAGCGACCGCCGGTTGAGCTTGTCGAAACCTAGGGAATGGGTTCACGCGCAGACCCGCTTGGTTTCGACAGGCTCAACCGGCGCTAGTCCTGACAATGTACAGCTACATCACTCTTGCCTTTCACTGATCCCAACCATGCACAAACATCCTCTCTCTCCCCACGATCTCCTCCACTTCCACATGGCCGATGACCCGCAGATCTCGCCCGCTGGGACGTGGATCGCGTGGGTGCGCACGTGGATGGATGGAGATCTGAACTGGCTACCGCTCGTCGATCTGTGTGACCGATGTCGGCGGCGGTTCGACGCGCACGTTGACCGACGGTGCGGCGCTGGACACGCACCCGCGGCCATCGCCCGATGGCGCGTGGATCGCGTTTCTGCGTCTGTCGCCGGAGTCAGGGGCTGCCCACACCGCAGCTTTGCCTCGTCACGCGCCGACGGGGGGACGTGCTCGTCGGACGCGGCTACGTCATGGTGTGGCTGATATCGTCTGGTCGCCCGACGGCACACGCATTTCCTTCACTACACGAATGTTACCAGGACAGCCGTTCCCGATTTTGGGGGAGGAAGAAAGATCCAACGATCCCTACCTCCGCTTCAACGAGGATGTGCTGGTGACGAGCCGCCGCAAGTGGAAAGCTGACGGGGCGGGCTTCCTCGGCGAGGAACGCCGCCGTGGCCCTGGTTTCGGTGACAGACGGGGCCGTGGGTGAACCGGTCCTCGTGGCGGGGGCGACGGCGATCTGTCCGCCGACGTGGTCGCCCGACTGTAGCCGGATCGCGACAGTGGGCAACCTGAACCCCGATGCCGATGCGGTGCGGCGACTATTTATATATGTCACAGAAATAGAACGCGGATTGGGCGGATCGGAGCGGATTCCAGAAGACAAAATCCGTTCTGATCCGCCCAATCCGCGTTCTATTTTCGGGTTAGAAGACATCCGGCATCCGGGGTTGGCGTGGTCGCCGGATGGGACGCGGTTGGCGGTGGCCGGTCACAATGACGCGCTGCTGGGCCATTACGGTAGCCAGCAACTCTGGATCGTGGACGTGTCGTCGGGCGAGGGCGCTGCGCGACGCTGCAGGATTCGAGCGCACGTTGGGCATGGCCGCGGCCACAGACATGGCGCGCTACGGCGGCAACACCGGCCTGCACTGGCTGCCCGACGGCGACCGCATCGTGGCCCTCGTCAGCGACGCGGGGACGGTGCATCCGTGCGCGATCGACGTGGCCGATGGCGCAGTTTCCCCAATCACCGCCGGTGATTTCGTGACTGCGGCGTATTCCCTGGACGACGCAGGCCAGCGCATGGCGATGCTGCTGCGCGATGGTTCGACGCCGGGCGACATTTTCGTGGTTGATCTGGCTGGTCCGCTGCCGGTGGCGCAGCACGGATCACAGACGTCAACCGTAAGATCCTAGAGCGAGATCGACACCCCACGCCGCGGCGGTTTTCTTTTCGAGGTCACGCCGACCTTTCCATTGATGCGTGGATGCTGCCCCCGGCAAACCTTGCGCCAGGAGAGAAAGCGCCGCTGATCTACTTCCACGGCGGTGGGCCGGGTGGGATGCGCGGCGGCAATTTCATGTTCGAGTATCAGGTGCTGGCTGCGGCGGGCTACGCCGTGGCGTGGTGCAACGCCCACGGCTGTCAGGGCTACGGCAAGCGTTCTGCACCGCCATCCTGGGCGACTGGGGCGGTGCCGACTTCGAGGACATCCTCGCCACCATGTTGGACGCGGCCTGCGCACAGTTCGACTTTGTGAACGCCGAGCGGTTGGGCATCGCCGGGGGCAGCTACGGCGGTTATCACGTCAACTGGGCGCTGGGCCACACCGATCGCTTTCGGGCGGCGGTGTCGGATCGCAGCGTCTTCAACCGCACGGCACGTGGGGTACCAGCGACATCGGCCCTGGCCGCGAGTTCGAGTTCGGCGGCGGCCCGCCCTGGGAAACCATCGACTGGTACCTCAAACAGTCGCCCATCAGCTACCTGGGCAACGCCAAAACACCCACCCTCGTCGTCCACTCGGCGCGGGACTATCGCTGTCCCATCGAGCAGGGCGAAGCGCTCTACCTGAGCCTGCAATTCCTGGGCGTGCCCACCGAACTCGTCCGTTTCCCCGACGAAGGACACGAATTGTCCAGAAGCGGCAAGCCGTGGCATCGGGTGTTTCGGTTGGAGAAGTATGTTGAGTGGTTTGGGAAGTGGTTGAAAGGGGATGATGAGATGATGGGATGATGTGAGTGCCACATCATCCCATCATCTCATCATCCCACCATCATTGCGTCCGTGCGGTGGACAAACACAGCAGTGTGCAAGGAGTGATCATGCGTGTGATTCAGGCGGAAGACCTCTACCAGTTGCAGACGGTCAACGATCCGCAGATTTCGCCCGACGGGCAGCAGGTGCTCTACGTGCAGCAGCGCGTGGATCGCAAGACTGAGAAGAAATTCACCAACCTGTGGCTCGTCCCCGGTGACGGGGGGACGCCGCGGCAGTTCACCTTCGGCGATCAGCGAGATTCGATGCCGCGCTGGTCGCCCGACGGCAAGCTGCTGGCCTACCTGGCTGCCGTCCCCGCGGGGGACGCGCCGCCCGGTCCCCCGCCCGCGGTGACGGTGGTAGATCGCGGCGCGCAGTTGCACATCCTCGACGTGGAAAGCGGCGGCGTCTACGTGATGACGCGGCTGCGCGGCGGTGTGATGGCCCCCGAATGGTCGCCCGACGGCACGCAGATCGCCTTCGTCACCTACGTCGATCCGGCGCTGGGGCTGGAAACGCTTACCGATGCGCCACCCGCCGACGACGCCTACACGAAATTCAGCCGTGATGTGCTCGTCACCAGTCGCGTGCGCTGGAAGTTCGACAACATCGGTCACCTGGGCGAGTATCGGCGGCAGATTGCCACGCTTGCGATTGATCCGGCGACGTTGGCTGCGCCGGCAGCGCCTATCCTGCGCACACAGGAAAAGGCCGATCTGGCCCCACCCGCCTGGTCGCCCGATGGCCGTACGCTGGCTACGGCGGGCAACCTCGACGACGACGGCGAATTGGTACGCAGCAGCAAAGTCTATCTCGTCGATCTCACCGTCCCCGCGCCGGTGACGCCGCGCCCGCTGTTCCGCCTGGAAGAGATGCGCAGCAGTGATCTGGCCTGGTCGCCCGATGGACACACGCTGGCGGTGTGCGGCCACAATGATCCGGTGATCGGTCACTACGGCAACCAGTATCTCTGGCTCGTGGACGTGTCCACGGGCGAGGGGACCAACGCCACCGCCTGGCTGGATCGGGCGCTGGGCGACTACTCGCGCAATTCCGACATGCGTCGATACGGCGGCGACGACGGTCCGCGCTGGATCGACGGCGGCAAGCGTTTGCTTGTCCTCGTGAACGAGGGCGGCTCCGTCTTCTTGGCCGAAATCGACCCCGCGGCGCAGACGATGACGCCTCTCACCAGTGGTCGCCAGTCCGTCATCGCCTTTACGGTGGACCGGAGCGAAGTTGCCGCGGTTCTACTCATCGCCGACGACATGAACCCCGGGGATCTTTACCGACTGAAAATAGAACGCGGGTTGAGCGGATTGGGCGGATCGGAGCGGATTTCAGAAGAAAAAATCAGATCTGATCCGCTCAATCCGCCCGATCCGCGTTCTATCCAACGCCTCACGCGCATCAACGCTGAGTTGTTCGACGAATTAGAAATGACCGAGCCGATCCGGTTCTGGGCGCAGTCGGGCGATGTGCAGATCGATTCGTGGCTGATCCCGCCGGTGGGTGCGGAGCCGGGCAAGCGCTACCCGGTGATCCTCTACACCGGCGGCGGGCCGGGCGGCATGCGCGCCAGCGTCTTCTGCCACGAGTTTCATCTCTACGCCGCGCAAGGATACGCCGTCCTCCACTGCAACACGCGCGGCAACCACGGCTACGGGCAAGACTTTTCCACGCCGACGCGGGGTGCGTGGGGCGATCTGGACACGTTGGACAACATGGCGTCCTTGCGCGCTGCGTGCGCACAGTTCGACTTCATCGATCCTGAGCGGACAGCGGTGGCAGGGGGCAGCTACGGCGGCTACATGGCCACGTGGATCATCAGCCGCTACCCCGAATTCAAGGCCGCCGTGGTGGATCGCTGTCTCTTCAACCGTCACTCGTTCAACGGCGTGGGCGACATCGGCTTCCTGCTCGACCGCGTGGAATTCGACAAGCAACTGCCCTGGGAAAACCCGCAGCGCTACCTGGAACGCTCGCCCATGTCGGGCATTGCCGGCGTCAAAACGCCCACCCTCGTCGTCCACTCCGCCGAAGATCTGCGCTGTCCTGTGGACCAGGGGGAGCAGCTTTACATGGCGCTGCACCGTGTCGGCGTGCCAACCAAACTCGTCCGCTTCCCCAACGAAAGCCACGAACTGAGCAGAAGTGGGCGTCCGTGGCACCGGATCTTCCGGTTGGAACAGTATCTGGCGTGGTTTGAGGAGTGGTTATGAAGATGATGAGATGATGGGATGATGAGATGATGGCGTGATGTCAATCCCATCATCTCATCATCTTCTTTCCCCTTCAACACCCGGGACAGCACACAAAACGCGCAACCCAATCATCATTCATCACTTTCCGAAAGGACCCACCCATGCCATCTCCAGTAACAATCGGCGATATCACTGTCAACCCCGGCGAGCGCGGTTTCAGCTATCTGCACATCGGCACCCTGGCCGGGGGAACGGAAGTGCGCATCCCCTATCAGGTCATCGTCGGCGCGGAGGACGGGCCAACGCTCTGCCTCGAATCGACCATGCACGGCTGGGAGCCGATGGGCGCGGAGATCATCCGCCGCGCCACGCAGCGCATCGATCCGAAGACGTTGAAGGGAACGGTGCTGTGTATTCCACTGGCCAGCCCCATGACCATCGAATTCGGCGGCACGATTGAGAGCGCGGGTATGCGCGTCAACCCGGTGGACGTCCTCGATCTCAACCGTGTGTGGCCGGGCAAGAATGTCAATGCCTGGCTGACGGAGCAGATCGCCTACCACCTGTGGACCGAAATCGTGAGCAAGGCCGATTTCATCGTGGACATGCACGACGGTACCGGCGCCTGCGACGAACTGCCTGTGGCCTTCCCGCAGGCGTTCCCCAGCGATCCGGCCGTGGCTATCGGCGGCGGCGTGGCCGACGGCACGGGCACGGACGCATCCGAAGTCGCAGCGCGCATCACCACCGAGTACCTCGACGACATGAAGGCCAAGATCCGCGAAATGTCCATCGCCTGGGGTTCGCCCGTGATCTGGTGGCGCGAAAAGCCCATCAACCCGGCCATGCTCTCGGGCCAGTGCGCCATCAACGGCATCGTGCCGCTGGTGGTGGAGTGCGGCGGTGGCGGCATGATCGACTTCACCATTGACCAGGGCGCGGAGTGTACGCTCAACATCCTCAAGCACCTGGGCATGATGGACGGCGATCCAGTGCTGCCGAAGAAGCAGATCATGGTGGAAAATTACGTCGTCTATCGCTCGCTCAGCGGCGGCTTCTACATCCAGGAAGAGGGCATTGAGCTGGGCATGACGCTGACCAAAGGACAGGTGATCGGCCGCGTCGTCGATCCGCTGACCAGCGAAGTGCGCGAGACCTGCACCTCGCCCGTCAACGGCATGTTGATCAGCCGGCGCGTGCGCATGCCCATCAACCCCGGCGGCTACATCGCCCACATCGCCGACACCGACTCGGTGATCTGGTCGCAGGAGAACAGTTAACCCATGCGTACCCTGATCCAGGGCGGCTGGATCGTCGGCTACCAGGACGGTCATCACGCCATTTTGCGTGACGGCGTCGTCGTGCTCGAAGAGGACCGCGTGATCTACGTCGGTCCTCGCTTCGACGGCGACGTGGATCGCACCATCGACGCCCGCGGCAAGCTGGTGTCGCCCGGCTTCGTCAACGCCCACGCGCTGGCGAACCTGGACGTGCAGACGCTTGTCCTCGACCGCGGGGAAGGCGGGCTGGCATCCACCGCGGCGCTGGCGCTGCACGGCGAAGGATCGGCCATGTTCGCGGGCGATCACCTGGCGGCCAGCGCCCGATTTTCCATCGCCCAACTGCTCAAGAACGGGTCGACGACCATCGTGGAGATCACCACGATGGCCCCGGTCCGCTTCGAGGTCTCGCGCGACGAGGTCCCCGCTCTGGTGGATGCGGCGGCGGAGATGGGCGCGCGGCTCTATGTGTCCCACAAATTCCGCAGCGGCAAACGCTACCGCGACGGCCGCGGCGTCGGCCACTACCACTGGGACGAAGACGCCGGGCGCGTCGGGCTCGACTACGGCGCGCAGATCGTGCGCCGCTACGAGGGGACGCACGGCGACCGCATCCGCACCATGATCTTCCCCTACCAGTTCGACGCCTGCTCGCCCGAGCTGCTGGCCGCGGCCAAACGCACAGCGGATGAGTTGAACGTCCCCATTCACCTGCACACGTCGCAGACGCTCTTTGAGTTTCACGATTCGTTGCGGCGGCACGGGGCGACGCCGGTGCAGGTGCTTGATCGCATCGGCTTCCTCAACGAGCGCACGATCCTTACCCACGTCATCTACACCACGGCGCACCCACAGTCGGGGTTCGCCAACGGAGACGACAGCGATCTGCGCATCTTGGCCGAGCGCGGCGCGCATGTGGTTCACTGTCCTGTGGTCTATGCGCGGCGAGATCGCATTCTCGACTCGTTTTCGCGCTACCGGGCGCGGGGCATCAACGTTGCCCTGGGCACCGACACTTTCCTACAGGACATGATCGAAGAGATGCGCTGGGCCGCCATCGGCAGCAAGTGGCAGGATCGCGACGCCAACAGCGGCAGCGCCGCCGACGTCTTCAACGCAGCCACGCTAGATGGGGCCAAAGCGCTGGGCCGTGACGATCTCGGTCGCCTCGCTCCCGGCGCCAAGGCGGACGTGATCATCGTCGATTTCCGTCAACTGCACATCGGCCCGGTGGACGATCCCATCCGCACCCTCGTCTACGCCGCGGACGGCGGCGACGTGGAAAACCGTCTTCGTGGACGGCAAAATCGTGGTCGACGCCGGCAAGATCGTGGGCCTCGACGAGGACAAACTGCGGCAGACGCGTGGCGGCGCATTTGTGGCAGAAAGAGAAGATGATGGGGTGAGGGGTGGCAAGGTGATCTTGTCATTGGCGTGTTGGTTTGGAAATCGCTGATGATGGGATGATGAGGATGATGTACTTCAACACTCGTCACCCCATCATCTCCATCATCCTCATCATCTCATCATCTCAACTCCACCAAGGATCTTTCCAATGTCAACAACCCTCCTCGACCACGGTGACGTCGTCGCCTACATCAACGGTGAACACACTGTCCTGCGCGATGCTCAGGTGGTTTACGATGGGGATCGCATCGTCTTCGTGGGGCGCGGCTACGACGGCGCGGTGGATCAGCACGTTGACGCCCGCGGCAAGCTGGTGATCCCCGGACTGATCAACCATCACATGGCGTTTGGCATCCACATGCAGATGTACCGGCTGGATCGGGCGCGGCCTAATTTTTTCAACTCAGGGCTGGGCTTCGGTGTGCAGTCGGAGAAAGCGTACCACGGCGGTGGTCCTCGGTCCGAGGATTGGCGCGCCAGCGCCGCCTTCGCCATGACCAGCGCGCTGCGCAGCGGCACCACCACCTTCCTCATGGTGCCCAACTACGGCAGTCACCCCTACCGCGGCCGCGTGGGGACGGACCAGGATCTGGTCGACGTGACCGCGGCTTCGGGGCTGCGCGCGTATTTGTCCTTGCCGCACATGTCGGGCATCGCCCGCGGCAAAGAGGACGGCACACTGGAATGGGTTCGTCTCGACGCGGCGGGCTGGGAAGGGCTGGAACATGCCGTCGACTTTGCGCGCACCCACAACGGCGCAGCGGACGACCGCATTCGCACCTTCCTCTTCCCGTATCAGGCCGACAATTGCTCGGTGGCGTTGCTGCGCGCCACCAAGGACGCGGCGCGCAACTTGGGCTGTCTGCTCAAGATCCACACGGCGCAGTACTACCTCGATTTCATCGAGATGATCAGGCGCACGGCGAAGACGCCCATCCAATACCTGGCCGACGCCGATTTCCTGGGGCCGGAGGTCTGCGTGGCGCACGCCATTTTCACACAGCGTCATCCTTGGCTCCCGTACCCCAAAGACGACGACACCGATACCCGCCTGTTGGTGGAAAGCGGCGCGTCGGTGGCCCATTGTCCTGTTGTCTACGCGCGGACGGGTTTTGTGCTGCATTCGCTATCGCATTACGTAAGGGCGGGCATCCCCGTGTCGCTGGGGACGGACACCTCGCCCCACGACATGTTCATGGAGATGCGCACCGCAGCGCTGCTCAACAAGCTCACCGAAGCCGACGCCACAGCAGGCACGGCGAGCGAAGTCTTCGACGCGGCCACGATTGGCGGGGCGCGGGCGCTACAACGGGACGATCTCGGTCGGCTAGAGGCCGGAGCCAAGGCCGACATTGTCCTCGTGGATGTGGATCGCGATCACCTGGCGCCGGTGGCCGCCGTGGACCCGATCCAGGCGCTTGTCTACTGCGCCCGCGGCAAAGACGTCGACACCGTGATCGTGGACGGCGTCACGCGTGTGCGCGGCGGCGACGTCCTCGGTGCGGACTTCGACACACTCTTCGCTGAGGCCAAGGAGTTCAACCGCCGACTGCACAACAGCGTGGCTGGATCTGTCTACAAAGGGCAGCCAATAACTGAGTATTATGGTCAGTCATTCCCCATGTGGTCCGAAACCAGCCGCCTACCTTGACGTTCCCCTATATTCACACAATCCTACAGCAGCAGGACACACCCGTCGGGCCTCAGAATGCCCGGCGGGTTTCCTATTTCTAGTAGCCCAATAACTTACACAAATCGCAATACGATTATACACCCAACACTTACAAACCACTACATATTTTGAGTGTTTTATAAATATACGCAACAAACAGGCACAAAAAATTCAACAAAATCGCCAATATTCAAAAAACAACAGAGCCAAACCTAAACCAACAGGCAATCAGCACTATAGACAGCTTCGATCCCTCACGATAGTTTAAGAAAGACGAATTTTTCTGTGAGCCTCCAATATCACATGAGGGACACTCCAAATGAATTACCTCCACAGAGCATTTCACTCATTCTTGCTTGTTCTACTTCTCGCCTCTTATTCGCTCCTTATCGCGCCGTTGCCGGCGGCGGCGCAGGCAGACCAGGTCACCTTCGGCCTCATCCAAGACGGCGGTGATCCGCTGTTGCTCAAGGCCGTGATTTATCCGAACTTCAGTTCCGCCGACGTTGATATTGCTACGGCGACCTTCACCATCTTGTTGCCCGCCGGCACGGTGACGACCCCAGCCGTGGCCGATGCGCCCAGCAGCGGCACACCCACCAACCTCGTCGGCACGTGGAAGGCCCAACGCATCACGCCCGCCGTCTACACAGGGGTGGGCGGTGACGCCGCCGACCTGGCAGGCTATGATCTCTACCTGCTCACGCTGCCGGGCATCGTCAGCGAGCTGACCTTCAACAGCGGTGAGGCGCTCCCACTGTTCACATTGCGCCTGCCCAGCGACTGTACGACACAGCCCGCCGCCGTGCTGACCAACGATGGCGCCATCCAACAGGCGATCCTGTCCACTTTGGGCGCAAACGTCAACAACCAGATGTCTATCAGCGTCGAAGGTTCGCCGATCCAGGATCTCTACGACGGCAACCAGGCCGGCGCTGTCTCGCTTGCCTGTCCGCTCGTTGACAACGACAGCGACGGCCTGGGTGATGTAGTGGACACCGACGACGACAACGACGGCCTCAGCGATAGCGACGAGGGCCTGGTCGGCACCAATCTCCTGGTGGCCGACAGCGACGGCGACGGCGAGAACGACGCCGCCGAAGTGGGCGCCGACGCCAACAACCCCACCGACAGCGACGGCGACGGCGCTATCGACGCGCTGGAAAGCAGCGTCACCGATGCCGACAGCGACGGCACCGCGGATGAAAGCGACGGCGACGACGCCGATCCGTGCGTCCCCGACAACAGCGCAGGCGTCTGCGATCTCGACGGCGACACCCAGATCAACAGCGTAGACACCGACGACGATGGCGACAGCTACAGCGACGCCGACGAAAGCGCCGCGGGCAGCAACCCGTACAGCGCCGCCAGCATCCCCGGCGACAACGACGGCGATTTCATCAGCGATGTCACCGACACCGACGACGACAACGACGGACTCAGCGACGCCGACGAAGCCACCGCGGGGACGAATCCGCTGGTGGCCGACAGCGACGGCGACGGCGAAGACGACCCCACCGAAGTCGACGGCGATCCCGCCAATCCGGCAGACGGCGACGGTGACGGCGTCATCGACGCGCTGGACAGCAGCAGCGCAGACAGCGACAACGACGGCGTCGTAGACGAACTCGACGCGGCCAACGCCGATCCCAACAACGACAGCGACGGCGACGGCGTCAGCAATATCGACGAAAGCGACGTCCTCGGCACCGATCCGCTGGATACCGACTCTGACAGCAGCCACACCGGCGCCGACGAGAACGACAACGCCACGTCCGACGCCGACGAAGACTTCGACGCCGACGGGTTCAGCAACGCAACCGAGTTGGCCGCCGGCGACGATCCACTGAGCAGCCTGGAAGCGCCTGGCGTCTACCTCGCTGTGAAAGTGCTGTTACAGGGTGCGCTGCTCGATCCACTCAACCCCACCACACCACTGCCGATGATGCGCGACAGCCTGCGCACCCGCGCCCAGGGCGCCGGGTACACAGGAGAATTCCTGCCAGGCGCGTCACCGTACGGCGGCGGTGAAGTGGTGAGCAACGCCGCAACACGCTTCAGCGACGCCGGAAACGACTCGCCGGTAGACTGGGTACGCGTGCAACTACGCGACGCCGCCGATCCTACAGTGATCATCAGTTCGGTAGCTGCGCTGGTACAACGCGACGGCGACACCATGACGGTAAGCGGCGGCGCGAAACTTCGCTTCCTCGGCCCCAATCCAGGTGACTACTTCGTGGCTGTGGATCATCCCAATCACCTTGGCGCCATGACCGCGGCGGCGGTGAACATCGTCGGCACCGAAATCAACATCGACTTCACCGACATCAACGCCGATTTCTGGCATATCGATGCGCTCTACGATGGCGCAGAGCAGGTGAATATGGGCGGCAAATTCGCCCTTTGGGCCGGCGACAGTGGCAACCGTGGCCGCATGGTCTTCGGTGGGCAAGACAACAGCGTCGATCTGATCTTCGAAGCGGTGGACCAGGCGCCGGACAACACGCTCAAGTTTCCCACCTACATCCTCGACGGCTACCGCAACGAAGATGTCGACCGCAGCGGCAGCACCATCTTCAGCGGCCAGGGCAACGACGTCGACTACATCATGAACAACATCGACAATCATCCGTCCAACCCGCTCAGGTTGCCCACCTTTGTCATGCCGGAACAACTTCCCTAACCCGCCTGAGGCCAAGGATCTCCCCCGGTCCTTGGCCTCGCATGAACACACGAATTGTCACGCCCTATGAATGCAAAAATCTGGATCATCGCTACATTCTGTACAATCCTGGCGGCTGCATTTGCCTGGCAGGCCGAAAATGTCGGCGCCGCACCAGGCCAACAGACTGTCCCCAAACCGCACAACGTCACCTACGGCTTTGTACAGGACAGCCAGGATCTGCTCCGCGTCACCGCGTCCATCTTCCCAGATTTCACGTCGGACGACGTAACGATTTCGACGGCAGTTTTCAGCTTTCTGCTGCCCGCCGGGACGACGACGACGCCGGAAATCCCCACAGCGCCAAGCAAAGGACAGTTCAGCAACGTTAACGGCATCTGGTCTGTGCAGAAGCTTACCCCCGCGCTCTTCACTTCTATCGCGCTCGATCCTTCTCTGTTGCAGGGGCGCGATGTCTATCAAGCGATCTACAGCCCTGGGACAGCCGCTCCGCGGACACAGGCGGGGCAGCCCGTGCCGCTGTTCACATTTCGCCTGCCGGGGAACTGCACTGGCCTTGCCGTTGAAGTACTCACCAACGATAGTCCGATTCAGCAAGCGCTGCTGACTGCACTGGGCGCCAACTTGAACAACCAGATGTCGATCAGTGTGGACGATTCGCCATCTATGGATCTCTATCTGGGCAACCAGCCCAACCTCGGCAAGCTGGATTGTCCCCTCACCGCGCCCCAAGACAGCGATGGCGACGACGTGGCCGACAGCATCGACCTCGACGACGACAACGACGGTGTCACCGATGCGCAGGAAGGCAGCACAGACGCCGACGGTGACGGCATCCCCAACAGCCTCGATCTCGACAGCGACGGCGATAACATGAACGATGTGGATGAGGCGGGTGGCAGCGATCCGGATGAAGACGGCATCATCGGTGAGGGGGCGATTGAAGACAGCGACGGCGACGGCCTGGCCGATCCGGTAGACGAAGACAGCGGCGGCGCGGCGCTTACACCGCCCGACAACGACGAAGACGGCGTGCCCGATCTGCTGGAGAGCAACAGCGCAGACGCCGACGGCGACGGCAACCCCGATCAGGCCGATCCCGACGACGCCGACACCTGCGTCCCCAACCCAGGCGCGGATCCATGCGATCTCGACGATGACGGTATTCCCAATCAGCATGATCCAGATGCCGACAACGACGGCTACCCCAACACACAGGAAGAGGCAGCCGGCTCCGATCCGTTCGACGGTTCAAGCGTCCCCGGCGACAACGACGGCGACGGCATCCTCGATCACGCCGACCCCGACGACGATAACGACGGCCTCACCGACGCCGCCGAGGCCACAGCTGGCACCAATCCGTTGCGCGCCGACAGCGACGGCGACGGCAAATCCGACGCCTACGAAGTGGGCGGCAGCGTGGTGACCCCGCAGGATAGCGACGGCGACGGCATCATCAACGCCCTGGAAAGCAGCCTGGAGGACGCCGACAGTGACGGCGTGGCCGACGAGCACGATCCGCTGAACCACGATGCCTGTGCGCCGAACCCCACCGCAAATGCTTGCGATTTCGACGGCGACGGGCTGCCCAACGTCAGCGACGAAGATGATGACGGCGATGGCATCGCCGACACAGTCGAGGGCAACGAAGACGCCGACAACGACGGCCTGCCCAATTACCTGGACGAAGACAGCGACGGCGACGGCGACCTCGATAGCGAAGAGGGCGTTGGCGACGACGATGGAGACGGCATCCCCAATTTCCTCGATACAGTGAATCAGCACAGCAACAACGACGGGCCGGCACTCTACCTGCCCACCGTGTTGCGCCAGTGACACCGCATTGGCGCCGCTGTCGATCTGCAAAAGCCGGTGTAGCAGTTCAGCCTACGGCTAGTACAGAATCGCTCAGGTTACCTGCGGAGAGAGCACGCCCACGTGCGTCGTCTACCGTGTAGACCCGCACGTGGGCGTGCTCTCTCCGCAGGATTTTGTTGGCCCGTTTCAGCCATCTTGTACCAAAGTAATGCTACGCAAGATCTTCTTGTGTCTCGCCATCGGACACAATCACACGCGGCCCTACGCCGTTTGAGGCTACCTCTACCGGCGCGACAGACGCCTCGTCGGCCGGGGATGCAGTCGGCGACATGGTGCTCGTGGCGCGGTGCGAGTTGGCGCGCCGCTCCAACTCGCGCAATTGCATCTCGGCGCGGCGTCCGTTGTCGGGCAGCGAGTAGCGGACGCGCAACGCCTGGCGCAGCCATTTGCGCGCCTCTTCGAATTCCTGTTTCTTGAGCAGGATAGACGCAAGATTGGCGGCAGCAAGGCCGTTCCACGGCGCAGCCTCCAGCTGACGGCGCAGCCGGCGCTCTGTTTCGTCTTCGCGGCGCTCCGGATTCAGCAGGAAACCCACGTCGAAAATGATGTCGGGCAGAAGCTCGGATTTGAAACGCTCCGCCCGATGACGCACCACACAAAGCGTGCGCGGCACCACCAGATCCAGTTCGCGCACCACACGCACATGCAACTTGGCCTCGTCGGCTATGACATGTGGGTACAGATCCACCGATTCACCGCTATCTACCACAACGTTGAAGAGTTCCTCTTCGTCGCCACACTCCAGCGAGTGAAGCAGAATCGGCTGCCGCGTGGGGTTGTGTATGGTCATCTTTCGGCCTGCCGACGTCACCTGCACACAGTCTTCGCCCTGCGCTTCGCGATCATTTAGTTCAACCTGGCGCGGCTCGGGGAACTGCACATCGAGGATCTCGATGAAATCCGGTGAATAGTTTTTGAAGATACCCACATGCTCGTGGACTTCGTCGCCTTCTTGAATCTCCACCACCACCTTCTGGCCGATGTATCGCTCCAACAGCGGATCGAAGACGCCGCCCACGTGGCCGATGAGGTTCACACCCAGCTTGTTCAGGTACGCTTCGCCCTGATCGGTGATGTAGCGCCCCGCCGGTTTCCTGGCACGCCCCACCAGCAGGCCAAAGACCTCGTTCAGCGAGTCGTTGGCGGTGCTCACAAAGGCACGCAGGCCGCGCTTGCCCCGTTCCCACAGGCCAGGGTGAAAGGATCGCTCAATGTCGCGCGCCCGCTTGCGCTTGCCTTCGGGCGTCAACTGATCGGCGTAACGGTAGATGGCCTGGATGTTCTCGTATTCACCGGCGTAGAGGATGTAGCTCGACTCCACGTGTGCTTCGTCCTGCACGTCGTCGCTGTAGATCAGCTCGAGGCCGGTGGATTCGAGTTCCAGTTTGCCCCAGATGATCTTGTTGTCGGTCCGCTCCAAGGTGATGCGAAAATCCTCGAACGACGCCAGGCAGGGGTCCTTGCGCCGCGAACGCAGATACGAACCGAGCAGGGTCACCAGGAAGACAAGGCCGACGGTGAAGAGAAGCGAGGCGTCGATCAGGCTGG
Organism: Caldilineaceae bacterium; assembly: GCA_041391225.1. Lineage (GTDB taxonomy): Bacteria > Chloroflexota > Anaerolineae > Caldilineales > Caldilineaceae > RI-153. The sequence goes on from JAWKOL010000011.1 coordinate 20,214, forward strand.
ACAATCCCTGTTCCATGAGTTACTTCCTCGTGCGTGGTGGGTGGGTGAGTAACAGGTAGCAGGTGGCAGGTCAATGTCATTAATAGGATTTACGCACTGTTTGGGGGTAGGGGCGCAATATATTGTGCCCTTACAGGCTTGGCTTGCGTAAGTCCTAATTAAGTTAAGCGTGGAGTGAGCACCCCCAGGTGCGGGTCTACACGAGTACAGCCGCACGAGGGCGTGCTTCCTCCTCGGATATTCGAAGGTTGATCGCTTAACTTAATGTCATTGAGTGCGTAGTGCGTGAACAAGTTGAGTATGTTATCGCTGCATTTGATGCTATCGCCAGGACCAGACCAATGAGCAGAAGATTGGCTTTACCCATCATCCTCACCATCCTCATCATTGTTCCGCTTTCCGCATCCGCGCAGACGGGGGCCACACCCTTCGATCTCCACGCCGCCATCGCGTCCGCGGCGCCGGGGACGGTGCTGACGGTGCCGCCGGGGGTGTACGCCGGTCCTTTTGTGGTGGGCAAGACGCTGCACTTGCGCGGTGAAACAGGCGCGGACGGGCAGCGGGCTGTCCTCGACGGCGGTGGCCAGGGGACGGTGCTCACGATCACCGCAGACGGCGCCACGGTGGAGAACTTCGTGGTGCGCAACAGCGGCAACGTCATCGATCACGAAGACGGCGGCATCGTGGTGGAAAACGCCGACGACGTGCAGATCCTCGGCAACCGGCTGGAAGACGTCCTCTACGGTGTGCGGGCGGTGGCGGCCAACCGGCTGGTGGTGCGCGACAACATCATCCGCGGGCGAGTGCAGGACACGGCGCGGCGCGGTGACGGACTCCGCTTCTGGCAGAGCGAAGACGGCCTGGTAGAAGGGAACACCATCGAGCAGGTGCGCGACACCATCTTCTGGTTCAGCGACGGCAGTACCGTGCGCAACAACACCTTTCACCACAACCGCTACGGCGTCCACATGATGTACAGCGACGGCATGAAACTGGTGAACAACGTGCTGGCCGACAATTCGGTGGGCGTGTATTTGATGTACAGCATCAACGTAGACATCGAAGGCAACACCTTCCAGAACAACCGCGGCCCCAGCGGCTACGGCGTGGCCATGAAAGATATGGACGAAGTCAGCGTGCGCGAAAACTACTTCATCGACAACCGTGTGGGGCTTTTCTTCGACAACTCACCGGCGCGCATCGACGGTCAACAGATCATCGAACGCAACGTCCTCGCCTACAACGACGCCGGCGTGCTCATGATGCCCGCAGTCAAGCGCAATGTGCTGCGCCACAACAGCTTTGTGGACAACCTGGATCAGGTCAACGTGAAGGGTGGCGGCAGTCAGGCCGGCGATCAACTGGGCGGCAACCATTGGGGCGGCAACTTCTGGAGCGATTACGTGGGCTACGACGCAGCGGGGACGGACACCGGCGCCGCGGACGGCATCGGCGATCTGCCCTACCGCGCCGAAAGCCTCTTCGAGAACCTGGCCGACCGTCACCCCAACCTGAAGCTGTTCCACTTCAGCCCAGTGGAGCAGGCAATCGATCTGGCCGCCAAAGCCTTTCCGGTGATCAAGCCCAAGCCCAAACTCACCGACGACGCGCCGCGCATGACGCCCTCTCTGCCCGCCACGCCCGCCCACACAACACCTGTGCCAAACAACCTGGGCTACGCGGCGCTGGCGCTGATCCTGGGGGGCGTGATCGTGTTCATCAGCCAAATTCGCCAAGGATTTAGCGATTGGGCGATTCAGGAATTGGGCGATTGGACAGAGCGTGCGGGTGCAATCCAGTCCCCTCTGCCCAATCACCAGTCACCATTCACCAATCCCTTCTGCCACGGAGGCCCCCATGCTCACCGTCAAAAACCTGACCAAACGCTATCCCCGCCCAGGGCGGGCGTGGTGGAGCGACGCCACGGTGACCGCGCTGGACGATGTGAGTTTCGTCCTGGCGCGTGGGTCCGCGCTGGCGCTGTGGGGCGCAAACGGCGCGGGCAAGACGACGCTGCTCAAGTGCCTGCTCGGCCTGCTCGACTGCGAAGGTTCGCTCCACCTCGACGGCCACGATCTACGACAATCGGGGCGGGCGGCGCGGCACTTCCTGGGCTATGTGCCGCAGGAACTGGCCTTCCACAACGGCATGAACGTGGACGAATGCTGCCGTTTCTACGCCAAACTGAAGCGTGCGCCTGCTACGCGCATCCCTGTGGTGCTGGCGCAGGTGGGGCTGACGGAACAGCGGCGCAAAGCCGTGGGCGCGCTCTCCGGCGGCATGAAACAACGGCTGGCGCTGGCCCTGGCCCTGCTCGCGGACCCGCCGGTGCTGCTCCTCGACGAACCAACCAGCAACCTCGACGCCAGAACCCGCGACGAATTCATCGATCTGCTCGTCGGTTTGCGTCGGGCGGGCAAGACGCTGCTCTTCACCAGTCACCACGCCGAAGAAGTGGATCGCCTCGCCGATCAGGTGCTCGTCCTCGAAGACGGGCGGGTAGCGGCGCTACAGGCAGTTGACAACCAACGACAGACGACATCGCTGAGGACAGCGGACGACGTGTCGAGTATGCTCGTTGGCCAAACGAATGGCCAACGCGGAGAGTTTGGCGTTCCCACAGTGGAACACTCAATTGCCCAAACGGGTGCGCTACCCAGCGCCATAGTCTGTCGTCCATAGTTTGTTGTCAGCTCATAGTTTGTTGTCAGCTCATACAAGGAGACCATCCTATGCTCACCAACATTCTCACCCTCGCCAACTACGAGCTGGCGGCGTCGCTGCGCAATCGCTGGTTCGTGCTCTACACCTTGATCTTCGCGCTGCTGGCCACGGCGTTGAGTACGCTCTCGCTCAGTGGCGCGGGGACCTTCGGCTTTGCCGGTTTCGGGCGTACGGCGGCCAGCCTGATCAACCTTGTGCTGCTCATCGTACCGTTGATGGGGCTGACCATCGGCGCGCAGAGCCTGGCCGGCGAACGTGAGCAGGGGACGCTGGCCTACCTGCTGGCGCAGCCGGTGAGCCGGGCGGAGGTGTTGCTGGGCAAGCTCTTTGGGTTGGGTGCGTCTTTGATGGCGGCGTTGCTGCTCGGCTTCGGGCTGGCCGCGGCGATCATCGCATGGCAGGGTGGCGGCGTGGAAGCGGGGCGTTACGGATTCCTCGTGCTCTTCTCGCTTCTGTTGGCACTGGCCAGCCTCAGCCTGGGGCTGGCGCTCTCGGCGTGGAGCCGCAGCGCCGCCCTCGCCGCCGGCTTGGCGCTCTTCGCCTGGCTCGTCCTCGTCTTCTTGGGCGATTTGGGGTTGATGGGTACAGCGGTGGTCATGCGCATAGACATTGACGCCCTCTTCACGTTGGCGCTGCTCAACCCGCTGCAAGTCTTCAAGATCGCCGCCGTCTACGGCCTACGCGCCAGCCTCGAAGTGCTGGGGCCGGCGGGGCTTTACGCTACCCGTGCCTACGGCGATGCGCTGGTCCCCATGCTGGCGGGCGTCTTGGCGCTGTGGACGGTGGTCTTCTTAGGCGTGGCGTATGTGCGGTTTCGGATGGAGGGGGATTTCTAATGCGTGCTCGAAGAGAGATCTTACCCATGAAGCAACTTGTATTCATCATCATCATCATCATCATCGTCCTCCTCGCCGGCTGCGCTGCTTCTTCCGTCGATCCGGCGACGCCGCCCACCATCGTCTACGGTGAGGATGTATGCGACCGCTGCGGCATGATCATCGAGGACGAGCGCTTCGCTGCCGGTGTGGTGGTGGCAGTGCGGGAAGGACACTACGAGCACCGCATCTTCGACGACATCGGCGACATGCTGGCATACGCCGCGGACAAAGCCGCGCAGACGCCGATCCACGCTTACTACGTCCACGATTACGACAGCAAAAACTGGATCGACGGCGAAACCGCATTCTACGTCCGATCCAGCCAGATCCACTCTCCAATGGGCTACGGTCTGGCTGCCTTTGCAGAGCAGAGCAGCGCCGAAATGAAGGCCGCAGAGTGGGAGGGGGAAGTTATCGAATTGTCTACGTTGCAGCAAGAGATTGGAGATTAGGAGATTAAGCGATTAGGGGATTACAGATCGTGCACAGGATCGGGAATCCCCTAATCTCTCAATCCCTCAATCTCCAATCACCAATCACTTTCAAAAGGAATCTATTATGCGCAAACAAACACTCTTTGTCCTGATCTTGTTCTCATTCGTCCTCGTGCTGGCCGGTTGTGGCGGCAAAGACGAACCCGAAGCGAAGACGAACAACACATCCGTGGCCGCCGCAGCAAAAAACACCAGTGCAGAAAACGCTGCCACCGAAAACACTGCCGCCGGTAATCCGGCCAATGGCGAGAAGCTGTACATGTCGAGCTGTGTGGCCTGTCATGGTGCGGACGCCAAAGGCGTGCCTAGCCTTGGCAAGAGCCTCCACCCCAGCGACAGCGCCTTTGTTCACGAGCATAGCGACGCCGATCTGGTGGAATTCATCAAAGTAGGCCGCCAGCCTGGCGAACCACTCAACACCACCGGCGTGGCCATGCCCCCCAAAGGCGGCAACCCCGCCATCAGCGACGCCGAGCTTTATGACATTGTGGCCTGGATTCGGACGTTGGATTGAAGAAGAATAATCAGAAATGAAGAAGAAAGATTGGGTAGAGGTTCGTACTTGACGAAAGCATGTTCCTACGTCGAGACAATGGCGCTACCCAATCTTTTTTCTTCATTCATCGCTGCAAGCGTATTCACCAAAAACAGCAGCAAAACAATCGCGTTGAGTAGCCCGCCCCACTGGCGCACCGGCATCCAGAGCAGGAGATCGCCCACCACGCGCACGGCCAAAGTGATGTGCAAGAGGACGAGATGGCTGTAAAAGCGGTCGCTGTAGCGGATAGGAAGCCCTAGCACCGCGGGGAAGATGATGGGCGCATGGCCGAAGATCATGGAGAAGGCAAAACCCAAAAAGATGGCGTGCAACAGCGCATCGTAGTACGGACCGGCCCACAGGCTGCCGTGGATCAGCGCCAACAAGCCGCCGATCCCCAGCCATACGTAGCCGGTGATCAGCGCAAAAGCGATGTAGCGGGCCAATCCGCCGGCCTTGATGCGTCGTCGGGCGATGTCGAATCGCAGCAGCCAGAGCGAGATCGCCACCATCCCCGCGCCGGCGACGCGGCTGCCCAAGGCATGATCGATCAACACGAGGACAAGCCCAGTGATCACCAGCGCCGACGCCGCCACAAACAGCGCCTGCACAGTGGGTGTCAGGCGCAGCAGGCGGCTCAGTTCCAGGCGTTCGCCGGCAATTGTGAAGACGAGAAACGCCGCCCACCACAGCACAACCTGCGGCACCGCCTGCCCCGAAAGCCACAGCACATTGCCCACCGCCCACAACAGCGTCCCCAGCGCGATGGTTGCCGTGAAGAGTGCGGTCTGCATTCGCAGGATCACCCCGAAGATCGCCACTGTCACCAAACTGCCTGCGGTGATCAGCAGCGCGCCCACCCAAATCGGCAAATTGACGAGCAGCGCCAGCGCACCGAGCGCCGTCGCCGCCGGGGCAGCATACGCCCAGCGGCGTTCCACCGCCACAGCGCGCTCCAGGCTGATCAGCGTACCCAGAAAGCCACCCACCATCAACGGCCCGTGGATCAGCGGCAGATGAGACAGCATGCCACTCCACGTCCACCCCAAGCGCAAGAGACCGCTCCACATGCCCAGTAGCAGCGCCAGGATCGCCGCAGCCAACAGCGGCAGTCGGCGCAGGTGCAGCGTGCGTCCTTGCGGCGACGCAGTCACGGCTTTTCACTGCCTTTCACCATCGTTAGCAAGAGAGTCAGGCTTGTTTCGGCCTTCACACTGTGTGGCAAATTGGGCTGCATGTAGAAAAGATTGCCGGGTGCGGCAGGCAGTGTGTCCTCTTCTAGCACCAGCGTCCCTGTGCCGGCGATGATCTGAATCGTGGCCGCCATCGGCGTCTTGTGCTCGGTCAACTCCTGGCCGGGCGCGAAGCCGAAGAGAACGACGCGCAGCGCAGGCTCGGCCACGAGCGTGCGGCTGATGATGCTGTCTGCGGGGATATCTGTCAGCGGCAGCGCCGCTGCGTCGATCTTTTTGTAAGGGGATGCATTTGTCATGGTGTTGTCCCTGATTTCTTCTTGAATACAACCAAAAACGGCAATGCGATAGCGTGCTCCGGGCAGATGTCCTGGCAGGCGGTGCAGTATGTACACAGCTTGGGATAGGTCAACTCGGCCTTGTCGTGTGCCTGTGTCAATGCGTTGGTCGGGCAGACGTCGACACAGGCGCGGCAGCCGACACAGCGCTCAACGTCGATAATGGGCAACGGATCCGAAGCTAGGCTCACAGAATGCTCCTTGAAAAGCGAAGAAATATGCTCAGGGTTCAGGATAGACCAAAGGAGAGGGGCTGTCTGCGACTTAAGTCTCAAGAAGAGGAAGAATGATGATTGAAGATTGGGTAGAGATTGATGTCTCTACCCAATCTTCAATCATCATTCATTTCTTACGCCGCCACTTCGGCCAGCCGTTCTTCGTCTAACACCATGATCCGGTGCCGGTCGAACTCGATGATGCCTTCGGCGGCCAGAGAACGCAGGGCGCGCCCCACCATCTCGCGCACCGTCCCCAGGTGACTGGCCATCTCTTCTTGCGTCAGCAAACGGGGGACGGCGCCGGTCTCGTTGGCCTGGGCCTGCTCTAACAACAGGCGCGCCAGACGGCCCTTGACGCTGCGCATGGACAGGTCCTCGACCATAGCGACCAGGTGACGGGCGCGGCGCGCCATACTCTCGATCAACGCCCAGGATAGATCCGAATGCTGATCGGCGATGGTTTTCAAGCGGTCGCGAGGGATGGCGTAGATGGTGGCGGCGGTGTAGGCGGTGGCCGTGGCGGGATTCGCGCCACCGTCCAATGCGGCGACGTCGTTGAAAGTGTCGCCGCCGCGCAGGAGATGGAGAATGTGTTCACGCCCATCAACCGAATGACGGCTGATCTTGACAATGCCGTCGGCGATGACGAAGAGACCGCTGACAGGCTCGCCTTCCCAGAAGATAGGCCGGCCGGCTTCGTAGGTCCTCTCCACAGCGACGCCGATCAGTGCATGCAGCGTCGCCGGGGAGAGAAGGGCAAGATATGGGACAGACCGAAAGACAGCTTCGGCCTGTTTCAATGCTTGATCAGGTGACATGGCAGTTCACTGGGAGAATCTCACTGGGGGAATCGTGACCGCAGGTACTTACCAATCAGTGTTGAGCCGGTCATTGTGGACGGTGCGGTAGAGGTCGACGGTGCGGATGGCGATCTTCGCCCAATCGTAGAGCGTCACAACTTCATTGAGCGCTTCAGCACGCCATTTCACGGCCTGAATCGGATCACGGAAGAGTTGATCCACCGCCCAGGCGACACTCTGTGGGTTGTTGGCCATCACCGTGAGGCCGTTGATACGGTGATGCACCACCTCGCTCAGCCCGCCCACATCGCTGGCGATGACGTTGCAGCCGGCGGCCATCGCCTCCAAGGCTACGATGCCGAAGGGTTCGTAGAGGCTGGGAAAGATGGCGACATCGACGGCGGCATACAGGCAGTTTCGCTGCTGATCGCTGATGAAGCCAAGGATCTCGACGCGACGCCCGAGTTTCAGTTCGTCGACCAACGGCTTCATCTGTTCGCTGTTCTTGCCCGCCACCAGTAGACGCGTGTCGGCGTGTTGCCGCATGATGAACGGCATGGCGCGCAGGAGCACCTGTAAGCCCTTTTCGGGTGTGATGCGCCCCACGAAGAAGAGCAGACGTTCGCCATTCGGCGCATAGCGTTCGCGCAAACGTTTAACCTCTGCCGAATCGCACGTTTGCAGCGGCGTTGGATCGATGCCGTTGGGAATCACGCTGATCTTGTCCAACGGGATGTTGAAATAGCCGCGCAGTTCGCCCGACATATAGCCGCTGCACACGATGATGTGCCATGCTTCGTAGCAGACCTCCCATTCGAGTTGGTTGATCTGCTGGCTCATCACGTTCGGCAGGTGCGATTGGTGACGTCCGCGCTCAGTGGCATGGATCGTCACCAGCAGCGGCGTCTTCCATTCGTGCTTGAGCGTGATACCGGCGCGTGCCGTCAGCCAATCGTGGACATGAATCACGTCGTAGCGATACACTTCGGCCAGGCGCCGGGCGCGCGCCTCAAGCGTGTGATTCCCCTCGATGACACTGTTGAACAGGTCACTGGGATCGATGGGGGGGATGTCGGTACGGTAGATGGTCACATGCTCCGAGACCTGTTCCAGCGCGGCGCCGCCCGCGGATCGGGTCGTCAACACATCCACATAGAGGTCATCTTGTGTTTTGGCAAGTACGGCCAGCGCGGGCAGAAGTTCGGCAACGTGCTTGCCCATGCCGCCCACAACGAAAGGGGGATATTCCCAACTAATCAGTAAAATACGCATAGGATTTCGAGCAATCTGTTATGGGGTAGGGGGGATGGGACACGACAGAATCCACTTCGGTTATACCATAGCTACATGATTATTCCAACGTTGCAATGCAAAAAGCACCGGCATGGATGCCGGTGCTTTTGACAATACGAGCCATTCTGTTTCAGCAAAAACTACACGCTGATGAATCGCTTCTCGCGCAGGCGGGCAGCCTTGCCCTGGCGATCGCGCAGGTAGTAAAGCTGGGCGCGACGCACTTTGGCCTTGCGCAACACTTCTACCTTCTCAACGCTGGTGCTAAACAGAGGAAAGGTACGTTCCACACCCACGCCGTGGCTGCCGGTGCGGCGCACGGTGTAGGTAGCACCGGCGGACTTGCCGCCGCGCATCGCGATCACCACACCCTGGAAGATCTGGATGCGCTCGTTGCGACCTTCGGTGATGCGCTGGTGGACACGCACGGTATCGCCGGGATCAAGATTCGGCGCGTTTTCCACATTTGGCTGCAATGAAGCCATCAAAGCGTTTGTCATAAGTCACCGCCCTTGTTCAACTCAACATAATTGAATGCGACTAATACTTTAGCGTATGCCGGCGGACAAGGACAGCGTAGGCAAGCGATTGCGCTTCACCGCCCATCGAAAACCGGATTCAATACATGGCACAACAACGCAGTTTAGCACAGCCGGTAGACGGCGGCAAATTTCCAGGGCGTCGCAATTCATCCTATTCGATCCGCTTGCCCATGTAGATGTCGGGTTTGCCACGACCGTTGGCGTCGGGCAGCACGCCGATGATGGTGTAGCCCATCTTCTGGTAGAAGGAATAGGGATGCCCCTTGAAGTTTTGAATGTTGCGGATCTTTTCCCACGTGTCGGTATAGAGATCGGCATCGGCCAGCGAAGTCATGCCGTTGACGTCGTCTGTACCCAGTTGGATGGTGAGGCCGCCGCGACGCCGCACCTGATCCTCGAAATCGCGCACAAGTTGGGCGCCGATCCCCTGCCCTTGCCGCCGTGGATCGACCACAAGCGGGTGTAGTTCCCACACGTTGCCGTCGTACTGGGGAATGCCGCCGATCCAGCCCGCCACTTCGTCACCGACCAGGGCGACGCGGGCGATGCGATCTGGCGCTGTCATTTCTGTCACTTCTTCGCGGGCTTCTTCCATCGTCGCCCAAGACCCAGGCCAGTTTACGGCAAAGGCCACGTTCAGCAGTCGCGCCGCGGCTTCATACTCCGCGGTCATGTCGGCGGTGAGATCAGCGATTTGGATGTTGGACATGCGGCCTTGCCCCGTCTAGGATGATGCCACCTGAAAACACTTACAAAACCGTCCAGGAGAAAACACGATGGAGAGCCTCTTCCCCCAAACAGCCAATAACGACTACCGCGGCGCGCCACTGGCAAAGTGGATCTTCGTCTTCCTCACTGCCGTTACGCTGGTGCGCAGCCTGATCCACATCTTCGCAGCGGACGGCGGCGCACAGTCCATCGCCACGATCCCGTTATCCGATTTCACAGCCAGTGGCGCGGCCGCGGTGATCGGCATGTTTGCGCTGTGGGGGTTGTCGCAACTGCTGTTTGGTCTGCTCTACGTGGTGGTGCTGTGGCGCTACCAGAACTTGATTCCGCTGATGTACGTCTTCATTGCCGTTGAATACACAGGACGGCTGCTGCTTGCCTTTGCCAAACCATTCGAGACCCACGGCACAGCGCCCGGCGCAATCGGCAACTGGGTGATGATTCCCCTGGCGCTGGCGCTGCTGGCGCTGTCGCTGCGACGAACGCGGTAGTGTGTGGCGAATGAACAGATCAGATCCCCGGATACCAATTCTCCGCGTTGGTGCGGTAGAACTTGTCGAGCACAGCGCGCGGCAGATCGATGCCACGTGCGGTTTTGCCGCGCACGGTGACCATCTCGCTGCTCTCGAAATACGCGAAATGGGTGCGATAGGTATCGCGCAGCGTCTGCAACGCCTGGGCGCGGGCGTCATCGTCCATGCTGGAGAGCGGCGTGCGCATGACCACGTCGGTGCCGAAGAGGATGCGGTCGGCGTAATCGATGAAGAATTGACGCACCTTGTCGCTGTCTTGGATCGCCACATCCACCAGGCGGGCGGAGATGTCCACAGCGAAGTTGGGGTAGCGATCCAGGCGCGCCGCCACGGCGTCGGTGTCGTATTCCAGGCTGCCGAAGTGCGCGCCCACCACACGCAGATCGGGGTGCTTCGCCACCATGTGATCGCGGGCGTCCATGAGCCGCTCGTGCGAGGGGAACTCGGGACGGTTGTACATGTGCCACTGCGGGTTGCGGCTGTAGTAGCCGTAGTGGGGATCGTTTTCGTCCAGCGGCATCCAGCAGGCCAGCGGTTCGGCAATGTGGGTGAGCAGCGTGCGTCCGCGTGCGGCGATGTGATCGAAGATGGGGTCGAGCAGCGGATCATCCACCATGAAAAAGTCGCCGTCGGGCGTCTTCACCTCCATGCCGATGTTCTTCCATACCTTGCAGGCCACCGCGCCGGCATCGAAATCGCGATCCAACTGCGCGATGACACTGTCCACATAGTTGGGATCGTCAAAGCGGGGCAGATCAAAGGTAGTACACCAGGCAAAACGCTGCGGGTGTGCGTCGGTCAACGTGCGGTAGCGCGTCGCCTGGCCAGGCCAGTGCGCCCAGTCGGCGTCGACATGGGCCACGCAGATGTTGAACAGCTTGAGGGACTCGTCTGCGAGCAGCGCCAGGAAATCGGGGTGGTCGTCGCCGTAGTGAATGTGGGCATCGATGATCATATTCGTCCTCGCCGGTGGGGTGATGGGCAGGGTAATAGCAATCCTGGCACTATAGATTTGTGGGCAGGGATTGTCAAACAGTCTGCGACTGCCGGAGATAGAACGCGGATTGAGCGGATTGGGCGGATCTGAGCAGATTACACCAGAAAAATCCGCCTCGATCTGCTCAATCCGCGTTCTATTCTGCCGAACGCGGGCGGATCTCCCACAACTCCACCACCATGTCCGACGGGTAGCCGGTGGGATCAAAATCGGCGGTTTCACTGGCGGCGTAGCCCATGCGCAAGAAGAGTTCCTGGATCGTGCGCGACGAATGGTGCTGCGCTTCGCCCATGCTGTGGTAGAGGTAGACGGCTGAAGGTAGGATGACGGGGTAGCCCATTTCGTAAAGGGCGTAGACAACACCGCGGGTGCGTAGATCCGTCAACGCTGCCGCGGCGGACTGTGTGATCTGCCGATCTGCGTGGCGCACGTCGACATCGAAGCGGAAGGCGAAATGATCGCGCAGGTAGCCCTGTTCCTTGAGGAAACGGCCCACGGTGTCCACGGCGGTGTGCATCTGGGCGAAGTCGGCGTCATCGCGCAGCGAGTCAGGCAGATCCAGGCGTAGGTGCTCGTGCAGTTGACGATAGAAGCTGGCGCCCACCCGCTCGGCAAATCGACGTTTCTCCGCCGCCGCGTCGAGATTGGCCGCGCCGGCATGGGATTCGATCCACGTGTAGGCGGCGCGGTAGAAGGCATAGGACAATGCGTCGAACTCGCCCGAGCGGATCGACGCCAGATCCCGCCCCGCCGCAAAACTGGCGACAAGATCCCCGCTCATTTCACGCCCGTACACAGTAGACAGATACTCGGCGACGAGGCCTTCTACCACCGTCAGCGGCTGTGGGTTGCCATACACATTGCGCCAGCCGTCCACGATAGCGTTGGACATGAAGCGCAGAAAGTCCGCTCGCATGGGCCACCAGTCGGCGAAGTCGGGGTAGGGACGTTCGGTGGCGATTTCAGAGAGGGTTTTGCGGGGCATGGGAGACTCCAGGCATCTATTTCGATGATGAGACAATGGGATGATGAGACAATGGGATGATGAGACAATGGGATGATGAGATAATGGGATGATGAGATGAAAACAAACGTGTCACATCATCCCATCATCGCATCATCACGGATTTCTACTCATGTGATGGTTCATTCTAAAACTCTCACAACAAAAGTGTCAACGAAAATGCCCAGATTGTGCCTTCGCTTCCAAATCCTGGTATAGTAGGAGCATTCTCTCCCCTGCGGGAATCGACATTACAACGGGGTCGCATTATACATTTTGCGGCTTCGAAACCGGTTGTTTCCTCCGATTTGCCCAGATAGGTTTGTCCAGAAAGGTGAACGTCATGGCCAGACAGGATTATTTCAACGCTCGGGACACGCTGCAAACCGACAGCGGCCCGGTGACCATCTATCGGTTGGACGCGCTGGAGAAAGCCGGCGTCGCCGAAGTGAGCAAGCTGCCCTTCTCCATCAAGGTGATGCTGGAGGCCGCCCTGCGTCAGGCCGACGGCTTCGAGATCACCAAGGAGCACGTGGAGAAGATCGCAGCCTGGAACCCCAAGGGCAACCCCGACATCGAGATCCCGTTCAAGCCGGCTCGCGTCATTTTGCAGGATTTCACCGGTGTGCCTTCGGTGGTGGATCTGGCCGCGCTGCGCAGCGCCATGAAACGCATGGGCGGCGACGCCAAGAAGATCAACCCGCTGGTACCGGTGGATCTGGTCATCGATCACAGCGTGCAGGTGGATCGCTTCGGCAGTGTCTTTGCCCTGATGTACAACGCAGAGCGTGAATTCGAGCGCAACATCGAACGCTACGAGTTCCTCAAATGGGGACAACAGGCGTTCGATAACTTCCGCGGTGCCGCCGGCCACCGGCATCGTGCATCAGGTGAACCTGGAATACCTGGCCACCGTCACCATGACCGCCGAAGTGGGCGGCGAGCGGGAAGCCTACCCCGATTCGCTGGTAGGCACCGACAGCCACACCACCATGATCAACGGCCTCGGCGTCCTCGGTTGGGGCGTGGGCGGCATCGAGGCCGAAGCCGTGATGCTCAGCCAGCCCATCTACATGCTGCTGCCCGATGTGGTCGGCTTCAAGTTGACGGGTCAACTGCCCGACGGCGCCACGGCCACAGATCTGGTGTTGCGCGCCACCGAAATGCTGCGCAAAAAGGGCGTGGTGGGCAAGTTCGTGGAATTCTACGGCCCCGGCCTTTCCAAACTCAGCCTGCCCGACCGCGCCACCCTGGCCAACATGGCCCCCGAATATGGCGCGACGATGGGCTTCTTCCCTGTGGACGATGAGACACTGCGCTACATGATCGGCACCGGGCGCGACGAAGGTCTCGTCGATCTAGTGGAACGCTACTCGAAGGCGCAGGGCCTCTTCCGCACCGACGACATGCCCGATCCTATCTTCAGCGACACCTTGGAACTGGACATGGGTACGGTGAAGCCTGCCCTGGCTGGCCCCAAGCGCCCCCAGGATCGCATCGATCTTAACACCGTTAAGGCGAAGTGGCAGCAGATGCTCACCGCGCCGGTGGGCGCCCAGGGTTTCGGCCTGGAGAAAGAGCAACTGGACGCCGAGAGCGACGTCGAGTTCAAGAACACGAACTTCACCCTCAAGCACGGTGACATCGTCATCGCCGCCATCACCTCCTGCACCAACACCAGCAACCCGTCGGTGATGATCGGCGCCGGTCTGCTGGCCAAGAAGGCCGTAGAGCGTGGCCTCGACGTCAAGCCGTGGGTGAAGACGAGCATGGCCCCCGGCTCCAAGGTGGTGACCAAGTACCTGGAGGCCAGCGGCCTGATCCCCTACCTGGAAGCGTTGAATTTCCACACCGTGGGCTACGGCTGCACCACCTGCATCGGCAACAGCGGTCCGCTGCCGGCGCCCATCAGCCAGGGGATCCACGACGCCGACCTGGTGGCCGCGTCCGTCCTTAGCGGCAACCGCAACTTTGAGGGCCGCATCAGCCCCGACGTGCGCGCAAAATTCCTGGCGTCGCCGCCACTGGTGGTGGCCTATGCCATTGCCGGCACGATCAACATCGATCTCTACACCGAACCGCTGGGCGTCGATCCCAATGGCGAGCCTGTCTTCCTCAACGACATCTGGCCCACCCAGGACGAGATCCAGCGTGAGATCCGCCGCAGCCTCAACCCGCAGATGTACCAGGAGCAGTACGGCAACGTCTTCACCGGCAACGAGGAATGGAACGAAGTGGCCGTTTCCGGCGGCGAACTCTTCCAGTGGGATGCCGACAGCACCTACATCCAGGAGCCACCCTTCTTCATGGACATGGGGACCGAAGTGCCGCCGGTGCAGGAGATCCACGGTGCGCGCGTCCTGGCAGTGATGCCCGACAGCACCACCACCGATCACATCAGCCCGGCCGGTTCCATCGCCAAGAACAGCCCAGCAGGCCGTTACCTCACCGAGCACAACGTGGATCGATCAGAGTGGAATAGCTACGGCAGCCGCCGCGGCAACCACGAGGTGATGATGCGCGGCACCCTGGCCAACATCCGTATCAAGAACCAGATGCTCGACGGTGTGGAAGGCGGCGAAACCGTCTACATTCCCGAGATGAAGCAGATGGCGATCTGGGACGCCGCCGAACGCTACATGGGCGACGGCACACCGCTGATCATCCTGGCGGGCAAGGAGTACGGCACCGGTTCCAGCCGCGACTGGGCGGCCAAGGGTGTGCAACTTCAGGGCGTCAAGGCTGTGATTGCAGAGAGCTACGAGCGCATCCACCGCTCCAACCTGGTGGGCATGGGCGTGTTGCCGCTCCAGTTCAAGAGCGGGCAGAACGCACAAGCGCTGGGCCTCAGCGGCTTCGAGACATTCGACATCCTCGGCCTTGGCGACGAAATGCAGCCAAACCAGGAGTACACCGTCCGCGCTACCGACAACAGCGGCAATGTCACCGAGTTCAATGCGCTCAGCCGCCTGGACACGCCGGTGGAGATCAACTACTATAAAAACGGCGGCATTCTGCACACCGTCCTGCGCCGACTGGCGACGGAAGGGTAGGATAAGGATCACGAAGGAGAGTGAAATGTCTCATTTCTCTCTACAAGAGGCAGAACAAAATCTGGCCAGGCTGATTGCCTTGGTTCATCAAGGAGAGCAGGTTGTCATCGAAGCCAATGGTAAACCCGTGGCGCAACTGATGCTACCCATCGATGCGAGCAAGAAGCGACAACCTGGTCGCGATCTTGGACGATTCACTGTGCCGAACAATTTCGATGATCCATTGCCGGATGAAATCATCGAGGGATTTAGGCAATGAAGTTCCTGCTGGATACGCATGTCTGGCTTTGGTGGAACAGTGAACCAAGCAAGCTTTCGCAAGCCACGCTCGAGGTGATTGCAGAGACCGAAAACGAGGTGTTTCTCTCATCGGCAAGTGTCTGGGAGATGGCGATCAAAACTGCATCGGTAAGCTACCTTTGCCTGAGCCGGTAGACACGTATGTGCGAAGCCGAACTCAACAGGATAGCATTCGGGAACTGCCAATTCTTCACAGTCATGCCGCCGCAGTCGAAACGCTACCCTTGCTTCACAACGATCCTTTTGACCGGTTGTTGATTGCACAATGTTGGATTGAAGACCTGGTTTTACTCACAGTTGACGATAAAGTTCTGGCGTACACAAGGAATATCGTAGACGCGCGCCTTTAGGTCAATGGAACATCCGCAACCAGCGACCGGCATTGAGGACAAGATTCCTCAAGCCGGTCGCTTCCTGTTGTATAATGCCCAACATGCCCTCGTGTATCGAGCGCCCACGGCGCCCCGATTGGATCGATTTCGTCACAAGGAAATGGAAAATGACCGTCCAACTCAAAGACGCAGTTGACTATAAACCCTCGCGCTGGGATCTCTCTGAGATGCTGCCCGCGCCCACCGAAACGCTCATCCGCGAGCGCCTCGATAACCTCGAAGAGGGTGTGCAGACGTTTGAGGCCGCCCGCGCCAACCTGTCGGCGGACATGGATCCGGAGCAGTTGCTGGCGATTCTGCGCCAGTATGAAGCGACGGCAGAGCAGGTCTACTTGATCGGTGCGTACGGCAGCCTGTGGTTCTCCGAAGACACGCAATCGCCCGAAGCGTTGACCTACCGCAACCGCATCATGCAGACGTGGACCCAGATTCAAAATCGCACACTCTTCTTCGATCTGTGGTGGAAGAGCCTGAGCGATGAAGAGGCCGAGCGCCTGCTCCCAAATGCCGAGGACCACGCCGACTATCGCCACTTCCTCCAGGAAATGCGCCTCTTCAAGCCCTTCACCCTGGACGAGAAGTCAGAGCAGATCATCAACAGCAAAGATGCCAACGGCATCGACGCGCTGATGACGCTCTATTCGATGCTGACCAATCGCCTCGAATTCAAGCTGACCATCGACGGCGAAGAAAAGACGCTCACCCGCGGCGAGCTTTCCAGCCACTACTACTCACCCGATCCCGAAGTACGCGCCGCCGCCTACCAGGAACTCTACCGCGTCTACGGCGCGGAGGCGCCAATCCTGGCGCAGATCTACGCCAATCGCGTGCGCGACTGGCACAACGAGAACGTGGAACTGCGCGGTTTTGCGTCACCCATCGCCGTGCGCAACAAAGCAAACGACATCCCCGACGAAGCTGTCGATGCGCTGCTCACCGTAGCGCGCCGCAATGCGCCGCTCTTTCAGCGCTACTTCTCGTTGAAGGCGCAGTGGCTGGGCATGGACAAGCTGCGCCGCTACGATATCTACGCGCCGCTGACCAAGTCCGACAAGAAGATCCCATACAACGAAGCCGTGCAGTCGGTGTTGGATGTCTTTGAACAGTTCGAGCCGCGCATCGCAGAACAGGCGCGCCGCGTCTTCGATCAAAATCACATCGACAGCGAAATCCGCAAGGGCAAGCGCAGCGGCGCTTTCTGCAGCACGGTGACCCCCAAGCTAACGCCCTACGTGCTGGTCAACTACACAGGGCAGGTGCGCGATGTGGCCACCCTGGCCCATGAATTGGGCCACGCCATCCACAGCATGATGGCCGAACACCATTCGCTGCTCACCCAGCACGCCTCGCTGCCTCTGGCCGAAACGGCATCGGTCTTCGCCGAAATGATCATGACCGACCGCCTGCTGGCCCAGGAAAAGGATCCACTCGTGCGCCGCGACATCCTGGCCGCCGCAGTGGACGACATCTACAGCACAGTGATGCGCCAGGCGTACTTTGTCCTCTTTGAGCAGGCCGCGCATCAGGCGATCCTCGAAAACAAGTCGCCGCAGGAGTTGAACCAGATCTACCTGGACAACCTGCGCGATCAGTTTGGCGATAGCATGGAACTCACCGAGGATTTCCAGAACGAGTGGGTGGCCATCCCCCACATCTTCAGCACGCCTTTCTACTGCTACGCCTACAGCTTTGGACAACTGCTGGTGCTGGCTCTCTACCGCCGCTACCAGCAAGAAGGCGACGCGTTTAAGCCTGGCTACCTGAAACTGTTGGCCTATGGCGGATCGGCGCGGCCTGCTCAGATCCTGGAAGAAGCGGGCATCGACATGACCGATCCCAACTTCTGGCAGGGCGGCTTCGATGTGATCCGCGACATGATCGACGAACTGGACGCAATCAAAATCGACTGAGCAAGCACGTTCTTTCGATATTCCGCGGGTGTAATTCTGTTGGCGGCGCGCTACCTACAGTGCCCCCAAGAATGAAATACCCCACTCCGCAAAGCGATTGCGTTTCACCATTGCATCCACTATAATCAGACATTGAAAAATGTCCCCGTAACTCGATGGTGGAAGCATCCATGACAACCCAAACCTCGATCAGGCTGCTGTACGTGGGCCGCAGACAAGCATTGGCCGACGCTATCGAAAACGCGCTGCGTATTGAACATAGCGAGATGGCTGTCGGGGGCAATGCTACGTTTCAGTTCATGCGCGTATCCAGCCAGAAACAGGCCATCGAAGAGATCCGCGCAACGCCGCCGCACGGTCTACTGGTCGAAATCGACCCCGGGCGTTACAACCGCATTCGCTTCTGCAACAATCTGCGCGGTCGCCTGCCACAGATGCTCATCGTCGCTGTACACAAAGAACACGATATCAGCGACGGTTTCGAGTTCGATGCGTTCATTCTGCGCCCATTCCAACCTGCGCAAGCGAGTGAAGCAATTGCCCGTCTACTGGGCGGCAGTCGCAAGATGTATATGGGTGTGGGTGATCTTCGACTCGATCTGGCCACACGCACCGTGTATGGCCCACTGGGTGAACAACACCTGCCGCCGAAGCTCTGCAAGCTGTTGCAGGTGTTGATGGAACGCCCCGGCGAGGTGCTCAGCCGCGAGGAACTCATGCAGCGTGTATGGGACACCGAGTTTCTCGGCGACACCCGTACCCTCGACGTCCACATCCGTTGGCTACGCGAACGAATCGAAGAGAATCCGTCTCGCCCCAGCCGGTTGATCACCGTGCGCGGCGCGGGATACAGACTGGATGGTAAACGCGAAGATGGGATGATGCGATGATGGGGCAGAAACCCCATCATCGCATCATCCCATCTTCATTTTCCACGATATCGGCGAAGAGCCGGTCGATCCGCTCCTAGCACATTTTGGCGTAAATACCACGGCAGAAATACGGCGTCTGTACCACTGGCAGAGACTATTGGTGTATTTCCGCCGGGTTTTACTAGCTAACCCTCCTGCGCACCTCCAGCACATTCGGCAGCCTTTCGATCCGCGTAAGCACCCGGCTCAATTGCGAAATGTCGCTGATCTCCAGCGTGGCGTTGATCTGGGCGATGTTGTTCTTCATGCCGGTCACCGCTTCGGCGGAACGCAGGTTGATCTTCTCGTCGGCCACCAGGCCGGTGACGTCGCGTAGCAGCCCCGCCCGATCATACGCCTTCACCTGGATGCTTACCGGGTAGGTCTCGGTGCTCTCCACACCCCACTGCACTTCCACCAGACGGGCATGCTCTTTGTCGTTTTGCTGTGCCAAAATGTTGGGGCAGTCGTTGCGGTGAATGGTGACACCGCGACCTTTGGTGACATAGCCCACGATGGGATCCCCAGGCACCGGATGACAGCACCGGGCCGGACGCGCCAACAGGCCCTCCAGCCCGGCCACATGGATGCCTTCCAACACATCATCGTCGCGCTCGGTTTCGCGGTTGGGTAAGTTGATGGGCTGCGGCTGCAAGCTGCGCTCGTGCTCGATGATCTTCTGGGCGATGGTCTGCGTGTTGACGTCGCCGTAGCCGATGGCGGCCATGAAGTCGTCGGTCTTCTCGAAACCGACGAGGCGCGCCACGGTATCGAAGTTGAGGGTCACCGAGAGACGTTTCAACTCCTTTTCCAAGATCTGACGACCCTGCACAATGTTCTCGTCGCGATCCTGGCGGCGGAACCAGGTACGGATCTTGCTGCGCGCCCGCTGGGTGGCCACGTAGCCCAGATTGGGATTGATCCAATCGCGACTGGGCCCACCACGCTTGGCGGTGACCACTTCCACCTGGTCACCGTTGTGCAGTTGATAGTCCAGCGGCACCAGTTTGCCGTTGACCTTCGCGCCACGGCAACGATGCCCCAACTCCGTGTGTACGTGATAGGCAAAGTCGATGGGCGTAGCCCCAGTGGGCAGATCGATGACGTCGCCGCGCGGGGTGAAAACGTAGACGCGATCCTGGAAGACGTCGGTCTTCATGCCGCTGACGAATTCCTGGGCGTCGGTGACGTCCTGACGCCACTCCATCAACTGGCGGATCCAGGCGATCTTGTTGTCCAACGCCTGGTTGGGGCGCATCTGTTCTTTATAGCGCCAGTGCGCAGCGATGCCGTATTCGGCGACATGGTGCATTTCCTTGGTGCGGATCTGCACTTCCATTGGCTTACCCGCAGGCCCCACAACTGCTGTGTGCAGGCTACGGTAGAGGTTGTCTTTGGGGTTGGCGATATAGTCGTCGAATTCACCCGGAATCGGACGCCACAGGCTGTGAACCACGCCCAAAGCGGCATAGCACTGCGCCACGTTTTCCACCACCACACGGAAGCCGTGAATATCGTAGATCTGATCAAATGTCACGTCTTTGCGCGACATCTTGCGGTAAGTGCTGTAAATGTGCTTGGGGCGCCCGTTGATTTCGGCGACAAGACCGGCCTCTTCCATCGCCTCTTTCATCATGCGGCGCACCTCGGCCACCCACTGTTCGCGCTGGGCGCGCTTTTCGTGCATCGCCGCTGATAGCTCTTTGTAGGTGGTCGGTTCCAGGTAGCGGAAGCTCAGATCTTCCAGCTCCCACTTGATCTGCCAGATGCCCAGGCGGTTGGCGAGTGGTGCGAAGATCTCCAATGTCTCGCGGGCGATACGACGGCGTTTGTGATCGGGCTGCCCTTGCAGGGTACGCATGTTGTGCAGACGGTCGGCCAGTTTGATCAGCACAACGCGGATGTCTTCGACCATGGCGAGGAACATCTTGCGCAGCGATTCGGCCTTTTCGTCGGCCACGCTGTGGCGCATGTTGCTCAGTTCTTTGATGCGCTTGAGCTTGGTGACGCCGTCCACCAGTTCAGCTACGTCGTCGTTGAACTCTTTGGCAAGATATTCGGTGGTGATGTCGGAATCTTCCACCACATCGTGGAGCAGGGCGGCGGTGAGCGTGTCCACGTCGAGGCGCAGATCGGCGAGGATCTGGGTCACTTCGATGGGGTGCAGAATGTAGGGTTCGCCCGTCTTGCGCATCTGCGTGCGGTGGGCATGGCTGGCCACCACGTAGGCGCGCAGCAGTTGATCCAACTGTTCGGCGTTGTAGAAATTGGGGGGGAGCTGCTGAAAAAGCTTCTCCAGATGCTGGAGTTCTTCGGGCGTCAGCGTAGGATCGACGGGATTTTCGCCGGTTGCATCCATTGGCAACCCAGACAGCTTCGAGAGCAGTGGGTGATCGGTGAACAACGACGGTCGAGGCAAGGGCGCACGCGCGTTGCCGTTGCTCTTGCCGTTGGGCGAACGCCTGCCATCCTCTGGCGTTTGCTGTTCTACTTCGCCGGTTTCAAGTTCAGTCTTCACAAAAATCCCCCAACTTCTCTAGGATCAAGTCCCTGGCTCCGCGGAGCCGATGGTGCGGAGCATCATTATACGTCGAGATCCGTTGCGCTGGCAATGACGTCGAAAATTCGCGATCCACACAGAGGCAGAAGGACACGGATTGCCAGGATTTTCAGGACTTCGTGGAGCATTCTTCTGCTGCGAGGAAATCGGCGATCCGTGTGGCGATTTCGTCATTGCGCGGCGTGCTGACCTCGAACCAGTTGACCTCTTTCATGCGGCGGAACCAACTGTACTGGTGACGCACGAAGCGGTGGGTTTCGATCTGGATGCGCTCGATGGCGGCAGGAAGGTCCATGTCCCCACGCAGGTAGGCGCCGATCTCTTTGTAGCCCAGGCTGGTGAGGGCGGGCAGGTTGGGCGGATAGCCCGCGGACAGCAAACGCTGCGTCTCATCGATCAAGCCGTCGGTCACCATCTGCGCCACGCGGGCGTCGATGCGCGAGTAGAGCTGAGGGCGCGGCAGATCCAGCCCAATTTGCAAGATGCGATAGGGCGGCGGATCTTCGCCTTCCAACTCGCTCTTAGGCTTCCCCGTTGCCATGATGATCTCCAGCGCGCACCACGCGGCGCACGTTGCGCCCGTCGATCTGCGCCGCCGTGGACGGGTCCAGCGCGACGAGGCGGGCGAACAGGGCTTCGTGTCCTTCGCGATCGGCGAACGCCTCCAACTCTGCGCGCAAAGACGGGTTGGGCGGCACGTCGGGGATCTTCATCCCCCGCACCACGGCGTTGAGGTAGAGCGCCGTGCCGCCCACCAGGAAGGGAATCTTGCCGCGGCGGTGGATGTCCTCGATGGCGGCGTAGGCCAACGTCTGGTACTCGGCCACAGAAAGCACCTCGTCGGGGGCGCGGATGTCGAGCAGGTGGTGAGGGACCTGCGCCTGTTCCGCGGGCGACGGTTTGGCGGTGCCGATGTCCATGCCGCGGTAGATCTGGCGGCTGTCCGCGCCGATGGCCTCGCCGCCAAACCGGCGACAAAGCTCAATGCTCAGCGCCGTCTTGCCCACAGCGGTGGGGCCGAGGATCACGATCAGCGGTGGGTGTGCTTCTGTTCCATTCATGGTGATTCCGAAAATAGATAATGAGATGATGGGCCAGACGGTAGCCCATCATCTCATCATCCCATCATCTCTTCAATTCATCAATTTTCAAGCAGAACGACGATCCCCGCTACCCCATCACCGCGTGCCGAATGTGCTCCACGTCGACGATCTTTTCGCCGTCGAACTGCACGGCCACGGCGTCGATACGCCAGGGGCCTGCCCACGCCGTGGATTGGATGTAGTGGGCGGCGACTTCTTGCAGTTTGGCGAGTTTGCGCGAGGTGAAGGATTGGCGGGCGCTACCACGTGAACGGCGACGGCTACGCACTTCCACGAGCACCAGCCAACGCGCATCAGGACGACCCGATGCGTAGTCGGGGGCGACATCCTCGGCGACGATGTCGATCTCGCCCGCCGGGCAACGCCAATTGCGCCAGGACAGTGATCCCCGCCGCCGTCAGGGCGCGGACAGCGGCGTCTTCGGCCTGCTGTCCTTGACGGCGACGGGGATCATCCACGGGCGGCTATTCCTGTGCGCTCGTGGTCTGCTGGCCGGCGTCAATCGTGGGTACGATGCCAGGGCCGGGGATCACGATGGTGGGCGTGGTGCCTTCGGGCGAGAAGATCACCTTATCGGTTTCGTTGAGGGCGTTGGCGTTGGCCTGCGCCATCAACAGTGTGACGTACGACGGGTTGGTGGCGTAGAGTGCCGCTAATGCGGATTCTACAGCCACGGTGGCCTTGGCCTGTTCTGCGGCTGCCACGGCCTGGGCTTCGGCAATCTCGAGATCACGCTGGGCTGCCAGCAGATCGTTGGCCTTCTGCGCCTCGATCACGGCTCGCTGCGCCGCCACTTTCTCCCGTTCCAGTTCGGCCAGAAGCGTCTGCTGGCGGGCCTGTTCCTGGAAGCGACTCTGTTCGATACGGATTTCACCTTCCTGGCGGGCCTGCTCTGCGCCGGCCTGGGCCTCAGCACGCAGCTTGTCCTGGGCAGCCTTTTCGGTTTCGAGGCGGCTCTGCACAATCGCGTCCAGGGCAGTCTGCACTTCTGGCGAAAGGATCACATCGGGTACGACGACATTGTCGATATTCAAGCCAAAGTTGTCGGCCAGGCTGCTTAGCTCTTCATCGATGCAGGTGCGCAGCACATCGCGGGCGGTACCCACCACGTTGTCATCGAAATTGCGGTCGCCTACGCAGACCTTCATGGCCTGCTTGGCGAGTTCCTGAACACGCGTCTGCACCAGTTGATCGTCGAGGTAGTAGATACGGTACTGCGCCCACAGTTCGCGAATACGATCACGCGAGCCGACGCCGGGGCGGAAGATGTCGCCTGTCACCACCAGGCCGATGCGCTGCTTGTCCAGGGTGATGATTTCGCTATCTTCGACGGAGAACGGCACGGCCTGCGACGAGATGCGTACGAGATCTACGTAGAGACCCACGTCGCTGTAGACACCAGGCCCAACCACGTTTTTGATGCGGCCACCCTGGAACTGCACACCCACTTCCTGTTCGCTGACGCGCTCAAAGGCGTAGTAGAACTGGCCAGAAAAGATGAGCAGGAAGAAGATCACAGCGATCACAATGACGGCGACCACAATGGGTGATCCACGCTGCACTCTGTTGCGCATGTCGTTGACGGTGTTGCTCATGGTTTGTTTGCTCCTTCAGGCAATGTTACGGAGGAAGAATCGGAAGACGGAACCATTGTATATCCTGATAGACTGTTTGAGTCTACGGCAAGCGGCGCATTGACGGCTGACGCCTTGCAGACCGGAACCTGAGATTTGATCCACGAAGACAGAGAAAACCATCCACAGATTGCACGGATTTGGGGGATTCCCAGATGGATTGTCCTAAAAGGATCGGACTCTACCACAAAGCCTCCAGCAAACGCAAAGAAAAAGAAATCCGTGTTTTCGCCAATCCGTGTCCACAATCCTCAGCTTCGACGATCTAAGGACATCTCAGAATTTTACTGATCCACGAAGGCACCCGAAGCACCACGGAAAAGAGAAGAGAAGGAAACGGATTTCAGGATGACCAGGACACCAGAGCGAAGACGCCTTCTGTCTGCTCTTCTCTGCCTTCGTGTATCTTCGTCGGATCATTTTTTCTCTTGTTTCTCCTAAAATAGATTTACGGTGTAGGCGAAGGCGGGCGCGAGGACAGGCGTAGGCGCGGGCGTGGGCAACGATTCCAACGTCGAATAGGACGGCAGGATCGTCACGTCGCCCTGGGTGGTGAGCGTCCACGCTGCGGACCAGCCGATCTGGTCTTCGGCCTGGATCACAAGCCAACTCAGATCCGCGGTACGCCCAACAGCCCAGTAGCTCTGCCCCTGGTAGATGTAGCCAAGCGAGTTGGCTTCGGTGGATGGGCCTGAACGCAGATGCACCGATGCGTAGATTGGCTCGGTGGCCAGCATGGGGACGGCGGTAGCGGCGGGGGTCGGCGTCTCGAAAGCGGCGGGATTGGCCTGTTGCGCCAGTTCAAAGAGCGCGGCAGCGGTGGCGGTGGCTTCGGCGGCGGCTTGTTGCTCATCCTGCCCGGGGAAAAGCATGGTGAAGACGATGGCCACCACCAGCCCGGCCACCACAAGAAAGGGCCAGCCGTCCCACAATTCGGGGATGTGGTAGCGGGTGGGCGTGTAGGGCTTCGGCTCGTAGACCGGTCTCTTCATGCGTGGGATAGGCGGCAGATCGGGCGGTGTATAGTTGTCGAATAGCTGGCCCAACAGCTTGCCATGACGCACGTCCACCGCCCACTCGCCTCGGATAGCATCGTAGCGGCGATCTTCTTCGGGAATGCCCTCTTCGATAGACTTGCGCACCGCGGCAAAGTCCGATGCCCACCCGATGCGGAAGCGGATCTCCTCTTCGTCGTGGTGCTGCTCCGACAGCCAGGCCCCGGCTTCCACCTGATGCCGCCGCGCCGCCAGGACAAGATCGAGGGCCTCGTCGATGTTGTCATCGGCCAACAAGGACGCGTCATAGCGCTCACGCAGCGCTGGATCACGCAGCACCGCGTAGGCTTCCTCGATGCGATCGAGCCGCGCATCCTCCACGGCCACGTCAACGCCGACGCGCCGCCGCTCCAAGTAGGACGCCGACTCGTATTGTCTTTTCAGCCGCCGGTACGCCGCCTCGATCACGCTCTGAGACGCTTCGTGGCGAATACCAAGGACTTGGTAGTGGGTGCGATCTTTCATTCCTTCCTTTTTATCTCTGCACCTGCGACGCGCCACTGCCCGCGCTCTTGATCAGCGCGGCAACTTCGCTGTGCTCAAACAGGGCCATGTCCCCGGGAATGCTGTACTTGAAGGCGGCGGCGGCGGTCCCCCACAACAAGGACTCGGAAAGCCACTGGTTGGGGTTTTCCGGGGCAAGGTAGCGGTAGAGGACGCCCGCGATGAAGGCGTCGCCGGCGCCGATGCGGCCCACGGTCCCCTGCACGGGGAAGACGGGCTGGCGGATGGGCGCTTTGCCCGGCTCGGCGGCGATGCAGCCTTCCCCGCCCAACGTCAGCACAATCGTGGCCTGCGGGAACATGGCCTGGAACTCGGCCAACGCCTGCTCCGGCGTGGCGTCTTCGGGGATCTTGTAGATCGTCTGTGCGTCGCGGATGGGAATGAAGAAGATGTCGGCGGCTTCGGCGAAGGGCTGGCAGCCTTCGCGACACGCTTCGGGCGCCCACAGTTTGGCGCGATAGTTAGGATCGAAACTGATCGTCCAGCCGGCGTCTTTGGCCAGGCGACAGGCGCGCTCGGCGGTGGCGGCGGCGTCGTTGCTGATGGCCACGGTGATACCCGTGAGGTGCAGGTGACGGGCCATGCCGGGCTGGAAGAGATCGTCGGGCAGGTCGGTGGGCTGCATGCGCGCCATGGCGGAGTTGGCGCGGTCGTAGATCACCGACGTGGGGCGCGAACCGTCGCCGAACTCGATGAAGAAGGTCCCCAGCCGCTCGTCCTCGGCCCAGACGACGTGGGAAACGTCGACGCCGTTGCCTTTGAGGATGCGCGACAGGCGTCGTCCTAGCGCGTTTTCGGGCAGGCGCGAGAGCCAGGCCACGTTCATCCCCAGCCGAGCCAGGCCCACGGCCATGTTCGACTCGGTGCCGCCGATTTCGATCTCAAAAAATGTGGTCTGCTCAATGCGCATTTGACCGGGCGGGGCGAGCCGCATCATGGTTTCGCCCAGGGTGACGACATCATACTGGCTCATTTGGCGCTCCTTGCACGTTGTACGGTTTGGACAAATTCGGCGGCGCGGCGGGTGAGTTCGTCCCAATCCTTGGCGGCGATGACGGCTTTATCCACCAGGCTGCTGCCCGCGCCCACGGCCACGGCGCCGTTGCGGATGAATTCAGGCGCAGTCTGTAGATCGACGCCGCCGGTGGGCATCAGCTTCAGGTGCGGCAGCGGCGCGAGGACGTCCTTGAAGTAGCCGGGGCCAACGCTGTTGGCCGGGAAGACCTTGACCACCGACGCGCCCGCCACCCACGCCGTCTGGATTTCGGTGGGCGTCAGCGCGCCCGGCATCACCGGGATCGACTGACGCACACACGATTCGACGGTGGGCAGATCCAGCATGGGGGCCACGATGAACATGGCGCCGCGGTCGATGGCGTCCTGGGCCATTTGGGGATTGAGCACCGATCCCATGCCCAGGGCGGCGTCGCCGTTACGAAAAGCGGGCACGTTGTCCAGCAGCAGGGGCAGTGCGTCCAGCGCGCCGGGGCTGGTCATCGTCAATTCCACTGCGGTAACGCCGCCGGCCAGCAGCGCCTTCGCCATGTCCACCGCGGCGGAAAGGTCCGACAGGCGCACCACCGGCACCACACCGCCGACTTCGATTATCTTCACCACATCGGGCATGGGGATTGTCTCTCCTTTGAGAATGGGGGTGGGGTTGTCTAACATACTCCTCCGATTATAGCCCGAAGGGGGCAGATTTCCAACGGCGCGGGGAGTGCAGGGTGTATTTCATTCTTGGGGCGAAAGTGCCGGGGACTTCACGATGGACGTGGCGATAAGAGCGAAAACCCCGTCTCGCTGCGGCGAAAAGTCCCCGGCACTTGGCCTGCCCCCAATTTGAAATGCACCCGGGAGTGCAACGGTTCAGAAATAGAACGCGGATTGAGCGGATCAGGCGGATCAGAGCGGATTAAATCTGAAAAATCCGCCCAAATCTGCTCAATCCGCCCGATCCGCGTTCTATTCTTCACCCTCTACACCTGAAATCTGGCCGGTTGATGGTATAATCTGGAATTATCTTGGACAGCATCTATGAAAATGACAATCAGGAGTGAAGTATGAGTGAACAACAACGATCTTTTGCCACACGCACGCTGCTGACGGTGCTCGTTTTCAACGGGCTGCTCATCGGCGCGCTGTATGTGACCTTCGGCGACGGCATCCAAAGTGGGTTCCTCTTTGGGCTGGGGCTGCTGGCCACGGTGCTGCTGTGGCTGACGCTGGTGTCGGTGGGCAATCGCTTTGTGGCATCGGTGCAGCAGACAGCCCCGCCTGTCCCCGCGCCGGTGCGGGAGACGCCGCGCCCTGTCGCGCCCAAACCGGAGCCGAAGCCCGAACCCAAGCCTGTCCCCGCGCCGCCGCCGGCCCCACCGTCGGACGCCGCCGCCATTCAGATCCTCTCGATCTTGCAGCGCAAAGGACGTCTCATCGACTTCCTGCAAGAGAACCTGAGCGCCTACGATGACGCCCAGATCGGCGCGGCGGTGCGCAACATTCACGCCGAAAGCAAAGCCGCCCTGGCCGAACACGTGACCCTCGAACCCATCTACACCGACGCCGAAGGCAGCTCGGTGACAGTGCAGCCCGGCTTCGACGCCAACGCCGTGCGCCTCGTCGGCAACGTCACCGGGGAACCGCCCTTCCGCGGCACCCTTGTCCATCGCGGCTGGCGCGTCGCCAAAATCGACCTGCCCAAGCTGACGAGCGACAAGGAGAAGGTGATCGCGCCGGCGGAAGTGGAGATTGGATGACAAGGTGAGGGGTGACAAGGTGACAAGGTGATCGCTACATTGGCTTGTCGTCTTGAGGAGTGATGATGAGATGATGGGATGATGTTTACGCTATCATCCCATCATCTCATCATCACGACTTGATAAACCAATTCACCAATCACACGTCAACACACTGTAAAGGAGTATCCCCTTGTCCGATCCCAAATACATCATCGGCATTGATCTGGGTACGACCCATTGCGTGGTGGCCTATACCGATGCCGTGGCGCCGGAGTTTGAAGAGCCGGCGGTGCAGTTGTTTTCGATTCCGCAGGTGGTGGCGCCCGGCGAAGTGAAGGCGCAACCGTTGTTGCCGTCGTTTTTGTTGTTGCCGGGGCCGCACGATGTACCCGAAGGGTCGCTGGCGCTGCCGTGGAACGCCGAGATCGACTACACGGTGGGCGAGTACGCCCGCAACCGCGGCGCAGAACTGCCGGCGCGGCTGGTCTCTTCGGCCAAGTCGTGGCTCAGCCACCGCGGCGTAGACAGGACACAGCCGATCCTGCCCTTCGAGGCCCCGGCGGAGGCGCGGCGTGTCGCCGGTGGAGACGATGGCGCGCTACCTGCGTCATATCCGCGAGGGCTGGAACACGGAGATGGCGCAGGACGATCCCGACGCACTCTTCCAGCACCAGGAGATCTACCTCACCGTCCCCGCCTCGTTCGACGCCGTGGCGCGCGAGTTGACGGTGCAGGCCGCGCAGCAGGCCGGTCTGCTCCACTTTACGCTGCTCGAAGAACCGCAGGCCGCCTTCTACGCCTGGCTCGAAGCGCAGAGCGAAGATTGGCGCAATGTCATCGGCGTGGGGATCGCATCCTCGTCTGCGATGTGGGCGGCGGCACCAGCGACTTCAGCCTGATCGAAGTGGTGGAAGAAGGCGGCAACCTCGATCTGCAACGTGTGGCCGTGGGCGATCACATCCTGCTCGGTGGCGACAACATGGACCTGACGCTGGCCTACGCCGTGCGCGCCAAGCTGGCGCAGCGCGGCACGCAGATCGACAACTGGCAATTCCGCGGCCTGTGGCACAGTTGCCGCAAAGCCAAGGAAAAGCTGCTCAGCAACCCCGATCTCGAATCCGAGCCGGTGATCGTCCTTGGTCGCGGATCGTCGCTGATCGGCGGCACCATCCGCACCGAGTTGACCCGCGGCGAGATCGAATCGATCCTGCTGCAAGGCTTCTTCCCCATCGGCGGCGCGGACGAGTTCCCGCAGAAGAAGGCGCAGGTGGGTGTGCGCGAAATGGGCCTGCCCTACGAGTCGGACCCGGCGATCACACGTCACCTGGCCGCATTCCTCAGCCGGCAGGCGGGCAACAACCCACAGGGCTGGGGCGAAGAAGACAGCGGACGCCGCTACCCGTCGGCGGTGCTCTTCAACGGCGGCGTGATGAAGGCGTCGTCGCTGCGCGGACAGGTCCTCGACGCGCTGCGTACGTGGAGCGGCAACGCCGATCTGCGTGAACTCGCCGCCGTGGATCTCGATCTGGCGGTAGCGTTGGGCGCCGCCTACTACGGCCTCGCCCGCAAAGGACGCGGCATCCGCATCCGCGCGGGGACGGCGCGCAGCTACTACATCGGCATCGAAAGCGCTATGCCCGCCGTGCCCGGCATCCCCACCCCGATCAAGGCGCTCTGCGTTGTCCCCTTCGGCATGGAAGAGGGGACCGAGGCCGACATCCGCCGCCGTGAATTCGGGCTGGTGGTGGGTCAGCCCGCCATCTTCCCCTTCCTCGCCTCGAACACACGCAAACAGGACGTGGCCGGCGAAGAAGTGGAAGATTGGGGCGGCGAGATCGACGAAGTCACCACCCTCGAAACCCACCTCGACGCCAGCGACGACGAAGCGGGCGGCACCATCATCCCCGTGTGGCTGCGCAGCCGTGTCACCGAAATCGGCACGCTGGAACTCTGGTGCGTCTCCCGCGCCAACCCCGACCGCCAGTGGAAGTTGGAGTTCAACATCCGCGAGCAGGGGTAGAACGATCACAGAATAGAACGCGGATCGAGCAGATTGGGCGGATCGGGGCGGATTTTTCTGGAAAATCTGCTCAGATCCGCCCAATCCGCTCCATCCGCGTTCTGTCCTCAATTTTCCTCATTGACGACGCCGACAATTCGTGGTTGATTGGTGGTGTCGTTGCGTACGACTCTCTACGCAGTCTCTGCCTCGCACCTGTGCTACGTACTCTCATCGCTGCCCACACTTTTTGATTGCAGAGACAATCAATCTTGAAGGACTTGTTTGTCCACAATCTATCTTCCTAAGAGGCCACTCCTATGTCGAAATCCTGGGCATTGATCGGTCTGTTTGTGCTACTTGCTGTGATTGGCGGCGCGACCGCCTTCGCGCTTGCCGGCGCTTCGCCGATCCTTGCCGGGTCGGCGGAGGCATTGGACGAGGACGGACTGCCCCTGCCCGCAGACTTCGCCCAACGCTGGTGGCTTGAACGGCGCACCACCGTCATGCCCACGGCAATCTCGCCGCGGCGGGTGTCGGCGCAGACGCTGTATGTCGACATTAACGCAGCACCCGACGGCGACGGCTCGCAGGCGCACCCGTACAGATCGCTGTCCGCGGCGGCGTGGGAGGCATCCGTCACCGGTGCGTACGACGCCATCGCCGTCGCCCCCGGTGAATACCGCACCGATGTGGGGATACCTGCCGGTGTGCGCCTCTACGCCCAGGACAGCTACACCAACACCTTCATCATCGGCAAGCTCTATCTGGCCGATCAAACCCAGATCGAAAACTTCACGGTGCAGGTAATCGAAACGGTGAACGTCGGCGGTGACGAGATAGTCGTCGTGGGCAATTACTTCGAGGCTGCGACTGAAAATGCGAGCGTCACCTTGTCCACGCGCAATGGCTTCGTGGCGCTGAACCTGTTTGATCTGCCGGTGACATTGAGCGGTTCGGCGGCGGTGATAGACAACGGCTTCGGCCAGGGTGGCCGCATCAATTACGGCGGCGAAGGGGACAATCTCTTCGAGGGCAACCTGATGCTGGGCGAGTGGACGCTGCACGAATCCGACGAACTGGACGCGCCGAAGTTGGTATTCGCCAACAATTGGCTGATCAACGCCGTGTTGCATCTTGAGCCGTATCAGGGCGGACGGCGCACCATCACCGCGCTCAACAATCATTTCCTCAACGCCCAGGTGCACGAATCGCTCTACGTGCAGGCCGACAAGCTGGTGATGGAGAACAACATCTTCGCCTACACCCAGGCTGCGCTCTACTTTTCTACGGGTGTGACGCCGGTACTGCGCAACAATCTCTTCTTCGGCAACGGCGTCAATCTGTGGTCGGCGGACAATCCCGTCGGCGTCAACGGCAACATCGAAGCCGATCCGCTCTTCGTCGATCTCGACAACGGTGACTTCCGCCTGAGCGCCCAAAGCCCGGCCATCGACATGGGTGGTTCCGTCCCCCTGGTGCGCGACTACAGGGGTGATCCGCGCCCTTGTGACGGCAACAACGACGGCACAGCCGCTTTCGACATCGGCGGCGACGAGTACAGCGCGGCCGGCGGCTGTATCGTCACCACGCCGACGCCGCTGCCGACGCGCATGCCGACGCCTACAAAACAGCCGCCTACAGACGATGCCTTTCCAACCGACACCCCAACCAGCAGCATCCCCACCGAACCCCCACCGCCCACGAGGACACCGACTGTCACACCTACAGCGACGTGGACGCCAACTGCAACTGCTGCCGGTTGTCGTCAATTACTTTCGGAGACCAGTTTTGAATTCGATCAGGCGTGGACGTTTATCGGCGATACCAACAACACTGCCGTCCGCACTACTGGCTGGGGTGCAACGACAGGCTTCTGGGCCGCACTGATCAGTCACAGCCAAATCGGCGCGCCTGCCTATGTCCAACAGCCTGTGCGCATTCCCGCCGGACAGTTGACGCTCGATCTTCGCTTCAGGCGCTTTGTACAGGAAGGTATCGACACGCACACCCCACATCGGGCCGAACTGGTGGACCCACAGAGTGGAGAGGTGGTCGCCGTCCTCTGGGAGACGCCTGCGGGCAGCACATACTGGCAGTCGGTGCAGATAAGCTTCACCTGGCCGCAAGAACAAGATCTGCTTCTTCGTTTTGGTGGCATCGGCGCTTTCAACAGCTACGTCACCACCGTCGTCGACGATGTGTTGCTCATCCACTGTGCGCCCAAGGGGCAGCCCACTGTAACCGCCACCGCGACGACGACGCCATTGGTCGCTGCCACGGCAACACCCACGCCGCAACAGCCCGGCTGCACCCAACTGCTCACCAATCCTGGCTACGATGAGGGCATGATCGGCTGGCTGCTGGTGCATGACGACGCGTATGACTACGTGGGCTATGACATACACTTTCCAGCCTACGATCCGCAAAACCCAGTCGGCATTCGTATGGCTTTCGTCACGACTTCACCGCCGGGTTCCGCCCTCTTCTTTGGACAGCCGTTACATCTGCCCGCGGGTGAGTTTGTCTTCGATCTGCACTGGCAGCGCCGTTTGGGCGAACCCAAGGGCGATGTGCCTGAGGTGCGCGCCGAGTTGGTCGATCCACAGACAGGGGAAGTCCTCGATGTCCTGTGGACAGCGCCGGATCATGAGTCAAATTTCTACATCTGGGAAACGGCGCAGGTGACCTTCACCTGGCCCGCCGAAAAGGACGTGCTCTTGCGCATCGGCGGGCGCTCCATCGCAGGCGATACGCCGCTCTATCTCATGTTCGACGACATCCGCCTGAGCCACTGCGCAGACGGCCCCACGGTGACGCCGACACCGTACTACACGCCAACCGACATGCCACTGTTCACGCCGACACCCACCGCCACACCCGAAAACTCATCGGCCGACTGCCCACAACTGCTGGTGAACGCTCTCTTCTGGCCAAACGAAGGCGGCTGGACGATGTTGGGGGACGCCAGTATGCAGAGCAGTCTCAGCTTCATCAGCGAACCGACGATTGGCGTTGTGTCCTTGCGCCCAGAGCAGCATGGGCTGGCGTCGGCGCTGGCGCAGACAATCGTCATTCCACCGGGCAGGGTGAACCTCTTCGTCAACACGAAAATCGAAACCGAGCGGCTGGCGTCGCCGTTGCAGAGCTTCCAAATTCAGGTGCGCAGTGGCGACGGCCAACAGGTGCTTTCGACACTAGCGACGCTCAACACAGCGCACAACTGGCAACTACACAGCTTCGACTTGACGGCGTTCATCGGGCAGAGCGTGCAGATCTGGTTGGGCGGCATACCGGTGAGCACCGCCGAGCCGACGCGCCTGAATGTGGATGATGTCTTCCTCTTCTCCTGTCGCACCGATATCCAGGGAGGGACACAGTTCTACTTGCCTCACGTCTTCGCTGACCAACCAGCGCCGACACCGACACCAACGTTGACACCGACATCAACGCCGCCCGTCGGCGATCCGCTGGCCGCGCCCGAAACCCTTGGCCCCGGCGCGCTGGATAGAGCCGACAACACAGACACGGCGTGGTATCGCACGGCTAACGGGAAACTCGTATCCGGCAACGCCGCCGAACCCTTCCCGCTGGCTGCGTCGATCCGTGTGCGTGGATTGGCGACCGGCAACGATGGACTCCTGGCCGCTACGGATCAGGGCGTCTACCGCCGCGACAAGACGTTCCGCTGGCAGCGCATTAGCGAGGTCAGCGCGTCACATCGGGCATGCGTTCGCCGTCACCTGGATCACGCCGGATGAGCAACCTGACCAGATTTGGGAGAGTGTCAACGGCGGCGCCTGGCAAGATGTGTCCGCGGGGCTGAGCGGTGAGGTTGTCAGTGCCGTCGAAGCATGGACATACGATCAATACGTGTTGACGCTGCGTCAGGGCTACTACATCCTGTGGCGGCGTACCGTGGAGCAACCTACCTGGGCCGAAGTCGCCGTGGTACCCGGCGCGGCTGTGGCCTACACCGCGGACGGCATCCCCGGCAGCCTCATTTACCGGTTCGGCGTACCGCGCGTCGGCAGCAGCGACGGTAAGCTCTACGATCTGCACATAGACGAGAATGGTTCGCGCTGGGAGATGGTCCACGATTTCGGAGCGGGCGTCTTCCCGCTCCAAGTGTCCGCAGATGAGATCAGCGCCATCGATCTGGAAAGCGGCGAGATCCAGGTGTACAACTGGCAAGGTGGGTTGGAAGGAGAGTGGGTACTCGGCTCCCGACACGACCCGGCGCTGCCGATGGGGGCCAATGGCTTCCGTCAAGTCCTCGGCGTCAGCACGCCGCTACAAGTGGGATTCGCCGGAATGGGTTTGGACAGTGAAGGCGCGCTCTATCGCTTCGACATGGAAGAGGAGAACGAAGAACCAGTCTGGAAGTGGCGACTTGTCACCACCACACCACAGCGTAGCGATTTCGTCGTAGCACAACTGGAATCCGATCAGGTTGGTCCACTGTACAGCGGTGACCGTTTACAGTGGACGGGCAGCGAGTGCAACGCGTCGGAGGACAGTTTCTACCGCAGCCTGGACAAGGGACTGACCTGGACAGAAGTGGTGAGCGACACGGCGCGCCAGCCTGTCACGTCGTTTTTCAGCAAGCCCGAATTTGTGCTGGTCGCCACCTGTACCGGCCCCAGCATCAGCGTCGACGGCGGTGAAACCTGGCGTAGCCCTACGCAACTAGGCTGGCCGCTACCCGTCGGCGCGTCGCATTTGGTCATCTTCACCGAACAGGACGACAACATCCTCTATGCTGCCGGCGTCGACGAGGACGGCAACGGCTTCCTTCTGCGCGCGCCATTCGATCCTGCAACCGGCGACATGGTCACATGGACGGCAATCACACCGGACGGGATGCAAGCGCCCACTGCCCTCGCCGTCTTCTTCGACTACGTAGACCAGGGGATCGCCCACAGTATTTACCTGGTCGATGCCGCCACCGTCTGGTTGTCCGCAGACGACGGCGTCACCTGGCAACAGCGCAACGACAACCTTAACGGCGCGCAGATTCGTGCTTTCTACCCATACGGCAACAGCCAGACACAAAGTACAGGCATCCTCGCTGCCACCGACAAGGGGATCTTCCTTGGCCCAGTTGCTGGGCAAACCGGACCCTGGATCGCCACAGAGTATCCGTACACAACGCAGCCGGTCAGTTTCGCTGCTTTCTATCCCTGGGCGGTCTACTTGAACGGCGAAAACGGCGTCTTTGAACTGCCGCACGATTTCTTCACCTACATCGCGCCCTAGGGCGTTTCGTCTCCGCGGACACGCTTGTCCCCTGCCTTCGCCAACATGCAAAGCGCCCAGCCGGTACCGGCTGGGCGCTTTTTTATTGAAAACCAATCACAAACCTACACCGCGCCGTCGTAGACGTTCCCTGTATTGGCGTCGAGGACGATGAGTTGGCCGTCTTGGAACTCGTCCCAGTAGCCGCGGGCGCCGACGATGGCAGGGATGCCCAATTCGATGGCGGCCAGGGCGGCGTAGCTCTCCATGCCCGGCTCCTGGGTGATCAGCCCACCCACCTGGTAGACAAGGTCGGCGCAGGCGGCGTCGATCTTCTCGGCCACGAGGACATCCTGCATGCTGGCCGAGATGCCCTGGCACGACTGACCCGGCTTGATGCGGATCACACGGCCGCTGATGCGACGATGCCCCAAACCTGTGCCGGTGATGAGGATACGCGAAATACGCCGCACTGTCATCACGTTGGTAGCGCCAGGGACGCCACCCACGGCCCCACCCGTCACCAGCACGATGTCGCCCTGATCCACGTAGCCGGCCTGGTGGAAGCGGCGGATGGCGTCGTCCACCACTTCGTCGGTGGTGTTCATGCGCTCGCCCATCAACGTGTAGACGCCCCAATAAAGCGCCAGTTGACGATGCACAATCGGGCTGGGCGTCACCGCGATAATGGGGACCGACGGGCGGAAGCGTGATAGCTTTTTGGCTGTGGCTCCACTCACCGTCGGCGCGATGATGGCCGCCGCGCCCACCTCGTGGGCAGTCACCACGGTGGCGTGGCTCACGGCGCCGGCAATCGAATCAATCTTCTCAAATTGTTGTGGCCCATTCGGCTGGCTGAGCGAGCGCACGCGTTCGGCCTCTTCGGCGATCTTCACCATCGTCTGCACCGCCCGCACGGGGTAGGAACCGCTGGCCGTTTCACCGGAAAGCATGATGGCGTCGCTGCCGTCGAGGACAGCGTTGGCCACGTCGCTGGCTTCGGCGCGGGTGGGGCGCGGGTTGCGGATCATGGAATCAAGCATCTGTGTGGCCGTGATCACCGGCTTGTCGGTGTTACCGCAGCGGGCGATGATCATCTTCTGCACCATCGGCACGGCTTCAGGGCTGGTCTCGATGCCCAGGTCGCCGCGCGCCACCATGATGCCGTCGGACGCTTCGATGATCTCCTCGATGTTGCGCACCGCTTCGGGCTTCTCGATTTTGGAGATGATAGGCGTTGTGCGCCCGAATGCGGCGCGCCCGCGGATGATGGCGCGCAGTTCTTCCACGTCTTTGGCGGTGCGCACAAAGCTGAGGGCGATCCAATCGGCCTGTTGCTCCAGGGCGAACTCAACGTCGTTGCGGTCTTTTTCGGTGAGCGAGGGGATCTGCAACTGGGTGTGGGGCAGGTTCATGCCCTTGTTGTCCATCAACTGGCCGCCCACGATCACACGCGTAACGATGTCCTTGCCCACGGCGCGCACAACCTCGACTTCGAGCAGGCCGTCGTCGAGCAGGATACGCTCACCGGGCTTGACGCTGCCGGGCAGTTCCTGGTTCTGAATCGGCACCCGTCCTGGCCCGCCCACGATGGATTCGGCGGTCATGATCAGTTCTTCGCCCGCTTTGAGTGGCACGCCGCCTTCTTGCATCTTGCCCACACGCAGTTTGGGGCCTTGCAGATCGGCCAGAATGGCGACGGGGCGGTTGACCGCCTGGGAAATCTCACGGATGCGCCGGATGTTCTCGGCGTGATAGTCGTAGGTGCCGTGGCTCATGTTCATGCGCGCACGTTCATACCGGCCTCGATCAACTGGGTGAGGACTTCGGGGTCGCGGCTGGTTGGCCCGATGGTACAGACGATTTTGACACGTCGCATAATGATTCCTTCGTTTGGTGGCGCGGCAACATGGAGAGGCCCGTCCACATTACCCCGTGATAAAGACGCTACGCCGCTTTGCCGATGCTTCGATCGGTTGGCGGTGCCTGTGGGGCGACGGTCCGCAATGTTGAGGACAACAGGGTGGAAGTCTATATTCGATTCTACAATGTATACGGTGAAAACCCGACGTTGCGATCCGTCGGGTTTGTATGAACAGGCAATCTTGGTCGGCAAACACGCTTGCAAAGCGATACCAACCCACTCCGGTAGGGGTTCAGCATGTTGAACCCTCTGGCGATCTTGGGCGCAGCATGCTGCGCCCCTACAGGAGCAGACAGGTTGCTCAGGCGACAGGCGCTTCGATCGATTCGTGGGTTGCTTGGCGCATACGCTTTTCGGCTTCCAGCAACGTCATTTCGCCGGCGGCGCGGCGCGCTTTGGCGGCGGCGAATTCCTCGGCGCTCATGCCCACAGGACGACGACTGCCCAGCGTGCGTTGCAGCCCCACGCGCAACCCCTTGATGGTGCGTTTGACGGGGCGCTCGCTGTAGCGTTCGGCAAAAGTGGCCACGGCGGCTTCGGCGCTGAGCGGCGCAAGCCCGTAGTCTTCGGCCAGTTCTTCGCGATGTTTGGTGATCCAGAGATAGAGGTCCGCTTCGGTGCGGTCTGGGAACTCCTGCAACAGGTTGTAGTGGCGGATCGCCTCGATCACGGGCAGGTAGATGCTGTCGTACCAGCTCATAACGATGTCGCTCGGCCCAAGGCGCCGGTTGGCGCCCTGGCGATCCAGTGTCATATTTTGCAGGTAGCCATGCACTTCGATGTGCTTCTCGATCAACGGGTATTGGCCCGGCACCGTGAGCATCAGATCCGCGCCAGGACGCAACACATCCAGCCGCGTGCGCTCCAGAAAGTCGACGTACTCCATCTTGATGATCCAGCGATCTCGCTCGAAATCATCCAGCGTGAGCACGAATGGCGCGGCCAACTCGGTGACGTACGCCTCGATGGTGTCGATCTTGTTGGCGCGGGCCACGCTGACGCGGTGGTTGCCGTCTTGCACAAAGTAGACATCGCCCACTTTGTATAATTCCACCGGCGGCAATGTCTCCAGCGCGTTGAGCGCGGCGTCGAGATTGGCCCAACGGTCGCTGTTTACACGATTGCGCGGCAGGAATTCACGGGTGAAATCGTGATATCGGCCCAGACTGCCCACGATCTTCTCGACAGGTACGTTGTCCAGGCGCTTGCCCACTTCTTGACGAATTTTAAGCCGCTTGGCGACTTCTTCAAAGTTTACGAGATTTGTATTTGTTCCAGTGATCAGCCCGAGCAGATCCTGCATCTGCGCTTTGCGCACATTGCGCATGTAGCGTTCTCGGGCGACCGACGCATGATATATTGTAGTCATCGGACTCCTTTCGTCCAACCGCACTAGTCACTAACCGGAAATTACAGTGCGTAGCAGCATGTGTGATCTGTGTGGCCTGCCACATTGAGCTGCTGTGAATTTCCGGGTAGATTCTTACGCGACGCCGACAGGCGCTACGTCCGGGGGGTGCCGGTTGGAATGATCCTCTCGACAACGGCGCAGCACGCTTGGAAGACGGCTGCTGTCGTCGGAGTCCATTCAAACCCTATACTTGAGCATAACGGCATTCTTGTCAACCTGACAGATCGTTTTGGCCCAACTTTTCCCCAACTTTTCTACGTAGATCGTTGGTCAACTGCATAGAAAAGCAGGTGAAAGGTCAGCGCCATTGCTGCCATTCACCTGCCCTTCGTCGCAGAATATCAGGTTTTGGAAGAAGCCGCCGGATCATAGCCGGTCGGCTTGCCGTCTCTCAGTCTACTACTGATAGGTGACGTTGGATGTATCCCGAATTACCTGCACCCAGCTCTGACCGGGCTTGAGCGGGATCAACTGCTCGCCGGGGCCGAACCAGCGCGGGGTGTTCTGATCGCTGGCGCGCCACGTGCCTTCGTAGACCCGCCCGTCGCGGAAGATGCGCAGATCGCCGAAGCCGTAGAGTTCGATGTTGACGCCCTTGGTGCCCAGGCTGTCTTCGACGATGTCGGTGAGAATGTGGTTGGCCGTGAGCACGATGACAGTGTTGGTGGTCACCTGCTGGCCGGTGGTGTTGTCGATGTGCGCCTGCCCGCCCTGGAAGCGGACGTAGACGTTGCGCTCGGCGTCGTAGCGCCATTCCACGTTATTGCCGCCGGGGTAGGTGATCTGAATGGTGGAAGCCACGCTGGTGCTGAAATCGGCGGGCGCTTCGCTGAAGGTGAAGCCTTCGCGATCCCAACTCTTGTACGTCCCGTCGGGGTTGAGCAGATTGTTGATCACCTTCTGGCAGTAAAGCTGCTGCGGATTCGCCTGGCAGCGCGCCGCCACATCGGCCAACCAGCGGCGCACGCCATCGGTGCTGGCCTGCATACGCGTGCGGTAGTCGCTGCCGATGCTGCTGTAGTAGACGGTGTTGCTGGGATCGTCGATGTCGGCGTCGAGGTAGGGGAAGCCTACTTCGTTCTTCAGTAGGTAACGGATGTCATCGCTGCCGCCGGAGCAGGCCAGCGCGCCGTCGTACATGTAGGTGATCCAGATATTGGGGAAGCGGGCGCTGCGCACGGGGCCGACACGCGCTGCGTCCTGGCTCTGGTACATAGCCGCCATGCGCGTGGTGGTGAAGCCGTCGACGATGTATTCGTAGACGAGATCGGCGGCGGTCAGCCCGTAGTGGGCGCTGCGGCCAACGCTATCGTTGTTGACGCAGACGAAGATTGGACGCAGATCAAGCCGCGCCGGATCGTCCACAGTGAGGCCGGTGAAGGGCGAGATGTTGGCCGGCATGGGCGTCGGCGTGGGCGGTTCCGGCGTGGGAGTAGGCGGTTCAGGTGTGGCGGTAGGCGCTTCGGCCACAGCCGGCGGTTGCGTGGCTGCGGGCGCTGCAC
This sequence comes from Caldilineaceae bacterium, assembly GCA_041391225.1. Classification (GTDB taxonomy): domain Bacteria; phylum Chloroflexota; class Anaerolineae; order Caldilineales; family Caldilineaceae; genus RI-153. Next base: position 60,728 of record JAWKOL010000011.1, read on the forward strand.
TCTGTTCAGCCGTCGCCGGTGTCTTGGTTGGTGTGGGCGTGGGCGCCGACGCCGCCGGTCCACAGGCGGAAAGTACGAAGACTGCGCCTATCAGCAGCCACAACATCACAGGAAAGCGCATCGCGTAGAAGCGATCTGTTTTGATCTCCATACAGGTCCAATCTCGGTGTAGATAATGGCAGGATGAGGATAGAAACGCGCGGTAGTATACCATAGCTATCGAGATTCTACATGCTATAATGGTGGCATGGACATGTTTCTGTGGCTTGCCGCATTGATCGTTTTCATCGGCCACATCGCCGCAACGGCGTACCAACGCGCGACGATAATGCGCCCTTCGGCGACGGTTTCATCTGTACAGCGCTACGTGTGGCGCAGCTTTGCCGCCGGTCTGCTGCTGTGGGGATACCGGTACGCGCCGTTTGCGTCGGTCCTGGCGGCGTGGGCGACACACGTTCTACGCGCCACACGGCGGGCGGCGTCACTCCTAGCGCTGTTGCCACATGCCCATCTTCCCCATCGCGCCTTCGCGCTCTCCTGCTCTCTCCTCGATTGATCCTTTCGGCGGATACAACTGATATTCGGAGTTGCGGACACGGATTGGAAGGAACACGGATTTTCTACTTTTCCATATTTCCTTTGCTCCGTGTCCACAAACGCTGATCCTTCACTGTGGAACAATTCCGAAAGGACACGAAAATGCAATCCCTGTCGATTCGACTTGGCTATTGGTCGGCGCTCGTTGCCGTGCTGACCTTTGTTGTCTATACCGTATGTTTCGTCGTGATCCTGGCTACGGGACCTGTGTTCCTGTGGAGGGATTTCGACGCCTACCTGGTCTACACACAGCAGTATCACAGCTTTTGGCCCGAACTGGGGCGGCTGAGCATGATCGTGTTCGGCCTTAGTTTCGTGGTGGTGCTGGCCGCGGTGGAAGATGTCACCGCGGGCGAGACCAAGTTCCTGGCGCGGTTGGGGCTGCTCTTCGGCCTGGCCGCGGTGACGTTGACCGGCGCGTTCTACTTCGTGCAGATCAGCGCGGTGCGCCTCAACCTGGCCCAGGGCGCGGTGACCGGTTTGGAGCAGGTGATCCAAGGCAACCCCTATTCGGCGTTCGCCGCCCTCAACATGATGGGCTGGACGGTGCTGCTGGGGCTGTCTTCGCTCTTCGTGGCGCCGGCCTTCCGCGGTGGGCGGGCGGCGGCTGTGACGCGCTGGGCGTTCCTGGTGAACGGCGTTAGTTGTCTGATCGGCGCGTTGGGCTACATCTTCAACATCTTCGTCGTGGTCCTCGTCACCATGAACCTGGTGCTCGGCGGCGCGCTGATCACGGCGATGGTGGGGGTGGCGGTGTGGTTGAAGAGGCGGTGATCCGCAGCGCCAACTCGCTCCACTCTTCTTCGGTGTTGGCATTTGCAAACGATTCAAGCGCCGGATCGAATCTGCGGATGGTGTCTTCGTCGACGTGGAGGACACGTACCTGCGCAAAGAAGCTGTCCATACGGCGGCGTCCGCTCTCTAACTGGGCCAGGACGGCAGGCAGGCAGCGTGGGTGGTAAAGGGCGTGTAGCGGTTGCGCTCGTCCGTGCGCGTGGGGGACGACGGCATCCCAGCGGGGAGCGCGATCCATGTCGACTTCGCTTGCCAGTTGGAGCAGCCGACCAAAGAGATTGGCGCTGACCAGAGGCATGTCGCATCCCACACAGATCAGCCAGTCGTCCACCTGGGCCAGCGCAGTGGCCAACCCGCCCAATGGACCGCAATCGGTGTAGGCGTCGGGCAGGCAGCGCGCCGACGTGTCCGCCATCGCCGCGCAGATGGCCGGATCGTTGGCAACGATGACAATGTCCTCGGCCAGCGGACTCAGCCGGTCGACCACCAGCCGGATCAGCGGTGTCCCCTGTGGCGTGGGCAGCAGCGCCTTGGGTCGCCCCATGCGGCGGCTCTGTCCACCGGCGTTAATGAAGAGGGTGGGTTGGGGCATGTTGATGTGCCTTTGTGGATCATCAAAATTCTAAACCGCCCGAGTAAACGAAAAAGCGGATCGACGTGTGGTCGATCCGCTTTCGTTTGTCTGGGCTAGAAGGCTTCGCTTACGCGTCGAGGAAAGTGACCACGTCGCCTACGGTCTGGATCTCCTGCGCCTTTTCGTCGCTGATCTCGCCGCCGAATTCCTCCTCGAAGGCCATGATCAATTCCACCAGGTCGAGGCTGTCTGCGTCGAGATCGTCCTTGAAGCTGGCTTCCATCGTCACATCATCGGGATCGACGTCGAGCTGATCGACGATGATCTTGCGCACGCGTTCAAAAGTGTTGTCTGCCATGGTACTTTCCCCTTTGTCCAAATGGGTTGTCGTTTGTCGGTAGTCTTTGTCGGTGAATTGGGTTGATTTCCGCAACCGGTGATTCAGGCGTGTTATGGGGTCTGATCGCCAGCGTTGGTATTCAGCAGGCCGGATCAGGTTGTCTACAAAAACATCCTGCTGTGATAGGACTGCGCAAACCTGACCCATTGTAGCGATTGCCCTGAAAGCTGTCAAAAGTGGCGGGCAGAAATGGTCGCCATATTAACTGTACTCTGGATGGCGCAACACTTGGAATTTCCAGGTCCGCCAATTAGAATGGACACGTTGTTGCGTCTGGCGTTGTTCTCGTTTGGTGGTGTTCTCGTTTGATGTTAACGCCGCTGCCGACGTAACCACCGAATACTATTCTTCACAACACGCCTGCGCGCCGTAAGTCGCGCACGCGGGCAAGATTGCTCGAATATGGGCGGTCGCGCACTCTTTTCTGCGGAACGGAGCCGAATTTGCCTTCTCATAGCAGCCGCAAAGCAGATCACATACGCATCAATCTGGAAGAAGACGTCGACTTTTTGCAGTTGACGACCGGATTTGAACAGTTTCACTTCGTCCACGAGGCGTTGCCGGAGTTGGATCTGGCCGATGTGGACACGTCCATCACCGTCTTCGGCAAGCGCCTGTCAACGCCGATCCTGGTCAGCTCGATGACCGGCGGCACCGACAGCGCGGGGACGATCAACCGCCGCCTGGCCGAAGCCGTGCAGGCGCGCGGACTGGCGATGGGCGTGGGCAGTCAGCGTTCCGCGCTGGAAGAGCCTGCAACCGCCGCATCCTTTTATGTCCGCGACTACGCACCCGACGCGCTGCTCTTTGCCAACCTGGGCGCGGTTCAACTGAACTACGGCTACGGTGTGGATCATTGCCGACGTGCCGTTGACATGCTCGAAGCCGACGCGCTGATCCTGCACCTGAACCCGCTGCAAGAGGTGGTGCAGCCCGAAGGCGATACCAACTGGCGCGACCTGTTGCCCAAAATCGCCGCCGTGTGCCGAGCATTGCCGGTGCCTGTCATCGCCAAAGAGGTGGGTTGGGGGATCAGCCCCAACACGGCGCGCCGCCTGATCGAGGCCGGCATCAGCGCCATCGACGTGGCCGGTGCGGGCGGCACGTCTTGGAGCCAGGTGGAAATGCACCGCGCCCCCACCGAACGTCTTCGCCGCCTGGCTGCGGCCTTCCGCGATTGGGGGACGCCCACAGCCACAACCCTGGCCTGGGTGCGGCAGGCACGCGCCGAGATGAATGTACCCGCGTTGCCGATCATTGCCAGCGGCGGCATGCGCAGTGGGCAAGACATCGCAAAAGCCGTTGCCCTGGGCGCCGATCTGGTGGGGTTGGCCGGCCCATTCTGTGAAACGAGTTATGGAATCGACCGCAGCCGTGGTCGAAGAGATGGAGATCCTGGAAGCCGAAATGCGTATCGCCATGTTCTGCGCCGGCGCCGCCGACGTGGCAGGGCTACGCCGTCCCGGCGTCCTCATACCGCGAGGAGATTTGTATGTTGGACAATAGCGCATTTGATGCATTTGCGCGACGTTGGTTGCCGCCGTTGGAAGCGGAAATGCACAGTGTGTTGGGCAATCGCCAGCCTGCGTATCAGCCGTACTACGGCATGATGAACTACCACATGGGCTGGCTCGACGAGGATTTTCAGCCGGGGGACTTCGCAGCAGGCAAACGGATTCGCCCGTTACTCGTTCTCATGGCATGTGCGGCGGTAGGCGGCGATCCAGAAAAGGCGTTGCCTGCCGCGGCTTCGATTGAGATTCTGCACAACTTCTCGTTGATCCACGACGACATCGAAGACGGCGACGAAATGCGCCGTCATCGCAAGACGGTTTGGAAGCTTTGGGGCGTTCCCCAGGCCATCAACGCAGGTGACGGCATGTTTGCGCTCTCCTACCAGGCGATGATCCGGCTGGCGGAGCGAGGCGTCGACCCGGCCATTGCTGTCGCTGCCTTGGATCGCTTCGCTTGTACCTGTGTGAAGTTGACCGAAGGCCAGTATCTGGATCTCGGCTTCGAAAATCGCCTCACCGTATCCGTGGACGAGTACATTCAAATGATCAGCGGCAAGACGGCGGCGCTGTTGGCGGCGTCGTTGTCGATTGGCGCGCTGGTAGGCGGCGCCGGCGACCAGGTAGGCGAAGCGCTCTACCGCTTCGGCCACAACCTGGGCTTGGCCTTCCAGATCCGCGACGATGTGCTGGGCATCTGGGGTGATCCGTCGGTCACCGGCAAAGCGGCCGGCAACGATCTGTTACGCCAGAAGAAGAGCCTGCCCGCGCTCTACGCCCTCAATCACCCCGAAGTAGGCGCCGAACTCCAGCGGCTGTGGTCGTACAACATCAGCAGCAAACAGCTTCACCTGGCCATGGACATGCTCGAAAAGGCTGGCGCCCGTGCTTTCGCCGAAGAGAAGGTGCGCACATACCACGAAGAGGGCGTCCGCGCTGACAGAGGCATTGGGCGCGCAGGCCGCGTCCTCGCCGCTCATGGCACTGGCGGATGGGCTGTTGGAGCGGCAGACGTAATACGTGATTCGTGTTGCGTGATTCGTGCTGGAGCGATGAAAGCAATCCATCAATAAAGGGACGCCCGTCGAATTTGGCTCGACGGGCGTCCTGTTTTCAGCAGATTCACAGTTCTGAACAAGAAGCCGAATCTCGTAAGCCACCCATCCAAGAGAAATTAACTTCACGGATCACGCATAACGCGTCACTACTCCACCGAAGACATCTCCACAATGATCAACGTCTCCGTGGTGCTGAAGCCCGACAGTTGCAGCCCTGCCGAATCACCCAGGCCGGCCAGGCCGTCGCTGACGGCGCTCTGGATCTGCTCCTGGATGGGCGCAATCTGTGGCGCCAGCAACGGATTGTTGGCAGGCAGGCTGGCGCCGCGGATGGTCAACGTCTCGATGGTCACCGTGAGATCGCCGTTGGCCGCGGTCATGCCCAGCGTCAGCGTCAATTCGGTGGCGCCGAAGGGCGGGGGCAGCTCGGTGAAGATGGTCAGATCGATCTTGTTGTCGGGCTTGACGTTGATACGCGGGTTTTCCACCGGCGTCGGCAGCGTGGCCAGCACATCGGTGACCATCGGCTGGGTGAGGATGTACGAGACAAAGTCCTCGGTGATGGTGATACGAATGTCAGAAGACTGCGCCAGGGCCTGCTGTGGCGCCAGAGACGGCCCCAAAAGCAAGCTTGCCGCCAGGAAGAGGACGACGATCCGAGTACGCAGATTTCGCATGCAAAGACTCCTTTCGCGTTGCGCAGCCAGTAGGTTAGGACAATGATGATCTTGGTTTCATTTTGCGCCGGCCCATGCATCGAGGGGACGTGCAGCGCCTGCGTCGGTAAGCGTGAGGGAAACTTGCCTATATCTTTGCCCAAAAGGGCGGATAGATCAAATTGGGGATCGGGGACTGGGGATTTGGGGCTAGAGATCGGGTCAAGAATTTGAATTCTTGATCCGATCCCCAGTCCCCAGTCCCATGTCCCCAATCCCCATTACGCCCAACGCTCCAACGCATCCTTCACCGCGGCGCAGAAGGCGTCGGCGCTGGCGCCGTCGAGGACGCGGTGATCGTAGCTGAAGCCCAGCGTTGTCATCGGCGCGAAGGTGAGGTAATCGCCGCTGTTGGCTTCCAGCGGGTGACCCTGGCTCACCACGATGGGGCGCTTTTCGATGGCGCCCACGCCGAGGATGCCTACCTGCGGCTGCACGATGATCGGTGTCTGGAAGCGACTGCCGCCGGTGCCGTAGTTGGTGAGAGTGATGGTGCCACCCTGCAGCTCGTCGGCGCTGAGCTGGTTGTTGCGCGCCCGCTGCGCCAGATCATTGACCTGGCGGGCGATGCCCATCAGGTTGAGATCCGAAGCGTTGCGGATCACCGGCACGATCAGGCCACCCACGCCGTACTTGTCAGGCGTCAGCGCCACGGCCATGCCGATGTGGATCTGCTTGTGGATCACCAGGCCGTCCTCGCGCCAGCTTGCGTTGGCGGCAGGCACGGCGCGGATCCCGGCGATCATGGCCTGGAAGAAGTACGCCGTGATGGTGAGGTTGACACCCGCCTTGGCGAAATCGTTCTTCACCGCTTTGCGATGCGCCAACACCGCGCTCATGTTCACATCCCACATCGTGGTGACGTGGGGTGCGCCGAAAGCGCTCTGGGCGGTGTTGCGCGCGATCAGGGTGCGCATACGCGTGTGGGGGACGAATTCGTCGGCGTCGCCCACCGGCGCTTCCGGCGCAGCGGCCTTGGGCTGGGCGGGCGCGGCGGAGCGGGGCGCAGACGCTTCCGCAGCAGGCTTCGCCGCGGACGGCGCCTGTGTAGCCGCCGGTTTTGCTTCGACGGCCTGTGCCGGGAACGCCGGCTGCGTGGGCAGATAATCTTTGCCCTGTTTCTCGGCGACGTAGGCCATCACATCGTAGCGTGTCAGCACGCTCAGCGGACGACCGGCGGCGACTGCACGCAGATCAACATCGTAGTCGGCGGCGGCGCGGCGTACACCCGCAGAGGGGACGTCGGCGTAGTCGCCGGGCAGACCAGCAGCCGCAGGCGCAGCGGATGGTTCGCCTTTTTGCTGTGCCACATACTCAAGGACGTCACTCTTGCGGATCTGCCCGCCCGGCCCACTGCCGTTGACGGCGTCGAGATCCACACCTTCTTCCGCGGCCACGCGACGGGCCACAGGCGTGGCTTTCACGTCTTCGGCGTCGGTTTGGGCGGCAGGCGCGCTGGGTTCGGCAGCCGGCGCAGCAGGTTCAGGGGTAGATTCCGCGACAGGCGCTTCGGCAGCACCGCCGTCACCGGCATCGTCCACCGATTCACCGGCCTCGCCGATGACGGCGATCACGGCGTCTACGCCCACGAGTTCGCCGGGGCCGAAGTTTAGTTTGAGTACGGTGCCACCCGCAGGCGACGGAACCTCGGTATCCACCTTGTCGGTCGCCACTTCCACCAGCATGGCGCCTTCTGCAATGGTGTCACCTTCTTCGACGAGCCAGCGGTTAATGGTGACGTCGTCGATGCCTTCGCCCATGTCGGGGAGTTTTACATTGGTTGCCATGTTCTTACCTCATCATCTCCAGGACGGTGGCCACGATGTTCTTCTTCCAGGGCAGGATCTCTTCTTCCAGCACACGCGACACCGGGATCGAGACCGGCGCCATACCCAGGCGGCGCGCCGGCGCTTTGAGCAGGTGTGGGCCTTCTTCGTAGGCGCGGGCCACCAACTCAGCGCCGATGCCGCTGTTGGCGTACGATTCGTGTACAGCCAGCAGGCGGCCTGTCTTGGCCACGGATTTGAGCACGGTGTCGGTGTCCATCGGTTCCACGGAGCGCAGATCCACCACTTCGACCTCGATGCCATGTTTGGCAGAGAGTTCCTCGGCGGCTTCCAACGCCTGCAACACACAGTAGCTGAAGGTAGCGATGGTGATATCGCTGCCCTCGCGCTTGACGTCGGCCACGCCGATGGGAATGGTATAGTCCTCTTCCGCAGGCGGTGCATCGCCACGGGTAAAGTAAAGCATCTTGTGTTCGAGGAAGACCACCGGGTTGTCGTCGCGGATCGCCGATTTGAGCAGGCCCTTGGCGTCGTACGGCGTCGCAGGCGCCACCACCTTGATGCCGGGGAAGTGGGCGTAGATGCTGTCGACGCACTGGCTGTGCTGCGAACCGTACCGTTTGCCGCCGCCGTGCTGCCGCGGATCACCAGCGGAATGTTGATCAGCCCACCGGTCATGTACGAGAACTTGGCGATCTGGTTAAAGATCTGGTCCGCAGCGACCAGGGTAAAATCCATGTACATAAGTTCGATGATGGGCCGCAATCCCACCGCAGCCGCGCTAATGACATGCCCAGAAAGCCCTGTTCGCTGATGGGCGTGTCGATGACGCGCTTCGGGCCGAACTCGTCCAGAATGTTGCGTGTCACACGGAAAAGACCGCCGTAGTGGCCCACGTCTTCACCGATCAAGAAGACATTTTCATCGCGCCGCATCTCTTCGCGCAGCGCCTCGTTGATCACTTGAATGTAGGTTGTCTTGCGCATCGCTTCTCTCCGTAGGAGAGTGATGCGTAATGCGTAATCCGTAATTGGCCGAGCTTATTGTCGCTTAATTGGTGAATCGCACCCTGGCAATTACGCATTACGAATTACGCATTACTCATTTGTATACGTCCGTGTACGCCTCAGCCACATCGGGCCAGGGGCTGCTTTCGGCGAATTCCATGGCGTCGGCGGCGATCTGGCTGCCTTCGTCTTCCAACTGCTTCACAGTAGCTTCGTCGACGCCGCGATCGAGCAGTTTGGCGCGCAGGACGTTGAGCGGTTCGTGTTGACGGTGGAAGTCGATCTCTTCGGGCGTGCGGTAGGTCTCCAGGTCACCGGCCATGTGACCGGCCAAACGGTAGGTGAGACCTTCGATGTAGGTGGGGCCTTCGCCGGCGCGGGCGCGTTCGGCGGCCTGCTTCACCGCTGTGTAGACCACCTCGACATCGTTGCCGTCGATCTGCACCGATTCCATGCCGTAGGCGCGGGGGAACAGGTAGAGTTCCTCCACCGACGAGGTGCGGCCAATCGGCGTCATCTCGGAGTAGCGGTTGTTTTCGCAGTAGAAGATCACCGGCAACTTCCACTTCTGCGCCATGTTGAAGGTTTCGTGGAGGACGCCCTGGTAGTTGGCGCCGTCGCCAAAGAAGGAGATGGCGACGCGATCTTCGTCGCGGATCCACGAAGCCAGGGCCAGGCCGGCGGCGTGTGGCACCTGAGCGCCGACGATGCCGTTGGCGCCCATCATGCCGTGTTCGGGGAGACAAAGTGCATGGAGCCGCCTTTGCCCTTGGCGAAGCCATCGGCGCGGCCCAACACCTCGGCCACGGCGCGATTGGGGTCCATCCCCCAGGCCAGGCCGTGATGGTGACCACGATACGTGCAGGTGACATAGTCGCCCTTGCGCAGGGCGGCAGCGGTTCCCACAGCAGCGCCTTCGTGGCCGATGGCGGTGTGCATGGCGCCGCCGATCTTGCCCTCTTCCGCGGCCTGCAAAAGCAGTTCTTCGATGCGGCGGATTGTCGCATGGTGCGGTACATTTCCTGCAACTTCTCATTCGGAAGCTGTTCGACTTCGAGTTGCGTCGAGGCTTCCTTTGCCAGTACTTCGGCGTTCGAAGACTTTGGCATGGCAAATTCCTTCCTGGTCGCTTGCAATAACCATGATCAATGGTTCGTCTTGCGCACACGGTGCGCGGAAATATCAAATCAATGCAGGGCGGATCTGATCCACAGAACACCATCACCGCCTGCCGTCTAGACCAAAAGAAACCCTTCTCCCAGCCGAATGCGCCCGGGAAAACGGTAAACGCAGGTTGTGCCGCGCCTGCCTAGTATCGGAGGAATTTTAACACGCCGGACGGAAACGACAACGCACGAGGTGGAGATCAGAGATTGAAGATCCCCAATCTCTACCCTCTCCTCCCATATAATTCGCCGCCGTCGGCGCGGACCACATCGGCGGTGACGTAATCGGCCTCGATCAGATACTTGGCGAGCAGCGGCGACGTCTTCGGCGCTGCCCCAGCGTTTGAGCAAGGTGCGTTTGGCCACGGCGGCCGATTGTGCATCGTCGTAATCCGGCGGCGGCAGGACGGGTCCTGGCGCAATGGCGTTGGCGCGCACAGTGGGCGCAAGTTCCAGCGCCAGTTGACGGGTCATGGCGAGGAGACCCGCCTTGGCTACAGCGTGCGCTGTGAAATTGGGCCAGGGCTGCCAGGCGGTCAGATCGACGATGTTGACGATGGCGCCGCCGCCGCGCCAGCATCAACGGCGCAAATTCGTTGCTCACATAGAACGATCCATCGATGGTGATGCCGGTGACCTGGCGCCAGGTGCTGTAGTCGTCGGTGGGGACAGGGTGCTTGCCGAAATGATCGGCGCTGTTGACCAGGATGTCCACGCCGCCGAAGTGTGCTTCCACCTGCCGACGCATGTGTTGCACGTCTTCGAGATTGGCGATGTTGCACTGGATGGCCACAGCGTCCACGCCCAGCGCCTTCGCCTCGTCAACAGTCTGCGCGGCAGCCTGCGCCGACGAATTGTAGTTGACAACAACGTTGGCGCAAGCCTGCGCCAGCATCATCACAATCGCCTTGCCAACACGGTGTGCGCCACCGGTGACAAGCGCCGTCTTGCCTGAAATCTGCATGTTGCCTCCTGATTGGAGGTGATTGGTGATTTGGTTTGGAAACTCGATGCTCACACTTTGATCAATTAAAAGGGTAGTGGGTTCTCGGCACGAGTCTGTACGACCCAATACTAAGGTAGGGTGTGAGAAAAACAACAACTCCGGCGGAACCGGAGTTGTTGCATTGTATTTCAGAGTAGGGGCGCAACATGCTGCGCTTGAGAAGCCGGAGGGCGCAGCATGTTGCGCCCCTACAATGTTCGGTCGCGCATGCTTTGCAGTGTACGGGTGATGATCTCATCCTGAATGGCGCGGCCGCGTTTCTTGCCACGCTTGCCACCCTTGCCGCTCTTCTTCACATTGACCTCGATACCTTCGGCTTCCATAGCACGCTTGAAGGCCAATTCCATGGGCGAAAGGACTTCGACGTCGGCGTAGGGATCTTCCAGCGATTCCTCGGCTTCCGGCTCGGTCAGTACTTCCACCGACGCTTCGGCTTCCGGTTCATCGCGCAGCCCCTTGAGGCTGAGATCGATGCGACGGCGGCGGCGGTCCACCGAGATGATGCGGGCTTCCAGCGCCTCGCCCACGGTGACCACGTCTTCGGGCTTGTTGACGTAGCCATTGCTCATCTCGCGGATGTGAAGCAGCGCGTCGGTACCCACACCGATGTTGATGAAGGCGCCGTAGGGCATGATCTTGCTGACGGTGCCGGGGATGATCTCGCCTTCTTTGAGATCCTTAAGCGTCTTGGTGCCGGGGGCGATCAGGGTAAGGCTGATGCGGTTGCGCTTGCGGTCGAGTTTCTTGATCCAGGCCGTCACCTGCTGGCCATCTTTGACCACGTCGCCAACCTTGTTGACACGGCCCACGGCCAATTCGGAGATGTGGATCAGGCCGTCGCGGCCGGCGCCAATGTCGACGAAAGCGCCGAATTCGGTGGTGCGCTTAACCGTGCCGGTGACTTCCTGGCCGACGCTCAAGTAGACGACCTGTTTGCCGTCTTCCGAGTGATATTCGGCGGTCTGGTCGTCGCCATCATCATCTGAATCGTCGTCCTCGGCTGCTTCGGCGACGGGTTCGGTGATTTCGGGCGCTGCGGCCGCCGCGGGTGCTTCTGCTTCGGCGGCGACAGCGGGCGTCTCCGCTTCGGCTACGGGCTGTTCCGATGCCGGGTTTTCAGCATCAACCACGGTTTCTTCTTGAACCTCGGTGGCCTGGGCAACGGCTTCGGTGGTTTCCTGCTCTTCGACGATACGGGTTTCCTCAGACATAAACGACTCCTCTGATTGTGACACTGTCCCTGCGCAGCGCCAGCTCTCTGTTGTAGAAAAGACAATTGCATTCAAGCAACGGCACGACCACAGCCGCTGCGTACTCCTGAAACCATGTGATCCATGCAGGTTGGGCCTCGCAGCAAGGATGGCGGCTCACCCAACGAACACTTTATGTTATCCTGAAATTACAGTGCGCAGCAGCACCACTACGTTAGATTGGGCTGTACCACCGAGCTGCTGTGAATTTCAGGATAGATACTTATACATTAAAGCGTATGTTCAAAATGTCACCGTTGGCGACGACATACTCTTTGCCTTCAAGGCGTAGTTTGCCCAATTTGCGCGCCTCGGCCATGCTGCCTGCGGCCATAAGCTCATCGTAGTTGATGGCCTCGGCGCGGATGAAGCCTTTTTGCAGATCCGAGTGGATCACACCGGCGGCCACTGGGGCGGTTGCGCCTTCTTCCACCGTCCAGGCACGCACTTCGTCTTCGCCGACCGTGAAGAAGCTCTGTAACCCCAGAAGCGCATAGCAACGGCGAATGGCGCGGTTAAGCCCTGGCTCTTCGATGCCAAAATCGGCCAGGAATTCGGTTGCTTCGGCTTCGTCCATCTGCGCGATTTCGGCTTCGAGCCTGCCCCGCAGAAAGAGTGTGTTTTCGTCGAGCAGATCGGCATAGCGCGATTCGTCATCGTCGTCGCCGGCGTTGATCACACGCAGCAGGGGTTTCAACGAGAGTAGACCAAAGCCGCCCAGCATCTTGCGCTCGTCCTCGCTGAGGGTGATGTTACGCAGCGGCTGTTCTTCTTCCAACACAGCAAAAAGACGCTGGAGCAATGCCTCTTCGTTGGCCATACGCTGGCGTTCCTGAGGCGTACCGCGGGTTTTCTGTCCACCCAGACGGGCAAGACGGGCCTCGATGGTGGTCATGTCGTTGAGCAGGAACTCTGTCTCCATGACCACGAAGTCGCGTGCCGGATCGATCTCATCTTCGGTGGGGACGGCGTCGTTCTCGAAGGCACGCGCCACCAGCATCAGCGCGTCGTTGGCGGCGATGGCGTTGGTCAACGGGCCACTGATGCCGCTGCGCCCGGCGCCTTTGCTCAGCCCCGCAATGTCGTTGTAGATGACCTGAGCATAGGTCGTCTTGCGCGGGTTGAACATGGCCACAAGGTGATCGACACGTGTGTCGGGTACACTGACCGCCGCGGTGTGAACTTCGATCTGTCCACTAGAAAAGGCGGCGGTCTCGGTGTTGCTGCGCGTCAGCGCGTTGTAAATGGTGGTCTTGCCGCTGTTGGGCAGCCCGACAATGCCTATTTTCATCGATGGTTCCGGCTCGATCTGTAATCTTGAACTGTAATCTTGAATTGACTGTGTCTGACTTTGGTGCGTAGGATGGCGTTCCGACTTCGTTCACGATACCTACGTTCGCCATACAATGACTGCCTATTCTACCATACGCAGACAACGAGAGAGAAAAAATCAGCGGGCTTGTGCGTTCCTGAACAATCGGATGCCGATCCAGCGCAGGCAATTGCCGACGTGTTTCTCCTGAAAAATGAATTGGACTCAACTGCCGTTTGTGGGTACACTAGACAAACATTCAGCAGATAAATTCAATTTTCCCCCGAAATTGTGTCCCAATTATTAGGTCGCGTTGGGCTTCGACGCCCGAAACACGGCTACATTGGGGATCCATGCACCACGTTGAGGAATCATCAACATTCAGGAAAGAATCTAAAAAGGCCAGAGACCGATAATGGAAGAACACGTTGCCGTTTACATCGACTTTGAAAACATCGCAATTTCGGCAGAGGAAGCCTACGGGCGCTGTGATCTGGACAAAGTGATGGAAGTTGCGGCCAAGTATGGCCGCTGTGTTTTGAAGAAAGCCTACGGCGACTGGACTCGCTTCAGCCGCTACCGCCAAGAACTGATCGAACATGCAGTCGATCTCACCCAGCTTTTCCGCTACGGCTCCTATTCCAAGAAAAACTCCGCCGATATTGTGATGGCCGTCGGCACGCTGGAATGCGCCATCACACGCCAGGGCATCGGCACCTTCGTCCTCGTTACAGGGGACAGCGACTTCAGCGCCGTGGCGCGCAAGCTGCGCGAGTACGGCAAACACGTCATCGGCATTGGGCTGCGCGACGCCACCAGCGATGTCCTCGTGCGTTCGTGCGACGAATTCATCCTCTACGACTCCCTCGTCGACAGCGAAGAAAGCACCACCACCTACGACATCGAACAGGCGCGTCAACTGCTGCTGACTGTGGTGCAACAGGTGGCTATGCGCAGCAAAGAGACAGCGATGCCCATCCACACCGTGCGCCAGGAAATGGTGAAATTGGATGCCGATTTCGATGAAGCAGCGCTAGGGTTTCGCCAGTTCCGCTATTTCGTCGAAGCGCAAAAAGATCTGGTAACGGTGCAGTTCAACAACAACGGCCACTACGTGTCTTTGCGCTCGACGGTGGCGGCGCGGGCCGAAATCGATCACACGCTGCAATACCGCACCGCGCTGAACACGTCCGGTTTCCGCCTGGTGGAACAACACACGCGCCAGGACGTGCTCCAGAACCTCTACACGCTGCTCGCCGCCGAACCCGGCGTCTACACCCTCACCGACGCCGTGTTGCAGCTCAAAGAAAACTACGACGCCGCCAACATCCTGCGCTCCCGAGACGAAATTCAAGACGTGGCCAAGCTGCTCAAGATGGCGGCGGTGCTCGATCCACACCCGCAATCGTGGGAGTTGGACATGCTGACGCTGCGCGAGGGGCTGTCGTTACAGGATTTTGTGCGTCAATGCGAGAGTGTCTACTTGACCGTGTTGCTGCAAAAGAACCTCGATCTGCGTTCGTCGTTGCTCTCGACGTTGCTCTACGGCAAAGCCGATCGCGAAGACGAAGTACGCCAACTCAAGCAACTGGCCCAGGCCAATCAACTGAGCGCGGCCACGCCGGTGCTGGCGATGAACAACGGCTACGCCTGGCCGCGTCACCTGGCCGAAAGCCCCGAGGTGCAGGTAGTGCTCACGGATCTGATGAACTGGCCGCTGGACGAAGAAGCCGGTCTCGACGCCGCCACACGCCTCAACAACCAGGGCCTGCGCATCCGCACCGCAGATTTCGAGCGGGCGCGTGTCTATTTCCTCAAGGCAGCCAAGATGATGTACGAGTTGCTTAGCAACCGCCAGCCCGGCGCCAGCCTCATGGATCTGGAATGGTATCTGGCCAGCTACTGCGCCGCCACCGCGGGGGCGCACTTCTCGCGCCACAACTACTCGCAGGCGTTCCACTACTACCTGGCCTTCTTCGCCCTGGTCAAAGAGACAGAGCCGGTGTGGGACAAGGTGCGCAAATTGGTGCCCCCCATGCTCTCGTTCTACTTCACCATTGCCCCCAACGAGCACAACGATCTGCTCAAAGTGTCGCCGGGGCGCACCCACCCCGCGCGGCTGGCCGTGTTGCTGCACAACCACCGCAACCCCGACGTGCGTCGCCGCTGGCTGGAGATGGTGCGCGAGTTGGTGAAGATCAACTCACCGCTGTTGCGTGGCATCATCCAGCGCCTGGCCTTTTTGGAAGAAGAAGACCAACTCACCGGTTCACGGCAGACCCGCCGCACGTTGACCCGCCTGATCAACAACGAGCCGGTGAGCGACGATCCGTTGCTCGACGCCGCCAACGACGACGACGATGAACTCGTCCTCGACGGCGACATCACCCACGACATCGGCGACGACAACTTCGGCAACGGCGTCTCGGAAGCGGAGGCGTTTCGCATCTGAGGCGCAAAATGCACTTGAATGAAGAATAAAGACTGGGTCGAGGAAGTAGCTTCCTCGACCCATTCTTTATTCTTCATTCACCTTCATTCATCGCTGATCTGCTTCAGATCAGCGTCTTCGCCAGCAGTTCCAGGCCGTCCATGTCGTCGAGATCGAGCCACTGGATCATGAGGCGCTCGACGCCGGCTTCGTCCAGTTGATCGACCTGTTCGGCGATGGCGTTGGGCGTGCCAACCAGTGCGCCGCGGTTGCGCAGATCGTCGGCATCGCGTCCATTGAGCTTCTGCGCCAGTTCCTCGTCGGTCTTCCCCATCACGATGCCCGTCATCAACGAACGGCGCACGTCGGCGACGTTGCGCCCGCGTGCCACCAGCAGCGAGTCGAGGTGGGCGTTGAGTTCGGCGTAGCGCCGCGCCGGCACGAAGACACCGTTCCACTCGTCCGCGTATTGGGCCACCAACGGCAGCGTGCGCTTTTCGCCGTTGCCGCCCACCAGGATCGGTGGGCCGCCGGGGCGACCAGGCCGCGGCAGCAGGATGGCGTCTTTCAGATTGAAGTATTCCCCCTCAAAGTCGACGGGTTCATTGCTGTGCAGCAGCCGCGAGATCACCGCCAACCCTTCCTCGAAACGATCAAAGCGCGCGGGGACATCCAACAGATCCCAGCCGTAGTTGGTATGCTCGCGCGCTTGCCAGCCCGCGCCCACCCCCAGGATCAGCCGTCCGTCGCTCAGATCGTCCACAGCCGCGGCCATGCGCGCCGTCATGGTGGGGTGGCGGAAGGAGACCGGCGACACCAGCGGCCCGAATTCGATGCGCTGGGTGTTGTCGGCCAACCACGTCAACGAGACCCATAACTCCAGCGAGTCCTGATCGGGCGGCGAGCCGTTGGTGTAGTGATCGGACCGGGTCAGCGCCGCGAACCCAAGGTATTCCACCGTGCGCACGATCCGCTTCCAGCGCGGCCAGTTCAGCCCGTTCTGCCCTTCAATGTTGATGGCGATTTCAGGCATTGGGTGGTTCCTCCGTGTATATCGGTGACATGGCTGTGGAGCGCAAAGACGATTCCTGCCTGTCGGCGAAGGGTATGATACCGCAAAACCAGGATTCGCGCATAGCGGCCGCGAACGAGGGCGACGGGGACGCCAAATGTGATCAAAATAGAACGCGGATTCAGCGGATTGGGCAGATCCAGGCGGATAACAACACGAAGAGGGAAGCGTGGGACATTTTCTGGTTTCACCTCAACAAGAGGAGTGGCCCGGGGGCCACTCCTCTTGTTGAACGAATTATACTTGACGAACTACATTACCGGGTTACGGAACCCAAGGCAGCCATTGGGTGTAGGGTGCTCCACCGTCGTCTCTACCGAAAGCGGAACCTGCTTGCCATCGGCGACGATGACGGCGTTTGCCTTCAGCACGGCGCCAAACGAAGCGTTTGTGTCTACCGCTGGCGCTCCAGACGAACGTGCGGGAATCACCCGCGCGATCTGGCCCGTCCACTGGACTTGGTTGGCGCTTGCTGTTGTAGCCGAAGCCGGTAGTTTCGGGGGTGACGACCGCACTGCCGAAGGTCATGCTGGTCAGCACCGGCGCGGTCACCACAGCGGTGCTGAGCGTCTGACCGGTGTTGGTGACAACCAGACGGTAGGTGACACTGCTGTCGGTGGTCGCCTGAGCCGGAGCAGACAGCGTCGACGTGCCAAAAGCGCCAAGTTCGGCAACTTCCAGCACCGCCACGTCGGTGTGCGTACCGGCGAAGACACCGGGCGCGGTCACCGTGGCCGTATTTGTGATCATTGAGCCAGGCGCCACACTCTTGGCAACCTTCGTCTCGATGGTAAGCACCTGAGAGGTGGTCACGACACCGCTGAAGGTCACCGTACCAGCGGAGACGGCGGCAGCATCGGCGCTCTGTGCGCCTGCGCTGTAGGAGACGCCGTCACTGGCGCTCACGAACTCAAGTTCATTTGGCAGCGTTGACCATGTAGAACATGCCCGGAGTGCCGGTGATGTTGCGCAGGTTCAATGTATGGGAAGACAACGTGCTCGGACCCAGGATAGACCGTGCTCTGGTTCACGGTGTTTTCCACGGCCCCGGATCCGGTTGACGATCACTGGGATCTCCAACAGCGCCGGTGCATTAGGTAGGCCGGCCAGGATCACGCCTTCGTAGCTGACACCAGGCGCCATCGTCTTGCTGAAGCCCAACGTGAATGACACTGGTGTATCGGCTGCAATAGCGCCTGAAGGCACGTTGCCTACGGCCAGGTCGGTTCCCTGTACGCAACCTTCTTGGTGAGGTTGAACGTGCCTGCCGGGCCAGACCAGTTGTTGATGCCGATGAGCCAGATGCCGTCCGCCGGCTTGATCACCGAGACGTACTCATTGGCCGTACCAGTGGTGGAAGCAGCAACCTGTGAACAGCCAGCGCCTGTCGAGCCGCAGTAGAAGAGGTAGAGATCAATGTCTGAAATCGTGCTGCTCGATGTCCAGACTTCGATCTTGGCGCCGTTCTGCACGGCAAACGACTGTGTCCACTCGATGCTGTTGCTGCTGACGAAGTTGAGCGGGATGTTGTTCATCGTCTCGGGGCCACCGAGGCCGAAGGCAGCGACCTGCAGGCCCGACAGTGCCAGGCTGGAGGTCATGTCGACGACTTCGGCGTTGGCATCGACATCAACGTAGGTGTCGATCTCGACGGCCGGTGTTGCTTCCAGAGTTCCCAATGTCTTTCGTGAAGACGACGTCGATCTTGTCACCTTCCGAGAGGACATTGTGTGCCAAGAAGGCGTGCAGGCCATCCTTCAGCGGCGCGGAGATCCAGTCTTCGTTGCTGCCGGAGGAGGTGTTGAATATCCACGTGCCGCCGCCTGCATTCGTATTCGGGCTTGAACCGACAGTCTCCAACACGTACGGGCCAAAGTAGCTGGGTTCCGGTGCGTCGAGGAAGTAGCTACCCATTGAGCACCGGGCTGCGGGCCTAACACGATGGTGTCGATGTCGGTGGCGGGCGAGGCGCTGTCCCACTCGTTCTTCACCAAAACCTGGGCATTGCCCGTGAGTAACTTGCCGCTATCGGCGCGGTGGAGTTGATCGCGGATCTCGCCTGCGGGATAGTCTTCGCTGTGTACGTTGACATAGGTGTTCCCTGCCAGCAGCAGCCCCACGTCCGCCGCGCTGAGGGTTACCACACCCTTAGCCGGGATACTAGACGTTGCATTCGTACCGGTAGCGTCGTAGAGCCACTTCGCCACAGAGCCGGTCTCATCGGCGGCGCCGCAGGTGAATATGCGCCATCGTCGGCGAGGTGATGCCGGTGAAGTCAAGAGTATACTCAAGGCGGCCACTGTCGGCGGTCAACGTGAAGACGGCTGTACCACTCGCCGACGACGTCACCGAATGCGTTAGCTCATTCTCAGGCGCCAACGTCGATGTGAAGACGCCCTGGTTGTCGACATCGACGAAGAAGAAGCGCCAATCGCCCGACTCAGGTCGCCACGTCCAGTCGAACAGGCGCGCACGGCGCCGTTGTTGTAGGGGCGATCCATGTCGTAGGCATAGCTATCGGCGTTAGCAAGCTGCATACCGCTCTGGAACGGTGCAACCACGCTCATGGCGACCGGCACCACAGCAGTGTCACCTGCATAGCTACCCACGCCGGGATCCCACCACCTGAATCGCTGCTTCGTAGGCGCCGGTGGGGATGTCGTCGGGACGTTAACGGTAGCGACGAACTGTGAGCCTGCCACCTGCCGGTACGTTAAGACTGGCGCTGTCGGTGCTCAGCCAACCTGCATCTTCTTCGCGATAGAAGTCGATACGGTAACGCAGGTTGGTTTCACCGGCGTAGGTGGAGCCAGGATTGTGGTATAGGCCAATGAACAGCCCATCTTCCATACGCTCCAGCGGATGCTGTACCCACACTTCGCTCTGATTGCCGCCAGGGCGGCTGTAGTCGAAGCGGACAAACTCCCACTGATCTAGCTCCGTACGAGGATCATCCCAGACCAGATCTTGCCCACCATCAATCTGAGGTGATTGCCGGGTCGTTGATAAAGTTGACAACTTTGTTGCCGTCTTTATCTTCCCACACATTGTTGTCGCCGTTGACGTCTTTCCAGTTGAAAACGCCCAGGTAGAAGCGGTTGTCCCAACTGTAGTCGCCATCTTCATCGAACTGATCGAAGTCGAACACCTGACGCACAACCATGAGATCGGTGTCAGCCGGAATGGTGACCTTGTTCCAGGCCGTGTTCTTCGACGAGCAGTCAGCGGGATGAAGTGATTGAAGAACGCCTTGAAGAAGTTCGGCTGATTGGTCGGCCCGTAGGCGTTCTCAGCCGCCACCATGTCGGCCGTCACAGTGTAGTCGAGATCCGCCGACGAGATTCGTCGTTCTCAACGTCGTTGAGTTGCACCGAAAGCGTGCTCGTTGTCGGATTGTGGACCGTGAAGGAGGTGGTGTAGGTTTCGCCTGGTGTCGCTAAATGAGCAAACCCAGGGTAATCATTGCCGCGATAGTCGCCGGGCTGCCAGGTGGAATCTGAAACGTACACACCGTACTTACCGCTTGCCACAGCCGTGCCGCGATCCGCGTTGACGGAGCCAGCGCCCTGTGTGAATGTGTCATAGTCCAGATCCGTTGACGTGGACATCAGCAGCGCCTTGGCGGTGGCATAATCCGGCCACATGCCGTGTGCATCGTAATAGGCCTGATAGATCAGAGCCATCACGCCTAGCCGCGACTGGCGCAGAGCGGCTGGTGCCCCATGCTACCCAAGACTTGTTGCCATCGTAGTCGCCCCAGGTCGAGATGCTGTAATAGTTGAGTTCCTCAGCGCCCTGCACCGACCATTGGCTACCACATCGACGCCGCTCGTACCACGGGCGCCAGGGCCGCGGTTCGAGAAGCTGGTGACGTCGTTATACACCATCTGCGTGGTGTTCGTGATGGAATCCCAGCCAGTGGAACCGTAAAGCGTGGATGCGCCGACACCAATCGCCACGTCGGAGCTAGGGCGCCGTGGGTGCCGTAGGCAGGCGCGCCGTTACCGGTGTGGAGAACATCATCTGCTGATAAGGCGCCCACCAACGCAGGATTTGGGAGGCATACTGGCCATCGTAGTCCCAGCCGTCGTTGTCCTGATCAGAGCTACCGTAGGAGTTGGACGTAACCTGAATTGCATCTGTGTCGACGCCGACACCATTGGTCAGCACATTGAACCCTGTCTGATCAATGCCATCATAACCGATAGCACTGAAGAGATAGGCATCCAACTTCGAACTGGCGAAGTTGATGTAGATATCGCTGACGTTGACAACCTTGGCATTGGGTGCCATACCGTAGACAGCTTCCCGCCGGCACGCCGCTGCCTGGCAGATCCGAGAACATAGGCAGGAGCCAGTCGGTACGAGCCTGACCAACAACGTTGGAAGCACATTGCGTACCGTGGCTATACGCACGATCAAATGTGCTGCCTGAGAAGGCTACAAGTGTACCGTTTGCTTAAGCAGCAACGGCTACCCGTCTTGCACCCACATGTAGTCGGAGGCGGGGATACAGTTCTGTCCATCGGCAATGAAGTAGACCATACCGCCGGAGATGTCGGCTCAGGCCGTCACCGTCGAAGTCGCGGTATGCGATCATGTCGTTGTATGTGCTGGGATCGTTGACATCGGCTCGCGCCAACGGCTTCTCGTCGCGGAAGTCGTAATCGTTGTCCAGATCGACGTAGACGGTGTCGTAGACGCCCGCTTGTTGGGATCGGTCACCAACACGGCAGGACGTTCGCCCCATACCCAGTCGCGCAGGTCGAAATCAGGATGCGTCCCTGCGTGGACCACTGCCGCTTGTCGTCATGCTGTCGGAGATGACATATGTATGGCTTGTCCCTGTGGTCAAGAAATCGATCAACGGCGTGAAGTTGAAGCAAGAGATATTTGCGCCACATGCAGACACAGAAGGCTTTGCATTGAGGTATCAACAAAGTGGATACCAGCGTAGCCGCTGGACGTACGGAGCGCCGGTTGCCTTGTCGAGATACCACAAGAACTGTGAGAATGGGCTAAACACCATAGGCCAGCCGTTGTATTGAGGCGCCACAGTGCTGGAGTAGATCTTCTGGGTGCCGAACAGATCCGGGTGCGCCGGGTCGATGCCGTCGTCCTGCACAGCCACGGTAACACCCTCGCCGCGGTAGCCGTGACCAGGCAACTTCGGCCTTGTGTGGGCCTTCAGCGGTTACCTCGAACCAGTCGCGCGACTGTGGCTCGCTGCGGCCATCGCCAAAGGCACGGGCATCGGCCCAATCGACGGCGGTCTTGCTCAATTCCAGGTTCTGGTTGCGCAAGGTCGCCCATTGTTCAGGACCAGGCTGCGCCAGAGGCTGCTCATCGTCGATTGGATATACCTCGGGGAAGTAGGTCTGCTCGAAGTACTGGTATCAGGGCATCGACTTCGGCGAGCGATGCGATCTTGATCAGATCGTAGGGCATCACCTGGCCGAGGACGATCTGGATCGTCTGATTTCCCTTCGCCAGCGTGGGGCGTGCGCCGAACTGGCCGTTCACGAAATATCGGGCCAGGTCCATCTGGTCGGCCGGTACGTGGGCCATGATCTGCACCCATACCGGTTCCCTGGTCTCGCCGACGCCTCAACCTGCCCAGGGATGTCGACAGCCGCATGCGGCATTTTGGACAATTGAGCGCAAATCAGGGTGCAACTTGCCCATGCTGGATGCGTCTGTGGTAGGGGGTGAATCGGCCTGGCGGAGGGTGGCCGAGACGAGCGTAGCCGAAGCAGTGGACGTGGCCATCGTCGCAACCAATGCGCCGATCACCACGAGCACCCCGACGACACTCAGCATCAGTGTTAGTCGAGTAAGCTGACTTTTCAATGCATGTTCCTTTCTGTAACTCTAACAACGGTGGAAAGCAGTAAAAATGGGAGTAACAGAATGACACGAACTCTATTGTGGGGCCGAATCTCCTTTCTGTGCGGGTGCTTCCCGCATAGAACCATGCTCGTGTTGTGGGTGAGTGCTTAGTCTGATCAATGGTGAGTGCTTAGTCTGATCAATAAAGACAGAAGCCCGCTGAATCGCGTGCTTTCTTGTCCCAGGAGATATTCTGAAGTAACGGCTAGGGGGACTGGGTGCAACCTGTCTTAATGATCGTGGACATACAGATGCCTTACAGCACTTTGTTCACCCATTCTACTCACAACCGTGGAATCGTCAAACACAGCGCTATGCAACCACAGGCAAGGAACGCGTTGCGCGCTGGGGGCCAACCTTCCAGGAAGGCGCAGAACCATCCTGGAAGGGCAAGCGCTGAAACCGATCAGCATCTCGAAACGTATTACTACCGATAACCAACACGCTATCCACCGCACCGTTCGTTCTACATGACGAGAGTGCATTATGCTACAATACTCACACTGAACGACCAGACACAACCAGAGGCACCCATTGCAACGTCTGCTAAGCGCCGAACAAGACAAACTCCTGCGCCAGGAACGCAGCCTGCTCGAATCGTTGCAGGTGACGCTGGCGCGCCTGGGCGCGCCCGAAGAGGACCTGGATCTGATCCGCCAGAGCCTACACCAGTTGGACGAGATGTTCCTGCTGGTGATCGTAGGCGAGTTCAACGCGGGCAAGAGCGCCGTGATCAACGCCCTGCTGGGGGATCGCTTCCTGGCCGAGGGCGTTGTCCCTACCACCAGCCAGCTTCACCTGCTGCGCTACGGCCCATCGCTGGAAAGATCGATGAACGAGCAGGGCATCATCGTCGTCGACCTGCCGGTGGAGTGGCTGCGTGAAGTCAATCTGGTGGACACACCCGGCACCAACGCCGTGATCCGCCAACACGAGGCGATCACCGAGCACTTTGTGCCGCGCAGCGATCTGGTGCTCTTCGTCACCAGCGCGGATCGACCTTTCAGCGAGAGCGAACGCACCTTCCTGGAGCGCATCCGCAAGTGGGGCAAAAAGATCGTCGTCATCCTCAACAAGTTCGATCTGCTGCAAACCGAAGCGGAACAGGCGCAGGTGCTCGATTTTGTGCGCGACAACGGCAAGTCGCTGTTGGGCGTCGAGCCGCAGATCTTCCCTGTCAGCGCGCGGCTGGCGCTCACGGCCAAGCAGAACGGCGTCAACGACGGGCCGGCCTGGCTGGAAAGTCGCTTCGCCGCACTGGAAGATTTTATTCTCCACACACTGGACAGCACCGAACGCGTGCGCCTCAAGCTGGAAAATCCACTGGGCGTGGCGGGCAAGCTGGTGGAGAAATACCAAGATGTGATCGACGAGCGCCAGAGCCTCCTGCGCGGTGACTTCCAAACGCTGGACACCATCGAAGAACAACTCGATGTTTATCAGACGGACATGCGCCGCGATTTTCAATACCAGAGCAGCCGCGTCGACAACGTCCTCTACGAGATGATGGAGCGCGGCGACGCCTACTTCGACGAGACGTTGCGCATCACCCGCGTCTTCGATCTGGTGAACAGCGAGAAGCTGCGCGGCGAATTCGAGCGCAAAGTCATCGCCGACACCAGCCGCGACATCGAGCAGCACGTCAACGAGCTGATCGATTGGTTGATCGACAAAGACTACCGTCAGTGGCAGTCGGTGATGGAGTTCATCAACCGCCGCGCCTCGCAACACGCCGAGCGCATGGTGGGCCAGGTGACGGGCGACTTCGAGTTCAACCGGCAGAAGTTGCTGCAAAGCGTGGGCCGCAGCGCCCGCGAGGTGGTAGACACCTACAATCGCGAAGACGAATCGCAGAAGCTGGCGCAGGAGATGCAGCGCGCCATCATGCAGACCACCGCTGTGGAAGTGGGCGCGCTGGGCTTGGGCGCGCTGCTGGTGGCTGTCCTCCACACACCGCTGCTGGACATTACTGGCATCGTCGGGGCGAGCGCAGTAGCGGCATTGGGCCTTTATGTGCTACCCTATCGGAGATCGCGCATCAAAATTGATCTACGCAACCGCATCAACGAGCTACGCGGCCGGCTGGATGCTGCCTTGGTGCGCCAGTTCGAGGCAGAATTGAAGCAGAGTGTCCAACGCATCCACGGCGCGATTGCGCCCTATACCCGCTTCGTGCGCGTGGAACGCGAAAAGTTGGAACTGTTGGATGGATCGCTACGCGAGGCCGAATCGCAATTGGCACAGATGCGCGCCACCGTCGGCGAAATCCGCTAAGGAGAAATCAGAGAAATAATGATCCACGAAGCCACACGAAGATACACGAAGGCAGAAAAGAACAAGCAGAAAGATCTTCTGCTCTGTTGTCCTGCGAATCTTGAAATCCGTGTCCCTCTTTCTCCTCTTCGTGGTTCTTTGTGTGCCTTCGTGGATCATCAAAATTCTGAGATGTTCTAATCCTTGTCTCTATCCGGAACCACAAGACAGGAGCTACCGTGCCCTACGTTTCACTGATCGCACTGGATACGGAAAATCACGTGGCCGCCCTGCAACGGGTCTACGAGTTGACCCCCAGTTTCTGGGATCTCTACGGTCTTCTCGGCGCGCCGGAGGGCCAGGGGGAACGCGATCTAAAGGCCATCGAAGAGGAAGCCGGGCGCTACGGCATGGGGATCCTGCTGCCCAACGAACCGGGCAACAGCGACGCCGGCGCGCAATTGGTGGGCCTGATCGACTTCCGCTTGCACTGGCCAGAGCAAGGCGTCTGCTACGTGGGGATGTTGATGGTGGCCGAACCCTTCCAACGCCAGGGGATCGGCACCGAAGCCTGGCTTACGCTGGAACCGTGGCTGGCCAACGAAGCCAAGATGCACACCGTGCGCCTGGGTGTGGAGCAGTTCAACCCCGGCGCGCTCAAATTCTTTGAATCCATCGGCTTCCAGTTGACAGGCGAGAGCCAGCGCGTGCGCTCAGGCAAGCGGTTGGTGCGTCTGCTCTACCTGGAAAAGCAACTGGAAGCAGACAGCAACGCCTCATGACCGCACAACTCGATCTACTGCGCATGGCCGACGAACTACGCGCCATGACCAACCTGAGCCTCCGCTATACGCAAGATCCCTACCAGATCGAACGCTATGAGCGAGTCCTCGAAATTGCCGCCGAACTGGCGGCTTTTTCGACACAGGCAGACGCAGCGGAGATGAAGCAACTCTTTCTGCATGATCGCCGCTACATCACGCCCTACAGCGTCGTGGAGACAGCCACCTTCGACGACGAAGGCCGCATTCTGCTGATGCGGCGAGCCGACAACGGCCATTGGGGGCTGCCCGGCGGCGCCTGCGACGTAGGCGAAACGCCGTCCACCGGCGCAGCGCGTGAAGCGTGGGAAGAGACCGGCTGCATCGTGGACGTCGACCACCTGCTGGGCGTCTTCGACGGACGTTACATGCACGAAGAGACGTTGCACCATCTCTACATCTTCCTCTTCCACGGGCGCTGGGTGAGCGGCGAACCTCGCCTCACCCGCGAAACCGTTGACGTCGGCTGGTTCACCGAAGACGAAGTCCCCTGGGGCAACCTATCCGGTCACCACGACGTACGCATTCGTCACGCCTTCCGCTGGCAGCGCGATCCGTCGATTCCCGTCCACTTCGAGCGCGAGCCTTGGGAGCCAAGGTCGACGTTTCAGCACGAAACGTAATGCGTAATTCGTAATTGCCCGAGTATCACTCAATCTACGTGGACATGATATCGCGCCAGAGTGAGTAGCTACCCAAACAAAGCCAATATACTCAAGAAATTACGCATCACGCATTACGTATTACGCGCTACTGCACCTGCAATTTCCCCTGCATCGCCGGATAGTGACCGGCTACCGTGCAGATCACCAGGTACTCGCCGATCTCGGCGGGCGCAGTGAAGGTGTGCGTTTCGGTTACCCCGGCAGGCACCACGTCGCCCACATAGTAGAGTAGCGCCTCTTGTTCCGCCCCGCCCGTGTAGGGGACCGGTACTTCTTCGCCCTTCTTGACGATGGCCCAGTTGTGCTCCAAATTGCCCACGTTGGCCAGTTCAATCGACACCGATTCGCCCGCGGTCACGGCCCAAACCGGCGGATTGCCCAGGTTGTCGGCACTGTCGCCGAAGTAGATGTCGTGCATTTCCACGCGAAGCCCATCGGACGCCGCCACCGGTGCAGCCGAGTCGGCGGCAGGTGCATCACTGTCCGATCCGCCACAGGCGGCAATTACCAAAAGAGCAACGATGGCCAAAATCAACCTCATGCGTTGCATGCTCATGCTCTCCTTTCAAGAGATGAATATCAAAAACGGATGTACGCTACAGCGACCTGCGCGCGCCCCTGGTATCATGGAGCCTTGCAGTCTGCAACGTCGGAAAAATGATGCCGGTGCATCACAAAGATGGCATTTTACACGATTCAGTGCGACACAGAAATCCTGATGCTGCGTGTGCGCAAAAAATGCACTGGGTGATGTGTTGCACTTCTTATCTCAATCCGCTAAAATGGGGGTTCGGGAACATTTGTTCGCCCCTTCCCAAAGCATCTTCTTGACACACGCAGCACGATCACCGGCATGGTACACTGCCGCAGGGGAAATACCCGGCGTAGACGATGACGCTGCCGGTGTGCTGCACTTCTGTAAACTCTACACGAGAGGCAAGGCACTTCATGGCGCTAGATAAATTGGTGGTGCGCGGCGCACGCGAACACAACCTCAAAGACGTCAGCCTGGAAATTCCTCGCGACAAGTTGGTGGTGATCACCGGCCTCAGCGGCAGTGGAAAGAGCAGCCTTGCCTTCGACACGATCTACGCCGAAGGCCAGCGCCGCTACGTGGAGTCGCTTTCGGCCTACGCCCGCCAGTTCTTAGGATTGATGGAGAAACCCGACGTCGACCAGATCGAGGGCCTCAGCCCGGCCATCTCCATCGACCAAAAAGGCGCAGGGCGCAACCCGCGCTCGACAGTCGGCACCGTCACCGAAGTGTACGACTACCTGCGTCTGCTCTACGCCCGCATCGGCCAGCCCCACTGCCCCCAATGCGGCGAACCCATCAGCCAGCAGACGCCGCAGCAGATCGTTGATGCCATCCTCGACATGGGCGACGGCACACGGCTGATGCTGCTGGCGCCGCTGATCCGCGACCGCAAAGGACACCACAAGGGCGTCTTCGAGAACTTGCAGGCGCAGGGCTACGTACGTGTGCGCGTCAACGGCGAGATCTACGAAGTCAGCGAAGTTCCCGATCTGGATCGCTACAAGAACCACACCATCGAAGTGGTGATCGACCGCATCGTGGTGCGCGGTGAACACCCCGATCCCGACGATCCCGGCATGATTTTGCCCGGCACAGATCGCATCCGTCTCACCGATTCGGTGGAGACGGCGCTACGCCTGGGCGAAGGCGTGATGGTGGTCTCCATCATCGAGCGCGTCCCCGCCGACGGCAACGGCGCCATGACCGAAGTGGTCACAGATCGCCTGTTCAGCGAACATTTCGCCTGTGTCACCTGCGGCCTTAGCTTCGATGAGATCGAGCCGCGCACGTTTAGCTTCAACAGCCCGCACGGCGCCTGCCCCAACTGCGACGGCCTGGGCACACTCAAGGAATTCGATCCCGACCTGATCCTCGACGACGCGTCGAGCATCGACGGCGGCGCCGTGCTGCCCTGGGTGCGCAACAGCAGCAACGGCGACGACGAGGACGGTTACTACATGCAGTTGCTGCGTTCCGTCTGCCGTGAGTACGCCATCCCGCACAACGTGCCGGTGGGCGAACTCAGTGAGAAGCAGCGCAACACCATCCTCCACGGCCTGCCCCAAGACGAGAAAGTGCGCGTCAACTACCGAAATTTCAAGGGCCACAGCCGCACATACGAGACCCAATTCCAGGGTGTGATCCCCAACCTGCAACGCCGCTACCGTGAGACAGACAGCGAGTACATCCGCAGCAAGTTGGAAGAATTCATGAGCATCACACCCTGTCCGGTCTGCCACGGCAGGCGCCTGCGCCCGCTGGCCCTGGGTGTGACGGTGGCCGACCACAACATCAACGACGTTACCACGCTGCCCGTGTCCGACTCGTTGCTCTGGGTGCAGCGGCTGCGTGGCGGCAACGGCGCGGCCCCGGCGCTCAGGAATCGTGACATGGCGATTGCCGGCCAGGTGCTCAAAGAGATCGAAGCGCGGCTGGGGTTCATGGTCAACGTGGGGCTGGATTACCTCACCCTGGATCGCATGGCGGCCACGCTTTCCGGCGGCGAGGCGCAGCGCATCCGCCTGGCCACGCAGATCGGCAGCCAGTTGATGGGTGTTCTCTATATTTTGGACGAACCCAGCATCGGTTTGCACCAGCGCGACAATGATCGGCTGATCGAAACGTTGAAGGGGATGCGCGATCTGGGCAACACGGTGTTGGTGGTGGAACACGACGAAGACACGATCCTGGCCGCCGATTGGGTGGTGGACATGGGGCCGGGCGCGGGTGAACATGGCGGCGAAGTCGTGGTCTCCGCGGCGCAAGACGAGTTCGTCCACGCGCCCGACAGCCTCACGGCGCAGTACATCCGCGGCGAGCGGCGTATCCCTGTCCCCGCGGAACGGCGCGAGGGCAACGGCGAGTACTTGCAGATCCGCGGCGCCCGTGAAAACAACCTAAAAGGCGTCGACGTACGCATTCCGTTGGGCAAGTTCGTGGCGGTGACCGGCGTCAGCGGCAGCGGCAAGTCGACGCTGGTGGTGGAGGTGCTCTACAAGAAGCTGGCGCAGATGTTCTACCGCGCCAAGGCCCGCCCCGGTGAGCATACGGCGCTGGAAGGCACCGAGCACCTGGACAAAGTTATCGAGATCGATCAAAGCCCCATCGGGCGCACGCCGCGCTCAACCCGGCCACCTACGTCGGCTGTTCACACCCATGCGCGAACTGTTCGCCACCATCCCCGAAGCCAAGGCGCGCGGCTACAAGCCCGGTCGCTTCAGCTTCAACGTGAAGGGCGGACGCTGCGAAACGGTGCAAAGGCGACGGCATCATCCGCATCGAGATGCAATTCCTGCCCGACGTCTACGTACCGTGCGAAGAGTGTCACGGTCATCGCTACAACCGTGAGACGCTGGCGATCAAGTTCCGAGGCAAGTCTATCGCCGACATTCTGGACATGTCGGTGGAAGAGGCGCTGGAATTCTTCCAGAACATCCGCGCATCCGCAGTCGGCTGGAGACGTTGTCTGCTGTGGGTCTGGGCTACATCCGGCTGGGGCAGCCAGCCACCACGCTCTCCGGCGGTGAGGCGCAACGCATCAAGCTGAGCAAGGAACTGAGCCGCCGCGACACCGGCAACACGTTCTATATCCTCGACGAGCCGACCACTGGCCTCCACTTCGAGGACGTGCGCCGCCTGCTCGAAGTGCTGCACGAGTTGGTGGACCGCGGCAGCACCGTCCTCGTGATCGAGCACAACCTCGACGTGATCAAGAACTGCGACTGGCTCATCGACATGGGGCCGGAAGGCGGCGGCAAGGGTGGCGTCGTCATCGCCGAGGGGACGCCCGAACACGTGGCCGAAATCGAGAAGAGCTACACGGGGCGGTACCTCAAGCCGATGTTGGTGCGGGATCGGGATAGAGAACGGGAACATGCGTGATGCGTGATGCGTGATGCGTGATGCGTGATTGCGTGATGCGTGATGCGTGATGCGTGATGCGTGATGCGTGAAAGACGATTGTCGCCTGCCACCTGCATACCTGCGACCGGCCCTGCCGCGGCGCGGGAACCGATCTCTCGCGACACGTCATAGCGCAAGCACCGAGTTCGCCTTTTCTCACGACGCCCGCCCCGGGCAAGAGGACGCATGACACCCCGCCAGAATCACCGCCCAGCCGATCCAGCCAGGTCCGCACCGCCCCGCGCAGGAGACTGCGCGCTGCGCCCAAGCAGCGAACGGTGCTGCCCCAGTATGAATTGCAGCCGGCCCGTGCGCCGACGCCCAAGCGTCTCGCGGATCGGGTGGATTCTGGGGCGGTCTTCTGTGGGTGATGCTGGGCATGATCGGCGGGGTGCTCCTGCTGGCGGGGTATCTCTATTTCAGCGATTTCCTGGCGCCCGGCGTGCGAGTGCTGGGGACCGACATCGGCGCTGTCTCCACGCAGAGGGCAGCAGATCGTCTGGCCGAAGCCTGGCAACAGCGCACCGTTCGCCTGGAAGCGCCCACAGGACAGATTGACGTGGCGCCCGTTACGCTGGGCATCGCCTTCGACGCCGCCGCCACAGTGAAGACGATCCGCGCAGAATCGCGTGGACCGGCATCCAGCGGCTGATCCGCAGCGGCAACATCACCATGTCGCCCATGTTGCGGCTGGATCGGGAAAGCGCCGCCGCTGCACTGCGCAACCTAACGCCCGAACTGGAAACCGCGGCAGTGGACGCCAGCATCGAGATCATCGACGGAAGCGCCGTGATCACCGAGCCGCACCGGCTGCGCCGTGGACATCGTGGCGACGGTCGATCTGCTCTCGTCGCGCCTCTACGATGTGGTAGCGGGTGGACGTCTGCCGCTGCTCTTTGTCGATGTGCCACCCCGCACCACCAACGCCGATCTGGCAGGCGTGGCGCGGACGTCAACGGCCTGCTCTCCTCCGCCATCAACATCGATCTCTACGATCCGATCTTGGATCAGCAACAGTGGTGGACGGTGTCACCGGCGGTGTGGGGTGCGTGGCTGGTGGTGGATCTACAGCCGACGGATGGATCGTCCTATGCGTGGGCGGTTGCGCCGGGCGCAGTGCGCGCCTACCTGTCCGCGCAGAGTGCGGCGTTGGGCGCGGGGCGAAGTGTACGCCTCGACGCCGCGGTGGAATCTGTGCGCGGCGCCGTGGAAAATCGCAGCTACGCTACGTCGCTGCGTCTTTACCACAGCGAGCGAGCACACACCGTGCAGCCGGCGAGACGCTTTCAGAGCATCGCCTTCCGCTACGGCATGCCCTACCCGTGGCTGGAACAGGCCAACCCCGGCGCGGTGGACAACCTGTGGGCAGGGCAAACGCTGGTGATCCCATCGCCGGATGAACTGGCGCCGCTGCCGGTGGTGCGCAACAAACGCGTGGTGGTAAGCATCGGCGAGCAGCGCATGTGGGCCTACGAAAACGGCGATCTCAAGTGGGAGTGGCCGGTGAGCACAGGGATCGACAGCAGCCCAACCTCCCCCGGCGTCTTCCAGATTTGATCGCAACGGAAGTGACAAAGGCCGGCGGTCAGTTGATCCTGGCTGCGACACATGAAGGCGGTTTGCGCCAGGTGAATCTGGCGCTGTGGAGTGAGCGTAGCCTGGATATCGTCAACGCGCACCAGAACGATCCCGAACTCCTGCGCGAAGGACTACGCCTGGCCGTAGACGAGGCCGGTCGCGGGCAGCTCAACCCTGGTCCTGTATGCAGCCACATCTACGATCTGGCCGAAGTGGGCGAAGCACTCGACACCACGAAGCAACGGCCGGATGGGTTCTTGAAGGCGATGATCATCATGTAGCCTGGCAGAAAGAGATTGAGGGATTGGGCGATTGATGTTGCTTCCCCCAATCCCTCAATCTCCTAATCGCCCAATCTCATTCCGCATACACATCATCCACCGCTTCATACCCCAAATACGTCCTCGCCTCCGCCAAACTCCACTTCATGCCCCTGTTGGCCGACATGCCGTTGACCAGCACGAAGGGGCTGGGCCAGTTCTCTGCCTCGACGCCGATGGCCTTCTCGAAGATTTGCACGAAATCCCGGTTGGAAAGCCACATGCCGCGGAACCAGCGATCCGAACGGTCGAAATCGGTGGGGTCGAGATCAGGCGGCAGCGTCCCCAGTTCGAGGGTGGGCGATCCCGAAGCCGAGAGCGTTTCGGGGCGGTTTTCGCCGGGCTGGCACCAGCCGATGCGAATAGCGACGAAGGTGGTCTGCCCCTCGCCGCGTTCGGCCAGGGACCGGCACAGGCGCTCACCGGCGAACTTGGCCGTGGCGTAGGGTGTGGAATCCATCCACTGCACGCCGGTATGCCACACGGTACCCACGCCCGGCTCGCTGTCGGCGCGCAGTTCGCCAGGACCGGTGAGAGCGGCCAGCGGCGCGTCCTTGTAGCGCCCCATCACATGGTTGGACGTGGCGAAGACAAACCGATCCACGCTGCTGCTGTCGGCGGCGGCCTGGGCGATGTGCAGCGTCATATCCAATGACGCGCCTACCTCGTCCCAGGTGGCTTCGGGGTATGGGTTTCGGGCCGCAAAGTGGACCACCGCCTCCACGTCTTGTAGTGCATCGCGCCAGCGGCGATCCTGCCAATCGGTGAGATCGCAGGTCACAAAATCGATGGTGGGCGGAGTCTTTTGAGCAGCAGTTGCGCGCAACAGCGATTCGATCTGCGCCTGGCGTTCGGGCGACGGTTCCACGATGTCGAGCCCCACGATGCGGGGGACGTCGGTGTACTGGATCAGGTGATCGATCAACTTGGTCGCCAGGTTGCCGACAGCGCCGGTGATGGCAACGGCACGCGGACGATATTTAGCGGACATCATTGACTTCTTTCTGGAGGAGAAACCAGAGACAAGAACAAGAGAGGGACACGGATTTCAAGATTACCAGGACAGAGAATTGAAAAGACCTGCTGTCTTGATCTGCGAGTCCTGAAAATCCGTGAAATCCGTGTCCCTCTCTTCTCCTCTTCGTGGTTCTTCGTGTGCCTTCGTGGATCATCGTTTCTGCGGAATCGCGTAGGAATTTCATGCAAAGAAAAAGCCGGTGTCCAGTGGACACCGGCTTTTTGCGAATTGCGCCTCAGTTGTACTTACTGCCCCATGGCGCCGGTCAACATCTCGGTAGGGATGATGAAGGCGTCGGCGGGGACTTCGACGGTCACGTCTTCGTTGACACTGCTGTTGGTGGTGACGATGCTGGCCATGATGGCGGCATTGTCATCGACCTCGAGGGCAGCGCCGCCGGCCATCGCCGACAGAGCAGCCAGGTCACTCAGGTTCCAGTCGAAGGTGAAGTCGGTGGAGAGCAGGTAGCCGCTGTCCAAGCCGACGTTCTCAACCAGTTCAACCACGATGCCTTCGAGCAGGGCTGGGCCGAACATTTTGGCCAAGGTGATGGTCTGTTCCATCTCGGCGTCGCTGGGCATGGCGCCGCTCTGCGACAGAGCCAGGCCGATCAACTGATCGAAGTAGGGGCTGTCGACGAAGGCCTGCCAGTCGATGGTGGTGACGAAGGAAGCTGCTGCTTCGCCATCGACTTCGGTGTCCTCACCGCGGGCGATGTTCAGGAAGGGGGTCACCATACCCATGTCCACACCGGCGATCTGGGTGTAGAGCGGGCCGGCGCCAGCCTGGGTGGATACCGAAGCGGCCAGGGCGGTGTTGGGATCGGCGCTGCTCTGCATCAGGGAAGCTTCGACCCACGGAATCACGTCAATGCCGATCCAACCAGTCATGCCGCCCATGCCGGCATCACCCAGCAGGGGTTCCAGCGTGCCCAGGTCGAGGTAGGCAATGCCGCCGTCCATGACGACGCTCAAAACGACCGAAGACGGGAACTGGCCGCCGCCATTGGCAGCGATCAGGCCGACGAGTTCATCGGAGAAATCGGTGGTCATGTCGATGCTGGCAGACATGCCGGAAAGAACGGTGACGACCATGTCGGTCAGTGCGGCGGGATCCGCATAGAGGGCGGCCATTTCTTCAGCCGACATTTCCTGCATGGCCATTGCTGCGCTTACTGCATCATCGGTGTAGGAGTAGGTGGTGTCCAGCGTCCAGGCGAAAGAGGAATCGGTGATGGGGGTCTGCGGTACATTCATGGCCTGTACTTCGACGCCGATGTACTGGCTACCGGAAACTACGTCCATCATGGCGTCAGATGAGCCATAGAGGATGTCACAGTCTTCCGCGGAGAGGTCACCACAGTCACCCTGCGCAAATGCCGGAACGGTGAAGGCGAGCATAAGAGCAAGGATCAGGATGAGGAGATTGAATCGTTTCATTGTGCCTTCCTTTGTGTTGAGTTGAGGAAAACCGACAATCGATAGTATATCACACTTTGCCGCTCGTGCATCTCACCCGCAATGAGGCGCAGGGCAATCGTATAACAGAAACGGCAGAAGGTGCAAAATGGGATTTCAAGCTTTGAAAGGCGCTGCGAGGACGCCTACGCGCACAATCAAAACCTGAAGACTACACAGGGTTTCACACTGGAACTGGTGGTCGTTTTAGGGGCAGACATATTCTAACAGCGTCTTGAGAAGATTTCAACCCCGAAACAAGGCCGTTTTGCAAAGAGGGGATGGCTTGCAAAAATGTCGAATCTTCTCGAAACTAATGGCGGCTGAATTGAATCCAACCGTTTACATACTGTTTACATTGCATTAAGCAGCAGGACTATATTGTATCAAAAGTTTGTCTGTACCACTATGTAGAGAAACGTGCGAAGTGGATGTTACGGATCTTACGTTTTTCATCTCCCACACCTACCCCACGAAAGGACACACCAACCATGACACAGCTTTCCGGCAAGATTGCCATCATCACCGGCAGGGACAGGCATCGGCAAGGGGATCGCGCGCCTTTGCCGGGGCCGGCGCCACGCTGGTCCTCAGTTGCGCGCAAACGGGCCAATCTGGAAGCCACCGCGGAGGAAGCGCCGCGAAGCCTGGGCGCCACCGTCGAAGTCATCCCGCCGACGTGACGGTGGAGAGGCGATGATGCGCTCTTTGGCGACTGCGATGGAACGCTTCGGTCGCGTGGACATCCTCGTCAACAACTCAGGCGCGTTCGACGGCGGCCCGTTGGACGAACTGTCCCTGGAGACGTGGCGCAAGGTGATCGACGTCAACTTGACGGGTCCATTCCTGTGTGCGCGGGAGGCGATGAAATCATGAAACCCAGGCGGAGGACGCATCCTCAACATCGGCAGCATCTCGGCGCAGATGCCGCGTATGGACTCGGCGCCCTACACCAGCAGCAAACACGGCCTCGTGGGCCTGACCAAATGCATCGCCCTGGAAGGCCGCGCCCACGGCATCTCCGCGGGCTGCCTGCACCCCGGCAACGTCCTCACCGAGCGGCGCAGCGACAGCGCTGCAGGAATCGGATCAAAAGGCCGATGATGACGGTGAACGAAATGGCGTCCATTGCCTGGCGATGGCCGCGCTGCCGCCGCACGCCACGGTGTTGGAGTCGATTGTGTTGCCGGTGGAGCAGTTGTATGTGGGGCGGGGGTAGGGATTGGGGACTGGGGATCGGGGACTGGGGACTGGGATCGTGTTGAGAATGTGAGCGCGGGATTGAAACGATCTTGGTGTGATTGGGGACCGTGGCATCATAGCTGCGGTTATCAACCGCAGAGCGTTGAATTCGGATCATTCTCGCGCGAAATCAGATAGGGGCGTCGTATGCGGAGTAGGCACGCCTCGTGCCGGCTGAGGCACGTGGGCGTGCTCTCTCCTCAATTGTCCGCGATCTACTTAATTTCTCTACAAAAACAGGAAGCACCGCCGTTGCGACGCTCGTCCGCGAGTTGCGTGGCCCACAACTTCCAGGAAGGTTCCGAGCCTTCCTGGAAGTTTGCTCCTGCCGTAACCATGGCGTCCTTTCAAAATTGGGTGGGGCGCTGCGCCCCCCCGCTAGGGCAGAGGCAGAGCAGAACCAGGGCCGAAACAAGCCAGCTTCCAGAGTATCAAATGCCGGGGACAAAACCCGAAACCCGAAGCTGAGGTAGCGGCTGACAGGGCCGTCGCTGCGGGAGGCGCACCGCACGTCCTGACAGTTTAGTGGCCGAACGAGCCGCCACGCAACACACGACGTGCGGCCGAATCGGATCTTCTCGCCCATCCGCTCCATTGTATGGATGATATCTTTCGCGCTGACGCTTGTCCATTCCCAGACATTGCCCGCCATATCCAGACAACCGTACGCTTGCCCCGCGGCCGAAGATGCCGACAGGGCTAGTCGCATCTACGCCGGTTTCAGCACAGTTCAACCTGTCAGGCTCAAATGAATCACCCACATGGGTAGATGTACGCGTCCGCTACGGGCTGCCTTTCCCGCTCAACCTCGCTGGAGGCAATCGAACGAAATTCACCGCGCTCAGCGCCTCAGCCATCGACAATAGGCAACTGCATCGTCCCATGATACGTGAACAGCGGATGATTTCCAAGGCTGGTGGTGAACCCGCACCATTCAATCACAGGAGCTTCGTAGGCCATCGCTGCCACGAAGCGTGCATACCCATTGGTCACAGGATATTTCCCGATGCGGTAGTCAGCCACGTGAACTTCATGCTGTGGTAATTCAGATTTCACAAAGTCTTCGGAAACGAAAACTTGAGAGCAGCGATTGCACGACTCATCTGTTGATCCCATACGAAATGGACCGCCACGCACCGGCACCATCTCTTCAAGATCGCGGATCACCGATTATGCTCAATACTGTTCCGGCATTGGCCCGTTCTCTTGGGGACAGGTGATCATTGGATGATCAGTTCGGTTAAGCACTTTGCCGCGTTCGATTAGTTCTACCCCCAAACTCTTACGCCTGACACGCACTAGGCCAATTTCAAGGAGACATTCACCAGCGAGCCAGACATTGCGCCATGCATCCTGTGTGTCTGCCTGCTTATTCTTCGGACAGAGTTCATTGATCAGCATGAGTGGGCCATCGATTTGCCCCACCAACATGTGCCAGTCGTCCTGTTGCAAGCAGGATCACTTCACGCCAGTAGGCGCCTCCTTGAGCGAGTTCAAGCGCCTTCTCGGAAGAAAGGCAAATTGCTCAGGTAGCTTCCGGCCAGATACTCTTGAAACGTACGATGTGGGAAACTGTAGACTTGTGGTTGTCTGTTTCTACCCGGCCCGTACTTTCATAATGCGTACAATACTGTCGGCCCAGTAGGCTGCGCTCTGGATGCAAGGTGCGCAGAGTTTCAACAGCTGTCCTTCAGAAATATCGGCCGTGGTCTCGCTGCCGTCGCCATCTTTGGTCTGATCTTGGTCGTGCACCTGAAAAGCCAACTCCCAGAGCGCTTGCTTCATATCCATATCGCTAAGATCCGCAACCCACAGGAGTCTGCGCCAGTCGGTCGCGACCGTCAGGTTGATCGGATGATGGCTTCCCAGCGCCACAGCAGCAAGTCCACCACATCGTCGTAGAGCAACGCTCGCTTGTCCGGTAACTCTCCCTTATGCGTGTGGACAAAGCGCCATCACTGTCAGAAGCAATGGATTGCCGGCAAGTTGCCATAGATCTGCCCTGCGCACAGCCTGCATCAGCTTGCTCTGGCCGGTAGGATCCGTCACTACGCCCATACGCCAACTGTGTATACCAAGTGTTGATAAACTGGTCGATCTTCTCGCCATCCAGAGCAGCAAGCTCAATAGTCGGCCATTGCCGCTCAATAGCTGCCAACGTGCATCCTGATATCAGCACCCGACACGTAACAAGGATCGGGATCTTTTCGTAAGCGTTGGGCAGATCCGAAATCATCTCCTTGATTCGCGCCAGGTTTCGTCAATCAATGGCACCTCATCGAGGCCATCAAAGCAGTAATAGGGCGGTGCCATCGCAGGTGCGTACAGACAGAGTTCATAATCTTCCACCCCCGACTGACTTAACGATATTCGAGATAAGCGAGCGGAGTCCAGCTTTGCGTTGGTGTGGCTGTGTCTCTTGGAACCAGGCCGCGACATCGCGCAGCGTAATCGGAACAGGGAAGCCCAGATGCTGGCAGAATTCGGGCCAATCGGGGAAGGAAAACGCAATCCTTCTCTTGGGTTCAAGCACTTCCATCGCCAGGCAGAGTGCCAGGTGGTTGAGAAAAAGTCGACTTGCCACTGCCAGGGCCACCGAGCATGATCAGACGCTTTTGCTGAATCAGGGCGTTCAAGGCAGAAAGAGGACGTTCATCGCCCCGAATCATGGGGCCATCAACAGCGTGCAGCCTTGCAGTTTTCCAACCCATCTCGTTCTCGGCTGGTTGTATCAGGGGCAATGTCGCATCTGCCATTTCCAATCCTTCTGCTGTCGTTTCAGCGCTGGCAGTCTTGAAATCGACGCCACGCAAGGGGCAGGTACCGCCACGCGCTCCATGACCATACGCATCAGGTAGCGTCGCTGCAAATCGATTGTAAAAATGCGCTTGTCGACGCTTCGCCGATACGATTGTCTTCCGGCTGTCTGGCATCAAAATCGCTACGATCACAGCAATCAGACCGGCAAAGATAAATGAGCAGCCAAAGCCACGGCCTGTACTGCTCACAAACTCGTCCATGCCCGATGCAGCGAAGTTACCAGAAATACTGCCCACGAACGTGATAATGGCAAATATGGCGGGAATAGCCCAGCGGTAGCGGCGTGGAGTTAGGTGTTTGCATCTTCGTTCCCTATTTCAAAGCGTGAAGACAAGGGTGGATCTGCGCCAGCCTGCCCGTAGACCGGCTCAGGGAGGGCGCAGACCCTTTTCCATTTGCCCGGCCATGTCTTTCTAGTCTCTTCTATCGAGATGAGTGACGTGGGCGCGGCCAGGGCTCGATTGCACCGGCATTCCATCCATGCTGCGCAAACCAGCCAACCGTTCAATGATAGACGAGCGCCACTGCCAAAGTGCGGTTTTGTCGTCAGAGAAGAGCAGGAAATCGTCGACATAACGCAAGTAGGCGCTTACTCCCAACTGCCGTGTGACAAAGCAGATGAAGTCATTCATGTAGCGGTTATTGCGTTTGACTGGTGAGATTGCCGATGGGCAGGCCACGTGGACGATTGGCGGCAAAGAGATCGTCGTCGGGGAAGTAGACCATGTCGTAGGCTTCGTCAAGCGCCAACTCCCGCTTGCAAGGATGTGCGCAATCAGTCGCCGGATCGCCCCGTCTGGATGCGCCGGTTGAGCGTCTGTTGCAGAATCCGGTGATCGATGGAAGGGAAAGACGGCGCACATCGCACGACATTTTGCCGGCATTAGCGCCCCATCCATTGCTGGTATCCAGCGCACGATGTGTGCCTTTGCCAACCAGGTTGGCGTAAGAGCGATAGATGAAACTACGCTCAAAGGCGGGTTCGATCACCTGGCAAGCGCATGATGGCGGCTTTTGATCTGGGAAAGGGGCGGCACTGATCAGGCGACAACTGGTTTAGTGGATGACAAAATTAACGTACTGGCCAGGGCGATACGTTTTCCGCCGCTAATTCATCCTGGAGTTGAACGAGATTGTCTTCCAGGCGGAAACTCGAATCGCGGCTGGACCGTGACCGCGCTTGCCTGCGCGCTGCTTTGCGGTACGCCACATAGAGATTGGTCCAATCGTGAATGTCGGCATAGTTACCGCTTACCTGGGTGATATCGCGTCTTCCCAGATTTTCGTGGGGTGCTGCGCCCCCCACACCCAGCTAGGGGAGGCAGAGAGGCAGAGCAGAATCAGAGACCAGAGCAGAACAGATGCCAGAGTATCAACTGCCGGGGGACAAAACCCGAAACCCGATGTAGCCGTAGCGGGGCAGGATGTACCTGAAGAGGCGGAAGGCGCACCGCACGTCCTGACGGTCGCCGTAGAACGAGCCGCCGCAACACACGACGTGCGCCGCTTTCGAGGAATTCTCTCGCCCGTCCTTGGCATCATATGGGTATGACACACGAATTCGCTGCTGGTCCACTCCAAAACATTCCCGGCCATGTCCTGACAACCGTATGGACTTTCGCCCCTCTCGGATACTTCCCCACCGGCGTTGTATCGCCCACTTTCCTATCGAAGTTGCAGCGCCCTGATCGGGCGCGTCATTTCCCCCACGGATAGCTCCGCCCATCGGTTCCGCGTGCGGCCTTCTCCCATTCGGCTTCGAGTGGGCAAACGGATTTTCTTGCCCCAGTTCCTTGCTCAACCATTCGCGGTATGCCCTGGCGTCGTGCCAGGAGACGCAGGTAACCGGGTGTTGCGCCTTCTCGTTGACGTTGCTATCAGGACCGCGGATTCCGCCAGTTAGCGCCCATGATGCCCTCCCACTTGCTGCCGGTCCAAACATAGGCAGATCGTAACATAGCCGTGGTTTTGTACCCAGTCGCTTTCACAAAGACTTCAAACTGCGCCACGGTGACAGGCGTTCGGGCAATCCGGTAGGCAGGCAAATGCAGACGATGTTGGGGAAATTCATCGTCAAATGCGTCTTTGTCCTGCTTCATGTCACTGCCCATGATGAACTCGCCGGCGGGGACCTCCACCCAATCAACCTTGATCGCACCATCGTCGGCTGACGGGATTGGTGTGGTCGGTATTTCTGCTGTACGGCAGGGCCGATCTCAATGTTCGGCGCGGGTACTATCTCGATATCAAGTTCTGCGGTCGGTGACGACTCGATATCTACGACGTCAAAGCGCTTCAGCGAAGGCAACAAGCGCTGGGTTACAGCATCTGTCAGATTTTTGCGCGCATCAGGTACTGTACATCGAAGAGACCAAACAAAACCGCCTCGCGTTTGTTGCCATGCAGCAGGATGGGAAGATACGTCGCCCCAACTCCTGGGCTATAGCAACTTCGAGGCTTACCCATCGCGACTGTTTGGCATGGGGAGAGAAAGGAGCACAACCGTACATTGTGTGCGCTCAATGGCCTTCTCAATCGCCGTCTGCCAACCGACCGTGCCGGTTCCAATCCATCATCGGTCCAAACAGAAAGTCCCGCCTGCTGAAACAAGCTGAGCACCTGCTGCATGTGGGCAGAATCATGACGGCTGTAGCTCAAAAATATCTGCGCCGCAGCGGCGTCGGGCTGGAGCAACCTTTCGCTCACCGGCGACGATCGCCCGCCAAACCAGACGGCGTACACCTTCTGCAAGTGAGACGTTGGACGGATTCCATTCGTACGCTTGCTGGACGAGTTCACGTTCTCGGCCAGTTCGGTCTGCCCACTCAACCAGTTCAAAAGATGCGCGCTTCGAGGTTGCCCGGGCCGGTGATGCCGGTCGAGCGCTACTGGCCCCAAGCGAACCATTCGGCGTAGATTGCCTTCGTCGTACCCCTCGAGCAGGGCATCGTAGATCTGCTGAAACTCTTCCTTCTGCAAAGGCATGGTCGATCCTGCCGTGAGCGTTGGAGTTGATGATGTGAAGACAAGCACGGAGCCACGGACGGCGATTGTCACATCGACCGTCGTTACTCCCTGGAAGCCAGTGTGCGCGGATGCAACAGAGGTGTCAGTGTGGCGGCTTGCCATGCGCCAGTCATCGACGCTTTTGGCGCGAACAACGCCCCAAACGTTACTATTCAGGTGCGATGCACTGGCCCAAACGTTGGCTCATACAGGTCGCCACTCCTGGCCAGTGCGTCGTACCTGAATAGTACCCCCCAAATGTCATTAAGTTAAGCGATCCAGCGCTCGAATATCCGCAGGTGAGCACGCCCCAAACAAAAAAGGCGGAAACACAGATCCCTGATCCGTGTTTCCGCCCATCTGTCCACAAAAACTACCCCTTCACAGCCCCCGCCGTCAACCCGCCCACCAGATACTTCTGCAAGGCCAGGAAGATCACCACCACGGGGATGGCGCCGATCAGCGCGCCGGCGGAAGATGCCCCAGCGGTTGGCGTACTGATGCGCGGATGAAGAGGCTCAGCCCCACCGCCAGCGTGTAGTTCTCCGACGACTGCAACATGACGCGCCAGCACGAAGTCAGGTAGGTGCCCACGAAGATCAGCCAGACCCACCACCACCAAATCGGGCGCACCAGCGGCATCATCACCATCCAGAACGTCTGCCACGGGGACGCTCCGTCGATGGTGGCCGCTTCGTCGAGATCACGTGGAATCGAGTCGAAAGCCCAGCCATCAACCACGTGTTGACACCCAAAATGCCGCCCAGGTAAAGATCAGGATCAGCCCGCCGCGTGGGTGTTGAGGAAAGGCGTGAAAGTTCGGCCGCATGTAGCGCATCGCAAAATCGCTGGGAGAAGAGTTGGGGAGCCTGGATCAGCAAAATCGTCTGCAACAGCGAACGCCGCCCGCGGAAGCGGAGCGAGAACGCATACGCCGCCGTCGCCGTGAAGAAGATGCCGATCACCGTGGTGATAATCGAAATCTTCAGCGAGTTGACCATCCGATGCGGAAGAGCATCACCCGCGGATCGAAGAGGTTGCGGTAGTTCTCAAATGTAGCGTTGGCCGGGATCTGTGACTGGTTCACCAGCGAGTTCGACAGGTTCACCGACGCAGGCGATCCACACCGCAGGAAGAGCGCGTAGGACAACGCGATCAGCGCCAACACAATGCGCAAGATCAGCACCGTCTGCCGCTGTCGTTTGATCGACCCCATGTTTGCGCTAGACATTCTCGCTCACCTCCTCCAACATATTCGTGTACTTGAACTGGAAGTAGGTGATCACCACCAGGATCAAGAAGATCGCCACCGTAATCGCCGCCGCGTAGCCCAGATCAGCGCCGCGGCCACTGGCGAAGGCGATGCGGTAGGTGTACGTCACCAGGATGTCGGTATGCCCCACCGGCGACAGCGTGCCGCTCATGGGTGGGCCACCCTGGGCGTAGAGATCAATGATCACGAAGTTGTTAAAGTTGAACGCGAAAGACGCCACCAGCAACGGCCCCACTGTGATCAACAACAGCGGCAGCGTAATCGCCCGGAACGTCTGCCACGGCGACGCCCCGTCGATGTCGGCGGCCTCGTAGATGTCTGTGGGCAACGCTTGCAGCGCGCCTGTGGTGATCAGGAACATGTACGGGAAGCCCAACCACAGGTTGATCGAGAGGATGCCGATCTTCGCCCACGTCGGGCTGCTGAACCACGGGATCGTCACGCCGAACAGGTTCTGCAATACGTCGCTGAAGACGCCGAACTGCGGGTTGAGCAGACCCACCCACACCGGCACGCTGATGAAGGCCGGGATGGCGTAGGGGATCAACAACAGCGAGCGCAACACCTTCTGCAACGGCAGATCCCGCGTGTTGAAGGCCAGGGCGAAGAACAACCCCACCGCAAACGTGGTCAACACAGACAGGATGGCGAACGCCACCGTCCAGAAGAAGACCATGATGAACGGCCCACGCAACGACGGACTCGTCAACAGCCGCATGAAGTTGTCCGGCCCAATGTAGACCTGGTAGCCAGGGCGCAGGCGTGTGCCGTCCGCCGCGGTGAAGGTCCCCTCCACCGGTGTGTAGGTGACATCATTTTGCAGATCCACCACAGCGTCCTGCTCAGGCAGGTACTCGTAGCGCTGCTGATACTGCGCCGCCTTGCCCAACTGCTGCTGGCTCACCTGGAAGATCTGATCGTCCGCGCCGAACTGCACTTCGACCAACGCCGCCGTGTAGCGCAGCAACTGCAAACGCTGCAATTGTTGGTAGCCGTCGATCTGTTCCGGCGGCGCGGCGTCGGCGGGTTGTTCTTCCACCGATTCGCCAGGACGCACAATCAGTTTTTGTCCTGTGTCGGGCGATTCGAGCCAGAGGATGAAGCTGGTCTCGTCGGGCGAGATGTAGGCGGTGTAATCGAAGAGACCCTGGTCATCGGGCAGGTAGCGTTGCTGCTCCAACTGGCGGATCACCTGCTGCTTGGTGAGCAAATGACCGTCGCCGTAGTTGGTGAACGAGGTGTAAACCGTGAAGAAAATCGGGTAGACGACCATCACAGCCAGCAGCGCCAGC
This sequence comes from Caldilineaceae bacterium, assembly GCA_041391225.1. GTDB lineage: Bacteria > Chloroflexota > Anaerolineae > Caldilineales > Caldilineaceae > RI-153. The sequence goes on from JAWKOL010000011.1 coordinate 104,984, forward strand.
CCCGGCGAAACCCAGCGCACCGGGTAGAGTTCTTCGCGCAGGAAGACGGCGTTGAGGACGATCGTTACAATGGCAATGACGATGCCCAGATACCAGACACCGTCATTGAACATGTTGTAGAGCAACCAGAGTGCGATCGCGTCGACCACAGCCAGGCCGCCCAGCCGGAATATCCACTCCGTTATCGAGGTTGATGGCCGTGAGTCGGAGGGGGCCGTAGCCCCCCCCTTCCCACTCTGGATGCGTGTGCTCATTACTGGCCTGCGATGGCGGCGCGGATCTGTTCCGCTGCGTTGGCGAGGGCAGTGTCCGGTTCCTCAGCGCCGGTGATGATCAGTTCCATGGCGCTGCCCCAGGCCGACCACACAGCCGACATGGCGGGGATGGCGGGCATGGGCAGACCGTTGGCGCCGGCTTCGGCGAAGGCCAACTGATCGGCATCGGAGATGGCGTCGCGCACGGCGATGAAGGCCGACGGGCGCGGATCGGCATCGTAGATGGCCTGCATCACGTCCTGGGTGGCCACGAAGTCACGCAGGAAGGTCTGCGCCAGCAGCGGATCGGCGGTGAAGGCGTTGACCATGAAGCCCTGCACGCCCAGGAACGGCTGCGCGTCCTGCACCTCACCGGGGATCTTGCTCACGGCGTAGGGGATACCTGATTCGCGGATGCGCGGCAGCGCCCACGGGCCGGTGATGATCATGGCGGTCTCGCCATTCTCGAAGGCGGCGTGCATGGTGTCGTAGTTGACGCTGTCGACGATGTGTCCGGCTTCCACCATGTCGTTCAGCCAGTTGAAGGCGGCGAGCGTGCCTTCGCTGTCGATGCCCAGATCTTCGGGGTTGTAGCCTTCGTCGGTCAGGCCGAAGACGTAGCCGCCGAACGCGGTCTGGATCGGGAAGAAGTGATACGGATCGTTGGTCTGGATCAGGTAGCCGTTGGAGACGACGCCGTCGGCCTCAAGCTGGGTGGCGATTTCGGTGACTTCGCTCCAGGTGGCGGGCGCAGTCTCGACCAGCTCGGGGTTGTAGACGAACGCAACGTTCTCGGTGGCGTAGGGGATGCCGTACAGCTCGCCGTCGTAGACGAAGGCTTGCAGCGCGGCGTCCAGGAAGTTGGCCTGGAGGTCATCGGTCATCTCGATGGGGGAGAGCAGACCATTCTCGACCAGCTCACCTAGCCAGTCGTGCGCGCCGATGATAATGTCCGCGCCCTCGCCGGCGGGGCCGGCAACCTTCAGGTCGTCGCGGATGTCGCCGAAGCCCTTCTCGACCACGGAGACACAGACGCCGGTGGCCGACTCGAACTCGGCGCCCACCGATTGCAGGATCTCGGAGCGGGTGTCGTCGGTCCAGATCGTCAAGGACGGCGCGCCCTCTTCACAGGTGTTGAGGACGACGTCGGCAGGTTCTTCGGCTGCTGCTTCTTCGGCAGGAGCCTCTTCAGCAGCAGCTTCTTCCTCGGCCGCAACTTCTTCTTCGGCTTCGGGGGTCGCCGTCGGTTCTTCGGCGGCTGCTTCTTCAGCAGGCGCTTCGGTGGGTTCGGCGGCGGGGGCCTCCGTCGCTTCGGCAGGGGCCGCGGCAGCGGGTTCCTCGGCGGCAGGCGCAGGCGTTTCGCCGCCCGGGCACGCAGCCAGGACCAGCGCACGCGCCATCAAAACGGTAACAAGCAACAGAATTCGGGGCTTCATCAAGTAATCTCCTTTCAGAAGCAATTGAAATGGGTAAAACAGAGAGCGAACGATATATGTGACGCGTGCAACTACATTACCGGCGCTAACGTTGGCTGGCCTCAGTTGCACGTACTCACGCATTTGAAACTGCCGCGAACTCGATCCACAGTACACCACGCGCGCCCCGCCGAATGAATTCGGCGTCTGACACGGGAAACCGGCTGAAGCCGGTTCTGCGAACACGATTCATCGTGTTTTCCATCTCAACCGGCGGTTTCAACCGCTGGATCGCTGTCCTCTGCGCAGACCGCCGTCGTCTCTCGTTCCACCAGCGTCGACGTGAAGATCTGCGAGCCGGTGGGCGTGACGTCCTCTTTGATGGCGTCGATTAGCATCTGTGCGGCGGCGGCGGCAATGTCACGGTAGGGTACGCACAGGCTCGTGAGGGCGGGCGTCAAATGCGCCGCTTCAGGAGAATCGTTGGTCCCCACCACCGAGACGGCGTCGGGTACAGCAATCTGCTTTTCACGCAGTGCGTTCAAAATGCCAATCGCCATCAGATCGTTGGCGGCGTAGTAGGCCGTGGGGGGCAGGTGACTGCGCTGGGTACGCTCCACCGCCTGATAGCCGCCATTCTCGACGAAGTAGCCATAATCAATCCACGAAGGATCGATGGTGATGCCTGCCTCGCGCATGGCCTGACAATAGCCTTCCAGGCGCTCTTTCACCACACGGCTATCCGGATCGCCGCCCACGTAGGCGATCCGCCGGTGACCCAACTCGATCAGCCGCGCGATGACCTTGCGCGTGTCCTCGCAGTTGTCGGCGTCGACCCAGGCCACGTCCTTGTGCTGCTCCGGCGGCTGGCCGATGAGCACCAGCGGCGTCGCCTGCACACGCAGCTCACCCACGGTGTTCACATCCAATCGGCCACTGGTGACGACGATGCCATCGGCCTGGCGCGTGGCGAGGATCTGCAATGTCTGCACGATTTCGTCATTATAACTCTCGCAGCCGGAGACCAACAGTCGATAGTTGTTGGCGTAGGTCACATCCAACAGGCCGCTCATGATCTGCGGGAAGTACGTATCGTCGAAATAGCCTTTGAAAACGTGAGGAACAACGACGCCGAGGGTGTGGGTGCGGCGTACACTGAGCGACCGCGCAATGGCGTTGGGTTGAAAGTTCAACGCCTTGGCCGCGGCCAGGACCCGTCTGCGCGTACGATCACTGATGCGTGCATTGCCCGAAAAGACACGGCTGACGGTGCTAGGATGTACGTTTGCCTTCGCTGCGACGTCTCTGATCGTTGACACGGCGCTTCATTTCTAGCTATGGTTCGTACAAGGTATCGATAAGCAACAACAAACTGTTCTTGGGGGTGGGGTGTGCATGGCGGCAGAGAAAACTGTGCAACCGCTTGCGCTAATTCACAATTATAACGAAAGTGTTTTTCCTTGTCAACGAATTGTTGCAGGTTTTTCATCAATTCCAGATCCGTGTTCTATTCTACTTGCACATGGCATCAACCGACGCCGCTTTTCGGAAAGCCCAGCCTACTCTATACTGGATGTAACGATCCTTCGTCAGTCGTCTGTTGCCACTCTTCACCCAGGAGGTGATCCATGCTAGTAACCCGCGAAGAACTGGAACGTCGCGAGAACAACGATCTGGCGCCCTACGCCATGCACAGCAACGACAGCCAGGGCCGCGTCTACCCAGACGACGAACATCCCTACCGCACCGCCTATCAACGCGACCGAGATCGCATCATCCACACCACCGCCTTCCGTCGCCTGGAATACAAGACACAGGTCTTCGTCTATTCCGAGGGTGATCATTACCGCAACCGGCTCACCCACAGCGTAGAAGTGGCGCAGATCGGGCGCACGCTGGCCCGCGCCCTGGGCTGCAACGAGGACCTCACCGAGGCCATCTGCCTGGCTCACGATCTAGGACACCCTCCCTTCGGCCACACCGGCGAAGAGACGCTCAACGATCTCATGCGCAACCACGGCGGCTACGATCACCAGAAGCAGACCTACCGCATCATCACGCAGCTGGAGCAGCGTTACCCTGAACACCCCGGCCTCAACCTCACCTACGAAGTCCGCGAAGGCGTGGTGAAACACGACACTTCGTACGATATCGTCGACGCCCGCGACTACAACCCCGACGAGCGCGGCACGTTGGAATGTCAACTGAGCAACCTGGCCGACGAGATCGCCTACAACACCAGCGATACCGACGACGGCCTGCGCGCCGGCATCCTCGATCCCAAAGACGTCTTGCAGTTGCGGCTGGCGCAGCGTGTGCTCAGTTCGCTGGGCGAGAACGGCAACGTCAGCCTCTCTGATCCCATGACGCGCTACCGTTTTATTCGGCGCATGGTGGGCATCCAGGTGTCGGACACCATCGCGGCCACCAACGACAATCTGGTGCAGGCGGGTGTGGAGACGCTGGCCGACCTGCGTCAACTGCCGGGGAATGTGGTGAAATACTCCGCCGAGTTGGCCGAGGAAAACGCCGAACTCAAGAAGTTCCTCTACGAAAGCTTCTACCGCCACTACCGGGTGGTGCGCATGGCCGCCAAAGCCGACCGCACGCTGCGCGCCTCTTCGAGGCATACGTCTCGGTGCCGGAACAACTGCCACCGGAGACGCTACGCCGTGTCCGACGGCTCGGCCAGCAGCCGTCCGCGCAGTCCGGCGCTACAAGCAATCCAGCGGACAACGAACATGCCGGCCTGCATCGCTTTGTGTGCGATTACATCGCCGGCATGACGGATCGGTATGCAATTCAGGAGTACACGCGGCTCTACGATCCCGAAGAGCGGGTGTAAAGGTCTTCTAAGGACATCTCAGAATTTCATGATCCACGAAGACACACGAAGAAGAGGAGAGAAAAGAGAAGGGCGCGGATTTCAGGACATTTAGGACGGCAGAAAAAAGGATTTTGGGTTCATCTGTGAATCCTCAAACTCCGTGTAATCCATGTCCTTCTCCTTCTCTGGCTTCGTGTATCTATGTGTGCCTTCGTGGATCATTTTTTCTCCGGCTTCTACTAACTCTTCCGCATCACCTTCAGCGACAGGCTCACCGACTGAAACGGTGCGCCCTGAGCATTCTCCAAATAGGACACCGATTCGATCTGGCATTCGAGCAAGAGTTGATCCGCTCGCAACTTGAACGACGTGCCTGGTTCGATGGCCAACGGCTCACCGGTGACGGTGCCGCTGCTGGCCCGTCTTTGTGCCAGGCTGTCCAGATCCACGCCACGCGCCGCCAGCAGTTGGTTCTGTGTGCTCATGGACGCTTTGTCGTAGAGCCAAATATCCAGCACGCGGACATTGTCGCTGCTGGCCGATTGCGGATCCAGGTCCGGGGCGGTGCCGACGCCACAGGCGCCTAGAATGTCGGCGCTTTCTGGAGACGAGGTGACGGTGAAACTCTCTTCGTAGTCTGTGATGCCGTGGTAGTAGGTCGCTTTGAATTCGGTCAGCACCGGCGGGGGCTGTGGCGCTCTGTCGCGGCGCCTGAAACCGGCAAGGTGATCCTGCACCTGGCCGATGATGCCGTTGTCATCGCGTTTGTGGCTGTCTTGGGGCGGTGCATCGGGCCTGGGACGCTGCGTGTCGCCTTGACCAGGGGCCGGACGGCGGCGTGTTTCTCGACCGGCGTTTTGGATGTCATCCGGCGCGTCGTCACGGCGAGCGGGCGGTGCGCCTGGCGCCGATTTTGGGGATAGTTGCCGCGCCTGGGGGGCAATGGGGGGCGTATCATCGAAATCCGGCGCGTCATCGGTCAAAGCATCATCTGACAACGCATCATCTGACAACGTATCGTCGGTTAACGCGGCATCGCCCTCGGCCGATGTCGCCGACCACAACGAAGCTGCATCGTCATCGGTCTGCGGTTGCGCTCGGCGCGCCGATGCCACGTCGATGTCCGTCTCAACCGTGATATCTTCCCAATCCTGGGCCTGCTGCGGGATGAACGACTGTTGTTGCGGCGTCGGCTGCCGCGGTGCAGGTTGCGCCAACGGCCCGCCACCGACTTCCTGACTTCGCCGGTTCCAGTTTTCCCACTGCTCCTCACGTGTTGGCGGGCGGGGAATGCCGGCGGCGCGTTGGGCGTCGTCATCGTCGAAGTCGTAGTCCCAAGGATCGTCGTTTTCGCTGTCGGCACTCGCCGGTTCATCGAGATAGTCGTCTTCGTCAAGATCACGGCGGCGCGTGGAGCGTCTATTGGTATCGCGCATAAGGACAAACTGGTAGAAGATCCAGACGCCGCCGCCGATCAACATCGCCATCGCGACCCCGATCAGCAGCCAATCCAGCAAGGATGCACGGCCCAGCGTCCTTTGCACCGGCGTCTCCGCCGCTGTATCCAGCGCTGTCGCTTGTGGTGTGTCCGAGGTATCCGCCGCCGCGCCGGGGACGCCCGCTACGCCGCCGAATTCCGCCTGCAATGTGCGCAAGTTGAACTCGTGGAGTTGCGCGGTCTCACTGTCCAGCCCCTGGTAGTAGACAATCGCATCTGACAGTTCCTGCTGTGGATCGCGCAGATCAGTGAGCCGCGAGAGGACGGTGGCCGCGTTGTCGCCGGCAGTGGTGACGTAGGCGTCGGCCAGCGCCGAAAGGTACTGGGCGCGCAAGGCCGGTTGCAGATCGTCCAATCGGCTGCCGCTCCTGTCGGCGGGCCATACCACCGTGGCCAGGAAGAAGCCGATCACGATCCCCAACAGTCCGAACACAGCCACACGGTTGAACTGTGTACGCTGCTCCGGCGTCCAATCACCCAATGGTGTGCGAGGATTTTGGCGCATTTTTATGTCCTGTGTCCGCGAAAGACATCACAGCAGATCCTGGCGGTTTTTCGCGTTCAAGCTGTCTACGATCACCTTCACCTGCTGCATTCGATTTTTGTGGCCGATCAGGATCGCGTCCCCAGTATCGACGACGACCAGATCGTCGACGCCCACAAGCGCAATCAGCCGGTCCCCGCCGCTGACAATGTTGCTGCGACTCTCTGTTTGAACCACATCACCCTGTACCACACAGTTGCCGTCTTCACCCGCCACGAGGACAGCGTCCAGCGCGTCCCAACTGCCCACATCGTTCCAGCCGGCGTCGAGCGGCGCCACGGCCACGTTGGCCGCGCCTTCCATGATGCCGTGATCGATGGAAATGTTCTGCAATGTCGGCCATACTTCCTGGAGCACACTGTCGGCCTGGTCGGTCCCCAGCGCGGCCTCGATGCGCAGCAGACCGGCGTAGAGTTCGGGGCGCTGACGTTCAAATTCGGCCAGCAACACATCCACGCGGCTGATGAAATTGCCCACATTCCAGTAGTAACCGCCCTCGGCCAGGAATTGTTGCGCCGTGGCCAGATCCGGCTTCTCTAGAAACCGCTCAGTGCGGAAGACAGGCCAAGCGCCGGCCAGCGGCAGCGGATCCCCCGTGCGTTTGATGTATCCGTACCCGGTGTGCGGCGAATCAGGCTGCGCGCCCAATACAGTGAGGTAACCGGCGCGGGCGGCGACTTCGGCCTGTTGCAGAATCGCGCAGTAGTGCGCCTCGTCGCGGAAGACGTGATCGGCGTGCAAAATGGCGATAATCGCATCGGGATCGCGGCGGCGCAAGTGTACACAGGCCAGCCCAATTGCCGGCGCTGTGCTGCGTCCGCTGGGTTCCACCAGGATGTTCTCTTGCGGGATCGCCGGGAGCTGTTCAGCCGCCAGCCCGCGGTAGCGGTCGCCGGTGAGGATGTAGATCTGCTCGGGCGTCACCATGCCGGCGATGCGGTTGACCGTCGCCTGGATCATGGTCGCGCCGCTGCCGGTGACATCGGAGAATTGCTTAGGTAGGGATTGGCGGCTACGGGGCCATAGCCGTGTGCCGACACCGCCGGCCAGAATCGCTGCGTACATCGTTGTACCTCAGGGTGTGGTTGGTGGTCGTTTGTGTTAGTTCGCCTTCACGTAGCGCAGCGGACCCACCTGGCGCACCAGGCCCTTTAGCTCCATCAATGTGAGCAGGCTGGTGACCTGCGCGGCGGCCAACATGACATCGCGTACGATGTCGTCTACGTGTTTGGGTTCGCTGGAAAGGTGCATCAACAGATCGGCTTCTGCTGGATCGGCGGAGATTTCGGCCCGCACCTGCAACTGCGCCGTCGTCCGCTCCAGATCGAGGAAATCGAGCACATCCGCCACCGAAAGTAGCGGCGCCGCGCCGTTTTGGATCAACTGGTTGCAGCCGACGCTGCCCGGGTGCAGAATCGATCCCGGCACAGCGAAGACGTCGCGTCCATGCTCGGCGGCGAATCCGGCGGTGAGCAGTGCGCCGCTACGCGCCCCGGCTTCCACCACGATCACGCACAGGCTCAGCCCGCTGATGATGCGGTTACGCGGTGGAAAGTTCGACGCTTCGGGCTTCGTCCCCAGCGGATATTCGCTGATCAGCGCCCCGTTCTGGCGCACACCGGCGGCGATGGATCGATTGCTCGCCGGGTAAACCTGATCGACGCCGCTGCCCAGCACAGCCAGCGTGCGCCCGCCCGCTTCGAGTGCTGCCTGGTGAGCCACGGCATCGATGCCCAGCGCCAGCCCGCTGACGATGGTGACGCCGTGCTCAACCAATTCGCGCGCCAGGGAATGGGTCACCTCGCGACCGTAGGCCGAAGCGCGACGGGTGCCGACAATGGCCACGGCCAGATCATCGGCCCGGGTCATCTCACCCCGCACGTAGAGGACCGGCGGCGGGTTGGGTACCTGTCGCAAGTTGTGCGGGTAGGCGGCATCGTCCCAGGTGAGCAGGCGGGCGCCGCTACGCTGTAGCCGCTGCCATTCTGCTTCGAGATCCAGCGTGCGGCGCACATTCAACAGGCTTTCCAGCGAGCGGCGATCCAATCCGGCCGCCTTTAGCTGTTGAATCGGCGCACGCCAGGCGGCTTCGATGGTGCCGCACGTTTCCAACAACGCCATCAAACGCGTGGGGCCGATGCCCGGCACGCGGTTGAAGGCGATCCAATAGGCTTGTTCGTTCACGGGCATGGTGTACCTGACACTGCGCGGGTATCCTTGCGATGGAGACCGTGGTTACAACGTTGTTGTCGAGAATAGTGGATGGCAGATCTTTTGTCAAACCGATGGCGTTTGCTCCAGAATTTTCCATCAGAATAGAACGCGGATTGAGCAGATCCGGGCGGATAAAATCGCAGAAAATCCGTTCAGATCCGCCCAATCTGCGTTCTATTACCGGACAATTCAGCGTGACCGATGCTTACTCTGCTTCGCTATCCAGCATGCCCGGCAGGAGGTTGACCGTGAGCCGTCCGCCCGCCACATCCACATCGACGATGACATCACCGATGGCGGGCAGCAGGATCTCCTTGCCACCGTTGACGCCCTCCGCCGGCGCGACCAGGTAGACGTCGTTGGCGCCGGTGACGAGGACATCTTTCACCGTCCCCAGGATGGCGCCGTCGGCGGTCTGCGCCGTCAGCCCGACGATCTGGTGAACGTAATAGGTGTCTTCGTCGAGTTCGGCGGCGTCCTCTTCGGCGATGAAGATCCAGTTGCCGCGCAGCGCCTCGGCCTCTTCGCGGTTGGTAATGTGATCGAAGCAGATCAGCACACGGTTCTTGTGCGGCGCGCCGATTCGATTTCAACGGCCTCCATCTCGTCGCCGATGAGCATCATCTGTCCGGCGGCAAAGCGATCTTCGGGGAAGTCGGTGAATGGTTCGATGGAGAGTTCGCCGCGCACGCCGTGCGCGTGATCACCCGTCCAACCACGAGATAGCCAGCGGGGACCTTGAAGTCCAGCGGTCCGCCGGGATGCGTGTCCGCGACGCCGATTCTGCCGCCTGCGTCGGCGATCATCGCCGGGGTTTGATTCTTGGCTCATGCCTGCCTCTTTTTCATTCTCATATTTCGTACGGTCGCAACCGATCCTACACGCCTATCCATCAAAAAAACAGCGGAAGGCTGCGCGCCCCCGCTGCTTCGTTGATCATTCAATTGAGACGCCGATGCAATGCCGCCACGCTCACTGGCTTGTGGCGAAAAACCACGGCCGAAACACAGCGTCACCGTTCGAGATTGCCGGTGATTTGTGCCGGGATCGCCTACAAGATCTTGAGCGAAACCTGGCGTCCATCGTGAGTGGTCGCGCGCGCAACACGGTGCGCATGGCGTTTGCCACGCGGCCGCCTTTGCCAATCACGCGCCCGGCGTCCTCTTGCGATACTTCCAAGCGCAACATCACCGATCTCGCTGCGCTCGCTTCGTCACCCGCACCTGATCGGGGTGTTCGACCAGGGCTTTGGCCATGAATTCAACCAACTTCTCCATCGGGTCCTCCCTTGTGAACTTTAGGATGGAACCTGTGTCCGGTGCAGATACAGCCTACCGATGACTAAGCGGCGACTTCTTCGGCCACCGGTTCTTCTGCTGCGGGCTGGTAGATCACCTTGCCGCTGGCATCGATAACGCCTTCTTTGACCAGGATTGGGGTCAAGGCGTCGCTGGGCTGTGCGCCGTTGGAAAGCCAGTAGGCTGCGCGGTCGGCCTTGAGGTTGATGGAAGGCGGATCGATCAGCGGGTTGTAGGTGCCGATGGTCTCGATGAAGCGGCCATCACGCGTTGCGCTGGTTGGCCACTACGATACGGTAAAACGGTGATTTTTTGCGCCCATGCGGCGCAGGCGAATGCGGACCACTACGCTCTTGCTCCTTTTGAATACAAGCTGTATCTGTTAGCCGGGTATAGAATCGTCTGAATTATCCAAGTCACAAAGTCACAACAATCCTGAAATTACAGTGCGCAGCAGAGCGTCCACTCTGAATTGGTGAAACTCGCCGGGCTGCTGTGAATTTCAGGATAGACTCTAACGCATACCGCTGAACATGTCCATGAAGTTGCCGCCCATGCCGCCACGGCTGCGACGTTTGCCCTTCTTGCCTTTGCCCTTACCCATCAGCCCCATCTGCTTCATCATCTTGCGCATATCTTTGAACTGCTTGAGCAGTTGGTTCACGTCTTGCACGGTGCTGCCGCTGCCGGTGGCAATGCGGCGACGTCGGCTGGCGTTGAGGACGTCGGGGTTGTGGCGCTCGAAGAGGGTCATGCTGTTGATGATGGCCTCGACGCGCTTCAGGTTCTTGGTGGCTTCCTGTGGATCGACCTGTTTGGCGATCTGGTTCATGCCGGGGATCATCTTAAGCAGATCGGTGACGGACCCCATCTTCTTCAACTGGCGCAGTTGATCGAGGAAGTCTTCAAAATCGAAGTCGCCCTCGGCCAGTTTGGCCTCCATCGCGGCAGCTTCTTCTTCGCTGATGTTGTCCTGCGCCCGCTCAATCAGGGTGAGGATGTCGCCCATACCCAGGATGCGACCGGCCATGCGATCGGGCTGGAACGGCTCGATGCCATCCATCTTCTCGCTGGTCCCCAAAAATTTGATGGGGACGCCCGTCACCTCGCGGATGCTCAAAGCGGCGCCGCCGCGGGCGTCACCGTCGATCTTGGTCATGATCAGGCCGCTGAGGGGGACGCGTTTGTTGAAGCCGTCGGCCACCTGCACCGCTTCCTGGCCGGTCATGGCGTCCACCACCATGAGCACGTCGGACGGTTGCGACACGAGGCGCACCTGTTCCAACTCGCGCATCATCTCGTCGTCGATCTGCAAACGACCGGCGGTATCGAGGATAACCACGGTGTACGCCTTCTCGCGTGCAACACGCAGCGCATTGCGTGCAATCGTCGGCGCGGGGACCTCGGTCCCTTCACTGTGGACAGGCACGTCGATCTGCTTGCCCAACACCTCCAACTGATGGATGGCCGCGGGGCGGTAGATGTCTGCCTCCACCAAGAGCGGGCGCTGCCCCGATTTGCGCAGCCGCATCGCCAGTTTGGCCGCCATTGTGGTCTTCCCTGCGCCCTGCAAGCCCACCAACATGATCACCGAGGGTTGGCCCGACAGATTCAAAGAGGCCGGTTTGCCCAGCAGTTCGACCAGTTCTTCGTTGACGATCTTCACCACCTGTTGCGCAGGGGTGAGGCTGCTCATCACTTCGACGCCGATGGCGCGTTCTTTGATGCGACCAACGAAATCTTTGACCACTTTGTAGTTGACGTCTGCTTCGAGCAGCGCCAACCGTACCTCGCGCAGCGCGGCATTGACATCGCCCTCAGAGAGCTTGCCATGCCCAGCGAGTTGCCCAAAGATAGATTGCAGTCGATCCGACAGACTCTCGAACACAGAAATAACCTATCTACTCAATAACTTTCTATCCTGAAATCACTGTGCGCAGCAGAACGTCCGCTCTGCATTGGAACAATTCGCCAGGCGGCTGTGAATTTCAGGATAGAATCTAAATCTACTAACAAATAACGGGCATCTGTCCACGTTTCAGGCGTGAACAAATTCCCGCCACGGTCCTACCTTGCATGTACCGACCTTGGATTTTACTTCAGATGTGGTCGGCGGTCAAATTACCACTCATCATATACCTCTCCAGCCAACCCATCAACGCATCATTGTGCGCTTTTCGTATCTTCCATGCGCCGCCGATGGATTCGGCGTGGGCGCTGTTGGGCAGGCGCACCATTTCCACTGGACAGCCGCTCGCCTTGAGGACAGCGTAGAATTGCTCCGACTGCTCGGCGGGGCAGCGCCAATCGTTGTTGCCCTGCACCAATAGCGTGGGCGTTTTGCACTGGTGGGCGTAGGTGATAGGCGAACAGCGCCGGTAGACGTCGGGGATCTCGTGCGGGCGCCCGCCCAATTGCTCCACGGCAAACCACGGGCCAATGTCGCTGACGCCGTAGAAACTCACCCAGTTGGTCACCGGGTTTTCGGGGATGGCGGCCTTGAAGCGATCCGTCTGGCCGATGATCCAACAGGTGAGGTTGCCGCCGCCGGAAAGGCCACCCAAGGCCAGGTTGTCACCGTCCACGAGGCCGCGCTCGATGGCGGCGTCGACGCCCGCCATGAGGTCTGTGTAGTCGAGGTGACCCCAATCGCCCTTGATCGCGGTGGCAAAGGCGTTGCCGTAGCCCGTGGACGCCCGGTGGTTGATGAAGATGACGGCGTAGCCGCGCCTGCCAGCATCTGGAAATCGAACGAGAAGACGTGGCCAAAACCGCTGTGTGGCCCGCCGTGAATGTAGAGGAAGCCAGGGAAGGGCGCTTGCCCGGTGCGCGGCAGCATCACCCACCCTCGACCTCGACACCGTCCTCTCCAGGGAAGGTCATCTGGACGGTTTCGGGCAGGGCGCGCTGTTCGAGCAATGCCTGGTTCACCCGCGTCCATTGGCACTCTTCGCCGTTGCGCAGATCCACGCTGAAGAGATCGGTGGGGTTGTTGAGGCTGCTTGCCACGAAGATCAACGTGTCACCGTGCAGGCCCAGGGGGAAACAACTGCGTTCGCCGCTCACCACGGCAGCGTAATCTTTGCCCTTGAGCGAGACGCGGTAGATGCGCACTTCGCCGCCGCACTGCACTTCGACAAAGGCTGTTTCAGCGGCGGCGTCCAGCAGGATACGCGGCTGCCCCAACACATCGAAGGGGAAATCGGGTTGGAGATCGCCGGCCACTTGCCGATCCAGCCCATCGGTGTGGTTGATCAGCTCGCCGCCGTCGAGGTTGGCGCTCCACAGATCACACTGCGTGCCGATGGGGAGATCACCGCGCGCCGCCGCAAAGAGGATGCGCTTGCCGTCGGGCAGCCAGTGCGCGGTCATCAATGATTGCCACGCTTCGAGCGCCGTTGTCACTTCACCCGTACGGTTGATCACACACAACTTGCCGTACTGTCCGCTGTCTTCGGGCCAGAAGCGCGACTGGAACAGGATCGACTGTCCGTCGGGCGACCACTCGGGCTGGGCGTTGACAGCATTGTTGTCTGTCCACTGTTTGATCTCGCCGCCGTCGACGCGCACGCTGAAGATGTTTTGCACCACGCGATCCACATTGCCCATCCCGTCGAAGCGGTAGACGCGACGGGTGAAGCGGTAGGGATCGGCGTCGTCGGGCGGCCCGTCCTGTGGGCCGGCGGTGAAGGCGATTTCGCTGCCGTCGGGCGACCAGGTGGGGCGTCCTGTCACCCCCTGCGTAAAGGACGTGAGCGGCCTGGCTTCGCCGCCGTCCATGGGCAACAGGAAGATCTGCGTCTTCCCCTGCCTGTCCGAGAGAAACGCCACCGTCCTGCCGTCGGGCGACCACGCAGGCAAGGACGCGTTGGCCGCATTGGACGTCAACTGGCGGCTGCTGCCGTCATCGAGCGAAAGTAGCCACAGCGTCTTCACATCGCGCCACTGCGTGGGTTTGTCGGGCTTGTCTTGCGCGGCGGGTTTGTCCGCTTTCTCTTCTTCGGTGTGCATCAGCGTGTAGAGCACCCAGCGCCCATCCGGCGACAGCACCGCGTCCTGGATAAAACGCAGGCGGAACAGATCGTCCTGTTGAATCCCGTCGACCATGCAAAGTCTCCTCTCGGCGTGCGAATTGATGACTCCAATACTTTTGCAGCGGACTCAATTGATGACTCCACTGCGAAAAGTCCGACTTCTGTGTGATTTGCGGTTGTTCCCCTCCTGAGACAAGTCGGACTTTTGCGCTTGAGCGACCTTTTTGCAGTAGAGTCAATTGATAGAACATGGATCGGGTGGAATGGATCCCCCAACGCGGCGAGCGACTTCTGCCCCAATCACCAATCACCAATCCTGACTAAAACGCCACCCCCGACACCAGGATCACATTGGCATACGGTGTGAATTCGCCGGTGCGGATGACGGCGCGGCTTGTGGCGGTGCGCTGTTTGAATTCCTCGTGCGAGATGGTTTCCACAGGAATCGGCCCAAGGACAGTGCGCAATTGCTGGTACAGATCAGGGCTGACGCGCGCCATTTCGGCGGCGATCACGGCCTTTTCCACCACCTGTTCTTGCAACACCACGGCGAGGACGTCTAAGAACGAGGGCAGGCCCGGTTTCACCACCAGATCGATGCGCTTCGGTCCCTTGGGGATGGGCAATCCGGCGTCGCCGATGGTGATCGAGTCCATGTGTCCCAATCTGGCCACCACGGCAGCGATCTCTGCGTTGAGGATTCCACTTCGTTTCATCAGTGATCATCTCCGGTGAGGATGCTTGAATCGGGTTCGTGATGGGATTGTATCAGACAATGGAAACCGTCGCATCATCGGAGTATCTGCTGTAATCTGGCGCAGGTCGAAACAAAAATACGTCGTCTACGGCCTCGCGAGGCCGTAGACGACGTATTCTCAAACCCAACTGGGGTAATTGGGCTTCGGTTCGATAGGGCGCGAAGCCTGGTTACTGGATGGCCTCGCGGGCAACGCTGAGCCACTCGTCCACCTGGTCGCGGTTCTCTTCGATCAACTGGCGGCATGGCCGGCGATGTCTTCTTCGCTGTCTTCACCGTCGACGAGAAGCTGATTCTCGGCGGCGATGTCTTCCAGCGGGATCTCGACCTGCTCAAACAACACCTGGCGCGGGGAATTCTTCCAAGAATTCGATGTTGGCGACGGTGCGGATGTCGTTGGCGACGAAGCCCATTGCGCAGGGATCTTCGGTGCAGCCGGCGATGCCTTCGGATGGCTCGGTGCCGGGGACGGTGATCCAGAGGACGTCTTCACCGATCTTCAACTCGCTGACAGTCCAGTTGGGTGTCCACGTGTAGAAGAGGATCGGCTCACCGCGCTGGTAGCGGGCGATGGTGTCGGCCATGAGCAGGGAGTAGGTCCCCTGCACGTGGGTGATGCTGTCTTCCAATTCAAGATCGGCCAGGATCTCGTTGATGCGGCCTTCACAGCCCCAACCGGCGTCGCAGCCGGTCAGGTCGGCCTTGCCATCGCCGTCGGTGTCGAAAGCGGCGGCAATTTCCGGATCCGTAAAGTCGGTCAGGTTGGTGATCCCGTACTGTTCAGCGCTCGCCATGTCCACGAGGAAGCCCTGCAACGCGCCAGCCTGAACCTGATAACCGACCGGCTCAACTTTGCCAGCAACGATGTCCCTGTCCAGGAAGGTGTTGTGCAGCGGGAACCAGCCATTCGGCCAGAAGTCGATGTCGCGGTTGGCAAGGGCCGGGTAGAACGTCTCGGCCGGCAGATCACCTGCCAGTTCGACATCGTAGCCCAGTTCGCCAAGTAGCGTCTGGTAGACGGCGGCCTGGAACCAGCCCGTGTCCCATGTGGCAGGCCATGGTGATCTCACCGCTGGCCATGGCCGGTTCTGATGCTTCCTCGGCAGGCGCTTCGGTGGCGGCTTCTTCGGCTGCAGGCGCTTCGGCTGCGGGTTCTGCCGGTGCAGCCGGCGTCTGCACCTAGGCAACCACAAAGAGCGCTGCCAGTGCTACGACAAAAACAGACATCAATCGTGTTCGCATTGAAAACCTCCCAATTGCAACTTTAGTTTGTCTATCTATATTTCACATTGTCGCCGACGTTCGCCAGGTGACAGGCGGACACGGCAGCAATGGCCCCAACATGTTAGGCGTCTTCTTCGCGGCCGGCAGCAGCGCCCTTGCCCTGCGAAATCCGGTCGAGGACAACCGCCAGCACCAGCACAGAAAGCCCCGAGGTGACGGCGCGACCGATGTCGAGGCGGCCCACAGAACGCAGGATCTCCTGCCCCAGCCCGCCGCCGGCGATCAATGCCACGATCACCACCATCGAAAGCGAAAGCATTAGCGTCTGGTTCAATCCCGCCATGATCGTGGGCATGGCCAACGGGATCTGCACATCGAAGAGCAGGTTGCGGTCGCTGGCGCCAAACGCCTTGCCCGCCTCCACCACCTCGGCGGAGACCTGACGAATGCCCAGGTTGGTCAGGCGTACAATCGGCGGCAGCGCAAAAATGATGGTGGCAATCGTCCCCGGCACTTTGCCGATGCCCAACAACATCACAATCGGCACCAGGTAGACGAACGGGTGAATCGTCTGCATCCCATCGAGGACAACGCGTGAAGTATCGTTAACACGATCACTGCGCGAGGCCCAGATGCCCAATGGTACGCCGATCAGCACCGAGAAGAAGAGCGCCGTGAGCACCATCGCCAACGTCGTCATGGTCAGCGTCCAGTAGCCCAGGAAGCCGGTGAGCATGAGACCCACAGCAGCCAGGATCCCCACGGTGCGCCCGGCGTTGTACCAGCCCAGCGCCGCCACGATCAGGATGATGATCGGCCAGGGGACGGCGTTCAGTCCGCTGTCCAGGATTTCCAACATCCAACTGATGGGCATCTGAATCGCATCGAAGAACGGGCTGGCGTATTGCACCAGCGAGTTTACAAACCACTCGGAGCCGTCGGAAACCCAGTCTCCAAGGGGGACAATGTCAAAAAATTGCTCAAAATCCACTGCTTATTTCTCCTGTTGAATACGCAACCAAGTGTTGTTGGCGACATCCATCTGATCTTGTTATCAATCGACGGTGAATCAGTCGACGGTGAATCAATCGACTGCGACTTCTTCCGCCGCGGCCAACGTTGCCAGTAGATCCAACGGGTAGACGACACCGAGCAACCTGCCCGTGTCGCCTACAACGGCGACCGGAATGCCACTTTCGTAGAGGCCGTACAGTTCGTTGAGCGGCGTAAAACGCGCCGTCTTCGGGAAATCGGCCTTGATCGCCTTGCGCAGTGGACCACCTCCGTTCTGGCGGATCGCCTCTAATTCGCGACGGCGGACGAAGCCTTCGGTGCGCTCCTCGTCATCCACCACGTAGAGCGTGTCGACCTTGTAACGGTTCATGCGCTCGATGACCTTGTCCACAGCATCGCCGCGGTGGAAGCGGTGGGTGGGTTTCATCACAAATTCGGCGCTGAGCACCGCGACTGATCCACATCGGCCATGAACTTGGCCACGTACTCTTCCGACGGCTGGGTGATGATCTCGGTGGGGGTGCCGATCTGCACGATTTCGCCGTCGCGCATCACCGCCACACGGTTGCCAATACGCAACGCTTCGTTGAGATCGTGGGTGATGAAGATGATCGTCTTGTGCAGTCGTTCCTGTAGCTGCATCAATTCGTCCTGCATCTGGCGCCGGATCAACGGATCCAACGCGCTGAAGGCTTCATCCATGAGCAGGATATCGGCGTCGGTGGCCAATGCCCGGGCCAGGCCAACGCGCTGCTGCATGCCGCCGCTAAGATTGTCGGGATAGTGATCGATCCACTCGGCAAGGCCCACCAAAGCCAATGCTTCTTCGGCCTTCTGGCGGCGCTCTTCTGGCGACATGCCGCGCACCTTCAGCCCGTAGGCCACGTTGTCACCTACGGTGCGGTGCGGAAACAGGCCAAAATGTTGAAAGACCATCGCCATCTTGGTACGGCGGATCTGTTCCAACTGCTGCTTGTTGGCTTTGAGAATGTCTTCGCCATCCAGGTAAATGTGACCGTCGGTGGGCTCGTGTAGGCGGTTCAGGCAGCGGATCAGCGTGGACTTGCCGGAACCCGACAACCCCATCACCACAAAAACTTCGCCCTCTTCCACATCGAAGCTGACATTGTTGACGCCGATCACGTGGCCGGTTTCGGCCAGGACCTCGTCTTTGCTCGCCCCGGCCTTCATCATTTCCAATGGACGCCTGCGCGGCGAAGAACCGAAGATTTTGACTAAGTTTTCAACTTTTAGTTTTGTGCTCATGTGCCGATACCGATATTTCTCCTGATGAACGTGGATAGTGACCCCAACGGGCAGGTCGACGACAGGCGGGAATGACAAATCAACCAGGGACGCGTTGAACTGGTCAGCGTGCGGAACCGCCGAGCCTTCAAACCGATGGAAGACGGCAAGCAGATCTCAATTAACCGGTACAGCACACACTTGGACGTAGAAAGCAGGGATTGGCCAATCAATAATGGCCCGGAATCGAGGTGTTTTCCCTGTGACACTTTGAGTAGACAGGCGTCATTGCCCTGTCGACTTTCGAGCGCTAAGGTTCCAACAAGAGGATTGAACTGCGAGTATGAAAACAGAACAACCAATCAAACAACTTGCTGATCAAGCAGCACTCTGCTCTAACAAAACAATTAATAACACAGTTTTCAGTTTAGTTCAAAATTAAACTAAACATTTAGTGGCAGTTTACGTCAGTCCCCCATCGCTTTCCGTAGGTATCATCCACTTCTCCCGGAAGGCTCGATCACCTCCGCACGCACAGGGATCGAATCCGCCGCGCCAGGACGCGTCACACAGATTGCGGCGGCTTTGGCGGCCATCTGCAACGCGTCGGCGATACTTTCGCCTGCCACGATGCCCGCCAGGAAGTAACCGGTGAAGGTGTCGCCGGCGGCGGTGGTGTCCACAGCGTCCACAGGCACGGCAGCAACGGGGACGCGCTGATCGGCGTCCGCGTAGATGGCGCCCGCGCCGCCCAACGTCAACACGGTGGCGGCGGCAGGGAAGCGACGGCGCATCTCGTCCAGAATCGCATCAGGATCAGAGACGCCGGTCAGCGCCTCGCCTTCCGTCTCGTTGACGATGAAGATCGACACACCCCCCAACGGATAGTCGAGCAGCGCCTGGGTCATCGGCGCGGGGTTGAGGACAACGCGTAGCCCCAGTTCAGCCGCCCGTTGCAGGATCAACGGCATCTGGCTGATCTCGTTTTGGAGCAGCAGATAGTCGTCCGCCGCAAAGCATTGCAGCACGCGGTCCACGTCCTCGGCGGTGATGGCCTGGTTGGCCCCGCCGAAGAGGATGATCGCATTCTCGCCCTGATCGTCCACCTGGATCAGGGCGTGGCCGGTGGGGGTGTCCACCTGCGCCACATCGTCGGTCACCGCGCCGGCCGCGGACAGCATCTCCAGCAACCAACCGCCTTCCGGCCCGATCTTCCCCGCATGATGCACTGGCGCGCCGGCCCGCGCCAACGCAATCGACTGGTTGAACCCCTTCCCGCCGGCAAATTGCCGATAGGACCGGCTGTGGATCGTCTCGCCCGGGCGCACAAAGGCCGCCACCCGGTAGACATGGTCAATGTTCAACGATCCAAAGTTCAAGATGCGTGTCTTCATCCTTTGCCTTCTGCGCTTTGCCTTTTGACTGTAGCCTTGTGTTTCATTATACACCGCGCTCTGGTTACCCCAGCCGCCAGGCACTGTGTGGACACGAGATCGAGACGTCGTACTCCCGTTGAATCTTGCCTGCTTGGATGGTATACTGACGGGGTACTAACGATATCGATATCGACGCAGTAATGGTCTGCAAGGAGGCTGCCATGTCCGATCTCAAGAGTCTATTTGAAGTGGCTGCACAGGAAGCACAATCCTTGCCCAAGCGCCCCAGCAACGAGAACCTGCTGAAGCTGTACGCGTTCTACAAACAGGCGACCGTCGGTGACGTCACGGGTAAGCGGCCTGGCTTCACCGACATGGTGGGCCGCGCCAAATACGACGCCTGGGCCGACCGCAAAGGACTCAGCCAGGAAGAGGCCATGCAGAAGTACATCGACCTGGTTGCGACGTTAAAATAACTCCTCTCACACCCCACTCTAGAAAGCAAAGACAACGATGAAAAAGGCATTGATGGTATGGGGCGGCTGGTCGGGCCATGAACCCGAACAGTGCGTCAAGATCTTCGCGCCGCTGTTGGAAGAAGCCGGTTTCGAGGTCGAGATCCACACCACCCTGGACATCTACACCGACGAAGCCAAGATGCGCTCATTCGACCTGATCTCACAGGTGTTCACCATGAGCACCATCACCAAGGAACAGGAAGCTGGTCTGCTGGCCACGATCAAGGCGGGGACAGGCTTTGCGGGCTGGCACGGCGGCATGGCCGACGCCTTCCGCAACAACACCGAATACCAGTTCATGGTGGGCGGGCAGTGGGTGGCCCACCCCGGCAACATCATCGACTACGAAGTCAACATCATCGATCACGAAGACCCTATCACCGCGGGCCTCAGCGACTTCAAAATGCACAGCGAGCAGTACTACATGCACGTCGATCCCAACAACGAAGTCCTCGCGACGACGACGTTCGGCGGCCAATACGCGCCGTGGATCGAAGGAACCGTCATGCCCGTTGTTTGGAAACGCCGTTGGGGCGAAGGCAAGATCTTCTACTCGTCCTTGGGCCACGTGGCCGCGGACTTCAACGTGCCGGAAGCGAAAGAGATCGTGCGGCGCGGGTTGATTTGGGCGAGCAGAGCGTAATGCGTAATTCGTAATGCGTAAGGTCGTGTCGAGCACCTGATGCCCGATTGGCGAATCAATGTCTCGACACGATCTGAGTTACGCATTACGAATTACGCATTACACCCTCCTTCCTATCACATATTAACCGAACCCATCCCCTCCCAAGGATCATAATGTGAACGCTCTCCCCGCCCGCATCGGCATGATCGGCTGTGGCAATATCAGCAAGCAGTATTTTACGGTGGCGCAGCGACTCCCCACCATCGAGATCGCGGCGGTGGCCGATCTGCGGCGCGAGGCCGCCGAAGCCGCCGCGGCGCAATGGGACATTCCGCGCGTGCTCAGCGTAGACGAATTACTGGCCGACCCCGACATCGACATTGTTCTCAACCTCACCATTCCCGGTGCGCACTTCGACATCGACAAAGCCGCGTTGGAAGCGGGCAAGTCGGTGTACAGCGAGAAGCCGCTGGCCCTGCGCGCCGCCGACGGACAACAGTTGCTCGAACTGGCCGCGTCCAAAGGACTGCGCATCGGCTGCGCGCCCGACACCTTCCTGGGCGGCGGGCTGCAATCGGCGCGCAAGCTCATCGACGACGGCGTCATCGGCGCGCCGGTGGCCGCCACCGCCTTCATGATGAGCCGCGGACACGAACATTGGCACCCCAGCCCCGAGTTCTACTACAAAGCCGGCGGCGGCCCGATGTTCGACATGGGGCCGTACTACCTCACCGCGCTGGTGGCCATGCTGGGCGATGTGCGCCGCGTCACCGGGGCCACACGCGTCACCTGGCCCGAGCGCACGATCCTCAGCGAGCCGCTCAAGGGTACCGTGATGACGGTGGACGTCCCCACCCACGTGGTCGGGCTGCTGGACTTCCACAGCGGGGCGGTTGGAACGATCATCACCACCTTCGACGTGAAAGCGTCGGCGTTGCCGCGTATCGAAATCTACGGCACAGACGGCACGCTCAGCCTGCCCGATCCCAACACGTTCGGCGGCGTCACCCTGCTACGTAAGACCGGCGACAGCGACTGGACCGAGCTTCAGCCTACTTTCCCCAATCTCGAAGCCTCGCGCGGACTTGGCCTGGCCGACATGGCCGACGCCATCGTCACCGGGCGGCCGCATCGCGCATCCGGCGAGATGGCCTACCACGTCCTTGAGATCATGGAAGCGATCCACGTCGCCTCCAACGAAGATCGCCATGTTCAACTGAGCAGCCGTTGTTCACGCCCTGCGCCCTTCGCCGCCGGACTGGCCGAAGGCGCAGTGCGCTGATACGGGTTGGGTTTCGATAGCCAAACGGCGAGCCGTTTGGCTATCGAAATCCAACCCACTGAATCGCCAAGAGTCAACGGAGCCTGACGATGAAGCCGCGCCACCAACTCGATCTACACGATGTCGATCCAATGGTGGCGCGCGCCCAGGCCCTGGCCCAAGGACTGCGCACCTACCACCCCACCGAAGACCTGCCGCCGGCGCTGTGGGAGACAGCCTATCTCCTGCAAGAAGGCGCCGACATCCAGCGTCCTGTGGCGGAACGGCTGCGCATCCTTGGGCTGATGGCCACCACGCTGGATCAGTTCTTCGCCGTTGATGTTCCCGTCTGGCGTGCGCAGGCCAACGATGATCCCGTCCTTGCGCAGCGGCTACAGGCGATGCCCTTGCAGATCGAGTCGATCACGCAGCGAGTTTCGACGATGCTGCGCACCGACATCCTGCCGCGTCTCACCGACGAAGCAGGGATCCACATCTGTGCGCCCGCCGAGTTGGAAGACATAGCACAACAGTGGGTGCGCCGCTTCTTCCAATTGCGCGTCTACCCCCTGCTCACGCCGCTTGCTGTGGATCCAGGCCATCCGTTCCCTTTCATCAGTAGCTTCAGCCTCAATCTACTGGTGGAATTGCACCCCGAAGGCTACGAAGCATGGGAACCGGCCAACTACGCCCGCATCAAAGTGCCGCGGCTGTTGCCTCGCTTCATCCATGTGCCGGTGGGCGCCGATCAGAGCGCACCCGGCCAGACAAAACGTTGTTTCTTGCAGAGTGAAGAGATGTTGCGCTTCTTCCTGCCCGATCTCTTCCCCGGGCTTGTGGTGCATGGCGCCTACCTGTTCCGCGTGATCCGCGCCGCCGAGCCGCGGCCCACCAAATCCAACCCGTTGCAACGTCATTCGCGCCAGCAGGAACTGAGCCTGCCTGTCGTGCGCCTGGATGTGGAACAGTCGATGCCGGATGCGATCTTCAACTGGCTGGTGGATCATCTCAACGCACCGGCGTTCGCGTGTTACCGCATGCCCGATCAGATCGGCGAGCTTCAACTGGTGGAACTGGCCAACATCCTCGACGGCATTGATCCCGGCGCGGCAGCCAATCCCTGGTCGAAATTGCCATAAAACCGCAAAGAATAGAACGTCAAATGGCGTTCCCGGGTGTCTTGACAGTTGGATTGGGCTGTGCTAGATTTGTTGCATACTTGGGAAAGAAATTAGGAAAGACATCGACGGAGACCACGGTCTGCCGCCCTTCCTTTTCAGAGAGTTGCCGGACGGTGCGAGGCAACAGGAAATGGTGGATCAGCAGCTCCCGAGTCGTCGGCAGGCAATGGCCGGACGGTCCGCTCCGTTACAGCGCAATGAGGCAGCCAACGCCGAGCCGGTAGAGGCTGCAAACTCAGGTGGCACCACGAGACCTCTCGTCCTGTTGATCAGGCGAGAGGTTTTTTTGATCAAGATAATGAGGAGGAAATCATGCTAGACATCCGATGGATGCGCGAAAACCGCGCCGAACTGGCCGAAGCCATGCGCAAATTGAACGACACCGACGCGCCCTGGGAAAAGGCCCTGGACCTGGACGAGCGCCGCCGCGAACTGCTCACCAAAGTCGAGGCGCTGCGCGCCGAACGCAACAGCGGCTCCAAAGACATTGGTCGCCTCTTCCGCGAAAAGAAGACCGACGAAGCCAACGCGCTCAAGGAACGCATGGGCCACATTGGCGACGAGATCGACGCCATCGACGTGGCATTGCGCCAGATCGAGGCCGATTTCCAGGACGCCATGATGCGCATCCCCAACGTCCCCGAGCCGGATGTCCCCGTGGCTGAGGACGAATCGGGCAACGTGGTGCTCAAGGAATGGGGCGACAAGCCGTCGTTCGACTTTGACGCCAAGCCGCACTGGGAACTGGCCGAAGCGTTGGACATCATCGACTTTGAGCGGGGCGTCAAACTGTCGGGCAGCCGCTTCTACGTCCTCAAAGGCGCGGCGGCGCGGCTACAGCGGGCGCTGGTCAACTGGTTCCTCGACGTGCATACCAGCGAACACGGCTACACCGAAGTCTACCCGCCCTTCATGGTGCGCGGCTACTGCATGGAAGGCACCGGCAACCTGCCCAAGTTCGGCGAAAACCTCTATCGCGACGCCGAGGAAGATTACTGGCTGATCCCCACCGCCGAGGTGCCGGTGACCAACCTCTACCGCGACGAGATCATCGAAGCGGGCAAGCTGCCCATCTACCATGTGGCGTCGACGCCCTGTTTCCGCCGCGAAAAGGTGTCGGCGGGCAAAGATGCACGCGGCATCAAGCGTGTGCATCAATTCCACAAGGTGGAAATGGTGAAGTTCGTGGAACCGCAGCATGGCCGCGACGAACTGGAAAAGCTCACCCACGACGCCGAGGAACTGCTAGAACGGCTGGGCATCCCCTACCGTCGCATCGCCATCGCCACCGGCGATCTCTCGTTTGTGGCCGCCATCAAGTACGATCTCGAAGTGTGGGCCGCCGGTTCGGGGGAATGGCTGGAAGTCAGCTCGTGTTCGATGTTCCGCGACTTCCAGGCGCGCCGCGCCAACATCCGCTACCGCCCCGAAGAGGGCGGGCGCACAGAATACGTCTACACGCTCAACGGATCAGGGCTGGCGCTGCCGCGCGATCATCGCCATCCTCGAGAACGGGCAGCAGGCCGACGGCACCGTGGTGATCCCGCCGGTGCTGCGTCCGTACATGGGCGGGCTGGAACGCATCGAGATGCAGAAATAGAACGCGGATTGAGCGGATCGGGCAGACTTAGGCGGATGATATTCAGAAAAATCCGCCCGATCCGCTCAATCCGCGTTCTATTCTTGATCCCCGATGTAGAGTGACTTACTGAACGAAATCGCGTATGCGTTGACAATGCCGGTGGGCAGAACGCAGGGGCGTGGACGCTCCTGCGTTTTTTTGCCCAGCCGAGGACGTTCATCCCCGCGTTCGAGGACCACTGCCTGAGACGACTGTCTCATTTCCATCGACAAAAGGAGCAGGCTATGAAGGACGCATTGTTGCGCCGCGAGAAGGATCGGCTGCTGCGCCCCTGGTGACGCTATCTGGCGGAGGTGTCGCCCAACCAGCTTTCGGTGATCGCGGTGATTCCGGGGATCTTCGCGGCGGTGGCGGTGGTCTACGGCTGGGTGGAGGTGGGGTTGCTGCTGTGGCTGCTCAACCGTGTCCTCGACGGGGTTGACGGCCTGGCCGCACGTGTCCACAACAAGACCAGCGACTGGGGCGGCTATCTCGATCTACTTTTGGACTGGGTCGTCTACTTGCTCGTACCGCTGGCGTTTTTGTGGGCAATGCCGACAACGCAGAATCTGTGGGCGACGATCTTCTTACTCGTCTCGTTCCAGGTGAACACGCTCTCGTGGACGCTGCTCTCGGCGATCCTCGAAAAGCGCAATCAGGCGATCGCGGCCGCCTGACCACGATGGAAATGCCCACCGGCCTCATCGAAGGCGCGGAGACAGTCTTCCTCTTTTCCCTCTTCTTCATCCTGCCCGGCTACGTCGCCGCCCTTTTCTGGATCATGGGCGCGCTGGTCTTCTTCACCGCGGGGCAGCGTTTCTGGTGGGCGTGGCATAATCTGAGATAGGGATCGGGGACTGGGGATCGTGTAGGCGAGATGATGCCGATTTGTCGGCTGTGTTGTCTACCCAGTCCCCGATCCCCAGTCCCCGATCCTAATCCCTAATCCCCTCCCCAAACACCCTCCGATATCGCTCTGCATCCAGATCGAGAATCACGTCGACCTCGTGGACGCTGGTCTGCCACCACTCGTTGGGGCGGGCGCGCTGGGCGGCGGTGCGGCGATCCACGATGGTGGCGCCACGGGTGACTGCGCCGGTCAGCTCCACGGTGACGGGCAACCGTTGCACCTCACACCCACCGGGATCGATGACGGTGGCGACTGTCCCCGCGTCGCCGATCAAGGACCATTCGGCCTGGAAGTAGGAGAGCGCATACTGCATGATGCGCCCCGCCGTGCGCGTCACCGGGTTGGCGGCGGCGGCGAAGGCGTCGATCTCGGCGCGGTTGAAGCGGACCTTGCGGAAGACGTCGAGCGGGTAGAGGCGCGTGGGCAAACCGCTGCTCAGCACGATGGCGGCGGCTTCGGGGTCCTGGCGAATGTTGAATTCGGCCAGCGGTGACGTGTTGCCGTGGGCGATGGCCGAACCGCCCATGATCACAATTTCGCCGATGCGGTCGCGCAGACCGGGGTACATGCGCAGGAAGGTGGCGATGTTGGTGAGCGGGGCCAGCGCGATGATCGTCACCGGCTCAGTGGACGCGGCCAGCGTCTGTCGCATGAATTCGACGGCGTGGACGTCTAACACTTTGCGCGTGGACGGCGGCAGCCCCAGGTCGGCCATGCCGTCGTGTCCGTGTAGCAGGGCCGGCTCGCGCAGTTCCTCGATCAGGGGGCGATCCATGCCCGCCGCCACCGGCACATCCGCGCCGACGACGTCCATGATCTTCAGTGTGTTCACCACCACCTGGGGCAATCGTTGATTGCCCGCCACGCAGGTCACCCCGCGCACGTCCAATGCAGGCGAACGCAGCGCCAACAGCAGCGCCAGCGCGTCGTCGTAGCCAGTATCCACGTCGAGAATGGTTGGGGTTGTCATGGTTGTTTTGGGCCTGTAGGTTGAATGAAGGGATGGAGATTGGGCGATTGGGGATCGCCAATATCGATCCCCAATCGCCCAATCTCTTAATCCCCCAATCTCAGCTTTACAAAAACAGCGACACCACCTCCCGCGCCCGCGTCCACCAACCCCACGTCTGTGATGCGCAGGCCGGAGCTGACGGGGAGGGTGAAGGTAGAGATGCGCATGAGCCAGTAGGGATGGTCGATGCCGATGGTGCGCAGGGCGTGGCCGAGGGCGCGGGTCTGGTCCGCGGCGGCGTGGACGGGCTTTTCCGAGAGGATGCCGGCGATGGGCAGCGGCATGATCACGGTCTGCGCTTCGTCGACGACTACGGCGATGCCCCCATCGGCGGCGATGACGGCGTTGGCCGCGCGCGCCATGTCCGCGGGGGTGCGGCCAACGACGCAGAGGTTGTGGCCGTCGTGGGCGTAGGTAGTGGCGTAGGCGCCCTGGCGGATGCCCAGCCCGCGGATCACGCCGAAGGCGCGCTCCCCGGCGTCGGCGTAGCGGTTGACGACGCAGATGAAGGCCATGTCGTCGGCCAGTTGCAGCGCGCCGTCGGCGATGTCGATGTCCACCACGCTCTTGCGCACCAGCGTCTGGCCGGGGACACAGTCGATCAGGTGAATGGGGACGCGTCCGTTGTCCACGGGGGCGCGGATTGTGAAATCGGCGGCGGTCTGCTGTGGCAACGGCACGGTGCCGGTGAGATCGTACATGCCGTCACGCGCTGGGGCGGACCAGAGGCAGCGCCCGTCCTGTGCCACGATTTTGCCGTCGACCAGCACCGTGTGCGCGTGGAAGTCGGCCAGATCGTCGACGAGGACGATGTCGGCGGCGCGGCCAGGAGCGATGAGGCCGCGATCCCACAGGCGCATACGCCGCGCCGGGTTGAGCGTCACCGAGCGGAGGGCGCGCATGGGGTCCATGCCCAGCTCGATGGTGCGGCGCAGGACTTGATCCAGGTGTCCGCGTTCGAGCAGGTAGTCGGGGGCGACGTCGTCGGTCACCAGGCAGAGGCCGATGTCGTGGGGCAGCGCTTCCAGGGCCGCGATGGACTCGCGGCTGAGGTAGCGTTCCTGCAACATGAGGACGACACCCTGCCGCGCCTTTTCCACGAGATCTTCGGGCGTGGAGAGCGTGTGATCCGAGTCGACGCCGCCGGCCACGAACGCGGCCAGTTCGCGTCCGCGCAGCATGGGGTTGTGTCCTTCGATGACGCCGGGGCTGTCGACGCGCATGCCGTCGCCGCCACCCCCGGCGCGCAGGATGGCGCGCAGTCGCTCGTCACCGGCCAGGATGCCGGCGCCGTCCATCACCTCTGCCAACCCGAGCACATGGGGATCGCCGATCAGCGCCGTCACCTCGTCGGGGCCGATGACGCCGCCGGTGCGCTCCAGCCCCGCCGCCGACGGCACGCTGGAGCTGATCAGGTATTCCACTTTGAGCGGGATGTCCTGTGAAGCCGCCATCATGGCGCGGATGCCGTCGATGCCCAGCACATTGGCCACTTCGTGCGGGTCTTCGAGGACGGTGGTAATGCCCAGCGGCAGTACCGCTTCGGCGAAGTGGGCGGGTGTCACCAGCGTACTTTCGATGTGCAGGTGGGCGTCGATCAGCCCAGGCACTGCGATGCGACCACCACCGTCGAGGACGTCCACTGCCTGACGGGGCGGCAACGTCGCCGATTTCTCCACAGCCGCAATGCGTCCTTGATAAATGGCAATGTCCGCCGGGTACACTTCGCCGGTGAAGACATTCGCCACCTGCACATTCGTGATCAACAGGTCGACGGGTAGTTTGCCGAGTGCGGCGTCGATGAGGGTCAAGGGGTGATCCTTTCCAGTTCGATTTGTTTGGGGGGGAATGGGGATTAGGGATCGTGTGCAGGTAGCTATGCCTCCTGCCAATCAGGTACGGTTTGCGCGAGATTGGGTGATCTACGATTAATTGCAGACCGTGGAGTGAGCATCCTCAGATACAGCTTAGTCGGGTCCACCCGGCATCTGAGGATGCCTTCTCCGCGTCGGTAGTGTGCAGGCGATCAGGCGATTTCAGAAGCTCAGCACGATCCCGATCCCCAGTCCCCGATCCCCAGTCCCCGATCCCCAGTCCCTAATCACCCCTTCATCACAATCCGATCCTTTGCCGGCAACACAACGTAGACGTTGTCACCTTCGAGGAAGCGGGAATCGTCGTCGGCGTAGATGATGAATTCGCCCAGTTCGGTGCGCACGAGGTATTCCACGGTGACGCCGCGGAAGGTGCGCAGCAGGACGCTACCGGCGACACTGTTGGGCTGCGCCGTGGCGGTGACGTGCGCCTTTTCGGGTCGGAAGAAGACGCGCACCGGCCCCGCCTGCACGTGGACGGTACGCTCGGTGACGAACGCGCCGGCGGCGGTCTGCACGGTGGGGCGTCCGCCGTCGAGGGTTAACTGGCCGTCGAAGCGGTTGTCGAAGCCCATGAAGTCGGCCACGAAGGCGGTACGCGGCGTCTGGAAGATCTCTTCGGGCGGGCCGATCTGCTCGATGTTGCCCTTGTTCATCACCACGATGCGGTCGGAGAGGGTGAGCGCTTCCACCTGATCGTGGGTGACGTAGAGGGTGGTGGTGCCGAGGCGCTGTTGCAGGCGGCGGATTTCTGTGCGCATGCCCACGCGCAGCTTGGCGTCGAGGTTGCTCAGCGGCTCGTCCATGAGCAGCAGCGCCGGCTCGATGACGATGGCGCGGGCCACGGCCACACGCTGGCGCTGTCCGCCGGAAAGCTGGGCGGGGCGGCGTTCGGCGAAGGCGGCCATGTCCACCAGCGCCAGCGCTTCGAGGACGCGGCGCTCGATCTGGTCCTTGGGCTGTTTGCGCATCTGCAACCCAAACGCCACATTCTGGAAGACGGTGAGGTGCGGGAAGAGCGCGTAGCTCTGGAAGACGAGGCCGATGTCACGGCGGTTGGGGGGCAGCGCGGTGATGTCCTTGCCGCCCACGGTGACGCGCCCGGCCACCGGCTGGATGAACCCGGCCACCGTGCGCAGCGTCGTCGTCTTGCCGCAGCCGCTTGGCCCCAGCAGCGACACCAATTCCCCCTCCTCCACGGCCAACTGAAAACCGTCGAGCACGGGCAATCCTCGGTCATATTCAATACGGATGTCGGTCAGTTCGAGGTAGGACATTGATCTCTGTTCATTGGTTTCGATAATCGTATACGGTGATTCGCAGAATTGATCCACGAAGGCACACAAAGATACACGAAGGCAGAAGAAGAAAAGCAGAAGCTAGCGGACGAGTTTTTGCCATTCGAGTTTGCCGATGCTGCCGAAGTTGATGAGAAGACCCACTCGTAATCCGCTGGCTTTTAGGTAGTTGAGTACCTGTCCTTGCTCGCGGTTGGTGAGGTGTTCCATCGCCTTTAGCTCGACAATAATGGCGTCGTAACAGACAAGATCGGCGATATAACTCTTGGCGAGTAATTGTCCTTTGTAGCGGATCTGAAGTGGTTTCTGCGGCTCAAATGGGATATTGCGAGCCTGGCATTCCCGCGCCAACGCTTCCAGATAGACAGCTTCGAGAAAGCCTGAACCCAACTGCGAATGAACCTCCATTGCCGCGCCGACAATCTTGTAAACTTCATCCTTCATAAGCAACATACTGCGATGATTCCTTTGCTGCTTCGCTATTTGGAGAAACCAGAAGCAGAGAATTGATCCACGAAGGCACACGAAGAAGAGAAGAGAAACAGAAACTGGAGCGTTTTTGAATTGTCTGGTCCACAAAAATGAGTGAAAAAGAGAAATCTTCTTTCTGCCCTTCGTGTATCTTCGTGTGCCTTCGTGGATCAAATCTCTGTTTCTTCGCGGACTAGACATACTTCGACAGTCCCAAGATCCGCTCCGCCGTCTGCACGAGGGCCACGGTGAAGATGATGAGCAGGGTGGAGAGGGCGGCGATGGTGGGATCGAAGTAGTATTCCATGTAGACGAGCATGGAGATGGGCAGGGTGGTGAGTCCTGGGCCGGTGAGGAAGAGCGACACCGGCACGTTGTTGAACGATGTGATGAAGGCCAGGATGAAGGCTGCGCCCACCCCCGCCTGAATGTTGGGTAGCACCACGAGCAGGAAGGCGCGCAACCGTCCGGCGCCCAGGCTGATAGCGGCTTCTTCGATGGCCGGATCCAGATTGCGCAGGCTGGACGAGATCACGCGCACGGTGTACGGGAAGAGGACGGCGGTGTGTCCGATCAGCAGACCGGCGAAGATGTCGAAGTTGCCCACGAGTACGAAGAAGCGCAACATCGAGAAGCCCACCACCAGCCCCGGCACGAGGACCGGCGACGAGAAGATCGTCTCCACTGCGCCTTCGCCGCGGAAACGGAAGCGCACCAGCGCGTACGCCACCGGCATCCCCAGGATCAGGGCGATCACCGTGGCGAGCAGGCCGATTTGCAGGCTCGTCCAGAAGCTTTCGAGGAACTGGCTGGTACGGAAGACATTGGCGAACCAGTCCAGCGAGAAGCCACGCGGCGGGAAGGCCAGCGTCGATTCCGCGCCGAACGCGGCCACGAAGATGATCAGAAATGGCCCCAGCAAAAAGAAATAGAGCAAGTAGAGGCTGGCGTAGAGCCAGCGAGATTGTTGCATGTCAGGCCACCTTCGGGCGCAGTCGGCGCAGCAGCAAGTTGACCGCCAGCGCGGTGACAAGCATCACCGCGGCCACAACGGTCGCCCCGTTCCAGTCCATCGCCACCATCGCCCGCTGGTAGAGCAGCGTCGGCAGCACGAGGACGCGGGTGCCGCCCAAGATGGCAGGCGTGACGTAGGCCGTAATCGCGCCGGTGAAGACAAGCGTGCCGCCCAGCACCAGGCCGTCCGCCGAAAGCGGCACGATGACGCGGCGGAAGGTGGTCAGCCCGCCCGCGCCCAGGCTGCGCGCCGCTTCGATCACCTCTTCGGGGATGTTCTCCAGTGCGCTGACCAGAGGCAGCACCATCAACGGCAAAAAGAGTTGGAGCAGGCCTACCACAATCGCGCCTTCGGTGAAGAGGAGGCGCGGCGCGTCTTCGGCCAGGCCCAGGCCGGTGATCAACTTGGCGATAACGCCCTGCCGCCCCAGAATGATCAGCCAGGCGTAGGTGCGCGCCACCGGGTTGGTCATCAGCGGCAGGATCACCAGTGACATCAGGATCGAGCGCCGCCCCGCCGGCATGCGCGCCAGCAGATACGACGCCGGATAGCCCATCACCACCGCCAGCACGGTGACGATGATCCCCAGCCGCAGCGTGCGCCAGTAGACCATCAACGACTGTCGCTTGGTAAAGAAATCCACATACGCCTGCACGCTGAAACCGGTCTCCGGCGCGTTGAAACTCTGCACCAGCACATAGACCAGCGGCAGCAAGAACGAGAACAAGATAAAGATGAGCGCCGGGAGCACCAGGATGGAGAGGGTGCGTCGTTGGTTGATTTGTTGCATGGTGGGGATTGGGGACTGGGGATTAGGGATCGGGGACTGGGATCGTGTAAACAACATGACGCCAATTGTGCGAAATGCGTCGTCTACCCAATCGCCAGTCCCCAGTCCCCGATCTCCAGTCCCCATCCATTACTGAGCCATGACCTCGTTCCAGCGTTCAAGCCAGGCGTCCTGGTACCCGTTGAGCTTGGCTTGATCGAGGAAGATGAGGCTGTTCATCATGGTTTCGCCGTAGGTGAGGAGCGGGGCGACTTCGTCGGAGACAACCACCATCATGTTGGTGGGCGAATCGACGAGGGCTTCGGCCATGGCCGACTGCACCTGCTGCGAGATGAGGAAGTCGATGTACTTGTGGGCGAGGTCGCTCTTTTCGCTGCCGGCGACGATGCTGACTACGCTGGCGGCGGCGGGTAGCCCCTCGCTGGGGATCACCATTTCCAGGGGCAGGCCGGTGTCGAGCAGGTTGCCGATGGAGAAGCTGCTGTACGGCGCCACCCACACTTCTTCTTGCTGCACCAGCGCCACCAGTTCAGAACTGCGATTGTAGACGGTGACCAGTTGATCGGCCAGTTCGGGCAGGCGTTCCCAGGCGGGTTCGGTGTTGTCGATGTCGCCGCCGAACGCCTCGGCCAACATGACGATGGTGGCCGGGCCGTTGGTGGTGGCCAACCCAGGCACGGTGACGTATCCCTTCAGCTCAGGACGCAACAGATCGGCCCACGACGTGATGGGTTCACTCACCTTGTCGGTGCGCACGATCAGCGGGTAGGCCGAAATGGCGTAGGAAATGCCGGTGCCGTCGCCCATCGGGTCCTTGGCCCAGTCGTAGAGTTCATCGTAGTTTTCGAGCTTGCTGGCGTCGATGGGTTCGAGCAGCCCTTGCTCGGCGGCGGCGAAGGTAAAGGAACCGGCCAGGTGGATCACATCTACCTGTGGGCTGTCACCGCGGGCGGAGAGCTTGGTGAGGCGCTCGGAGTTGTTGCCCGTCTCGTAGACGATCTTGACGTTGTACATTTCCTCGAACGGGCGGGTGAGGTTCTCGTCGATCAGATCCTGGTTGAAACCCCAGGTGGAAACCACCAGTTCGGTAGGTTCGCCGGACGGCGCAGCAGCTTCTTCGGCGGGGGCGGCAGTGCTATCCGCGCTGGGTGCAGCGGGCGCAGGTGCAACAGGCACGGCGCAGGCCGTCAGCAGGAGTGCGGCAAGGATGCAAAGCAGGAAAGTAGGCAGACTTCGGACGCGCATGGCAGATCCTCCAAGGCGGTGTTGAGTGGAAGGTGTAGAAGGAAGAACAGAGCAACTTCACGTCGGCGCAGGGGATGCGCGCCAACGTCCTCTATCATAGTGGAATCAGAGGGGATCGGCAAATGATCGGGGTGGACCGGGCGTATTTCATTCCTGGGGCGAAAGTGCCGGGGACTTCACGATGGACGTGGCGACAAGAGCGAAAACCCCGTCTCGCTGCAGAGAAAAGTCCCCGGCACTTGGCCTCCCCCCAACTTGAATTACACCCGGGTGGACCCAGCAAGTTCAGTGGCATCCAAAGAGAGAACGCGGATCGGGCGGATTGGTGCGGATTCTCCTGAAGGGAAGCAGA
This sequence comes from Caldilineaceae bacterium, assembly GCA_041391225.1. Lineage (GTDB taxonomy): Bacteria > Chloroflexota > Anaerolineae > Caldilineales > Caldilineaceae > RI-153. The sequence goes on from JAWKOL010000011.1 coordinate 138,857, forward strand.
CACAGTTGGCGAGAGAAGCAAGATCAGTTAGGATTTCCATATTGCCTGCTGGAATCCGTGCGAATCCTGAAATCTGTGTCCTGAAAAAGGTAAGACAATGACCATCTCCCATCTCGACCGCGTGCAGCGGATCTGCCATGCGTTGCCCGAAACCGAGGAAAGGCTATCGCACGGCGAACCGACCTTCTTCGTGCGCAAGAAGGTCTACGTGATGTTCGCCAACAACCACCACAACGATGGACGCGTTGCCGTGTGGCTGCCCGTGCTGCCCGGCGCACAGGAGATGCTCATCGACGCCGAGCCGGGCAAGTTCTTCAAGCCGCCCTACGTGGGCGTGCGCGGCTGGGTGGGGCTCGTCCTCGATCAGGTGGACGACGACGAGTTGGCGTTGCACATTCAAGAGGCGTGGCGGATCATCGCGCCCAAGCGGCTGCGGGAAACATGGAAGTGATTGGTGACTGGTGATTTGTGATTAGGAATGGCTACCGATAGGAGATTCTGCCCCAATCACCAGTCACCAATCACCAGCAAGGAGATCAGCATGAAGATTCGAACACTGGGAAACAGCAACCTACCCGTGACACAACTTGGCCTGGGATTGGCAGCATTGGGGCGTCCTGGCTACATCAATTTGGGGCACGCCGCCGATCTAGGACGCAACTACGCCGTCGACGAGATGGAGGCGCACGCACATGGCGTCCTCGACGCGGCGTGGGCGGCGGGGATCCGCTACTTCGACGCCGCCAGATCATACGGGCGGGCAGAGGCGTTCCTGGCCTCCTGGCTGGCGCAGCGACAGATCGCGCCGGATGAAGTGGTCATCGGTTCAAAGTGGGGATACACCTACACCGCCGATTGGCAGGTGAATGTGGGCGAAGGGGAAAAACACGAAGTCAAAGAGCATTCGCTGCCGGTGTTGCAGCGCCAAATCGGCGAAAGCCGGTCGATCCTGGGCGAGCAGCTCGATCTGTATCAGATCCACTCGGCCACGTTGGAAAGCGGCGTGCTCGAAGACGATGCCGTCCTCGGCGAATTAGGGCGCCTGCGCGATGACGGCCTTGCCATCGGCTTCTCGGTGAGCGGACCCAACCAGGCGGAGACGATCCTACGCGGGCTGGATGTGATGGTGGACGGTCGACCGCTCTTCGCCGCCGTCCAGGTGACGTGGAATTTGCTGGAACAGTCAACGAGCGAGGCGCTACGCCAGGCTCATGAGGCTGGCGTAGGTGTCATCGTCAAAGAGGCGCTGGCGAATGGACGGCTCACGCCGCGCAACCAGGCGCCGTCCTTTCAGGAAAAGGCACAGCGCCTACGGCAAATCGCAGATATGAACGGGACAACGGTAGATGCATTGGCCCTGGCAGGGGTCATGCAGCAGCCTTGGGCCGGTGTGGTGTTGAGTGGCGCAGCAAACGTGGCGCAATTGCTATCGAACGTGCAGGCGCTAGCGGTGAAATGGAGCAAAGCGCTAGCGGATCAACTTGCTTTCTTGGTTGAGCCGGCGCACCACTATTGGCAGATCCGCAGCGAGCTTGCCTGGAACTAGATCTCCCCAAACCAGGGCAATACGACGGGCCACGCCTGTCGGTACGTATTTAGGTAGTAACCGACGCCGCGTTCTGTCCTGATCAAAGATGGATGGGATGGATCTTTTTCTACTTTATTGCGTAGATAACGCACGTAAAGCCGTAGATAATCGAGTTGATTGGCATACTCCACGCCCCAACCCTCACGCAGCAGGCGCTCATGGCTCAGCACTTCGTCGGGGTGGCGGGCCATGTACGAGAGCAGACCGAACTCGGTAGGTGTGAGATCCACTTGCTCGCCACGCACCACTACCTGGCGTTTGAGCAGATCGATGGTGATGTCACCTGCGGCCAGGGTGGATTCTCGCTTCGTCTGTCGTTGGCGATGGTTGCTGCGCAGTTGAACGCGGATGCGGGCGCGCAGTTCGCCGAGCGTAAAGGGCTTGCGCACACAATCATTGGCGCCAGAAGAGAGCGCGTCGACGATTTTATCTTCGTTCGAGGTTGCCGCCAGCATAATGATCGGCACGCTGGACAGGTCGCGTAAACGCTTGCATACTTCAATGCCCGACAATTCCGGTGTCAGAAAGTCGAGTATAACAAGATCAGGCCGCGCCTGATAGGCTATACGCAGCGCAGTCCGCCCGTTCTCGGCATCAATGACATCGTAGTCATTGTCTTGGAGGCTCTCTTTCAACAGATCTCGCAATACTGGATCACCATCCACAACCAGAATCTTCTGTTGGTACATATTGACCTTGCCCCCTGTCTCTCAAGCTTACGCCTGGATAGCCGAGTGCTATGTCGATCCAAGCAGATGACGCCTACTCGGTTAAGCTATCAAGTTCTGCCCATAGCATAACAACAAGCCGGCGTGTTTTGAACAAAAACCATATAAAAATACATTAGAAACACATTAGAAAAAGCTGTGTTGTTCATATATACAGCACGCATACCACCTAAGCCATCATACGTTACTCCTACACGGCGCATTGATGAGGATAAGTTATCCGGTCGCGGTACTTACGTATTTTACCGCGGTCACCATGCGCATTTCGTTAACTATTCCGCACAAAATTGTTAACAAATTCACAGCAATTTTGCCGATGACCTCCCAACCACAGAATATGCGCTCAATCGATGCCCGCCTCCAGCCCCAAACCCCAAACAGGGATCTGGGACGCACGCAACTTGTGAATCCTTGACAGAAGATGAATCCACAAGTACGCTGCATCTCGTCATCTGTACGTATCGATACTGATCCAAGTATCTCAACTGTTGATCTTGCACAACTGAGCCGAACGCCATGTCTATTCTGACGATTTCCAACCTTACCCAATCCTACGGCGATTTCGATGTTTTTGTCGGTCTAAATGCCGCCGTTCCCAACGACGGCAAGATCGGCCTTGTTGGCCCCAACGGCATCGGCAAAACGACGCTGCTGCGCATCCTTGCCGGGCTGGATGCACCGTCCGCCGGTGCGATGACACTTTCGCGCGGTAGCCGCATCGGCTATCTGCGTCAAGAGGCGATGGATGCTTTCGCGGGGCGCGAGAACACGGTCCACGCCGAAATGTTGACCGTTTTCAACGACATCAAGCGCCAGGAAGCAGCGCTGCGCGAGATGGAACACCAGATGGCCGAAGGCGACGACAGCGCGGAGATGCTCGCCCGCTACAGCGCGGCACAGGAGGTGTTCGAGCACGCCGGTGGGTATGATTACGAGTTGCGCATCCGTCAGGTGTTGCAGGGGCTGGGCTTCGGCGCCGACGAACTGGAGACGCCGCTCAGTCACCTCAGCGGCGGGCAGAAGACGCGCGCCCTGCTGGCCCGCCTGCTCCTGGAACGGCCTGATCTGCTAATCCTCGACGAGCCGACCAATCACCTGGACGTGGAAGCCGTGGAATGGCTGGAAGGTGTACTGAGGCTGTGGGAAGGGGCGCTGCTGATCGTCTCCCATGATCGCTACTTCCTGGATCGGGTGGTCAATCGCATTTGGGAGATGAGCCGCACCGGCATGGAGGAATACCGCGGCAACTACAGCCACTACGTACTGCAACGCCAGGAACGCTGGGCGCTGCGCGAACAGGAATTTGAAACGATCCGCGAGAAGTTCCTGCGCGAGCTCGACTATGTCAAGCGCAACATCGCCCGCGACGCCACCACCAACATGGCCAAAGGACGACTTCAACGGCTGATCCGCGAGGTGAAAGTGGTGGAAGCGGGGGGGCTGAGCCTGCTCAACAGCAAGAACTGGGGGCAGGTGATGGACGAGGTAGACATCTCCAGCAGCAAGTGGAGTGTGATGGACACCGAGCAGCACATCAGGGCGCTGAGCAGCCCGATCGTGCGCCCGCCATCGCTGAATTTGCGCCTGCACACACGCCTGCGCAGTGGAAACCTTGTGCTACGCAGCACCGAGTTGACCATCGGATTCCCCAACGCGCCGCTTTTCGCGGCCGATCCACTGGACCTTCACCGCGGCGAATGCGCGGCCTTGATCGGCCCGAACGGCACCGGCAAGACGACTTTCCTGCGCACGTTGATGGGGCAGATGGAGCCATTGGGCGGCAAGCTTCAGTTCGGCGCCAGCCTCAAGATCGGCTACCTGGCCCAATCACAGGACAAGTTCAACCCCGAAAACAGCGTGCTGGACGAGTTGCTCGATCACAAGCACATGCTGCTGGGTGAGGCGCGCTCCTACCTGGCGCAGTACCTCTTCCGCGGCGAGGACGTGTTCAAATCTGTGCGGATGTTGAGCGGTGGCGAACGGGCGCGGCTGGCGCTGGCGATCCTGGCGCTGGAGGGGGCTAATTTCCTGCTGCTGGATGAACCGTCGAACCACCTGGACATCCCGGCGCAGGAGATCCTACAAGAAGTGCTGGAACACTTCGACGGCACGATCCTGCTCGTCTCCCATGATCGCTACCTGATCGATCAACTGGCGACGCAGATCTGGGAACTACGCGAAGGCCGCCTGCACATCACCCCGCACAGCTACCAGGAGTATCTCTCTTTGCGCGAGGCGCAGCAGGCTCAGGCCGCGGCCGAAGCAGCGGAACAGCGGTCGGCGCGCAACGGCGACTACCGCAGCGACCGCACCGCTCGCTACGAAGAACGTCGACGCGCCCAGCAGATCGCCGCGCTGGAAGATGAGATCCACCGCCTGGAGCAGAAGCTCAGCGAAATCGAAGCGGATCTCGTCAAAGCCAGCCACAGCGAGGACATCGACGCGCTTCAACGCCTCAGCGCACAGTATGAGTCGACGCAGGCGGCGCTGAACGCGCAGATGGAAACGTGGACAGAACTGGCGGCGGCCTAAGATCGACTACTGGCCGCCCGCCTCGTCGTCTTTCCCTTCGTACAGCTTCGGATCCCGTCCGTACAACAGTGTCACATCTCTGAGGCGGTCGATAGCGCCACGGTCCAGTTGCCACGGCTGGAAGCGCCAGGTCCAGTTGCCCGAAGCGCTGCCGGGCAGGTTCATGCGCGCTTCGGTCCCCAGGCTGAGGACATCTTGCAGCGGTACCACGGCCATCACAGCCACACTGCGGAAGGCCCCCTCGATCAAAGACCAACTGACTTCGTGACCGTCGGTGCGGAAGTAGCGGCGGAAATGGTCGCGCTCGTGCTCGGTGCTCGACGTCTGATACCAGCCCCAGGCAGTGTCGTTGTCGTGCGTGCCGGAATAGACGACGAAATTCGACTTGTAGTTGTGGGGCAGGAATTTGTCGGTGGCGTCGGTGGAGAAGGAGAATTGCAGGATCTTCATCCCCGGCAGGTTGAAACGATTGCGCAACTCGATCACATCAGGTGTGATCTCGCCTAGATCCTCGGCGATGATGGGCAAATCGCCCAGTTCGGCCTTCACCACATCGAAGAAGTGCGCGCCGGGGCCTTTGATCCATTCGCCATTGATCGCCGTATCCTCGTCCGCGGGGACGGCCCAGTAGCCGGCAAAGCCGCGGAAATGGTCCACGCGCACGATATCGTAGACACGCAGCGCCGCGCGGATACGCCGCAGCCACCATTTGTAGCCGTTCTCGGCCATGCGATCCCAACGGTAGATGGGGTTGCCCCAAAGCTGGCCGGTTTCGCTGAAATAGTCGGGCGGCACACCGGCCACCACCGTAGGCTGATACTTCTCGTCCAAGAAGAAGAGCTGCGGATCGCGCCACACATCGGCGCTGTCCATGGCCACGTAGATGGGAATGTCGCCCACGATCTGGATGCCCTTGTCGTTGGCGTACCCCTTGAGCGCCGCCCACTGGCGGTAGAATGCCCACTGCATGAACTTGTGGTAGTGAATGACGCCGGCGTGCTCTTTGGTCGCCTGCATGATCGCCTTGGGATCGCGCCCGCGCAAAGGCATGGCCCAGGTATTCCACGGCGAGCCGTCGTGAGCGTCTTTTAGGGCCATGAACAGGGGCGTAATCGTCCAGCCACTCGGCGTTGTCCTGGCAAAAGGTGACAAAATCGGCCTTCTGCGCCGCTGTGGCGCGGGTATCGAAGTTGTCCGCCGCCTCTTTGAGCACCTTGGGCTTCCAATTGTAGATCCAGCCGAAGTCTACACGATCCTGTGGGAAGTCAGGGGCGGTGTTGAGCACCCACTGCTCCAACAGCCCGTCCTTCACCAGATCTTCGAGGCTGATCAGGTAGGGGTTGCCGGCAAAGGTGCTGAAACTCTGGTATGGGCTGTCACCGTAGCCGGTGGGGCCGAGTGGGAGCACCTGCCACAGCGTCTGGCGCGTCTCTTCTAGTAGGTCGACCCAATCATAGGCCGCTTGATTCAAGCTACCGACCCCGTACGGGCCTGGCAATGAAGTCGGGTGGAGCAGGATACCGCTGCAGCGGGGGATTTCCATAGACAATACCTCCTGGCGAGATACAAAGATGCAATGATGCGGTGAGGCGAAGACGGGGTGTCGCGCCCAGGCATCGTTTTCGAGTATACGTGGAACCCATTATACAGGGCTATGCTGGTTTTCTGGAGTTGGTAATACGCCCGCCGAATTCATTCGGCGTCTGATATGGGAAACCAGCTGAAGCCAGTTCTGGAACACGATGAATCGTGTTTTCCATTTCAGCCTTCGGCCAAGACTAGCGCGGGTTGAGCCTGTCGAAACCCAGCGGGTCAATCCGTTCCTTGGTTTCGAGCAGCGAAAATCAACGGCTACGGTTGTCGCAATCCTGCAACCAGTGTCTATCTCCGCCTCTCCGCCTCACGCATCATCATCCACCTTGATCGTCTTCCAGTGCCCTCGCACAAAGAAGACCCACAGCAGCAGCGCGCGCATGGACCAGTCGATGGCTGTCCCCCACCACACGCCGGCCAGCCCCCAACCCAGTTGGATCGCCAACAGATAGACCACAGACAGCCGGAACAGAAGCACGCCGATCAAGGTGACAATCATAGGCGTGCGCGTGTCACCGGCGCCGCGCAGTCCGCCGGCCAGGATCATTTCGATGCCGATGCCAGGCAGTTCGGCGGCGGCGATGGTGATGGCCAGCGCCGACAGCGCCAGCACCTCCGTCGTCGACCCGAAGATCGAGACGATTGGCCGCGCAAAGAAGACGAAGACCGCGCCCAGCAGCCCGTTGAAGACGACCGAAAAGATCATCGTGCGCTTCACCGCTGCCTCGGCCAGTTGAGGATTCTGCGCGCCCAACGATTGCCCTACCAACGTCGTCGCCGCCACCGCCAGCCCAAACGAGGGCATGTAGCTGAGCGATTCCACGCGCAGCGCGATCTGGTGCGCTGCCAGCGTGGCCGTCCCCAGCGAAGCCACCATGCGCGTGAAGAGCAGGTACCCCGACTGCGCCACGCTTCCTCGATGGCCGTAGGTACCGCCAGCGCCAGAATGCGGCGCACAATGCGTCCGTTCCACTGGAAGAAACTGCGCCAGGCCAGCCGCAGCGGTGCCCGTCCGTTGAGCAGCGCTTTCCACGGCCAGCAGCCCCCCATCATCGCGCCGAAGACGTCCCCCATGCTGCGCCCTCGATGCCCAACGCCGGCAACCCGGCGATCCCGAAGATCAACACGAAGCTGACCATCACATTCCATACGTTCATGATCAGCGTGTTCCACATGGGCGTGCGTGTGTCACCGGCGCCGCGCATGATGCCGTTGGCCACCATCATCGGGTAGTTGAGCAGCGAGGAATAGAGGATGATCTCGGTGTAGCGCCGTCCTAGCGACACCACATCGGGCGCGCCACCCATGATGCGAATGTAGTCCGCGGCATAGGGATAGATGACAGCCAACCCCAGTGCAGAGAAGACAAACGTGATCATCAGCGCCTGCCCGCCCACATCCACCGCGCGTTGACGGTTCCCCGCGCCCCACGCGCGCGCCACCATCGCCGTGGCGCTCACCGCCAACGCGCTGAAAAGCGTCATCAGCAGGTAGAAGAGCGAACTGCCCAGCCCCACGGCAGCCAGCGCCGCCGGATCACGCAGCCACCCTACCATCACCGTGTCGGCGAAGAAAACCAGCGTTTGCAGCAGGTTCTCCACCACGGCGGGCAAGGCCAATTGTAGAATTGTACGGTTCAGTGTGACAGGTTGAGGAAGGGCGACATCGCCCTGAATCCGGCCCACATGGCCTCGCTCTAGCGCAACGGCGTCGTGAATGTGGCAAACCAGAAAGAGAGGATGAGGAGTACGGCGCAGACAATGGTCCACGCGACCTCGCGCACTACGTTGCGCTCACGTACAAGCGGTTGACGGCCCGGCGTAATCGTATCGGGCAGGCGATAGTGGGGCAGCATCCCCAGCGTAACGATTACACCGCCCACCAGCCCGCCGATGTGGCCCCAGTTGTCTACGTTGTTGGCGGTAAAGCCGACAAAAAGATTGAGCACCAACACCACCACCATCGATTGCAGGATGTCGCGTCCTTGCTTGCCGAAGTTCTCACGGAAGCGGTAGAAGTAGAGCACCGTCGATCCCAACAGCGCGAAGATGGCGCCCGACGCCCCGGCGGACAGCGCCGGTGAAAAGGCGAAGCTGGCCACACTGCCCAACAGCCCACCCAGCAAATAGATGACGGCAAAACGCCAATGGCCAAAGTGCCCTTCGATGATCGGCCCCAACATGAGCAGCCCGATCAAGTTCGAGATCAGGTGAACGGCGCCGATGTGCAGAAACATCGCCGTAAACAGCCGCCATACCTCACCATTGAGGATGTCGAAGTTCGACTTCATGCCGAAGATGTAGAGCACCTCAATGTAATTCGGCCCAAACATGTTGCGATAGACGATCAACTCGTACAGCACCGTCGCCGCGAAGACGAGCAAATTGATGGCAATGAAGGTGCGGCTCACCCACGGCTTCGCCAACGGAATGTAGAACGAAGGCGGCTGGAAAGCTTCCGTCACCGGTGTAGCTTCGCCGCGGGGGGCGTGCGCTTCTGGAACAAGGTTAGACATGAATTCTCTCGTAAAAATGAAAAACAGTAATGCGTAATTGGTTGACGAAGTTGGTCGCCAATTGGACACCATTTGGGAGACGAATTACGAATTACGCATCACGCATTACGCATCACAATATCACCGGCGTCCAATCCACCCGGCACTTTTCGGCATGGATGATGCTGATCACGTGATCCACAGTGGTGTCGAGTTCGTCTTCACGGTTGACGACGACGTAATCGAACTCGTTGAGGCGCGCCATCTCCTGGCGGGCGGTGGCGATGCGCATTTTCAGCTTGTCGGCGGACTCGGTTTTGCGTTCGCGCAGCCGTTCGATCAGCTTTTCTTCACTTTCGGCGGCGAGGAAGATGGTCACTGCGTTGGGGATGAGACTGCGGATCGTGGCCGCGCCCTGCACGTCGATGCGCAGCACAACGTCTTTGCCGCTGGCCAGCGCCTCGCGGACATGCTTTTTGGGGATGCCTTTGTAGTCGCCGTAGACAACGGCGTATTCCAGCAGTTCGCCCTCGTCGATCATCTCGGCGAAATCGCCCACGCCGACGAAATGGTAGTCGATGCCGTCTGCTTCGTTGGGGCGGCGCGGACGTGTCGTCGCAGTCACCACAAAGTGAAACGGCAGATCGCGACGCTTCATCAACTCCAGCGTGGCATCCTTGCCCACGCCGCTCGGTCCTGATAGCACCACCAGCACGGGCCGATCCTTGTTGAGCCGATGGTAGATGTCCGTCACCTGTTCCCGGTTGTCAATCGTCATAGAAGCTGCTCGCCTGCCACTGCCTTTTGATCCACTGAGGACCGCGAATTATAATAAAAACGACGTTCAGTATAGTCCAGACCCCAACCGAATGACAATCCACAGGGGATGTGACCAGGGATTTCGACTCAACCCGAGATAGAACGCGGATTGAGCGGATTGGGCAGATCCAAGCGGATCTGTCCAGAAAAATCCGTTCAGATCCGCCCAATCCGCTTCACCCGCGTTCTATTCTGCTCAGATTCGAGTCGTTGGGGGATGATCAAGCATTAGCGAGGAGCATCATGCCGATCTACGAATACTACTGCTACGACTGCAAACAGCGCGTCAGCGTCTTTTTCCGCACCATCAGCGCCGCCAGCGACGAGGCCGCCGTCTGCCCCACCTGCGAGGGGAAGCGCCTGCACCGCCTGGTGAGCAAGGTACGCATGTTGCGGTCCGAAGAAAGTCGCATGGAATCGCTGGCCGATCCGTCACTGATGTCGGGGCTGGAAAGCGAAGATCCCCGCGCCCTGGCCGGTTTCATGCGCAAAATGAGCGACGAAATGGGCGAACCCCTCGACGCCGAAATGACCGAAGTGATGGATCGTCTGGAATCAGGCGAAAGCCCCGAATCGATTGAATCGTCGATGCCCGATCTGGCGCCGCCGGATGATTTTGACTAAACGGCCATTACTTCCCCACTCCGCGCCGACGCATAGATCGCCAACGCCGTGCGCAAGAAGACGCGGCTCAACGCAAGAGACACCACCGGCGCCGCCCCATCCAGGATCGATGCCTCCATCGCCTGCACTTCGCACAGATACGGATCAACCGCCGCGGTGATGATGGTCTCCGCCTTGCCGTCGCGCCCGGTGAGCGTCATGGCGCTGTCTTTGCCGGTGAGGCCGGGCTTCCACGGCTCGGGGATGTGCAGCGTGGCTTCGTCACCAACCAGGAACAGCCCTTCGCGGAAGGGTGTGCGGAAGCCGGACGAGATCTGCCCCACCGCGGCGCCGCTGAATGCCACCTGGGCGCGCATGGCCACGTCCACGCCCGATTCCCCCACGATCTGGCTGGCCCACACCCGCTCCGGTTGCTGCGGCTGCGCCATGTAGATGGCGGCGCTGTTGGGGTAGACGCCCACATCCCACAGCGATCCGCCGGTGAGTTCGCTGCTCAGGCGGATGTTCTCGCTACGTTCGGGCGGCAGATAGAAATTGAACCAACTGTTCACCAGTTGCAACGCCCCCAGCCGGCCTTCATCGATCAATTGCCGCGCCCGCTGCGTCTGCGGGTGATGCAGATACATGAACGCCTCCACCACATGGACACCGCTGGCCTGCGCCGCAGCCTCGACGCGGTCGAACTCGTCCAACGTCACCACCAGCGGCTTTTCGCAAAGGACATGTTTCCCGGCTTCGGCTGCTTTGACCGTCCACTCGGCGTGGAGGGCATTGGGCAGCGAAATGTAGACAGCATCGACCTCGGGATCGGCGAGCATGGCCTCGTAGCTGCCATAGGCACGCACGATCCCCTCGCGCTGGGCGTACGCTTCGGCGCGTCCTTGATCGCGGCTGGCTACGGCGAACAATTCACTGCGTTCGGCCTTGCGGATCGGCTCCAGCAGCGCCTTGTTGATATTGGCCGTGGACAAAATTCCCCAGCGGACTTGGTTTGGCATGGGTTTCTCCTGAATGGTGGGTTGAGATTGAGCGATTGGGAGATTGAGGGATTGGGGATCGTTTACAAGATCCCCAATCGCCTAATTACTCCTGAGCGATCCTGTCCGGTACCAGTCAACGCTGATCCGCGCCAGGCCGCCACGTTCGAAGTATTCCACGCGGATCACGTGATCCCCGCGGCCGATCTGTGAGAACGTCTGCTCCACGTAGCCGGGGTTGGCGGCCCACGCGTCGAGCACAAGGATGTCGTCGATCCACAGGCGTACGCCGTCATCGGCGCGGGCCCAGAAGAGATAGTCGCCGCCATCGAAGAAGAAGGTACCGGTCCAGCGTGCCGAGAAATTGTCGGCGGGGATCACGCCGGGGAAGGGCGAATCGAGACTCCACTCTTTGTTGATGGCCGGATTCGTGCGCGGTTCGGCCACAATGCGCACCGGGCCGCCGCTCGGGTCGATATTGTCGAAGTAGGACGCCTGCCAGTCGGGAACTGGCTGATCATCTGGTACGAGAAGTTGATCCTGGCCTGTCCGCCTGCCTCGTAGTATTCGATGCGAATCGAGGTGGGGCCGGAGATCTGGCGTTCCGCCTGATAAATGGGGCGGCGCGGCCGGATGCCATTCGTCGATCACCAACTCGCCGCCTACCCACGCGCACCCCGTCGTCGGCCTGCACGCTGAAACGGTAGATGCCGCCGGTGACATTGAGTGTCCGCTCGAAACGCGCCGAGAACTGATCCACCGGCACCAGCCCAGGGACAGGCGAACCATCGCCCCAATTGAAGCTGACAGCGTTGACACGTGTAGAAAAGATGGGCGCGCCCTGCAAGCCTGCATTGTTGAAGTAGGCAACCGACCAGTCGTTGGGCAGCACCGGCGTGCTGAAAGGCGTCGGCTGCACGACGACAGGCGTCGGCGTTGCTGTGGGCGGCGCGGCGCCGACGATGGGTACATTGCTCAGATCCCCTGCGGCGAGACCAGTACGCGGAAGATCCAGCCTGGTTCCCCGCCAATGCAGCAGATCTGCCACCATTGGAGCGAACCGTCTCTGCCCACGATATCGAATTCACTGCCTTGAGGAATCTGGGCGAGTACGGCAGCGGCGGATGAAGGCTCACTGCGAATGGTGGCCCCAGCCCCGGTGACAACCAGATACGGCAGGCGCTGTATCGGCGCGGGCGTGGCGGTTGGGGTGGGCGTGGGCGTAGCTGGCGGTTCGTCCATGCGCAGGATATCTTGCACCACGATCTGGCGCTGCTCCGTGCCATCCAGCAGATCAACGGCCCGCCCCCAGATCTTCACCTGTACCGGCGGGGTGATCAGGCTGATCTCCTGCAACTGTCGATCTATGTCCGCATTGGCGCCGATCACCAGGAAAGTCTCGTACGCGGTGACAAACTCGGTGGTGAAGCGTTCATTGCGAGAGGGTTCAACGTTCCCAGCAAGCCATAGACAGGCGCGCCGTCCTGAGGCAGAGGACGCGCCGACACGCTGCCCATGTTGAACAGGCTGAGCATCAATATCAGACCAAGCAGTGCGATCCGCCAATGTTGCCTCATGGTTCGATTGGGTGGAATTTGTAATTGTGCGCCTCGCCATCATACAGCCCCCAACTGGGTGCGCCGAAGCGCCCCATCACCTCGCCGGGGTTGACCAGGTAGCAATCGCCGATCTGTTCCCAGTTTTGCAGATGGTTATGGCCGTAGCAGACCAGATCAAAGTGGCCGGATTGGGCGATACGCCGCGCCGGTTCGGGGTAGTGGATCATGGCGATGCGCCGCGCACCGGCGGTCAACTCGGCGTAGATGCCGTGCAGGGTGACATGGCTGTAGGCCGACGCCACCTGTTGTTGCAGGCGTCCGTCGCCGTCGTTGTTGCCCTCCAAAATGTGGATCGGGCCGCGAAACGCTTCGGCGAGTTGGGCCACAATGAAGGGAGCAATCAGATCACCGCAGTGGAGAAGCATCTCAGCGCCGGCATCGTTCACAGCATTCAGCGCCTTCTCAAGATTCCAGATATTGTCGTGGCTGTCGGAAAGGATAGCGACTTTCATGGGAGGCTCCGCAGGGTGGTGGGTGTGCGATGTTCTTCATCCAGTATATCGAAAATCCCGACAATTGACTATGCAAAAGGAAAGAGAGAAAGAATGATGAACAAAGAATGGGGCCACGATCTCCTGCAGTCGATCGTGGCCCCATTCTTTATTCATTGCTCGTCTTGTTGTTGTTTCTGCTACGCGTGCGCTTTCGTCACCCCGATCAGTTCCTCGAATTCCTTACGCTCCAGCACTTCTTTCTCCAGGAGCGTTTCGGCCAATAGCCCCAGTTTGTCCTGGTGGGTGGTGATGATCTCACGCGCCCGGCTGTAGGCTGTCTCGATGATGCGACGGACTTCGCGGTCGATGGCCTTGGCGATAGCCTCGCTGTAGTGGCGGCGCTCGCCCAGTTCCATGCCCAGGAAGGGGTTGACGTCGCCCTGGCTCAACTGCATCGGCCCAAGGACATCGCTCATGCCGTAGCGGGTAACCATCGCCTTGGCCAGCCGCGTCGCCTTCTCCAGATCGTCGGCGGCGCCGGTGGTGATCTCGCCGAAGACGACCTCTTCGGCGACCCGGCCACCCAGGCGACCGGCCAGTTGATCCTCGAACTCGGCGCGGCTGCGCAGGGTGCGATCCTCTTCGGGGAGAGGCAGCACGTAGCCCAACGCCTGCCCGCGGCTGACGAGGCTGATCTTGCCCACGGCGTCGGTGTTGGGCAGCATGGCCATCACCAGGGCGTGGCCTGCTTCGTGGTAGGCCACAATGCGGCGCTCGTCTTCGCTGATGATGCGGCTCTTGCGCGCCGGGCCGGCCATGACGCGCTCAATGGATTCTACGATGTCTTCCATCGCAATCGAACGCCGGTTGCGGCGGGCGGCCAGGATGGCGGCTTCGTTGAGCAAATTCTCCAGATCCGCGCCGACCATGCCAGGCGACTGGCGGGCGATGATGCCCAAATCCACGTCGGGTGAGAGCGGTTTGCCGCGGGCGTGGACCTTGAGGATCTCTTCGCGGCCCTTGCGATCCGGGCGATCCACCATCACCTTGCGGTCGAAGCGGCCAGGGCGCAGCAGCGCAGGATCGAGGATGTCGGGGCGATTGGTGGCGGCGACGACAATCACGTGGTGTCGCTGTCGAAACCGTCCATCTCCACCAGGATCTGGTTGAGCGTCTGTTCGCGTTCGTCGTTGCCACCGCCCATCCCCGCCCCGCGGTGACGGCCCACAGCGTCGATTTCGTCGATAAAGATGATGCAGGGCGAAGCCTTCTTGGCCTGCTCGAAGAGATCGCCGTACGCGGCTGGCGCCCACACCTACGAACATTTCCACGAACTCAGAGCCGGAAATGCTGAAAAAGGGTACGCCTGCCTCACCGGCCACGGCTTTGGCCAGCAGCGTCTTGCCGGTGCCGGGTGAGCCGACCATGAGCACGCCTTTGGGGATGCGGGCGCCCAACGAGGCGAACTTCTGCGGCTCGCGCAAGAACTCGACAACTTCCTGCAATTCCTGCTTGGCTTCTTCGGGTAAAGCCGTACGTCCTCGAAGGTAACGGTGGGGCGGTCGGCTTCATCCATCTTGCGGCGCGGCTACGGCCGAACTGCATGGCGCGGTTCTGCCCCGCCGCCATGCAGCCTGACGCATAATAAAGATGAAAAAGCCGAAGATCAGGATCATGGGCAGCAACATGATCAGCCAGTTGAAGAAGGCGCCGGTGTTGGGCGCGCTCTCCACGACGATGGGCAGCCGCTCCAGTTGTGCTTCGGAGACGCCCAATGCCCGCAGCGTATCGAGGACGCTCTCGCCTGGTTCTTTGCGTGTCTGTGCCGGGTCCTGGTCGCCGCCGCGCTCTACGGTGATCTCTTCGCCCTGCACCACCAGGCGAGTTACATCGCTTGGGCAGCAACCCATTCAGCCACCTGATTCAGGCCGACCATATCATCTGTGCTGTTGGTCGAGTTGAAGAGAATGCGATAGCCGAAGAAAAAGACGATGAGCAGGATGATCCAAATCCAACCGCGGCTGAACATCTGCCGCATACGGTTGTTGGGATCCTGATCGTTGGATCCATTCGGTCCATTTGAGCCGCCAGACCCGTTAGGGCCTTTCGGCTTCTGGGGTGGTTTGTTTTGGTTTTCAGCCATACACGATTTACCGTTGGTGAACTGTGTCCCTCCGTGTGGGAGCAGTGAATGAATGACACAGGATGCTCGTTTCCGAGTATAGCGGAAAAGCAACCGGCGGTTAGTAAGCTGTCCTGGTATTGGCATCTAAGCAACGACCCGACAGGCGAAACGGCAAGCCGGTCTCGTCCTGTCAGGTCGTTGGTTCGTCGATGAAGTGATGATTCATCCACCCAGCGCGCTGAGGCGATCCATGATGCTGACGCCCACGCGATGGGTCTGCGCTTTGTGAATAGGTGGATACTCACGCTGCTGCGGGCGCGACGGCATGGAAGCTTCGTCGGGTTTGTCGCTGAGGCTGAGGATGAGGCAGCCTCGCTCGGCCAACCACTGGCTCGTCTCGTAGACTTCCTGCGTGATGGTGATCTCTCGCTGCAACCGCTCTTCGACGGAGGCATCGTCGTCCAGGCTGTTCATGGCGTCCAATGTCGCCATAAACTCGTGGCGACGGAAGCTCTTGAAGGGTGTGGGGTCGCCGTTCTGCACACTGGTGTGGACGGCCTCGTGTACCTGGCGCACACGTTCGCTGACGCCACGCTGCATGATCACCGTCTCCACCCAGCGTACAAAGTGTGGGAAGGAGTTGAGCGAGCCACTTTCCATGCGCTGCATCAGATCATCGCAGTCTACCAGCTCGGCGTTGAGGATGAGGCAGATGTAGGCCAGGTAATCCTGATTGTCCTCAGTGATGACGTGGTAGCGGGCGTCGTTGAGTGCGTCGTAATTGTCTTCGAAGCGGCGGGCGTCGAAGCGTTCATCGAGGACGCCCTGCGCCGCCTGGTAGAGCCCTTTGAGGCGGGCGGCGTCGATGGCGCGATCGTTGCGTCCGCGCGCGCCGAGGGCCGTCTTGTCGATGTCAACGATGACCGCGGTATTTTTGTCGAGTTTCAGCCCTTGATCAAGACTCCAAGCCGCCCAGTCGGCCAAGGCAGTCCAACGATTGGCCAAGAAGCTGCCGGCGGCGGTGTCTCGTGTGTCGGCGGCGGATTGATCCGCCTTTTCGTCGCCGATGAACACAGTGCCGGGCAGGTTGGCCGCGGCGCGCAAATTGGCAAACGCCCGCCCATCGCCAGACTGTGTATCGCCGATGAGCACGATCTCGTGCAGGTCGGCGCGTCTTCGCTCCTGCGCCTTTTCGAGGATGAAGAGCGCAACCTTGGCGTAGGCGTCATCTAGCTTGCTGGGATCTGTGAATCGTTCAAGCCCAATTGATATCGTGCAGACTTGAGACCGGACAATCGGCGATCCACCGGCTGTAGACTACGGTAGATGACTCGATCATCGAAGAGATCATTGAGCGAAGCGAGCCCAAAGTTTTCCAGCGTAATTGGATAGCTATCGACCATTTTTAGCTCGTTTACCATGCTTTCCTTCCGGTCTGCTACACTGTTCAAGCACAATGCCCCCCATTGTAACAGATTGCTTTCCGACGGGCGACTCCGCCCAACGCGGGGGCCTAATCCACACGTCGTAGGTCAGTCGTATGGGTATTGTACAACAGGTGGTCGTCTCTTTCTAAATAGGTTTGAGGCTAGCGATTATTGGGATTGGGGAATGGGGACTGCGGAATTGAAAACCCGCCAGGTTTTCTGCAACCTGGCGGGTTTCACACATGCGCCGTCTGTCGTCTATGGTCCGTCGTCCGTTGTCCAGCGGTTACGCCGGCTGCGCCGCTCCTGCCAGCGCAGCGGCCTCAGCGCCGAGGTAACCCTGCGCCACCAGCAGTTCGGCGTTGAGCAGGCTGCCACCGGCGGCGCCGCGGATGGTATTGTGGCCGAGCAGCAGGAATTTGGCGTGGAAGATTGGGTCCTCGCGCAGGCGGCCGATGACGGTTGTCATGCCGGGGACGCTGCCGGCCAGGCGATCCAGGCGCGGTTGCGGGCGATCCGCTTCCTCGCGGTAGATGAGGGCGGGCTGCGGCGCGCTGGGCAGGTTCAACTGTTGCGCCAGCGGTTTATAGCTGCGCCACGCCTCGATGATCTCGTCCATACCGGGAGCGCGGTCGAATTCAATGCTCACCGCTTCCAGGTGACCATTGCGCACAGGGACGCGGTTACAGTGGGCGCTGACCACGAAGTCGGCCATCTCGATAGATTGCCCGTTGAAATGGCCGAGCAGCTTCTGCGGCTCGCGCTTCTCCATCTTCTCTTCTTCTTTGCCGATGTAGGGCACGATGTTGTCGAGGATGTCCATGCTGCTGACGCCGGGATAGCCCGCACCGCTGACAGCCTGCATCGTCACCACAAAAAGCTTGCGGATGCCGAATGCGGTGTAAAGCGGATGCAGCGCGCTGACCAGGTGGGTGGTGCTGCAATTGGGGTTGGTTGTGATGAAACCCGACCAGCCGCGGCGTTTTTGCTGCACCTCGATCAGCCCCAGGTGTTCGGGGTTGACTTCGGGAATGAGCAGCGGCACGTCGGCGTCGTAGCGGAAGGCGCTGGCGTTGCTACAGACGATGTGACCACCGGCGGCGAGTTCTTCTTCTTTTTCGCGGGCGGCGTCGCTGGGCAGGGCGCTGAAGAAGATCTGGCAATCCATGCCGGGCCTGGCCTCTTCCAGGATCACGTCGCGCAGGTGGGCAGGCATGTCGCCGCGCAGGTTCCAGTTGCATGCGTCGGCGTAGCGTTTGCCCACGCTGCGTTCCGAAGCGCACAGCGCGCTGATCTCAAACCAGGGGTGTCCTTGAAGCATTTGAACAAAGCGTTGCCCCACTGCGCCTGTAGCGCCTAGGACACCGACTTTGACTTTGGGTGTGTTCATTGGTGTTGTCTCCGTAAATTATGAATCTATCCGTAAATTCACAGCAGCCAGGCAAAGTTGGCCCACTTAGGGCGGACGGAGTGCTGCGCACTGTAATTTGCGGATAAAAACTAAGAAGTAAATGCCATCTCCACCACATCGCTGAGCACCCCCGCGGCGGTGACGTCGACGCCGGCGCCGCTGCCCTGGATCACCAGGGGGTTGGGGCTGTACCAGCGGGTGTAGAAGGCGATGAGATTGTCGGTGCCGCTGAGCCTGCCCAGCGGTGTGTCCTTGTCCACGGCGGTGGGGCCGACTTCGCAGATGATGCGCCCGTCTTCGACGGTGAGGGTGGCGGCGTAGCGCAGCACACTGCCTTCGGCGGCGGCGCGGTCGACTTCGTCGCGGTAGTGTTCGTCGAGTTGGGGCAGCTCGGCCATGAACTGGTCGACACTGAGCGATTCCATGAGCGGTGGGTATAGCCCCTTCACGCTGATGTCGCTCAGTTCCAGGCGGTGTCCCATGCCACGGGCGAGGATCAGGGCTTTGCGCGCCACGTCCACGCCGCCGAGATCGTCACGTGGGTCCGGCTCGGTGTAGCCGAGGGCGTGGGCCTCGCGCACCACCTCGCTGAAGATGCGACCTGCTTGCAGTCCTGTCATCAGGTAGCCGAGGGTGCCGCTGAAGGTACCGGCCACTCGGGTGACGGGATCGCCGCTGGCGGTGAGGCGGTTGAGCGTCGTGATCACCGGCAGGCCGGCGCCCACCGTCGTTTCCCAGCGTGTGGTGGCTGGGTCGAAGGCGCCGTCGGTGTCACCGGCTCTGGTGAGCCGGTCGTATACCTCCTGCTGGATGGTCAGCGGTTTCTTGTTGGCAAGCACAACGCGGTAGCCCCGATCCAGGGCAAAGAGAAGCGCCGGCGTCGTCTGGTCGGTGGCGCTGCAATCGACCACGACGCTGCCGGGCAGACCGGCGATATCGAGGATGGCGGAGAGATCGTCCTGTGTGCCGCCCAGTTCGTGAGCGGCCAGCGACTTACCTGCCTCTTTCAGGGCAAGGGCGGCCTCGATGTCGTCATCGCTGAGGCCGTCGGTAGGTTCGATGAGCGCGCTACGGCTGTCACAGAGGGCGACGATGCGAATGAACAGCCCATAGGTGTCGGAATGGAACTGGCGGTTATCGAGGATCTGGCGCACCAGGGCGCGCCCTACGCCGCCGACGCCGAAGAGAATCAAAGGAAGTTCAATCATGGCATTCCCCCACGCGTTTGCCGCCTGCGGCTGGACTGGGAAGATGGTGAAAGAATGGGGAGCGACGACAGCTCGCTCCCCACAAATAACGACAATTTTACCGCAGACAGACACGCGGTCAAAGTTTTAGTTGCTGGTGGCACTCTGGAAGATTTCGATAGCGCTTTCCACCAACCCTGCCGCCAGGTTGAGCCAGTCGATCTCCTCATTCAGCGTGGGCATCTGGAAACTCTCGGCAGCCGGTCGCCAATTCAGATCAGCATACCACCAGCCGAAGATTGTGGCGGCGATCACCAGGATCAAGAAGATGCGAAACAGATGACGTCCACTGCGGTAGAAATGGGGCATTGCTGGCGCTCACTGAACAAAATCAGAAGATTGCTATCGAAAAATAACCCTACCAGACCGCGCCGTGAATTTGCAAAATCCGCGGCTTGTGGTAGACTGTCATTTACAAATGAGGGTGAATAGCTCAGCTGGTTAGAGCGCACGGTTCACATCCGTGAGGTCGGGGGTTCAAGTCCCTCTTCGCCCACCAATATTATTGTCGGGAGCTTATCGGAGACCCCACGGCTAGTCGATTTCGGCTAACCGTGGGGTCTCCGGCGTTTCAGGGGCGAATTTATTATTGCTGGGAGAAAAACGGGTTAGTACGCACGGATGTTGGATGTGAACCCACAAGTTCCACCAGCCGTAGCGCGGGGATCGCACGTATAACTCAGAAGAAATCCACCTGTTTCGGGCGCAGATTGTTGCCTTGTAGATAGGCGTCGCCTTCGCGGGGCCAGCGCATGTTGGTGTGTCGGGCGCGGTTCTGGCGATAGCCCGCGTTGTAGTAGACGCTGCCGGCCAGCCAAGACAGGAGTCGCTGTTGCAGGCTATCGCGCGTATCCTTGTGCGCTGGCACGTTCCACAGGTTGTGCAACTCGTTCGGGTCGGCGACCAGATCGTACAGTTCCCCCGCTTCCTGACCAATGTAGTAGACCAACTTGTGCCGCGCGCTGCGCATCATGATCTGGTAGTTGTCCTCGCAGAAGACGAATTCGCGCGGTTCGACGGCATCGTCGGCCAGGTAAGGCAACAGAGAGCGCCCTTCCAGGTAGTCGGGGACGTCCAACCCGGCCGCGGACAGGATCGTCGGCCCCAGATCCATCAACGAAACCAGATCCGTCACGCTGGACGGTTGACCTGCCGAACCTGGGCGACGGATGATCAGCGGAATGTGGACGATGGGATCGTACATCAACCACTTGTAGATCAACCCGTGATCGCCCAGCATTTCACCGTGGTCTGAACACAGGATAATCAGGCTTTCTTCCAGCCATCCGCGGCGTTCCAGCGCGTCGAGCACGCGCCCGATCTGCTCATCCACCGTGGTGATCTTGGCGTAGTAGTGACGCCGCATCTCGACGATGTCGTCTTCACTGGCGCCGCTCAGATCGATCATCGATTCGTGATTGGCGTTGGCGAACACCTCCATCAAGGCCGCGTGCTGCGGCGGTTTTTCGGCCAGTTCCCCCTCGCGGTGGACCCGCCGCGGCAGTGGACGGTCTTTGTACATCGCCAAATGGCGCGGCAGCGGATCCCACGGCTCGTGCGGGCCGGTGAAGCCCGTCATCAGGAAGAGCGGCTTGTTGCCTTTGTAGCTGTCGATCCACGATACAGCCGTATCGCCGATGAAGACGTCGCTGTGGAAGCGTTCTTCGAGGTGCCAGGGAACGCCCTGGTGCTTCTGCCGCCAATCGGGGTCGGTGAGATGACGATCATTGGGCCGGCTCTGGCCGTGGAAGGTGAGATAGCGGCCCCAATCGTCGTCCGCGCCACCCAGGGCATGATCCTTATTCGTGGGGTTTTCAACAACGACGTGCTTCGTGAAAGCCGCCAGTCGCATCGCGGGGACTGAAGTGCATCTTGCCGATGTTGACGCACCAGTAGCCAGCATCGGCAAGATCCTGCACCCAATTGCGGGTGATCGGCCCAGCAAGTTGAAAGGTGTACACACCGGTGTTGTGGGCGTACATGCCTGTGAAGATCAAGCCGCTCGGGCTGGCAATACACGTCGCGCTTCAGGACAATACGCCTGGCGGAAGGAAACACCTTCCGCGGCCAGGCGATCCATGTTTGGCGTGATCATGTGGCCGTTTCCCCAGGCAGCGATGGTATCGAAGCGCTGTTGATCGGTCATGATAAGCACTACGGGCTGCGAAGACATAGACACGGGCCTTTCAACGGACACAGCTTAGAAAGATTTCAGGATTTTATTGACACACGAAGCCACAGGAAGAGAAGGACACGGATTTCGCGGATTACCAGGACGGGCAAAGAGAAGAGATCACGTGGCCTCATCTGACAGTCCTGAAAATCCGTGCAGTCCGTGTCCTTCTCCTCTGGTTTCACCTTAGCAGATGACAGGCCACCCACCGATTCGTGCCGATCTCCTGCAACTCCGGCTCTACCTCGCGGCAAATCGCCATGACACGGGGGCAGCGTGTGCAGAAGTTGCAGCCTGCGGCGGGTTGATCGGGCTGGGGACATCACTCGAGGACGATGCGCCGCGCTTCTTCCAGTTCTGGGTCCTGCATGGGCACGGCCGACCAGAGCGCGCTGGTGTACGGATGCAGCGGTTCGGCGGTGAGTTCGTGGCTGTCGCCCAGTTCCACGATCTTGCCCAGATACATCACCGTCATGCGGTCGCTGATGTAGCGCACCATGGAAAGATCGTGGGAGACGAACAGGTAGGTAAGCCCGAATTGCGTTGCAGCCTGCGCAACAGGTTGACGATCTGCGATTGGATCGGACATCCAGCGACGAGATCGGTTCGTCGCAGATTACGAAGTACGGGTCTACGGCCAGGCGTAGCCCAGCCGCTGCCGCTGTCCTCCCGAAAACTCGGCGGGGAAGCGGTTGGCGAAGTAGGGGTTCAGCCCCACCGTCCTCAACAGTTCGGAGACGCGGTCCTCGGCCTCTTTGCCCTTGGCGATGCCATGTACCAGCATCGGTTCCATCAAGGCGCGCCCCACCGTCATGCGCGGGTTCAACGACGAGTATGGATTCTGAAAGACGATCTGCATCTCGGTGCGGATGCGCCGCGCCTCATCGCCATGCAGGCCCACAAGCTGCCGTCCGCGCAGCCGCACCGACCCCGCCGTGGGTGGATCCAACTGGAGGATCGCCCGCGCTGTCGTCGTCTTGCCGCAGCCGCTTTCGCCCACCAGCCCCAGGGTTTCCCCTTCGTAGATGGTGAACGAGACGTCGTCCACCGCCTTGACGTAGCCCTGCACCCGCTGCAAGAGTCCGCGACGGACAGGGAAATACTTTTGCAAATGTTCCACCTGCAACACAGGCGTTCGCTCACTCTTCATGCGCTTTTCCTTGACATCCGACGTCGGCGGCGAGGTTCGTTGATCGACAGTCATAGACGCCCCCTACACGGCTGCGATTTCAAGGCGACGGCGCACCTCGTCGATGTGCCAGCAGGCGGCCATTTGCCCGTCGGCCACAGGGACAAGCTGCGGGCGTTCGTTCTGGCAGCGCTCGGTGACGAACTGGCAACGCGGCGCGAAAGGACAGCCCGCCGGCAGCCGGATCATGTCGGGCGGCGCGCCCGGGATGAACGACAGTTCCTCATCCCGCGAGATTGCGCTGCCCGGTCGCGACGCCAGCAGCCCAATGGTGTAGGGATGCGCCGGCGACTTGAAGATGGTCTTGATCGGCCCTTTCTCCATGATCTGCCCGCCGTACATGACGTTGATCTTCTTGGCCAGGCGGGCGATGACGCCCAGATCATGCGTAATCCAGATCACGGCGATGCCCAACTCCTGCTGCAATTCCTTCACCAGATCCACGATCTGCGCCTGGATCGTCACATCCAGCGCCGTGGTCGGCTCGTCCGCGATGAGCAGCCGCGGGTTGCACGAGATCGCCATCGCGATCATCACACGCTGGCGCATTCCGCCGGAAAACTGATGCGGGTAGTCCCAAAGCCGCTCGGCGGCATTCGGAATGCCCACCCGCTCCAACAGCGCGGTGGCGTCGCTCACGGCCTGACGCCGCGATTTCTGCGTGTTGACCTCGATTGCCTCCACGATCTGGTCGCCCACCGTCATCACCGGGTTGAGCGACGTCATTGGATCTTGGAAGATGATCGCAATCTGGTTGCCGCGGATCTGGTGCATTTCGCTCGGCTTCAACCTCAGCAGATCGCGCCCACTGAACAGGACCCGCGTGCCGCTGATGCGCGCCGGCGGTTCGGGGAGCAGGCGGAGCATGGCCAGCATACTCACGCTCTTGCCGCAGCCACTCTCGCCGACAATGCCCAGGGTGTCACCTTGATCGACGGTATAGGAGATCCCATTGACGGCGCGCACAATGCCGTCCTTGGTATCGAACGCCACTTCCAGGTTTTCTACTTCGAGTAAGGGTGCCATATCGGATCAGATATTCACATTGACGTCGATGGCCGAACGCAGCCCATCGGCCAGCCCCTGAAAGGCCAGCACCGACAGGGCAATCATCAGGCCGGGATAGACAAACATATGCGGTCGGTAGATCCACCACTGGCCCGACTCGCCCAGCATCTGGCCCCAACTCGGTTCGGGCGGGCGAATGCCCATGCCGATGAAGCTGAGACCGGCCTCGGCGAAGACCGACGTAGGAATGCCCACAGCGAAGCTCCACAGCAACAGGGGCAGCGCCTGCGGCAACACGTGGTAGAGGAGGATGCGGCCGGTGGGGATGCCCAACGCGCGCGCCGCATCCACATACTCCTGCTCACGCACAGACAAAGTCAGTCCGCGCACAATGCGGCGGGGAAGACCCAACTGGTGATGGTAAGCGCAATGATCAGGTTTTCCAGGCTGGGTTTGAGCAGCATCACCAGGTAGAGGACAACCAGATACCAGGGCAGCGCCGAAAAGAAATCCGCGTCACCACCCAATCCAGCGGACCGCCCATGTAGCCGGCCACGATCCCCAACGGCACGCCAATCAGGACAGCCGCGATCTGGGTCAGCACCCCCACCAGCAGCATCGGGCGGGCGCCGTACATGATGCGCGTGAGCATGTCGCGGCCAAGCTGATCCGTCCCCAACCAGTGGGCCGACGACGGCGCTTCCACCGCGTGATCCAGGTTCACTTCGAGATACGGATAGGGCGAGAGAACAGGCGCCAGCAGGGCGACAGCCACAATAAAGATGACAAAGAACAAACCGTACATGGCCAGATAGTTGCGCCGGAAACGACGCCAGGCCCCCACCCAGAAGCCGGCATACTTCACTTCGACTTCCGTCGCAAGATTACCAGGTGTAAGTTGTGCCGTGGTCATTAGCCGCGCTCCGTCAGGCGTACGCGTGGATCGATGAAGCCGTAGAGAACATCGGTGATGAAGTAGGTCACCGCGATGAGCACACCCCAGAAGATGGTGATGCCCAACACCATCGGGTAATCGCGGCTAAAGCTCGACGAGACGAACCACTGCCCCAGGCCGGGGATGCCGAAGGTGTGCTCGATGAAGATCGACCCGGTCATCATGGCCGGGAACATGGGCAGAAAGCGCGTCACCATCGGGATCAGGGCGTTGCGCAACACGTGGCGCGACATCACACCCGTCTGGCGTACGCCCTTGGCGTAGGCGGTGCGCACATAGTCCGAAGACATGGCTTCGACCATGCACTGGCGTGTCCACCGAGCGACGCCGCCGGTAGCCGGCAGGCCGAAAGCCGCCACCGGCAGCACCAGATGGCTGAATCCATCGTCGCCCCACCCCCCCGAAGGGAACCATTTGAGCTGGGCAGCAAAGAAGTAGATGAAGACGAATCCCAGCACAAATCCCGGCATCGTACCGATGATCACCGCCCCCACATTGATCACAATGTCCAGCGTTGTGTTCTGGCGGGCGGCGGCAATCATGCCCAGGATTGTCCCCAGCACAATCGCCATCGTCGCCGCCAGTCCGCCGATCAGGGCGCTGTAGGGCAACTGCCGCCAGATCAGCTCGGTTACGCTCAGCTCCGGCGCCATGTAGGGTGTGCCAAAATCCAGGAGCATGGCATTGCGCAGCCACACCAGATATTGCTGCCAAACGGGCTTATCCAAGCCGTACTTGGCCTTGAACATCGCTACCTCTTCTTCAGAGCGCGGGATCTCCACGCCCACATCCCAGGGACCGCCGGGAATGGCGCGGGAAAGCACAAATGTGAACAGCGACAGCATGAGGAGGAAGGTGAAAATGCCGATGAGGCGCATGAAGATGTATCGGATCATATGCGCAGACCTTTTCTACGTTGGGGCAACGGAAGTGGGGATAGCGACTGTTCAGTCGGTGACCAAGTCAAGCGCCTGTGAGTCTACTGAAATTCCAAGTTTCAGTAAGGCACGATTCTTTGCGAATCAGCGGAGAGAGCATCCTCAGATGCGGTTTGTTCCGATTTACCCGGCATCTGAGGATGCCTACTCCGCGTCAAAATCGTGCATCACAGAATTTCGCAGAAAACCGTGAAGAACAGAGACTGGGTTAGCTCAGGCCGGCGCGGCAATCTGAGTTAGACCAGTAGGTACCCAGCCACGGTGACGCTACGCCAGGTACACCGACATCGTTTTGGAAGCCCTCTTTGTTGGGGGCAACGCCTTCGCCGGCCAGATTACACGGGAAGAGGTTGACGTTGAACGGCTGGATCAGGAACATGTAACCCGCTTCGTCCACCAGGATGCGTTCGGCTTCGGCCAGTCTAGCCAGGCGAGCGGATGGATCGGCCAGGGCGTTGGCAGACGAGTAAGTTTCGTCGTACAGTTCGCTGTTGTGGGGATGACGCCCCTGACTGCGGAAGACGCCCATGAACGTGGCCGGATCGAAGTAGTCCATGGAATAGCCCACGAAGTAGATGGGTACATTTTTCTCGGTAAAGGTGGCGGCCGTGAACGACTGGTGATCGGTGGGGAAGAGTTCCACGTCGATGTTCAGGTGTTCTTTCCACGCCGCCTGCACCGCTTCGCACAGTGTGACCATGTAGGGCTGCGGGTTGCGTATCCAGAGTTCGTAGGTGGGGAACCCTTCGCCGTTGGGGAAACCGGCATCGGCCAGCAGTTGGCGGGCGGCTTCGGGATCAAAGATGTTGGATTCCGCCTCTTTCAACGCTTCGTAGCTGTTGCCCGGGAAACCCTTGGGGACAATGCCCGTGGCTGCGTACGCAAACCCGCGCCCGACTTCGGCGATGATCTTTTCTTTGTCTACCGCTTTGTTGAGCGCCTCGCGCACCCGCTGATCGGCGAGTGGTGGGAAGTCGCCCAGAGTGTGGTAACCGATGTACCAAGTCACCAGGCTGGGTTGGGGGTGCGATTCCGACTTCAGAATCGGGTTGCCGTCGACGATGCTGATCTCGGCGGCCGGGGTGTCGAGGGTCAGTGCATGCTGTTGGATGTCGCCAGCCATGTAGGCGGGCAAGCCCTCAGGCAGGGTGCGGCCGCGCAACTGGGTGTAGTAGGGCCGGTTGACGCCCTTGTAGTCGGGGTTCAACTCGAACGTCCACTTGACGCCGCGCTCAAACTCGGTCAGCTTCCAGGGGCCGGAGGCGATGTAGTGCTCAGGCTCCAGCGACCAGGTGTCGCCGAATTGCTCGTAGGCCTGCTTGGGCGCGACGAAGGCCCACACCCCCAACGCGGGGATATAGGGGACGCGGCTTGCGGTGTGGATGCGCAGGGTGTGGTCGTCGATGGCCTCGATGCCTAATTCTTCGGCGGGCTTGTCACCGGCCACCACTTCGCGGACGTTGAGGATGTCGTAGAAGAACCAGGCGAAGTCGTAGCCATTCGTGAAGGCGCGGCGGAACGTCCACACCCAGTCTTCGGCCACAATTGGTGTGCCGTCGCTGAACTGAAGCTCAGGACGCAGCTTGAAGTCCCAGTAGAGGCCATCTTCCGACTGTTCCCAGCTTTCACAGCCAACGCCCACCACTTCACGATCGTTGTTGAGCATGGTCAGCGGCTCGCTGCCGAAGCCCAGTGGATAGCCACGGTTGTAGAGCGATTCCATTTCGTGGCCGAAGGAACCGCCCGTCTGCTCGCCGGGTCGGCCCAGTTGAATCAGCCGGTATTGATCTTCCAGCGCCTTGGCGTCTGCCGGCAACTCCACCCCCAGCGCGTTGACCAACTTCATCTCGGTGGCCGGCGCGCCGCCGCCGGTCGCTGCCGTTTCCCCGCCGCCACTGGGCGCCGGTGCAGCACAGGCAACCAGGAAGACGCCTGCCGTGGTTAGCCCCATACCCCGCAAGAACTGACGTCGCGATACACCATTGTTCATCTGTCTCTCCTTCATTGAAAGTGGATGTTGGGTCGTAAAGCGCGGATGGACTTCTCATGATCGCCGGATTCGGCGCTGGAATGCAGAAAATCGAAAGACAATCTCACTTGCGGCGGCTTGCACAGGGGGAGAGCGACGACGCCGGATATCTCGGTTGAGTCTTTGCGTATCGATTGCGATGAAATGGGGAATGCAGACAGTTCAATGAACTGGAGGGAGGCCCATCTATCAACTGTCTATTGTTAACAGTCAGTATAGCGCATCAAAACATCACCGCGCAAGGTCGGTTTTTTGACAACGAACGCGGGGATGACGAGAAGAGTGGTTTTGGGGCGGGGGATTGTTTCGAATATGGGCTTGAATGGCGCACAATCATTGGCGTCGGATGTATGGAACAACTGCAACCGTGTAGAATGGAACACGCAGGACTGTTTCGTCGGCGCATTTGGCGCCAGACGGTACACCCACCGCCAATGAAAGGATGCTGTTGTGGTAGACAATGAACTTGGTCAGGTATCGCGCCCAACACAGGGCGCCTGTTGTTTATGTCAACCGAAGGTAACTGCTGGCCTGTGGCGCCCCGTTACAAGAAATGATTGCTCACTCACTATAGATCGAGAAAATGCCATGAATCATTCAGACAGAGCACAGTTTGAGACCCGTTGCCGTAGTGCCTTGAGCGTGTATGAAAGGTCTTTGCAGCTTTTTGCCCAACGAGCAGATGTGCAAGGCTATGCTGTTGCGTCGGCGCCAGGCAGCGCGGTGATCACGAAGGCCGAAAAACTGGCCTTGGCCGGTTCGTCGAATGAACTGGACACGGCTGTTCGCCCGTTACGCTCCGTCCTTGGGCGTCTTTTCGCAAGAGAGGATGTTGGTTACTACCTACCCGTGCCGATGAGCAGCCAGAGTGCAATGCCCTCCGCAACACCGCCGAACGACTTGGGGGCGCATTACCAGAAACTGTGGGATGAATTCCAAGAGGAACGAAGGCACCAGATCCTTGCATCTCAACCGGTTGATGTACAAGAGGCTGGACTGCTCGCTCTTTTGCAGCGCTTTCTGTGGTCAGTACCCGCCCCGGGGACAGAAGATGTATCGCTTTACGACTTTGCACGTGTCACCGCCGCGTTGACCGTCTGCCTGGAAGACGAACAATCCACCGACGAACAGACCGCGCCGCTGGTGGGCGCTGATCTCCGGCGTGCAGGACTGGTTGTATACGCTGAGTAGCGCCGGCGCTGCTCGTAGTCTGCGCGGTCGCAGCGTCTACTTGCAGTTATTGATGACCATCGCCTTTGACTTGCTTACCTACCTGAGTTACCGAGTGCCAATCTGCTCTACGTTGGTGGTGGCAATTTCTAGCCTCTGCTGCGCCAGTTAGCGCGCAAGCGCAGATTGAGCAATACAGGGCCACCTGCGGGCGGCGTCTATTGACCATGCACGGCGGCGCCATCTACGTGGCACTGGCCGCAACGCCGTTGTCACAGGCGAGATTGGCGGGTGCGGACGGCAAAATCGGTGACGCCTGGCAGCAGATCCACAGTCAGACTGCGATACACAAAGGACAAATCGTTCTGCCGAACTGTCCGACGAAGAAATGGCGCAGGCGATTGGCGGCGCGCTCGACGATCCCGGTAATCCCGAAAAGATGTGCAGGGTATGCCAACGAGTGATCGGTAGAACGAGAATTACACCGATCTTGATGGGACCAGCAACATCGGCCAGGATGTAAAATGCGCTATGCAATAGTCTTGAAGACCAGCGCGTCAGATTGTCCAGCGCGCACTATCTGCTTTCACACACGCTGATACGCCGCAAGAGCAATGATGTTGATTGTCGTCCACTGGGCCGATGGGCTGCGTCGGTTTGGGTTCGATGTAGACGTGGTCAAGGAAGCAAAAGATCTGCCGAAGTCGACCCCGGCCCAACGGCTGCGGCGAATCTACTGGTGGCATGAAGAAGATGGGCAGAAACCACCTGATCCTCGTGAGGGGACTACGACGAAACCCTGTTTCAGGCTTTACCCAAGGATGTTCAGCCAGCGAGAATTCAGAAGAAGGTTGTTCGCGTGCCCCCGCGCTCGCTGTCACCACGCTGACAACGTTGACCGGGACACCGCGAACAGCGGTTTGGGGCGGGGTAAGTTATTTCTGCTTGGGTAGGTCATGGTAGTAGCGCGTGACGGGGCTGCATGCCCCGGCGCAAGGACGCGGCTCTCGAATCCAACGCCCTGCGGCTGGTAACCGCAGCTACGACAATCGGGACTAGCGCTCAGGAAGGATCGCCGCCAGGCAAAATTGTTCGCGTTCCCCACGTTCGTTGTCACCCCTTCGGTGTCACCCCCACTCAACGCGGACGAACGGCAGGAAGAGCGGGATTCTCGCTGTTCAACCGGCGCTGTTCCCAGGAAGATCTCACGGCTGGCGCGGGCGGTGCCGGCGTCGGCGGTCACGGTGACGGTGCCGTACTGTGTCTCCACCGTCAGCTCAGCCAGGGCAACGCCCGCGCTGTCGGTGGGAGACGAGACCGAGATCTCGCCCGTGGTGGTGCCGAAGCGCACAAGCACGTCGGGCAGGGCGTTGCCTACATGATCTTCCACGACCGCGGTCAACGGATAGGTGCGGCTGCCGTCTTCGTGGAACGACGCTTCCCCAATCGTCATGCTGAGCCGGGCGGGGATATCGGCGTGGACCAACAGCGGGTGCGTGGCCGAGAAGACCTGGTTGGTCGTGGTCACCGTGACGGTGAGGAGCTTGGGGCCGGGGTGCAGCCAGTTGAAAGCCGTCGTCGTGGCCGGTGACTGCACGGTGTGGACAACCGACGCCTGATCCGCGGCATCGAAGCGAATGTCCACGGGCCACCTGTTGCGTCGGCCAGTGCTGCTCGTCACCTCGTTGCGTCCACCTGCGCCCAGAAGACGTAGTGATTGCCTGGCGGTCGCCACATCGGTGCCAGTGATCGTGACCACGTCGGACGTCTTTTCGAGGATCCTGACCGTGGTCGTCGCCGTGATCGCTTCAGCCGTTGCCGTGATCACGGCGACGCCTGGTACGTCGCCTGCCGACAACGTGGCCGACGTGATCCCGGTGGCGTCGGTGGGCGCTGCAGCGCCGACGATCCCCAGGCTGGTGGAAAGCGCAACGGTGACACCGGCAACCGGCCTGCCAGTTGCGGGCGATACCTTCGCCGTGAGCGTGCTTGGTCTCGTCGCTCCCCGCCAGGATCTGCGCCGGATCTGCCGTCAGCGCGAGGTGGGCCACCGGCTCCTGATCCGGGCGCAGTCGTTTCTCGATCCAGGGCGATTCGACGTTCCCCGCCTGATCCACGGCGCGCACGAACAGCAGCGGCGTCTCCTCGGCAACCACGTGAAACGGCGCGGTGTAGATCCGCGTGGTCGTCCCCCTGTCCAGGCTGTAGGCGATATGATGCACCCCGGCGCCGCTGTCCTGTGCGCTCAACGAAATCACAACATCGCCCGCGTAGAAGCCCGACGAATCCATCGTACCAATCACCTGAACGGCGCTCTGCGGTGGCTGCCGATCCGTGCTCAGTTGTTGATCCAACACGGCGTTGGGCACTACCACGCTGTCTGCCAGCCCATCGTTGTCGCTATCCACGCCCACGGTGTAGGTGTCGGGCGCGGCCAGCGGATCGTAGCGCAAGGTGGCCTGCCCGCCTGCCTGCGTCGGCAGATCCTGGATCATCACCGTCTCCTGCACCGACGATTGCGGCGAATAGCCCGACACAAGCGTGCGCAACCGCATCTCAGAAGTCTGGGTGTCTGTCAATAGCAGCGTGACGGTGTAGGTGTTCTCCGCCGGTAGACTGATGAAGGATCGTTCTTCGCCCAGCCAATACGTTAGCTGCGGAATGTTGTTCTCGAGGACGTCCGCGCCGCTGACAGGGCCTGCATGTCGCCCCTGATCATCCCAAATGTGTACCACATGACCACCGTCCACGATGAGTTGACGGCTGGGATCGGTTTCGACCGCGGCCACGCTGCGCGCCCGGCCCGCATCGATGTTCTCCAGGCAGCGCGCCGCGCTCAGGGGGACATCGAGCAGCGCATTGCTCACATCGCGCAGCACCTCGGGGTGCCGGGCAAGCGCCCAGTGTTCAACCTTGTTGTAGACACAGACCGTCGCCCCCAGCGGACCGGCCAACGCGGGCAGCGTCGCCGATTCCAGCGGCACAACCCCGTCGCCAAGGCGCGTGGGGATGATATCGTAAACGGGCAGCGTTTCGTCATCGTCCCAGCGTTGGACTGTCTTCTCGAAGAGCCAGCGCGGGGTGTCTACGTTGTTGCCGGCAAAGAAGAAGTAGCGAACGCCCTGCAAAGCGGCGGTGTCGTTCAGTGTTGTTTGGAAGAGCGCGGCCTTTTCAACCAACAGCGCGTTGAACTCGTCCGCCAAAAAAGCACTGAACGCAGCCGGATCGGAAAACGCCGTGTAGTCGTCGTCGCCGGGCTGCCGCAGATAGAAATAGCCGCCGACAGCGGTCAAGAAATCATCTGTGGCCAGGCTCTGGTAGAGCGCGGGCCAGTTGACCACAAGATCCAGCACACGCTGCTGCGGGATCGCGGGATCCAATGCAGGCAGAAACATGTGGCCATAACGCAGCGTCAGGAACGAGTTCACGCTGCCCATGTACGGCGTCCCCAGGGCGATCACCGTGTGTACATCCTCAGCGCCGCCGTTGAGCAGGTAGCCTTGCGCCACCAGGCCGCCCGTGCCGTGGGCCACGATGTCCACTTGCTGGCTGGGGTCGCCGTCCTGCGCCGCGAGCACGCACTGGCGCACACGGTCGAAGAGCGAATAGGCATCGCTCTGCCGGCTGTCGAGGCTACCGTCGGCGGAGCGTCGCCAGTCGTAATGACAGTCGATCACTGTCGGCGCCGTCTCTTGCAGGTGCTCGGTGAGCCGCGCGTAGAGTGCCTGGATCTCGGTCTCCGCTTCGCCCGCGGTGACGTGCAGATTGGGGATCACCCCAGACGACGTGATTTCGTCGCATGGCGACGCGGGGCCGATGCCGTCCGCGCGCAGTGCAAGGTGGCCCAGTGGACTTTCCGCGTCGCCCAGCAGCAGTTCCGAAAGATTGGGCCAGATCTCTATGTCTGTGATCGTCGAACAGGTGGACGGGCCGAGATCGCGTCCTTGCAGCGCAGAGCCGGCAAAGTCCGGCAGAAAGATGACCGGGCGCGGCGCGGCGACGTGGGCGGCGCGGTAGATCCACGTGTCATCCCGCCAGGCAAAGCCACCGGATCCGGCGTACATGCCGCCGAACAGCACAATTTCGTCGTTGGCGGCGTCGTAAGCCATGCCATGATCCCACCGTTCCGGCGGCGCTGTGTCGGCTGTCACCTCGCGCCAGGTGACGCCGTCGTACACCCAGGTGTCGCCAAAGGCAGCGGTGAGGCCGGTCAAACCACCGTTCATCACGATCTGGCGTCGTGTCTGATCGTAGGTCATGGCGTGCGCCCAGCGAGCGGGCGGCGACGTGGGCAACGTCCGTTCCACCCAGTTGTACCCATCCCATTCCCACGTGTCGGCGTAGACGGTTGATCCGGCATACCGCCCCCCGCCAAAAAGGACCATCACCTTGCGGTCGCTGTCGAACGCAAAGCCTGCGGTCTCCCGCGCCGGTGGGGAGACAGTGGGCGCTCGGTTGATCCACTCACCACCGGCGTACTCCCACGTCTCGCTGTAGAAGATCATGCCGCCCAGCCAACGATACCCGCCAAAGAGCACCATCGTG
This sequence comes from Caldilineaceae bacterium, assembly GCA_041391225.1. Lineage (GTDB taxonomy): Bacteria > Chloroflexota > Anaerolineae > Caldilineales > Caldilineaceae > RI-153. The sequence goes on from JAWKOL010000011.1 coordinate 172,482, forward strand.
CCGCGGATCGGATCATAGGCCATTCGAGCGCCGTTACGCGGGCTGGGTGGGTTCTGCGGAAACTTCTGCACCCAGTGCTCGCCGTCGTACTCCCATGTGTCGTTGTAGAAGGTGCCGTCGTCGGGGCTGCTGCCGCCAAAGAGCACCACCACACGCCGTACAGGATCGTAGGCGATGGCAGGGCGATCTCGTCCGCCGGGGGCCTGCGTCGAAGGGTGTTGCGCCCAGACCTCGTCGCTGTACTGCCACAGGTCTTCGAGGCGTTGACCGTCGGCGCTGCCGCCCACCGAGAGAATGCGGTTGCGGTAGGTATCGTAGACGAAGCCCATCTCGGCGCGGGCGGAGGGCGCAACCGGCGGCGACGAGAGCGCCCACACCGGGGCATTGTCGATAGGCGGGATCGTGCTGTTTCGCCCACCGGCGCGGTCTGTGTGCGGGGTTGCGATGGGCGCACCGGCGTGGCCGGCTCGGACACGCTGCCGCCGGCGTGTACGCCGCCGGCTTCAGCCGGCAGGCTCAGGACAAAAAGACGACTGCAATCGCCGAGAAGAACCAGCGCCGAATCTGTAAGTGTGTATGCATTGGGTATCATTCGCCTGTGGGAAAATGGCGCCAGGGGCTGAATTTTTCGGCAAGGTCGGCCTTGTCAACTGTGGCATGGTGAAGAGAGGACGATGTCTGGACACAGGTCGAATCGTTCAGCAGGAAGTGCAGCCCTTTCGCAATGGATGAACGTTGCTGTACCTTCTTACGTCATCGGTTGTGGCCGTGCGCAGGCACATCGGCAGTAATACCGAAAGGGGTGCATTTCAAATTGGGGGCAGGCCAAGTGCCGGGGACTTTTCGCCGCAGCGAGACGGGGTTTTCGCTCTTATCGCCACGTCCATCGTGAAGTCCCCGGCACTTTCGCCCCAAGAATGAAATACACCCGAAAGGGGGAAGACGCTTTAGTTTGCGGCCCATTTCCGTTTATACTAGACGCTGCCTGCAGCGCACCTTTTGCCGACCGAACCACCCCGTCACCTTGCCAGGAGCCAGCCATGACCGACTCGATCATCGACATCAGCCGCCGCTTTTTCGAGGACGTGGTGCGCCCGATCCTGGAGGAACACTTCCCCGAAGAGACGGCGCAGACCGCGTTCGGCGTCTTCGGTTACGGGTCCGAAGCGCTGCGCATGGACGATGAATACTCGCGCGATCACCACTGGGGTGTGCGCATCGACGCGTTGATGCCGCCCGCCGTCTTCGCGGCGAAGCGGACGGCGATCCTGGAGACGTTACAGGCGCAATTGCCCAGTTCATACCAGGGACATTCGCTGCGCGAAGCCTACGTCGCCAGCGCCGGCCTGGCCCCCGACGATTTACAGTCTTTTCTGAAGCGCACCATCGGCATCGATCGCGCGCCGCAGACGTGGCAGGAATGGCTCAACATCCCCGAAGAGGACATCATCCACGTGGTCAACGGCGAAGTGTGGCTGGATCAGCGTGGGGAGTTCAGCGCGGTGCGCCAGGCGTTTCTGGGGTATTATCCCGAACCGGTGCGGTTGCGGCGCATCGCCCATTGGTGCCGCTACTTTTCGGGGATGGGCGTCTACGCGCTCAAGCGCGCCATGCTGCGCGACAATGAATTCTACGCCACCACCCGCTTCAGCACTGCCATCCGCCTGGGCATTCAACTTGCGTTCCTGCTCGACAAAGTCTACTTCCCCTACGACAAGTGGCTGATGGCCTACTTCGAGCAACTGCCGCGCATGTATGCGCGCATGGGTCACCTTGTCCACGAAGCGGTGAAGCTGTCGACGCCGTGGGCGCGCAAGCTCGATCTGCTGCACCAGATCAGCGACGTCCTCGACGAAGCGCTGGTTGAGGACGGCATCATCCGCCCGCACCCCAAGTTCGCCGTTTCGCCCACGTCCGGCTACCGCATCATGGAACACGCCTACGCCGAGATCATCCACGGCCTGCCTGCCGAACTCAAGACCGTCGTGCCGCTGTGGGATCAGGTCTTCTGGGAGTCGTTCCACAGCGGTTTTGTGGACGGGGTGGAGTTGGCGACGTGGGATGAGATGTTGCAGTTGAAGAAAGAATAGTCAACAAAACACTACAGCGGACGTTTTCTCGTGCGCGTTCCGCCTGAAGTACATCGCCGGTTGGCTGTTCAAGCAGCTGAAGCAGGCGTAAGCCTCAACCGCCTTGCCAGCGCCAAATTGAGCCAGTGAAAGCAGAGCCGTCTCCATCACCGAGACGGCTTTGCTTATGTCCTAGTTGTCCTGAAATCCGTGTCCAACGTTCATCCACCGCACAGAAGATCCGCCGGGTTTTCTGCAACCCGGCGGGTCTTTTTTCACGGCATCTGGCGCTGTTCGTCTACTTGGCAATCGGCATGTAGAGATCGAGATCGAACTGGTCCTCGGCCATGTCGCCCAGCGGGATGTGCTTCTCCAGCCACTGGTGACGGCCCATGCGGTAGGCGCTGTCCTCGCGCCAGGCCACGAGTTCCTGCCACGTAGCGGGGATCGTGTCGCCGGGCGCGCCCCCCACCTCGCAGCGGGTGACGGCGTAGAGGCCACCGCCGAATTCCTTCACCGGCACATCTGCACTGGATTCTTCCTCAGCGCCGACCACGATCCAGAATTCGTAGCCGTAGTTCGGGCTGCCCGGCGACGGGTTCGGGTTGTTGAAACCGAAGATCGGGTGTGTCTCCGTGTCGGCGAGGTCGCCGAGCGGCGCGGCCCATGCTTCCAACTTCTGCCAGGCGGCGTGTTCCGGTTCGGGGCCGAAGGCGTGGAAAGCGGCCACACGCACCGGTTCCAATGTGACAATTCGGACATCGAGCTTGTTCATCGTGCGCTCCTGTGTGTGAGTGGGGTAGATTGTTCGTCGCCGGTCGCACCCGGGAGTGCGGCGACATCCACATCTCCACGATACACCCCTTTCCCTGACACCTTATGTCAGTGTTTTATGGTACACTGCTAACATGTCGCTGCATCATCCCATCATCCCATCATCTTCATCCCATGCGCGCAGATCGACTTCTCTCCATCCTCATGTTGCTGCAAAGCCGCGGCCAACTGTCCGCGCGAGAACTTGCCGCCGAGTTGGCGGTCTCCGAGCGCACCATCTACCGCGATATCGACGCCTTGAGCGCGTCCGGCGTGCCTGTCTACGCGGAGACAGGGCGCGACGGCGGCTACGGTCTGCTAGACAGCTACCGCACGAGTCTCACCGGCCTCACCGACGGCGAGGTGCGCGCCCTGTTCATGTTGAGTGTCCCCGGCCCGTTGACGCAGTTGGGCGTGAGCCAGGAACTGCGGGCCGCGCTGCACAAGCTCGAAGCCGCGCTGCCCAAATCGCGCCGCCAGGACGAAGAATGGGTGCGGCGGCGCTTTCACCTGGATGCTACCTGGTGGCATCAGCGGGAGACGCCTGTCCCCTTTTTGCGGGTTGTACACCAGGCGGTGTGGACGGATCGCAAGCTGCGCATTGTACACAGGCAGCCGGTGGGGGTGACGATTGAGCAGGTGGTGGACGCCTACGCGTTGGTGGCGAAGGCCGGATCGTGGTATCTCGTCTGCGCGTACGGGGGCAGGATGCGTGTCCACAACGTCGCCGATCTCCTCGATGTGGAGGTCACCGGCGATGGGTTTGAGCGCGATCTTCGTTTTTCACCGGCAGCGTTCTGGGCGGATTGGTGCGCCGCACGTGAAGCGGATCACGCCCGCTACGCGGTGACGGTGCGGGTGGCGCCACACTTCGTCCTGTACCTGCCGTGGTACTTCGGCCACAGCATCCACCAACGCATCGCCGAGGCCGCGCCGCCCGACGAGGACGGACGGATCACGCTCACACTCACCTTCGAATCGCTGGAGGCGGCGCGGGATCGTCTGCTGGATCTGGGCAACGGCGTCGAGGTGATCGAGCTGATTGCGCTGCGCTTGAGCATCGCCGATTATGCAAAGCAGATCTCTGCGCTGTACGCCGATGATCTCGTAGCCACCAGCGCAGTTGACACTTCGCCCAACACGTCGAATATCGTCTCCGCAACCTGAGCAGCCGCCAGTGGACGGGCCAACGCCGCGGCGTTCTCCGCCATACGCGCCGCTCGCCCGTTGGCAAACATCCACACCACAATGTCGAGGGTATCGGCGGCGTTTGCCGAGAGCAGGGCGGCTTCATGTTCGATCACGTAGTCGGCGTTTGCTGCTTCCTGCCCAGCGCCGCGGTTGAACAGGACAATCGGCTTGTGCAACGCCAGGCTCTCGGCCAGGATAGATCCACCGGGTTTGGTGATCACCACATCGGCCTCGTTCAGCAACTCGGCCATTTGGGTGGTGTACCCAACCACAGTGATAGAGCGGCATTCACCGGCGATGCGCCTGAGCAGACGCTCCAGCAGCGAATTACAGCCGGTCACTACCGTCCAATCGAAGTCTAGGTGTGGCGTTTGGGCAAGCCGGTAGATCAGTGACACGATGTGCGGCCAGGTGATTGCATACGGCGCGACCTGCTTTCCCCCGGCCAGAACCAACACCTGACGCGGACCACATCTGCGGCGCGCATTGGGGTTCGTGTGCGCCGCAAACTGTGATCGGATCGGCACGCCTGCCACGGAGATCCGATCCGCCGTCACCCCCAATTCAAGTAAGCGCGTCCGTGCAGGTTGAGAAGCAACAACAATGTGATCAACCTGGGCCAGGGGCCAGTAGGCATGCACCTGCCAGTCCGCTGAAACTGCCACCACCGGCGTCGACAGTGCGTAGCGCGTTTTGGCGCGACAGTAGATTGCACACGGCAGTGCATGGGTGCAGACGATCACATCCGGCTGATATTGGGCGTATAGCGCCAGCAGGTTCTCCTCGATCCGGCGCGATTTTGGCATTCGGGCAAAGATCTGCCCCAAATAGGGCGAGTTCCACGTCCAATCGTAGACTTTGGGCAGCAATGACAGAGACAGAAAGCTGGCCACATCTGCCATTAGTTTGCCCCACCGCCCAAGAACATCAAACGCATCCACCATCCGTACGTCCATCTCGCCGCTGCGTAGCAACGCATCACGCACCGCTTCTGCCACAACTCGATGCCCCGAACCAATCGACGTGTAGGCGATCAAGACCTTTTTCATGGCAATATCCTCTGTCCTCTCGGACAAACAGTGAAACATTTGCTGGTTGTCAGTACGCAATCTCTGCTGTATATCTAGAGTATGCAGAAATCCCACGCACCAATCTTCTGCGGAGTAGGAGATTCTGGAGGACACTGCTACTGAATTTAGAAGATTTCCGCGACGATGAGGGGGCGCAATGGACCACAAAACCTTTGGCAAACTGGTGGCGGCGCTGCGACGCGCCCAATTCAACGAAGACGGAGAACGCTTCACCCAGGCGATGCTGGCCGACAAAGCCCGAGAACTCGACCCCTCGACGCCGCTCACCGATCTGCTGATCGGCAAGATCGAGCGCGGCGAACGCGCCATACTCGACCGCGCCGTGCTCTTGAGCCTCATCGCCGCACTGGATCTGACGCTGGGCGAACGACAGGTCTTCTTGCAACTGGCCAGCGGACTCGAAAACGCCGATCTCTATCCCATCCGCGGGGACGCAACCGCGATTCTGGAAACAGCCACGCGCCGAGTGGCCGAACTTCAACTGCCTGCGCTGCTCCTCGACCAATATCTAGACGTCATCGCCGTCAACGCGCTGGTGTTGCCCTTCTACCAGGTGTCGATCCTCGATCTGCAGAAACGGGCGGGCGAGCCTGCCGCGTTCAACCTGCTTTCCCTGATCTTTTCCGACGGTTTCGCCCACATGCGCGAACAGATGCCGCGCCAGCAGTGGCATGCCTTCGCCGTGGGCAATGTCATCTACTTTCGGCGCACCACCATGCCCTACCGCATGACCGCCTACTTCCAATACCTGTTCGAGCGATTATGGCGTAGCCGCGACTTCCGCTGGTTTTGGGAACAGGTCCACTACGAAGATCATCTCAGCTTTGTGGGCGGCGAGGTGTTTGAGATGGGGGACGCGGTCGGCGGCGCGCTGCGTTTTCTCACCGCGCCCCTCGTGCAGTTGACGCCGTTCGGCAACCTCGAAATCATCACACACATCCCCCGCAACGAGGCGACGGCGGACTACGTCCACGCGCTGCGCCAGGATCGCCCATCCACCGTCTACCCGCTGGCGTCCTGGCCGCATAAGACGATCCCCGCACCTGTGCTATAATGCCCCCGCCAACCCGTCATGCAGCAAGACCTGCCGGGTTTTCTGCAACCCGGCAGGTCTTCTCCCGCACCCCCCGAGGAATCATGTACGATCTGACCCACTTCACGCTCAAGGACGTGACCACCTGCGGCGCGGCATTGCGCCAGATGGCCGCCGGTTCCGCCAGCATGGAGGAGACGGCCAACCGCATCGTCGACTACCTCTACCAAAACTTCGACGACGAGCACGGGCAGCAGGCAGCGGCCCTGGTGCGTTTTTTCATCACCCGCCCCTACGCCGAACTCGCGCCCGATCTCCAAGCCCATGTGGACGGCTTCCTGGGCCGCGCGCCCGAAGACCCGGCGCTGAAATGCCAGACGATGCTCGCCTCCATCGGCGACAATCCGGCCTGGCACAGCCGTCACAGGTCCCGTTACTACAAAGTACACCCGCTCTCCGCCGAAATCGTCGACGTCAACCCCATGTTCGGGCAGGTGGCGCAGTTGTTCGGCATCGTCCTGGAGCAGACGGTGGACCGTGATCCTAAGCTGCTCATCGATCTCGAACACCAGACGTACAACATCCTTCACGTCGCCGACGCAGTGGACAACCCCTACGTCCCCGCGCAGGATGATTTCGTCAAACCCTACGGCATCAAGTCGGTGCTGGGCTTTTACGGGCTGTTGCCCAGTGGCAATCTTTTCACCGTGCTTCTGTTTTCAAAAGTGCCGATCCTACGTGACGGGCTGGACACCTTTCGCCCGCTGGCGCTCAACATCAAAATGGCGGTGCTGCCGTTCGACGAGGGCGCGATCTTCGCCGAAGACACTTCACCCACGACGACGCCCCACACGACGACGCCCCGCACGATGACGCCCCGCACAGTGGCGACGCAGTACCGCTCCGAAGCGGCGGGGTTGACCCAACTGCTCAGCGTCCATGAGCGGGTGGTGGTGGAACAGTCGGAACGCATCGCCCAGGTAGTGGCCGAGTTGGAAGCGCAGATCGCGGAGAACGAACGCCTGCGCAAGCTCGCCACCGAAGCCGCCGTGGCCGAGGAACGCACCCGCCTTTCCCGCGACCTGCACGATTCGGTGACCCAGGCGCTCTACAGCCAGACGCTCTACGCCGAGGCCGCCGTGCGTCAACTCCAAAGCGGACGCACCGAGCGCGCCGCCGATCACCTGCAACAACTCAAGGAGACGGCGTTGCAAGCCCTGCGTGAGATGCGTCTGCTCATTTTCGAGCTACGCCCTGCCGCTTTGGAGGAGGAAGGACTGGTCAGCGCGCTGCGTACGCGCCTGGAATCGGTGGAATCGCGCACCGGCATCGACGCCCACGTGATCGTCGACGAATCGTTCGTGCAGCGGGCGCACCTTTCCGCCGACGCCGAAACCGGTCTCTACTGGATCGTGCAGGAGGCGCTTAACAACGCGCTGAAGTACGCCGCGGCGGACAAGATCACCATCTGCCTGTCGGCCCTTGCTGAGCCTGCGCCGGGCTGCACCACCGTCACCGTCACCGATAACGGGGGCGGCTTCGACCTGGCCGCGTCGGAAAACAAGAGCACGCTGGGCCTGCGCGGCATGCAAGAACGCGCCCAACAGATCGGCGGCGCGTTGACCGTCCACAGCGCGCCCGGTGACGGAACCACCATCCGAATCGAGGTCCCCCATGCCGACTGAACCCATCCGCGTCCTCATCGCCGACGATCACACCATCGTGCGTTCCGGCATCCTCGCCCTGCTGGAGACCATCGACGGCATCGACGTGATCGCCGAAGCCGCCGACGGCCAGGAAGCGGTGGACAAATCCGCCCAGTTGCGCCCCGACGTGATTTTGATGGACCTGGAAATGCCGGTGATGGACGGCGTGGCGGCCATCGAGACGATCCTGGCGCGGCAGGACGACGTGCGCGTCCTCGTGCTCAGCAGCTTCGCCGGCGACGACCGCGTCTTCCCGGCCATGAAGGCAGGCGCGCTGGGCTATCTGCTCAAAGATTCCGACCCCGACGAACTGGTGGAAGCGATCCGGCAGGTCCACCGCGGCGAGTCGTGGCTGCATCCCAAGATCGCGCGCAAGCTGATCCAGGAGATCTCATCGCCGTCGCCGCAGCAACGTCCGCGCACAGATTCGCCGCTCACCCCGCGCGAAATGGAAGTGCTCATCCACATCGCCCAAGGACTCGACAACCCCGACATCGCCGCCCGCCTCAACGTCAGCGAAACCACCGTGCGCGGCCACGTGGGCAACATCCTGGGCAAGTTGCAACTGGCGAACAGAGCGCAGGCGGTGCTGTACGCCTTGCGGGAGGGGTATGCTTCGTTGGAAGATGGTGCGTAGTGCGTAGTGCGTGTCCAGTAGAGAAGTCGACGCCGTATTGGGGATTCCCTGTGTAGAGATCGAAGAAAGCAGCCCATACAGAAACCATTTGCGCCACCGGTACACGCACTACGCACTACGGACCACATCCCTCCCCCACAACATTTGTCGTAGATCCTCAATCACCCCGTTCCCACAGACCGCCACCCCGGCGGTCTTTTTTGTTGGGGTGAAGTCATCTCGCAAGCGGATGCCGCATGGCCCATTCCCCGCTATCCTTGAGTCATCGAAAGACATCCGACAGATACACGTGATTCGACGGGATTCTCCCACCATGAACACCGACACCATGCCCTACCGACTGCTGATCGTCGACGACAGCGCATCGGCCAGAAACAGCGTCATCGCGCTGCTGGAGACGCTGCCGCCCACCGTCCCACCTCTGGAGATTCACGAAGCAGTGGACGGTCAACAGGCTGTTGCGCTGGCCGAAGAAATCGATCCGCAGGTGATTTTGATGGACGTGCAGATGCCGCGCATGGACGGCATCGAGGCCACCCGCCTCATCAAAACGCGCCGGCCTACGATCCGCGTGATCGTGCTCACCATGTACGCAGGCAACCAGGAAATGGCCCTGTCCGCAGGCGCCGACGTCTTCCTGCTCAAGGGCTGCACACCCGAAACCCTGTTCGCCGCACTCGCTCTGCCTACGTAGAACCTACAGTTTTTTGCCATAGCCAAACCACAGTTTCCTGTGGCGACGCCAAGGACCGCATACAGTAGGATGGGGTACGTCCGCACCCGTTCACACCGGCATCGCCGACAAGAGCGGCGGTCGCAACCCATCACGACACGACAGAATAGTTTTCAAAGGAGAACACATCATGATGGCCCAGTTGCCCGAGGCGGTGCAGGGCAGCAAGCAGATCAGTGGCAAGGTTGATACGATGTAGGCGCAGGCTTTGACGAATCTTGGAGTTTGGTCAAAGCCAAACAATCAAACATGCAAGGAGAATCTCATGACTAAACAGACCATTTTGAGCTTGATTTTAGTGACACTGTTCCTAACCGGCTGCGCCATGACCGGCCAGGTTGCTGTGCCGGCGTCTCCGGCAGAGGTCGCCACAGAAACACAATCGGATACGGAAGAAACGACTACCCAAGACGCCCAGCAAGCGTTTCCGGCGGAGGTGTTGGCGGCGATACAAGCAGAAATGGACCAACTGACCGCCGACGAACTCCCACCCGGCATGGTCGTCTGGATCGACGCACCAACGGATCAATTCGCGGGTGCCAGCGGTTTCGCCAACTTCAACGACAAGACCCCGATGTCGCCGGAAGGGGCCTTCCGGATTGGCAGCATCACCAAGATGTTCACGGCAACGGTGATCATGCAACTGGTAGAGGATGGTGTGCTGGCCCTGGACGACCCGCTGGCACTGTGGTTGCCGGAGGTCGCCGAGCAGCTGCCCTATGGTGATGAGATCACGCTGCGCCATCTTCTGGCGCACACATCTGGTCTGTTCAACGTGGTCGAACACGAGGCATATTTCGCCGACCTTTTCACGCAGATGGTGGTTGATGAGGCGTCCGGAACCGTGACGCTGGACTGCGTTGAACGGGACCCCCACGACACGCTGGCCCGCTACGTCTACGGCAGTGAGGCCCAGTTTGCGCCGGGGACACAGTGGCGCTACAGCAACACCAACTACACGCTGCTGGGCATGATCATCGAAACGGCGACGGAAATGCCGTTGGCCGAAGCGTATCGCACAAACATCTACGAACCTCTGGGGATGACATCCACATTCCTGGATTGCTACGAAGCCCCGCTGGTGGACTACGTCGGCCAGTACGAGGACGATCTCGCCGACGTCCTCGCCGCCATCCGCCAGGACAACCCCGAGCACGAGTTGATCGTCCTCGGCTACTCGATGGGCGGGGCGGTTGTCCTGCGCCACGCGGCCCAGCACAACGAGACCGTGGACGGCTACGTGCTGGTGTCGCCCAATCTGGGTCCCGAAGCGCCCACCGCCCGCACCGACGCCCCTGTTGACGCGGACCCGGATGCAGAACCCTTCCTGGCGCTGCACATCCCGCGCATCATCGGCATCGCCTTCCTCGGCGGCGTGGGTGACTTCGTCTTCGGTGCAATGCCCACCATGTTCTTCAACCTGCCCGAACCGTTCGTCAACACCTACAGCTACCGCGCCATGATGAACTCAACGCCCGACTATGCGGCCGGCTTCGAGGCCATCGACCAGCTGCTACTCGTCATCGTGGGCAGCGAAGACGAAACCATGCAGGCCGACGTCTTCCCCACGTTGGTAGGCGAGTACAGCGACGGCGTCGTCCACATCGTCGACGGCGCCAACCACGACGGCATTTTGTACAGCGGGGAGACGATCAGCGTCATCGATGACTGGATGTTGGGGGCAGAGATTGGGGGATTGGGCGATTAAGAGATTAGGGGATTTCAGATCCTGTACACGATCCGAAATCCCCTAATCGCCCAATCACCTAATCCCTTAATCTCGCAATCGCCTCACAAGAGAATCAACCACTATTCCAAAATTCACCCACCGCGGACCCATCCGCACAAATCCCAAGGAGAACCCACCATGAACGCAACCATTCAGCAGCAGACCACCGGCGCAAACATGACGGCCAAGACCACGAAGACCGATCTACAGAAGATCGGCGGCATTGCCGGCCTGATCGAAGCGGCAAGCTTCCTCTTCGGCATGGTACTGATGTTCACCATGCTGGCCCCGTACGGCATGGGCGAACTGAACCCGGTGGAGACGGTCAACTTCCTGGCCGAGAACCAGGGCATCATGTACGTGTGGAACCAGGTGATCTACGTCGTCTTCGGCATCTTCCTCGTGCCACTGGCGCTGGCCATCCATGAGCGCGTCAAAGACGGCTCCCCCGCCGTCATGCAGACGGCAACAATCTTCGGCATCATCTGGGCCGGGCTGGTGATTGCCAGTGGCATGGTCTTCAACCTGGGCGTCGAGCAGATCGTTGGGTTGCTGCCCGCCGATCCCAACCTGGCAGCAGCGACATGGCTCCCAATCAGCGCCGTCATGAACGGGCTGGGCGGCGGCAACGAAACGGTGGGCGGCATCTGGATCCTGCTCATCAGCGTGGCGGCCCTGCGCGGCGGCACCTTGCCCAAACTGCTCAACTACTTCGGCATCCTGATCAGCGTGGCCGGCCTGCTCACCATGATCCCCATGCTGAACGACATGGAAGCCGTCTTCGGGCTGGGTTGCATTGTCTGGTTTGTGTGGGTGGGGATCGTGCTTTTGATGGGGCGGAAGTAATTCGTAGTGCGTGGTGCGTGTACCGCTAGAGTTTGTTGGTTCTACATTGGGAATTCTCCGGTTTGTAGAACGTAGGGACGGACCCATAGAGAAACCATTTGCTCCACCGGTACACGCACCACGCACCACACACCACATCCTTTGCAAAGAGAAACCATTCACTACACGGAGGCTCACCATGAACCAGTCAAACAACGTCCACACCGTCCGCAACATTGTGATTTTTGCTGTGCTCGTCAACGTTCTGGCCTGGCTCGGCCCCGTCCTCGGCGGTAGCCCGCTGGAACCGGGGCTAGGCTTTCTGCTCTGGGGTGTCGCACCGATTCTGACGGCGCTGATCATGCGCTATGCGCTGCGCGATCGGTGTCCATGGGCTGGCGGCTCAACCTGCGCGGCAATGGACGCAGCTACCTGCTCGGCACGCTGGCGCTGCCGCTGACGATGCTCGCCGTCCTCGGTATCGGGCTGGCGACGGGGTTGGCCGCCCTCAACGCGGACGCCACCCTGGCCGACTACGTTGTCGCCGTGATTCCAATGGCGATCATCTACCTCGTCTTCGGCCTGTTTGAGGAAGTGGGCTGGCGCGGCTATCTGGTCCCCCGTGTGGCCGGTTGGAACGATGGACTGCTGGGTCATGTGCTGGTGGGCGTGATCTGGGCGTCTTGGCACTTCCCCTACATGGCCGAACTGTGGGGACACACCGACGAATCACTGCTCACACTGTTGCCTCGCTTCGTGCTGGGGACAATCGTCTTCGCTGTCTTCTACGGGGAGATCCGCCTGCGCACAGGATCGGTATGGCCGGCAGTGATCATGCACTGGTTGGGCAACACCGTCGCCAACTCCCTGCTCAGCGGATTCAACGGCGAAGGTTTCATCAACCTTTCGCCGGGTACGATCTGGCTCACCTCCCCCGGCGTCGAAGGCACGCTCATGATCGTCGTCTTCGCCGTGTTGGGTGGTCTGCTCTACACGAGCCGCAAGCGCAGCAGGCATGTACCTGCCGTGGCACAGGCGAGCATGATCACGCAGTAGCAGGTCGATCTCCCGTTATCCATCCCCCGATTACCCGAGGAGAGAGCACGCCCTCGTGCGGCTCAGGCTGTATTCACCCGCACGTAGGCGTGCTCTCTCCTCGGGTGAATGAATGGTGAACGCCCCCAACTGGAGGAATCGCAATGAAAAAGGCACTGAAAATCACAGCTTTGACGGTTGGCATTCTCGTGGTTGTACTCATCGTCGGCTTTGTTTCGCTGTACGCCGCCACCGATGGCGATCACGCCGTCCCCGCCACCGTGGCCGATGACCCGTCGTTGCCCCGGCTCGAACTCAACGGCTACACCTTCCACGCCGAAACCTTCGGCAACCCGGCCAATCCGACTGTCATCGTGCTGCACGGCGGCCCCGGCGGTGACTACCAATCGCTGCTGAATTTGCAGGAATTGTCCGACGAATACTTTGTCGTCTTCTATGACCAGCGCGGCTCCGGCCTCTCTGAACGCGTCCCCGCGGACGAGGTGAACTACCCGCTCACGCTCCAGGATCTCGACGCCATCGTCGATCACTTTGGCGAAGGTGAACCAGTCCACCTGGTCGGCCATTCGTGGGGCGGCATCCTGGCCTCAGCCTACCTGGGGTACGCCCCCGGGAAAGTGGACAAAGCCGTCCTGGCCGAACCCGGCTTCCTCGACGCAGACGGTTTCGCGGCCTGGCAGGAGACCTACAACAGCTTCATGTCGGGTCCGTCGTACCTGTGGCTCGCCCTGCGTTCGGGCTTCGAGGCCCAGCATGTCACCGGGCCGGACGCCTACGCCAGTGAAGACTATCTGGTGGGCGTCCCCATTTTGCACGCCTTCACCAACCATCCAGACAATCCCTACCACTGCCCTGGCGAAGCGTTCGACGCGCCCATGACCCGCTGGGGGACCACCGCCGCCAATGCCATCCAATCCAGCGCCAGCGAGGACGATCTCAACGCCATCAGCGCCCACGCCGCCGACTACGCAGGGCCGGTCCTCTTCCTGGCCTCTGAATGCAACACCTGGATCGGCGAACCGCTGCAAGCGCAGCACGCCGCACGCTACCCCAACGCCGAACTCACCGTCATCGCCGACGCCGGCCACGCCATGTTCTGGGACAACCCCAGCGCAAGCCTTACCGCAGTGAGATCATTCCTAGGGAAATAACTGACTCCACTGCGAAAAGTCCGACTTCTGTGTGATTTGCGGTTGCTCCCCTCCGAAGAGAAGTCGGACTTTTGCGCTTGAGCGACCTTTTTGCAGTAGAGTCATAACTAGAACGCGGATGGAGCGGATCAAAGCGGATTCTTCCTATTTTTATCCGCCTGAATCCGCCCAATCCGCTCCATCCGCGTTCTATGCTCACTCTCTTTCTCCTCTGGGGTGTAATTCAAGTTGGGGGCAGGCCAAGTGCCGGGGACTTTTCGCTGCAGCGAGACGGTGTTTTCGCTCTTGTCGCCACGTCCATCGTGAAGTCCCCGGCACTTTCGCCCCAAGAATGAAATACACCCTCTCCTCTTGTCCTGCTCCTCCTGAAATCCGTGTCCATGTTATAATAGACAAACCAATCCCACCCACACCACCGTGTCACGGAGACAACCCATGATTGCCGATCAACTGAGCAATGTTCAGTCTGGTTTCTACCCGGGCCTGCTCGCCGCCGCGGACGACAACGGACTCGCTGCCCGCCTCGCCGCCGGTTTCCACTTCCTCCAGACAGCAGATCTGGCCGCCGCCGCCCCAGGACGCGTTGAAATCGACGGTGACAACGTCTTCGCGCTGGTGCAGGAGTACAATTCGAAGCCGATGGAACAGGGCTTCTGGGAAGCGCACCGCAAGTACATCGACATCCAATACGTGGTCAGCGGCGAAGAGCGCATGGGCTACGCCAACCTGTCCCAACTCAACGCCGACGAATACGACGCCGCCAAAGACTTCCTGCCCCTGCACGGTGACGGCAGCTTCATCCGCCTCTCCGCGGGCATGTTCACCCTCTTCATGCCCGCCGACGCCCACATGCCCGGCATGGCTGTGGCCGAACCGCAGCCGGTGAAGAAGGTGGTTGTGAAAGTCGCAGTCGAAGCTGTATAGAAACGAGATTAAGCGATTGGGGGATTAGGAGATTTCAGATCCTGTACAGGATCTGAAATCTCCTAATCCCCCAATCGCCTAATCCCACCTTTTCAAACCCAACCCACCAATGGCAAACCCAATGAACGGACGAGATCGCGTCATCGCCACAATCGAGCGCCGCCCGGTCGACCGCACACCGCTCGATTGTATGCTCTATCAGAAGAAGTTCGTGGAGATGCTTGCCGCCGACTACGGCTCGCGTGAGCAGTTCCTCGATGAGTTCAACATCGACATCTTCGCCGGGTTTGTGCCGTATCCCAACCAGTTTGGGCAGATCTTCGACGTCACCGAGCTGGCCGACATCGTCCTCGATGATCCGCGCCACCCCGAATGGATCGCCCACGACGAGTGGAACTACGATTTCGCCGGTGTCAACGTGGCCCAGGCTGTGGAATGGTATGGCGGCAAGCGCATGATCCGCGCTCACCTGTGGGGCATTGTCGAAGGGACAAGTTCCTTCCTCGGCATCGAAAAGTGCTGGCTCAACCTGGGCATGAACCCCGATCTCATGATCGCCTGGTTCGACCGCTACGCCGACTGGCTCTGCGGCCTCGTGGACAACTGCGCCGACGCCGGTGTGGACATGATCACCCTCTCCGACGACTGGGGCAGCAACGAGACCATGCTCTTTTCCCCGCGCATGTGGCGACGCATGATCCGTCCCTACGCCGAGCGCGTGGTCAAACACGCCAAAAGCCGCGGCCTCTACGTCATGCTCCACAGCGACGGCTACATGATGCAGATCATGGACGACATCGTCGAAATGGGCTACGACATGGTCCACCCCATCCAGGAAAGTTCGGGCATGGACCCACAGACCATCAAAGACCAGTACGGCGACAAGTTCGTCATCTACGGTTCGCTCGACGTGGTCGATGGCCTCTTCAACCACCAAGGCCCCGCCCTCGACGAATACATCCGTCACCGCTTCGACATCTACGCCCCCGGCGGCGGCTTCATCTTCTGCACCGGCCACTTCGTGCAGCCCGACGTGCCGCCGGAACGGTTGGTCCGCGCGTATCGGCTGGCGAATGAGTTGGCGATGCAGTATGGATCACCTGTGAATAATAGATGATGGGATGATGATCGTCGACGATCATCATCTCATCACCCCATCACAGATTCTCTCTCCGCTCAACTTTACCCTCATCCCGCACCAACCCCAATCCGGGCAGATCCGGCAACGCCACCACCCCATTCTGTGGACGATACACCGTGGTCTGGAAGAACTGCTTGACTTCCTGATAGCGCAGCAGGAATTCCACATACGGCACCGTGGACGGCGACTGCGCGGCGGCGACGTGCAGCGCGGGCAGCAGCGAATGTCCATGCGCGATGACGGGGATCTCGAAGGCCGACGCCAGCGCGCAGATCTTCATCTGTTCGCTGATGCCGCCTGTCCAGTCGGGGTCGTTTTGGAGGACGTCGACGGCCTCAGCGGTGAGGAGTTCCTTGGTCTGCCAGCGTGTGTAGACGTGTTCACCCGTGGCAATCGGCACCCGTGACGCTTCCCGTAGGCGACGGAAGCTGCCGATGCGTTCCGGCGGCACCGGCTCCTCCATCCAGCGCGGCTCGATGGCTTCCAACTGCTGCACCATTTCGGTGGCGTAGGCCAGATCCCAGCCCCAGAAGGCGTCGAACATCAACGTGTAGCCAGGACCCACCGCCTCGCGCACGGCGTAGGCCATGGCCAGATTGCGCGTCATGCCGTCGGTGCCGTCGCCAGGGCCGTAGCGAAAGAACCATTTTTGGGCGGTGTAGCCTTTGTCCTTGTGCTCGGCGGCGAGCTTGGCGGCGTCTTCGGGCTGGGTCGAAAAGCCCAACATCGACGCGTACGCGGGGACGTCCGGCCGCGTCGGCCCGCCCAACAGGCGGTAGACCGGCTGATTCCACGCCTTGCCTTTCAGATCCCACAGGGCGATGTCGATGCTGCTGACGCCGGTAACAAAATAGCCGGAATGGCCGTGCCGGTCCATGCGCAGCATTTGATCCAGCAGCAACTCCGTTGCCAGCGGATCGCGCCCGATCAGGAACGGCTTGAGCGCGTGCTGGATCGTAAAGACATTGGGTTCCTCGATGGGGCCGAACAACCCCGACACACCCTCGTCGGTTTGGATCTCCACATAGATGGCGCTGGTCGGTTTCTCTTTGACCGAGGTATCGCCCTCTGTGTTGAACTCGGGGTAAAGATCAAGCGCCTTGGCCTGTCGATTGCCCGGCGGGAAGTTCGGTCCTGTGTAGCGCCCGTGGACGCGAAAAGTGACAACGTCTGTGATCTTCATGGGTAGGATCCTTTGTGGTGGGGGGAGGGAGGAGGGCAACCTACATCCAAATGACAATGCCCTGGTTGCCAAGTGGTGACCATGCAATCAGGAAGTCAGAAATTTCTAGAGAATACTCATAGCTTAAGGTAGGGTCAAGATAAGACACGCTTGTTTCTGTGACTTCGATAACGACCACGGCATGCAAGCCGGCAACACCATATGGCAAATTCGCTGAGCGGAGAAAGACGATGATCGGCCACTCTTGGTCAAGCAGCTTTGAGAGCCGGTCAAGAGTAGCCCCTTCAAACCACAGCGCACGATAGCCCAACGATTCAATACCACTCACCACATTTTCGGGCAACGTCCCCAGCAAAGGCACCGTTCCAAACGCCTCGGCAAGTTCATCTTCGGTATAAGTTTCGCCCCAGTAATCGAGTACCATCTCCACACAGGCGGGAAGGCATGTATGTGGGGTAGACTGTCGAAAGTGAGAAACCTTGAGCTTCATTTGGATGTAGCAGCAAGTTGGATCGCCTGACGGCGCATTTGGCTAAGGGCCTCGTCAAGATTGCTAATGAGATCGCCTCGTTTGCTGAAGACAATCTCACCCAGTTGTGCAGTATGTCCCCGCGGAGACACGGCAACCACCCATGCCTGTAGTGGACTGTTTTCGGCCCAGGAAGCATTGACCACTACAGCGTCGCCCAGGTGGCGCATCAACAGTTTTAGCGCTTTGTCTTCGATTTCTGTCTGTGACAGCGCCGCTGCGGTGATGCGAATGCCGTCTGCATCCATTTCGACGATCACTTCTTCACCGGGGCGAAAACCGTATTCTTCTATCAGGGGAAGCGGTATGTGCAATCCCTGATCATTGACGATCTGATGTGTGCGTTCCATTGGTTATCTCTTTCGATCTTTCAGCCCGGCACTTCTAGAAAAAAAAAGCCGACGTCCATTCCAAAGGAACTGTACGCCAGCTTCATCACACTGTCAACAGATCGATTTTGGCGAGCTCAGGACAGATCCACCACATGCGCGCCCTGACTCGGCGGCGACACATAGACCTCGGGCCAGATGTTCATGGCCTTGCTGTACTGCTCGAAGATGGCGTCGCGCACGGCGGCTTCCTGCCCCTGGGCGACGAGGGCGACGGCGCAGCCGCCAAAACCGGCCCCGGTGAGGCGCGCACCGTAGCAGCCGTCCGCGCTCTGCATGGCGGTGACCATCGCATCCAGCGCCTCGCTGCTGACGCCGTAGTCATCGCGCAGGCTGGCATGGCTGGCGTTCATCAGGCGGCCCACCTCGGCCAGATCGCCGCGGTTGAGTGCGTCCACAGTGGCGTGGACACGTTCGTCCTCGGTGACGACGTGACGGCAGCGCTGGTAGATGACGGGCGGCAGCAGGTCTTTGTGCGCTTCCAATTGCTCACTGCTAACGTCGCGCAACGCGGTGATATCGGGCAGCACGCTTTGCAGCAGACGCACGCCCTCCTCACACTGGGCGCGGCGTTCGTTGTAGGCCACACCGGCCAGCGAACGGCTGGCCTTGGTGTTGCCGATCACCAGCGACGCCCCCGCCGGGAAGGGAACCAACTCGTAGCCCAGCGAGCGGCAGTCGATAAGCAGGGCGTGTCCTTCGGCGCCGAGTGTACTGATAAACTGATCCATGATGCCGCAGTTGACGCCCACGAAGTTGTTTTCGGCGTATTGAGCGGCCTTGGCGATCTGTTCACCGGGCAGCGCGTCCAGTTGATCGGCGGCTGCCATCAACGCCTTGGCACACGAAATCTCCAAGCCTGCCGAGGAACTCAGTCCGCTGCCGCGGGGGACGTTGCCGCTGACGATGCCTTCGATACCCGTCAGCGTTAGCCCGCGCTCCATCAGCGCCCAGGCCACGCCCTGTACGTAGTTGGCCCAAAAGTGCTCATCGTTGAACTTGAGGTTGTCCAGATCAAACTCGGCCCAGGCGTCGAACTCCACGGCGTAAAGACGCACATGCCGGTCCGCGCGCCGATTAAACAGGACGCGTACATCCCGGTCCAGCGCCACGGGGAGGACGAAACCGTCGTTGTAATCGGTGTGTTCGCCGATCAGGTTGACACGTCCTGGGGCGACGGCCATCGTCGACGGTTTGGTCTGAAAACGGGTGACAAATTCGTCGATCAGCGTCTGTGTACGGGTCTGCGAAGGTGTGGTCATCTGCAATCTTCCTAAAGTGGGGTGTAGGGGAGAATCCAATTGTGACAAGTGTAACAGATGGCTACGTGGAGGGCAATCCAGACGAGGATCTACGAAGATGGGAAGAGAAGGACACAGATTTGCAGGATTTTTAGGACACAGAGAGGGCGGAAGCTTGCCTGGCTCTTCTGAGCGTCCTTTTTGCCTGTGTAATCCGTGTCCGTCTGTTTCTGCGCTCTCCGGTCCTTCGTGTTTCTCCGTGTGCCTTCGTGGATCAATTCTGCTCTGCTTCGAGGACGGTGTACAGGTTGAGATCACCTTCCTTGCCGTCGGCGCGGAAGAGATCGTGGACACGCCAACCTGTGTCCGCGGCGAGACGGGCCACTTCGGCAGCGTCGATCTGGTGGACGTAGCGTACGGCGCGCACCCCCTGTTGCCAGGGCAGGAGGGCGTCGCCGGGTTCTACGTCCGCGGCGGTGAGGCCCACTTCGGCCCAATCGATCTGCTTGGCCACGAAGCGAGGACTGGTGAGGAACTGCCAAAACGAGAGGATCGCCCAACGCCGACTCAGCCTGCGAAAGTCCTCGAACAGGCGGCGGCGCATGGCGTAGCCGGGCAAGTGTTGCACCGTCGCCAAACACAGGACCACGTCGAACTGCTCCTCGTGTAACGGCGCGGCCCAATCGGCGGCAGACAGATCGGCGCGCACGAAGCGGGCGTCGATCCCCAGCAGCGGGTCCACAGCTTCGGTGGCCAGATGCAGCAGATGGGCGTCGTTGTCCACGCCGGTGTAGCGGCAGGCGATCCCCTGATCAGCCAGCAGCCGCGCCAGACGACCATTGCCGCAGCCCACATCGAGCACAGAAATCGGCGTCTGTTTCGCCCCCGTCTCGAAGTACGGTAAAATAGCCAGGTGACCCGGCGTCCACCCCTGGCGCGTGGCATCGAAGTGCTCGGCCACCGTGCGGTAAAATTCGCGGTTGACGGCCAACAGGCGTTCGACGGTGGCAGGTTGCATGAAAGAGGACATTTTCTGCTCGTAGCTAGGATGCAGGTGCGACGCACCTGCATCAGATATTTGATGGACTGACCAATGAAACGAGTTTTAACCGAAGACGAAATCCCAGCCGACGTCAAAGAGAAGACGGCGCGCTGGCAAGAGAAAAAGAATTTCGATCCGGCTGCCCACGCTGCCGATCTGCACGTCATCTTTCGCGAGGTGTTGCAGACGCCCGACGCCGAATGGGATACAGCCCGTTCGTTACGCGCCATTCTATCCCGCCATCCCAAAGACGGCAAAGGCTTCTTCGCCAAGTCCGACCTGGTGGCCGGCTACCGTCATCTGGTGGAGGAGGGCGATCTCGACGCCGATCCGGTGATCATGGAGCGCATCCGCATGAAGCCTATGCGCACTGCGTCCGGCGTCGCCCCGGTGACGGTGCTCACCGCGCCTGCCGGTTGCCCCGGTAAGTGCATCTTCTGCCCCGACGACTGGCGCATGCCCAAGAGCTACATCTACGACGAACCCGGCTGCCAGGCGCCGAGCGCGACGGCTTCGATCCCTACCTGCAAACCTACGGCCGCATCGACGCCTTCGAGAACATCGGCCACGACGCCAAAAAGGTGGAACTGCTCATCCTCGGCGGCACGTGGAGCGCCTACAGCCAGGACTACCGCGAGTGGTTCATCCGCCGCTGCTTCGACGCCATGAACGCCTACGGCGATCCATCCTACCAGGATGCGCCCACGTTGGCAGCGGCGCAGGCGCACAACGTGTCGGCGCGGCATCGCAACGTCGGCCTCGTCGTCGAAACTCGGCCCGATTGGGTGACGCCCGACGAGATCCGTCACCTGCGGCGGTTGGGCGTCACCAAAGTGCAGATCGGCGTACAGAGCCTCGACGACGAGATCCTCACGCTCAACCAGCGTGGTCACGGCGTGGCGGGCGTTCGTCAGGCGTTGGGATTGCTGCGCACCGCCGGCTTCAAGCTGCACCTGCATTGGATGCCCAACCTCTACGGCGCCACCCCCGAAAAGGACCGCGCCGACTTCGCCCGCTTCTTCTCGGATCCGGCCATCCAGCCCGACGAGTTGAAGATCTACCCCTGTTCGCTCATCGCGGGGACAGAACTCTACGAGCGCTACCTGGCGGGCGACTACCAACCCTACACCGAAGACGAACTCGTCTCGCTCCTGGCCGACATCAAGCCGACGATCCCGCCCTTCACGCGCATCAACCGGCTCTTCCGCGACATTCCGGCGCACCACATCGAGGCCGGCGTCAAGGTGAGCAACCTGCGCGAGGTGGTCCACGAAGAACTGACGCGCCGCGGTCAACGCTGTGGCTGTATCCGTTGCCACGAGGTACGCCGTCGCCAGGTCCGCGAAGATGAACTCACCCTGCGCGATCACGTCTACGAGACCGACCTCACGGTGGAGCACTTCTTGCACTTCACCGTCCCCGATGACATTCCCGGCGATGACGTTCCCGGCAAGGACAACTACCTGATCGCCGGCTTCCTGCGCCTGAGCCTGCCCAAGTTCGAAGACGCCGGCAGCCGCGCCTTCCTCGACGAGATCCGCGGCAACGCCATGATCCGCGAGGTACACGTCTACGGCCCGGCGCTCGACATCGGCAAAGACGAACCTGGCGCGGCCCAGCACGTGGGCCTGGGCACCCGCCTCATCGAAGAAGCCCGCCGCATCAGCCGTGAGGCAGGCTTCCAGCGCATCAGTGTCATCGCCGCCACGGGGACGGAACGGTACTACACGGGGCGCGGGTTTGAGCGGGGCGAGTTGTACATGACAGGGGAAACGTAATGCGTGATGCGTAATTGGTTGACGACATTGGTCGCCAATTGGAACGAAACCTCGTTGACGAATTACGGATTACGCATCACGCATTACGTCTCGCCAATCAAAAAGACCTGCCAGGTTTTCTGAAACCTGGCAGGTCTTTGTTGTTGCACCAATCTGCTTTACCGTCGGCTGGCCATCGCCGCGCTCGGCATGTGAACCGTGAGGTCGAAATCCGAGGTGGTGACCATGGGCAGCAATTGGTTGAATACCGCCAGCATTTCGTTCATGTTCATGCCCGGCGCCATCATCTCCAGCAGCCCGGTCTGATCGGCCAGGTGAACCAGGTGCAGCAGTTCGCCGTCGCCCCAGGTGAGGGTGGGCAGCATGTTGCCGTTGATGCTGAGGCGGATGCCGGCCGTGTCCGTGCTAAAGCTGATCTCCGCTACACCGGCAATGGCCAGGCGGTTCACCCAAGATGGGTTCATCTGCAATGCATAGAAGGGCAGCCCCGTGAGCGCCGACCATTCGGTTTCGGTGAGATTGCCCACCGTCCAACTGCCGTCGGGGGCGTAGAAGACGGGCAAGTTGATGCGCGGTGACGCGCCGACCCGCATCAGAAAGTCCTGCTGCGCCTGGTGCGCCAGGGCGGCGGCGGTGCCGTCTCCGCTCACGTAGAGCGGAATCTGTGCAACGCCTTCGGCCACAGGGAAGTGGACGACGAAGCCAAGCCCCAGTTTGTTGACCATGGGCAACATGATGTCGAGCATCGGCACGGCCATGCCCAGCGAACTCAGCGCATCGGCTGTGGCCTGGAGCGAGTTGCCGTCGTAGGCAATCGAGGGGATGCGCTCACCGTTGACGAGGATGTAGAGGCCGTCCGCGGTGTTGGTAATCTGCAAGTGTTGGATGTTGCCGCTGATCAAAAAGTCGACCCACGGCTGCGGCACAGACAGCGCCGTAAGATCCAGGCCCACAAGCCGTCCCAGTTGCGCAACCGGCACATTGCCGAGGGACGCCTGTCCTGTTTCGGAGATGTTGATGGAAATAGCAGGCAGATCGACCACCAACGGCGTCGTGGGATCTACACTGATGTCGGCGCCAATGTTGGCACTGGGGGCGCATCCGGCCAGCGTCAAGAGGGCGACGAGCAGAATGGTTGCCCAAGCAGTTATGCGGCGTTTAAGCATAGGAATCCTCCAATCAATCTGCGAAAGACTGCCAGCAGTAAAAGGGGGGGATGAGCAGAATCAAAACACAATGGTAACAATCATACCATTCTTCCCCTATTGTGCGCTATTTCTCAAAATATGCAAACGCGTTGCGGGCAGAATAAAACGCGGATTGAGCGGATCGGGCGGATGATTTCTGGAAAAATCCGCCGTAATCCGCCCAATCCGCGTTCTATCTTGTGACTCTACTGCAAAAAGGTCGCTCAAGCGCAAAAGTCCGACTTCTCTCAGGAGGGGAGCAACCGCAAATCACACAGAAGTCGGACTTTTCGCAGTGGGGTCATCTTGTGTTTCAGACGCGAATCAAGATGCGTCCATCTCCACCAACTCGCCGGTGACGGTGAAGATGATGCGTTCGCAGATGTTGGTGACGCGGTCGGCGGCGCGTTCAAGATTGTGGGCCGCCCACAGGAGGTAGTTGGCGCGTTCCATCAACTGGGGCTTTTCGAGCAAGACGCTGAGCAGATCGCGCTGCACCTTATTATATAGCGCGTCTACGGCGTCATCTTCGAGGGGGAGGCTGCGGGCTACCTCTAGATCCTGGTCTACAAAAGCATCTAGCGAGCGGCGCAGCATATCTACCACCATTTCGCTCATTTGCGGGATTTCCACCAGCGGCTTCACCAGCGGATCTCGGCCCAACAGCAATGTGATCTTGCCGATGCCCTTGGCATAATCGCCCATGCGCTCCAATTCGGTGACGATTTCCAGCACCGCCGCCAGCAAGCGTAGATCCCTGGCCATTGGCTGCTGCGTGGCGATCAACGTAAGCACGCGCGCCTCGATGGTGTAGCGCTTGTCGTTGATCACCACATCGCCGTCGATCACACGTTGGGCGCCATCCAGATCCTGGCGCTTAAGAATGTCTACGGCTTCTTTGATGGCGTGGATCACCATGCTACCCATCATCAGCACTTCGTCTTGCAGTTGTTTTAGCTCCGATGCAAAGAGTGTACGCATTGCCGGCCCCCTAGCCGAATCGACCCGTGATATAGTCTTCGGTGCGCTTGTCCTGCGGTTTGGTGAAGAGGCGTTCGGTAGGGCCGTACTCCACCAGATGACCGGCGCGCTGCTCGTCTACCATGAAGAAGGCGGTGAAATCGGAGACGCGCGCCGCCTGCTGCATGTTATGGGTGACGACGATGATCGTGTACTCCTTGGCCAGCTCCTGCATGAGATCTTCGATCTTGAGTGTGGCGATGGGATCGAGGGCAGAGGCGGGTTCATCCATGAGGATGATTTCGGGTTTGACGGCGATGGTGCGGGCAATGCAAAGACGCTGCTGCTGACCGCCCGAAAGGCCCAGCGCGCTCTGCTGCAACTTATCCTTCACCTCGTCCCACAGCGCCGCCCCGCGCAAAGACTGCTCCACCAGCCCGTCCATGTCGCCCTTGAAGCCGTTGATGCGGGCGCCCCAAGCCACGTTTTCGTAGATGGATTTGGGGAAGGGGTTCGGCTTTTGGAAAACCATGCCGATGCGGCGGCGCACTTCCACAGGGTCTACGTGCGCCGCGTAGACATTCTGCCCTTGGAATTGGACGTTGCCTTCGATCCGGGCGCCGGCGATCAGATCATTCATGCGATTGAAGCAGCGCAGCACCGTGCTCTTGCCGCAGCCCGAAGGGCCGATCATGGCCGTGATCTTGCGGCGAGGGATCTGTAAGTTGACGTCGCGCACAGCAAGAAAAGAGCCGTAGAAAATGTTCAGGTCTTCGGCCGAGATAGCCACCTCACCCGTTGCGCCTTGTTCCTGGACGTCGAACGAATGGGTACGGGTGGGTTTGGCGAGCGAAATGGTCATCGTTTGAACTCCTCGGGTAAAGGACAGCTAAAGCCCTTCGCGGCGGAAGCGGTTGCGCATCAACACCGCAGATGCATTGAGCGAAAGAAGTAGCAGCAACAACACCACGATGGCGGCGGCCGCCAGGTTGCGGAACTCGGCCTGTGGGCGCGCCGTCCACTGATAAATCTGGATGGGCAGCGTAGTAAACTTCGAGAACGGGCCGTTTGGATCGACGGTGATGAAGGTCGACGCGCCGATGACCACCAACGGCGCAGTTTCGCCGATGGCGCGGGAGATCGAAAGGATCGTCCCCGTGAGGATGCCGGGCATGGCATTGGGCAGCACATGGTGCCAGATCACCTGCCACTGGGTTGCGCCCAGGCCATACCCTGCCTGCCGCAGCGAACTGGGGACGGCGCGGATCGCCTCTTGCGAGTTGATAATGAGCAACGGCAGGATCAACAGCGCCAACGTCAACCCGGCGGATACGATCGTGCGTCCATTGGCGGTGGTGGGGTCGGCCAGCCCAAACGCCGTGCCGCTGGTGATTGGCTCCAGCAGGCGCACAAAGATCGCCAGCCCCAACATCCCGTAGATGATCGACGGCACGCCGGCCAGATTGTTGATGTTCGTCTGGATCACCTGGTTGATCCACAGATCGCGGCGGGCGTACTCTTCCAGGTAAATCGCTGCGCCCACGCCAATCGGGAAAGCAAACAGGATCGTGATGAAAATCGTCCACAGCGAGCCGAAGATCGCCGTGCGCACACCGGCCAGAATCGGATCACTGGATTGCGTCGACGAGACGAAATCCGGCGTTAGCCAACTACGAAAGATAAGCTGATCGCCCGCAAAATCCTCGGCGACCTCTGCCTCGATGGCGGCGCGACGGAAGATCGAATCAACAAACGACCAGGTTTTCTCGATCTGGGGTTTGATCACCCACACCTGGATCAGTTCGTAGACATTTTCGCGGCTGCGTTCAGCCATCGGCTGCTCAAATTAAAGCGACGCATAAGGCCGCTGGAGACATTGGCGTAGCGTCTCAACCAATTGCGCTTGGGGTTGATCTGCCAGCGCCACGCCGTTGACAGCCAGCGTCTCCGGATCAACAGTATTGACCACCGCCGCCAGCCCAAAGGATTGGTTGATCACGGTGTAGAGCAACGCCATCAAGGCAATGATGCCGATCACCGTCGAAATCTGAAAATCACGGCCCAGATGGTGCCGGTGCGCTGACGCCCTTTCGCCAGTTTGCGGTATTCTTCGCCTGTGGGCAGCACACCCACGCCGTCCGTGGAGAGTTGTTTCGTCTGCACACTCATTCGTACACCTCCCGGAAGCGCTTCACAATCTGCTGGCTGGCAATGTTCAGCCCTAGCGTGATCAAGAAGAGCAGCAGGCCGATGGCAAAGAGGCTGTTGTAGTCGATGGTGTCGTAGCTCAGGTCGCCGCCGCTGATGCGCACGATGTGGCCGGTCATGGTTTCGGCGCCTTCAAAGGGATTGAAGGTGAACTTGGGGCCGGCGCCTGCGGCAATGGCCACGATCATGGTTTCGCCCACAGCGCGGGAGACAGCCACGATACACGCCGCCGTGATCCCCGAAAGCGCGGCGGGCAGCACAACCCGCACAGCCGTCTCCAGTTTGGTGGCGCCCAGGGCGTAGGCCGCCTGGCGCAAAGAGCCGGGGACGGCGCTCAGTGCGTCTTCGCTCATCGAGGCGACCAGAGGAATGACCAAAATACCAATGACGATACCAGCGGAGGCCGTGTTGTAGATCTCCACCACATCACGCCCGAAAATCGAGCGCAGCAGCGGTGTCATGAAGGTGAGGGCGAAATAGCCGTAGACCACGGTGGGGACACCGGCCAACACTTCTAGGATCGGCTTGAGGATGCCACGGGCGCGGGCAGAAGCGTACTCGCTCAGGTAGATCGACACCCCCAAGCCGATGGGTAGCGCCACCAGCATGGCGATGGTGCTCACCGTCAGCGTGGCTGTCACAAGGGGCCAGATGCCGAACTGACCGATTGCCGGCTGCCAACGCGTACCCGAAAAGAACTCCAGGAGCGTCACCTCGCCGCTGGTGAAAAACAGCAACGACTCGCGGCCAAGCACAAAGACGATGCCGGCGGTCGTCAAGATCGAGATCACCCCACACAAAAAGAGAAAGCCCTGAATAAGCATTTCCCCCGGGCGACGTTGGCGGGTTAGGTCATGCTGAGGGCCGCCGGATGCGACTTCAGCCACTGTGCGAGTCGATTCGCGTGACATAGGTCTTCCTGTTGTTTCGGCAGAGACGGCTGACAACAGCCGGTTGATATCTTGTGCCACGGGTCTATCCTCTCTTGCTCCGTGAACAGCACTTATCGTATCACAAACTCCACGCCCTGCTAGACTCCGGCGCATGGTGGGTGAAGCTGAAGACGGCGACAAAATCATACTTGCCTAGAACCCACAAAGCGACAGGGGAGGGGAAAACTTCTCCCCCTCCCCTGTCGCACCGCAAAGACTACCACTAGCGAGTCGGGAAGTTAACTGATGACTCTACTGCAAAAAGGTCGCTCAAGCGCAAAAGTCCGACTTCTCTCAGGAGGGGAGCAACCGCAAATCGCACAGAAGTCGGATTTTTCGCAGTGGAGTCAACTGATCACTTACTGAGCAGCCATCCAGGCATCGCGGGCGGCATTGAGGGCCGCATCGCTGGCCGGGAAGTAGCCGACACGTTCGATCTCTTCGTTGACGTAGGTGAGGTAGAAGTTGATGAAACCGGCCACCTGAGGCTTCTCAGCCATGATCGTGGCGTCCGAGTAGATGAAGAGCGGACGGGCCAGCGGGTATTCGCCGCCTTCCACCGCTTCAAATGTGGGTTCCACACCTTCAATCGAAAGGATATTCAGGCGGCCGGCGTTTTCCTGGTAGTAGGCGTAACCGAAGTAGCCGATGGCGTAGGGGCTACCTTCCACGCCCTGCACCAGCACGTTGTCATCTTCGCTGAGTTGCAGATTCTCAGAGTTCAGCAGTGGCGCCTCGTCCTCG
Source organism: Caldilineaceae bacterium (assembly GCA_041391225.1). Taxonomy (GTDB): domain Bacteria; phylum Chloroflexota; class Anaerolineae; order Caldilineales; family Caldilineaceae; genus RI-153. The sequence continues at coordinate 200,774 of JAWKOL010000011.1, forward strand.
TCGAAGACAACCTCGACGAAGTAGTCGAAGGTGCCACTGTCGGTGCCGGGGCTGAAGTGCTGGATCGGTTCTTCGGGCCACTCGGGGCGCACGTCCGACCAGTTTTCGGCGGTGGAGAAGATCAGCGCCAGTTCTTCCAGCGTGACGTTGTCGACGAAGTCATTCTCGGCGCTGACGACGACGGCCAGGGCATCGGTGCCGACGCGGATTTCAATCGGTGTGCGGCCGATGCTGGCGCAGGATTCGATCTCGCTGTCGCGAATCGGGCGGCTGGCATTGGAAATGTCGGTTTCACCGGCGACGCAGAAGCGCTCGAAACCAGCGCCACTGCCGATGCTGTCGATGGTGATATTGCCGGCAAAGCCTTCATTCTGGAAGCGTTCGGCCATGGCTTCGGTCAGCGGGTAGACGGTGGAGCTACCAGCGATGATGATGTCGCCGCTCAGTTCTAGGGGGTTGACTTCGGGCAACATGCCATCTTCGGTGGCAGCTTCTTCTGCAGGCGCTTCAGTTGCTTCGGCGGCAGGGGCCTCAGCAGCAGGGGCCTGGGTGGCCGGCGCGGCGGTGGTGCAAGCAGCCAGCATCATTGCAAACAAGGCTACGAAAACAAACAACAGACGACGCATGGGTGTTCCTCCAAGAATCAGTGGTACTTCTATGTGGGTAATGAGATTTACAAGGTTTGCGTACGAAATTGGAAAAAGCCGTTGTTATTCCAGTGCAGCACAAACGCTTTGCTTGCATAAGCATAGAATCCGATGTTTAACGATTGTTACGTATTGCGCAATTGGATTGTTAACGGTCTGTTAAAGATTGGGGGTTGTTGTTAACGGTGGGGAGACGGAAGGAGAATGTGCTGCCGCGGCCTTCGATGCTTTCGGCCCAGATGTCGCCCTGGTGCGCCTGCACAATGTGTTTGGCGATGGCCAGGCCAAGGCCGGTGCCGCTGGCGGCGCGGGCGCGATCTACTTTGTAGAAACGTTCGAAGATGCGGGGCAGATCGTCGCGGGAGATGCCTTCACCGGTGTCGATCACCGAGATGACGGCGAAATCGGGGAAGAGATCAGGCTGCATGGACGAACGCACGGTGATAGCGCCGCCTGCCGGGGTGTGTTTGATGGCGTTGTGTACCAGGTTGGTGATCACCTGCTGCACGCGTTCGGCGTCGGCCATCACCGGCGGCACGCCGCCCTGCAGATCGATGATCAGCTCGATGTGGGCGCGTTCGGCCTGGGGCAACAGCCGTTCCACTGGGCGCAGGATGATGTCGCTCAACGGTGTCGGCTTGAGGCGCAGAGGCACCCTTCCTGATTCAATGCGCGAGAGTTCGAGGAGTTCCTGCACCATCTGCGCCAGGGCGTCCACCTCGGTTTCGATGCGGTCGAGGAAACGTTGCGCTGCGGGGGGATCGTCCAAAGCGCCGTCGCGTAGCGTCTCCACCAGCGCCCGCAAAGACGCCAGCGGCGTGCGCAGTTCGTGTGAGATGTTGCTGATGAAGTCGCGGCGCACTGTCTCCAGGCGGCGCACCTGGGTGAGATCCTGGAGGATGACGTTGTAGCCTCGTTGCTGCGCGTCGCCGAACGGGGTGGACACGATGCGGATCACGCGCCGATCCACGTCGAGGATCGATTCCTCCGTCTGCCTGCTCTGTTGTGACCGTTGCCACACCGCCACCAGCCGATGATCGCGCGCCAACTGCACAAATGATAGATTCCACGCCCGTTTCTCTTCGACATGGAGCAGCCGCGCCGCCGATGGGTTGATCAACTGCACGTTGCCGCCCACGTCGAGGATAATCACGCCGTCGGCCATGTTTTCGAGGACGCTGGAAAGCCGCTCCTGCTCATGTTGCAGAAAGCCCACCTGGATCTGGATGCGTTCGGCCATGCGATTGAAGGCGCTGATCAGCCGTCCCACCTCGTCCTGGCGCGCGGGGATGAGCGGCGCGCTCCACTGGCCCTGCGACATTTGGGTTGCTGCGTGGGTCACTTGACGGATTGGGCGTGCGATGCGTTCGGCCACAAAGAAGGAGAGCAGCGTGGTGAAAAGCGCGGCCAGCACGCCGCCGATCACCACCGTTGTTTGTAGCGGCGCCACGCCTTCGACTACGGCGGACATGGGCAGCGCCAGACGCAAGACGCCCAGCGGCGCGGTGTTTGCAGAGTCCAACGCTGGAATCGCAGCGGCGAGATAGAGCATTTCGCGGTTCATCGTGCGGCTGAAGCGGGTACTTTCACCGGCGCCGGACGCCAACGCGCTAACGATCTCGGGGCGGTCGGCGTGGTTTTCCATGCGCAGCGGATCCTCGAACGACTCGGCCAACACCACGCCATCCGCCGCGATGACAGTGACACGCGCCTGGAGCAGATCGCCCCATTCTGCTGCCAGTTGCGCCAGTTCGGGGTCACCTGGGCGCCATTGTCCGTCGGCTAAGCTGCTGCGCAACTGGCGGTTGCCGGCCAACAGTCGGGCATCGGCCAGCAGCATCTGGCGCAGATCATCGAGGGCCACGTCCTGCACCTGGCGTGTCAGGTAAACCGTGAGGCCGGCCATGATCACCACGACGAGGGCGGCGTAGGCCAGCGCGATGCGCCAGCGCAGCGATTGAAACGTCAACATTCCTTAGCCTTCAAAACGATAACCGATGCCCCGCACGGTGACGATCCGTTTGGGATCGGCGGGATCGGTTTCGATCTTCTCGCGCAGCCAGCGCACGTGGACGTCGACGGTGCGGCTGCCGCCGCTGTAGTCCCAGCCCCACACCCGTTCGAGGATCAAATCGCGGCCCAGCACAATGCGCCGATTCTGTGCCAGGAAGAGGAGTAGCTCGTATTCCTTGGGCTTGAGGTGCATCACGTCATCGCCAAGGCTAACCTCGCGGCGGTCGGGATCGATGATGAGGTTGTCGAAGACCATGCGCCGTCCACTGCTGGGAATCGCGGGGAGAGGCTCGTCCTCGTCCACACCGAGTTCCTCGCGGATCAGACGTATGCGGCGCAGATGCGCCTTTACACGCGCCAGCAGTTCGCGCATACTGAACGGCTTGGTGAGGTAGTCGTCGGCGCCCACCTCAAGGCCCACGATCTTGTCCACTTCGTCGTCTCGGGCGGTGAGGATGAGGATGGGGACGTTCATCTCCTGGCGCAGGACGCGGCAGATCTCAAAGCCATCGAGGCCGGGCAGCATCACGTCGAGCAGGATCAGATCGGGTTTCTGTCCGCGCGCCATGTCGAGCGCGGTAATGCCGTCGCGCGCCACCACCACGGCATACCCCTGGCGCGAGAGCGCGTATTCC
>JAWKOL010000012.1:0-196343 GCA_041391225.1 Caldilineaceae bacterium
AACTGACTCAAACAGACCCCGCGAGTATACCAGAGAAGCAAGCCGATGTTATAATCGCTGCCAATACCCAGAATTGCCTCCAAAACCGATTTACAAGCCACCATTCGTCAAGGACAGATCCCATGCCCACCGATTCGACCTTACGAAAACTCTTCGATCTAGTCGATGAGCGCCGTGATGAACTGATCGATCTGCATCAACGGTTGGTGCAGTGCGCCACCGTCAACACAGGCGCCGCCGATAGCGGCAACGAAGTGGAAGCCTGCCGCATCCTGGCCAACTATTTCGAGCAACACGGCATCGATTCCACCACCGTGGAATCCGCCCCCACCCGCGGCAACCTCGTGGCCAAGATCGGCGACAGCAGCGGCAAGTCGCTGTTGCTCATGTCCCACGTCGACGTAGTGCCTGTGGAAGATGAGAAAGCGTGGAGCCATCCGCCTTTCGGCGCCGACATCGTCGACGGCAAGATCTGGGGCCGCGGTAGCGACGACGCCAAGTCTCTGGCCTCTACCGGCGCGTTGGCGCTGACCCTGCTCAAGCGCGCCGGTGTACAGTTGGCCGGGGAACTGCGCTTCCTCGCCGCCGCCGACGAAGAGGCGGGCGGCCGTTACGGCATCGGCTGGCTGGCGCGTAACCGTCCTGATTTGGTGGGGACGGACTATGCGATCAACGAGGGCGGTGGATCGCCGCTTTCCACCGACAGCGGTACAGCCTACATGATCTGTATCGGCGAAAAAGGACGGCTGGAAGCTCGTTTCACCTGTAGCGGACGCAGTGGTCATGGCGCAGGCCCGTGGTTCGCCGACAACGCGCTCTACAAACTCTCGCAACTGCTGGAACGCATCCGCGCCTACCAGCCCGAAATTGACCTGCGCCTGCCCATCTTCCAGAACTTGCAGCTTTTCGGCGTCGAGCAGGAAGTGACGGTGGACAACCTCGACGCTGTCCTCGCCGAGTTGCGAGAGCACAACCCGTCGATTGCGCGCTCGTTGCTGGCGCTGTCGCGCATGTCCGTAGCGCCGACGATGGTCACCGCAGGCATCAAATCCAACAGCATCCCGGCTACGGCTGTCCTCACCTGCGACATCCGCACCCTGCCGCACCAGGACGAAGCCTACGTGCGCGCCGAGTTGACCCGCCTGGCCGAGGGCATCGACGGCATCAGCCTGGAACTCGATGTCACTGCTACCGCCAACGCCTCACCCTACGACACCGAATTCGTGCAGCAGATCCAGCAGGCGACTGAGCTGGCTGTGGGCGACGACGGCATCCACTGGCTGCCGGGGCTGACGGTGGGTTTCACCGACTCGCGCGAGGTGCGCCCGCTGGGGACCGAGACCTACGGCTTTTCGCCGCTGCTGCCCGGCTCGAACACCGTGCGCACCGGCGTCCACGGTGTCGACGAATACTTCGAGATCGACAATCTGATCTTCCGCACCAAGATGCAGATCGCGCTGGCCGTGCTCACGCTGGGGGTGGCCTAGCCCATGTCCGCTCCCGTGAATCTGCTGATTGGATCGTATCTCGAACCCGAACTTGTGGCGCGCGTCGAAGCGGTGGATGCGCGTGTCCGCGTGCTCAATGAACCGGATCTGCTGGGCGCACCACGCTACATCGCCGACCATACGTCGCCTATCGAGCGCACACCAGAACAGAGAGAACGCTGGCACGCGTTGCTGTCCCAGGCCGAGGTGATGTTCGATTTTGATCGCGGCACGGTGAATCAACTGGCGCAGCTCGCGCCCAACCTCAAGTGGTTGCAGGCCACCAGCGCCGGGATCGGTCAACTCGTCAAGCAGTCGGGTTTGGCCGACACCGGCATCGTCTTCACCACTGCCAGCGGCGTCCACGCTACACCGTTGGCCGAGTACTGCCTGATGTCGATGCTGATGTTCACCAAGCTGGCTTTTCACCTGGCCGCGGAGAAGGAACGCAAACACTGGGCGCGCTACTGCGCTGGCGAACTGCGCGGACAGACGCTGGCTGTGGTGGGGCTGGGCAATGTGGGCAGCGAAGTGGCGCGGCTGGCGCACAACGTGGGCATGCGCGTCGTCGGCACCAAGCGCCGCCCCGAGGGTGTCGATCCGCGTAGCCTGCACGCCGATCATCTCTACGCGTGGACCGATCTGCACGCCATGTTGGGCGAGGCCGACTTCGTGGTGCTCATCGTCCCCCACACCGCGGAGACGACGAAGCTGATCGACGCCGCCGCCCTGGCTGCCATGAAGCCGGGTGCGGTGCTGATCAACATCGCCCGCGGCACCGTCGTTGACGAAGATGCCCTGATCGCGGCGTTGCGTTCCGGTCACCTGGGCGGCGCGGCGTTGGACGTCTTCGCGGTGGAGCCGTTGCCCGCCGAAAGTCCGCTGTGGGAGATGCCCAACGTGTTGATCAGCCCACATTCGGCCAGCACGGCGGCGCGCGAAAACGAGCGCATCGTCGATCTTTTTTGCGATAACCTGCGCCGCTACCTTGCCGGCGAACCGCTCCGCAATGTGCTGGACAAGGAGCGATTGTATTAGGAGATTTCAGAAATCTATTGATCCACGAAGGCACACGAAGCACCACGAAGAGGAGAAGAGAGGGACACGGATTTCAGGATTCCCAGGACAGCAGAGCGGAAAAGCTTTCTGCTTGTTCTTTTCTGCCTTCGTGTCTCTTCGTGTGCCTTCGTGGATCATTTTTTCTCTGGTTTCTGCTTAGCGTCTACGTCCACCCCACCCCGAGGAGGAGACCGATGGCAATATCCATAAGGACTGGCACAGACACCGATCCGTCGCTTACTGCGGTTGACCATGACGAGGTCCGCTTGCTGGCGGAGCGCTATGGTCAACCGCATTGCCGCACGTATGACATCGTGGCTGACGCACACCTGCGCCAACAGCGTTGGCGCGCCGCGACCGGCGCAGGAGGTCGTCTTCGCCATCCGCCAGCCCAACGGCAAGATCCTGTTGCACACAAAACCCCAATACGAAGAACGCTTCTACCGTCTGCCCTCGGGCGGCATTCGTCCGTTTGAGCCGGTGGAAGATGCGTTGCTTTGCGTGAAGTCAAAGAAGAGACCGGCCAGATCGTCAGTGTGCGCCGTTTCGTGGGTCTTTTCAACTGCCGTTTTCACCGCCGCAGCGACACCGCCATGTTCGCCAGCTACATCTTCTACCTGGAAAGCACACCGCCGAGCTTAACGCCACCGATACCGACGAGATCGCCGGTTACCAGTTCGTGGCCCCCGAGCATCTGGGTCACGTTGCCCTGGCCCTGCGCAGCCTGCTGGTCCGCGCAGGCGTTAGGGCTATTGGCGTTCGCTGGCGCACGATCTGGTATATCGGTTTTTGACGTGTGCGGAAGATTGGGGATTGGGATCGGGGACTGGGTTGAGCAGGTAGTTTCTGGATTGGTTTGATGAATTTGTGTAGACGAAGATGATGGGATGATGATCCTGGACACGATCATCATCCCATCATCTTCTAGCCACCTGACTAGTTTGCAACACAAACCGATTTGTTGTATAGTTAGTTTGTATTGCAAACTTTTGTGTTTTTGTTTGCTACAGAAAAGGAGTGGTTATTGTGCAACAGATCAACAACGACAGCCTGCAAAAGCGGCTCTACCAGCACGCGTTTATGGACGGCGTCTCGGAACTGGCGATAGGCGTATGGCTGGCAGGCTTGGGGCTTTACTATTTCCTGGACAGGATCTTCGATACCAATTTCTTTTACATCTACCTGGTGTTGATGTCGCTGCTGCCTGTGTTGCTGGGGCCGGCGACGCGCTTTGTCAAGCAGCGCATCACGGCGCCGCGCATCGGCTATGTCCGTTTCCCCAAACAGCGCACACAGGCACAGCGGAAGCGCAAAGCCATCTCCGGCGGCATTGCCGGGTTGGTGCTGGGCGCGTTGATTGGGTTTGTGGTGGCTGTGAATCAGTCGCCCGACGCTGGGTTGATGGGGCTGCTCAACTGGGTGCCGTTGTTCATGGGGACGGTGTTCGCTGCGGCCTTCATCTACTCGGGGATTCGCTATGAGATCCGGCGCTTCTACGTGGTGAGCGCGCTGATCTTCGCGGCCGCGGTGGCGACGGTGGTGCTCAATCCTGGGCCGGTGGAAGGGATTGTCATCTTCTCGGCGCTGGCGGGGGCGTTGCTGATTGCCAGCGGCGGCAGCACGATGTTCCTCTTTGTGCGCCGCTACCCGGTGGTAAAAGATGCCGACATGGGCGTCGCGCAGGACGATGGAGATGAAGCTCCATGAACGGATCCAACCTGCGCGACTTGACCGACCTGGATCGGGTGATCCACGAGCCGGCGCGGCTGCTGATCGTGTCCTATCTGGCGTTGGTGGAGGAGGCCGACTTCCTCTTCCTCCTCCACGAGACGGATTTGACGCGTGGCAATCTGTCTTCGCATTTGAGCAAGCTGGAAGAGGCCGGCTATGTGGAGATCGAAAAAGGGTTCGTGGGCAAGAAACCACAGACGCTCTGTCGCATCACCCCGGCTGGGCGCGACGCCCTCCAACAGTATCGACACGTGCTCAAGGCCGCGCTGGCGCTTTGATGCAGAGGCTTGTGACACGGATTGGAAAGAACACGGATCAGAAGAAATTCTGTGTTCCTTCCAATCCGTGTTTACAGATCTTCGATCACAAGTTCCCTGCGAAAAGTCCGACTTCTGTGTGATTTGCGGTTGCTCCCCTCCTGAGAGAAGTCGGACTTTTGCGCTTGAGCGACCTTTTTGCAGTAGAGTCACAGATTAAACGGATTATCAGAAGACTTTCGGAGATTACTGAGGCGCTGTATAGTTGGAACGGAGAAAACCCGCCAGTTTACAGAAAACCTGGCGGGTTGGCATGTCTGCACAATCTCACCGAAGAATCTATCCGTAAATTCACAGCAGCCCAGCGAAGTTGCCTCATTCCGAGCAGACGTCGCGCTGCACACTGTAATTTGCGGATAGATTCCAGACCAACAAAAGGAGCAGATCTTGAACGCGCAGCAAGTTGTGGTAGCTGGGCCGCACGATGCAGCCGTACAGACGGTGGCGCTCTCCGACGCGCCGCTTGGGATCAACGAGTTGATCGTCGACACTGAGGTGACATTCATCAGCACAGGGACGGAACTTGCCATCTACACCGGGCGTGAGCCACGCGCCTTCGAGCCGGGCCAGTGGTGTACGTTCCCCTTCCAGTCTGGCTATGCGAATGTGGGGATTGTGCGGGAGGTGGGCGCCGGGGTGAAACGCGTCAAGCCGGGGGAGCGAGTCTTCACCTACGGCAAACACGGCTCGGTGATCCGCTACAACCAGGATCGGCTGGTCGTCGGCGTCCCCGAGGGTTTGGATTCGGTGACGGTCGCCGCATCGCGCATGGCCGGCGTGGCGATGACCGCCCCCATCGTGGCCGATCTGCACCAGGCGCAGACGGTGGCGATCTTCGGGCTGGGGCTGGTGGGCAATCTGGCAGGGCAGATGTTCGGCATCCGCGGCTGCCGCGTCATCGGCGTGGACCCGGTGGCGTCGCGGCGGGCGCTGGCCGAGCGATGCGGGATTCCCGTGACCGTGGGCGGTAGCGAAGACGAGGTACAGCAGTTCATTTTGGACCAGACCAACGGCCACGGCGCGGACATCACCATCGACGCCGTGGGGCATAGCGCGGTGGTGCGGCAGGCGCTGCGGGCAACGGCGCGCTACGGCCAGGTGATCATCCTCGGGTCGCCGCGTGTGCCGGTGCAGGGCGATCTCACCGAGTTGCTGTCGGACATTCACCTGCGCTTCATCACCGTGCGCGGCGCGCTGGAGTGGCAGGTCCCCATGTACCCCGACGCCGGCAACCACATCTCGCAATACAGCAAACAGCAGACCATTTTCGACTGGATCCAGCGCGGCCTGCTCCACGTCGAGCCGCTGATCTCGCACCGCCTACCCGCAACCGAGATCACCACAGCCTACGAAGGTCTTTTCCGCGAGCCGGAGACATACACCGGCGTGGCGCTGTTGTGGAGATTTGGGACTGGGGATTAGGGACTGGGGATTGGGTCGAGTGAACTGGCTATTGATTGGCTGAAATCATGGTAGAAAAGCGATTAGGGGATTGGGGGGATTTCAGATCAAGTGCGACCTGAAATCCCCCAATCCCCAGTCCCCAACTCCTATTTCTTCGCCGTATTGATCCTGAACGGCAGGTAGAGCGGGCAGAAGCGGACCAGGCCAGTGGCGATGAAGATGATGCCGAGTGCGCCCCACCAGCTTTGAAAGTAGAAACCCAGCGCGATGACAATGACGCCAAGGACAATGCGCAGCCAGCGATCCGTGGAGCCAACGTTGAGTGTCATAGTGATCTCCCCCTGTGTGTGCATGTTGATTCAATGAGTACGTCGATGGTTACAACATAGCACGGGGAATCCTCTTTGTCGGTGACTGAAGTCACGCAGAGACGGCAGAATTTGATCCACGAAGGCACACAAAGGAGCACGAAGAAGAGCAAGACAGAAGAGATCCACGGATTAAACGGATTTTGGGGATTCAGAAGGAGAACTGAGGAGAAACCAGAGAAAAATGATCCACGAAGGCACACGAAGATACATGAAGGCAGAAAAGAACAGACAGAAGGCTTTTTCGCTCTGCCGTCCTGGTAATCCTGAAATCCGTGTCCCTCTCTTCTCCTCTTTCTCTGCCTTCGTGTGCCTTCGTGGATCAATTCTGCTACGCTGGTTCGGCGAACTCGCGCAGTGAATCGCGATCTTCGATGTGGATGACGCCGCGTTCGAGGCGCACCCATCCATGTTTCTCGAACTGTTTGAGGATGCGGCTGACGACTTCGCGCACGCTGCCCAGTTCGTTGGCAAGCTGCTGGTGCGTGGTTTCGAGGACGGTGGGACGTTCGGACAGCAGCGCGGCCAGACGTTGATCGAGGCGACGAAAGGCGATCTCTTCGATCAACGTCATGAGGTTGGTCATGCGTGCGCCGAAGAGATCGAAGATGAGGTGACGGAAGTCTGCCGAGCGATCCAGCAGTTCGGCGAAGACAGGGCGAGCGATGACGTAGCCCACCACGTCCTCTTCCACGAGGCCGCGGGCGGGGTAGACATTGTTGCCCAGCAGGCAGCTCACCGTGAGGATGCAGCTTTGCCCGCGTTCCACGCTGTACAGGTAGATCTCCCGTTCTTCCCCAGGCCGAAAAACCCGCACCGATCCACTGGTCACCAGCAGAAAGAGCGAGCAGGGCGCGTCCACGTCGAAAAGGACCGTCCCCGCGGGCGCTTCGACGCGCTGCGCGTTGCGCGCCAGCGTCTCACGCAGCAGCGGCGAAAGGCCAGAGAGTACGGGGTATGCGGAGAAGAGTTCGTCGAGTGAAGGTGTGGTCATGGTAGAGAGATTGGGCGATTATGGGATTGGGCGATTGGGCTCCTCAATCCACCAACGCCTGGTAAACCGCGTTCTGAAACTGGGCCTGAATCGGGTAAAAATCACTGGGCATGAACTGCATCATGAAGATGCCGATCATCTCTTCCACAGGATCGATCCAGAAATAGGTGCCGGCGGCGCCACTCCAACCGTAGTTGCCCGCGGAACCGGTCATGGCCGAGGCTGCCACGTCCACGAGAACGCGCACGCCCAGCCCAAAGCCATAGCCGTGACGGAGATTGGGCTTCATGCCGATGGGCATCAGCGCGGGCGGCAGGTGATTGGCCCGCATCAGCGCCACTGTCTTTGGCCCCAACAATCGGGCGCCGTCGAGGATGCCGCCGTTGAGGAGCATCTGGCAGAAGCGCAGGTAGTCGGCGGTGGTGGAGACAAGACCGCCGCCGCCAGAAAGCATGGCCGGCGGGCGCAGGTAGGAGCTGGTCTGAGCAGCGTCGAGCACATGCAGCGGTGGATGGGACGGCAGCCCGCTGAGGTCGGCGCCAAAGCGCATTTCCTCGAAGATGCTGTAGTTCGTGGCAAAGCGGTGGTGATCCGCTTCGGGGACGTGGAAGCCTGTCTCGTCCATGCCCAGCGGCTTGAGAATATGCTGACGGAAAAAATCATCCAGCGATTGGCCGGAAGCAACTTCCACCACGCGCCCCAGCACGTCGGTGGCGAAGCTGTAGCGCCACGCCGCGCCCGGCTGGAATAGCAACGGCATCGTGGCCAATGTGTCGACGAACTCGGCCAGGGACGTTCGCATGCGTGGCCCCACCGACTGTCGATACAACGCTTCAACCGGCGAATCCTGGTGCCAACCGTAACTCAGGCCCGCGGTGTGCCGCATGAGATCCTGGATCGTGGGCGGGCGTTCCGGCTTCACGAGGACAAGCCCCATGGCGTCGTTGCCGGCGTGGACGCGCACGTCCTCGAAGGCGGGGATGAACTTGGCGATGGGATCGTTCAACAGGAAAGCGCCGCCTTCCATCAGCATCAGCGCCGCCACCGTGGTGATCGGCTTGGTCATGGAATAGATGCGTAGGATCGTGTCCAGCGTCATCGGTGCGCCAGTTTCGCGGTCGCGCTCGCCATGCGTCTGCGCGTGGACGATGTGTCCTTTGCGGTAGATGAGGCTGATCGTGCCGGCGATGTGTCCTGGATCCACGTAGCGGCGCATGAGTGCGTCGACGCGTTCCATGCGCTTAGACGAAAATCCCGCCTTCTCAGGCGCTACCACTTCGGGGAAGATCATGCGGGTCTTTCTCCTTCTTGAACCGTTATGTAATGTCGTCAGGTTACGTTGTCAAGCTAAGATTATGCGATTGAGAGATTAGGTGATTAGGGCAGAAGTTCAATCGCCCAATCTCTTAATCGCCCAATCGCCAAGCCATGTTGAGAACGTTTACTCCGACTGATTCATCAATTCTTTGGCGCGGCGGAGCGCTGCCTGGTAGTTCCGCTCGCCCTGGGCCAGGTGTTCAAGCGCCTGGCGCACCGTCCAGCCGCCGCTGGGTGGGACGGCGTCGAGGTCTTCGTCGCTGAGATTGGTGGTGGCGGCCAATAGCTTACCCCAGGTCAACTCGGCTTCGGCCAACATGCGTTGCGGCGGCGTAGGAGATCGTCCAAGATCGGCGCGGATGCCTTCGATCTGGCTGGCGTGCTCGCGCATGTGATCGCCGAAACGCAGGAAGACACGACGCACGTCGTCCCAGCGGTGCATCTCGGTGGGCTGTGCGAAATCGTCTTCGGTAAGATCGGCGCATAGGTCGAGGCTTTCCTCGCGGACCTGGCGGATCTCGGCCAACAATGTGTTCAAGTTGTCTCGGCTCATGGTTTGTCCTCGCGGGTGGGGGCAGCAAACAAGAGAGACTGGCGCTTTCAAGGACAACTGTAGCGTAAAACGAGGAAAATGGTAAATGCACACAGGAAGGATAGAGCGCGGATCGGGCGGATCGAGGCGGATTTCCAGAATTTTGATCCACGAAGGCACACGAAGGCAGAAAAGAATGAGCAGAAAGCGTCTCCGCTCTGCTGTCCTGCGAATCCTGAAATCCGTGTCCCTCTCTTCTCCTCTTCGTGGTGCTTCGTGTGCCTTCGTGGATCAAAAAAATCCTGGCTTTACGCCGCCAGGATCTCTTCGATCTTGGCGATGACGTCGGCGTCGAGTTTGACTTCGGCGGCCTTGACATTGGCTTCGACGTGGCTCGTCTTGGTGGCGCCGGTGATGACGCTGCTGATCTCGGGGCGACGCAGGATCCAGGCCAGCGCCAGTTGCGACATGGTCAGCCCGTGATCGCCGGCAATGGACGTCAGTTGACGCACCTTGGCGATGGTGTCGTCGTTGAGCTGCTTCTGCATACCCTCGTTGTCGGCGGCGCGGCTGTCGGCGGGGATACCGTCGTTGTACTTGCCGGTGAGGATACCCTGCGCCAACGGACTCCACACGGTGAAGCCCATGCCATGTTTGGCGGCAGAGGGCATGATCTCAGCTTCGATGTGACGGTCGAGCATGTTGTAGCGCGGCTGTTCCACCTGCGGCCGGTAAAGATTGTACTGGCGGGCGATGCCCACGGCGTCTTCGATCTGGGCGGCAGTCCACACGCTGGTACCCCAGTAGAGGACCTTGCCCTGATGCACCAGATCGTCCATGGCGCGGATCGTCTCTTCCAGCGGCGTCTCGGCGTCGTAGCGGTGACAGAAGTAGATGTCGAGGTAGTCGGTCCCCAGGCGCTGGAGCGTCTTGTCGATGGACGCCATGATGTGTTTGCGGCTGAGGCCACGATCATTGGGGTCTTCGCTCTGCGGCCAGTAGAGTTTGCTGCTGATCACCAGCTTGCTGCGGTCATAGGGCTTGATGGCTTTGCCCACCACCTTTTCGGCTTCACCGCGGGCGTAAGCGTCGGCGGTGTCGATAAAGTTGATGCCGCTGTCGATGGCGGCGCCGATGATCTGCTCGGCGGTCTCGTCCTCGACGGTACCGCCGAAGGTGATCCACGCGCCCAGGCTCACGGCGCTGACCCTCAGGCCGGCTTGTCCTAATCTGCGGTACTCCATGAAAAAAGCTCCTGATCTAGAATTGATGAGATTTTGTAGTGGACCTAAACAATTCCACTACAAAAAGTATAGCAACTAGACAAGCGGAGTGCAAGCATTACACAAAGCGGGGGTGCGTTTTCACGCTGGGGCGAAAGTGCCGGGACTTATCGCCGCAGCGCGACAGTGCCTTCGCACATGCCGTCACGTCGTTCGTGAAGTCCCCGGCACTTGGTCTGCCCCTAAATTGAAATGCACCCACACAAAAGCGGGTATGTCATTGTACAGAGCAAGCGCTATCAAATCAAGCCTTTGGCTCGCAAACGCTTTTCAAGTGGGGCTGGTGGTGCGGAGTGATGCAACTTGTCTACTACTTGTAGCCGCCGCTCGATATCTTCATCGAGCATTTCTTGGTGGTCCGAAAATCGGCAAGCGCAGAATAGATTTGCCCCATAATTATGGGTGCTGGAAGTGAGTTCTTCTTACCTAACCGTATGCTCTATGATCCAGCACCAATTCCACAACTTTCATGGTGGTGTTGGCAATGAGCGGAATGCCCTCTTGATCCAGATGAATATGTTCGTAGGTGGTTTTGGTCTGCGTCATTGATGCCGTCCTTCGTCCGAATCGGGCCGTCACATCAAACATTTTACCACACTAGAAGTCAACAGTTCTGCCCTCCAAAGCGCAAAGATACAACTTCTCGGCATCTTCCCAATCCATCGGACGGCGCGGCGACGATGCTGTTGTCGCTGATGGCGTGCATGCACAGCACTTCCATCGCTTCTTCCAACCGGGCGGCGCTGATGCCGAGTTCGGCAAGCGTGGTGGGCTGGCCGACACGCTTTTGCAGCGCACGCACCGATTCGATCAAAGCGCGGGGACTGTCGGCGGCGTCCATGCGCAGGGCGTGGGCGATGTCGTCGTAGCGGCCTACGCCCACGTTGACGTTGAACTCCATGACGTAGGGCAGGAAGAGGCTCACGGCGCGGCCATGTGGAATGTGGAACGCCGCGCCCAGGCTGTGTCCTAGGGCGTGGGCCAGCCCCACCAATGAGTTGCCAAAACCCAGACCGGCGATGGTGGCGGCATTGGCCATCTTCTCGCGGGCTTCGGGATCGGCCGCGCCCTGTTCCACGGCAATGGGCAAGTAGGCGAAGACCAGTTCCGCCGTCAGGCAGAGCGGATCGGTGAAGTCGCTGTGGAAGGTGGCGCTGTAGCCTTCGATGGCGTGGGTGAGGGCGTCGAGGCCGGTGTCCGCGGTGATGCGGGCGGGCAGTTCTATGGTCAGTGACGGGTCGACGATGGCGATGGTGGGCGTCAGTTCTCGATTGCCCAACCCCAGCTTGCGCTTTTCTTCCACGTCGGTGAGGACGGTGGCCCACGTGGCCTCGCTGCCGGTGCCGCTGGTGGTAGGGATGGCGATCATCTTCATCTTCTTGTGCAACCCCAAAGGCGTAGACAGGTGAGATCTCCTCGGGTGGAGATCGGGGCGTTCGTAGAGCGCCCACATGGCCTTGGCCGCGTCCATAGCGCTGCCGCCGCCCAGCCCAATGATCCAATCCGGTTGCAGCCGATTCAACACGTCCACCCCACGGTAGACTGTCTGCACACTGGGTTCCGGCTCCACTTCGGCAAAGACTTCGGTGTCCACACCTGCCATCTTCAACCGCTCAATAATGCGGTCACTGAAACCGAGTTTGTGCAGCGTAGGATCCGTCACGATCAACGCGCAGCGCCCCGGCAATTCCTCCAGGTAGCTCAGCGCGTCCTCACCAAAGACGATGGAGGGGGAGGAAAAGAACCACATAGGGACTCCTTTATGTTGGGGACTGGGACTGAGGATTAGGGACTGGGACTGGGTTGAGTGAGACGGCTGTGCATTGGTCTATTTCGGTCAGGCAGAGTGTCAGAAGGGGACACAAGGCCATCAATCCTCCAATCGCCTAATCTCCCAATTCTGCGCTGCCGCAACACAAACCAAAAACGCGGCAACACTCGCTAACCTGTCCCCGATCCCCCATCGGCGTTAAGATAAGCGCCACACGAGCAAGTGCCGGGGACTTTTCGTCGCAGCGAGACGGGGTCATCACCCTGGCGACTCGTCCAACGTGAAGTCCCCGGCACTTTCGTTCGACCTTAACTTAACGCCCAGTCCCCTAAAAGATCGTATCCACGTTCCGACGCCAGCGCACCAGCTCTTGCGCTGCTTTGACGTTCTTCATGATCTGCACCAGGTTACCGTCCAGCTTGAGTTGACGGGCGACCATGCCCTGTACAGGGTCGAGTTTGCCGTCGAGGACCTTTTTCCAGTTGTCCATCTTGTTGTGATTTTGTAGGCGGGCGCTTTGTAGTCAGATCGACAGTGAAGGGCGGCCTCGCGGCATGCACCATGCCAGAGATCAAGTAGAGGATCTCGTTCGTCTCCTGGATCACGAAGTAGTCGCTCTCCTGTCTCCTTGGCAGCCTTGGCATAGGCTTCACTGTTGTTGATCTCGGCGAGCATTGCGTCCCCCCACTCCTGACTTGGGAATTTCGCGGCCATGTGGTGTCCTTTCTGGTGAATGGTGATTCGTGATTGGGGAGAGGATTGGCGTGGAGTCGGTTGATGATGGGATGACGAGATGCGAGATACCGGGATGATGCGGCAATCGTCTAGGCCATCATCTCATCATCCCATCATCTTATTCTAGATCACCTCGTCACCCCTTCACCTTGTCACCCCTTCGATGTTGTCCCAACCTACATTCTCTACGTGTTCACTCGGTTTCTGCTGCGTGATCCACCGGCTTGCCCGCCAGTTTGGCCTGAAGACGGTCGAGGCGGTGGGTGAGGGCGTCGATGGCCTGGCGGGAGCGTTGGTAGGCAGGGGCTTTCTGCTGGTTGTGCAGCGCCCAACCTTGTCCACATGACAGCCTGATCGAGATCGCCGGTTTGCCATTCGTAGTATTTGGCCAGTTCTTCGTAAGCGACGCACGTCTGGGCCGGGGATCGACGTGATCCACGCCTGCCACAGTTCGGTGGCTTCGTCCCAGCGAGCCTGACGTTTGAGCATCCGCCCCAAGGACGCGTACACCTCGGCCCGCTCCACAACGTCGAGTAGCGAGGGCCTGGCGCAGCGCACGCTCGGCCACGTCGCCATGCCCCATCTGCTCGTGGACCTGACCCAGCGCCAGCAGATCGTGGCCGTGTAGATCGTCGTCGATCTCGTCGAAGACGTCGTCGAAGTGGCGGCAGACGCGCTCGGCCAGGTAGGTCATAGAGACGATGTCTTCCAGGTTGTGGTAGAAGACCTGCGCCATGCTGCGGGCGTCGCCGGTTTGCAGATACTGCTGGTAGAGCAGGGGGATCATGCTGCCGGGGACGTCGTCCTCGTTGCGCTGGTGGGCCAGGATCGACCGTTCCAGCGAGCCGAGCGAACAGCTATCGAGGCGTCCTTTCCAGGCGGCGGGCCGGGTGCAGCAGATCCAGGTGCGGCGCGGCGTCGTTCCACAGCGTTAAGGCGCCCACATTCAAATAATGGCGGTTCAGCTTGTAGCGTCCACGCAACAGCGGCACATCGAACGAGCGCCCGTTGAACGTCACCACGCCACTGCGGTCGCCCAGCAGATCGGCCAACGCCGTCAACAGCGCCAGTTCCTCGCCGGGGTGGCGCATGAAGAATTGGCGGACGACAAATTGAGGAGAGGATTGCGAATTGCGAGTTGCGAATTGCGGCAGATCGTCGCCTTCGCCACTTTTGCCTTTTGCCCTTTGTCCTTTGAATTCAAACGTGCCCACCCCCACCATGAACGCGTAGACGCTGGCGCCACCGCCCAATCCTGTCGTTTCGGTGTCGATGAAGGCGACACGCTGGAAGTCGGCGTCGGTGAGGCACGCGGACGGGTAGAGCGGGGCGAGACCGGCAGGCGTGCGGATCAGTAGATCGGCCAGGGCGCGGCGTCCGCGGACGGTGTCCATCTCGTAACGGTTGGTCACCACGTAGCAAGGACCATGCTCCGTTTCGATCTCGTCACCCGGCGCGAGGACTTCCAACCGGCGGTTGCGCGCGGCGGGGCGCGGCGGCTCCGGCAGATCGGGATCTGTCCTGGTTTGTGGGCGCAGGCCATGCAGACGGCGCAGTCGATCCAAAGTAGAAGACACGGGAACGCTCCTGAGAAAAGTCAATGTAGCAGGAATTGTAACGCAAAAACGATCCTCTTGGGAAACGAAAGCCACAGCTCAGAATAGAACGATGATCGGGCGGATTGGGCGGATTTTTCGGATTCAGAGAGAAAAATCCGTCTGATCCGCTCAATCCGCGTTCTATCAAACTCATCGCTCTTGGGTATAATTGCGGGGTTGGGTACCCAGGGCTTGCACACGATCTGAAATCGCCCAATCGCCGAATCGCCCAATCTCATCTTTCTTGCGAGGACATCTTGTTGCAGTCAAAACGTTGGGAACGCCACAATCCTGCGCCCCCCGAGTTCATCAGCGGCGGTGGCGAGCACCCCATTCTCATGCAGATCCTCTACAACCGGGGCGTGCGTGAGATCGGGGACGTGACGGCGTTCCTCAACGGCGAAGACGCCGTGGTGGAGAATCCTTTCCGCCTGCACGATATGGAAATCGCCGTGGCGCGCATCGTCCACGCCATCGAAAAGCACGAAGTCATCTGCGTCTACGGCGACTTCGACGCCGACGGCGTCACGGCGACGACGCTGCTGGTGGAAGCGTTGCAGGCTGCCGGGGCGCGTGTGGGCGCCTACATCCCCGATCGCGTGGACGAAGGCTATGGCCTCAACATCGAGTCGATCCGCGAGCGCATCGCGGGGAAGGCGCAGTTGCTCGTCACCGTGGACTGCGGCATCCGCAGCCTGGCCGAAGTGGCTGCGGCGGTGGAGATGGGCATCGACGTCATCGTCACCGATCACCACACGGTGGGGGCGGATCTGCCGGCGGCGCTGGCCGTGATCAACCCGCGCCGCGCCGACTGCCGCAGCAACTTCAAGGCGCTGGCCGGGGTGGGCGTGGCCTATCGACTGGCGCAGGCCGTCCTCCGCGCCGTGGCGCAGTCGCCCAAACACAAGCTCACGCCCGACACTGCCGCCGAAACCGAAGCGCTGCTGCTTGATCTGGTGGCGCTAGGCACCGTGGCCGACCTCATGCCCCTCACCGGTGACAACCGATCCCTGGTGCGCCGCGGCATCAACCAGATCCGCACCGGGCAGCGTGGGGCTGTACGCGATTTTGGAGCGGGCGTCGGTGTCGCCTAACACCGTGGACACCACCGCCATCAGCTTCCGCATTGCGCCGCGGGTCAACGCCGCGGGCAGGTTGTCCCATGCCAAGCTGGCCTACGATCGCTGCGCAGCCGCGACTACGCCGAAGCCTACGATCAGGCGGGCCAGTTGGAAGCGCTCAACAGCGAACGCCAGAGCCTCACCCACCACGCCCAGGAGATCGCCGAAGCACAGATTGTCCTTGCCGACGATGCGAGCGTTCCCCGCTCATTTTTGCCGCCAGTCAGGAGTTCAAATCGGGGATTGTGGGGCTGGTGGCGGGGCGGTTGACCGAACGATTCTACCGTCCTGCCGTGGTGGTGGAACAGGGCGACGAGGAATCGCGGCAGCGCCCGCAGCATCGAAGAATTCGACATCACCAGCGCTGGATCAGGTGAGCGGCCTGCTGGTGCGCCACGGCGGACACAGCCGCGCCGCCGGTTTCACCGTGCGCAACGACAAGCTGCCCGATCTGGTGGACAGCCTCACCGCCATCGCCGCGGACGAGCTAAGCCGCCACGAAACGCTGCTGCCCACGCTTTGGATCGACGCCGAGCTCACCACCGACGACATCAACTGGGCGCTGCACGCGCAGTTGGCCCGTCTTGAACCCATGGGCCAGGACAACCCACCGCCGCTCTTCTGCACCCGTCACTGTTACGTGCGCGAAGTGCGCACCGTAGGCAAAGAGAAGAGTCACCTCAAACTCACCATCGGCGCGCCCGGCGAGTACGTCTTCGACGCCATCGCCTTCAACCTGGGCGCACTGGCCGATCAACTGGAAAGCGGCCTGCACGTCGATCTCGTCTACCAACTCGAAGTCAACGAGTGGAACGGACGGCGGGCGTTGCAGATGAATGTTCAGGATTTGCGGATTGCGGAGTGAGAACGGGATGATGAGATGATGGGATGATGAGAAAGCGACAACTCATCATCCCATCATCTCATCATCTCATCATCCGCTCTCCTTCGATCAACCAGGAGAAAGTACAATGATGCGCTTGAAATCCCTCTCTCTCCCTCTCAAGATCGCCCTCATCTTCGCGGCGCTGGGCATCGCCCTCACCGTGGTGGGCGTGGTCCGCGGCAATGTGCCGTTGAACCCGGCCAGCATCGGCATGGCGCTGCTGATCGGCGGCGGTAGCTGGTTCCTCGTCTCCTGGGCCGTGGCCACCGCCGCCGTGGACGTGGAAAGCGACATCGCAGAGGCGGAGGAGAGCGATCCGCGTGCGGGATGAGTATGGTAGACTGTACGCATACTTGTAGAGGAATGCGTCATTCGTAATGCGTAATTGGCTCAACACGATCTCTGGGTTACGCATCACGCATTACGCATTCGGAGTCCAGGGAGATCCGAATGACCGAAATCGCCACCCTACCCGAAACCACCGCATCGATCCAGCAGAAAACCGATCCACAGCCGAGCATCACACTGGCGGCTGCGCACAAAGACAGCGTCTCCGCAGCATCGAACGACGAGACAATGCCCGCGCCCTTCCCCACGAAGGCGATGACGCCGGAGGAGTTTGCCGCATTACCGGACGACGAAAATCGCTATGAATACATCAAGGGGGAGGCCCGAGCTATGTCACCAGCCGGAGGCCGTCACGGCGGCATTGCAACACGTTTGATTGTGCTGCTTGGCAAAACGCTGACACCGTCAGACCATATTTTTGACTCCAGCACCGGCTACCGGCTGCCTGGCGGCGATGTCCTTTCGCCCGACGTGTCGGTGATCCTGGCGGGCCGCCTGCCTGAGGAAGAGGAACCGGTCGGCTTTATCGAACTGGCCCCCGATCTGGCCGTGGAAATCGCCTCGCCCAGCGATCCGTACACCTACTTGCAAGAAAAGGCCCGCGCCTACCTGGACTGGGGCGTCAAAGCTGTCTGGATCGTCGATCCTGAACTGCGCCAGGTGATGGTCCACACCGCCGAGCAGATCGTACGCCGCCACGGCGAAGACAGCCTCGACGGCGGCGAAGCCGTCCCCAACTTCCGCGCCGCCCTGGCCGACATCTTCCCTGCGCAGCGGACCCAATCACCAGTCACCAATCCCTAATCACCCTCTTTGGAGACAAACATTGCCTGCTCACAACATCTCTCGCCTCAAGACCACCCGCGCCGTCCTCTTTGATATGGACGGCGTCGTCTATGTCGGCAACCAGCCGCTCCCCGGCGTCCAGGACCTGCTCGACTACCTCGACGTCACAGGACGCATCTGGTCGTTCGTCACCAACAATTCCTCGCGCACGCCGCAGATGTTCGCCGACAAGGTGCAGGGCATGGGCATGCGTGTCGGCGCGGACCACATCCTCACCAGTTCGCTGGTCACCGCGATGTGGATGGCCGAAGAGTTCCCCAACCGCGGCAAAGTCTACGCGCTGGGCGAGACCGGTCTCATCACCGCCCTCACCGACGCCGGATTCACCCTGGTGGAAGATCCGTTTGAAGCCGAGTTCGTCGTCTCGGGCATCAACTTCAGCCTCACCTATCGTATGTTGGAGGACGCCACCCTGGGCATCCGTAACGGCGCTCGCTTCATCGGCACCAACATCGATCCCACCTACCCCACCGAGCGCGGACAGATCCCCGGCACCGGGTCGATCCTGGCGCTGCTCGAAGCGGCCGGCGGCGTCAAGCCCACCATCATCGGCAAACCCTTCCCCGGCATGTTCCACCAGATCATGCACCGGCTCAAGAGCGAACCCGCCACCACCCTCATGATCGGCGACCGCTACGAAACCGACATCGTCGGCGCGATTGAAATGGGCATCGCCACCGCCGCCGTCACCACGGGCATCAACAGCCGCGAGGAATTCGAGCAAGCCGCGCCCCAACCCGATCTCATCCTCAGCGGCCTGCCGGAATTGCTGGCGTGCTTCAAAGAGGCGGATGGAAGATGACAAGGTGAGGGGGTGATAAGGTGATCGCCTCACCTTGCCACCCCGTCACACCCTCATCTTCATCATCCCCTTCCCCCACAACTTTTTGACCGCGCCCGAACATCTGCACTACAATCAAGGGTATGACTGAAATCAACCTAGAGGTCGAGGAAAGGACGGTGACGCCCAAGGTGGCGTTGCTCGATCTTTCTCGCCAGGCGCTAACCGAATATGTGCAGGGGATGGGGCAGCCCGCCTACCGCGCCGCCCAGATCTGGGATTGGATCTACAAACGCTACGCGCTGTCCTTCGCCGAGATGACCAACCTGCCCAAGGCGCTACGTCAACGCCTCGAAGACGAAGCCATCGTGTCGCCGTTGCAGATCGTCACCCAGATCAACTCGCTGGCGAACGACACGCAGAAGGTGCTCTTCCGCCTGCCCGACGGCCAGACCATCGAAACGGTGCTCATGGTCTACGACAAGCGGCGCACGCTCTGCATCAGCAGCCAGGCCGGCTGCGCGATGGGTTGCACTTTTTGCGCCACGGCCCAGGGCGGGCTGGCGCGCAACCTCACCTCGGGCGAAATTGTGGCGCAGGTGCTCTATTTTGCGCGCTACCTGGCCGATCCCAGCGCAGAACCGCGCGTGGACGTGGAACGCCCCACCGCGGTGACCAACATCGTCCTCATGGGCATGGGCGAACCGATGCACAACTACAACAACGTGTGGGAGGCCCTGCGTCGCCTCACCGACAATGACGCCTTTGGCCTGGGCGCCCGCCACATCACGTTGAGCACCGTGGGGTTGATCCCCATGATCGACCGCATGGCCGACGAGGGCATTCAGATCAACCTGGCCGTTAGCCTGCATGCGCCCAATGACAATCTACGCGGGCAACTCGTCCCCATCAACCGCCGCTGGGCTGTGGACGATCTCTTGGCCGCTGTGCAACGCTACATCGAAAAGACCAACCGCCGCGTCACCTTCGAGTACGCGCTCATGCGCGGCATCAACGACAGCGCCGAACTCGCCGACGAACTGGGCCGCAAGCTGGCGCCATTGCTCTGTCATGTCAATGTGATCCCGCTCAACCCGATTCCAGACAGCCCGTTCCAGCCCACCAGCGACGAAGACACCGAACGCTTCGTGCAGATCCTGCGCGATCATGGCGTCCCCGCTACCGTGCGACTGCGCCGTGGGATTGAGATCAACGCCGGTTGCGGTCAACTGCGCCAGGCTACCGCCGCATGAAGATCAGGGGCTTCGGTGCGACAAAAAGCAAAAGCGCCAGCCCGTTTGGACTGACGCCTGTGCTTCTCGTTTCGGCGAATCTAGACTTTACTCTAGACCTTGTTCAAGGTCTTGATGCAAGAGGAGCAAAGCTTCTTCGACACCGACCGGCCATTCTCGAAGACCTTAACCTTCTGCACGTTGATCGACCACTTCGTGCGGGTCGCCTTCTTAGACCAGGGACGGTTGTTGCCGAACTGAGGGCCTTTGCCGCAGTTTTCGCACTTAGCCATGAGTTACACTCCCAAATCAAGAATCGTAGTCGAGCCCGCTTTGTTCGTGAATGCCCAAACGCAGACACAAGGAAATGGGTATCGACGGGTCCATAAACAAACCGTAGAACATTATCACAGGCAGGGGTGGAAGTCAAAGATTACGGGTTTGCAGGTTGCAGGTTGCAGGTTGCAGGTTGCAGGTTGCAGGTTGCAGGTTGCACCAACAATTGTCACCTGCCACTTGCCAAACCTGCATACACCAATACAGAAACCGTGCCGCCATCGGTACACGCACCACGCACTACGCACACAAAACAGCACACAAAACGACAAGATTAGATCTGGAGCTATCGACGTGGGAAAAGTTTGCATTGTCACCGACAGCAATGCGTCCATTCCCCAGGAAACCCTGGACAAATACCCTATCGAGGTGATCCCCCATGTGATCCGCATGGGCCGAGATCGCCACGAAGAGACGCCCGACATGACGGTGGATGGTCTGTTTCAGTTACTACGCGAAAAGCAAAGCAGCGGGCAACCCGTCTTGCCGGAATTAGAGGCGCCCAACATCAACACGATTCTCGATTGCTATCAGCGCGTCACCCGCCGCGGCGACGAGATCGTCTCCATCCACATGAGCAGCCACCTCAGCCCCATGTGGGCGCAGTCGCGCAAGGCTGCCGAGATGATGATGGGCCGCTATCGCATCCGCGTTATCGACAGCCTGAGCACGTCTTTGGGCCTGGGGGTGCTGGTGGAACTGGCCGCCAAAGCCGCCGACGACGGCGCCAATCTGCACGAGATCGCCCGCATCATCAACGGCGCCGTGCCGCATCTGTACGTCACCTTTTTCGCCGAAACGCTCAACTACCTGGAGCGTTCTGCTCATTTGGGCGCGGCGCAGAGCGTCCTCGGCACCATGTTGGGCATCAAGGCCATGCTCACCATGGAAGATGGCAAGCTCATCCCGCTGGAGAAGGTACAGAGCCGTGAAGAAGTGGTGGACAAACTCTACGATTTCGTGGCTGAGTTCGCTTTCATCGATCAAGTGGGCGTGGTGCAGCATCGCTACGAACAGACACAGGAAATGTTCCTGGATCGACTCAAAGAAGGACAGCCCAGGATCAAGCCCCGCCAACTGCACTACCCGCCCAGCCTGGCCGTCCACCTCGGCCCAAGTGTCCTGGGCGTCGTCGTCTACGAAGGGATGATTTAAGATGTCGAAATCTGTGTTGCAGCGGCTGCGCGATGTGCTGAGCCTGGAAGAAAAGAACAATTGGGCGGCCACGGCTGTCGCCGGCGGCTTTCGTGCCTTCAAAGAAATCTGGGAGGCCGACGCGCGTAAGGCCGGTCACGAAGCCGCCTGGGTGCGCCAGATCGGTGACCGTATCCAACGCTACGCCGACGCCGCCCGCGAAGAACGCGCCGGCATCGCTCGCCAGATTCTGGGCATGCTGGATCGTCCGCAGGAAATCGACAGCGCTCTGCGCCATGTAGACCGGATCGGCGACGCCGCCACGCAGCGCGCCGTCACCGCCGAGGACGATCTCACGCCCGCAATTCCCCCGCCAGGACCAACACCGCGCGCACGCCCGCAACGTCGCCCCATACCCACCAACGGCGATGTTCTCGACGCGCCTGTGGAGACCGTGGCCGGCATCGGCCCAGCCACCGCCGAAGTACTGGCCCGCCTGGGCATCGACACTGTAGAAGACCTGATCTGGCACCTGCCCACCCGCCACGACGACTACAGCGAACTGCGCCCCATCGCCGATCTGCTTCCCGGCGAACAACTCGCCATCGTCGCCAATTTATGGAAAGTTGAACAGCGTAAACTTGGCTTCAACCGCGTCATGGTGCAGGGCGTTTTCAACGACGGCACCGGCACCTTACGCGCCACCTGGTGGACGCCCTACAAGGCTCGTGAATTGGTGGAAGGCAAAACCTACCGCCTCATGGGCAAAGTCGATCTGCACATGGGGCAGAAAGTGCTCAACAGCCCACACCTGGAGCCGTTGCGCGGCAAAGCCCTGGGCAAGGGCGCCATCCTACCCGTCTATCCGCTTACTGAGGGGATGAAAAGCAGCGAACGACTCAGCCGCCTGATCGAAAAGGCGCTCAACGTGGCAAAGTCCGCCATCATCGATCCGCTGCCCGAGGACCTGCGCCGCCGCTTCGACCTCGTCGATCTGGTCACTGCGCTGGAACAGATCCACACGCCAAACAGCGTGGAAAGCCTCGATGCCGCCAAGAAGCGCCTGGCCTTCGACGAATTTTTCTACATTCAACTGGGCGTGCAGCAACGTCGTCACCTGTTGCAGCAGGCCACTGCGCCTTCGCTCGTCGCCCCCAACGGCCTCGTAGACAGTTTCGCCGACGCCCTGCCCTTCGCGCTCACCGGCGCACAGCGCCGCGTCGTCGACGAGATCGCCAACGATCTGGCGCGCACGGTACCCATGAGCCGCATGGTGCAGGGCGATGTGGGCAGCGGCAAGACCGTCGTCGCCGCCGCTGCCATGCTGATCGCGGTGGCCAATGGCGCGCAGTCGGCGTTGCTGGCGCCCACCCAGATCCTGGCCGAGCAGCATCACCGCGGCCTGAGCAAGATCCTGGGCGAGTTGGTCCGCGCCGACGGCCGCCCGCTGCGCGTGGAACTGCTCACCGGGCGCGTCACCGGCGCGGCGCGGCAGACGATCCTCGACGCGCTGGCCAACGGCGAAATCGACGTCATCGTCGGCACCACCGCCCTGATCCAGGAAGGCGTGGACTTCCACAATCTGGCTTTCGTCGTCGTGGATGAACAGCACCGCTTCGGCGTGGAACAGCGCGCCATCCTGCGCAACAAGGGCGCCGACGGTCAAAGTACGCCGGTGCCGCACATGCTGGTGATGAGCGCCACGCCGATTCCGCGTAGCCTGGCGCTTACGATCTACGGCGATCTCGATGTCAGCGTCATCGACGAGATGCCGCCGGGCCGTCAGCCCATCACCACCAAACGCTTCCAGCCCACCGAGCGCGAACGGCTCTACGCCTTCCTCAAACGTCAAATCGGCGAAGGCCGACAGGGCTACATCATCTACCCGCTGGTGGAAGAGAGCGACAAGATCGACGTGGGCGCAGCCGTAGACGAACACGCGCGCCTGAGCCAAGACGTTTTCACCGAGCAACGGCTGGGCCTGCTGCATGGGCGGCTCAGCGGCAGCGAAAAGGACGAAGTGATGCGCGCCTTCGCCAATCACGAACTCGACGTGTTGGTGAGCACCAGCGTGGTGGAAGTGGGCGTCGACGTGCCCAACGCCACCGTGATGCTTATCGAAGACGCCGAACGCTTCGGGCTGGCGCAGCTTCACCAGTTCCGCGGGCGTGTGGGGCGCGGCGAGCATCAGAGCTACTGCGCCCTGGTGAGCAAAGCCGCCAACGAGAACGCCGCCGAACGCCTCAACGCCCTGGTAGAGACCACCGACGGTTTCAAGCTGGCCGAAAAGGATCTGGAACTGCGCGGCCCCGGCGACTTCCTGGGGACGCGGCAGAGCGGCCTGCCCGACCTGCAAATGGCGCAACTGGGCGACACCGTCACCCTGGCCCTGGCCCAACAGGCCGCCCAATCGCTCTTCGCCGAAGACCCCGAACTGATCAATCACCCGCTGCTGCGCGCCCGCGTCGACCGCTTCTGGCGCGGTCATGGGGATGTGAACTAGATCCTGCTCGCTACAAACGTATAACACCTCAATCTGGGGATAAACGAAGTGATGCCTTGTATTACACAAGACATCACTTCGTTCTGTTCGCATAACGCAAATCCTTCCCTTGTTTCTTGTTGCTCATTATGCTAACACAGGCACATGTATCGCGTCCTTTTCACCAAAGAAGCAGCAAAATCGCTCAAACAAATGCCACGTAACACGGCGAGGCGTGTCCAGGAGAAACTCGCAATCCTGGCACAGGATCCGTATGCGTCGCAGAACAACGTGACGAAACTACAGAATCGCCCCGGCTATCGGTTGCGTGTGGGTGATTGGCATATGATTTATGAGCTAGAAGGTGAGCAGATCGTGATTCTGGTTCTAAAGATTGCTCCACGTGGTGAGGTGTATCGATGAATCTACAAATCATTGAAAAGGACGGCAAAGCTGAATGGGCCGTTATTCCGTATGAAGTGTACGAACGCTTGATCGAAGACGCTGAGATGCTCCAAGACATCCGCGACTACGATGAAGCCAAGCAGCGCATCGCAGACGGTGAGGAATTGATCCCCAGTGAGGTTGTCTTTGCACTTGTGCATGGCGAAAACCCTGTACGCGTCTGGCGAAGACATCGTGGATTGACGCAAGATGAACTCGCCGCAGAGGCTGGGATCAGCAAATCCTATCTATCGCAGATCGAATCGGGCAAACGACAAGGTACTGCGACGGTCCTGGCGGCGCTGGCGCAGGCGTTGCATGTCTCCGTTGATGATCTGATATTGAACGAGCATAAGGTTGATGCAACGAATGGATGACGTTTCACTGTTGAAAACGGTACTAGCTCAGCACTGGCCTAGCGCAAGGGGTAAAAAGGTCGCACGTTACGTTGACAAGTTCTGGGATCGACAAAGAAGGGGACAGAGGATCAGCGGTGTTGTCGAAGGCAATCATGGTGACTATACGGTGTCCATACATTCATTGCGGACCCCGATAGCTTCATCGCAATTCGACGCATTGAGCGTGAAGAGATTCAGGGGCTTGACAGCCTGAAACGCTACTTGGAGAGCGTCACACTTGACGATCTGGTGAAATCTTTGCGTGCAAAGGGAGTGACGCAGAAGGCATTCTGTGAAGCAATCGGCATGAGCACGAAGCATCTATCTACCGTAAAATCAAGCGAGCTAAAAAATAGACGATACCATGAGCTAGGCGCAATCAAGCTTGCCGTGCTTTGGGTCATGGAAAATATCGAAGAATAACAGGAGATGTATGTGCGCACAATCGGGCTACTAGGCGGCATGAGTTGGGAGAGCACCGAACTTTACTACCGCTGGATCAACGAAGGCGTGAA
The DNA here is from genome assembly GCA_041391225.1 of Caldilineaceae bacterium. Classification (GTDB taxonomy): domain Bacteria; phylum Chloroflexota; class Anaerolineae; order Caldilineales; family Caldilineaceae; genus RI-153. The sequence goes on from JAWKOL010000012.1 coordinate 25,120, forward strand.
GCGACGGCTGGGCGGGCTGCACTCGGCGCGGATCGTGCTGGTGAGCGTCGACTTTGAGGAAATCGAGAAGCTGCAACACGCGGATCGCTGGGCCGACGCCGGCGCCGTCCTGGCTGAGGCGGCGCAGCGTGTAGAAGCGGCCGGCGCCGACTTCCTCCTGATCTGCACCAACACCATGCACAAAGTCGCCCCCGACATCGAACGCAAGATCCAGATCCCCATCCTGCACCTGGCCGACGCCACCGCAGAACGTATCAAAGCGCATGGCATGAAGACCATCGGCCTGCTCGGCACCGATTTCACCATGGCGCAGGATTTCTATAAGGGACGGCTGAGCGAGCAGCACGGGCTGAACGTCATCGTCCCCAACGCCGCAGACCGCAAGATCGTCCACGATGTCATCTACGAAGAGTTGGTGCTGGGGATCGTCAAAGAGTCGTCGCGGCTGGAGTATCTACGCATCATGCAGCAGATGCACGAAGACGGCGCAGAGGGGATCATCGAAGGCTGCACCGAGATCGTCCTTTTGGTGCAGCAGGCGCACACGTCCATTCCGCTGTTCGACACCACGTCGATCCACGCCGAGGCGGCAGTGGAGATGGCGTTGGCGCAATAAGGTCCCATCGGTCTTGATTTTGCAGTATAATGGACGCTACAAGCTGGGCTTCAGAAGATAGAGAAGGAGCACACCCATGAAAAACTGGGAAATGCTGGATGCTATCGAAAGCGCGCCGGACAAAGTCAGTGGCGCGTGGGTGTTCAAAGGTACCCGCGTTCCTGTTGCTGCGCTCTTTGAAAACTTGAGAGATGGGGCCACTGTCGATGAGTTTCTAGAATGGTTTCCTGGCGTCACTCGCCAACAGATAGAAGCTGTCCTGAACCATGAACTGGAAGCTTTTTCGCAAGCAGCATAACTATGAGAATTCTGTTTGATCAAGGCACACCCGTGCCGTTACGGCGTCATCTGCCTGGACACTTTGTCAAAACAGCATACGAGGAAGGCTGGTCGGCATTCTCAAACGGGGATCTACTGAAAGCAGCAGAGACAGCTGGATACGAGCTGCTAGTCACAACCGATCAGAATCTTCGGTATCAGCAGAACCTGAAGGATCGTCGGATTGCGATTTTGGTCCTACGCAGCACATCTTGGCCCAAGATGCGCATACATGTCGACAGAATCAGAGAGACCGTTGAATCGATGAATGACGTTTCGATGCTGAAATCGAGTCGTTTCACGAACGCTACGCAGATACAGAATTCTCACGTAAGATGGTGCAGGCACGCCGTTCGGTACGGATCACTTCTTCATGAGAATTCGATTTCAAGCCGATGTCGACTTGAACCACATTTGTGCTCGATCCCCCACCCGCTGCGCCAGCACTCGATGATCCGGCCGCGCCAGGAACGACCGCGCACGTCCTCGTCGCTGATGCGCCCGGCGATGGTGTCCACCCAGGAGATTGCGGTCTGTAGCACCTGCCCCGCCCGTGTCGATTCCCCCAGCCCACGCAGGACGTCCTCACAGTGGAGCAACAACAGCACCGGTTCCACAACGCCAATCAGCCCATTCGATTCGACAAACGACAGCGCCTCATCCACCAACCTCAGCGCTTCGTGGTGATCACCGAGACGATGGGCGGCGACGGCGCGCCCGGCCACGGCCTCGATGTGATTGGGATGTTGCAGCGGTTCCCACACGGTCAACGCTGCGGCGTAGGCGGCGTAGGCTTCGTCCCAGCGCCGGAGGGCGAGGAGGGTGTGGCCGATGCGGTTGCGCGCCTGCCCTTCCTGGCGCGCAATGCCCAATCCGTGCAAGATCTGCGCGCCGCGCTGCCCGTAGGCCAACCCCTCTTCCAACTTGCCCATCGGGCGCAACATCAGACAGAAATTGGCGGAAAGCAGCCCCAAATCGTCGAGGGCGTTGATCTCTTCGGCCAGGGACAACGCTTCGAGATTGTGCTCCACAGCCGCAGGATAGAGACCGGCAAACTGCTCGATCAGCGCCAGATCCAACAGACACCAGACACGCTTGTGCCGATGCTTCAGGCGGGTGACATAGTCGAGGTTGCTGAGACTGTGTTGAAGCGCCAGGGCGTAGTCACCGTAGCGCATGGCCACGAGCGCCAAAGACAGGTTTAGCTGAAAGCGCATGTTCTCGTGCGCCGCGCCAGGATCGGGGATGGCGTCGAGCAGGGGGAACATCTCCTGCAAGCGGACGATGCCCTGCTGCAGATCGCCGCGGAAGTGGAGCGCGTTGACGTGGATACGGCTTTCCACGGTGCGAATGTAGGCCAGCGGATCCGTCAACTGACGCGCCAACGCCTCGGCGGCGTCGAAATGGAAGTTGGCGTCGGCCCATGCGCCGGCTTCGGCATACCCCGTGGACAGATCCGAGTGGATCTGAAGCTGCAACGCGGCGTCCTGCGACGTGGCGAGGACACGGTGAAGCAGGTCTTCGGCCACTGTCATGCCGCGCAACGCCCTGGTGAATCGCCACTGCTGGTGGAGCAACTGTGCCACCAATTCGCGCTGTTCCTCGTCTTGTTGGAAGCGTTCGGCTGCGTCTTGGAAGAGCATTTCAGCGTCGCCGAGGAGACCGAACTGCGCCATGAACTCGCTAAACGGGGTGACGGCAAGCGCCAGGATCTGCGCGTCACCAGCGAGGACGGCGCTGCCACGCTGCGCACGTTCTCGGCATCCCCGCAGATCAACGCCCCAGGCGGCATGGTCGGCGGCAACCAGCAACGAAAGGAAGTGTCGACTGTGCGCGGCGTGAAGCGGCAAGAGCTGATCGTCGGCGAGTTTCTGCGCGGCGAATTCTGGATCAAGGGATGCAGATCGTAGCGCCCTGCCGACACCCGTTGCACCAACGAGTGAGCGATCAGCACAGAAAGATCGGTCAACGTGCTCGATGCCACGGCAGCGGCGGCGTCACGGTCGAACCCGCCGCGGAAGACCGAAAACCGCGCCAGGATCTGCTGCAACGGCGCACTGAGCAGCCGCCACGAGTACTCGAAGATCGTGCCGATCCGCTGATGCCGCTGCACGAATTCGTCACTGCGCTGCGGTTCCACTTCGATCTCGGCCACCGAACGGCTGATTTCGGCGATGGTGAAGTGTTCCGCCCAGCTCGCCGCCAGTTCGATCCCCAGCGGCAGCCCGCCCACCTGCTCACAGATGCGAAATATGCCCGCAGGATCGTCGATCTCCTGGTTGACGGCGAAATCGGGCACGATACGCTGCGCCCGATCCACGAAGAGAGCGAAGCCGTCGGCAGGCTGTAGGCCATCCAGCCGCACCACCGCTTCGCCTTCGATGTGGAGACGGGCGCGGGAGGTGGCCAGCACGCGCACCGGGGTTTCTTCGAGCAGTGGGTAGAGCAAAGCCGCCGCCGAATGGGTGAGGTGATCCCAGTTGTCGAGGACGAGCAGCATCTCCTGGCCGGCCAGGTGGGGATCAACTCGCGCAGCGGCGTCTGTGTGTCCGTCACCTGGAGGCCGACGGCGGCGGCAACGGCCAGCGCGATCTGCTGGTGGGCGGCGTCACCGGCGGTGATGTTGGTCAGCGGGACAAACCAGACGCCCTGTGCAAAACGATGCAACGCCTGCTGCGCCACGGTCTGCGCCAGCCGTGATTTGCCCACACCGCCGATCCCCAGCAAGGTGACCAACCGCTCCGACTGCACCAACGCGCCAAGTCGCTCGATCTCGGCGCTGCGGCCAACGAACGACTTCAACTGCGGCGGCAGGTTGTGGCGCACCGGCGGCGGCGAGGACGTGTCCCCGCGCAGACGGGCGACCAGGTCCGCTGTCTCTGCCGACGGTTCGACGCCCAGTTCGGCGGCGAGGACGGCGCGACAGCTTTCGTACTGAGCCAGCGCTGCCTGCGTCTTTCCTTGGGCGGCGAGGGCCTGGATCAGGCGGCGATGGGCCGGTTCGTGCCAAGGCTGCGCCGCCAGTTGACGGCGGGCGGCCTCGGCAAGTTCGTCCCAGCGCGCCTGTTCGGCGTGACGGATCTGGAGCGTTTCCAATGCCTGCATCATCAATTCGTGCAGGTGCTCGCGTGTGGTGCGTTGCCAGTCGTCGAAATCGGGGCTGTCGTCCAGGTGAAAGCCGACCAGGAAGTCACCGCCGTAATCGTCCAACGCAGCGGACAGCCGATAGAGTTGCGTCGCCTGTGTTTCCGCGGGCAACGCCAGAAGCGCCGAGACGCGCTCGTGGAAGTTCACAGCGTCGACGGTGACCAGGAGGCTGTCCACGCGCACGGTGTTGCGCGTGATCACCAAGCCAGGATGGTCACCCAGCAGCTTTTTCAGGTTGGATAGTTCAACGCGCAGGTTGGTCTTTGCCGCGGCGTCGGGTAGATCCCCCCACAAGAGCGTCGCCATCGCCGCACGGGGATGCTCTCGTTCGGGCTGCGCCGCCAGGAAAGCCAGCAACGCCCGCGCCTTGGCTGAGCGAAACGAGTGGATGGGCTGGTCATCGAGCTTGACCGCAAAGGAGCCGAGCAACTGAATCTGGAGTGGTACAGGCATAAGGGGGTATTCGTCTCGAATCACGAAACACGGACAGCAGCACGTTGGCAGGTTGATTTTAGTGGAAGTGCAGGGGGATATCAAACGGGGGGTGCAGGCAGAAGGGCAGAATTTTGATCCACGAAGGCACACGAAGATACACAAAGATACACGAAGACAGAGAAAGACTAAGGAGAGAGGGACACGGATTTCACGGATTTGCAGGACCCAGAAAAGATAGGCAAAGGGTCCTGGAAAATTCTGAACTCTGAAACGCCTCAAATCCGCGTCCTTCTCGTCTCGTCCTCTTCAGATCTTCTGCTCTTCGTGTGCCTTCGTGGATCAAAATTCTGGCATCGGTCAGTGTCCGTCGCAGTTCGGCGAAGGCTGCGCTGATCTCGGCGATGGCGGCCTCTCCGTTGGGCATGAGGAAGGCGACCTGGCGCACGGACATGGCGTGGCGATCTTTCAAGCGGTCGGCGAGTTCGAAGTTGTGCTTGCTGAGGATTTCAAACGTGCGCTCGAAGGCTTGTTCGTCCTCCAGCAGCTCGCCCAAGGACATTTCCAGCGACAGCGCAATTGGTTCGGGTGTCACCTCGACGTAGGGCGTCGTCCATTGGTAGCTGCCGGACACGATCTGCTCGCGCCCGCCGCCGCATGTCGGGCCAGATGACTTCGCCTCGGGTGCTCGGCGGCAGGGTGACGGCGAGGTGAAACTGTCCGTCTTTGATGCGCCAGGACGATTCGGCCAGGCCGTAGGGGTGATGTGACGAGCGGACGCGTAGGTAAGTCCACCGCCTGGCCGAGGACGGATGGTCGGTGCGCGGTAGCCGGGCGCGGCGGGGGCAAGGCCGGCCACGGTGCGGTGCAGCCAGTCGGCCACGGCGCCCAACGCGTAGTGGTTGAACGACGTCATCTCGCCGGCGTTGATGGAACCGTCGGGCAACATGCTGTCCCAGCGCTCCCAGATCGTGGTGGCGCCCATCGTCACCGGGTAGAGCCAGGACGGCACTTCGCGCTGCATGATCAGGCGGAAGGCGACGTCCTCCGCGCCGACATTGCACAGGGCGTCGCAGATCAGCGGGGTGCCACGAAGCCGGTGCTGATGCGGTAGCGGCTGCTGCGCACCACCTCGGCCAGACGTCGGCCCGCTTCGGCGCGCTGTTGTTCATTTGCCAGCAGCGCAAACTGGATGGCGAGGGCGTAAGCGGTGGTGGCGTCGCCGATGACGCGCCCCGCCGGGGTGATGTAGTTGAACTGGAACGCCTCACGCACCGCTGTGCCAGCGCCAGGTAGTGGGCGGCGACGTCATCACGTCCTAGCACCTGGGCGGCCTGACCGAGCAATCCGGCCGAGTGGGCGAAGTAGGCGGTGGCGACGATGAACGACGGCGTACGGGCGTCGCCCGGTTTGTCCGGTGGCGCGGCGGGATCGAGCCAGTCGCCGAACTGCATGCCCTTGTCCCACAGCAGCGAGTCGCCCGCCACTTCGGCCTCTTTGTCCACCCAGGCGCGCATGCTCTCGAACTGGCGCTCAAGGATGCCCTTGTCGCCGAAGCGCTGATAGAGCACCCAGGGGACGATCACGGCGGCGTCGCCCCAGGCCGCGCCGGGCGGATTGGCGCGAGGACGGGGCGCAGAATCCGGCACGAAGAAGGGACTGTCCCGCCACAGCCTGTTCGAGCGCCAGATCCGTCAGCCACGACGAGAGAAAACCGGCGCTGTCGTAAAGGAACGACGCCGTGGGCGTGAAGACCTGAATGTCGCCCGTCCAGCCCAGCCGTTCATCGCGCTGCGGGCAGTCGGTGGGGATGGAGAAAAAGTTGCCACGCATCGACCAGACCACGTTCTCGTGCAGGCGGTTGATCAGCGGATCAGAGCACTCGAACCAGCCGGTGCGTTCCATGTCGGAATGGCAGACCACGGCTTCGATGTCGTCGGCGGTCAGCTCGCCGGGCCAGCCGCTGACGTCCGCATAGCGGAAACCGTGGAAGGTGAAGCGCGGCGCCCAAACTTCCACGCCGTCGCCTTTGAGTGTGTAGGTGTCGGTGGCCTTGGCATGGCGCAGGGGACGGATGCCCAGTTCGCCATGTTCGAGGACTTCGGCGTGGCGCAGTGTCACCGTATCGCCGGCCTGGCCTTGCACGCGGATGCGCAGGATGCCCACCAGGTTCTGGCCGAAATCGAGCAGCGTCTTCCCCGAGGGCGAGGTGGTGATGGTCACCGGCTTGAGGCTTTCCATGCGCCGCACCGGCGGGCCGGACGGCGCAGCGAGGACGCTCTTGTCGTAGTCGACGAGGGTGACGCCGGACCAGTCGTCGTCATCGAAGCCGGGTTCGGCCCAGCCGTCTTTTTCGAGACGGGCGTCGTAGATTTCGCCGTCGTAGATCTGGCTGCTGAGGATGGGGCCGACGGCGGCGCGCCAGCCGTCATCGCTGACGATGCGCGTGGTGGCGCCGTCCTCGTAGGCGACGACGAGTTGGGCCAGCAGCGCGGTGCGGTCGCCGTAAATGTTGCGCATGCCGCCGGCGAAACCGAGTCGCCCCTGGAACCAGCCTTCGCCCAGCATGGCGCCGATGGCGTTCGTCCCCTGGTGCAGCAGATCGCCCACATCGAAGGTGCTGTAGATCAGGCGATTGTGGTAGCTCGTCCACCCCGGATCGAGGAGGTGATCGCCGACGCGCCGGCCGTTGAGGTACGCTTCGAAGACGCCCAACGCAGTGACGTAGAGTCGCGCCTGGCGGATGGGTTTGTCGATCACAAACTCGCGGCGCAGCAGCGGGCTGGGTTGGGGGACGGCTGGATCTTCGTCCCAATCGGGGCGAATGAAGTGGGCGGTCCAATCTTCGGGCTGGAGCAGGCCGGCTTCGACGGAGGCCAGTTCGCTCCAATCGCTGGTTGAGCCGTCCGCGCCGAAGACGCGCACGCGCACGGCGACGCGGCGCGCCGAAGCCAGCGGCGCAAACGGCCACGCCACCAGCACCGACTGATCGGACTCGACTTTGCCCGTCTCGGCGCGCAGGCGACCTTCGGCGTAGGATTCGATTTCGTAGGCGGCCTGTGACCAGCCGTGGATAGACGTCTCGGTGGTCCACGAAAGGCGCGGGCGATCCACGCCGATGCCTAACGGTTCGCGTGTCTGCTCGAAGCGCAGGCGGGTAACGGTGACAGCGTTTTCGGTCATGCGGGTTTGGTCCTTGTGATGGCGGGAGGGTTGGCATGTCCACGCGCGGGGGCGTTTGGGTTATTATAGCAGGGAATTGGGGTGGGGAGGGAGTTGGTGGTATCTTTTTTATACAAGCCGCGCCACCGTGGACCGGCTCCTCGATCCCGAAAACGATTCCGCCACCCTGATCACGTTGGAGAAGGCGGCCCTTGTCCTGGGGAAGCGGTTGCGGGTAGCGTTGGTGTAACGAATTTACATTTTCTGCTATACTTGCAGGGATTCATCCTGCCTAACTTCATCACAGAGTATCAGCACTGATGGAACTCACATTTGAATGGGATGCCCGCAAAGCGAAGACAAACTGGGACAAACACGGCATCAGCTTTGAGGAAGCCAAAACGGTTTTCAATGACCCGATGTTGCTCACCTATTCGGATGAATTCCATTCAGATTCAGAAGACCGAATGATCAGCATTGGGTATTCCATCCGTCAGCGAATCTTGCTGGTTGTACATACAGAGCATGACGCACAGAATGATTTACTGATTCGTATCATTAGTTGCCGAGGAGCAACACCGGCAGAACGAAAAGTCTATGACGAATCCTCAACCTGACCACAACAAAGACCCCGACATGTTGCCAGAGTACGATCTGAGCGGCAAGCAGGGCATACGCGGCAAGTATTATCAGGCATACCAGCAAGGACACACCGTCCGCATTCACCAGGACGACGGCAGTGTCATTAGCCACTTCTTCACGTTGGAAGATGGTGCGATTTTCCTTGCACCAGATGTGCGTGAATACTTCCCCGATGCAGAGAGCGTCAACCAGGCACTTCGCGGCCTGATTGAGTTAATCCCACATAAACAGTAAATTCAGTTTTTCTCTCCAAAGCCGAAATGGCTCGGCGCATGCAGACAAGCCGCGCCACCGTGGACCGGCTCCTCGATCCCGAAAACGATTCCGCCACCCTGATCACGTTGGAGAAGGCGGCCTTGTCCTGGGCAAGCGGTTGCGGGTGGCGTTGGTGGGCCAGATGAAAGAACCTCTCCAAACCCAAATGATCCCAACACGCATCGAAAGCACCCTTGCCCAATACGACATAACCGTTTCGAGCATAACGCGCATGGACACGCTTTGGAATACCATGCTGCGGTTGCGCTCTGACGACGGCAAAGAGTACGCGCTACGCCTGTGCAATTCAGCCATTCGCGACATAAAATTGATTCGGCAGGAGATTGCGTTTATCCGGCACGTTGCCTCTTTCGCTGATATCCAGGTGCCGGTCTCAATCCCCACTCGTGAGGGTGACGAAATAGCGACTGTGTACGTGGACGAAGACCCCACCTTCGCCTGCATGTTTGAATGGATCGAAGGAGAAGATCTGCGTGGGCGGGCCTCAGTCGAAACAGCACGGCTGATCGGCCGGGCGACAGCCTGCTTGCACCGGGCTGCGCGCACCTATCCGTTCCCCGTTTCAGGCGATGGTATGCGCGAGTCTTACCGCTGGGATGAAGGACTCGTCAGCGAACACCACGCATGGATCGATCAACGTGACGCCGTGATCGGACCGGAGCGCAGTACGCTATTGCACAAGATCGTGGATCAGGTGGCGGCGCAATTGACGGCCATCCCAAAGACACGCGACACCTACGGGATGATCCACGCTGACCTTCATCAAGGAAACTTCATTGAGCACGACGGCGTGGTGGCGGTGATCGATTTCGATCAACTTGGCCGTGGTCACTTTGCTTATGACCTGGCGAATGTTCGTACAGAGCTAAAGTCTGAACCTGTTGACACCGATGCCCTCTGGCATGCCGTCAAAACAGGCTATAGCGAGATCTTGCCGCTGCCATTCCAATCCGATGCTGATCTAGAGCCATTTTTGCTGGCCGGAGAGCTTGGCTTTCTGGATTGGTACTACAATTCGCCGAACCCAGAAGTACGCGAGCAACTGAGCGCGCGATTTGAGCACACGTGGACTGTTCTGCTCTCGATGCTGTAACTGCCTGACCCTCTTCCAAACCGAAATGGCGCGCGCTGACAGCATCCTCGCCGCAATTCTACCCAAATACAGGAGCCATTGCTCATGGACCAAACCAAACGTGCCGCAGACCCTGCGGTAACGGTTGCGTTGTCCTACCTGGGGATCTCGTTGCTGTGGATCCTGCTTTCGGACGCGCTGCTGCTCTTCCTCGGCGTGCCTGCGCCGCTCCTCTCCACGCTGAACATGGTCAAGGGGATTGGGTTTGTCCTGGTTACCGCGGCCATGCTCTACTTCTACCTGCGCCGAGAATTCAACGTCCGCTTTCGCTTGCAGAGCCAGCTACAGGAACAGCTTGAGCAGGTGCAAGCCACACAGCAGGGATTGCGGCAGAGCGAGGAACGCTTCCGCAAAGCGGTGGAAGAAGCGCCCCTGCCCATCCTGATCTTTGCCGAAGACGGCGAAATCCTCTCCATCAGCCGCACTTGGTTGGAGATCACCGGCTACTCACAGGACCAACTCACCTCACTGGACGAGTGGACTGAACTGGCCTACGGCGAACGCAAACAGGTGATCCGCTCCGTGATCGACAAACTCTTTAGCCTGGATCACCGCGTGGACGATGGTGAGCTCACCATTCGCTGCGCCGATGGTGAACAGCGGATCTGGACGTTCAGCTCTAACCGCTGGGGCAATTGCCTGATGGACGCCGCATCGTGAGCAGCATGGCCGCCGATGACCGAGCGTAAGAAGAACGAATCGCAACGTCAGCGCCTCCAGGACGAGATCCACCAACAGAACCAGTTCCTGCACATGCTGATTGAATCGTCGCCGCTGGGCATCGTCTCCTCCGACAAGGCAGGCGCCGTGACGCTCTGGAATCCTTCGATGGGCGAACTATTGGGCTGGCGCAGTGAAGAGGTGATTGGGCAGCGTGTCCCTTTGATGAGGCAGGAAGATCGGGCCGAATTCGCCGAAGTCGCCCGGCGCATCGACAGAGGCGAGACAATCGAGGGCTGGACGTCCATGCGCAAAGACGGCGGCATCATCGATCTGAGCATGTCGGCAGGGCCGTTGTATGATCGGGCAGGCCAATTTGTCGGCGTCATCGCCATGCTTAAAGACATCACCGAGCGTAAACGCATGGAAAACGCGACGCGAGACAGAGGCGTTTCCGCCAGCTTGCCGAGAATATCCGCGATGTCTTCTACTTGAACGATGCCGAAACGCAAAACCTGGTATATCAGCCCCGCCTACGAATCGATCTGGGGGCGCAGTTGCGAAAGCCTATACCAGAATCCGCTTTCGTTCGTCGAAGCCGTCCACCCCGATGACAGGGAGAACTGTTCGCGCCCTTTGCAGAGCAGCGCCAGGGCAAAGCGGTGGCGGTGACCTACCGCATCGTGCGCCCTGATCAGACGATCCGCTGGATTCGCTCGCGCCTACCCTGTCTTCGATGACAACGGTGCGCTGCATCGCATTGGCTGTCGCCGAAGACATCACCGATCAGGTGCAGAGCGAGAACCGACTCAGGCGCCTATCCCAACGGCTGGTGACTGTGCTGGACGACGAACGAGCGCGCATCGCCCGTGAACTTCACGATCAAGTCGGCCAAGAGTTGACGGCCATCGGCATCAACATGGGCATCATCGAGATGCACACCCGCGGCAACGCGCAGACGGCCCCGCATGTCGAAGACGCCACCGAACTGGTGAGCACCGTGATCCAACGGCTACGCACCCTCATCTCAGATTTACGACCACTGGCGCTGGACGAAATGGGGTTGCACGCCGCGCTGCGCTGGTACTGCGAAAGGTTTTCACTGCGCACCGGCATCCCCGTGAGTTTGCAGGGCGACTGGGAGACGCTGAACCTAACGCCCGCGGTGAACAACACCCTGTATCAGATCGCCACCGAGGCGTTGACCAACGTAGGCAAGCATGCCCACGCCCGCCATGCCGACATCACACTTGAGATGAATGAACAGCATCTGGCGCTCTCGATTCGCGATGACGGCAGCGGCTTCGATGTCGACGAAGCACTCAACGCGGCGTATCGCAACAACTGGGGAATTCAGATTATGCAAGAACGGGTCAACGCGCTCATCGGTTCGCTGCTCGTGATTGAGAGCACACCGGGCGCAGGCACGCTGGTGAGGGTGGAGGCGCCATTATGAGTGAGGACATTCGTATTCTCCTGGCCGATGATCACCCCATCGTGCGCGACGGGCTGAAGATGCTGTTGGACATGCAGCCCGGCATCAGCGTGATTGGCGAAGCAGCCGACGGCATCGAAGCATTGAATCTCGCCGGGGCGTTGCGGCCCGATGTTGCCGTCTTGGATGTGGGCATGCCTGTGATGAACGGCATCGACTGCGCCCGCCAGATACATCGAACGCTCCCCGATATCCAGATCATCATGCTCTCCATCCACGGCACAAGTGAATACATCATCCGTTCGATTCAGGCCGGCGCCAAGGGCTATCTGCTCAAAGACGCGCTGAGCAGGGAGATTGTGCGCGCAGTGCGCAGCGTACACGGCGGCCAATACATCGTGAGCAGCAAGATCGCTGCCACCCTCATCGCCCTGGACGTCGAAGTCGAGAACATCCCCGCCGCTAAGGCCCCGCTTTCGCAGTTGGCGCCACAGGAGCAGCGCGTTTTGCAGCATGTTGTGGAAGGGCTGACCAGCGCCGAGATCGCCGAAATCCTCTCCCTGTCGCCGAAGACGGTGGAGACCTACCGCAGCCGCATTATGACCAAGTTGGGCGTCCACAACATTACCGAACTGGTGAAGTTTGCCATCGTGCATGGCGTCACGTCGCTGGATCTGTGATCGCGCCATTTTGTCAAGCTTTCCCGACATGACAGCACTCGCGTTCCATCGGATAATCAGTTATCCCTACGACTGGGTGGGGTGATAGACGAAAGCCGATGGACCGACCACATGCCCGATCAAACGCCACTCGTAGTCAAGCTGCTCCAACAAGAAGTCGAAGATCTAAAGCGACAACTTCATATCCAATCACAGGGACTGGAGCGGGCTGAGGCGCGCCTGCGCGAATTGCCGCCGCCGCAGACGGAACGCGAGAACTTCTACCTCACCATGTTTGAGAGCAGCCCGCGGGTTCGGCTTGTCCTCGATCCGGATACCGGCGAGATCGTCGACGCCAACCAGGCGGCTTGCCACTTCTACGGCTACACCAAACAGGTGTTACAGGGCATGAAACTTAGCGACATCGATCTGTTGACCGCCGCTGATCTTCTGCGCGAAATGCGGAGCGCGCGCACCCGTCAACGCTACTTCTTCAGCTTTCGGCACAGGCTGCACAGCGGTGAAATCGTCGATGTAGAGATGTTCACCCGCCCAATCCTGTTGAACGGGCGCGATCTCCTCTACGCGCTCATCGAAGACGTCACCGAACGCAACAGACAGCAACGCGAACTGCACCTGCTCTGGCATGCCATCCGGCAGAGCGCCAACAGCGTCGTCATCACCGATGCTGCGGGCAATATCGAATACGTCAACCCCGCTTTCACCAAGTTGACGGGCTACAGCCTGGAAGAAGTGAAGGGGCAAAATCCGCGCCTGCTCAAATCGGGCCACACCTCACCCGAAGAATACGCAGCGATGTGGCGGACGATCACCGCAGGGCAAGAATGGCGGGGCGAGTTCCACAACAAGAAGAAGAACGGCGATCTGTACTGGGAACTCGCCAACATCTCCCCTGTTGTCGATGATCGTGGCGGCATCACACACTTTGTCGCCGTCAAAGAGGACGTCACCGAGCGTAGAAACATAGAGCAGACGCTACGCCAAAGCGAACACCGCTTCCGCTCACTGGTCGGCTCTATGGACGACATTGTGTTCACGCTGGACCTGCAAGGGCGCCATACCGGCGTGTACGGCCGCTGGCTGGAGAAGGACGGTTTCACGCCGGATCATTTCCTGGGCAAGACCGCTGCCGAGATCCTGGGCGCGGAGGCAGGCGAGATCCACGAAGCCGCGAACCAGCAGGCGCTGACCGGGCAGAACGTTGTGTACGAGTGGGGAGATCTCACCCAGACGATTCAAACGTCACTCTCGCCCATTTATCAAGAGGATGGAACTGTCACTGGGATTGTGGGCATTGGCAGGGACATCAGCCGCCTAAAACAGAGCGAAGAAGCGCTGCGCCAGGCCGAACATTTCGCCAGCGCCACCGTTGATGCGCTGTCGGCGCACATCGCCATCCTGGATCAGCACGGCGTTATTCAGGCCGTCAACGCGGCCTGGCAAGGTTTCGGCAAACAGCAGGGCGCCGACCCGGCCAGAATCGGGGTGGGCGTCAACTACCTCGACGTGTTGGCCGCCGTCGATCCGGCCGGCGAAGATGGGCCATCGGCTCAGGCAGTGCAGGAAGGTATCCACCAGATCATTGGCGGCCACATCAGCGAGTTTGCCTACGAATACCCCTGTCCACTGCCCGAAGGTCAGCGGTGGTTTGTGGTGCGCTGCACGTCGTTCACAGTGGAAGACGCAATCCACGTTGTCGTAGCCCACGTGGACATCACCGAGCGCGTCGTTGCCCAAGAGGTGTTGCGCGCCGACAGCGTACGCCTTGATCAACTTGTGCAGGAGCGCACAGCGCAACTGAAACGCCTGAATCTGCGCATGGCCACCATTCTGGACAACGCCAGCAATCCCATCTTGTTTGCCAACGCCGATGGCAAGATCGTAACCACCAACATGGCCCTGCGCCGTAGGCTTGGCTATCGTCCTCGTCAGCTAGACAACATCGATTTGCTGAGTCTGTTCGATGCGGCGAGCGTCGAGGAAGTGGCGCAGGCGTGGAGCGCAGTGCAGACGACATCTCAAGTTGAGCATATCCAGGCCAGGTTGACTGCCGCCAATGGCGCATCGTTCGAAGCCGAAGTGACGTTCAACCGCGTCCCCGACAACGCAGGCCACATCGTCTGCACGCTCTACGATATCTCGCACCTGAAAGAGGTGGAGCGCCTCAAAGATCAGTTCATCTCGATGGTCAGCCACGAACTGCGCACACCGATTGGGGCGATCTTGCTAAACACTGAGACGATGCAGCACTACTACGCGCAGATGTCCGATGACCAAAGAATACGCAAATTGTACCAGATCCACACACAGACCCACCGCCTACAGGAGCTGGTAGACGCTGTGCTCGATATCTCGCGGCTCACCGCACGGCATAGTCACCGCGGAGACGACGTCGTCGACGTAGGCGGCACACTCACCGAGATCGTCAACTCGTTGGGCGAGTTGGCCGCGGCCAAACAGCAACGGGTCGAGGTCAACATCGAAGACAACGCCGCATATATCAGAGGCGAGCGTTCCGATCTGATCCGCGTTTGGCAGAACCTGATCTCAAACGCCATCAAATACACCGACAATGGCGGCGAAATCCGCGCTTCGGTGTACGGACCAAAACAGATCGGCGGATGGCTCGGCCTTTCTACGTTTAGCGACCAGATCCCCAAGGATCTGGTGCAAGGCCGCCACATTGTGGGCGTGGTGACAGATACCGGCTACGGCATCCACCCCGAAGACTTGCCCCACATCTTCACACGCTTCTACCGCGGCTGGGCCGACGACACCAGCATCCCCGGCACCGGGCTGGGGTTGTCGTTGACGCGTGACATTCTGAAACTCTACGGCGGCGACATCGCCGTCCACAGCCAGGTGGGTGTGGGGACAACTTTCTGCTTCTGGTTGCCGATCACGGAATAGGACGGTGGTGTGAAAATGGTCATCGTTCTGCTGCTCGAAGACAATCCAGCCTCACGCAAAGGCACCACCCGTGCTCTTGAAATGCAGGGCTTTGCCGTCAACCAGGCGCAAGACGCAAACAACCTCATCGAAATCCTGCAGAGTGGAACCCACCGTCCGAATGTCATCGTGGCGGCGCTACACGCGTTCACCGAAGATTCGTTGGCGCACCTTGATCGTACGCGGCGCGGCATCCCCGTTCTGTTTTTGTCCTCGCGCAGCGCCCACCTGCCATCCCACCTCTCAAACACACCCCTGGCCGCAGACGTCATTGTAAAGCCGTTCCTCGTGGGGGATCTGATCCAGGCGGTCGACCGCATGCTATCCTCCGATTGACCCTGCCCCAGTTTGTGGCTATATTGAGTGGACGACGAAACACTCTTTGCCCTCAAGCTCGCAAACACAAGGAGACAGGATCCCATGAGCGAATGGCTGGAAGGCGACATCCTCACCAACGGCATCCGCATCCACTACTACCGCGCACAAGGACAGGGCGCAGACTCCGGCAAGACGGTGATCCTCTGCCACGGCAACAGCGATCAAGGACGCCAATACGGTCCGCTGGCGCGTGAACTGCGCGACGACTACGACGTGATCATGGTCGACGCCCGCTATCACGGCTACTCCGAAGCCCCGCGCTGGGACGAAGAACCCGATTCCATGGCCCACGATCTGGCCGGCCTCGTCGACGCGCTGAAGCTGGATCGTCCTGTGGCGGGGGGCCATTCGATGGGCGCTGGTTACGTCTTCCGCGCTGCGGCGCTCTACCCCGACATGCTGCGAGGAATTATGTTGGAAGACCCCGGCTGGCGCGATCATTTTCCACAACGCTCGCTTGAGCAGCGGCTGGCCGAGATGGAACGCTACCGTACCGCCACCGTCGAGGAACTGCGCGCCGAATGGCAGGCCCGCCACCCCCACTGGACCGACGAAATGCTCGATCTCATGGCCGAAACCAAGAAGCTGATGAGTCCCGAAAGCATCCGCCGCCAGTGGGTGACCACAGATTGGCGGGAGACACTGCGTCAGATCCGCTGCCCCATCCTCCTCTTCACCGGTGACGCGTCGTTGGGCGCGCTCGTCACCGAGGACGCGGTGCAGAAGGCCAAAGAGATCGCGCCGACGTTGACACACGTCCACACGCCGGGCGTCGGTCACCTGATCCGCTACGACTCGCCCGAACCGTACACTTCGGCGACCAAGGCGTTCGTGGCGCGGATCTTCGGGTGACGCACCATGACGCACACCTCCTCTAGCACACAAGCCTTTGGCCCCGAAGATCAGTCCGCGCTGCTGGCGGCACTCCAATCCTCTGCCGACGCCTGGAACCGCGGCGACCTACGCGGACACGTCGCCATCTACGATCCGTCAGTAACAGTGATGACGAACAACGGCCCGCGGCCCGGCGTCGAAGCCATCGTCAAGTCGTTCGGCGGCGCGTACTTCGTCAACGACATGCCCAAGCAGCAACTCCGCATGGAAAGCGTCAACGTGCGCCCGCTTTCCGCCGATTCCGCCTAGGTGACAGGACGTTTCGTCCTCTCCGGCGGGGACGATCCCGAGCGTTCGGGCTGGTTCACGTTGATCTGGGTGCGCACCGCGGACGGCTGGCGCGCTGTCCATGATCATACTTCGTGACGCCCTGTTCAAGACCACCCCGCAATTCTGGCTCAGTTTGCAGGCGAACTATGATCTGGCCTTGAGTCGACCCCAACAAGAAGTTCAACCATTGCCACTGGTTGCCTAGTGGTTATCGGAACCACAAGCAAATACGGCGAGTAAGAACAGCCAAGGACAAATCTGTCCTTGGCTGCTTTGTTATCCAAACGACCCGCCTACACGCAAATCTCCACAAAATGCGTATTGACGCTTTCATTGTCAAGCTATATCATTTTTGATATCGATAACATTATCAATTTTGATATTAGCAGACAAAGGACATCCCCATGAACCGCAAAGATTTGCTTACTTCCCTGCTCTTGGCCCTGATCGGCATCATCTCTGGGCCGTTTCTGGTACAAGTACAGTTGACCCAGATGGACGCGGCCACGAAGAACGCCGTCCTCAGCCAGATGGGGTCGGAGACAGCGTTGATCATCTTCTCGTCGGTGCAGATCGGCGTGATGACGGCGGTGGCCGCCTTCTTCGGGCTGAAACTGGCACGGCGCACCAATCTGCACCTGACGTGGATTCCAGGCGCGCAGGCATGGCCGTTGATCGGCGCAATCGCGCAATCGCCGCCCTGGTCATCGCCCTGAGCGACCGGCTCTTCTTCGCCCCCTACCTGCCCGCGGACCTGCTGACCTACGAGTTTTCGCTTTCGTACTTCATCGGCAGCGTCCTCTACGGCGGCATCATCGAGGAAGTGCTATTGCGTCTGTTCGTGATGAGCCTGCTCGTCTTTATCTTCGTCAAGCTGTTTGAGCGAGGCGAGTCTGCAAACGCAACAGCGGAGAGCGTGCGCACGATTCCAAGCTGGATCTATGTCACCGCCATCGTCACCGCGGCGCTGCTTTTTGCCGCCGGTCACCTGCCTGCCACGGCGCAGATGATGGGGCTCTCAGTTCCAATTGTGATCCGGTCGTTTGCCCTCAACGGCCTGGCTGGGCTAGGATTCGGCTATCTCTACTGGAAGCACGGGCTGGGTTCGGCCATAGCCGCGCACATGTTGACCCATGTGCTGATGCAGCTTGTCATCTTGCCGATTGCCGGTTGACGGAAGGATAGTGAAATGGACAGCAAAGTCATCGAAGGATTGCTGAACCCGGTGCGCATTCGCATCGTCCTCTACCTGCTACGCAACGGTAGTTTCACCACCAAAGCGCTGGCGGCGGCGCTGCCCGACATCCCACACGCCAGCCTCTACCGTCATGTCAAACGGCTCAGCGAGTACGGCATCATCGAAGTCAACAACACCACGCAGATCCGCGGCGCCGTGGAAAAGGAATACACGCTGGTCTTCAACCCGTACGACGAGATCAACCGGGCAATGGAAGACGCCAACCAGACCGACCTGCTGATCCTCTTCTACCAGTTCGTGATGACCCGCCTGCTGGAGTTCAGCAAGTACCTGGAACAGGACAACCCCGATCTGCTGGCAGACAGCGTCGGTTTTCGCACCTTTCCGCTCTATCTCAGCGAAGAAGAGACGGCCCAGTTTACGCAAGGACTGGGCGAACTGCTGGGCCGTCATGTCAACAACCAGCCTAGTGACGACCGGCAATTGCGCTCGTTCTCCTTCACCTTCATGCCCGCACAGGACACAAAGGATACCCCATGACCAACCAATCTCACCGAGCCATCGTGATGGGCGCCAGCGTCGCCGGGATGTGGGCGGCGCGTGTGCTGGCCTTTTTGGGAGGTCAATCAGTTGGTCACGCCGGCCACGAGTCTCTTCGCGCCGGGGGTGATGTTGCGGGTCTTTCGGCAGGCGTTGCGGCCGCACGTTTCAGATGTCGCCTCAAGTCCAACCACATCTCAGGAGGAAACCACAATGACCAAATTCGCCATTGGGAGTTCCGTGCGCTTCAAGCCCGGCGTCAAAGACGCTGATTTCGATGTTGATATTAGCGGTTGGCAAGGCCGAATCATAAAGTTTGAACAGGAATACGACACAGTCATGGTCGCCTTCGACAGCATCACCCTTCGTACCATGCCCGGCGACTATATCGAGACTTGTGAGGAAGAAGGGCTCGATTGGACTGAATATAGCGTAGATACAGATGATCTGGAGGTCGTGCCACCTCGAGATAAGCCTGAGGATGTCGAAGACGCTATCGCCGAGTTAAGTGCTCGTTACGCCTACAGCCATCTGGGTGAGGAAGGACGAGAGATGAACGCCATCCTGGCCGGTGTTGATCCGGATGACACGATGGCCGTGATGGAGCGCTGGGGCAACTATCTAGGGCAAACACTCAAGTTTCCGTTCGACGCAGAGGTAGTGGAATTGCTTTTTGAACGCGGCCCGATCCGGCTCGGTAACCGGCTTCGCGTGTTTGGCATCCACATGATCGATGATTCGTATGGGGTTTTGGCGGATGTCAAGCGAGGACGAGAATCCTACGTCCATCCACTCTGTGATCTCGAAACCACCAATGCCAAGTCGCCCAACCATGACCCGTTACAGCTTTACAGATTCTGGTTTGCCAACCGATAACAAGGCGAGGCGAAAGGTTTTGATCAAGTAACAACTTCATGCGGCCAGCGTGCGCTGGAGACGATCTGACATGCATCCTAAGTCTGAGATAGAATAACGGCCAACCGCTATGACCGCCCTCCCAATCAAGGACCCAACACCACCGTGTCACACCAACAGCTAAGTTTCGACGCATACCAGGAATTCGGCGTCGAGTTTTCGCCGCAGATCGCCGCCGCTATCGATGAACTCTCCCTTTCCACGGAGACGAAGTTGCGTGGGGCTGTCTTCACGCGGCCGGAGGTAGTGGCGTTCATCCTCGATTTGGCGGGTTATACGGTGGATCGTCCGTTGCACCGGCAGCGGTTGCTGGAACCGTCCTTTGGCGGGGGTGACTTTTTGTTGCCTGTCGTCAAGCGGTTGTTGGCGGCATGGCGCAACACGGACGGCGCGCCGAACGATCTGGTCAATGCGATCCATGCTATAGAGTTGCACCAGGAAACCTACGAGCAGACACGAGCGGATGTGTTGTCCTTGTTGAGGAGAGAGGGCATCGCCCCGCCTGCCGCCACAAAGATCGTGGATTCGTGGCTGGTGCAGGGTGATTTCCTGTTGCGCCCTCTCGAAGGAACATTCGACTTCGTTGTGGGCAATCCGCCCTACGTGCGCCAGGAGGTAATCCCCAGCCCATTGCTGGCTGAGTACCGCAACCGCTACCACACCCTGTATGACCGTGCCGATCTGTACGTCCCCTTCATCGAGCGGTCGTTGTCCCATCTGGCGGCGAAAGGCGTGTTGGGTTTCATCTGTGCAGACCGCTGGATGAAGAACCGCTATGGCGGTCCACTGCGCAGGCTTGTGGCGGAGAAATTTCACCTGAAGATCTACGTCGACATGACCGAAGTGCAGGCATTCCATACCGAGGTCAGCGCCTATCCTGCTGTCACCATCATCAGCAGCGAGGAACCCGGCTCTACCCGAATCGTCAGAGCGGTGGACGCGACACGAAAAACACTAACAGATCTGGCGACCACTTTGAAAAAGCAGGTTCTACCAAAAAGAAATCTGAGCGTGCGTGAGGCGCAGGTCGTCAACGGTGCGGACCCGTGGCTGCTCGGATCGTCTACCCAAATGGCGTTGATCCGACGTCTCGAACGGCAGTATCCTCAACTGGAAGAGGTCGGCTGCAAAGTGGGCATCGGCGTCGCTACCGGCGCAGACAGCGCATTTATCAGCGACTACGAAAGCCTGGACGTAGAGCCGGATCGCAAACTGCCCCTGGTGATGACAGACGACATCTCATCCGGCGAAGTCGAATGGCGCGGTCATGGTGTGATCAACCCGTTCGACGACGACGGCCTCGTGGACCTAAATCGCTACCCACGGCTTCGTCGCTATATGGAAGAACGAAAAGAGGTCGTCGCCGCCCGTCACTGTGCGCGAAAAAAACCGGAGAATTGGTACCGTACCATCGACCGCATCACACCGTCGTTGACGTACACGCCAAAGCTACTGATTCCTGACATCAAGGGCGACTCGCACATTGTCTTCGAGCAGGGAGAATTATATCCTCACCACAACCTGTACTATGTCACCTCGTCGCATTGGGATCTGCGTGCGCTCCAGGCGGTTCTTCTGTCTTCGGTGACCCGCCTATTTGTGACGGCGTACTCGACGAAGATGCGGGGTGGGTTTCTACGCTTCCAGGCGCAATACCTGCGCCGCATCCGCGTTCCTCACTGGGCGGATGTACCGCAGGCACTGCGACTTGAGTTGGCGGAAGCCGCACGTCTTCGGGATCTTGAACGGTGTAATCTCGCTGTTGCAGAGTTGTACGACTTAACTGAGGCAGAACAATCCGCACTCACAGAGGACGAAGCATAGATGGCCCTTGATCTGGTGAACTACGAGCAGAAAGCGCGCAGCGCAGTCAGCGCAGTCAGCGCCTTTTGGAGCAATCGAGATGCCGCCAGGCGCAAGCAGGCAGAATCGGGCAAACCCGACCAGGGCGAACGGTCAGGTGTGACAGCAGGCAAGAACATGGATGGATTTTTGGCCCTGATCGCAGATCTGATTCATGCCAACGGGCTGGCAAATGCCGACATTCATCAAAATCGGGCAATGTTGACGCTGCCCGGGTACTTTCGCCCAACGAAACAATGGGATCTGCTGGTCGTCTACCGAGGTGAGTTGATTGCAGCCATTGAGTTGAAGAGCCAGGTAGGCTCGTTTGGCAACAACTTCAACAATCGCGCCGAAGAGGCAATCGGCAGCGCTCACGATTTTTGGACCGCCTATCGTGAAGGTGCGCTTGGCGCACAGCCACGTCCGTTCATCGGCTGGCTGATGCTGGTGGAGGATGCCCCACGATCGAGAGCGGCAGTCACCGATAGATCAACCCACTTCGCGATCTTCGAAGAGTTCAAGGGTGCATCTTACCTTGAAAGGTACGATATCCTCTGTCAGAAATTGGTTCGAGAGCAACTGTATACGGCGGCCACGCTAATTGCGTCTCAACGGTGCAGCGGAAACGGGCGACTACGTCGAGATATCCGCGTTGACCGGGCTGAGGACGTTTGTCACCGCATTTGCCGGTCACATTGCAGCCGAAGCCGCCAGGATTGGGTAGCTTGCCCGGTTGGAATCAAATTTCATGCCGCCAGCGTGCGTCCTTGGCCGTTTCACTTTGTTTGAACTGATTGTAACTGATTGCAGACCGGTGAACCCCTAGCCCAAACTCACAGCCTTGCGGATCTGCTCCTGCGTCCAGGCGTTCAGGCTCTTGCCCTCCGCCTCAGCCAACGCCGCAGCGCGGGCATGCAGCGCCGGATCGATGCGCAACATCACCTTGCCCGAGTAGGGTTTTTGCGGCGTCCGCCCCAGGCGCTCACAAGTTTCCAAATAATCATCCACAGCTTCAACGAAAGCGTCGCGCAGTTCCGTCACCGATTCGCCGTGAAAGCCGACAATATCGCGAATTCCGGCGATGTGGCCGACAAAGCAGCCGTCTTCGTCGTTGTATTCGATTCGGGCGGTGTGGTCCAAATATGTCATCGTGTTCATGGTCTGATCCCCGATTCACCCGCTCTCTCCAGTCGTGTACGTC
Organism: Caldilineaceae bacterium; assembly: GCA_041391225.1. Taxonomy (GTDB): domain Bacteria; phylum Chloroflexota; class Anaerolineae; order Caldilineales; family Caldilineaceae; genus RI-153. The sequence goes on from JAWKOL010000012.1 coordinate 47,810, forward strand.
GGCATGATAGCAACTTCTGATATCCGCATCAAATTCCCCCTCGCTACGTTCTCGCTACGCCCCACCCGTATACTCCCCCCATATCGCTACGTTTCATCTCTACCCTGAAATTACAGTGCGCAGCAGCAACGCTTTTTGTATTGGCTGCAATCGCCAGGCTGCTGTGAATTTCAGGACAGACGCCAACCCAAAGGACCCGCCCTCCATGACGCTTTTCCGACGCCACCGGCTGCTCGCGCTCGTCCTCGTGCTCTTCGTGCTCTCCCCCTTCGCGGTGACAGCCACACGCGCCCAGTTTCAACCCCACGCCGAGACGCTCCTCGACGCCTGGAAACTGGCCGACCGCGCCCGCAACTATCGCTTCACCAGCCAGGTGACACAGAAGACGATCCCCGCGCCGCAGACGGCCAACGTGGGCCGCGCCGTTGACGAGGACCACCTCACCGTGCAGGGGACCGTCGACCGCGGCGACGATACGCTGTCCCTCTCGATCTGGGACAGCCCTGCCACCGCCTTCGACCCCGTCAACGCCGTGGACATCCGCATCGAAGACGGCAAAGCGCAAGGACGGCTCCCCGGCGGCGAGTGGACGGCCATCGACGACGTGACAGACGCCTTCGCGCCCGGCGGCGACGTGGCCGCCTACCTGCGCGCCGCCCGTCACGTCACCTACCTGGGCACGGATCGCCGCCAGGTCCCCGGCCTGGGCGAGGACATCATCAGCCGCCGCTACACCTTCGCCGTGGACGCCGACGCCCTGGCCCAGATCATCGGCGCGCAGATCGAAGACGAGATGCGCCGCAAAGGCGAACTGCCCCCCGGCGTCTTCCTCGACATGGGCGAAAGCTTCCGCAACCTGGTGGGCCTGGGCGAAGCCTGGCTCGACGCCGACGGCCTGCCCCAACGCATGATCGTCGACATCGAATTCCCCCAACAGCGCAACGGCGAACGCCTCTTCATCCACGTGCAGACCGATTTCAGCGACTTCGACCGCACGTGGCTCGGCGCAACCACCCTCAACACGCGCCTGCACCTGCTCGCCTACGATCTGGGCCGCATCGTCGACGCGCCGCACCTGGCCGCGTTGCTCGGTCTGCTCCTCTTTTTCGCAGCCGCCGTCTTCCTGCTCACACACATGCCCGCCCGCCGCCGCCAACTCGTGGTGACAGTCTTTGTGCTCTTTTTGTTGATGTCAGGCGAGTTGACGCGGATTGCGCCGTTGCCGTCGGCATGGGCGTCTGGTTCTCGTTCAGCACCCCAGGCCCCAGGACCTGTCGCCGCTGAACAGCGTCCTCAGCCCAGCCCGACGCCCGAGTTCAGCAGCCGCCAGAGTCCAATCGGCGATGTCGCGCCCCAGGCCGAATTCGTCGGGCGCGCCGCCGCCGCGGACACCGCCACCGACGACGCCGACCGCGACCGTCTCTCCGACGCCGACGAAGTCACCTGGGGCACCGATCCCAACATCAAAGACAGCGACGACGACGGCATCACCGACGGCGGCGAAGTCCTGCTCTGCCAGGACCCCACAGAAGGCACGCTGAACAACGCGCTCCGCGACGGCAACGTCCTCGATCCCGACTGCGCCAACCCCCTCGTCGAGGACACCGACAACGACGGCCTCACCGATTCGCAAGAGGTGCTGCGCATCGGCAGCAGCCCCAACAACGTCGACACCGACAACGACGGCCTCGACGATCTCGTCGAAGTGCAGGGCTTCAGCCACAACGGCGAGATGCGCTACACCGATCCACTCAACCCCGACACCGACGGCGACGGCATCCTCGACGGCCAGGAATGCCCCAACAACGTCTGCATCACCACCGGCAGCGGCGAACCCGACGTCTTCGAGATCGACAACGACGGCGACGGCTTCATCGGCAGCTTCGACCTGTCGCCCAACCAGGTCCTCGGCCAGGGATCGCCCTTCAACGCCGCCAATCCCTTCCAACTCAGCGTCAACAACCTCATGGCCGACAAATCGGTCTTCGTCGATTTCCAGATTCGCCCCGTCGATCCCAACCACATCGGCTTCGCGCAGACGGTGCTGGATTGGCCCAGCGGCGACGTGGAAGGACAGGTGCAGCGTCGCCTCGACACCACCTTCGCCGACGTCAACACCCTGCCCGCGGGGATCGTCGAACCGGTCCCCTACGCCCCCCGCTACGGGGACATGCGCCTGATCCCCATGCTCGAAGTCGAAATCCCCGCCGCCGGGAGTGTCCCGTTGCCGCGCACCACCGCCACGCAGGAAGTCACCCTGCGCCCGTCTGCGGTGCTGGCGGTGATGCAGTTGCTCAAGGAAACCGAAGCCTACAGCGTCTTCGGCTTCAGCGGTGAATACGAGTCCATGCGCCTGCGTGTGAACAGCCTCAGCCCCGACTTCAGCAGCTACACGCTGGAAATCTACAACGCCACCTGCCAGGACGATCTCACGGCGCGCACGCCGCTCTTCACCACCGGCGCGCTCCAGAACGGCGACGAGGTCACCTACGCCGATGGTGAAATTTCCGTGGTGGGCGACACCAAACACGTGGCCGTACTCAAGGCTGTCGGCCTCGCCCAGCCCAAGTGTATCGACATTCCCAAACTGGCCGAGGGCGCCACCCGCCTGCCCCTGAACTTCGTCCTCAGCGCCGCCGACGTGCAGGAGACCTACCAGGTCAACTTCACCCAGGCGGGCAACGACATCACCGTGGCCGTGGATCTCGACGGTCGCGCCGGCGATCACAACCTCACCGTCTTCAAAGGCAGTTGCGACGACCGCGCCCTCGAACCCGCCCTCATTCTGCCAGTGACAGACCAGGGCAGTCACACCTTGCCCGCGCAATTGCTGGTGAATCTGGCCGACGGCAACCACGGCGTGGACATCCGCCAGGGTGACCGCATCCTGGCCTGTGTAAGCATGGGCAACGTGGTCAACGGCGCGCCCGGCACGCCGCAGATGATCGACGCCGCCGCCCTGGCCAAGACGGGCATCAGCGTCTCTGAAAAGGACGCCGCCGGCACGCTCGTGGCCCACGTGCCGCTCAACGTTGCCGAAGACCGGCGTATCGGCGTGAGCAGTGGTTTCGTGGCCACCATGCGCTACGAAACCGCCGGTCTCAGCGCGCCGGTCAACTGGCAGCACAACGTGCGCATGAGTTGGTGGGTGCAGGTGATCACAGACAACTGCACGTCGCCGCCCACGTCCTACCTGCCCAACGCAGACGAGAAGACGCGCCTCACCGCCTGGTGCGGCGCGGAAAACGTCGACCGCGTCAAGCTTGTCCACGTCTACGACGACGATTGGATGCTGGCCGGCCTTTCCGTGCGCGAGGACCACAACTACGATGTCAACATCATCTACGAAGACCCGGCCAGCGACGACAAACCCGAGTTGGACACCTACCTCTGGCACCTGGCCCGCGGCCTCGACGAGCAGTTTGTCACCGGCGTGGACTGTGTGCGCACCAACCCCAGCGATCCCTGCACCCAGGACGGTCAGCGCGACTACACGCTGGAGACGATCTACAACACCTTCGCCAAGGGGGCCAACGGCGCAGCCGCCCCACTCGACCGTTTCGAGATCCCCGCCGACACCTTTGGCATGGTCAAGCTCGACGACGAACTCGCCACCCACGTGGACATGGGGCTGGTGATGGGGACGCACGTCCCGCGCTGCTGAACAGCGTCTTCTTCGGCGCAGGGACGCAGCGACGCCGGCGCCCATGCTCCTCTTCGCCAGCGAAAGTCAGTTCCGCGGCGTCGCCCTGGGGACAACTGGCTACAGCACGGCGAACGGCAGCCAGGTCAGCATCGACTTCGCCCCCGCCGGGCAAGACGTGCAGGCCGTCAACACCATCGCCGGGCTGAGTTGGGCACCCTATCGCTACAACGCCGACGCCCAAAGCTGGGAATCGTACCCCTTCACCGAGTATTGGGATCTGCTGGAGATCCGCCTGCGCGACAACCAGGTCTTCGGCGCAGAGACCAACGAAGACGATCAGATCTTCGGCGAAGGCATGCGCATGTTGGCCAAAACTTACTTCGCCTACCTCTACCAGGGACGCGCCAATCTTGTGCAGATCAACAACACGCCGCTGGGCCTGCTCGACACCAACGCCGAGAGCTACCTCAGCCGCTTCGAGCGCGCCGAACAGACCATCGCCGGGCAGGACGTGGTCAACGCCATCGGGTCGGCCACGCTGATCAACGTGGTGGTGCAGCCCTTCGCCCTACACCTCATCGACAACTTCCGCCAGTGGCGCTACCAGCGCGTCCTCGTGCGCACGCCGGAAGGCGCACAGACGATCCAGAACGTCATCGGCGCGGGCGTCGACGTCGACAACACTACCTTCAAGAAGCTCATGAAAAACATTTTCTTGGGCATCCGCAAGGATCTATCCCAAGAATATGTGCGAAGTCTTAAGTTCAGCAACCGCAAGTTGACCTTCGGTGTGGCCGGTGTGGCTACCACCGTGCTGTTGGCAGGCGTCGGCGCGGGCGTCTACCTGGGCGTGCAAGGACAGAGCGCGGGGACGGCGCAACAGGTGCTCACCGCCGTGGGGACCAGCCTGTCGGTGCTTTCGCTCGTCACCTTAACCAATGCGGCGCGCAATGCCGCGCAGGGCGTGGCCGGCCTCGCCAACACCGTGCGCGCCATCAACCAACAACTCGCCACCACCAGCCGCGCCGCGCAGGTGGTGGGCGCTATCGGCCTGCTGATCGCCCAGGTGATCAACTACGGCGGGCTGATCGCGCTGATCGTCAGCAACGGCCTGGACTGGTTCGGCCTGGAAGCCAACCGGCTGGCGGCCACGTCCATCGCGGCTACGATCACCGGCGTACTGCTCTTTGCGCTGGCTACCACCGGTATCGGCGCCATCGTGGTGGCCATCATCGGCCTGATCGACGGCCTGATCTTCTTGATCTGCGGCTACCTGAGCAAGGAACAGGTGGAAAGCACAGCCGGCATCGCGCTCTGCCGCGGCATCACCGGTTGGATCACTGAACTGATCGCCTACGGCATCTACGCCCAGAACGAGATCACGCAGATCTACGATCCCTATCGGCTCAACTACCTCGGATTCAGCCCGTCGCTACAGGACCCGGCCGCGGGCTTTGTCCCCGATGCGCCGCTCTCCATGGCCCTGACGCTGCGCAACACCCTGGCTCTGGCCAGCATCCCGCCCAACCTGGGCGCCACCTACTGGCACCAGTTCAGCGAGGACCGGCTGCGGTCCGCGCGTTTCGCCTACGCCATCCTCGCCGAAAAGCCCGCCGAAGACGCCGCACAGCTTCACGACAGCCTCGTGCGCGGCCAGGGATCCGATCCCTGGAACGTGCTGGAACGCGACGCCGAAGGCAATCTGGTGCGCGTCTACGACGACACACAGGTCACGTCCAGCGCGCTCAGGCTACCCGCCACGCCGGGGCTCAACCGTCGCATCTCCGCCTACCTGGCCGAAGGTTACCAGGTCCCCGTACAGGAATGCACCAGCACCGCGGCGCTGACGCCGTGGTTGCCGGTGCCGATCTGCTGGTTGCGCAGCCGCGGCGAGACCACGTACAGCGATCTCAACCTCACCTACGACGTCTTCCCCGCCACAGTGGACGCGTTCTGGTCGCTCAGCGCCGTCGGAGACCAGCCGGGCCGCTATCGCCAGGACTGGGCCGATTCCGCCGCGGTCGACTTCCCGCCGCTCATCGACGCCGACGGCGACGGCCTCACCTACGAAGACGACACCGACGACACCCGCTGGGACATCGACGGCGACGGCCTCTCGGATCGCATCGAGCAGACGCGGCGCACTCGGGTCGACGACCGCGACAGCGACGGCGACAACCTCACCGACGTGCAAGAGGCGCTGTGGGAGACCGATCCCAATCTGCCCGACAGCGACGGCGACGGTCTGCGCGACGGCGACGAGATCCTGGGCTGGAACATCGCCTACGGCGCCAATTCACAAGGACAGGCGCTGCTCTCGTGGGCGCGCTCTGATCCGTTGAGCCGCGACGCCGATCTCGATCAACTGCTCGACAGCCAGGAGAAGCTCTACGGCTTCAACCCCAACGTCGACGACGCCGACAAGGCCATGCTCTACGACAGCACGCTGGTGGAAACGCAAGCGCCGCTGCTCCTCACCCGCTTCGAGGAACGCAGCGGGGCCATCTCCTTCCGCGACGCGGTCTCCGCCGACGCAAGCGCAGCCGGCTGCACTGTGGACACCTGCCCCGTCGCCGGTATCCAGGGGCGATTCGGCAACGCCGCCTTCTTCAACGGCGTGGATCAGTTTGTGGAAATGCCGCCCAAGCGCAGCATCGGTCAACTCAGCGGCAGCTACACCCTGTCCGCCTGGGTCAAACCGACGAAGCTGAGCGGCGTGCAGACGGTGATCCAGATCGGTCCCGGCGGCCCCAACAGCGTGGGCAGCGTCGCCTTCGGCCTCAGCGACGGCAACCTCTTCCTGCGCGTCGAGGGCGTGGGGACCGACGTGCAGGCCCCGCCCGGCGGCACCACGCTTACGCTCAACCAGTGGAACCACATCATGGTGGAGTCCTACTTCAATACGCTCTATTTCAGCGTCAACGGGCAGTATGTCAACGGCGGCACGCTGGCCAAGCAGACCAGCGACAACCCGCGCATCACCATCGGCGCGGCGCAGCAGCCCGAAAGCGGCGTCGCCCCCACCGGCGACGACCAGGGCAGCGTCCCCCTGACGCAGATCGACCACTTCGCCGGGGCCATCGACGAGGTGGTCATCCTCAACTGGACCGCGCCCGACACCCGCAACATCGAGGCATTCTTCGCCGGGCGCTACAACCTCAACGACGGCATCCTGCGCCCCGATCAGGAGGTATCGTACACCTCTTCGCTGGAGAATTCGCTCTTCACCCGCCAGATCAGCGGACAGCGCCAGGTCAACTACCCGGCGCCGCTCACCAGCGCCACGTCGGCGCAGACGCCCTTCGTGCTGGAACCGGCGCAGCGCATCGAGTACGACGACAGCTTCGCCGTCTCCGCCAGCGCACCCACGGGTTTCTACACGCTCACCCAATCGGTGAGCGGCGTGTTGACCGTCCCCGCGGACGACGTGTGGAAGGATCCGGCGAGCGATCAGATCTTCGCCTGGGAAGGGCCGCAAACCTTCGACAACGCTTCGTCCACCACCAGCGGCAGCCAGTCGATCAACCTCAGCAGCAAAAACTTCACCATTACCGGCTGGGTGCGCCCCACCAACGGCGACAGCACACGCCGCGGTATCCTGGGCCGCAACAGTGGGCAGAACGATGCCTTCCCCTACCTGCTCACAGAAGGACGCAAGCTCAAGTTCGGCTTCGGCACCGGCAGCAGCAACGTTGAGGTGACCGCGACCAACGGCGGCAACACCGACGTGCTCACCCTGAACGAGTGGAACTTCGTGGCCGTGCGCTACGACTTCAGCGGCGCGCAGGCTACGGCGCGGTCGGTCACCTTCTACGTCAACGGGCAGAAGTTGAACAGCACCGCCACCAACGCCACGCCGTCCACCACTTTCCGCTCGTTCCTCATCGGGCGCGCTTCCAATCTGGGGACGGTGAACCTGACCCAGTTCCTGCTCACCTGCGAAGCCGACGGCATCGGTGACGGCGAATATGACATCATCGCCAACGGCGAGAATCTTCGGCGCATGGTGGGCAGCGAAGTGACGCCCTTCACCTTCAACATCACGCGTACCTTCAACGAGAGCATCACCATCACCGTCTGCGAAGACGACAACGGCAACAACAAAGACTGTAGCGGCGGCGACGACAAGCTGGGCGACGTCACGCTCAATACCAACCAGCCCTCGAACCCGTTTGTCATTGTCAACATGGCCAACCCGACCACGGCCACGAGTTGTTCGTACAATTGGGCCACGGCCAGCTACCCCGACATAGGCTCACTCTTCTACAGCTACACCAACGATTCGCTGCCCTTTGTGGGTGAACTGCGCAACATCGAGATCCACGACGCCGCCCTCAGCGATGTTGAGATCCTCAACGTAGCCAACCGCGGCGACGTGGTGGCCTACTTCCAGTTCAACCAGCCCAACGGCGCCACGTCCTTCCCCGACGAAACCGGCTTCCACCGCCTCGTTTGCGCCTCCGGCCAGACCTGCCCAAGCGGCGGCGTGTTGGGCATGATGCTTACTGCCGTCTCCTTCGACGGTGTGGACGACTACCTGATCGACGATCCAAACGTGGCCGCGGGCGATACGATCCTGGCCAATCTGGCCGCCGACAACAACGGCTACACCATCAACGTCTACCTCAAGCCCGAAGCGCCCACGGACACGACCAAGATCCGCCCCATCTACACGGTCTACGATCAAAACAACAACATCCGCATGCAGCTTGCGCTGGTCCACTTGAACGGAGGCTACGTGCTGCGCCTGATCGACAACTACCAGGTGCGCATCGCCCAAGCCTGTATCAACAGCGGCACAACTCAGGCATACGGCGACTGGCGTGTCTTCTCCGTGCGCGCGGACACCACTTTCAACACACTGCGCATCCTGAACCGCGGCTCCGGCTGCGCCACCTACAGCGGCGCGCCCGATCTGCCCGAACCCACCGACAAACTGGTCTTCGGCCGCGAAATCCACGGCAATGCAGGTTACGAACCCTACCGCGGCGTGATGGAAGGCTTCCGCCTTCAGCGCAGCGTACAGACAGATCAGGAGTTCGCCGACTTCTTCTTCCAGACCAACCCCGTCGTGGAAAGTTTTGAAGACGCAACAGAGTGGACACGTCCGCTGGACAAGGGCGTCATCGGCAAAGCACTCCAGTTTTCGCCCACCAATGGCGCGCCAGAACCATTCAACGAGGAGACTGCCTTCACGCAGGGGACGTTCCAAAAGGAATTCACCTTCGGCTTCTGGGTCAAGGCCGACCATGCCAGCCAGGCCATTCACCCCATCTTCACCAGCCGCGACAAGAACAGCGGCGCGGTGAAACAGATGATTGCTTTGTGGGCCGGGGTGCCGTACGTAGCGCAGTTCCAGGACAACGGCACAAACCTGAGCGTATTCGGCCGGCAGTCCGTCGCCGATGACGTCTGGCAGCACGTCGTGGTGCGGGTGCGCGACCTGGGTACCACAGGTGAGATGACCATCTTCGTCAACGGCTTCCCCACGGGCCTGAACTTCACCGATGTTACCACGGCGGTGTGGGACAACCACACGATCCCCAACTTCATCCCCGATGTAGTGTTGGGTGCCAGCCCCACGTCGTCAAGTTTGGTGACGCCGCTGGTGGGCAGCCTGGACGAGATCTTCATCTTCTGGGGCGCGCTGAGCGACGAGCAGATCCGCGAGATCTACAACCAGCAGAACGCCTGGGTGGAAGAAGAGACCAACGTCGCCGTCAGCGTGGACGCGGACGCGCCCACCTCGTCGGTGAAGGTGAACGGCGACTACCTGCCCAACGCCGACCAGTTCCTCCAGATCCTGGCCGCGGACAACGGCGGCGGTGTCTTCCACACGGAATTGGGCGTGGACGACGGCAGCGGCGTGCGCTGGGTGGGCGCGGAAAAGGACACGGCTGACAGCGGCGATGCCAGTTGGCTACCGCTCTTCCAACCCAACGGCGGCGGCGCGTACATCCTCTACAGCCGCGCCACCGATCGCGTGGGCAATCAAGAGAGCATCAGCAGCGGGCGCATCGTCTACGTGGACGCGCTGCCGCCCGTGGTCAACGTGCAGGCGCCCAATGGCCTGCAGCAGCCCACGCCATCGTCCACCGACGCCGCGTTGTGGACGCTGAACCTGTCCGGCACAGCGACCGACCCGGCCATCGAAGGATCGGCGCAACCGGGCAGCGGCGTAGAGGACGTCACCATGCAGCTATTCAACGAGGCCGGGGAGCCGATCCCGCTCTTCGAGCCGCAGAAGGCCACGCTCAACGGCGACGGCACGTGGCAGATCGCCTACGAGATCCGCGCCGCCAACCCCACCGGCGTCTACCAGATCCAGGTGTCCGCGGTGGACGGGGTGGGCAACCACGGCGAGGCTGCGCCCATCGCCTACAGCATCGACACCACCGCGCCTGCGGCTGTGCCTTCGGGGGTCACCGCGGGCCAGCAAGGACGTTCCACCGCAGCGGGCGACGCGGGCATCCTCGCCATCGGCAGCGTCGTCACCGGCACCGTCAGCGAGCGCCCCGACGACGTGGTGCAGCAGACCGACGTAGCGGGTATCTCCTACGTGGAGGCGGCGTTCAATCCGCTCTTCAGCCACGGTTCCACCTTCCGCAACACACCGCTTTCTGCCTCGACGCGGCTGTATCTGCCGCTGGACGAAAGCAGCGCCAAGGCAGGCGCGGATCAGGCGTTCGCCAACATCTCGCCGCCGGGGCAGGCGTCCGCGCTGTGCAGCGGTGCGGCCTGCCCGCAGTCGGGCGAGGCGGGCAAGATGGCGCAGGCCCTCGCTTTCGACGGCGTGGATGATTCGCTCACGTTCACGAACACAGCCGCGCTCAACGGGCTGACCAACGACTTCACCGTGGCGGCGTGGATCAAACCGTCTTCGACAGGGGTGTTGGGACGCATCGTGAGCACAGCGCGCACCAGCAGCACCAACGGCTGGTCGCTGGCGACCTACCTTGATCAGTTACTCTTCACCAGCTACGGGGTGCAGGACTACCTGGGTACGTTGCCCGTCCTCAAAGCGGACGTGTGGCAGCATGTCGCCGTTCACCTCAACGCGGACAACGACGCCGAGTTCTACGTCAACGGCGTGCTGGTGGAGACGGTGACCGGCAGCGCGCCCGCCATCGCCGATCCAGATGACCGTCTGCTCGTCGGCGCGGGTACCGAGCCGGGACAGAGCGACACGTCGCAGCACTTCGGCGGCGTCATCGACGAAGTGGCAGTGATGACGGGTCGTCCCAGCGCGGCGGATTGGCAGATCCTGTTGGGCGCGGATCCCACCTTCCACCTGACCTTCGACCAGCCGTTCATCCAGCCCAACGCCAAACTGCGCAACGACGCGGGCCTGGCTGTGGCGGATCTGGTGATGTTCTCCTCCAGCCTGCCCGCGGACACCAACCTGCGCGCCGACGGCATCGTGGGCGGCGGGTCCGTGCGCGTAGACGCGTCGGCGGGGCTGATCGGCGGCCTTGCGCCGGGCGTCATGGCCTTCGAGAATGGACCGTTCAGCCTCTCGTTCTGGGGCGCGCTGGACGACGGCGGCAGCAGCCTCGTCCTCTCGGTGGGTTCGGCGGACAACCGCGCCGGGCTGACGCTGCGACCGGCGGCGCTGACCGCGTCGTTCACCGGCAAAACCGATCTCAACGTGGACACGGCGAACCTGGTGGGTGCATGGCAGCACGTCCTCGTGACGTATGATGGCAGCGAGCGTGTCCTCTACCTGAATGGCGTGGAAATCGGGCGCGACGCCATCACGCCCAACACGCTGAACACGGCGATCGGCAGTCTCCTGAGCGCGGGCGCTGTCACCGGTGGCGGCTTCATCGACGACGTGCGCGTCTACCGCTACGCGCTCAACACCCGCGAGGCAAAGGCGCTGGCCGAAGGCGGCTGGCTGCTGGCCGATGTCACCCCCGGCGCGGACAGCGGCGCGGCGACCTGGTCTTTACCCACGCCGCTGGGGCTGGAAGGTTTCTACGAACTGGCAAGCCGCGGCGTGGATCAGTTGGGCAACGTCCAGGCCGAAGAAGACGGCGTCATCACCTGGCGCGGCCCGGTGGACACGCTGGCCCCGCGGCTGCTCAGCTTCACGTCTACGCCCAGCGGCGGCGGCGTCAACTTCGCGCTCACCGTGGAAGACTTCGGCCTGAGCAGCGAGGGCGTCGCCCTGCCTGCGGCGTGTGTCGTCACCGGGCCAGGGGCCAACACCACGTTGACGCCGGTGGCGTACCAATCGCCGTGGTACCTGTCCTTCGCCCAGCAGACGCTCGACAACGGCACAGCCGCCGCCATCACCGGCCGCACCTTCCAGTTGACGATCCAGTGTGCCGCGTCCTATGCGCAGACGAACGACACCTTCCGCGTCTGCGACCTGGCCGGCAACTGCACCGAAGCCGTCTACACTGGGCCGAACGTGGGCGCGCCGCCAACGCCGACACCCACGGCAACGAGCACGCCCACGGTCACCGCGACGCCGTCCTCAACGCCCACGGCGACGGCGACCGCAACCGCCACCAGCACGAGCACGCCTGTCCCTCCCACGGCGACGCCGACAGCGACGTCCACTGCGCAGCCGGGTGCTACGCCCACGCCGACGGGGACACCGACGGCGACAGCAACGTCAACGTCGCAGCCAACATCCACACCGACGTCTACACCAACGGCCACGGTGACTCCCACCAGCACCCCCAATCCGGCGGACGAGTCGACGCTCTACTTGCCGAGTGTGCTCAAGAATAGCGCCGTGAATCGTGAGCGTCCTCTGCCGGAGGAGGACACGGTGGTGGATTGGTGGTGGTTGCCGGTTGTGGGGCGGTAGGGTAAGGGGATCACAGGAGGCGTTTTGTTTTGAGCACGTAGATGTACTTGCCGCCTGCTATCGTATCTAGTATCATTGGTTGTATGAGCAAAGCAGAGAGAATCCTGCAAAAGATGCAAATCAATCCGCAAGATTGGCGGATCGATAGCCTCAAAACAGTTGCCAATGCATTCAACGTCGAATGGCGACAACGAGGTACAAGTCATGTCGTGTTCGTCCGTGCAGATGGGCGCACATTGCCTGTACCGGCGCGTCGCCCGATCAAACCGGTTTATGGGAAACGGTTTGTGGAGTTTGTCCTGGAGTGACTGATGCGCGATCTGAACAATTACCCATTTGAGATTGTCCCTCTGTCCGCGGAAGATGGCGGTGGTTTCTTGATCTCTTTCCCCGACTTCTCCGAATGCATTTCTGACGGTGAGACCATCGAAGAAGCCATCCACAATGGTATGGATGCACTGCACGAGACGATTGCTGCGTTGGAAAGCATGGGCTTGCCTGTTCCCGAGCCGGGCAGCGGCGGCAGTTACAGCGGCAAGTTCATCCAGCGCACCACCAAGACACTCCACGCCCAACTGGCCTTGCGCGCCAGGCAGGAAGGCGTGAGCATGAACACCCTGGTCAATACGCTGTTGGCCGAAAGCCTGGGACGAAGAGAATCAGCGTAGCCACAGTTATCTTCGATGACGAGTCCTCAACGGATATGCCACTCGTAGGTCGCTCCGCGAAGCGTCACCTGAGCACAGGTGACGCTTTGTTTTTGCAGGAATGGAATACACCTTGGGGCAGGCCAAGTGCCGGGGACTTTTCGATGCAGCGAGACGGCGTTTTTGCTCTTGTCGCCACGTCCATCGTGAAGTCCCCGGCACTTTCGCCCCAAGAATGAAATATACCCTTATTGCAGCGCCCTGATTGAAGTGGACAAGAATCGGATCTACAATCAAAACAGGTGACGTCCTTGCGTCGAGGTCCGACGATCCCTGGTCAGGCAAAAAGACGATGAGCGAAGAGTTTGAACTTGAGGAACTAGCGCCCTGGTTTCTTGGCGCGATCATTCTGGTTGGCGGCGGGCTGCGCATGCTGCTGCTGGCGCAGAAAGGCATGTGGCTGGACGAAACCTTCAGCGTGTGGATGGCCGACCGCCCCATCGGCGAGATGATGCACTGGATCGTCCGCATTGATCAGCACCCGCCGCTCTACTACCTGCTGCTGCATTTCTGGATCGCGCTCGGCGACGATACGGCGTATCATGTCCGTTTGCTTTCTGCACTGTTCAGCGTCGCCACAATCCCGGTGATCTACCTGATCGGCAAGCGTCTTGCCAACGCGTCGGTGGCGCTGGCCGCGGCCACGATCCTGGCGTTTTCGCCCTACCACATCTACTACGCCCAGGAGACGCGCATGTACACGCTCCTGGCGCTCAATGCCGGGGCAGCGATCTACGCGCTGGTGCGCCTGCTCACGGGGTCACGCAGCCGCTGGGATTGGGCGGCGTTTGTCGTCTTCTCAGCGGCGACGCTGTACACCCACAACACGGCTGTCTTCTTCCCGTTGGCCGTGAATCTGTTTGTGCTGGGGCTGATGCTCTTCCAGCGGATCACGAAAGCGCCGCTGTCGTTGCAGACGCCGCCGTTTTGGGACTGGACGAAGGCGCAGATCGCCGTCCTCGTGCTGTGGACGCCGTGGATCTTCGTCTTCATCCGGCAGGCGAGCGCAGTGGATCAACGTTTCTGGATCCCTGCGCCCACCTGGGACAGTGTGATCGGCGTGATTGGTCTCTTTTTGAACACATCGACGTCATACTGGCAGGCGACCAGGCGCTCGTCATCTGGGGCGTCTATCTGCTGTTGCTGGGGTTGGGGCTGGCCTATTTCCGGCGGAAGATGCCAATGTTCGTGCTCTTGGCCGTGCTGTTTGCCGTCCCCTTTTTGGGTGAGTTGATCGTCAGCCTGCGCCGCCCGATCTTTTCGGATCGCACGCTGATCTGGATCACGATTCCACTGTTCCTGGTGCTGGCGGCAGGTATCGCGCAGCTACGGTTCCGCTTCCTGATCGCTCGCGGTGGTGGGCGTCGTGGGGTCGCTCAGCCTGTTCTGCCGGGCGACTACTACCGCTTCTATCAAAAAGAAGACTGGTTCACGCCCGCCGGATACGTCGCCTACTACGCGGAACAGGATGATCTGGTGCTGTTCAACTCCAACTTTGTGGAAGTCGCGTTCGACTACTATTTCCGCGCCTACGAAGACCAATACAAGCTCCAGGTACAGAAGCAGGGCGTCCCCGCGGACCTGATCGATGACGGTGTCCTCGAACCGTTGATGACCGAAGCGACATCCCGACCTTGATCTCGATGATCCGCGGCCTGACGTTCGAGTCTGGCTGGTCTACAGCCACGAAGCGTACGGATCCAGAGCGGAATCTCGTGCCGCAGACGCTTGCTTCGGAGATGGAATTGGTTCAGGGAACGAATTTATGGGGGGAAAAGGTTCAGTTGTATGAACTGGAATGAGTGGTTTTTCTCACCCAACTACAAGCCAGCGCGAGCAATTTGAGTGGAACTTCTGGTGTGTGCCCGAGCGGCTGCTGCACAGTTGCCCGGTAACGAACTACATGGGGACGTGAGCGGTGCGCCGCGTGTGGCACGTCACCGAGTATGAGCGCTGTGTGGCGATCCCCGCCATGCGCCAGTGGATCGGCAGTCCCAATCCGCCCGACATCGTCTGGCGGACGATGATGACGAAACGTGGCGCAAACACCAGGACACCCCGCCCAAGGACCTGCTCGTCCGCTTCTGGGAGATCCGCCGCCAAGAGTTGGCGCTGATCGAAGAACTCCAACACGCCGACTGGAACGAGTGCCGAGAGACAGGCTGGGGACACAAGCCGCTCTCCTGGGTGGTGACGAAGACCTACCAGCACACTTTGAACACGGCGACACGCTGCTGCATGGCGCTGTGGTGGGAGCATCCTGGCGCAGATCGCTCTAGCGCAGACGAGAACGGATTCGTAAAGATGACCCGATCCTCTGCCCTCTCGACCCCAAATTCCTGAACCCGATGCCACCTGTCATCGACTGGCTGCTCGACGGCGATCCCGCGATCCGCTGGCAGGTGATGCAGGATCTCCTCGGCGCGCCCGCCGAGGACGATCGCCGCCAGCGCGCACGGGTTGCCCGCGAAGGCTGGGAAGCGCGCACCTCCTCGCCCTCCAGGACGCCGACGGGCGCTGGGGCGGTGCAGCCTGAACGGTTGGACGTCGACGATGCACGTCCTCATGCGCTGCGCGACTTCGGCCTCGATCCGGCAAGCGAAGCGGTGCAGCGGGCAGTGGGGCTTGTCCGCGAGCAGGTGATGGAAAGACTGCGGCCCGCCCGGTGCAACGACAGCCCCTTCTTCGCCGGTGAACTGGAACCTGCATCAACGGACGGGTGGCGCGGTAAGCGTCTCGCCGGCCAGGACATTAGCGGCATCGTCGACCGCCTGCTCAGCGAACAGTTGACCGACGGTGGCTGGAACTGCAGGCCGAGAACGGGGGCCGCGCGCTCGTTCAACACCGATCTGCGTGCTGGAAGCGCTGCTCGCGCACGAACTCAGCATCGGCAGTGGTCCAGAAGTCACCGCGGCGCACCCTGCGCGGACAGGAATACCTGCTCACCGGCGTCTCTTCCGGCGCGCAAACGGCGAACTCATCACCTTCGACCACCAAGACCGGCCCTGCTCGGACAACACGCACCGCCTTCACCGTTTCGCCTTCCCCCCTGGTGGCACTACGACGCGTGCTGCGCGGCCTGGAATGCACCTGCGCCGCACCGGCATCACCCCCGACGAGCGTGGACGAAGCGATCTCGTTGGTGCTGTCCGGCGGCGAACCGGTCGCTGGCCGCTCGAAGTCCGCTACCCGGGCGAAATGCCGCTGGAAATTGACGACGGCGTGGGGCGCCCCAGCCGGTGGATCACGTTGCGGGCGCTGCGCGTGTTGGCGTGGTACAGGAATTGGGTGTGTTAACACAGCCATAGCCATATGCTATACTACGCCATACAAATGCGCTCTGCGAAGAAGAAAGCGAGAAGCCCCAATCGCAACAGACGATCCAAAGTATCAACCTGATTGCCACCGATCCTGCTGTTCGTGACGGCAGACCGTGTATTGCCGGTACCTCGATTGAGGTAGCTCGTGCACAGTATCCGCCAAGATCGTACATGACATGGAGCCAGATGAAATAGCCGTCGACTACAACCTGTCGCTGGCACAGGTCACATGCGGCGCTGGCCTACTATTATGAAAACAAGTAGGCTGTTGATGCGATGATTGAGAATCAGCATCAGCTGGCGCTACGCATGAAAGAGGCCCGAGTTGGAAGTCGGCATCCGTCTATATTTGGATGAGAACCTCAGCCCGCGAATTGCCGAGCAACCCAGGCTGCGTGGGATCGACGCAATCAGCGTGCGGGATCTGGACAGATTAGGCGATTCAGATCACGAATCACCTAGAACGGGCAACACAGCTGGGTAAGAGTCTTGGTGACGGCTGATGCCGATTTTCTTCGCCTTTGCTGCAAACCGTCTCCATCACGCAGGCATCATATTTGGTGTTCAGGCAGATCATTCGACCGGTGATTGGGTGAAAAAGCTGGAACTTGTCTGTTTTGTATATTCGATCGATGAATTTGAGGATCATGTAGAATATTTGTAATGGATCATTCCACTGATCGAGCACCTCCATCGCTCAGCCTCCGCCGCAGTTGACGCGTGGTCATGGTGCATGCGTCGTTCAGGGCGCTGGGCATCGCGGACCCGGAGTGGATCATCCGGCGCGCTGTTGGCAACGCTGGGCGACAGCGGTACCCTGTTGATCTTAAGCGCTCTCCTACGCACAGCAGCCGCCGCACGTCCACGATGCGGTCGGCCGTCCTGTGTGGGGTTTCTGCCCAGTACTTCCACCTGCGCGGGGACGCTGCGCAGCCTGCACCACCCACTCGGTGTGCGGCGTAGGCGCGCAGGCGTCGTCCTGGTTGGGCGATCACCGCAGAAGACAACACCTTGCGGTCCCCATTCCCCCTTTCACAAGCTACTGCACCACGGCGGCAAGATCCTCATGCTCGGCTGTGGCCTGAAACCCAACACCACCATGCACGCGCTGGAAGAACCGCGCCGCCCCCCTACCTCTTCGGCGCTCCCCCCAAAACCTACCGCCACCGACGCCGACAGGCGCACGTTTGAGAAAGCGTACATCCGCACAACTTTCAGGGCGTCACACAGCGCTACGACCGTATCGCCGATCTGCTGCCCGAATCGGCCTTGTCGCAGGGCGTGGTGGGCTGCGCGTCCTGTTTAGCCCGATCCACGCTGAGCGCTGCTGGATGCACCGCTAAGCGCCGCTTGCAGGACGAGCCGTTCGCTTTTCGTAGATCAGCAAATGTCTTGAAAAGGTAGGAGAAAAAATTCTGCACATTGCCAATTCAAGAGTTCAATGCTAGGGTTGCTGTATCCAACCCAAGTACGCCCCAACACGAAATCTGCCCGCACTGCGCTGCAACCTCACGACTGACGCCATGTTTCAGATCACGCTATTCGGCGGTTTTCAACTGAGCTACCGACGTCAAGCTGTCGATTTTGCCCACCGTCCTCGCCTACAGTCGCTCCTGGCCTTTCTGGCCCTAAACCGCCACGCCCCACAATCAAGGATCGAAATTATCCACGCGCTGTGGCCCGACGCGGCGGAAGATCGCGGACGCAACCGGCTGCGCAATCTGCTCTACCACCTGCGCAAGGTCTTGCCCGCCTGGGAGACATTGCTCGATGTCGGCCCTACCACCTTTGGCTGGCGCAGCGATGCACCGGCAGAGCTAGACATCGCTCGCTTTGACACCCAACTGGCGCTCGCCGCCGCAGAGGACGATCCGCAGCGGCAGGCGTCGCACCTCACAGCCGCCGTCGACTGCTATGCCGGCGATCTCTTTCCGTCCTGCGTGGACGAGTGGATTGCTGCGCCGCGCGCCCTGTTCCGCAACCGGCTCCTCGACGTGTTCGGCCGGCTGATCGACCTCACCGAAGCGCGCCAGGACTGGGACGCAGCGCGGCAACACGCTGAACACCTGCTGGCACATGATCCCCTGCACGAGGCGACCTACCGCCGCATCATGCAACTTCAGGCGCGCAAGGGCGACACCGACGGGATCGAGCGCACCTTTGCCCGTTGCCGCGATCTGCTTGCGCAGGAATTGGATGTAGCGCCAGACGCCGCCACCCAGTCGATCTATGCACAACTGACCGCGTCCACCGCGTCCTCGTGGACGGCGCGCCGACAAGCCCAGATGGCCGACAAACCCAAGAATCTGGTGGGGCGCGCCGCCGAGTGGGCGTCTTTGCAGCACACCTGGCAGCAGGTACAGGACGGCGATTCCAGGTTAATCGTCGTCCAGGGCGAGGCCGGCATCGGCAAGACACGCCTCTGCCAGGATTTTCGCCACTGGGTGGCACAGGACCACACGTTGGTTGCCACAGCCAACTGCTACGCCGTGGAAGGGACGCTGGCCTTCGCGCCGGTGGCGGAGTGGTTGCGCGCAGAACCGTTTCGCCAATCCCTCACCTCACTAGAGGACGAGTGGCTGGCCCCCATCGCCCGCCTGCTGCCAGAGTTGCAGGCTCATCTGCGTCACGCATCCGTCTCAACGCCGGTGGAAGAGCGACTGCACCGCCAACAATTCTTCCACGCCCTGGCGCTGGCGCTGCTTGGCCACAGCCGGCCGGTATTGCTCTGTCTGGACGATCTGCAATGGTGCGATCAGGAGACGCTGGATTGGCTGCACTACTTGATCCGCCACGAAACGCGGACGCCGCTGCTGGTGCTGGCCACACTGCGCACCGACGACGCCGCAGAGCGCGCCCGTTGCCGTCCACTGTTGCGCGAGCTGGCGCGCCATGATCGCCTCCACGAGATCCAACTGAAGCCGCTCTCGCGCCAGGACACCGCAACACTGGCCCAACATCTCCTCGGCGACACGCTCAGCGCCGACAGTGCGGCGCGGCTTCACCAGGAGACAGATGGCAATCCCTTCTACATTACCGAGACCGTGCAGGCGCGGCCACACACCTTTCTTGAATCCATCTCGCCAACACCGTCGACCTCACACAGCGCGGAGGAGGGTCCGCTTCACCTGCCGCCCAAAATCCGCGCCTTGATCGAAGATCGCCTCGCCCGTCTATCCCCTTGGCCGGCGAAGTGATGCAGTGCGCGGCGGTGATCGGTCGCCGCTTCGATTACGCCGTCGCGGCTGCGACGACACACAGCGAAGAGGCATTGGTGCGGGGAATGGAAGAGCTTTGGGCGCAACGCATCGTGCGCGAAGCCACCCAGAACCACTTCGATTTTGTACACGACAAACTACGCATGGCCGCGTATGCCCAGATCAACCCGGTGCGGCGTCGTTTCCTGCACAGGCGCATTGCCGACGCCCTCGACGCCCAGGCCGATGAACACACCGACGAGGTCTGCCTCCAGATCGCGCAGCACTATCGCCAGGCAGAGCGAACCGGCCCGAGCCGCCGAATACTATCGAGCGCGGTTCACGTTGCGGCCCAACGTTACGCCATCGAGAGCCTGCTTTCGGCGTCTACCATTGGGCTTGAACTCTTGCAGCAACTCGATCCGCAAAAGCGAGACAGAGCGAACCTCTACCGCACTGCGCTCATCGAAGAGCGTGTGTGGAGTTGGGAAATGGTGGGCGACATGGACGCTAACCTGCACGATCTGACGCTGCTCAGAGAAATCGGCGTCGCGCTCAAAGACGATGACATCCTCAACCGCGAGTCTCGCTTTCGCGCCGCAGGCGCGATCCGCCTGGGGCTACGCTACCGCAGGCCGGGCGTGGCCGCAGCCGGCGCGGACCGTCAGCGCGGCGGGCGCCGCGGAGGACGAAAACGTCAGCCACACGGTCATCGGTCGCCATAACGAACTGGGCGACTATCTTAGAAACGGTGACGGCTTTTCATCGAGCGCTGGCTCTGCTGGCACGCGCCAGAAGCCCACGTCTACGGTATCCAGGCGTACAGCTATCTCTCCACCACCTACTGGCAGATGGGCGACTACGAAAACGCTTTCCAGTGTGGGCAGGCGGCCCTCGCCATCTGCGAAGCACAGCACATGCCCGAACGCCGCCGTTTTGCCTGGGGCGACATGGGCGCCGCCGCCGCCATGCTGGGCCGAAGACCTGGCGCGTCAATGGCTACAGGACAGCCTCGACCTGGCCCAAGTTGTCTCCGATGCGCCGCAGGAAGTCTTCTGCCGCGGTCACCTCGGTCACCTGGCGCTGAGCGAAGGCGATTTCGATGAAGCCGAACGTCAACTGCAAGCCGCCTACAGTCTGAGCCGCCGCGCCGACACCGTCAACTACGCAACTGGCTCCTGCGCGGCCTGGCCGGTGCCGCCGTCACCGGGCAGGCGAAAGCAGGGCGCAGGTCCTCGCCGCCGAGGCGCTGTCCGTGGCCCAGGCCAACCAGCAGGCCGGTGAAGTCCGCGCCGCGCAGGATCTCCTGGCTGGATTTCGATAAAACGCCCTCATCTAACGCCCATCTAACGCCCGTCTGCTGGGCTTCTGACAGTTCACAAACCCCTTGTCAGGGAGCAACTGATCATGCTGAAAAACACCACAGGCAGGAGAAAGCGATGCGCGGGCCGAGCGCTTTCGATCTTGCTGTCCATTGCCATTTTGCTTGCCGGATGCGCCAACCCGAAAATTGCGCCGCCGGTCAACAGCGCCGCGGACAGCACACGCATCGTCGACCCGCCCTTCGCGTCGGCGGATTCAGTGCGCGTCCAGGAAGGCATCCCTCGCGTCGAATGTTACATGCACCAGGAGCAGGCATTCTGCGTCAGCAACGAAAACGTCATGACCCACCGCGATCCGGCGATGGCGGGCTACTTCGCCGACCTCGCCGCCACACAGGACGTGGCGCTGCATTGTGGGGCAGACACGTTCTACTTCCCGTTCAATCGCATTGACTCCGCCGAATTCGCCGCGGCGTTCTTGCCCGGCGGCGGAACGGACACTGGTCTACCCGGGCACACAACAGGCGACAGCGGCGGCGGAGACGCTTTCTTCGCCGATCTCACGATCCCGGCATTTCAGAATGACTGCCCAACCGCCAATCAACTGTTCTACGAAGACAGGAACGGCGAAATGCAGTTCCACATACCGGGGGGCGGTGGGAGATCGCAGGGATCCGAGGCTTCATCGACGCGTTGGCAAACATCTCCACCGAGACAGAATCAGCCATCGGCGACATGGAGAAACGAATCGCCGTGTCCTGTGAGGAAATGCGAGGGGATTATCATCCTGAGACCAGTGTTGCACTGCCTTCTACCTGACGTGGCAATTTTGGGTTGCAGTCACTTCGGTCGTTATTGGGACAGGACTTGGTACCACAGCATATGTCGAACACAACAAGCACGATGATTCAGTGATGATTGGTAAAGAGTCTCCCCCTTACACATTCAGAAGCGCAAGCAGGTTCTCAAACATTCAGTGTTTATTTCAAAATACGAGACGATGATGTGATAGGAGCTGATGAATATGATTTTGTAATACAGTTTGAATACGAAACCGATGCAGAAGGCAAGCTAATTCCAGGGCTCAGAGACCGTAAGCGCCCCAGCGTGTTTGGATTGCCCGAAAGCAGAGATAATCGAGAAATACAGAGACAAAGCGATCGAGAAGATGCACAACTATGAATCTGTATTCAATCGCAAGGTGACCCAGATACCAAGTCCCGCCCCCCCACAGAAGAGGACAATGACGACGCACCCGACACGGAAGACTGCGCAGCGGATGGATGCGGCGCCACCAGTTGCGAACAGTTGGTCACCTGGTGGACCTTCAACAAAGGACCAATGCACAGTCCGGCTGGAGCACCTACGAATGCCAGCGCCTCATCGGTTTCCCCGACTCATGCGGCATCGATCCCGCCGTGGCGCAACCTGGGCCGGACGGCTGGCAGTGCACAGCTACCCGCATCAGGCGCGCCCGAGTTGACGGCCCGCCAGCAGTGCCAGATCAGCAAACGCTGCCCGTTGGACGATCAAAGCTGTTGCGCCGAGGTCGAAGTTGATCAGCGAAGTGATCCTTATTGAGCAGGCCGGCGGCGTATGCCGGCGATCCGCGCCTTGCCCCGAAGGCGGACCCGGCTCCGTGCCAGGCTGACTGGCGCCTTGGGCAGGCCGATACGCCGGAGTCGCCGTGAAGTGGGGATTGGGGGATTAGGCGATTTTACTGAAATTCAATCGCCCAATCCCTTAATCGCTTAATCTCACTCCGAGAGCGTAGATCGACGACTTCACCCGCTAGTACATGGTGGCCGAAAAGGGTCCATGAAATCCTGCGGAGTGAGCACGCCCTCGTGCGGCGCTGACCTTGTAGACCCGCACGAGGGCGTGCTCGCCGCATTTCCGCGATTCATTTGCGCCACCTTGTATTAGTTCACGAAACCCAGCGCCACCCCTAACGAGAGATCTTCAATGCGTGTACACCTTGCCGTCGTCACATTCGTGGCGGCGCTTGCCTATGTCCGTGGCACGGTGATCGAGCGTTCATGCTGTAAACCCCGCGCCGCACATGCCGCCACGCCGATGACAGCTACAACGTTCGAAACCACACGCCCGCATCATTACCTGCCCCATCGCCCAATCGACGCCGATCACGACGACAAAGTTCTACGCGATCATCGACTTGGGGACGCTGGTGGAAATGGTTCTGATGCCGTAGATATCAACAACGCTGGGCAGGTGATCGGCACATCGACCACGGCGGACGGAAAACGTCGTGCCTTCCTCTGGGAAGATGGCACCATGTATGATCTGGGGACGCTCGGCGGCGATGAAACAGTGCATTGGACATCAACGACGCCGGGCAGATAGTGGGCTGGGCATACACGCAGATATAACGCTTTCCTCTGGGAAGATGGCACCATGCACGACCTGGGTGCTCTGGGGATCAGTCAGAGGAGGCAGTCAAGCCAAGAGCTTCCGCCATAAACGAGGCAGGGCAAGTTGTAGGCGACTCATGGAATGGTATTCAAGATTCCAAAGAAAAAGCATGACGCTGCGTTTCTGTGGAAAACGGCACGATGAACAATTTAGGCGCCCTGGGCACTGAAGATAGCTACGCCACTGGCATCAACAATGCAGGGCAGGTGATAGGTTACTCCTTTACAGAGCATCTCCCCACCCAACATGCCTTTCTCTGGGAGAACGGTGCGATGCAAGACCTTGGCGCATTGGGCGGTATCTATGCCACTAGCGGCGCCGCAGACATCAATGAAGCTGGGCAAGTGGTCGGCAGCTCATACAAGACCCCAGGAATGCATGCAACTCTTTGGGAAGATGGCACAATGCTGGATCTCGGCACTTTGGGTGGGCTTCGCAGCGTCGCCAGAGACATCAATGAGGCCGGGCGCGTGATCGGTGATGCAGATACAGCAGATGGTGAAGCCCACGCGTTTATCTGGATAGATGGCACGATGTACGATCTGGGTACATTGGGCGGGAATCGCAGTCAGGCGCTTGCAATCAATGAAGCCGGACAGGTGGTCGGCCGCTCAACCACCGCAGACGGTGAGTCGCACGCTGTTTTGTTTACCCCAGTCCCCCTCATCTTCGTGCCGGGCATGGCGGGCAGCTACCTCAAGTCGGGCGATGACGAGTACTGGCCGGGCAACAGCATCACCACCCAGCACGAGTTGCTCGAACTGCGGAATCAGTCTGATATCACCAATTCCCTCACCATCACAGCGCCGGATGTGTTGCGGCGTCCGTTCCTGGGTGCGGTGGACATCTACGGTGGGCTGCTCGAATTTCTCACCGGCGAGGGCGGCTATGTCGAAACGGTGGGCTGCCGCGAAGAGACGGAAGATGTGAAGCCGACGCTGTTTGTCTTCCCCTACGATTGGCGTCAACACAACGCGACGAATGCCGAAAAGTTGAATGAACTGATCGCCTGCGTCCGTCGCCTCTATCCCGGCGTGGACGTGGACATCCTGGCCCACAGCATGGGCGGCCTCGTGGCCCGCCGCTACATCCTCGACGCCGCGGACGAGCACCACGTGAACCGGCTCATCACCATCGGGTCGCCCTTCCTCGGCGCGCCCAAGGCGATCTACGTGCTGGAAAGCGGGAAATTCCTGCCTGCCCAGTTCCTCATCATGGCCCGGGAGACGATGAAATCCTTGGTGCGGACGTTCCCCGGCGCGCACCAGCTGTTACCGGGTGAACCCTATTTCGAGCTGACAGCCGGCGACCCGGATCTCGTCCCCTTTGTGGAGAACGGCCAAGATCTCAACCAGGACGGGACCGGCTCCGAGCTGTACAATTTCGAGATCTACCGCCAGATCATGGACAGTCAACGCTACGCCCGCAACGGGTCCACGCCCGGCTCCACCACAGAGGCGTTCCACAACTACGCAGCCCTCACTGGCGCCCAGGACAATTGGACATTCGACGACACAGCTGTGGAATACCATCACATTGTGGGGCTACAGGGCAAAGACAAGACAATTCGCCAGGTGCAGGCAACCGTCAAGACATCCTGCTTCTTGGGCCTTCTCCGCTGTCACGAGGAAGAAGTATTCGAGCTGATGAAAGGCGAAGGCGACGGCACCGTGCCGCTGCTCAGCGCCACCCGCCGCAGCGGCGGCAACGACTACGCGCCCGGCTCGAACATCTACATCTTCGTCGGCGACGCCACCTGGCTTGGAGACAAGCAAGTGGAGCACAACGGTCTGAACGGCAACACGGCTGTACAGACCTGTGTGCTGGATCTGTTGCGCGGGAAAAAAGAGCCGACTTGCCCGCCGAATCTGTCCGCGGGTCGTGATGCAGAGCGCAGCGCGCAGACCTCGCAGCTTCCCTTCCGCCCGCTCTATTCCCTCACCATCCTCGGCGGCGGGCCGGTCACCGTCACCGATGGCGAGGGCAACAGCACCGTCCCCGGCCCACAGGATCCGTTCGTCGAAGGCATCGTGCCGGGCGTGCAGATCTACCCGCTGGGCGAAACCGCGCAGGAGGTGGTCCTTGATCCTGCGCAGGCGTACACCGTCACCTTCAGCAGCGGCGAATTGCCCGTGGCCGTCGAATTGCGGCTCGGTACCGGCTACACCACCGTCCACGCCATCCGCTACCCGGATCTGAGCCTGCCCACCAGCCGCACCGTCTCGCTGCGCTTCTCCGACACCGATTTCGAGGCGATGCAGTACGACAGCGACGGCGACGGCGCCGTGGACACCGTGATCACGCCCACAGTGGCGATCAGCGGCGCCCAGGCCCAGGACGCCGAAGGCCCCGAAATCGCGTGGGAGACCACCGCCGCGGGTGGGCAGATACAGGTCAGCTTGACCGTCACCGACGCCGGTTCAGGCGTGGCCGCGATCTACTATTCTACCGACGGCAGCAGCTATGCAGCCTACGTCGATCCCTTCCTCGTGGACCCGTCCCAGGTCGAGCGTGTCCACGTCTTCGCCGACGATCAGGTGGCCAACCGTCGCACCGTCACCGTGCCGATTGAAGCGACGGAACCACCGTCGTACCGCCTGTACCTGCCCTTCACCCAGCGCCGGTGATGGCAGCCGACAGTTGACATGCCCGAACATTGATGAATCCAGTGCAGAAACCACGAGGCCCAGGACGGCACCGTCCTGGGCCTCGTGGTTTGCACTCAAAATCGGCGTGTCTCTGTGCTATACTACGCGCCAGGATCATGTCCTCCACACAGAGGTGATTTCTGCCCCAATCACCAATCACAAATCATCAAACATCAAGGAGACAAAATGGATCTCGACTACGCGGACAGACCGCCGTGATCACTGGCGGCAGCATCGGGATCGAGCTGGCGGTGGCCGAAGCACTGGCGCAGGAAGGCGTGAACCTGGTCCTCTGCGCCCGCGATGACGAACGCCTGCAAGCCGAAGCGTCCCGCCTCGCCGACACGTACAACGTCAGGACCTTAGGCGTCTCCACCGACGTCACCAGTGCGGAGGACATTGATCGCCTGGTGGCGCGGGTGGCCGAATTCGGCGGCGCGGACATCCTCATCAACAACGCGGGGACAGGCAGCAACGAGAAGATCATGACCGCGCCCGACGAAAAGTGGCAACACTACTGGGATCTGCACGTGATGGCCGCCGTGCGTCTGGCCCGCGGACTCGTACCCATGATGCGGGAACGGGGCGGCGGCGCCATCCTCCACAACGCGTCGATCTGCGCCGTGCAGCCGTTGGACTATGAACCGATCTACAACGTCACCAAAGCCGCGTTGATGATGTTCTCGAAGGTGCTGTCCACCGAAGTCATCGGCGACAACATCCGCGTCAACTGCATCAACCCCGGCCTGATCCTCACCGGCGATTGGATCAAAACTGCCAAACAGCTCACCGCAGGCACCGACACTACCTGGGAACAGCACCTGCAACAGATCGCCGAAAAAAACACGCCCATCAAACGCTTCGCCACGCCCGAAGAACTGGCCCACTTCTTCGTCTTCCTCTGTTCGCCGCTGGCCGGATACTGCGTCGGCTCCACTTACTTCGTCGATGGCGGCTGGCTGAAGACGGTTTAGTGTCTCCCGGGAGGATTGAAAATGAAATCCAACAAGCAATTTTCCACCGTCAAAGTCGCTGTGATCCAGGCAGCGTCGGTGCTTTTCGACCGCGAAGCCAGCGTGGACAAAGCCTGCCGCCTGACCCATGAAGCCGCTGGGCAAGGGGTGCAGTTGGTCCTCTTCCCAGAGGCGTTCGTCCCCGCCTACCCGCGCGGACTCTCGTTCGGCGCGGTGGTGGGCAGCCGCAGCGCGCAAGGACGCCGCACCTGGCAACGCTACTGGGCCAACGCCGTCGACGTCCCCAGCCCCGCCACCGACGCGCTGGGTGAAGCGGCGCGGCAGGCCGGCGTCCATCTGGCTATCGGCGTCATCGAGCGTGATGGAGACAGCAGCGGCGGCACGCTCTACTGCACCGTCCTCTACTTTGGGCCAACCGGCGAACTGTTGGGCAAGCACCGAAAGCTCAAGCCCACCGCATCCGAACGGCTGATGTGGGGAGAAGGCGACGGCAGCACGTTGACCGTCCTCGACACGGAATTGGGCAAGATCGGCGGCCTGATCTGCTGGGAAAACTACATGCCCCTGGCGCGCATGTCCCTGTACGGCAAAGGCGTGGAGATCTACCTCGCCCCCACCGCCGATTCTCGCGACACCTGGCAGGCCACCATGCAGCACATCGCCTGCGAAGGACGTTGTTTCGTCCTCGGCTGCAACCAGTATGTCACCAAATCGATGTACCCGGCGGACCTGCCCGGCGTCGAAGAGTTGGCGGATCAGCCGGAGGAGATGTGTCGCGGCGGCAGCGTCATCGTGTCGCCGTTGGGCGAAGTGCTGGCCGGTCCGCTGTACGGTGAGGAAGGCATCCTCTACGCCGATCTCGACATGGCCGAAGTCGCCCAGAGCAAGTTCGATTTCGACGTCACCGGCCACTATGCGCGGCCGGATGTGTTTCAGTTGATTGTGAATGAGCAGGCTTTGTCATCTGTGACGTTTCGGTGACCGGAGCAGAAACAGACTTATGAAGAAACAAATCAGCTATAGCGAAGGTCCAATGGAAGAAGTGAAAGTCGTAGACGATTTTCTACCGCCACCCGAAGAATTGGCGTTCCGCGAGGAAACAGTCAAGGTGACGATTGCACTCAGCAAAACCAGTGTCGAGTTCTTCAAGCACGAAGTAGCCAAACACAAGGTGCCATACCAGAAAATGATACGCCGCTTGCTCGATGAATATGTGTCACGACACGTCGGCTAATCCCGATTTGAAATCGGATAACACAGCGGCCAAGGACGATATCGTCCTTGGCCGCTGTTGTTTGGTCCGCTTGCTATCGGCTCCGGTTGCGGCTACAATCAGAACATTTGAGCCACACATCCAATCTCAGCAATACATGATTTTGACGCGGAGTAGGCATCCTCAGATGCCGGGTGGACCTAAACAAGCCGCATCTGAGGATGCTATCTCCGCTATTGCGCAGAGAATCGTGAATTTCTGACTCTTACGAAGGGGACTCGCACATGCCCGAACCGACCGCCCCCCGCCCGTATGGCCCCGTCCCCTCGCCGCGCCAGTTACGTTGGCACCGCCGCGAGTTCTACGGCTTCCTCCACTTCACCACCAACACCTTCACCGACAAGGAATGGGGGTACGGCGACGAATCCCCTGGCGTCTTCGCGCCCACGGATTTCGACGCCGAACAGATCGTGCGCATCGCGGCGGACGCAGGCATGACCGGCCTGATCCTCACCTGCAAGCACCACGATGGCTTCTGCCTGTGGCCGTCGAAGTACACCGAACACTCGGTGAAGCGCAGCCCGTGGCGCAGTGGACAAGGTGACGTGGTCCGCGAGATCGCCGACGCCTGCCACACCCACGGCATCGGCTTCGGTGTCTACCTCTCTCCCTGGGATCGCAACCACGCCGACTACGGCCGCCCCGCCTACATCGACTATTTCCGCAACCAGCTCAACGAACTCACCAGCGAGTACGGCGAACTCTTCGAGGTCTGGTTCGATGGCGCCAACGGCGGCGACGGCTACTACGGCGGGGCCAACGAAGTGCGCCGCATCGACCGCCAAACCTACTACGACTGGGAAAACACCCGCTCCATCGTACGCCGCAACCAGCCCAACGCCGTCATGTTCAGCGACGCTGGGCCGGACGTGCGCTGGGTGGGCAACGAGAAAGGCATCGCCGGTGATCCATGCTGGTCTACGATCCGCGCCGATCTGCTCTTCCCCGGCATCGACGCCGACGCGTTCAAGACACGCCTCACTTCCGATATGGTCGCCGCCTGGGGATCGCCGATGGAACTGCTCAACCGCGGCGACCGTCACGGCGACGCCTGGCTCCCCGCCGAATGTGACGTGTCGATCCGCCCCGGTTGGTTCTACCACGCCGCCGAGGACGACAAAGTGCGTACCCCCGAAAACCTCGTCGATCTCTACTTCCAATCCGTGGGGCGCGGCGCGTCCTTCCTCCTCAACCTGCCCCCCGACCGTCGCGGACAGATCCACGAGAACGATGTGAAGAGCTTGCGCGAGTTCCGCCGCCGTCTCGATGAAATCTTCGCCAAAGATCTAGCCAAACTTGCCCGTTGCACAGCGGATAACACACGCGGCGACAGTCTCCAGTTCGCCCCCGCCAACGTGCTCGACGACGATCCCGAGACCTACTGGGCCACCGACGACGACATCCACACGCCCGCGTTGATCCTCGAATTTGCGCAGCCCATCACCTTCAACGTGGTCAGCCTGCGCGAGTACCTGCCGCTGGGTCAGCGGACCGCTTCGCCATCGAATTCGACGACGGCGGGTCCTGGCACGACTGGATGACGGCGTCGGCCATCGGATCGCACCGTCTCCTGCGCGGACCGGACGTGACAACGTCTCGCGTGCGGCTGCGCATCGTGGAAAGCCCGGTTTGCCCGGCCATCTCAGAATGGAGCCTGTTCCATGATGTCTCTTGAATTCAGCGGCGAGATCATCTACTGGCGCGGACCTGCGCCCTGGTTCTTCGTCGCCATCCCCGATGAGGAAAGCGGCCAGATCAAGTCGATTTCGGATCTGGTTTCGTATGGCTGGGGCTGTATTCCCGTCCACGTACGGATTGGCAAAACCCGGTTTCAGACGTCCCTGTTCCCCAAAGACGAGCGCTATCTCGTCCCCGTCAAAGCTGCCGTGCGCAAGGCCATGCAGCTCGAAGAAGGTGATACGGTCAGCGTCCTGATCGAAATCGATCTGTCGTAGACCTAGCAGAAATCAGAAAAAAACCATCCACGAAGAGGACACCACCATGCCACCGCGACAGATCAAGAACACAATTCCTGTTCTTTCGGTTCGACGCCTTCGCCCCCGAAACCGACGCCGCCAAACGCTTCAGCGGCGAGCAGATCCGCCTGCTGGCGCGGGCGTTGCATGGGTAATCAGAACGCCTCCCAAACATACGACACCGAGAAGATCGCCATGACCAAACGAGCTAAAATCCACGCCGTGATCGTCAACCACAACACGTCCGCGTACGTGGAATTGGCGCTGCGTTCGCTGCACAAACGCCATGCGGATGATCTCGATCTCGCCATCACCATCGTGGACAACGCCTCCACCGACGACACTTCCAGCCTGCTCGCCTATGCTGATGATCGCGGCATCCCGGTGCGCCAATCCGGCTTCACCACCGACACAGCGTCCAATTCGCACGGCGAAGTATTGCGCCAGTTCGTGTTGGATCACCCGGATTGTGACGACTACCTCTTCCTGGATGCGGACATCTGCTTCCTGGAGGATGACACGATCCACGCCATGCTCGCCGAATTGACGACCGCCGAAGACGCCTTCGCTGTCGGTGTGCGCCAGACATGGGACGGTCAGGACGAAATCCCCGCCGACATCCACCAAGCGATCTACTACAACCGCCTACATCCCTGCTGCGCGCTGGTGCGGAACACGCCGCTCTTCCGCCAGGTGACAGACGAGATCGGCTTCACCGGCGTCAAATACTGCTGGGTCGACGGCGAAAAGTACCTCGACACCTTCGAGTTAATGACACGGGTGATGAAGACCCACGGCCTGCGCCACTTGATCTCGCCGAAAATGGTCTATCACTTCTTCAGCGTCTCTTACGACGATCGCTGGATGGAAAGTAAGAACCAACGCCGCGACGCGCTGCTTGCGTCGTTGCGATAGTACAGAGTTGTGGACAACGAAAATGAACAAGATCGTCATCGTCACAGGAGGAAGTCGCGGGATCGGCGCGGCCACGTCGAAGCGCCTGGCCGCGGACGGGTACGCCGTCTGCGTCAACTACCGCACGCGCGCGGACGCCGCCGATCAGGTTGTCGCCGAGATTCGCGCCCAGGGCGGCGACGCCTTCGCCTGCCGCGCCGATGTCTCGGTAGAAGACGATGTGATCCGGCTCTTCAACGCCACCGAAGCCGAATTCGGCGCGATGACGCATCTGGTCAACAATGCGGGCGTCCTCTTTACGCAATCGCGCCTGGTGGACATGGACGTGGACCGCTTCAACAACGTGATGACGGCCAATGTCACCAGTTGTTTCCTGTGCTGCCGCGAGGCCGTCAAACGCATGAAACGGGGTGGCGCGATTGTGAATGTCTCGTCCGCGGCGGCGCGCACCGGCTCGCCGTTTGAGTACGTCGACTACGCGGCATCGAAGGGCGCGATGGACACGCTCACCAAAGGGCTTTCGCTGGAAGTGGCGGCGGACGGCATTCGCGTCAACGCGGTGCGGCCGGGCTTCATCTACACCGACATCCACGCCGACGGCGGCGACCCCGACCGCGTCGACAGGCTCAGCCCGCAGATCCCCCTCCGCCGCGGCGGCACAGTGGACGAAGTTGCCAACGCCATCGCCTGGCTCCTGTCGGACGAGGCGTCGTATGTCACCGGCTCGTTCATCGATCTGGCAGGTGGCAAATAGTGAACACGAAAAAGGAAATCCTCCAGGGCAACATTTACTGGCTGAAACCCAATCCATCACGCACACCCGAAAGCGACTACGCCCACCCCCACGTCGTGATCCAGGACGATGTGATCAACCGCAGCCGGGTGACCACCGTCGTCGTCTGCGCGTTGACGTCCAACCTCAACCGTCGCACGGAACCGGGCAACATCCTCCTCGATCCTGGCGAAGCGAACCTGCCCAAACAGAGCGTCGTCGTCGTGTCACAGGTGGACGCGGTGGAAAAAACGCAGTTGGGCGAGTACATCGGGCGTTTGAGCGCAGAACGCATCGCTCAGATCTTGGCGGGGATGCGCTTTCAGCAAACGTCGTTTTTCGGTACGCGACAGAGTGGATGAACTGATCTGTTTTGAGCCTGATCGTGGTTTTGGTGCGTGGTACACGCACCAAAACCATCCAAAGAAAGGAGACACCGTGACTCAATACATCGCCCTCTTCCGCGGCATCAACGTCGGCGGCAACAACATCTTGCCGATGAAAGAACTGGTTGCGCTGCTCCAAGGACTGGGCTGCACCGATGTGAAGACCTACATCCAGAGTGGCAACGCCGTCTTTTCCATCGCGCAAGAAGACAAAGACAAGCTGGCCGACGCCATCGGCGCCGCCATCCAGCAAAGCCACGGCTTCCAACCCAAAGTGCTGCTGCTGACCGCGTCCGAACTCAAAGACGCACACGCCGGCAGCCCGTTTCAGACAACGGAAGGCAAGGCGCTGCACTTCTACTTCCTGGCGTCCACACCCACAGATCCGAATCTGGCGGCGCTGGAGGAATTGAAATCCAACGGCGAAGATTATCTACTGGGCAACAGCGTCTTTTACCTCTACGCCCCAAACGGCATCGGACGCTCGAAATTGGCCGAAAAGGTGGAACGACTGCTCGGCGTCCCCGTCACGGCGCGGAATCTGAACACCGTCAACAAACTGATCAGCATGATCTGACACAGACACGAAAGCATGGAAGACAATGACACCCCCTGATCTCAACATTCGCCAGGCCCGCAGCGAAGACCTCCCCGCCATCGTGCGCATGTTGGCGGACGATCCGCTGGGCGCGACGCGCGAGCAGTACACCGATCCGTTGCCCGATGAATACGTGCGCGCCTTCGAGGCCATCGACGACGATCCCAACCAGGAATTGATCGTGGTGGAAGCGGCGGATGGCCAGGTAATCGGCACACTGCAACTCACCTTCCTCCCCGGCATCAGCCACCGCGGGGCCTGGCGCGCCCAGATCGAAGGCGTGCGCGTCGACGTCGGTCACCGCGCCGGGGGCATTGGTCGCCACATGATCCTGTGGTCCATCGAACGCGCCCGCGAGCGAGGATGCCGCATGGTGCAGTTGACCTCCAACAAGACCCGGGCGGACGCCATCCGCTTCTACCAAAAACTTGGTTTCGTCGTGTCGCACGAAGGGCTGAAATTGGATCTTTGACAGAACGCGGATTGGGCGGATCAAACGGATTTTTTATCCGCTTTGATCCGCCCAATCCGCTCAATCCGCGTTCTATTCTGCTGTTATTTTTGCGCTAAGCGGCCACGGGTTCAAACGCCGGGATGCGATCCAGCGTCTGCTCGTAGACCTCGTAGTGCTCGCCTTCGTCCTCTTCGGGGTCGACGTACTTGTACCACATAGCCAGATCGGGGTTTTCACCGGCAAGTTCGCGGCGGCTCACCCGGATCGTCGCTTCGGGGCTGTGCCACTTCACCTCGTAATCTTGCAGAAGAATGTACTCGCCGGCGTACTGGTCGACGAACTTCTGCTTGTTGTCGCGGTAGTAGAGCGCCTGCTCAGACATCGTCTTCAGCCACGAGTAGTTTGTCTGCGCCGAGTCGGTCATGATCGAGTAGAAGGTGCCTTCAGGCTGCGGTTCCAACTCCGAAACAAAGTCGATCTCGTCCAGGTTCACCGTGCCGAAGCCATGATCCGCGGCCATCTTCACCGAATTGCGGTCGCGGTTGAAGGGCGGCGTCGGCCAGTCGGCCTGGGGATCGTGACCCATGATGTGCATCATGCAGGCATCCGTCGAAATGACGTGATCGCCTGCCATCAGCCCATCCACCACACGGCCCAACCCTTCGCCCCTGCTCCACTCCTGCCCAGCCTGCCCCACCAGCGCATCGACGATATTGAGCGCCGGGTTGAAGATCATGCCCAGATCGGCCAGGTGATACGGCATGCGTACCAGATGATGGTAGTAGGTGCGCGGCTTGCCGCCGTGAAATTCGGGCGGCACCAGGCCAAAGAGGTTCTTGAGGCAGCCGGTGACGCCCATGAACGCGTGGTTCTTGATCAGCGCCACGTCCACCATTTCGTCGGCTTCCACGGCGTCTTTGATCATCACGTACTTGCGGAACATCAGGCCGCCGCCAGGGGTCTCCACCTTGACGTAGGGTGGCTTGGTGCCGTCGGCGTAGCGGACATCAAACTCTTTGAGCAGATGGGCAATCTGCGTGGTCTTCTCGATGGTTTCGCCGTTGTACATGGTGTAGAAGCTGCAATCCACGCAGATCAGCTCGGCGCTGGTCTTTTCGCGCAGCAGACGCAGCGTCGCCCGCGCCACGCTGTCGCTCACCAGTTGCTGCCGATTGCGGTCGTCGTACATGATCACATTCTGCGGCGCTTTGTCCTGGTTGAACTTGATGGCGATGGTTTTGGCCTTGCGCAGCTTCTCCCAGGATCGCTGTAGCGGTTCAGTGGCACGAACAAGCGCTTCGTAGACAGCTTCATCGTCGGCGCGGTGATCGCAATGCACCGCACGGACCTGATAATCAGGCAGTGAAGACATTCGACTCAACTCCTTGGGGAATTTGTATGACGTGTGCGGAAACGGGTTGTACTGGGGTATTGTAAACGATACGTGCGAACAGGGAAAGACGAGTGAAGACTGACGAGTGAAGACTGATAACAGACGACCGACAGCCGATTTCAGTCTTCACTGGTCCGTCGTCCACACACTACGTAGAAATCCGCCTGCCCCTCGTCCACCTCGCCGTACAAGGACGGGTGGATCGTCACCTCGACGAAGCCGGTTTCGGCCAGGAGTGTGCGCATCTGCTCTTCGCTGTATGCCTGCATGGCGGACGCGTGGCGGGTGACATCACCGCGCTCGGCATCGATCACAAAGTAACGCTCGATGGCGATCTGGCGTTCGGCCAGCCAGAAATTCTCGGTGAGAAGCAGGTGTGGGCGGGGCGAGAAGAGGCCACTACGGCTGCTGGACCAAGACGGCGGTTCTTCGCCTACACGGCGCACCACGTCCACCGTATGCACTTCGAGGACGATCACGCCGTCTGCTTTCAATGCCGTGTGGGCTTTGCGTAAAATGGCGCGGGCGTCGTCGGGGTGGAAGACGTTGAACTCTCCGAAGATCAGCATCGCTAGATCGAAGCGGTCCACGCCGTAATCAGCCTTGCGGATATCGGATTCGATGATCTCACAGGGCAACCCGCTCTCGGCAGCCTGGAGACGGGCGTATCTCACCGACGCCGGGCCATAGTCGATGCCCGTAACGCGGTGACCTCTGGCGGCAAAGCGCGTGGCATACAGTCCTGGACCACAGCCCAAGTCGAGGATCGCCGACGCTTCGCCACCGAGCAGCGCGCTGTGGATCCAATCTACATGACGCTCGATACGCTCAGTTCGGCGGCTTGCCAGATCATGCGCCTGCGACAGATGCTCACGCAGCATCCGTTCGCTGAAGGCCGGATCGTTCCACGGAATCTTCTCCCCCTCCGCCCAAGGCTCGGGGATCGCTTGACGTTGGATCAAATCGAAAATGTTCATGCGCATAGTGTAGCGCAGATCGGGGAAAAAGACGACGATACGCGCCCGCACCTAGCAATTCCCTTACCCAACCTAATCATCACCTATAGATTGGATCACCACCGCGTCCTCTACTATAATGTGACCCTCTGAATCTCCCTCCGCAACGTGTTTCTTCAAGGCAAAAATGGCATCGATGCACATGGCGCAACTCCAGATCAATTTACTCGGCGGGTTCCAGATCCGGTTGAATAGTGAAGAAATCACCACGATTACATCGCCCAAAATCCAGGCATTGCTTGCCTACCTGGCCGTCGAATCGAAACGGGTACACAGCCGAGACGCCCTGGCGGCGCTACTCTGGCCCGACACGCCGGAACGGCTGGCGCGCCAGAATCTGCGCCAGTCGCTCAGCCGCTTGCAGAAGGCGCTGCCCCAGCCCAAAGATGATCCACTCTATCTACGCATTACGCGCCAGGAGGTGGGCTTCAACCGCGACTGCCCCTACGTTCTCGACGTAGAGGCGTTCGTCGCCGCGCTCGACGCCGCCCGCGCCCACGCGCACGAGGACGTGACCCGTTGCGATCCATGCTGCGCGCGGCTGGCCGATGTCCTGGCGCGGCAGCGTGGCGACTTCCTCGACGGTGTCGCCGCCGACAGCCTACCCTTCGACGAGTGGGCCATGCTCAAACGCGAGTGGCTGCGCCGCGAACAGTTGACGGCACTGGATGTGCTGACCCAACACGCCATCTGGCGCGAGAACTTCGCTGCTGCCTACGGCTACGCCTGGCGACAGATCGAAATCGATCCGCTCAACGAAGACGCCCACCACGACGCCATGCGCGCCCTTGCCCTGGACGGGCGCACCCGCGACGCTCTGGCCCAATTCGACCAGCTTTGCGCCATCCTCGACGCTGAACTGGATGTGCGCCCCGCCGCCAAGACCAGCGCGCTGGCCGATTCGATCCGCGCTGGATTGCGCCTGCCGGCGGACGAAGTGACCACGTCGCAGCCCAGTCCCACACCAGTTGACGCGCCCACACATCTCCCCCCGCAGTTTACGCCCTTCATCGGCCGCGAGGACGAGCTTACCCAGATCGCGGATCTTCTGGTGCAGCCCAATTGCCGACTGGTCACGCTGGTGGGCATGGGCGGCGTGGGCAAGACGCGGCTTTCGGTGGAAGTGGCGCAACGTCAGG
This sequence comes from Caldilineaceae bacterium, assembly GCA_041391225.1. Taxonomy (GTDB): domain Bacteria; phylum Chloroflexota; class Anaerolineae; order Caldilineales; family Caldilineaceae; genus RI-153. Next base: position 84,800 of record JAWKOL010000012.1, read on the forward strand.
CGGATCACTTCGCCGACGGTGTCTTTTTTGTGGCGCTGGCCCCCGTCTCCTCGCCCATGCAGTTGGTGGCGGCCATCGCCCACGCCGTGGGCTTCACCCTGCCCATGCTCGCCTATACGCTGGACGAACAACAGGACGCCCTCGCTCGCTTCCTACGCGCAAAGTCGTTGTTGTTGGTGTTGGACAACTACGAACACCTGCTGCCCGAAGTCGACCTAATCGCCAGGCTCTTGCCGGACGCGCCGGGCGTGATGCTGCTTGTCACCTCGCGTGCGCCGTTGGAACTGCGCGCCGAGTGGGTGCTGGAGATCGACGGCCTGCCCTTCCCGCCTCTGCGCGGACCGGCGCGACCGCTGAACAGCTACGCAGCGGTGCAGATGTTCACCTCGACCGTGGATCGCATCAAGCCCGGCGCGCTGCGCCAGGACACCACCGCGCCTGATGTCGCCCGCATCTGTGGGCTGGTGCAGGGTGCCGCTGGCGCTGGAACTGGCCGCTGCCCGCGTGCGCGCCCTGCCCGTAGACGAAGTGGCCGACGCCATCGCCGCCGATCTCGACTTCCTGAGCACATCCATGCGCGATGTGCCGGAGCGACACCGCAGCCTACGCGCCGTGATCGGCCAATCGTGGCGGCTGCTGACAGAGACGGAGCAGCAGATCTTCGCCGCGTTGTCCATCTTCCGCGGGGACTTCAGCCACGGCGCGGCGCAGGTGATCACCGGCGCAGACGCGCCGCAGATGCAGCGTCTTGTCACCCAATCGCTGCTGCGCCGACTTGACGATGACCGCTTTGAACTTCACGAGGCGCTGCGCCAGTATGCCGCCGCCAAATTGGCCGAAGACGCGGATCTGTCCGCCACGGTGAGGGCGCGCTACACCGCCTATTTCCTCGAACTGGCGGCAGGCCACGAAGACGATCTCAACGGGCGCAATGTCCTTGGCGCACAGCAGGCGCTCTACCGTGAATTGGACAATCTGCGCCAGGCGTGGGCCTGGGCGATTGCCGACGGCCTGGCGGAACCGGTTCAGCAGAGCACGCACAGCGTTTTCCGCTTCTTCAACGGCGTGGGGCTGATGCAGGAGGGCGAAAGCGTCTTCGAGACCGCCGCATCCGCCTTTCAATCTCGCGACCAATCATTGCTCACGGCGCAGTTGCTCTGCAAACTGAGCCGGTTGCGCAACAGCCGCGGCCGCTTCGATCCTGCCGTTGACGCTGCAGCACAGGCCGTCGAAATGCTCCAGATGCAACAGGCCCCCGTCGCTCGCCAGATCGAAGCCGAAGCGTGGCAACAGTGGGGGCGCGCCGTACTTCATCTGGGCCGTTTCAACGAGGCCGAAGGTCATTTTGAGCAGGCCATGTCGCTGATCGGCAACCTGAGCAACGCCGAACCAGCGCGGTTGGCGTTGGCGGCGGAGATTCACTTTAACCTGGGTACCATCGGCAATTTCCAATCGAACTACAGCGCCGCACACGCCCACGACGAAGAAGCGTTGCGGCTGGCTCGCCTGAGCGGGGATCGTCACCTGGAAGCCATCTCGCTCAACAACCTGGGCGCGGTGGCCGAGCATTCGGGCCGATTCGACGCCGCTGTCGGCTACTTCGAGCAGGCACTGGCAATCTTCGAGGACATTGGCTATCAACGCGGCGCGGCCAATTGCCTCAGCAACATCGGCGCGGGCGTCTCCTGGCGCGGGGAATTGCGCAATGCGCTGGCGCGTCACCGCGGGGCGCTACGCGTCTATCAAGAAATCGGCGACATCGGCGGCGAGGGCTGGTCTTTCATGGCAATGGGCAGCATCCTCTTTCACCTGGGGCGGCTGGACGAGGCGCGAACCTCGCTGGACAAAGCGCTGCAACTCAACCGCGAGGGGACGCTGACGATGGACACATGGGCCAGCTTCCACATGGCCGAGGTGACGCTGGGGCAGGGTGAATTGGACGAGGCGCGCCGCTGGATCGAGCAATCCTTCACATTGGCGCAGTCGATGGACGACGAGATGGGCGTGGCCGATGCGGAGTTGTTGTGGGGGCAGTTGGAGCTACGGCTAGGACAAGGCGAAGCGGCAAAGCAGCGGTTTGAGCGTGTGTTGAGCATCAAGCGCAAACATGGGCATGCGCAGGGCGAGGTCAGTGCGCAGGTTGCGCTTTCCTCGGTTGCGCTGACTGCCGGAGACACGCCCGGCGCCCTGTCCTACGTGGAAGCGGCCTTGTCCGTCCCCGATACGGCGCATCTGCTCCTGCCGCGTGCGCCGGCTGTCACCCAGCATGGGCGCGTCCTGGCGGCGGCGGGCAAGGTAGCGGCCGCCGAAACCGCGTTTGCCGAGGCATTGGCCATGCGCCGGCAGATGACACAGCCCCATCACGTGGCCGCGGTGCGAGCATGGCAGGCCCGTCTCTTCCTGGAGAGCGACCATCTCGACGAGGCACGGCGCGCCGCCGAAGACGTCCTGGCGTGCGCATGGTCGGCGTCGCGGCAATGGACGGCGTCGACGATCCCGCCGACGTGTGCGCAGCTGTCTCCGACGTCATCGACGCGTTGTCACTTCCCGGCGCGGAGGATGTGCGCGCTGTCGCTCGGCGGCACCTGTCAACAGCAGAAATTCACCACGGAGAACACAAAGGAACACAGAGGGCAGAAGAAGGAGAGAAAGCAGGGAAATCATGATCTACGAAGCACCACGAATGGAGAAGAGAAGCACCACGAAGTGGAGAAGAGAGGGACACGGATTTCAGGATTAGCAGGACAGTACAGACAAGTGCCGGGGACTTTTCGCCGCAGCGAGACGGGACATTCACTCCTGGCGACTCGTCCAACGCGAAGTCCCCGGCACTTTTGCTCGCCCCAACTTAACACCAATCCCCAGTCCCTAGTCCCCAGTCCCCAATCCCTCACCGTAGATCTTGATCTTCTCCGCCAGGCGCTGCGCCAGGTAGGCGTCCGCCGGGCCGAGGACGGCGAGGATCGTGCGCGCTTCTTCGCGGTAGGCGGCGATCTTAGCGGCGTGCCAGTGAGGCGGCGGCGGCTGGAGATTGACGATGCGGTCGGCCAGTTTCACCAGCCATACCTCATGTGGCTGCTGCTGGATGCGGTGCAGGCTGTCGGTCATTTGCTCGGATTTGTGGGCAGGCGGATGTCTTTGCTCAAGGCAGAAACGCCCACCGCCACATCGTGGCCGAAACGCCGCCACGTCCGCGAAGGTGATCGACGTGTCCTCGATGACGTCGTGGAGCAGCGCACATTGCACCGCCAGATCGGGGTCATTCACCTGGCTACCATGCGTCAATGCCGCCGTCACCTCCATCGCCACGGCGCCCACATGCACCACGTAGGGCAGCGCCGTCCCCGGCACCGTTTGCACGCCGTGCGCTTCGGCTGCAAACAGCCACGCCGCCAGATATTTCTCCTGTGACCAAAGCAGATTCATCTTCGTTGTTTCCTTGCAGAAGGTTGTGGACATGGATCTCTGCTGATCTGGATTTTCTATCCGTGTTTCCTCAAATCCGTGTCCACAAAAAAGCGTAGCCAGTCCCCGATCCCTAGACAACCAGCGCCATGCCGTCGCTGCCGGTGTCTGCGGCCCCGCTGAGCGCGCCGGTGACAGGATCGATGGCGATGGCGTTGACGAGGCCCATGCCGCCGTGGCTGTAGGGAATGTACTGGATCGGGTGCTTGTGGCGCACGGCGTCGAGCACCCAAGACGGGATACGCCGCTGGCACGTGATCGGCCCCACCTGACAGTCGAAGCGCGGCGCGTGGACAGCGTCGAGGATGGGCATATCGAAAACCAACACGTTGAGGATCACCTGCAACACCGATGTGATGATGCGGGTGGCGCCGGGCGCGCCCAACACCAGGATCGGGCGTTCGTGGCCGGCTTTGTCTCTGCGGTAGACGATGGTGGGCGCCATGCCGGTGGTGCGTCCTTTGCCCGGGTGGATCGAGTTGGCGTGGCCGGGCAAAGGGTGGAAGTTGATCATGGAGTTGTTGTACATGAAGCCCAACCCCGGCGTGATCACGCCCGACGACGCGCCCAGCGAATGGGTGAGCGACACACAGTTGCCGCGGTCGTCTACCACGGTCACCTGGGTGGTGTGGGGTGTTTCAAAATCGCTGAACGCGGCTTTGATCTCGTCACCGGCGTCGATGTGGGCGCGCCAGTGGGCGGCGCGTTCCTTGGAGAGCATCCATTCCAGCGGTACGTTGACGAATTCCATGTCGGCCATGCTCTGGTTGCGGTCGGCGAAAGCGGCTTTCATGGCCATGGACACCAAGTAGACGTATTCGGGCGTGTTGTGTCCTAGCGCGGCCAGATCGTAGCCTTCCAAAATGTTAAGGATGGCGATAAGCGTGGCGCCACCGTGGGGCGGCGCGGCGCTGGTGACGGAATAGCCGTGGTATGTGCCGTGGACGGAAGCACCCTCACGCAGGTGATAATCGGCCAGATCCTCGGCGGTGACAAAGCTGCCGTTCTCGGCCAGATCGGCCGCCATGCGCCCCGCCAGTTCACCGGTGTAGAAGTCTTCGGGGCCGTGGTGGCCAGGTGACGCAGGGTGGATGCGTAGTCGGGGTTGCGCACTGTCTGGCCCAGATCGTAGGGCCGACCGTCGGCGCGCAGATAGATGCGTCGTGCTTCGGGGTTGCGCAAGATGTAGTCGAGCAGCGAGCAGGCTTCGGGATAGGGCGACGGGCGTTTCCAGCCATTGGCCAGTTTGTCGCCCACCACAAAGCCTTCTTCGGCAATCTGGATGGCAGGCGCGACAGCGGCGGCGAAGTCGATGGTTCCCCAGTTTTCCAGCAGCGTGGACAGCATCTTCACCGAGCCGGGCGCGCAGATCGCAGTGTAGCCGGCTTCGTTGACATGATCCTTAAGGAAGAAGCCCCAACCGTCGGGATTGGGGCCGATGACGTCGTCCACCCACATGTCGGGCGTTACCCTGGCCCCGGCCAGCGCCGGTGCATCCAGTCCAATTGAGCCTGGTTCGCCTGCAACGTGCATATTGAGGATGGCGTAACCACCAAGCCCACACATCTGCGGATCGATAACACCCTGCACCAGCGCCGCCGTGACAGCGGCATCGATGGCATTGCCACCGTTTTGGAGGACGGCAGCGCCAGCTTCCACGGCCGGTGGTTGTGGTGCAACAATACAGTTCGACACAGATTCCTCCTTTATTTAGCAGCATTTATTGGGGGGCATGTAACTCAACTGTAAGCATCTTCTTCAGGAAAGTTCAGGTATGATAGGGACACGGAAAAGCACTTACTCCACCTGTTTCTTCGAAGTTTATACGACAGTACAGGGAACGCAATCATGAAAGTCTTCACCACTTATAACCGCTGGATCGTCGTTCTGCTGGTAGCGATGTTCTTGGTTGCCACCCAGTCGGCGGCTTTTGCTTCGGATGACAGCAGCCTCGGGCGGCTAAGTGGGATCGTGTGGCGAGACAGCAACAACAACAATATCCATGAGCCACAGGAGCAGACGCTCTCCGGCTATCATGTCTACCTGCAACGCACCGACAGCGAAGTGGTTGGGGCGATGGTGGCCGTAGTTTACACCGACGCCGACGGTGGCTTCGTCTTTGAAAACCTCGAAGAAGGCAGCTACCGAGTCTTCACCGAAACAGGCATGTACTACCTGGTTGATGTGTTGGGCATCAACGCCTCAACCGTCATCGACCTACCAGTCACCCAAATGCACAGTATCTTCCTGCCCTTCACGATGCGTTAGCGCACAGACGCATCAACGCAGGGAGCAAGAACGTCCTCGCCGTAGCCGATGCGGCGAGGACGTTTTTATTGGGGATTGGTGACTGGTGATTGGGGATCGTTGCTACTCGGGTGACTGAATCGTTGCCGTCGCATGGATCAATCACTGCCCGGTCGGCTCAAGGACGAAGATCGGAATCTGCCGGTTGGCGGCGCGTTCCTTGTAGGCAGCATAGCCGGCATAGAGCGATACTGCGGTGCGCCAGTAGTGGTCGCGTTCTTCCGCCGTGGCGGCACGCGCCACATAGTCACCTGTTTCGCCGCGCAAGTTGACTTTGGCCCGTGGATTGGCCTGCAGGTTGTAGTACCAGGCCGGATGCCGAGCCTGACCAAAGTTGGAGGCGATCAGGATCAGCTTCGGCCCGTCTTCGAGGACAACCAACAGCACGGTACGCGGTTCACCGCTGCGTGCGCCGATTGTAGTCAATCTGATGACAGGTAAACCCGTAACCAGGCTCGTCAACGTGTAGCGATTGTTCGTCATGCGCAAGAAGACGCGATCTGCACGGGGCGCCACGCGCACCAGCAGTTGCGTTACCGGGCGAAGGGCCGCAATTCGTTGAATTAGGCGTTGCAAACTGTTCACGGGTTTGATCATGCAGCCCTCACATCTGTATCACGCTGGCAGAATGGGTACGACCACAGCCGACCCGTTGCAATGGGGAAAATGCTCACGTACCCACGTGCGCCAGTTTTCGATCATATCGATAGACTTCGACGATGTAATACGGTCCAGGCTCATAGTTCCCGTTGCTGAACTCCGTGGCGCCTGCCAGGGCCGCATCGTAGTTGGCGAACAGGCAGTCGCGTGTGACTTCATGTTCGCGGGCGGCGTCGTTACACGAAAGTGGTGAACACTCGAAATTCTTTCCATGCGAGCGGCTTACGGCGTCGTACCCGAGTAAGTGGAAGTTCACATCCAACGGCTCGACGGTGGGCGGCGTCACCTGCGCCGGGCGCGCCGCGCCCTGATGAACCAAGATGGGGTAGAGTTGATAGGCGTAGATGTCGAATTCGGCGGCGTCATCGCCGAGGACGGCGTGAGCGACTGCCGGTGAATCGAAGAAACCAAATTCGTTGGGCGACCAATGCTCGTTCTGCGCTGAAGGCCCGGGCGAAATGCATTCGCTCACGCTGGCGATCTCTTCTACAGAATCGGCGTGTACCCACGGGGGGCGCACCGCGGTGCGTTTCGGGAAATAGCCAATCAGGATTGCATCCATGCAAGTGCTCAATCGGTGGGTGTGTCTTCGACAGTGTGTAGGCTCTGGCGGGCGTCGGCGATGAAGCCTGCCCAAACCTCATTGGGTTCCCACAGGCGACGGATATGGGCGTCGGCCTCGGATTCGCTCCATCCCCAGCGTTTCTGACCATAGAGCGAGATGAAGGTGGAAACTCGATAGTTGGCGGCACAATGCACCAACACCTTCTTGCCGGATTGGGCGTCCAGCGTATCCACAAATCGACGCAGATCCGCCACGGTGGGGTTGGCGAAATCGACGGCGATGTTGTGGTAGGCCATGCCCAACGACGTCACCAGCCCCGGTTCGTCGGTGATGGCGTAGCGGGAGTTGGGGAGATCGAGGTTGATCACCACTTCGTAGCCGGCATCGGCCACGGCGCGCATCTGCTCTTGGCTGGGCTGGCCTGCCGTCCCCAGTGCTTCGGACAGCACAACGTAGTTGTAGATTGCGTCGACACTCATGATTGGTACTCCTCGCTAAGGATGCCCATGCAGACAAGATCGACGTACTCGCCCCTGTTCCAAACATGCTTGCGCCAGCGTCCTTCTTCTACAAAGCCGCATTTCTCGTAGGCACGGATAGCGCGAGGGTTGTTTCCGTTGACGGTGAGGTAGATCTTGTGCAGGTTACGCAGCCGGAATCCGTAATTAAGCAGTACTTGCACTGCGTCAGAGCCGTATCCCTGGCCCCAATATGCTTTGTCGCCAATGGTGATGCCCAACTCTGCCGTGTGCGCCACATCATCGAAACGAAAAAGCGCGCATTGACCGATCAACTTGCCGTCGGCTTCCACAGCGAAAGACGAGCCATCGCGCCCGCCGCCGCCGATCTGGCTGTCGAACTCGGCCTGTAGTCGTTCCAGCGACTGTGGCATCGGCGGGTCGCCACCACCTGCCAGTTCCACTTCCACGTCGTTGCTGAACTGGCAGAGCCGCGCAGATCATCGCGTGTCATGGCGCAGGATCACTTTTTCGCCTCGAAGCATGGATATGCCTCCAAAGTTATCGGTTCGGAACAGCCATTCTGCTGCCGGTTGGCATAATCATAGCTTTGCATCCAACCGCCCTCCAAAATAAAACTCGTAGACGAATGCTGTCTACGAGTTATACCACAAATGTGCTGCGAGTTTAAGGGTTGGGGGTTGGGGATTGGAAACGGAGGGCAACGCTCTCTGCCCAATCCTCAATCACCAACCCCACCAATCACCCAGCCACCACCGCTGTGACCAGGTACGATTCGCCCTTGAATGAATTGGTGATGAGGCAGCCCATTTTCGCCTTTTCCAGCAGGCGGTGGCCCTTTTCTTCATCGGCGCAAGCGGGGACGGTCAACGTGGCCTTGATGTTGAACTCGGTAAAGTAGCTGGCGCGCTCCGCGGTCGAGAATGCCCTCGGTTTCGACTTTGATGCTCGTCCATTCGTACTTGTTGGCCGCCGCCACACCGCGAAAGGTGAGGATCAGGCAATCGGATACGGTGGAGACCAGCAGCGTCTCCGGCGACCAGTACCCCTCGGGGCCGTCGAATTCCGGCGGCGCGGTGGACACGATTTCGGGCAGGCCAGCAGAGGTGACGCTCACCGTCCCATCGGGACCGGCTTCGGCGTCGACAGCGTATCGATGTGGGAACTTGTGCATTTGGTGACTCCTTTGGAATGTCGGAATACGATCCAGTGCCACAACAAGGCACTACGAATAGTATAGCGAGCTCTTACACAGATCGCACAGGTCAACTGTCTAGTTGAGGACTGAGGATTGCTTAGGCGATTTCAGAGATTTATTGATCCATGAAGGCACACGAAACACCACGAAGAGGAGAAGAGAGGGACACGGATTTCAGGATTCCCAGGACAGCAGAGCGGAAAGCTTTCTGCTTGTTCTTTTCTGCCTTCGTGTCTCTTCGTGTCTCTTCGTGTGCCTTCGTGTGCCTTCGTGTGCCTTCGTGTGCCTTCGTGGATCATTGTTTCTCTGGTTTCTACTCAGCGTGAAGAGCAGGTTTTCGAGCAAACCCAGGCGTTCCAGGGTTTCGTAGGCGTAGTGACGCACGAGGGGATGGGAATCTTCCAGGTGATGGTAGAGTGGCGGGGCGGCTTGCATGCTGCCGATGCCGTGCAATGCCCGCGCCGCGTGGACGCGCACGCCGTCTTGTTCGTCTGCCAACGCCGCCGCGAGGACAGGCACCGCGTCGTCGCCGCAGTGGATCAACGGTCACCGCGGCCATGCGCACCTGGCCGTCTTCGTCGGCGAGGCGCGCCGCCAGGTCGGCCAGGCAAGCGTTGACGGCTGCGGGCTGCGTCGTGTGCAATTCGCCCAACGACATGGCCGCCACAGCGCGCAGATCGGCGTCGTCGTTGGCCAGCGCATCGACCAAGATACGCACGCTTGCGGCGTTGCCCACTTCGGCCAGGGCGCGAATGGCCCACCAACGGATGTCGACATCCGGCGCGACGACCATCGCATGTAGCGCGGGTATGTCCGCGGCGGTGAGGAGGGGAACCAACGCCTCCGCTTTTTCGTCCTCTCCCGCAGCAGTCGCGGCCAGGAAACGATCAATGTGCAGTTTGCCGGTGCGTTTCATAATTACCTAATCGCCTAATCGCCTAATCGCTCAATCGCATCTCATCATAGCACACTGCATCCCATTCCCGCCCCCGTTCGATTGGACCGGCTCCTGTGTGCGTGCTACAATTTTGGATCTTGTGCAGTCGGCTCGGCAAGTCGTCGACGCCGGGTTGCTTGGTAAGCGTGAACGAATCAGGACATGGCATGTGGTCGATTCCGGCAACCGTCAGCCTACCCGCCGACTGGCGGGCATGTGCGCTGACAGTTGTGATACCAACTTATAACGAAGCGGACAATCTCGAAGAGATGACGAAGAAGCTCTTCGAGCTACCGTTGACGAATCTACGCCTGCTCATCGTGGACGACAGCTCGCCCGACGGCACCGGTGAACTTGCCGATCAATTGGCGGCGCGCAACGCCCCCGCATGGACGTGATCCACCGCCGCGGCAAGAACGGGCTGGGTACGGCCTATGTGGCCGGGATGCAGCGCCCTGGCCGAAGGGGCTGAGTTCGTGGTGCAGATGGACGCCGATTTCAGCCATTCACCGGCCTACATTGCACAGATGTTGGGCGTTGCCCTCGCCACCAACGCGGATGTGATCATCGGGAGCCGCTACGTGCCTGGCGGCAGCCTGGACGAAGGCTGGAGTTGGTGGCGGCGCTGGCTGAGTTGGTGGGCCAATCTCTACAGCCGCGCCATCCTACGCATTCAGGTGCGCGACATGACGGCCGGCTTCAAGCTCTGGCGGCGTGACGCGCTTCTGGACATCGGCCTGGAGAACGTGCGCAGCAACGGCTACATCTTCCAGGTAGAGATGGCGTACCTCAGCGAAAAACTCGGCTACCGCATCATCGAAGTCCCCATCCACTTTGAAGATCGCCGCATCGGCCAGAGCAAAATGGACGTGCCGGTGAAGATCGAATCGGCCCTGCGCGTTTGGGAATTGCGCTGGCGGCACCGTGATCGCGTGAAGCGCGAGATCTCTTTAGTCTCTTAATCGCCCAATCCTTCTCCTACCTGCACCGACTCCACTCCCACAAGACGGATCTGCTTGCGCTGGCGGCGCTGATTTTGCTGCCGATCTTGTGGTTTGCGCCGGTCCTCTTCGGCGGGCGTACGCTGATTCCGTTCGACAATCTCTACAACTTCGAGCCGTGGCGTTCGTTGTTGCCCGGTATTACCCCGCACAACGATCTACTTAGCGATCTGGTGCTGCAAAACACGGTGTGGAAGTATCACACGGTGCGCACTTTCGCCCAAGGCGAGATCCCGCTGTGGAATCCGCAGATCTTCACAGGCATCCCCTTCTTTGCCGCCGGACAGGCCAGTGTAGCCTATCCGCTGAGTGTGCTCTTCTACGTGCTGCCCATCGAAGCGGCCTACGGCTGGTTCACGGCGCTGCAACTGGCCATCGCCGGGATCAACATGTACATCTTTGGGCGGGTGTTGCGGTTGCGGCCGTCGGCTGCGCTCTTCAGCGGCGTGGTCTTTCAATTTAGCGGCTTCATGATCGTCAGCGTGGTCTTCACGATGGTGATCGCGGCGGCGGCGTGGCTGCCGTTGCTGTTGGCGATCATCGAGTACGTCATCCGCAAACAGGAAGAAAAGGGCGACGCCTCGTTCCGTCCTGTGCCGTATGTGGTGGCCGGCGCGGCGGTGATCGGCGTGGTGGCGCTGGCCGGACACCCCGAGTTTTTCTACTACACGCTGCTGGTGGCGGGGATGTACAGCGCGGCGCGACTGGTGATGGCGTGGAGTCGGATTGGAGAAAGGCAGAAGCCAAGAAGGCAGCCCACCGCAGCAGTCGGCGCGCACAAGGCAAAAGGGCAGCGCAGTCGCCTCGCAATTCGCAATTCGCAATCCGCAACGCGCAATTCGCAACCCGCAATCCGCATCCTAAAACTGGCCGGCTGGCTGCTGGCGCTGGCCCTTTTCGGCATCGCGTCGGGCGCGGTGCAGCTTGTGCCGTTGTACGAACTGGTGACGTTGAACTTCCGCGAAGGGTCGGCGTCGTTGCAGCAGGTGTTGGATTGGGCGTGGCCGTCGCGGCATGTGCTCACCTTCTTTTTGCCCGACGTCTTCGGCAATCCCAGCCACCACGCCTGGCTCGATCTGTGGAACCTGCGCATGGACGATACACTGCGCAACGCCCAGGGCGGGCAGATCCAGGCGATCTTCTGGGGCATCAAGAACTACGTCGAAGGCGGCAACTACGTCGGCATCGTCACCTGGCTGCTGGCCGCCGTCGCCGTGATCACCGCCCTGCCGTGGGCAATCCGCAATTCGCAATCCGCAATCCGCAGTCCGCAATTCACCCGCCCCACCTGGATCTTCACCACCCTCGCCGCCCTCTCGCTGCTCTTCGCCTTCGGCACGCCGCTATACGCCATCCTTTTTTACGGGCTGCCGGGGTGGAGTCAATTGCACAGCCCGTTCCGCTGGGTCTTCCCGTTTACGGTGAGCATGGCTGTGCTCGGCGGGATTGGATTGGAGCGGCTGCTGGTGTTGAACGAAGAATCAAGATTGAAGATCGGGCGGATCAGCGTCTCGCACCATTCTTTGTTCTTCATTCTTGCTTCGTCTGCGATCCTTGCGGGACTCGCCGCGCTCGCCGCTGTGGCCGTGAGCTACTTCGTCCCCGCGCCCTTCATCGCGCTAGGACAGCGCATCGTCGACGGCAGCGATCTGGCGCAGATGTCCTTTGCCGACGGGTACATGTTCTGGGGCTACCAGAGCATGAATTTGGTGAAGTTTGGGGTGTTTGCGGTGCTCAGCGGCGCGTGGCTGAGATTGGTTGAGGCAAGGAGGCGGAGAGGCGAAGCGCAGAGCGAGACGCCCGCCGCATCTTCGCATCTTCGCCTCTTCGCGTCCTCTCTCCCCTTCCTTGCCGCCGTGCTCGTCGCAGCGGATCTCTTTGCCATCCACGGGACGTTCAATCCGGCCACGGATCCGGCGCTGTCGCCGTTGGTCAACGTGCCGCCGGTGGTGCAGTTCATCGAGGAGCGGGAGAGTGGCGACGATGCGACGATGCGAGGAGGCGACGAACAGAGTGTCTCTCCGCCTCTTCGCCTCTCCGCCTCTTTGCCCCCCTTCCGTTTCACCACGTTCGACATCCCTGGTTCGAAGACGTTCAACGCCAATGTGGGTATGTACTACGGCTGGCACGATCTGCGCGGCTACGATTCGATCATCCAGCGGCAGTATGTGGAGCTGATGAACAAACTGGGCGATCAGAGCGGCGAGTTGCTCTACAACCGCATTGCGCCGCTCTACGCCGTGGGGCCGAACCCCTACGCGGTGCTGAACAATCCGCTGCTGGATCTGCTCAACGTCAAGTACATTCTCACCGAAACGGTTGTACCCAGCGCCGGCTGGCAGCGGATCTACGCCGATGGCGTGGTGAAGGTCTACGAGAACCTGCAAGCCTTTCCGCGGGCGTTTATCGTCCCCGAGGCGCAGGTGTACGCTGCCGAGGAACAGCCGCTGTTGTCGGCGGACCTGCACAATGTCGTCTTCATCGAGGAGATGCCTACTGAGGCCAACGCACTCACCGCGCCAGCCCCCAACTCGCCGACGCCACGATCAGCCGCTACACCAGCGACGAGGTCTTCGTGGACATCAACCTGAGCGACCGTGGCTGGCTGGTGCTGTCCGACGCCTGGTTCCCGGGGTGGAAGGCGTTTGTGCGTCCTTTTGGTGGGGACGAAAGCCAGGAGACTGAGTTGACGATCCACGCGCCAACGGCGCTGCGTACTGTCTACTTGCCCGAGCAAGGGCAGTGGACGGTGCGCTTCGTCTACTCGCCCATGAGCTTCAAGGTGGGGCTGTACGTGTCGTTCTTGGCGGTGATGGCGTGTGCGCTGCTGCTGCTGTGGTGGCTGTGGGGTCGCTACTACCGCCCCGACGAATCGGGCGACGAAGTGCGCACCGTGGCCAAGAATTCGCTGGTGCCGATGGCACTGAACATGGCCAACAAAGCCATCGACTTTGCCTTCGCCCTGCTCTACGTGCGTCTGCTCGGCCCCGAAGGCACCGGCCAATACGCTTTCGTGGTGACGATGTACGGCTTCTTCGAGATCGTGAGCCGCTACGGGCTGGGGACGCTGCTCACCCGCGACGTGGCGGCGGACAAGAACCAATCCAGTCGCTACCTCACCAACGTGCTCGGGCTGCGCACGATCCTGTGGCTGGCGAGTCTACCCGTGTTGGCGCTGGTGACAGGCGGATTCCGCGTCTTCGGCGGCATCAGCATGGCCGAAGTGCAGGCCATCGCCATCTTCGCGGCGGCGATGCTCTTCGCCAACTGGGCCGACGCGCTGAGCAGCCTGTTCTACGCATTCGAGAAGATGGAGTATCCGGCCGGGCTGAGCAGCGCCGCCGCCCTGCTCAAGGTGACATTTGGGGCGCTGGTGCTGTTGCTGGGCTGGGGCTTCGTGGGGTTGGCGTGGGTGAGCCTGCTGATGAACATTGTGCAGATGATCTGGCTCTACTCGCTGGTGCGCTCGACGCTTTTCAAGCCCGAATGGAAGTGGGACACGAAGTTGCAGCGCTGGATGTTCGGTGTGAGCGGGCCGTTGATGATCAACCACCTGCTGGCTACGATCTTCTGGCGCATCGACGTGTGGCTGTTGCGTCCACTGGCGGGGGCGGTGAGTGTGGGGCTGTACAGCGCCGCGCTCAAATACCTGGACGGGCTGAACATCATCCCCAGCACCTTCACCTTCGCCATCTTCCCGCTGATGTCGCGCTACGCCAAGAAGGAAGGCGAAGGGCTGCTGCGCTCGTACGTCCTCAGCGCGCGGCTGCTGTTGATGGTGAGCCTGCCCCTGGCGATGACGATCACCGTGCTGGCGGGGCCGTTGATCTACGTCCTCGGCGGCGCGGAATTCCTCAACGTGCCCGACACGGTGCAGATCCTGGGGCGGGAGATCAGCTACCGGGGCGGCTCTGCGCTGGCATTGCAGGTGATCATCTGGAGCATCCCCATCGGCTTCGTCAACAGCGTGACCCAGTTTGTGCTCATCGCCGTCAACCAGCAGGGCTACCTCACCAAAGCGTTCATTTTGGGCGTCGTCTTCAACGTGGTGGGCAACCTGCTGCTCATCCCGCCCTTCGGCTACCTGGGCGCGGCGGTGGTGACGATCCTCAGCGAGTTCAGCTTGCTCATCCCCTTCTACTGGAGCGTCAAGCGCCACGTGGGCCACGTCCCCTGGCTCGATCTGCTGTGGCGACCGCTGCTCGCCGTCCTCGTGATGGGCGGGCTGATGAACGTCCTAATCGGCGCGGGTCTCAACGTGTGGCTGGCGCTCGCCCCCGGCGGGCTGGTCTACGTGGGCGTCTTGGCGGTCACAGGGGCGTTTCGGGGGGAGGAGATGGGGGTGGTTCTTGGGCGACTATTGAAGAGGAGTAATGCGTAATTGGCCTACGAAATTGGTCGCCAATTGGCAAGAGATTTCGTCTACGAATTACGCATTACGAATTACGCACTACGCATCATCCCACCGAAAACAGCCCCTCTACATCCGCCAGAATCGCGTCTAGTTCCTTCAGATCCATCTCATCCAAATACTTGCCTGGGGCGCGGCTGATGGTGGTGCTGAAGATGCCGCGGCGTTTGAGCACTTCTTTGTAGGTGGCGACGCCGTGCATGCGCTCGAAGTTGATCAGCGGTAGAAGCTGATTGAAGAGTTTGCGCGCGCCGGCTTCGTCGCCCGCGGTGAGCTTGTCCCAGATGGCGACGTGGACTTCGGTGGACTGGCAGGCGGGCATGTTGCCGTGTGCGCCGCGCCGCCATTCGTCGATCATGTAGATGCCGCCCTGCCCGCCGAAGACACCCTCACAGGCGTCGCCCGCGGTGGCCAGGGTGCGGCTGATGGCGCGCGGTTCGGGTAGGGTCTCTTCTTTGAGGTAGCGCACGTTCTCCAGTTCGCGGCACATGCGCGCCAGCAGATCCGAAGACATGGGCGTGCCTGCCGGGCCGGCGTAATTCTGCACGCACACAGGGATGTCCAGCGCGTCGGACAACGCCTTGAAATAGTGGTAGCAGCCCTCCGGCCCCGGTGACAGGATCGACGGCGGCATCGCCATCACGCCGTCCGCGCCAACACGCTGGGCGAAGAGGCTCAATTCCACGGCGGGGATGGCGTGGCCCGACGTGGTGGCGGCCACCACCGGGATCTGCCCCCCGGTCTCGTGGACCACGATCTCGATCCAGCGTTTGCGCTCGTCATCGGAGAGGGTGGGGAACTCGCTGGCGTTGGCCGGGCCAACCAGCCCCGCCGCTGGCCTCGATGCAGAAGCGCACCTCACGCCGCAGCGAATCCTCGTCCAATTCGTAGCTTTCGGTGAAAGGGGTGACGACGATCACAAAGATCCCGCGCCAGGTTGGCTCATGGTCTTTTCTCCGTTGGGTTGTTTAGAATCAGAAAATAATGGGGAAAGTGGATTGGACAGACCAATTCAGGATACAATGCAGCCGAGGTCGTGTCAAAGATCTTTGGGAGAGGCAGATCGCACGGGTATAATGGCAGAAGATGATCCACGAAGCCACACGAAGATACACGAAGGCAGAATTTATCCACAGATGACTCCACTGCGAAAAGTCCGACTTCTGTGTGATTTGCGGTTGCTCCCCTCCTGAGAGAAGTCGGACTTTTGCGCTTGAGCGACCTTTTTGCAGTAGAGTCACAGATTACACGGATTTACAGGATTCAGAAGAAGGTTGAAGCAGAATTCCTCTGGAAATCCTTTTAATCTGCGTAATCTGTGGACAATCTTCTCTTCTCTCTGTTCTTCGTGTGCCTTCGTGGATCATCCTCTGGTTAGAATCTTCACCCACCCCACAAGGAGATCACCATGAAGATCACCGCGGTACGCGTCTTTGAAGTGGAAGGCACCATGCAGCACGACGACGACGTCTTCTGGGAAGAGCGTCTGATCCGTCCTGTGGACATTTACCCCGAACACAAAGCCGAGGGGACGGCCTGGGTCGCCATCGAGGACCGGGGACGACTCAAGATCAAGGCGTACTTCGTGCAGATCGAGACCGACGCCAATGTCTACGGCATCGGCGGCCCCATGCCCGAGGAACAGGCCTGGATCGTGGACAAGCAACTCAAGCCGCTGCTGCTGGGCCACGACGCCCTCGCCATCGAGCGACTGTGGGATCGCATGTACCGCTACTCCGTCCACGGGCGCAAGGGCGTGAACATGATGGCGATGAGTGTGGTGGACTGTGCGTTATGGGATCTGAAGGGCAAATGGTACAATGCGCCCGTCTACGAGTTGTTGGGCGGACCGACCCGCACCGAGATCCCGGCCTACGCCAGCGCGTTGGGCTATTCGCTGGACCCCGAACTGGTGCAAGAACGGGTGCAACGCATGGTGGCCGAAGGCTACACCGCCACCAAGTGGTTCTTCCGCGACGGCCCCACCGACGGCAAGGCCGGCATCGAACGCAACATGCGCCTGGTGCGCACACTGCGTGAAAGCGTCGGCCCCGATGTGGACATCATGCTCGACGCCTGGATGAGTTGGGATGTGCCGTACACGGTGCAGATGGCGCGGCGCTTGGAGGAATACGCGCCCCGCTGGATCGAGGAACCTGTCCTCCCCGACAAGATCGACCAGTACGCTGAGATCCGCGCCGCCGTCAACATCCCGATCAGCGGCGGCGAGCACGAGTACACACGCTGGGGCGTCAAACAACTGCTGGACGTGCGCGCCGTCGACGTCCTCCAGACCGACATCTACTGGTGTGGTGGTATTTCCGAGAGCATGAAGATCTGTGCGTTGGCCTCTGCGTATGACATCCCCGTCATCCCGCACGGCCATTCGACGCCGGCCAGCGCCCATCTGATCGCGGCCTGGCCCGAACCAACGACTCCCCTACTCGAATACTTGATCAAATGGAACGAGATCCATCAGTATTTCCTGGCAACGCCGCTCAAGCCCATCAACGGTGTGGTCACCCTTCCCACCGCGCCCGGCCTGGGCATGGAGCTGGATGAGGACAAGATGGAGTCGAAACGAGAGGTTAGTTGGTGATTGAGGACTAGGGATTGGGGACTGGGGACAGAAAACTGGATGCGCAGATGCGGTCATTTTGCTCTAACCAATCCCCGATCCCCAGTCCCCGATCCCCAATCCCCCCAACTCCACCGGAGAGAAACGACATGAGTGATCCAGCACACCCGTTTGTGGACCCACAGGCCAAAGCGCCAACGGGGATCGAAGGCTTCGATGAGATTACGCGAGGCGGGTTGCCCCGCAATCGTACGTCGTTGGTGATGGGCGGTCCCGGCACAGGGAAGACAGTTTTTGCGCTTCAGTTTCTTGTCAACGGGGCGCGAGACTACGACGAACCAGGGATTTTCGTCACCTTTGAGGAGACGTCGCAACGCATCGTTGCCAATGCGGCCGGCTTTGGCTGGGATCTGCCTGATCTTCAGGAACAGAAACTCTTCTTCCTCGATGCGCAGTTGCTGCCCGATGTGGTCTACTCTGGCGCCTTCGATCTGCAAGGGTTGTTGGTCGCCCTCGAAGCCAAGATCGTCGAAATGGGCGCCAAGCGCATCGTCTTCGATTCCATCGACGTGTTGCTCAACCTGCTGGCCGATCCCAAACTGGAGCGCCACGAGGTCTACCGATTACACCATTGGCTCACCCAATGCAATGTGACCAGCATCATCACCGCCAAGCTGGATGAGGCCACCCAGGCCGGCTTCAATGATCTGTTGCGTGGTTACAGCTTCATGCAGTACATGGTCGACTGCCTTGTTCACGTCAACCATCGAATCGAGAATCGTGTATCGCTGCGCAACCTGCGTGTGATGAAGTACCGCGGATCCGACTTCGCAGAGAACGAAGTCTCGCTTGTCATCGGCGCCGCCGGCATGAAGGTGGCCAACCTGGGCGAGGCCAACTACGATTACCGAGTCTCCAACGAACGCGTGTCCACCGGCGTCGAACGGCTCGATCAGATGTTGAGCGGCGGCTACTACCGCGGATCGTCGGTGCTGATCACCGGCGTACCCGGCACGGCAAAGTCCACGCTATCCGGCGCGCTGGCAGCGGCAACGTGTGCGCTCGGCGAAGCGGTGCTGTATGTCAGCTTCGACGAGGCCGCCAACGAGATCGTGCGCAACCTGACCTCGGTGAACATTCAACTTAAGCCATACCGCGACAATGGCCTGCTGCACATGTATTCCATGCGCTCCGAGGCGCGTAGCGCCGAAGAGCAGTTGCTCTACATCCGCGGCCTCATCGACCGCCACCAGCCCACCTGTGTGATCATCGATCCAATTTCGGCCATGATGAAATCGGGCGGCGAGTTGGAGGCGAGGCAGGTGGCGCAGCGTCTACTGCACAGCACCAAGGCACAGGGCATCACCCTGCTCACTACCAGCCTGCTCGAAACTACCGGCGATGAGATCGAAGCCACCGACATGCAGGTGTCGACGCTGGCCGATACGTGGATCCACCTTTCCTACGTAGAGATGAGCGGCGAACGCAACCGTGCGCTCAGCATCATCAAATCGCGCGGAACCGGTCACTCGAACCAGGTGCGCGAGTTGCTGCTCACGGATGACGGCGTCACACTGGCCGACGCGTATACAGCCGGCGGTGAGGTGTTGATGGGTACGCTACGCTGGGAGAAGGAACAGAGGGCCAACCAACTGCACGATGAGCAACGACGCGAGGTAGAACGCCGCCGCCGTCAACTGCGCGCTGCCGAGAATGAACTCAAGGCGCGCATCGCCGCGCTGGAAGCGGAGCTGACAAAACACAGCGAAGATCTGGTCGATCTCAATCGGATCGAAGCGGCACAAGAGAAGCAGTGGCAACAGATGATCGATGAGTTGAAGCGCTTGCGCGGCGTAGAGGAGTAGAACAGATGACGCCAAACGCGACCATCGAGTTGCGGCTCTACAAAGCGGGCAACGCACCCAATTCGGTGCGCGCCGTGGCCAACGCGCTGGCGCTCTGCAACGAACACGGCCAGACGCAACAGTGCGAGCTTGAAATCATCGATGTGTTGGAATACCCATGGCGCGCGCTACAAGACGGCGTGCTGGTGACGCCGACACTGCTGCGCATCCGCCCCAAACCGACGGTGCGGGTGATTGGCGACTTGAGCGAGCGAAACACCGTTCTCGTTGCCCTGGATATGGCCTAAGCATCCGCAGAAAGCGACATGGAAACACCCCAATCCTCGCATCATCAAACAGATGGCACCTCTGCCGACGTCTTTTCCGAGATCCAACACCTGGTGCAGCGTCTGGCCGAACTGGAGCGAGATCTGCACCAGTTGGTTCGCGGCCAGATCGACGCGGTCATCGATCCAGATAGCGGACACATCATCCTGCTGCGGCAGGCACAAGAGGCCCTGCACAGCAACGAGCGTCAATTGCGTGCTTTGTTTGAATCGGCACTGGACGCGATCCTGATCGCCGACGACGAAGGACGTTACATCGACGCCAATCCGGCGGCCAGCGAACTGTTCGGGTTATCGCGCGAGTCCTTGATTGGGCGTACAGTACGGGATTTCGCCGCCCCCGATGTCGATATCGACGCGGTGTGGCACAACTTTCAACAACAATCTCAGGTGGAACGCGGCGTATTTCGCGTGCATCGACCGGATGGTTCGGTCCGCGAGGCCGAATACTCCGCCACTGCCAATTTCCTGCCAGGTCGTCACCTTTCCGTCCTGCGCGATGTGACGGAACGACGGCAGACCGAAGCCCAACTCCGCCGCAGCGAGGAACGGTTTCGCTCGCTCATCGAATACAGCGACGATGTGATCCTGCTCATCGACGGCGATGGTCTGTTTAGCTATGCCAGCCCCAGCGTTCAGCGCATTCTCGGCGTCGAACCGGGCGCACTGATGGGCAAATCGGCGCTGTTCGCCATCCACCCCGACGACGCCGCGCAGGCGGCATGGCTGATCGGCGATCTGCTACAGAGACCAGGCGGCATCATCTCTGCGCAGATCCGCGTGGCGCACGCCAACGGTGGGTACATCTGGATCGAAGGCGTGTGTAACAACCTTCTCCACGTCGACAGCGTACGCGCCATCGTCGTCAACTTCCGCGATATCACCGCACGGCGTCAGACCGAAAGCGATCTACGGGAAACGACCACCACGCTACAGACGATGATCCAATCTTCGCCATTGGGCATCATCGCCATGGATCGGGAACGCAAGGTCACCACCTGGAATTCGGCAGCGGAGCGCATCTTCGGCTGGAGTGAGGCCGAAGTCCTCGGCGGAGCGCTGCCATACGTTCCGCAAGCCAACGCAGACGAACTGAACGAGCGCCTGCGCGTCTTGTACGAGGAGCGGCGCTTCAGCCTGTACGAAACCCAGCGACTTCATCGCAACGGCAAGCTGATCGACGTCAGCGTTGCCACAGCGCCAATTGTGAAGGGCGCCGAAGAGGTGGTGGGCAGCATGGCCATCATCACCGACATCACCGAGGCCAAACACGCCGAACGCATCCAAGATGCCGTGGTGCGCATGGCTACAGCGCTGCGTTCCGCCGCCACCAGCGACGCCATGTTGGCTATCCTGCTGGATCAGGTCAGCGCGTTGCTGACGCTGGATGCGAGCCAGGTCAGCATCTTCAGCGACGACAAGCGCACCCATCGGAAACAGCGCCTTACTGGCCTGGCAGAGTCGCCCACCCTCGTGGATATAGTGCGTCGCCACAGGCGCGTGATTGCCTCCGCAGACATTTACACAGACCCGCGCTTCGGCCAGAGTTTGCCGCCTGGGCTGGCGCCCGCTCAGGTCTGTACACCCCTTCTCGTGGACGACGAACCCATCGGCGTGCTGCACATCGGGCGCGACAAACCGTTCTCGGAGACAGATCTGAGCCTTCTGGCCGCCGTAACCGACATCGCAGCCAGTTCGATCCAGCGTGCAATTCTTTACGAAGAAGTGGCACGCTCACTCAAGCGCACCAATGCACTCTACACCGTCGCGCAGCACCTAATCTCCACAGAAGATCTGCCGCGCCTGCTCAAATCGGTGGTCGACGGCGTGATCTCCGTCCTCAATGCCGACTGGGGCAGTTTGCTGATCCTGGGGCAAGATGGCTGCCGCAGCGTGGCGCACAATGCCGAAGGCAACGAGACCGATCTTGCCGCCGAGATCCCACGCTTCCAGGATCTAATGGATCGGATGCTGGAGCAGGTGTTGCAACAGCGAGAAGGGATCATACTACACAGCGACGCGCTGAACAGGCTAGTACACAGCGCAGAAACCAACACAGAAACCAACACAGAAACCAACACAGAAACCAACGAAGACGTGATCGACATCGGCTCTGTCGTGATGACGCCGTTGCTCTACCAGGATCAGATCCTGGGCGTGCTGACGGCAGCCAACCGCGTCGATGCCACTCACTTCGACATAGACGACCTGGCCGTGCTTACAGCGCTGGCCAACCAGGCGTCAGTTGCAATTGCCAATACACGCTTTGTCAACCGCATTCGCATACAGGCGGAGCAGCTTCAGCGTGTGATGGACGGCGTCTCCGATGGGCTGATCTTGCTTGCCCCCAATCGACAGATCCTATTGGCAAACCCTGCGGCCGAGACGATGTTGGCCGACTTTGGCGAACTGGTTGCGGGGAGGCGCATCGAAGCATTCGGTGGCGTCCCACTCGATACGTTGCTGATCGCGCCGGAAGCAGGAGAGCTCTTCCACGAAGTAGAAACAGTGATCCCCGACACAGCCACGTTCGAGGTGATGAATCCGCGATGGGCTCGGGCGCCGAGCAGGACGGTTGGCTCCTGGTTCTGCGTAATGTCACCGAATCGGCGAGAATCGTCAGCGCGCCATGCAGCAGGGGCAATTGGCGGCTGTGGGCCAGTTGGCAGGCATCGCCCACGATTTCAACAACATCATGGGCGCCATTGTGATCTATTCACAGTTGATGAAAAACACACTTGATCTAAGCGGCAAGAACCGCGAACGGCTGGAAGTGATCCACCAACAGGCGCAATACGCCGCCGAGTTGGTGCGTCAACTGCTCGATTTCAGCCGCACTTCTGTGCTGGAACGGCACACCCTCAACGCCATCCCCTTCTGCAAGGATCTGGTAAAACTGCTGGAACGCATTCTCCCCGAAACCATCGAAATCGTATTCACCGCCGCTCGGCCAGACTATCAGGTGACACTCGATCCGGCGCGCTTCCAGCAGGCGCTGATCAACATGGCAGTCAACGCACGCGATGCCATGCCCAACGGCGGTCAGTTGCGCCTACATCTCACAGATCTCGATCTGCGTCCAAACCAAAAAGCACCGGTACCGGAAATGCCGGCGGGGCGTTGGCTCAGCATCGAAGTTGGAGACACCGGCGACGGCATGCCCAGCGCGATCTTAAGCCGTATCTTCGATCCTTTCTTTTCCACCAAAGAGCGGGGCAAAGGAAGCGGGTTGGGGCTGGCGCAGGTCTACGGCATCGTGCAACAACACGATGGTTTCATCAAAGTCCACAGCGCCCCCAACGAGGGTACAACTTTCTTCATCTATCTGCCGTTGGTAGATGGCATCGAATCGAAGGAAAAGGCAGAGATGTTCACACCCACAGAGAGTACCCACCACCGCTGCATTCTCGTGGTGGAAGACAACGTAGCCACGCGCGATGCACTGGTCGATTTTCTCGAAATCAGTGGCTACAAAGTGTTCACAGCCAAAGACGGTCAGGAGGCGATCCTGGTGTTCGAGCAACATCAAGCGGAGATCGACCTGGTGCTAAGCGATATGATTATGCCGCGGCTGGGCGGGCTTGAACTCAGCCACGCGCTGCGCGAGAAAAACCCCGACGTCAAGGTGATCCTGATGACGGGGTATCCGCTGCAAGACGACGGACGTCAGATGCTCGAACAAGGCGGCATCGCCTGGCTCCAGAAACCGTTTGAAGTCGAAGCGCTGACGACGATGATGCAGGAGATGTGGTAAGGGAGGTTGCAGGTTTGCAGGTTGTAGAGACGGTCGTCAGTCGTCCGCCGTCTGTCGCCGTCCGTCAGCCGTCGCTCACGTGGCCGGTGGTGCGCAGCAGCGTCTCTTGCACCGTCAACTCGTGCTGGGGCGAACGATCCGGCGGACGTCGCCCAGCGAGGACGTCGACGAAGGCGGCCAGTTCCAGATCGTAGAGTTCCTGGCGCGATTGGGGCGTCACCGGGATGATCTGCTCGCCGACGGCGTAGCCGTCTGCCGCTTCCTCAAGGCAGAGGCGGATGGCGTGGGCCGGCTCAAACGGCTCCAGCAGGATGGCGCTGCCCTTGCTGCCGTACACCTCGAAGCGACGGGCCATGGGCCGCGGCTCCAGCGCCGAAATGTCCACGAAGACAATCGCCTGTTCGTATTCGAGCACGCCCAGCGTGTTGTCGGCAAAGGACGGCACTTCGCCGCTGTGGTTGTGCAGAAACCCCGTCGTGCGCAGCGGACGCCCCAACAGCCACACGATCTGATCCAACATATGGCCGGCCAGATCGTAGAAGATGCCGCCCTGGTGTACGCTGATCACCTGGCGCTGGGCGTTGTTGAGGTTGGTGGACATGTGCGCCCGCACCGAATGAATCGTCCCCAGTAGCCCGGCCCGGCTCCACGCCGCAATCTGGCGGAAGCCGTTGTGGTAGCGGAACATGTAGCCCATCTGAATGTAGGTTCCCTGTTCCTGCGCCTTCGCCACTACCCGTTGCCACTGCGGCCAGTCCTGCCCCGCGGGCTTGTCGTACCAAACATGCTTGCCCGCGTTGACAATTGCCTCGGTGAAGTCGAGGCTCTCCACGTTCCACCCTTCCGACGCCACCGCCACAATCGACGGATCGCCCAGCATCTCGTCCACGCTATCGAACCAGTGGACATGTGCGTACGCGCCTGTGCCCTGTACCTGCTTGCGGCGTTCCTCGTTCGGCTCGAAGACGCCCACCACGTCCACTTCGGGGTGGTTGAGCATCGAAGTCAGCTTGCCCTCGGCGTGTCCGTGTCCGGTGCCGTATTGGGCCATGCGAATTGTCATGGTTAGTTGTCCTGTGATCGGTGATGTAATAGTCTCACGCGCATACTGGGTTGTCTGTGTTCCAGCGGTTGAACGCGCCCATGCCCTCGGTAGCGAGGCGATGACGGGCTTGAACCCACAGATCGGCCCATGCTGCCGGCTCGTGCAACTCGCTTTCGGGATTGGCCGCGCTGCGCGCCACGAAACCGGGGAACGCGCCGCGCCCCGTCGCCTGCCCAATCGGATTGTAGCGCAGATCGAAGCTCCAACGCACTTCATCGCTGGTGTTCGAGTAGGATGCATGCACCGTCAGCTTGTGCATGAAGAGCGCGCCACCCCGCTTCAACGGCACAGGGATCGCCTTGTTGCCACCCAACAGTTTGCCTGGAATCTTCAAGCCAATCGGGCTGGGGCAGTGATCGAGCAGCCCTTGCCGGTGACTGCCCGGCCACACGCACAGACAGCCATTCTTCACCGTCACGTCTTTGAGCGGGAACCAGACGGTGAGGATCTCGCTATCGTCGGCTTCGGGGTTGACCACGCCGTTGTCCTGGTGGACGGGCGTTTTGCCCAGTTGGGCGCGGCCGTCGTCGTTCTTGGGCGTCAGGTGTTCCGGCGGTTTCAGGCGCACATGCTGCACCGGATTCGAGTAGATCTCCGGCCCGATCAACGATTCCACAGCGTCGAGCAGCCGCGGGTTGCGCAACGTACGAAAGACAGCCGGCCCAACCCACATGGGCGTGTCCAATTGCACATTGGCTTGCGGCAGCGAAAAGTCGAAATACTGCGCGTGGACCTTGCCACTCTCGGCGTAAATCTTCGTGAGCCGAGGACCAAAGGGCATTTCGGCATAGGTGGACGCAATCTCGCCACGGGCGAACAATTCGTCGGCGAGGGTGTCGAGCACTCCCTGATATTCCTCGATAATCGGATCGAGGTCCGCCACCGGATCAAAGAGATCCTCCACGATCAAATAACCATCCTCGTGGAACTGCTGCACCTGTGCTGGGGTCAATGCGGGCATGGTTGGCTCCTTTTGAATAAGGGATTTTGGATTGGGGACTGGGGATTGGGGACTGGGTTGAGTAACTAATTTCTGTTTCTGGGTAGTTCGCTGTGTTGGAGATTCTGTACCTACGAAGATGATGGGATGATGACGGTCATCATCCCATCATCCCATCACCGTAGGTACAGAATATCCCAGTCGCCGAATCAACTCGCTCAACCCAGTCCCCAGTCCCTGATCCCCAGTCCCCAATCCCCATCACACACTCGGATCATCCTTCGTCATGCTTTCGCCGCGCAACAGGAAGGCGCGGATGTCGTAGCGGCCGGGGCGCTCGGGGACGAGGTGACCCGATTCCACCATGAGATCAAGCGGGTTGACGCGGGTGCGCATGGGCATCACCACCTTTTCGTGCATGCGCGCCGATTCGTAGACGGCGTGGATCATCTCCAGCGCTTTGTAGCCGTTCTCCGCCGCGCCCCGATGCGTGGGGACGACGCCCTCGATCCAGTCGGCCAGTTCGTCGGCCTGGGCTGCGCCGGCTTCCACCCACTCGAAGCGGTCGCCCTGCTCTGCCACCTTGTAGAATTTGCCGTCGGGCGCGTGACGCTGCCACTGCCCACCCGTGGACGCGTTCATGAGTTGCAGATCGTTGGTGGTCATGTTGATCATCCCCTGGCTGCCCACGATCAGCGCGCCCTGGTAGTAGTTGGGGATCAGATCGCTGAGGATCAGCGCCCGCGCCCCACCGCTGAACTGGAAGACAGCCATGGCGCTGTCTTCGATGCGGGTGCTGCGCTCGTATTGGTCGGTTTTGCGCTCGATGTTGCCCATCACCCACGTGCATTCGTCGTCGCCGAGCAGGTAACGGTACATGTCGGTCTGGTGTGAGCTGTAGTTGGGCAGGCCCGCGCCGCCGAAGCTCTGGATCAGGTTGACGTCACCGATGGCGCCCTGGGCGATGAGGTCTTTGGCCAGGGTGTAGGCGGGCAGGAAGCGGCGCTGGTGGGCAATTGCCAGCTTCACGCCGTTGCGCCGGCAGGCCACCATCATTTGCTCCGCCGCGCCCACGGTATCGGCCATTGGCTTCTCACACAGGATCGCCTTGGGCTTGAAGGCGGACACAGCAATCGTCCACGGGGCGTGGCCGCCGTGCCAAGTGCAGATAGAGACGACGTCGGGCCGTTCGGCCTTCATCATCTCGCGGGCGTCGGTGTAGTGTGCGGGCGAGATGCTGAACTGCCGATCCACCTCGTCCATGGCCTCTGGGTTGAGATCGGCCAGCGCCACGATCTCGTAGCGGCCCGAATCGATGTATCCCCGAATGTGGTTGCGAGACATCCCTCCGCAGCCAAGAATTGCAGCGCGTAGTTTGGTGGGCATGATTGATCCTTGTGTGGGGTATGGTTGAGATTAGGCGATTAGGAGATTGAGCGATTGGGGGATTCCAGAGCAGGACGTCTCGCCGTAACAACTAAAATCTCCTAATCGCCTAATCCCCTAATCTCGTTTCTCAGACCGCCGTAAATCCTCCATCCACCGCCAACACCTGCCCGGTGACCATCCGCGCTGCGTCCGATGCCAGGTAGACGACGGCGGCGGCCATTTCGTCGGGTTCGGCCAGGCGGCCCATGGGGACTTTTGCAGGTTCTTGGCGAATTCGGGGTTCTTGACGGCTTCTTCGAGCAGCGGTGTCGCGTGAAGGTGGGGGCGACGGCGTTGACGGTGATGCCGTTCTGCGCCCATTCCGCGGCCAGTGACCGGGTGAATTGACCCACCGCACCCTTGGCCGCGGCGTAGATCGCGTAGCGGACCACCCACGATGCCCACCTGCGAGCTGATGGTGATGATGCTGCCTTCGATCTTGCGGTCGATCATGCTCTGGGCCACGGCGGTGGCGATGAAGAACGCGCCCTTGAAGTTGACGTCGGAGATGTAGTCGAATTCCTCTTCGGTGTAGTCGAGGGCGGGCTTGGGCGAGTTGTACCCCGCATTGCTCACGAGGACGTCGATGCGCCCGTAACGTGCCAATACGTTGTCGATAAACTCGCGGATGCTGGCCACGCTGGAAACATCCAGCGGCCACGCTTCCGCCTCGACACCCACCGCTCGGCAGACTTCCGCCGTCGCCTCGGATTCGGCCACGGTGCGGCTGCCCAGCGCCAGCTTGGCCCCGTACTCGGCGCAGACCTCGGCAATCGCCTTGCCAATCCCGCGCCCCGCCCCGGTAACAACGACAACTTTGTCGGTTAGTTCAAAGCTTACTCTACGTGACATGGTGGTGGATTTCCTCCTGTGTGATGGGACGTGATGCGTAATGCGTAATGCGTGATGCGTAATGCGTGATGCGTAATTCGTTGAGTGCCTTGGGTGCGCTTGCGTGGCTCGCAGGGTAGCTCGTCCAATTCAAAGCCAGATACTCAACGAGATCTCTGGGTTACGCATTACGAATTACGCATTACGTCAAATTCTCGCTGACAGTACCCCGAAACCGCCCCCCGGTCAAGCTCGATCCCCAGCCCTGGCCGGTCGGGGACAATGGCGCCGCCGTCGGCGTAGGCCATGCGTGGGGTGATCAGGGTGTGTTCGCGTACCCATTCGCTCTGCATGTCGCTGCCGAGGACGCAACTGCGGGCGCAGGCGGCCGCGTGCAGGCGCACGTGCTGCCCCACGCCCAGTTCCAGCGAACTGCCCTGCCAGCAATCTTTGTCCGCGGCCTCGATGACATGCGCCATCTGCAAGAAATTGTAGGTGCTGCCCAGGCCCAGGTTGTAGCCGTCGGCCATTTCCTCGCGCAGGGCCAGGCGCAGGTTCGCCTCGCCGCGAGGATGGCAGATGATGGTGATGGGCGAATAGCCACGGGCGCGCTGCCAGTCTTCGATGGCCTGGTGCGGGAAGGGATCTTCGATCTGGATGTCGCAATCGAGTTTCGCCAACGCATCGAACCAGCGGGCACTCTCGCGCAAGGACCGCCACGCCGTCATCGGGTCGATGGTGACGCGGAAGCCGGCGGGCACGTCGGCCGCGATCTCAAGCAGCGCCCGCGCCGTGTCACCGCTGCCGTCGGACTTCATCTTGATGCCGCGCAGGCCGCGCTCCTGGGCTTCGCCGATCAACTTCGCCATCACCGCCGCCGAAGGCCGGTTCGCCCAGAAGTCGGTGGGGACCACTTTGCGCACCGCGCCGCCCAGCAGCGTGTGCGCGGGCAGGCCCGTGGCCTTGCCCACGGCGTCGAGCCAAAGCGATTCCATGAGCAGGTAACTGCGCTCACCCCGCACCTCCCAAGACCAATACGGGTAGCGCGAGGGCAGGCCCACGGCGTCGCTTTCGCTCATCCACATGGTGGCGGGGGTGGCGGCGAGCAGATCGCGGCCGAGCAGATCATGTAGCGTCGCCTCCAGCGTGGCCTGCGACGTCCCCCGATCCGTCTCGCCCACGGCGGTGATCCCCGTGTTGGTGACGCCTTCCACGAGGAAGATGGGCAGTTCCGGCCACGAAAGATTGCCGGAGTAGATCGCACTCTTGCTCACCGGCGCGGACAGAATGTCCTCGCGCGCAGGGACAACCACTTGGAAGACACGGAATTTCTCGAAGTAGAGTTTGTTGGGCATGGAGATCCTTTGTGGGTTGCGAGTTGCGGATTGCGAATTGCGAATTGCGGATTGCGGGCTGCGAGTTGCGGAGGATAGGGGATTTCAGATCCTGTAGACGATCCCCAATCTCCTAATCGCTCAATCTCGTATCTTCACGCAAGCAGATGCTTGCTCAAGAATTCCCGCGTCAACACCTTTACCTGCGGATCGCGGAAATTCCCATGCCCCTCCCCCTTCACCGTGTAAAATGTGACCGGCACGCCTGCCGTTTGCAGCGCCCCGTTGAGCAGCACACTCTGGTGATAGGGGACAAGTGGATCCTGGTCGCCGTGGACGATGAGGAAGGGCGGGGCGTCGGCGCACACGTAGGTGACGGGGTTGGCCGCGGCCACGCGCTCGGGATGCTCCTGGATGGGACCGCCTACGAGCTCCGATTCAGGCGAGTCGGCCACATCGTGGACCATGCCGTCGGGCAGGCGATGGGCGTCCATTTGCAGGAAGTCGGTGGGGCCGAAGTGGTCGGCCACCGCCTGCACGCGGCTGGAGACGTCCAGATGTTCGCCCACCTCGAACTCGGTCACATGACCCGTCACGCCCAACATCGCCACCAGATGCCCGCCCGCGGATTCGCCGAACGCGCCAAAGCGGTTGGGATCGAGGTTGTAGCCGACGGCGTGGGCGCGCAGCCAGCGCACGGCGGCTTTCACGTCCTCGATCTGGGCGGGGAAGAGCGCATGTTGGCTCAGCCGGTAGTTGAGCGCGGCCAATGTACCGGCCCGAGTTCGGCTTCGACGGCGGCGGCAGCGACGCGCACGTCCTCGTAGTTGGTCACGTCGAGGACACGTCCCAGCGCGGCGACGCCGAACTCGTCGCCGATCTGCTGCGCAATTGCGGCCACATCGGGGTTGCGATCCAGCACGGCCACGGGCGCGCCTTCCGCCGCAAACGCCCGCGCCGTCGCCAGCCCGATGCCGCTGGCCCCGCCGATCACCACGGCGACTTGGTTTGAGAGTTGGAGATCCATCGGAGATCCTTTCTATGGATTTTCGATTTGCGATTGACGATTTACGATTGTCTCGTCGAGGATACGATTTCTCTGTGGGATTGTTGTTTCGTCAACCCCAATCCTTGCCAATCGAGAATTCATTTGCTCAACAGGACAATCGTAAATCGTCAATCGCAAATCTAAATTCTTCTGCGAACAATTCCATTCCCGCTTGACTTGGCGCGTCCATGAACCAGAGCATGAAGTGGGTGATGCCGATGTCGATGTAGCGCTGCATCTGTTGGCGGACTTCCGCAGGTGTGCCGATGAGGAAGGTCTCGCTCAACGAGGGCGGGTATTCGTCCACTTCCCGCCACGAAGGACGCCACGTCCGCCGCGGGTGGGTCGGCGGTGAGGGCGATCATGGCGCGCAACTGCTCACGGATGGCGTTGCGATCCGGTGCGATGAGGATCTGCGTCTCCAGGCTGCGCTCGATCTCGTGGAAAGGACGGCCTACCGCGGCGCACGCTGCGGCCAGCGCGGCGATGCGGCGTTCCAACTCAGGCAGCACCACGGGGACGGTGTTCCAGCCGTCTCCAAGACGGGCCACCGCGGCCAGGGTGTCGGGGTGGGCCTCGCCGAACCAGATGGGCGGGTGCGGCTGCTGCATCGGTCGCGGCGTGCAGGTGGCGGCGTCCACACCGTAGAAGCGGCCCTGGAATGTCACCGGGCCGGGCGCTTCCCACAGAGCCAGCGCCAGTTCCACGCCTTCCACGTTGCGGGCGATGCGCTCGGCCACGTCCTCGGGGTAGGGCAGGTGATAGGCCACATGCTCGGCCCGCCCGAAGGCCGGATCGGCGAAGAAGATGAAGCGCCCGCCCGAAATCTGGTCCAGCGTCGCCATCATCTTGGCCGCCAGCGCCGGGTTGCGGAAGAAGTGGGCCTGGTGGATCATGCCCAGCCGCCCGCATCGTGCTGCCCGCCAACGCCGCCAGCGTCGTCCACCCTTCGAGGATGGCGTTGTCCTTGCCCAGCATCAAGTGATCCGCCACCCAGATATCGTCGAAGCCCAGTTCATCCGCGTGCCGCGCCAACGCCATTGTCGTCGACGCATCCAGCGCCGCGTAGCTGGGCGTACGGAACAGCCGTCCACCAGGAGCGGCGAAGATTGGGAGGGAAAACCGTATCGAATGGATGACATAAAAACTCCTTCAATTTACGATTTTCGATTGACGATTTACGATTGTCGCGTCAAGCGTCTGAGATCTCCGCAAGTAGGAATGTTCGTTAACAAAGCCCCAACCCAATTGGGGATCACACACTCAACCAGACAATCGTAAATCGTCAATCGAAAATCGTAAATCACTCCTGTTCGCCTTCGACCGCGGCGTGAGATCATAGTACGTCTCGTGCCCGTGGAAGAAGCGCTCCACTTCGTCGACCATGAGGTTGAAGAAGTGGGGGTGCTGGTCGCCGGTGTAGTAGCCGATGTGCGGGCTGAGGAAGACGTTGGGCAGGTGTAGGATGTCGCTGTCCGCCGGGATTGGCTCGGGATCGAAGACGTCGAGACCGGCAAGGATGTCCCCGCGGCGTAGGCGGGCGACAAGCGCGTCGGCGTCGACGACGGGACCGCGCGAGACGTTGACGAAGACCGCGCCGGAGCGGATCATCTCGATCTCGTTCGCACCCAACATGCCCTTCGTCTGCGGCGTGAGGGGGACGAGACAGACGATCACGTCGCACTGCGAGAGGACGTTCTGCAGCGACGTGGCGGTGACGCCAAGCGCCTCGGGCAGTTCACGCGGCAGGTAGGGATCGTGTACCCAGATGTCCACGTCGAAGGGGCGCAGCAGCTTGATCAGCCGCCGCCCCATGTGGCCGCCGCCGATGAGACCGACGCGTTTGCCGGTGAGCCGACCGGGCATGCGGCTGCGTGCATCCGGGTTGATGCGCGTGTTGCCGGCGATGATGCGCCGGAAATGTTCCCCGGCGTTGCGCATGCACACCAGGATCAGCCCCAGCGCCCACTCCGCCACGGGGTAGGACGAGGCGTTGGTGGTGTCCACGGTGCGGATGTGACGCGCCCAGGCGGCGTCGAGATCGATGCGGGTGGCGAAGCGGTCGCCTTCTAGCTCGCCGATGAAGCGCAGATTGGGCGCGGCGTCGAGGATCTCCGCCGTCAGCGTGGGCGCGCCGTGACAGACGATCACGCCGTCATATGCGCCGATGCGCTCGCGCAGGGCCGTCACCGTGGCCGGATCGTCGTTGGTGGAGTAGATGCCGCCGCCCTCGCACTCGAACCAATCCCAGTTCGCCAGCGCGTCCAGCCGTTCCAGATCCGTGTGATCGAGATATTGTTCACGTACGCGCCGGTCAAATGCCAGCAGGATACGCGGTCGATGGGCAATCATGTTGTTCATTCCAACACCCGCAGCGGATCTTCGATCAGGTCGGCCAGATCAGCCAGGAATTGCGCGCCGCGTGCGCCGTCGACCACGCGGTGATCGCAGGAGAGCGTCAGCGTCATCATGGGACGCACGCCGGGTTGACCGTCCACGGCGACGACGCGGTCGGCGATGCGGCCCACGGCGAGGATGGCGGCCTGCGGCGGGTTGACGATGGCGTTGAAGTTGTCCACGCCGTACATGCCCAGGTTGCTGATGGTGAAGGTGGAGCCGGTAAGATCGTTGGCGGTGGACTTGCCTGCCAGGGCACGCTCCACCAGTTCGGAGCGGCGCGCGGACAGTTCCACCAGCCCCAACTGATCGGCGTAGTGGATCACCGGCACAAGCAGTCCGTCTTCGATGGCGACAGCCAGACCGACGTGGATGTGTTCGTTGTAGACGATGCCGTTCTCCACCCAGCAGGCGTACAGCCGCGGGTGACGGGTCAACGCTGCCGCGGTCAGCTTGACGAGCAGATCGGTGAAGGTGACCGTCTTCAGCCCGCGGCCCTGGAGTTGGGCGCGCCATGCCTTGAGTGAGGTGGCGTCGACGTCGCGGCTGAGGTAGAAGTGCGGCACATCACGCCAACTCTGGCTGAGCCGTTCGGCCATTACCTGCCACAGACGCGAACGACCATCGGAGCCGATGGGGCGGCCGCGCTGGAACAACGGCGGCTGCTCGGTATGCGCAGGACGCGTCACCGCCGGGGCCGCGGTTTTCGGCTCCCTGGCCGGTGCGGGCGAGGCAGCGTTGAGCACATCCGCCGCCAGGACAGCGCCATCGGGGCCGCTTCCCTGAAGCGTGCGCAGATCGACGCCGCGCTCCGCTGCCAGTCGCCGCGCCTTGGGCGACGCCGGCTGGATCGTGGATGCGTCGGCGGCCTGCCTGGCATCGAGATAGGCGAGGACGTCCTTTTTCTCGATGCGCCCGCCACTGGGGACAATCTCGCCCAGGTCCACGTCGTGTTCGGCGGCGATGCGCGCCGCAACCGGTGTGGCCGTCACCGCTGTTGATGGCTTGGGCGATGGTTCGTCCACCGCAGTCTCAGCGGACACGGCAGCGGGCGCGTCTTCCCCCGCCGCCAGGATCAGCGCGATCACCGTACCCACCGGCACATCATCCCCTTCGGCGGCGGTCACCTGCGCAAGGACGCCGGAAGCGGGCGCTTCGATCTCCACGTCGACCTTGTCGGTGGCGATCTGCATGATCGGCTCGCCCTGCGCCACGGCATCACCTTCGTTTTTCAACCAGCGCAGCAACGTCCCCGTCTCCTGGGCCATTCCCAAGGCGGGCATGATTACTTCTTTGGGCATAAAAACTCCTTCAATTTCTTCCACACAATACCTTCGCCATCGCCACCACATCATCCGCCGTGGGGATGGTGATGTCTTCGAGGGCGGGCGAGAAGGGGATGGGGACGTTCATGGCCCCCAGGCGTTTGACCGGCGCGTCCAGGTAGTAAAATGCGCCGTCGGCGATGACGGAGGCGATCTCGGCGGTGACGCCGTACTGCTCGTAGCCCTCGTCGATGACGATGGCGCGGCTAGTCTTCTTGGCCGAGGTGATCAGCGCGTCCTTGTCCAGCGGGATAGTGGTGCGCGGATCGATGACTTCGGCGCTGAGGCCGATTTCGGCCAGTTGCTCGGCGGCTTCCATCGCCACAAGGACCATGCTGCTGGTGGCGACCAGGGTGATGTCTGTCCCTGTGCGCTTGATGTCGGCCACACCGAAGGGCAGCGTGTACTCGTCTTCGGGGACGGGGCCTTTGAGCTGGTACATCATTTTGTCTTCGAAGATGGCGACGGGACCGTCGTCGCGGATGGCGCTTTTCATCAGCCCTTTGGCGTCGTAGGGTGTGGCGGGCAGGGCGACTTTGAGGCCGGGGATGTGGCTGAGCCAGGCGTGCAGCGACTGCGAATGCTGCGCGGCGGAACGTCGGCTGGCCCCCATCGTGGTGCGCAAGACCATCGGCGCGCTGAGTTTGCCGCCCGACATGTAGTGGATCTTGGCAGCCTGGTTCACCATCTGATCCATCGTCAGTGTGGTGAAGTCGCCGAACATGATGTCCACGACGGGCCGCATTCCGGTCATGGCCGCGCCGACGCCGATGCCGGCGATGCCCGCTTCGGAGATGGGCGAGTCGATCACCCGCTGCGGGCCGAACTCGTCCACCAGACCAGCGAGCACTTTGAAGACGGTGCCGGCCTCGGCCACGTCCTCGCCGATGATGAAGACGCGCTCGTCGCGGCGCATCTCTTCCACCAGCGCCTCACGGATGGCCTGAGACATGGTGATCTCGCGCATGGGTTTGCTCCCTGTGCTTTGGCGCAACGACTCAAGCGTAGACATGACGGGTCACCTCGCTGGCGTCGGGGTAGACGGCGTTGAGGGCGAAGTCGACGGCGCGTTCCACTTCGCTGCGTACATCGGCGTCGATGCGTTCCAGCACACTCGTTTCGCTGAGACCATTTTCGGTGAGCCAATCGCCGAGCAAGTGGATCGGGTCGCGCTGTCGCCAGGATTCTTCTTCCTCGCGGCTGCGGTAGTAGTCGCGGCTGATGTCGCCCACGTGATGGCCGCGGAAGCGATAGGTATGGCAGAGCAGGAAGGCCGGTCCTTCGCCGCGGCGGGCGCGTTCCACCAGTTCGCGGGTCGTCTCGTGGACGGCGCGCACGTCCTGGCCGTCGACATCGACGGCGTGGATGCCGAAGGCGCGGGCGCGGCCCAGCATGTCACCGGCCACGGCTTCGCTGTGGTGGGTGTACTCGCCGTAGAGGTTGTTCTCGCAGACGTAGATCACGGGCAGTTTCCACAACTGCGCCATGTTCATCGATTCGTAGAGCAGGCCCTGCCCTAGCGCGCCGTCGCCGAAGAAGCAGACAGCCACCTGATCCGTCCCTCGCATCTTGATGGACAGCGCCGCGCCGGTGGCGATGCCGGTGCTGCCGCCGACGATGGCGTTTGCGCCCAGGTTGCCTGTCTCCTGATCTGCTATGTGCATGGAGCCGCCTTTGCCGCGGCAGTAGCCGTCGGCCTTGCCCAGCAGCTCGGCGAACATGCGATCCAGCGCAGCGCCCTTGGCCAGGCAGTGTCCATGCCCGCGGTGGGTGCTGGTGATATAGTCCTCGCGGCGCAGGGCTTCGCAGACGCCCACAGCCACCGCTTCTTCGCCGATGTACAGGTGGGCCAGGCCGGGCATGCGTGCGCTGGTGTAAAGCTCGTTGGACGTCTCCTCAAAGGCGCGGATCTTGCACATCTGCTCGTACATGTGGAGCCAGGATTCGGCGTCGATGGGAGAATTGGCATTGGTCATGGAAGATCCTTTGGGGAGATTTTCGATTTTCGATTGACGATTTACGATTGTCTGGTTGAGTGCGTCGTCTCAAAGTGGGCCAGTATCTTCGTTAACCGGAAAACAGCCATTTGAAGGTTCACTTGCTCAACGTGAAATCGTAAATCGTCAATCGAAAATTACACATTGAATGCAGCCGAAACAATCTCATAACTCGCGCCGCCGTCGCCAGCGGATCATAGTCTTCTCTCCGCTGCACCATCATGCTGATCTCCACGGAAATGACGCCGGTGTAGCCGTGGGCGTGCATGGCATGGAAGTAGGCGGCGTAGTCGAAGTCCCCTTCGCCGGGGACGAGATATTCGTGGTTGGGCGCGGCCGCGCTCGTCTTTGATGTGAGCGTGGGCGGCGTAGGGGACCATCTTGGCCACCGATTCTTCGATGGGGATGCCCATCACGTTGAAGTGGCTGATGTCGAAGTTGACGCGGATGGCAGGCGATTCCACCTGCTGCATCAGGTTGACTGTCTGCTCGGGCGTTTCGGCGGCGTTGCCCACGTGGTGTTCCAGGGCGATGGTGATGCCATGCGATTCGGCGTAGCGCCCTAGTTCGTTGAGACGGTCTACGAGTTGGGGCTGTTTTGCGGGCAGATCGCCCGGTTGGCCGCCGATACCGGCAACGACGACGGGCGCGTGATCGCCCTGTGTCCACTCGGCGGCGAGATCCACGGCGGCTTTGACCTGGGCGAGGTTGTGGGCGTAGGTAGCGGCGTCCTCTTCCATCATCGAAACATAGTAATTTACGGCGGAGAGGGTCAAGTTGTAGCGGTTTAGGAGATCGGCGATGCGCCGCCGCTCATGCTTGTCCAAAATCGACAGCGCCGTGCTGAATCGCGGCAACACACAGATTTCCACGGCCTGAAACCCAAGCGCGGACAGGTGCGGTATGATCGCGTCGATGGGGACGTTGGGCATACCCCAGGTGCTGTAACCAAGTTTCATGGTCAGCTCGCTTCTGTTTATGCGGGTGGCGTGGGCGGATGGTGGAGTTGCTGGGAAGAAGTATAGCGTCCGCGGGCGGGGATGACAAGGTGGGGATGAAAGGGTGACAGGGTGATCGCTGCGTGTGTTGGTTGCTGGGTGGAGATGATGATGGGATGATGAGATGATGTGGATAAGGCGGCTTCCATCATCTCATCATCCCATCATCACGAACACATGAAATCCATTCAATCCAGCGATCACCCCCTCACTCTTTCACCTTGTCATTCGTACAGCCCCGCGATCTCGAACGCGATCTCACACGGATCGGCGTCTTCGTAGTCCTGGTTGAAGAGGACGATGACGCTGAATTGCTCTTCCATGTAGTGGACGTAGCAGGATTGGAAGGCCAGCCAGGCGCCCGAATGGGAGATGACGTTTTCGTCATCGGCGTCGAGTTCCCAGCCGAAGCCGTAGTAGGAGAGTTCGCCGTCGTTGAGTTCGGTGGGCTGGATCGCCTCGGCGAAGGTGTCGAGATCGACGAGTTCGCCGCCGAAGAGCGCCTGATCGTAGCGGAAGAGATCGTCGACCGAGGCGTAGATCGAGCCAGAGCCGTTGAGGCCATCTAGCGGGTCTTCGTCGTAGGCGACGATGTCGCCGTCCTCTTCGGTGTAGCTGTGGGCAACCCAATCCGAAGCACGCGGGCGCTTGGGCTGGGCGAAACTGTGTGTCATCTTCAACGGCGCGAAGACGTTCTCTTGCATGAAGTCGGCGTAGGTCTCTCCGCTGACCTGCTCGATGAGGACGCCCAACAGATCGTAGCCGGTGTTGCTGTAGGCGAAGGCGTCGCCGGGGGTTTTGGCGACATCGTCCTGTTGGGCCAGCGCGGCAAGCAGATCGTCGTTGCCGGGGGTGTCGGTGTCGGCGAAGAGGGCGTCTTCCACATCGCTGTCTTCGTCGTAATCGGGGACGCCGGAAACGTGGTTGAGCAGTTGGCGGATCGTGATCTGGCCGCCCCAGGGCAGGTCGGGCAGGTGATCGCCGATGGCGTCGTCGAAGTCGAGTTCGCCCTGCTCGGCCAGCATCATGATCCCCAGCGCTGTGAACTGCTTGCCCACCGACCCCAGGTGAAAGCTCGTTTGCGCCGAGATCGGCGTGCCGTCCTCGAGATCGGCGAGGCCGAAGCCCCCGGTGTAGAGCAGTTGATCTTCCTGGCTCACCAGCACCGCCGCGCCGGGCGTTTCATCGTCTACGAAATCGGCGAACAACTCGGCGATTTCGACAGCCTTCGTCGACGTCGCCGCCGTGCGCTGGGGGACGGTGGCAGCGACGGGCGCTTCGGCCGCAGGCGCTTCGGCCGCAGGCGCGTCCAGTTCGGCGTCACAGGCGGCGAGCAGGAAGATGATCACAAGGATGATGGGCAGCAGGCGGGCATGTCTCATCGAACGTCCTCCGAGGTGTCATGGCGGTTGTTTTGGGATCGACCACACGGATGCGATGCTGTGCAGAAGTGATCCGCGAAGCCACACGAAGATACACGAAGGCAGAGAAGAATTGATCCGCAGATTACACGGATTCAAAGGATTTCCAGAGGATTTAGGAGATTTCAGAATTTTATTGATCTACTGAAGTCCCGCTTTCCTGCCTGCCGCGGCGGGATCGTCCCCGTTGCCGCGGCCAGATCATAGTAACGTTGTGCCTCTTCGATCTGGCCGACCTGTTCGTAGGCATCGCCCAAGTTGACGTAGAGCGACGGGAAAAACGACGCGACTCGCTCGTCGTTCACGGCTTCGGCGTGGGCGAGAGCGACCTGATTCCACGCCAGCGTCTCCTGCGCCGACGTCTGGCAGCGGGCGACGTAGTGGGCGGCGATGCAGCGTTCGTAGTCATCGGCGGCGAGGTCCCAGGCTTGCTGGTAGCAGGCGCAGGCATCGGCGCGGCGGTGATCGAACTCGGCGCGTGCGCCGTCCATGCACAGGCGAACGACGGGGTTTTCAGTGTCCATAAATTAGCCCCAAAATGCCCCGTTTTCGTCGTCACGGACGAGCGCGACCAGTGGTGCAAGGTCGGATGATGGACTCCCATAGACCTGCCACTTGCCCGAAGCGCGCTGCCAATACAACTGCCATTCGTCCTTTGTCCGAGCGTAGCGGAAGCGAGCGATACCCAGGGTTGTCCATCGCGTAGGATCGAAATGGACTGGGCGACGTTCGTTCAATGTGACTGTGTGCTCCTCGATCTCATATTCCACGCGTAGTTTGTCGCGCAGCCGTTCCGGCACGCGCTCACACAGCGGACGCAGTAGATCGTCGATCTCCTTGCGCTCAGATTCGGAAAAAGCCATGTCAACCTTCTTTCCCTTGAAGAGATATGGCAGTTACTCACTTTCCGGCGACTCGGCATAGATCGTCACCGCCAGGGAACAGCCGGCGGCGGCAATTCTCTGCACCAGCCGCTGCGGAACCTCGTATTTGTAGCTCCATGTCACGCCGGCTTGGAAACCCATGTCCAACTCACGCTTCTTGCACTCTCCCCATTCTGCCTGCGCGTCGGCTGAGAACCCGGCAATGGCATCGAGCAGAGCGTCGATGTCATCTGCCGCTGATTCGCTGGTCGTGAGACCGCTTTCGATGATGGCCTGCCAGTCGCCGTCTTCATTGCGATCGTTGTGGAGAATGTCACACCGCGGACCCAATTCTGCGCAGATCAGATCCAGCGGCGTTTGAGACACGAGCACAAGATCGGTGTTGATATACCGGGTGGGCACTGGGCACTCCTTCTCAGTAGAGGTTGCGCACGGTATGCAACAGCGCCGCCTGATCCGTCACCAGATATGTTGCCCCCGCGCCCGCCAACTCCTCCGCGGATCCGTACCCCCACAGCACCCCAATCGCGGTGACACCGTTGGCCACGGCCCCGAGGATGTCGTGTTTGCGGTCGCCGATCATGGCCGTCTGCGCCGCGGACAGTTCCTCCGTCTGCAAGACGTAGGCGATGAGTTCGGCTTTGTCCTGGCGCGTGCCGTCCATCTCCGCGCCGTGGATCGCCTCGAAGTGACGCGCCAGATCGAAGTGCTCCAGGATCTTTTCGGCGAAGAAACGCGGCTTCGACGTGGCGAGGAAGAGGCGATGCCCATCGTCTACGAAAGACGCCAGCGTCTCGTCCATGCCGTCAAAGATGTCGTTCTCGTACATGCCCACCTCGGCGAAGCGCTCGCGGTAGAGGGTTACCGCCTGCGCCACGCGGGCCGGATCGTCGTTGCCCAGAAACGAGGCGAAGGTCTGGGACAGCGGCGGCCCGATGTAGGGGACCAACTCGGCTTCGCTGGGCGGCGTCTGCCCGAGCCGCTTCAGCGCGTACTGGATGCAGCGGGTGATGCCTGTCTTCGGCTCGGTGAG
Organism: Caldilineaceae bacterium; assembly: GCA_041391225.1. GTDB lineage: Bacteria > Chloroflexota > Anaerolineae > Caldilineales > Caldilineaceae > RI-153. The sequence goes on from JAWKOL010000012.1 coordinate 125,087, forward strand.
CGTGCCGTCCAGATCGAACAAAAGATTCATCGAAAGCTCCTAGCAGAATAGAACGCGGATTGAGCGGATTCAGCGGATAAGATCAAAACATATCCGCCCCAATCCGCCTAATCCGCGTTCTATCTATGACTCCACTGCGAAAAGTCCGACTTCTGTATGCTTTGAGGTTGATCCTCTCTGGAGAGAAGTCGGACTTTTCGCAGTGGAGTCATCTATCCTTCGCCAAACGACAATCGAAAGCGGAAGCGTGCGTCGTCGTCATACCACATGGGGAAGTTGGTACCCCAGACGTTGTTGTAGAGGTTGAAGTGTACGCCGCCGCGGAGATCGGGGTTTTTGTTTTGGAAATTTAGCAGCTTGGGCGCGCCGGGGGACATGAGCGCGGCATCCCATGTCTCGATGTGGAGCATCCCATTACGGACAGTGTCGACTGCGTGCAATTCGTGGTTGCCGCGGTCGACGACGTCCAACGGCGAGATCCAGCGCCCGAGTTTGGACATTTGCCAGGCGTCGGGGGTGTCTACGCTGGGGTTGAAGGTGAGCCACAACGCTTCGGGCAGGCGGTTGGCTGGCTTGTCGAACCAGTGGACGGTGACGTCGACGCGCGGCGCGTCCGCGGCGAAGACGTAGCGGATCCACGCCGCGGCGGGCGCGCCGAACTGCTGCGTCGAGTCCGGCGGGAGGCTGAGTTGGGCGAGGACGGTCCATTCGCTGGCGTCTTGACGGAGATAAGCCGCTTGCAGCGACGGCAACCACCACCGCGAGATCGCGTCCGTCTTTTCCAAACCGGGCATGGAGAAGTCGAGGATGCCCCACCAATGGGAGCGATCCAGGTATTGATCCATGAAGCGTTCGTAGTCGTCGTTGTCGAAGGTCTGGTAGCGCAACAGCCCGAGGACGTTGGCCGGTGTGGCCCACACGTTGCCCGCGGCGTCGACGAGGTGGTTGATCGCCCCGGTCTCGTCGAAGGCGACGTCGAAGTGGGGCGTACGCAGCGGCGCGGACAGCGAAACCGGGGTGAAGTTGGCCAGATCGGGGCGCTGGGTCCGCTCGGCGCGGTGACCGGTCAACGCTTCGCTGGCTTCGGCGTGGAGCGGCGTGCCTTGCAGCGCAGCCACGGCGGCGTCGACGTAGGCGCGCTGCTCGGCCCAGGACGCGGCGAAGGCTTCCCACTTGTGTGTGTGGCGCACGCGCTCGAAGTCGGCGCGGCTGTAGTGGGCGTAGTCGTCGAGGTGGGTCTTTTCGTCCATGCCCCAGGTGTGCTCGGGGACACAGAGTAGCGTGTCGGCGAAGCGATTCCAGGCGATGGGATCGATGTCGACCTTGTTTTCGGTCCACTGGCGGTGGAGGCGACGCAGCACTTTGTAGTCGGAAAGCTTGCTGGGGTCGGTCCCCGCGCCGTGGATCCAGGTGTCGCCGATTTCGCCGGTGACGACGGGCAGATCTGCCTTGACGGCGCGTAGGGCGCGGGCAAAGTCGTCGAGCGACGATGCGACGATGCGGGCGTCGGGGTAGTCGGCTTGCAGGTGATCGTAGGCATCGCGCACCTGATCGGGCGTCTGCGGGCCGGCGTTGTCGTTGGTGTGGGCGAAGGCGATGGCCTCGTCCAGGCCGGGCGCTGTCTGCGTGGCCCCGTAGGCGTGGACGTACATCACCGTGAGTTCGGTTTGCATCTCCTCGTCGCGCCAGACGAAGACGGGCGGCACGTTGGGCGGCGTCGACGCTTCGTTGACGCCGATGTGCAGGAATTCGATGCCTGCTTCGGCGAGCAGCGGCACGATCCCCCGCGTGTGGCCGGGGACGTCGGTGGCCTTGGCCGCAATCGTCTGCCGCCCGAAGCGTGCGTCCAGCCGTTTGGCGATGCTCAGCCCATGCCGAAAGAGGGCGGGATCGAGCAGTTCGCTGTGCATGGTGAAGGGCAGCCCGTGCCAGATCAGGTCGCCGTCCTCGATGGCCTGCTCGATCTCGCGTCTTTGGGCGGGCGACGCTTGATCAAGGTAGGCGTCCACGAGCCAGGCGGCGGTTGTCCACACAAAGCGGCGCCTGGGGTCCTCGGCGCGTTGGGTCCGCGCCGTCTGCATGGCCTTGGGGAAGTAGTGGGTGAAGTATTCCTGGGCCACGTCAGCGGCGTAGTGGGTGAAGCCGAGATCGAGATGGGTCTTGAAAATGAGATGGAGGGTGTGGATGGTCACAGTGATTGGTCCTGCGACAGTAGGTGGTATTTTTCTCGGGCAAGCGCGATATCTGCCTTTACAGCCTCGATGAGGGCGGGATCACCGTCTTCCTCAGCGGCTTGGCGGTAGGCGAGGATGTCCTCTTCGGTTTGGAGGTGGTCGATGATGTTCCAGGAACGGATCAAGGTGTTTGGGTCTTGCATAGGAACTCCGTTCGCCAGTCTGTTGGTATTTAGTGTCAAATGCTCTGAAACCAAGTGTGATCAACTTCCACTTGTTCTTGTTGCGTTTCGTATACACGCCCAGGCTTAGCTCTTTGAGCTTCTCCACGGCAGATCGCCATCAATAAGGTCGATGGCGGTGCGCCATCGTGTCGCTTCACGAACAGCATCTTTAGTGAAATTACCAGTGGTGATGCAAAGCTTTGTCCGCTCGACCAACCATGGCGCCACGGAAATCACGTACATGCGCCGCTCCGACTGAGCCGAATCGCTTGCATTGAAGATTACGTGGAAGCTGAGCAGACCGCCCAAGCGCATGATTCCTTGCCGTCAATGCCTCCGTCCCGCTATGGCCGGTGACCTGAACTTGTGTAAATCCTGACTCACGTAGCAATCTTGGAATCAAGCGCCTGAAGCATCCGGCGACATTTGAAGTGTCTGTAGTAGTTCATCGCTTCAGGTGAGCTCACATCCGTCTTCACTTCGGTTCCGCAGCCTTGCGTCGGTCAAACTCTCTTTGACGTGACGCTACCAGATCGGATCACTCGATCACCTGTCTTCCTTGCGGCGTGAGCGCCCAAACGCCACGGCCGAATTGTCAATCACCCCGTACTTTTGAGATAAGTACGACTCAAGCGAGGCGATACTCAATTCAGTTTGGCTACCGCGGCTGGATCGTGTAGCTGTTCCAGCTGAGCAGTTGAAAGATCGATCAACTCGGTACTTTGTTGTAGATCTCTCGATGTACCCGAGCCCAGCGCTTGAGGCCTGGAGCGTTGGATTCATGAGTTGATCATAGGTCGGTATTCTGGCCATTGATGCCACTCGTCGGTCGGATCGGGAATTCTGATACCGGGGTCGAATTGGCGTGGGGATCTACAGTGGTTCATTATATGCTAAACTTCCTGAACGAACAACATCGCCCCACACGCTCAACGCACAGGATATTTTGGATGCTGACACAGTACATCGAAGCCGCCATGCGGTATGTAAAGCCGAGGAAAACACCGAAGAGGCAGATGAATTCCTCGATCAGCGTTTATCGCAACCATCCTTGTGTCAGGCGTGATCGGCATTGGGAAACCGAGGAAGTTTGTGTGGGAAACACGAATCGCTGGAGGGTGGATCTTACTGGGTGTGCGACTCGGGGATCGGCTGCCCGATCGACGGCATCGACATCATCCATCCTGCTGTAGTAGGTCGTGGCAAATGAGTTCATCTGGACGATATGCGGAGGAAGCCGCCCACGTGCGGCTTTGACAGATCACAGCGCACGTGGGCGTGTGCTCTCCGCAGTGACAGGCGGATTGGTGACAGCCCTCACCCCAACAGCGGCACAACCCGTTCCGCAAACAACCGGATCCCCTCGGTCCTGGGGAAATCGGCGAAGCGCAACATGAAGTGGGTGACACCCAGATCCAAGTACGGACGCATCCGCTCGGCGATCTGCTCAGGCGTGCCGAAGATGGCGTCGCCGCGGTTGTAGAGACAGGACGCTGCCTGCTGGCGGGCGGTTTCTTCGTCTTCGGCGACGGCGATGAGTTCGAGGGTGATGCTCTTGACGATCTCATCGTAGTCGCGGCCCACCTCGTCACAGTGACGGCGCAAGACGTCGAGTTTGTGGGCGTAGACGTCGAGTTTGCCGCTGGGCAGGTTCCACCAGTCCGCGTGTTTGGCTGTGATGCGCAGCGTCACCTGTTCGCCGCCGCCTCCGATGAGGATGGGCGGAATCGGCGACGGTTTTGGTTCGCAGTAGGCGTCTTCGATGCTGTAGTGTCTGCCCGCGTAGCTGGCCGGTGTCTGCGTCCACAGCACCTTGACGATCTCGACGGTCTCCTCCAGTTGGGCCAGGCGCACCCCGGGGCGGGGAAAGTCGTAATCGTAGGCGTGGTACTCTTCCTCGAACCAGCCCGCGCCGATGCCGAAGATGTAGCGTCCGCCGCTGAGCAGTTGCAGGTTGGCGGCCATCTTGGCCAGCAGCGCCGGGTTGCGGTACGACTGGCAAAAGACCAGGCTGCCGAAGGTCAACGCCGGGTGGCGCGCCGCGAAGTAGGCGATGGTGGTGGCGCATTCCAGCGCGGGCGTCTCACGCGGCACGAACGTCCCCCACGGATGCACATGATCGTCCACCCACACCGAGGTGAAGGTTGGGCCGAGTTCGTCCAATGTACGCCCGACCTGGTCCACGAAGTCCGCGCCGCTGCTGTCATCGATTGGAAAGGAAGGCATATGCCAGCCGAAATGTAGGTTTGTCATGATGTTTCCTGAATCCCATTTTCGTATCTTGAACTGATTTGGGGTAACAATGTAAACTTACAGCAGAATGCCGCCGCACATGCACTCGGCTGACATAATTCGAAGCAGGAGAGAGACCGATGAGTGTTGCTCATATTTTGGAAACCGCTCAGTATGTCGTGGACCAGCAAGGACAGCAAACAGGTGTGTTGCTCGACCTAGAAAGCTGGGACACGCTGCGAAAGTTAATCGAAGAATTAGCTGAAGATGAACGCCTTGGCGCATTGCTGGCAGCCGTAAAAGACGACGAAAAACTCGAAGGAGCAGATGCCCTCAGTGCCTATGAAGCCTATCTGGCGGAAGCACAGTCGTGAGTTGGCAGGTTCAGTACACACGCACTTTCTTAAAGGAAATGGCTTCTCTCCCGGCCCATGTGCGCAAACGCGTAGAGTCTGTAGCCTTTGGTGAGGAGGATCAAACAAGATCCATATCTTTCGGGTAAGTCGCAGAAGCTGAGCGGATATCAAGCGTACTACAAGATCCGAATCGGCAACTACCGCATCGGTTTGCACATTGATGGGCAGAATGAGCTTGTTGAGTTTCAACGGGTAATGCATCGCCGGGAAATCTATCGTAAGTTTCCATGATATGACGTGCGACGAACCTTAGCCCGATCCGCCGCACGTTCTTTTCTCCGAATCCCCCAATCACCAATCACAATCACAATCACAAATCACCCCCAATCACCGCCTATATCCCCAAACTCGTATTGATCGACGCCTGATAGTCCCCGATCTTCTCCGCCAGCACATCCGCCACGTTGACAATCTGACCCGACTGCCCCGATTCCATCAGCGCATAGGAGACGGCCACCGAGCGGCTACCCTGTTCGATGTCCACTTCGGCGGGGTGTTTGCCGGCGATGGCGTCGCCGAAATCGGCGTATTCCACAGCGATGAGCTTGCGATCCGTCTCGTTGAAGGGGAAATCGTAACGCCACAGCCGATCCCCGCCGAACAACGTCGCCGTGGCCTCGTCCAACCGAAAATCGGGGACGAGATCGAGCAGGCGGCCGTCGTCCACGGTTTCGCCGCCCGCGGTCATGCGGATGGGGACACCGCTGCGATCGTTGGGCAGGTCGAACGATCCTTTGCTGCCGTGAATCTGGCGCGTCCACATGCCCTGGCCGTGCATGGCGTGGTCTTCGATGTACTGGCAGACCGCGCCGGAGGCGAAGTTGAGGGTGCCGTAGATGGCGTCGTCGGCGGTGGCTTCAAAGCGGGCGGGCATTTGGCGTTGCCATTTGCCGTAGACACCGGCGGGGTTCGACGTGGGTTCTTTGCCTTCGCCCGCGGGGTTGTAGCGGATCGGCTCGTGCAGCCGCATCTGCGCATAGACGGAGGTGATCTCGCCCAAGAAATACTCCATCATGTCGGCGTAGTGGACGCCCACATCCAGCAGCACGCCACTCTGATCCTTCTGGTGACGCCACACGGAGATGGTCATGCGGTCCGCGCCGCCGCCGGTCTGGTGGATCATGAAACGGGGCGCGCCGATGGCCCCGGCGTCGAGCAGCGCTTTGGCCAGCCGGTTGACGGGATCGCGACGGTAGTTCTCGGCCACGCTGACCACGAGTCCGCTGTCCTGGGCGGCGGCGCGGATCTGGTTGCAGGCGCGCACCGTGAGGCCCACGGGCTTCTCCACCATCGCATGCCAGCCACGCGCCAGGGCGTCGACGGCCAGGGTATGGTGGAAGCGGGGCGTGGTGGTGATGTCCACCGCGGCGACGCCCAGAGCGGACAGTTCGTCGTAGTTGGCGACCACGGCGGGCCGCTTGCCGAGCAAGGACGCGGCTTCGTCGGCCAACGAATTGGCGTTGTCCGTCACCGGATCACAGGCGGCCACCAGTTCAAACGGCGACAGCCCGGCGCGCTGCAACTCGGCCAGGGCGAAGAGATGGCGGTGTCCCATCCCGCCGCAACCGACGATGGAAAGAGGAATTTGTGGCATGTGTGGGGTCTCCTGGGTGGGTGAATTTTCGATTTTCGATTGACGATTGACGATTGTCTGGTTGAGAAGCTGAACGCGTATTGGAAACAATCTCGTCAGCACAACATACCAGAGAAGAATTCACGTTCTCTACGAGAAATCGTCAATCGTCAATCGTAAATCTTTCGATATTTGCGTCTTCAAACGCCTTGGCGACCACGCGGTAAGTCACCGCGGCTGCGTCCATCGGATCATAGTTGGGGCGGCGCTGGACCATGATGCTGATTTCGGGGGAGATGAAGCCCTCGTAGCCATGACGGCGCATGGCTTTGAGGAAGGTGACGTAGTCGAAGACGCCTTCGCCGGGGATGAGGAATTCGTAGTCGGGCTTGAGGCCGCGTTCGTCTTTGATGTGGGTGTGGACGCTGAGCGGCGCCACCGCGGCCACCGATTCTTCGATGGGGACGCCGATGACGTTGAAGTGGCTGATGTCGAAGTTGACCTTGACGTTGTCCCTGTCTACGAGATCGATGAGTTCGACGACGATGGCCGGTGTGTCGAGGATCGACGCGACGTGGTGCTCAATCGCCAACACGACGCCGCGCCCCGCCGCGTACTCGGCCAGCTCCTGGATGCGCGCCACGAGATCGTGCTTGCGGGCGTCCCATTCGCCGGGTTTGCCGCCCACCGTGGTATCGAGGACAGGCGGACCGTCGTCCTGCGCCCAGTCGACGCAGAGGTCAACGGTGCGCTTGAGCCGATCTAGATTGGCGGCGTACTGGTCCGCTGTGTCGGTGAGGAAGGGGGTGTGACCGGCCACGGCGGGCAGCGCCAGCTTCAAATCCTTCAACATTTGGGCAATCCGCCGCCGCTCAGGACCATCCAACAGCGCCAGATCGGTGGTGTAGCCGGGGATCACCGTGATCTCCACGCCGTCGTAGCCCAAATCGGCCAGATGGCGCAGCGCCACGTCGATGGGGACGGTAGGCATCCCCCAGGTCATGTAGCCGAGGTGCATCGAAAGCTCCTTTGATTTTCGATTTTCGATTGACGATTTACGATTGTCGGGTTGAGGACGTGAGCGCGCATTGGAAAGAATCTTGTCAGAAATGAGCCACAAAAGACAAGATTGCGTGCTCAACGGGAAAACGTCAATCGTCAATCGCAAATCGTCAATTATCTAGTAGTCCCCTCACATAAGGCACCGCGCGTCTGAATCCGTCTTCGCCCGTGCGGCTGGCTTCTTCCAGGCTGACCCAGCCGGTGTAGCCGATGGCGTGTAGCCGGTCGATCACGGCGGCGATGGGCGAGACGCCGGTGCCTGCCACGACAGGTTCGAAGCTGCCGGTCTGGCGCAGGTCGTTGATGTGGACGACGCCGAGGCGGTGCTGCACGGCGTCGAGGATCATGAGCGGATCTTCGTTGCGCGCCAGGGGGTTGGCGGTGTCGAAGAGGATGCGCAGGCCGCTGCCTTCGGTGCGGCGCACGATTTCCAGGAAGATGTCGGCGGGCTGCGAGAAGTCGTAGTGCGTCCAGCCGTAGCCGATGGTGTGGTTCTCGTAGACCAGGACGATGCCCATTTCGTCGGCGTGATCGAGGCAGGAGATGAGGCCATCGACGGCCCAGTTGATACCGTCCTCGCGGGTAACGCCGGGGTGCGCCTGCCCCGCGGTGACACGCAGATACGAGACGCCCAGGCGGGCGGCATCGTCGATCATCAGCCGCAAGGACGCGCATTGGCGTTTGCGTTCATCGGCGTTGGGGTGGGTGAAGTCGGTGTACGTCACCATCACAGGGACGGTGATGCCGGCGTCCTGGGCCTGTTGGCGCAGGGCGTCGAGATCAGCCACGGCGCGGCTGGTAACGTGCGCCACGCTGATATCCGCGCCGTCGAGGCCGAGTTCGGCGGCAAAACGGAACCAATCGGCCAGCGAACGTCGACCGTCGGTGATGTCGGCGTAAAGAGAGAAACAGGCAAACAGCTTAGCTTCATCTGGAACTCGATTCGTTTTGGGAGAAGGCAGAGAAATGATGATCCACGAAGGCACACGAAGGACCACGAAGAAGAGAAGGACACAGATTTCAGGACAATCACGACGGTAGAGAGAAGAAATGGACTGTTTTTGTCTAGAAGCCTGAAATCCGTGCAACCGTGCCAAGCTTTGCTCTGCTTCGTGTTTCTTCGTGTGGCTTCGTGGATCAAAATTCTGAAATCCCCTTGTTTTTGGATCTATCTAGGTCTGTGGGGCAAGGGGCAACGAAACGATCATACCGACGGGTGGTTGAATGCGCAAACCGCGATCTGAGGGTGTGGACGCGTCAGTGACTGAGCCGATCCTCGCAGAGGGGGATTGTCCCTACTGTCACCGTGTGCGCTCGCGTGGCAAAGTATCGCAAGTTACCATTCACCCCACCAGCGAGGATGGAAATGGCAGACGCAAAGAAGAAATCAGCCGCACCCCCCAAAACATGGCGACGCGTGTTTCCCGTGGCCGGTGTCCTGTTGCTGCTGGCCGTGGTCGTCTTCTTCACCTGGCAGGAGACGAGCAACAGCCACGCCCTCGATCCCGAAGCTGTCCCTGATCCTGTGATTGGGGCGGTGGATGCGCCGATTGTGATCACCCGCTACAGCGATTTCGGCTGTCCGTCGTGCCGGTCGTGGCATTTGGCGGGTATTCAGGAGCGCATCCTGGCCGAGTACGCAGGACAGGTCCGCTTTGAGTGGAAGGATTTCGCCATCATCGCTGCAATCGCCGCGTGCGTCGCAGGCGGCCCACTGCGCCGGCGCTCAGGAGCGTTCTGGGATTACCACGATCTCGTCTACGACAAGTACGCGGGCATCGAAGAGGACGCGCTGCGCGACTACGCCGTAGCCCTGGATCTGGACATGGCGCAGTTCGACCAATGCATGGATCTGGCGATCATGGAGCGCAAAGTCCGCGCCAACGAGCAGGAAGCGCGCCGCCTAGGCTAGCGGCACCCCGGCTTCGCCATCAACGGCCGTCCCCTGCCCGCGCCGCCGTCGTACGAACAGCTTGTGACGTTGATCGAAGCGGAATTGGAATAAGAATAGAACGGATTGGGCGGATTCAAACGGATTTCCAGAAAAATCCGCTGAGATCCGCCCAATCCGCTCGATCCGCTCGATCCGCGTTCTATCAAACCAAGTTGTCGTGAATGTAATCGAAGTTGATATCCTGCCCCAACCCCGGCAACTGTGACACGTGGACGAAGCCTTCGTTGTCCATCGGGTCGTCGCGGCGGTTGAGCCAGGCGGGGACTTCCTCGTAGTCGATGAAGGGGTGCAGCGAGCCGCGCTCATAGTAGCGCCCGGGGATCGACATGGCGCAGAGGATGTGCAGGTTGCCCGGCCCGCCACCGTGAACTTCGACGCTGATGTTGAACGCCTCGCACTGGGTGGATCGTCTTCATGGCCGGGGTGATGCCGCCCACGTCGCCCACGCCCACGCGGATCACGTCGGCGGCGCCGCGCTGATCCACTCGGCGCAGGCATAGTGCTTGCCCTCCGCCGTCTCCGGACCGACGATGAGCAGATCGGCCTGTTCCGTGAGCCAGACAAACGAGGACATGCTGTGCTCGCCCATCGGCTCTTCCATCCACAAATAATCAAGCTTCTCCAGCCCCCGCGCCAGTTGTAGCGATTCCTCGCGGCTGTAGTAGTGGAAGGGATCGAGCATCAGGTCCACGTCGGGGCCGACAGCCTCGCGCACCGCGGCGCACGCTTCGATGTCTCGTTTCACCGACGGCGCGCCGGGCATGGGCGGCTGCCACGTGTGCAACTTGAAGGCAGGATAACCGCGCTCCTTGATCGCCCAGGTGGCAAAATCGGCGTACTCCTGCGGCGTGGACAGCCCACCCTTCAGGTCATCGCCGCACATGGTGCTGGCATAGGCGGGGACTTTGTCACGCGTCGCCCCCAGGATCTTGTGGACGGGCTGTCCTAAATAGCGACCCACGAGATCCCACAGCGCCAGGTCCACCGCCGAAAGCACCCGATCCGACAGCGAACTCAAATTAAGGCGCTGCCGCTCACGCAGCAACTGCCACAAGTGTTCTCGATAGAGCGGATCTTGCCCCACCAAAAGCGGTTTAACCAGCCGCTCGATCACGCCGGCCGGCGCGCCGAACGAATAACCGCTCACCCCTTCATCGGTGCTGATCGTGAGGATCGACTGCGTCGCCTCATGCGGATCGCCGGGGTGACCATGTCCTTCGGAATCGCGCACCGTGTTGCTGATGTAGCGAAAATTCTGTACAGATACGTCGGTGATCTTCACAGGATTCTCCTTTTGTGGGGGTTGGGGTTTTGGGTTTTGGGGACTGGGATCTTGTGGACACAGATTGGCGGAAACACGGATTTTTCTGTCTCAATCCGTGTTTCCTCAATCCGTGTCCACAAAGAAATCTGTCCCGCCCGAAGACGAATCTCACGCTACGAATTACGCATTACTCCTTACGCATTACATCTCCCCCCACCGCATCCAACGTCACCGCGCCGTTGTCCCACAGGACGGTGCCTGTGTCCATGTCGCGCACGGTGACCTGTCCTTGCGGCGTTTGCAGGGCGACATCGCTGGGCTGCACGCCGAGGTAGCCTGCCACCCATTTGCCGCGCGCCGGGCAGGCCCACAGCCACGCCGGTTCGGGCCGACAGGTGAGAACAGCGTCACCCACGGCGACGCGGCCGGTGGGGTTCTGTTTGGCGCTGTCGGTGTCGAGCATGGGGAAGTGGAGTTCGCTGTCCTGGGTCCAACGGCGCAGCAGACGCCACTGCATCGTGTCCACGGTGATGCCCAGCAGTTCGCCGTTCCGTTCGTAGGTGACGGTGTAGTGACGCTCACCGTCGGTGGCATCGGTGTAGGCGGGCGCCAGCATCTCGTCAAATTGACCAGCGTTGACGGCCTGGGCAAAGGCGCGCACGTCGGCGTAGTCGGTGCGGGCGGCTGTCTCCAGGAAGAAGGCGCAGATGGGGTGTCCCTGGTAGAAAAAGCCGGGGCTGCGCAATTCCCAGAAGCGCTTTTCCGGCCCCTGGTAGTTGTAGATCTCGAAGACGAGGTCGCCTTCCTTTTCCAGCAGGCGCATGGGCGTCTGGCGGCTCAACTTTGTCACCGTGAGCGGGTGGACGGCCATGAGCGCGTCCCCACTGGCCACGACCACGGTTGCGCCGGGTGGCACGTCGGCGGGCAGTTGTTCGACACGCTGATCGTCGATCCAGATCTCGTCGACGTGCGCCGATTGTGTCCAGATAAAGTTGGCTTTGGCGCTCTTTCCACCCTGGAAACTGAGCGGTGCGTAGATCCCCAACACGCGGTTGCGCACCTGCGCACCCAGGAACGAGCCTTCGTCGGGCAGATTGCGTGTCTTGGTGCGGTCGGTGGCGTGGTAGCTGTCGCCGAACCACTTGTCGTCGAGGACGTAGCGGGTGTAGAGCACGCCGGGCCTGTCCGCGGCGGGCCGGTTGTAGTGGGCCATGCACACGTCGGCCTGCGGATTCATGACGCCGGTGGTGCTGCCCAGGGCGTAGGCGTCGGTGAGGTAGGACGTGAGCACGATGCCGCGTTCACGGTTCACCGTCTCCACCAGTTGATAGGGCGTCGCCGTGCCGTCGAGGACGTCGGCAACCCAGGCGGGGATCGTGCCGTCGGCGATCCATTCGCGCAGCAGGTTGACCTCGGGCGGCGTCTCGCAGATGACGGACGGATGGTAGGCGCGTCCATGTGGCGCGGCCCAGCGCCCGGTGCTGCCGTGAATGTGCAGGGCGACGCTGAGGCCGAGCCGAGCCGACATGGCGCGGGCGCGTTGACGCGTGGCGGCGTCGTCTACGTTGTCGGCCAGGCGCTTGAGGGCGCGCAGGTTGACGCTCATGTAGGTGGGGCTGTTGAACTCGAAGGGATGGCCGGAGGCGTTGGTGAAGTGCATCCACGCTTCGAGTTTGTGGTAGCCGCGCTGGGCGATCTCCTGATCCCCCAGCAGTTCACCGCCCAGGCACGAGTTGAGGACATCGAGCAGCGTGATGTTGGTGTAGGCAACGTGGACATCAAGGCGGCGGATCTCATCGAGGCCCAGGCGCACGGCATCGAGCAGGCGGCGGCGCAGGTCGGCGGGCAGGCGCTCCCCGTGGCGGCGCAGCAGCGGGATCAGCGCTTCGAGCACAAATTCCACGGCGTTGAGGTCTTCGACGTGGCGGTCCTCGGCCATCCAGTAGAAGTTGCCGAAGTGGGGATCGTTGGGGTCGGTCTCCTGGCAGCGCAACACGGCGTCGAGCACATTTTCGGCCAGGGCCAGGTCTTCGGGTGTGCCGTTGGCCACCAGGTCCGCGCCCAGGCGGGCGGCGCGCGACTTTCGTGGAAACGTCCATACTCGGTGACCTTGGCAATCATGTACGTTTCGGGGTTGAAGTCTTCAGGCAAGGTCAGCGGCGTGGTCATGATGCGGTCGATTCCTGGTCGGCGGGCGTGTCTTCGACCACAGGCGCGCTTTCAGCGGTGACAGTTTCCGGCGCGGGCGCGGGCTTGCGTTCTTTGTACTGGGGTTTGGCGTAGACGCGGAAGTTCTTCATCGCCGCCTGGAAAGTGGGCAACCACTCCTCGAACTCGTCCACGGTGGCGGCCTGGGCGGTGATGGTGAACTGGCGCGTGTCCTGGTAGATCACACGCACCCAACGCTTGCGCACGACGGTGCCTTCGCGGTAGGTGTAGTGGGCTTCCATGCCCAGTTGCCCGCCGGAATGCCACTCGCGTTGCGATTCGATGCGGCTCTCGATCAGTCGCCCGATGCCGGCGATGAAACCGACGTGCAGATCCTTGAGATCCTCGTGGTTGACGACGATGCCCAGGTCCTGTACGGCGACGGCGAAGATGGTGCGGTTGTCGTTGAAAACTGGGCCGTAGAGGACACCGCGGCGGCCGTCGAGCCATTGGAACTGGTGCCAGGCGCTGGGGTACATCAACGAAAAGCCCAGGTAACGGTCATTGTGCAGCGAGAGACCAGAGGGTGCGGCCTGCGGCTCGGTGGCTGCATCCGCAGCTTGGGTGGTCATAAACGTTTAACTCCTTTGCGCTATTTTGTGATATCAAATTTGTGCGATTGAAAGGGTATGTCGGGGTAGGGTTTTCAGTATAGTAGCTGTGATTTCAATCTGCAAACCACCCCCCAAAGATGGGTGTTAAGCTTACCATCCTGGTTTGACACTAAGACCAAGCATGGTATAATCAGCGCAGCCGTTCCCAAGACGACTTTTTCTATCCGGCACAAAAGAATCGTGTCGGCGACTGTTCCCCCACAGACGATGAAAAAAGCTCACAGCATCCTATTCTGGGTTGTTGAAAAGATGGTTATTTCATAATGCGCGGCGACCTTCCTGGTAGCGATGCATCACCCAGCACCTGGATCTTGGCGTTCCGATATATTGCCTGTTACCTGATCTGGTTCTTGATTTGTGGTGTAGCGCTCTGGCTGCTCTTTCTCTTTCGAACCAATCTCGTCGAAGATATCCTCTTCTTGCGTGTCAATCCCTGGCAACTGCGTACGTTGGACAAATGGTTTATCTACGTAGCGGGTGCAGTCTGGATTGTAGCCGTCTTCCTCTTAGAAGGTTATCTGCGCAAAGGCGTCGAGCAGGGCAAACTCCTGATCCGGGCGGGCCGTATTCTTGCGATACAACTCGCTCTGGTTGCCTTATCGTATCTCATTCAAGCTATCTAGCTGTGCATACTATTCCTCCGCATAGGTAGATTTCGTTACCCCTGTACAAGGAGGTATACCATTGATCCGTACGGACGATGTGACCACGCCTGGGTCAGTCCAATCTCCCGGTGAATCTACCAGCCCTGTTTTGCTGGATGTCAAAAACCTGAAAAAGTGGTTCCCGATCAAACGTGGGTTTTTCTCACGCGTTGTGGGCCACGTCAAAGCCGTAGACGGTGTGAGCTTCTACGTGCGACAGGGCGAAACCTTGGGTTTGGTGGGTGAAAGTGGCTGCGGCAAGACGACCACGGGCCGTGTGATCATGCGTGCCTACACACCGACCGGCGGCGAAATGTGGTTCGACGACCAGAATCTGGGTCGCGTGAACCTGGCCGACGCCGACGAGCAGCAGATGAAGCGCCTGCGTCGCAACATGCAGATGGTCTTCCAGGATCCGTATTCTTCGCTCAATCCCCGCATGAACCTGCTGCAAAACGTGGGCGAGCCACTCCTGGTGCATGGCATCGCCAGCGGCAAGGAGTTGGAGGATCGGGTGGCTGAGTTGCTGCGTGTCGTCGGTTTGCGCCCCGAGTACCTCAACCGCTATCCCCACGCCTTCAGCGGTGGACAGCGCCAGCGTATCGGTATCGCCCGCGCCCTGGCCCTCAACCCGCAGTTGATCGTGCTGGATGAGCCTGTCTCCGCGTTGGATGTGTCGGTGCAAGCGCAGATTCTGAACCTCTTGCAGGATCTTCAGACGAAGTTCGGCCTGACCTATCTCTTCGTCGCACACGACTTGAGCGTGGTGGAACACATCAGCGACCGCGTGGCGGTGATGTACGTGGGGCAGTTGGTGGAAAGCGCCAAGACCAAGGAACTCTACACAAAACCGCTGCACCCCTACACCGAAGCGCTGCTCTCGGCTGTCCCCAAGCCCGATCCACTGGATCGCGGCGAGCCAATCGTCCTTGAAGGCGATGTGGCCGACCCGGCCAACCCGCCCAGCGGCTGCTACTTCCATCCCCGCTGCCGCTACAACGACCAAAATCGCTGCACCAAAGAGACGCCGGAACTGCGAGAGATCGCCCAAGGTCATTTCGTGCGTTGTCACTATGCCGGGGAATTGGATCTGCGCGGCGTTGTTGCGTAATTTGTCTTTCGTTCACCAACCATAACCATCATGCCTAACGGACTTCCAGCCCAAAACGGCCACAATGGCCATCAGAACGGGGACCGTCAGAACGGCAACGGTCTGATCCCGCTCGAAGACCTGCTGCCGGCGACGCCACGCAAGCGTGAGCGTCCGCTGAAAGTCATGCTGCTCTTCCCGCCCAACTGGACGCCCACCATGCCCCACCTGGCGCTGCCGACGTTGACGGCCTACCTGCGCCAACACGATGTGACGGTGATCCAGCGTGATCTCAATGTGGAAGTGTTCGACGCGCTGCTGCGCCGCGAGGCCGTCCTTGATGCGGTGACGCTGTTACAGCAGCGTTTTGCCTCGTCGGCAGGACGACCGCAGCGCGGCCCGTCACCGCCGCCGGATCGGGTGCAGTGGGCGCTGCGCAATGGACCTATGCTGGCGGCTGAGATTGACAAAGCCGTTGCCACCCTGCGCAGTGAAGCCTTTTTCGACGGCCCCGTTGGCTTGCGTGCCTTTCAAACCGTCGTCGACGCACTCGAAGTTCTGTCCCTCCCCTATTTCCCTGCTTATCTCACATTACAGACATACGAGGCCGCCGGCCCGGTGGACAGCAGTCGCTTTTTGCTGCAAGCCGTGCGCGACCCGCGGCACAACATGTTCCTCGATCTTTTCCGGCGTATTTTGCTTCCCGATATCGTTACCGAAAACCCCGACGTGGTGGGGATCTCGATCCCGTCCATGGCGCAGATGTTGCCGGGGATGACGGCGGCGCACCTGATCAAAGAGGCTGGGCTGGGCTGTCATGTCAGCATCGGTGGGCCGCACATCAGCATGTTGCGCGAGGAACTGCCCAAAGCGCCGCAGATGTTCCAGTTGATCGACAGCGCCGTGGTCTTCGACGGGGAAGTGCCGCTGCTGCAATTGGTGGAAGCCGTGGGCGAAGGACGTAGCCTCGATCACATCCCCAATCTGGTGCATCGAGCGGGCGACGACGTGCGGGTCAACGCGCGCAAGGACCCGGAGAAGATCACCAACCTGCCCATCCCCGATTTCGACGGCCTACCGTTGGATCGTTACCTGGCCCCGCGCCTGGCGCTACCACTGCTCACAGCGCGCGGCTGCTACTTCGGCAAGTGCGCCTTCTGCAACGTCGGCTACGGCGAAGCGGAATCGTTCAGCCAACTGCGAGCGCAAAATCTGGCCGATCAGATGCTGGCGCTACACGAAAAGTACGGCGTGGCGCATATCTTCTTCTCCGACGAAGCGGTGACGCCGCGCAACCTGCGCGATCTCTCCCGCATCATGCAGGAGAAAGGCACGCCTGTCACCTGGGGCGGGTGTGTGCGCTTCGAGAAGGTGATCAGCGGCGAGTTGCTCCAGGACATGTACGCCGGCGGCTGTCGCATGATCCTCTTCGGGTTGGAGAGCGCGTCCGCCGCCATCATCGAGCAGATGATCAAAGGCACGGCGCTAGATGACATGAGCCGCATCCTGCGTCAGAGCAGCGAAGCCGGCATCTGGAACCACACCTTTTTCTTCTTCGGCTTCCCTGGTGAGACGATCAACCACGCCCAAGAGACGGTGAATTTTCTCTACGCGCACAAACCCTACATCAACTCCGCGGCCATGGGGACATTCCTCATGGAGCGCTATTCCCCAGCGCACCGCTACCCCGAATCGTTCGGCGTCAAACGCATCATCGAAGACCCCGACAAAGATCTGGCCATCTACTTCGACTACGAAGTGGCAGCCGGTATGGACGAACGCCTGGCCGATCTCGTACATGACCGTTTCCTGGAGACGTTGCCCAAGAAGTCTTACCCACAGTTCTACGTAAGCGACGTCTACCGGTTCCTGTACGCCAATTACCTCAGCGAGCAGCAGACCGACTTGCCGCCGTGGCTGGTGCCGCAGAATGTGGCGACGCAGAATGTGGCGACGCGCTGAGTGAGAACGGAGTAATACGTAATTCGTAATGCGTAATTCGTCAACGGCGATATGTCCCAATTGGGAGCCATCGTGTCAACCAATTACGCATTACGTATCACGCATTACGCATCACCTCGGTTGTACCGTACTGCGTGAACCCTCCGGGCCTCCGCCCACCACGTAGTGCGCAGTCGATACAGCAGTTGTTTGAAGTCTTTAGTTTTCCTTTCACACAGGAGGTACAAGCATGCGAAGACTCGTGAATCGAGGCGTCTCTCGACGCGAATTCCTGAGGCTCTCCGCCGTAGCCACCGCCGGCGTCGTCACCGTCGCCTGTGGCGCTGCCGGTGAGCCTGCCCCGGATGCCGCCGCACCGGCCGCCCCCACATCGGCCCCTGCTGCCGAATCCGCCGCGCCCGCCGCCGCGCCATCCACGTACAACGAAGCCCCCATGCTGGCCGATCTCGTCGCCCAGGGCCAACTGCCCCCTGTCGATGAACGTCTGCCCAGCAACCCGATGGTCATGCCCGTTGCCGAATCCACCGGCAACTACGGCGGCACCATGCGCCGTGGTTTCAGCGGCGTCTCCGACCGCTGGGGTCCGACCAAGTTGCAGGACCGCGGTTTGGCCTGGTACGACCAAAACCTGAACCTACAGCCCCGCATGATCGAATCGTGGGAACTCAGCGACGACGGCAAGGAATGGACTTTCTACATTCGCCCCGGCACCAAGTGGTCCGACGGTGCGCCGTTGACCGCTAACGATGTGCGGTGGTGGTGGGACAACGAGCAGAACAACACCGACATCACACCCGCTATCGGCGGCGCCTGGGTTCGGGCACCGAACGCACACCCATGTCGGTGGAAGTGATCGACGACAACACCTTCAAGTTCATCTACGCCGATCCGAAACCGTTGTTGCTCTACAGTGTAGCCCGTATCACCAACGCCGTGTTCGCGCCTGGTCACTACATGTCGCAGTTCCACATGGAACTCACCGACGACACTGCCAAGCTCGAAGCTGACACCGCTGCCGCCGGGTTCAACAGTTGGTCGGAATACTACGTCGACCGCCAGAACTGGTACATGAACCCCGACAAGCCCAGCTTTGGCCCGTGGATCTCGAAGAATGCGCTGTCCAACGAACTCTTCGTCATGGAGCGCAATCCCTACTTCTTCGCCGTGGACCAGGATGGCAACCAGTTGCCCTACATCGACACCGTCAACCATCGCCTGTTCGAGAACCCTGAAGTCTTCAGCCTGCGTGTGGTCAACGGCGAAATCGACTTCCGGGGTCGCCACGTGCAGTTGGCCAACTTCACCCTCTACAAAGAGAACGAAGAAGCCGGCGACTACCAGGTCTTCATCGGCTCCAGCGCAGGCCATCCTGCGGTGCAGTTGAACCTGACCACCAAGAACGAACGACTGCGTGAGTTCTTCAACAACCGTGACGTACGCATCGCCCTGTCCCATGCCGTGGACCGCGTTGCGCTCAACGAACTGGTCTTCGACGGTCTGCTCACCCCGCGCCAGTACAGCCCGCTGGAAAAATCACCGCAGGCGTACCCCGAACAGGCCAACGCCTACATCGAATACGATGTGGACCAGGCCAATGCCCTGCTCGACGGCGCTGGCTATGCCGAGAAGAACGCCGACGGCATGCGCGTCTGGCCCGGCACCGATGAGGCGATCAGCTTCACCATCGAAATGCACGATGCGCCCGGTTCACAGGGCGAAGACTTCTCGCTGCAGGTGATCGAGTACTACAAGGCTGTGGGCGTCAATGCAGCGTACAAGTACTTCGAGCGCTCCCTCTACACTGAGCACTACGAATCCAACGAGATCGAAGGCGCTTCGTGGGGCGGCGACCGCACCGTGTTGCCGATGGCAGCGCCCATCATCTTCATCTGCGAACAGCCCGACCGCCCGTGGGCAGCTGCCTGGTCGCTGTGGCGTCTGGACAAGACCGACCCCAACGGCGAAGAACCGCCTGCCGACCACTGGGTCTGGGACCTGTGGAACACCTGGGGCGCGCTGGCCGTCGAACCTGACGAAGCCACCCGCAACGACATGTTCCGCCAGATCCTCGACGTCTGGAAGGACGAACTGCCCATGATCGGTTACCTGGGCGAATCGCCGGCCTTGATCATCGTCAAGAACGGCATGCGCAACTACCTGCCCGGCTACCCGGTGGACGACCCAACCGGTGACGAGCACCTGCTCAACACCGAAACATACTTCTGGGACAATCCTGAAGATCACACGGCGTAAGTAGTTTGTGATGCGTGATTCGTGTTGCGTGGGTTGAGTTTCTGTTGCTTGAATTGGGTTGATCCAGGTGTGGATAGTGCGTAGTGCGTTTACGCATTACGCACTACGCACTATCCTTGTACGAGACAACAATCAATTCGCGGCGGCAACATCCTCCACCCACGAATCACGCAACACGAATCACGTTCCCCCCGTTTTTGGTTCTTATCCTGCTTCTGGAGGCTTGAATGGTTGTCTTTATTATCCGGCGCGTTCTGTACATGATCCCGACACTGATTGCGGTTTCGATCCTGTCGTTTGTGATCATCCAACTTCCCCCTGGCGACTTCCTGACCTCCTATGCGGCGCAGTTACGCCAGCAAGGCGATATCATTGACGAAACGCAACTCGAAGCACTGCGCCAGCGCTATGGCTTTGGTGAACCCGTTTACGTACAGTACTTCAAATGGGTGAGCGGCATCATTACGCGCGGAGACTGGGGACAGTCGTTCGAGTGGCAACGCCCGGTGAAGGAACTGATCTGGGAGCGGCTGGGGCTGACAATGGCTGTATCATTCTCGGCGCTCATGGTCAGTTGGGTGGTGGCCATCCCGATTGGGGTCTATTCGGCCACACACCAATATTCGTGGCTCGACTATATATTAACAACCATAAGTTTCGTGGGCCTGGGTACACCAGGCTTCCTATTGGCATTGGTAGTGTTGTTCTTGGTGCAATCTCAGTTTGGCATGAATGTGAGCGGCCTGTTCTCTGAGGAATTTATGCTGGCGCCTTGGAGTTGGGCCAAATTCATGGACATGCTCTCGCACCTGTGGGTACCCATGCTGATCGTAGCGGTCAGCAGCACAGCCGGCAACATCCGCATCACCCGCGCAAATCTGCTCGACGAACTAAACAAGCCCTACGTGGAAACCGCCCGCGCCAAGGGCGTTTCGGAAATGAAATTGATCTGGAAGTACCCGGTGCGTGTGGCGCTCAATCCCTTCTTCAGCACTGTGGGCTGGTCGCTGGCGACGCTGGTCTCCGGCACGACGCTGGTGGCGTTGGTCCTCAGCCTGCAAACTACAGGCCCCATGATGCTGCGCGCCCTTACTTCACAGGACATGTACCTGGCCGGTAGCTTCCTCTTCCTGCTCAGCACCCTCACCGTGATCGGCACCTTGATCTCAGACATCCTGCTGGCGCTCGTCGATCCGCGCATTCGGCTTGAAATGTAAAGCCGAGCTTGACGCAAACGAGCCTTGCATAGTCGAGACTAGAGACTAGAGATTAGAAATTGGGAGATTGAGATGCAGAATGTAGAAAAACGATCGTGGTTGGATCGGGTCGAAGATGAGGAGCTTCTCCGCGAAGACGATCTCCTCGAAGATGAAGTTAAAGAAGAGAAGGTCTCCGTCGCGTCCTATGCGCAGTTGATGTGGTGGCGCTTCCTCAAACACAAATTGGCGCTCATCAGCGCCGTGATCATCGTGATCCTCTATACGGTGGCGGCGTTCGCTGAGTTTGTGGCGCCGTACGATCCCGAAAATTCGTTCATCATGTACAAGTACTCGCCGCCTACCGCCATCCACATCATGGATGAAGAGGGCAACCTGCGCCGCCCGTTCGTGTACGGCATCATCCGCGAACGCGATCCGGAGACGCTGCGCAACATCTACAACGAAGACAAATCGGTGATCTACCCAATCCGCTTCTTCGTCGAAGGCCCTGAGTACAAAATGTGGAATCTGTGGACGATGAACACCCACCTCTTCGGGCTGGACGCCGACCGCGAGGTGCAGGGACTCTTCCTTTTGGGCGCTGATCGATTGGGACGTGATCTCTTCTCGCGGCTCGTCTACGGCGCGCGGATCTCGTTGACCATCGGCCTGGTCTCCGTGGTGATCAGCCTGGTGGTGGGGATCATTTTGGGCGGCATATCAGGCTTCTACGGCGGCGCCATCGACAACGCCATCCAACGCCTGATCGAGTTCATCCGCTCGATCCCCGAAATCCCGCTGATCATGGCGCTGGCCGCGGCGCTGCCCGCCGACTGGCCCGTGGTGCGCCTCTACTTCGGCGTCACGGTGCTGCTGGCCTTCGTGGGGTGGACGGGCCTGGCGCGTGTGGTGCGCGGTCGCTTCCTCAGCCTGCGCGAAGAAGACTTCGTGATGGCGGCCCGCTTCGCCGGTTCCAGCGAAATGCGCATCATTTTGCGCCACATGTTGCCCTCGTTCCTCAGCCACATCATCGCCTCGCTCACGCTCTCGATCCCCGGCATCATCCTTTCGGAGACGGGCTTGAGCTTCATCGGGTTGGGGCTGCGTGCGCCGGCCATCAGTTGGGGCGTGTTGCTGCAAGAGGCGCAGAATCTGCGGTCGGTGGCGCTTGCGCCCTGGGTGCTCACGCCGGCCATCGCCGTGGTGATCACCGTGTTGGCCTTCAACTTCCTCGGCGACGGCATCCGCGACGCCGCGGACCCGTACGCGAAGTAACCTGGATAGGAGAACTACATGGCAACTGTGCCTGTTACATCTGCCCCACCGAGCGCGAAGTCGTCTGACAACCAGGACGTTGTGCTGGAGGTCAAAGGGCTGAAGACCCACTTCTTCTTGCAGCAGGGCATCGTGCGTGCGGTCGAAGACGTCGATTTCACCGTGTTGCGTGGGCAAACGGTGGGCATCGTGGGCGAAAGCGGCTGCGGCAAGTCGGTGATGGCGCGTTCCGTCATGTCCATTGTGCCGCCGCCGGGGCGCATTGTGGAAGGCGAAATCCTCTTCCATCGCAGCATCGAACGCAACGGCAGCATCACCAAAGACGTGGTCGACATGGCCGCGCTCGATCCCAAAGGCCCCGAAGCGCGTTCGATCCGCGGCGACGAGATCTCCATGGTCTTCCAGGAACCGATGACGTCGCTCAGCCCCGTCCACACCATCGGCAACCAGATCATGGAAGCCATTCTGCTCCACCAGGACGTGGACAAAGCCGGCGCACGCCGCATCGCCCTCAACATGCTAGAACGCGTGGGCATGCCCAATCCCGATCTGGTGATCGACCGCTATCCTTACCAGTTGAGCGGCGGCATGCGTCAACGCGCCATGATCGCGATGGCGCTCTCGTGCCAGCCATCGGTGCTCATCGCCGACGAGCCGACCACGGCGCTGGACGTGACCACGCAGGCGCAGATCCTGTCTTTGATGAAGGAATTGCAAGACGACCTGGGCATGGCCATCATCTTCATCACCCACGATCTGGGCGTCATCGCGCAGATGGCCGACTTTGTGGTGGTGATGTATCTGGGCGAAGTGGTGGAAATGGCCGACGTGGAAACGCTCTTCTACGATCCCAAGCACCCGTACACGCGGGCGTTGTTGCGTTCGATCCCGCTGCTCGGGCGCAAGTCGGCGCAGGACATCACCAGCCGGCTGATGGCAATCCGCGGCACGGTGCCTGATCCGTACTCGATCCCCAAGGGTTGCCCGTTCCATCCCCGTTGCCGCAACGCCATCAAAGGCGTCTGCGACCAAAAAGATCCGCCTTTCCTCACCCTGGAAGGCGGCCACAAAGTGCGGTGTGTACTCTATGAATAGCCAATCTGCGGTCAATACGCCGGCCTGGTTGACCTATCCCCTGGTGGATGGTTTCATCCACGACTGGTTGACCGCCGGACCTGTTGCGCTGCCGGTGCATGATCTGGACAAGTTCACCGGCGCCGACTACAAGCTACAGATCGCCCGCAGCCGCTACCGCCCCACATCCGAAGTCGATGAAACGCCGCTCGAACGGGCGGCGTTTTCACCGTCCGGCGCGGAGACGCCGTTGATGTGGCGCGCTCTATCGCTGCGAAGACGATCACTTCGTCGATTTTTCCCGCTTCCACCACACCTGTCACCACTTGATCTCGTGGGCCTACTGCCGTGTGGACAGCCCTACGGCACAGACGGTTGCGGCGCAGCTCACCACCAACGCCCGCCGACATCTGGGTCAACGGCGAACATGTCCACCGCACCGAGCAGATTTCGCACCAACTGCCTGCCTCGTCGACCATGTCGTTCGAGCTGACGGCGGGGGAAAATGCGATCCTGGTGCGTTTTGAAGGGATCGCGGTGCGTGAGTGTCCTTACGTCATGGCGCTCAAAGTGGACGGGGACGATCTCAGTGTCGCCCTGCCCACCACCATCGAGCCGGCCAAGCGGCGCAGCGACTGGAAATGCTGATGGCGCGAAGCTATCTCGATCGTGACGTCATCACGCCATGAAGAGATCACGCTCTACGTCCCCGAGGGGCAGACGTTGGCGACGCGACTGACGGCGCGCTTGCAACGTCCTGACGGGCGCACCTATTCCGAGCACGATACCAAGGGTGAAAAGCGCGACAAGATTATCATGGGCAAGGGTTACCAGTTCCCAGAAGATCGCTATCGCGTTGTGCTGCTGCCCGATCTGAACGATTACTACGTCAATAATTTCCGCGTGGAGCGCGCCTACGACATGTACATCGTGGGCAATCGCGAGTATAGCACCGGTCGCTACGGCAGCTACCAGGAACGTCGCTTCGAAGCGCTGCGCGACGCCGCCGGGCGCAAGGTGAACGTCTTCGCCGAGATTGCCAAGATGGAACTGGGCTGGTGGGATCTGGTGGATCGTCAACCGATCCTCGACACCATCGACATGATCAACAGCCGCGCCGATTGCAGCGACTTCTACCTGGTGGGCCTGCTGGGCATGGTGGGCCGCTACATCGAGACGCCCGGCTTCCCACAGGATCTCGTCGATCCGCTCAAGGCGTGTTTCCTCAACTTCCGCTATTGGATGGACGAACCGGGCAGCGACGCCATGTGCTTCTGGTCGGAGAATCACCAGATCCTCTTCCACACGTGCGAGGTGTTGGCCGGTCAACTGCTGCCCGAGGAGACCTTCACCAACGCCAACATGACCGGCGAAGAACACCGCGTCAAGGGCGAACGCATGGCGCTTTCGTGGCTGCGCAAGCGCGCCGCCGGCGGCTTCCGCGAGTGGGATTCCAACACCTACTTCGAGGAAGACGTGCTGGCGCTGTCGCACCTGGCCGATCTGGCCGAAGACGACGACGTGCGCGAGATGGCGACGGTTGTCCTCGACAAGCTCTTCTTCTCGCTGGCGATGAACTCGTTCAAGGGCGTCTTCGGTTCCACGCATGGACGCACCTACACGCCGTACATCAAGGGCGGCTACCTGGAACCGACGTCGGGGATGGGGCGCATGTTGTGGGGCAAAGGCATCTTCAACGACCGCATCCTGGGGACGGTGAGCCTGGCCTGCGCCGTGAGCTATCTGCTGCCGCCGGTGATCGAGGCCATCGCGCTGGATCCCAGCGCCGAAATCTGGAACCGTGAGCGCCACGCCGGGCAGATGCAGCAGTGGTGCGATCTGGCCGAAGGCGATTGGGAAGTCAACAAGGTCACCTACAAGACGCCGGACTACATGCTGGCGTCGGCGCAGGACTACCAGCCGGGCCAGAAAGGCTACCAGCAGCACATCTGGCAGGCCACGATGAGCCCCGAAGCAGTGGTCTTTGTGACGCATCCGCCCTGCATCAGCGAGGAAGGTTCACACCGGCCCAACTTCTGGCACGGCAACGTCGTCCTGCCGCGTGTGGCGCAGTGGAAGGACGCGCTGATCGCCGTCCACAATCTGCCCGCGGACGACTGGCTGGGCTTCACCCACGCCTACTTCCCCACCTATGCATTCGACGAACACACGATCCGCGACGGTTGGGCCTTTGCCCGCGTCGGCGACGGCTACCTCGCCATCACCGCCGCCCAAGGAATCGAACTGGTGACCCGCGGCAAGAGCGCGCTGCGTGAGCTGCGCTCGTACGGTCACCAGAATGTGTGGCTGGTGCAGATGGGCCGCACCGCCCAGGACGGCAGCTTCGAAGCCTTCCAAAGCGACGTCATGTCCAACCACGTCACCTTCGATGGCCTCAACGTCGAAATGGAAACACAGCGCGGCGAAACACTCAGCTTCGGCTGGGAAGGTCCACTGTGCGTGGACGGCGTGGAAACCGCCATCACCGGCTTCGATCACTACGATAACCCGTACAGCCAGACGCCGCTGAATGCGGAGACGATGGAGATTGGGTTTCAGGATCTGGTGGTGCGGCTGAAATTTGCGTAATGCGTGATGCGTAATTCGTGTAGGATCTGATTTCTTAGGACATCTCAGAATTTTAATGATCCACGAAGGCACACGAAGCACCACGAAGAGGAGAAGAGAAGGACGCGGATTTCAGGATTTGTCGGACAGCAGAGCGGAAAAGCTTTCGGCCTGTCCTTTTCTGCCTTCGTGGATCTTCGTGTGCCTTCGTGGATCATTATTTCTCTGGTTTCTCCTTATGCTTGGAACAAGCGGTTTTCAAGTTTAGAATTCAGAAACTCAACCGAAAAATTACGCATTACGTTCTGAACCGGTCTAGAAACGAGGAACACCCCCCCATGCGCGTGATCCGCTTCCCCACGAATCCCATCATCACGCCGGAGATGGACAGCCGGATTGGGGCGAATATCAATGGTCCGTCGTTGCTGCGCGTGCCGGATTGGTTGCCCGATCCGCTGGGGCGTTACTATCTTTACTTCGGCCACCACCAGGGGGAATTCATCCGCCTGGCCTACGCCGACGATCTGGCCGGCCCGTGGACAGTCTACGCGCCGGGGACGTTGGCGCTGGACGAGACGCCGTGTCACGGTCACATCGCGTCGCCCGATGTTCACGTGGACGACGCCAACCGGCGCATTGTGATGTACTACCACGGTCCGGCGCTCTCCCGCGAGCAACAGGACGGCGATCCGCTGACACAGGCGTACCCGTTCCTGGGCGGGCAGCGCACCTTGTCGCCACGTCCGAGGACGGTATCCACTTCACGTCGCAGCGCGAGGTGCTGGGTCCGAGCTACTTCCGCTCCTTTCGCTACGGTGGTTGGGTCTACGCGTTGGGGATGCCGGGGATCTTCTTCCGCTCGCGGGATGGGTTTACCGGCTTCGAGCGTGGGCCGGTCGTCTTCGGGCGGGATCAGCGGCACACCGCCGTCAAAGTGGACGGCGACACGTTGACTGTCTTCTACTCGGTGGCGGGCGACTGCCCCGAACACATCGTGGCGTCCACCGTCGATCTGCGCCCCGATTGGCTGTCCTGGCAGGCGAGTGAGCAGGTGTCGGTGCTGCTGCCAGAAGAAATCTACGAAGGTGCGGATCTGCCGCTGGTGGCGTCAAAGCGCGGGGCGATCCACGCGCGGGCGCGTCAACTGCGCGATCCGGCAATTTTTGAGGAGGAGGGACGCACGTTCCTGCTCTACTCGGTGGCGGGAGAGAGTGGGATCGCGGTGGCGGAGTATTCTTCAGAGTAGGAATATGTCTTGGCAGAATAATGCGTAATCCGTAATGCGTAACTCAGAAGCAGAGATCGTCTCGACGAATTACGCATCACGCATTACGCATTAGTCCACTTCTCATTTCTCATCACAGACAAGGACCTCCCCATGCAAGACACCTACTGGTCCTCGCCGCAAGGGACCTACGACGAACGGCGCAGGATGTATCACGAATTCTGCGCGGCGGACAATACCGGCGGGCGCACCGGTCTTTTCAGCCAGATTGGGCGGCTGGCGTTGGGACGCGAGCCGGTGAATGAGACGGCGATCCGCGAGGGGATCGAGTATGTCTACTCGCAGCAGGATTGCAACGACTTCACCCTGGGCGCGCTGCTGCGGATCGTCTACGGCTATCGCAACAGCCCGTTGATTTCGCCCGAATTGATTGGGGACATCGAAATCTGCCTGCGCAAGTTCAAGTATTGGTGGGATCAGCCGGGCCGGGATCGGCGCTGCTACCACACCGAAAACCATCAGATCATCTTCCACAGCGACGAGTTACTGGCCGGGCAGTTGTTCCGTGAGCACACGTTCGAGGTCTCGGGCAAGGACGGTCAATTCCACGTCGATCATGCCCTGCATCTGATCCGGCGCTGGTTCGATTTCCGCGAGCGTTTCGGCTTCAGCGAATGGCTCTCGAACTGCTACTTCGAGGAAGACTTGCTGGCGCTGGTCAACCTCTACGACTTCGCCGAGGACGCCGACATCCGCCGCCGCGCCCAAAACATGATCGACGTGATCCTCTTCGAGATGGCGCTGCACACCTATCGCGGCGTCTTCGGCAGCAGCCACGGTCGTTCGTACCCACGGCTGATCAAAGGCGGCCGCGGCGAAGACTCGGCGTCCACGGCCAAGTTGATGTTCGGTATGGGCCTTTTCAACAAACCGTCGGCGTTGGGCGCGGTACCGCTTTCCACCAGCAGCTACCGCTGCCCGCCGGTGATCGCGGCCATCGCCGCCGATCTGGACGGTCCACGGCTGATGTGTGAGCGGCACAGCCTCAACATCGAGGACGCGGCCGCGCAGGGGTTGTCCTACGCCGATCTCGAAGACGGCTACCTCTACTGGAGCATCCAAGACTACACCCACCCCGCCGTCATCGACCTGGCGCAGGAGACGCGGCGCACCTTCGGCGTGATGCTCTACGAGGATTATCAGCCCCGCTACGATCAACTGGCGGCGTGGGCCGAGGTGGATCGTCATGTGCAGGCGGAGCCGAGCATCGACTGTCACGCCATGACCGAGGTCCACGTGCAGACCTACCGCACACCCCACTACATGCTCAGTTGCGCCCAGGACTACCGCCCCGGCAAACCCGGCTATCAGCAGCACCCGTGGCAGGCCACACTGGGGATCGACGCCGTCCTCTTCACCAACCACCCCGGCGCGGAGGACGAGATTTCGCGCCCCAATTTTTGGGGCGGCAACGGCGTCTTGCCCAAGGCGGTGCAGCACCGCAACGTGCTGATCGCCATGCACCACGTCCCCGCCGACGATGCTTTCCCGTACAGCCATGCCTACTTCCCCGCGACGCCTTCGACACGGTGGAACAACACGGACATTGGATCTGCGCGGCCAAGGACGACGGCTACCTCGCTTTCTACTCGCAGCACCCCGTCCTCTGGCGCGCCGACGCCGACGGCAACGAGATTGAACTGCGCGCTGACTCGCCCAGCAACATCTGGCTATGCGAACTGGGCAGCGTGGACGAGTGGGGATCGTTCGCTGCCTTCGTCGAGGCCGTCACCGCGGCGAAGATCCAGTGCGGCGATCTCAGCGTCGACTATCGTTCGCCGTCCGCGGGCAGGGTGGAGCTGGCGTGGAACGGTCCTCTGCGTGGGACGGGGCCGTGATCGAGCTGCACAACTACCCGCGCTTCGCCAATCCCTACTGCCGCGCCGACTTCGGGGCGAAGGTCTACGAAATCGAGCACGCAGGACAGAGTCACCGGATTGCGCTATAATTACGCATTACTCGTTACGCATTACGTCTCACCCCACATAGAGAGGACACACCCAATGCCCACCCCCATCAAACTCAGCGTCATCGGCGCGGGCAGCGCTACCTTTTCGCTGGGCCTGGTCAAGGACATCTGCCTGACCCCCGGCCTCAATGGCAGCCTGATCAGCTTCATGGACATCGACGCCGACCGTCTGGACGCCATCACCAAACTGGCGATCCGCTACGCCGATGAACTGGGCGCGGACCTGCGCTTCGAGCAGACCACTAATCGCGCCGCCACGCTCAACGACGCCGATTTCGTGATCAACACCGCATCGGCGTCGAGCCACTACTACCAACGCGATTCCCGCGAACTGGTGGACAAACACGGCTACTACTACGGTGGTCGCTTCCGCAGCGGCAACTACTCAAACCTGAAGCTGATGCTCGACGTGGCCCGCGACATGGAGGAAATCTGCCCCGATGCCTGGCTGATCCAGTCGGGCAACCCCGTCTTCGAGGGATCGACGCTGATGACGCGTGAGACCAGCATCAAGGTCTGTGGTCTCTGTCACGGCCATTACGGCGTCTATAACATTGCCCGCGTCCTCGGTTTTGAGGACCATGACAAGATCACGTGGCAGGCGCCCGGCCTCAACCACAACATTTGGCTCACCCACTTCTACTACAAGGGAGAAGACGCCTACCCCATCCTCGAAAAGTGGATCGAAGAAGAGGGTGAACACTATTGGCAGACCCACATCGCCGAGCGCACCCACGATATCCAGATGTCGCGCGGCACGATTCACCAATACCGCATGTTCGGCCTGATGCCCATCGGCGACACCCCTCGCCGCGGCGGTTGGTGGTATCACACCGACATCGAGACGAAGAAACGCTGGTTCGGCGAACCCTGGGGCGGGCCGGACACGCACCTGGGCCGTCCTGTGCATGTGGAAGGGCTGGAGAAGCGCCTCGCCCAGATCAAGGAACTCACCGAGAACCCCAAGGCCAGCATCATCGAGGCCTTCGGCTCGCAGAAGACGCGCGAACAGCAAGTGCCGATCATCGACGGGCTGGTCAACGACAACGAAGGCCAGTTCCAGGTGAACATCCCCAACCACGGCGCGCTGGCCGGCGTCCCCGACGACGTGGTGGTGGAAGTACCCGCCGTGGTCAACAAGAAGGGCATCCAGCCGCTTCGGGTGCATCCGCTGCCCAAGAAGATCATGTTGGAGCAGATCCTGCCCGAATGGCTGGAGATGGAACGAGATCTGCTCGCCTTCGCCACCGGTGACCGCTCCATGCTGCTGTACAACGTCCTCGAAGCGGGGCAGACCAAGTCCTACGATCAGGCGGTGGCCGTCCTCGAAGACGTGCTCTCCATGCCCGAAAACGCGGAGAAGGCGGCGCATTACAAGTACGATGAGCGGGCGAAGGATCTGATTCTGGGGACTGGGGACTAGGGACTTGACAGGCCCTCACCCCCAACCCCTCTCCCATCTGTTCGGAGTCATTTACTCGACTGACAGTCACTCTCGTTGACCCTGTATCGCCGTCTGAGTGGCCGGATGGGAGAGGGGAGCCAGAACCAGGTCGACGATCTGGCTCCCCTCTCCCATCCACACCCGCAGATGGCAAGAACTACAACATCCTGACGGATTCTCAGAGCACGTCTGATTCTTAACGCAGTGGGAGAGGGGCTGGGGGTGAGGGCCTCTGCCCTCAATCTCCAAAGGAGACACACATGACCGAAACCACCTTTACCATCCCCACCGCCCACATCGACGATCCCACGTCGGTTGTGGACGTGCTGGCGACGCTGTCGCAGATCCACGGCCCAGACTACGAATTCGCGCTGGAACGCTGGGCCGGTGAAGAGGACGTGCATCCCCTACCAGGACGCACGATCTACCGATTCCTGATCGAAACCAACAACGCCGCCATCGATCTGCACCCCGGCGAGTGGGTGCGCGGTGCAGCGGAGGACGGTCACTGTGTGCCGGTGGACGGATCGCTCGCCCGCGTGGTGACACACCACAGCGTCGAACTCTGGCCCGGCGATGTCGTCTGCGTGGACGCGCACGATGACCGCCCCGCCATCCTCCACGGCGAGGGCGTTTACTTCGAGGTGATCGCCGAGTCGACGGGCTACCGTGCGCCACGCGTGGGGCTGTTGCGCAACCTGGGCAGCATCCCCGGCGGCTGTGCGGCCTATCCTGGCGCGTTTCGGCGTGAGACGCTGCCGCCGCAACGCCCCGCCGCCGACGCCCCGGATCAACGCGGCGTCAACCGCGTCACCGAGCACACGCTGGACATGCGCATCGACCGCAACCCGCCGCCGATCCGTCATTTCCACGGGCCGATCCCGGTGGGCGACGGCAGACTCGTCAACCACAGCGAAACCGCGATAGTGCTGCCGCGGTCGGTCTACGGCCTGCCCGAAGTCGATCGCGAGGACGAAGGACACCTCGTCATCTACCGTCGCCCCGCCGAAGATCCCACAGACACGGTGAGAATCCCCGTGCGGCCCGGCTCCATCGTCGTCACCCCGGCCACCACTGAGGTGGTCATGGGCCATGCTTTCGAGAACTGTTTCGCCATGCTTGTCGCCATCCCCGGCTTCGTGGCGCCGTACAATATGATTGAAGAATAAGAAAATTCACCACAAAGGCGCAAAGGGCAGAAACAAAGTCCGCGGATTTCAAGATTAGAGGGATTCTCAGAAGGATTCAGAGATAGAACGCAGATTGAGCGGATTCGGCGAATTCCCAGAGCGAATCCGAAATATCCGCCGAATCCGCTCAATCCGCGTTCTATTCTCAATCTTCTCTTCTTCTTTGCGTCCTTTGCGCCTTTGCGGTGAATTCGTTTCAGAAAGGACACGTGAATATGAGCGTCGGTGAGGTGTTTGCGCCAGAGTGGACGGTCTTCGACGATCCCATTTCGGGCGTGCAAGTGAAGCAGTTGACCAACTACAAAGGACACAGCCATCATTTTTACTTCACCAATCCGGGCTGGTACGCGGGCGGCACGAAGCTGCTCTTCGGCTCAGATCGAGCGAACCGGGCCAATCTGTACAGCATCGACCTGGGCAGCGGCGAAATCACGCAGTTGACCGATCTGGCCCCGGTACCCCCGCCGTTTGAGACGGAGTTCCTCTTCTCGTGTGTCAACCCGACGCGCGACGAGGCGTATTTCTGGTACAACGGCGAAATCATGGCGATTGATCTGAACAGTTACGAGACACGCCCGCTATGGAAGGTGCCCAAGGGCTTCCTCAACAACATGATGAACGTCACCGCAGACGGCAAGTACATCTGCACCGGCATCTACGAGGACCTGTCGGGCCAGTTCAAAGTGGATCTGCTGCACGGCTACGTCGGCTTCCGCGAGTACATGCTGGCCAATCCGCTCAGCCGCATCATGCGTGTGGCTACGGACGGCAGCGGCGCGCAGACAGCCTGGGAAGAGAATGCGTGGATCGGCCACGTCAACACGTCGCCCACCATCCCCAACCTGCTCACTTTCTGTCACGAAGGGCCGTGGCACGAAGTGGACAACCGCATCTGGGGCCTCAACATCGACAGCGGCGACACCTGGCAGATCCGCCCGCGCACGCACCCAGGTGAAAAGGTGGGCCACGAATATTGGTACGCCGACGGCGAGCACCTCGGCTATCACGGGTACTCGGCGGACAGCAGCCACAAGTTCTTTGGCCGCATCCGCTACGACAACACCGACCAGCTCGAAGTCAGCTTCCCCCACGAAACCGGACACATCCACTCCAATGACATCAACCTGATCGTGGGCGATGCCGGCGGCGTGGTGCGCATCTGGCAGTGGAACGGCCAAGACTTCGACGGTCCGCGTGTGCTCTGCCGTCACCGCAGCAGCGCCCACATCCAGAAAGTCCACGTCCACCCGCGTTTCAACGCCGCAGGGACACACGTCCTCTTCACCAGCGATTCCACGGGGTACGGGAATCTGTATCTGGTGGAGATGCCGGCGTTTGAACGACTACCAGAACTGTAGACATTTACGATTTGCGATTGACGATTTACGATTGTCTGGTTGAGAATGCGAATGGGCGGCATGGAAGTAGACTTGTTCCAGCCCGCCCACAACCCAATAGCGCATCACGGTCTTTACACGACAATCGAAAATCGTAAATCGTAAATCGTAAATCGTAAATTCCCAAGGGGGTTTCCATGACCTTCAACGAATTGACCGTCAAAGGCATTACCCGCTACCTCCACGACGCCGACCTGGGCGAAAAGGACCTGCGTATGCACATCTCACAGGTCGACGCGGGTCAGCGTTCGCATCCGCCGCATCAGCATGGCGGCTTCGAGGCGATCTACGTCCTCGAAGGGCAAGCCACCGTCGAGATCGAGGACCAGGAACACGTCCTCAACGCCAACGAAACCGCTGTCTTCGATCCGCGCAAGATGCACGGGTTACGCAACGACGGGGATGGCGTGTTGAAGTATATTGTACTGCGGGCAGGGGATGATGGGATGATGAGATGATGAGATGGATCTCGAAGCCCATCATCCTCATCATCTCATCATCACGCCCACGCAAAATATTCCAATCCACCTTCAATTCCTTAGATCGGAACACGTTATGACAAACAACACACCCATCCGCGTCGGCATTGCCGGGCTAGGACGCAGCGGCTGGGGCATCCATGCCCGGCTGATTGACCCGCTCAAGGAAAAGTTCCAGATCGTGGCGGTGGTGGACGACGATCCCAGCCGCCGCGAGGAGGCCGTGGAACGTTTCGACTGCCTGGCCTACGAAAACTACGCCGAGTTGCTGGCCGACAAAGCCGTGGAACTGGTGGTGGTGGCATTGCCCAGTTTCCTCCACGCCGAGCGCTCGATCCAGGCGCTGGAAGCGGGCAAACACGTCGTGTGTGAGAAGCCGATGGCCACGTCCCTGCCCGACGCCGACCGCATGGTGGCCGCCACTGAGGAGACTGGCAACGTCCTCGCCGTCTTCCAGAATCGGCGCTACGATCCCGACTTCGTCAAGATCCGCCAGATCATCGATTCGGGTGTCCTCGGGCGCATTGTGCAGATCAGCATGACCGAATCGCGCTTCTCGCGTCGCTGGGATTGGCAGACGCTGAAGCAGTACGGCGGCGGATCACTCAACAACACCGGCCCGCACTACCTGGATCAGGCGCTGCAACTCTACGGCGAAGGACAGCCCGAGATCGTCTTCTGTCACCTGGATCGCACGCTGACGTTGGGCGACGCCGACGATCACGTGAAGCTCGTCTTCAAGGGTGAAGACAGGCCCACGCTCGACATCGAAATCAGCAGTGCTTGCGCCTATCCCTACGAAAAGTGGAACATCATGGGCACGCAGGGTGGTCTGCACGGCACCACCCGCGAACTGCACTGGAAGACATTCGATCCCGATCAGTTGGCCCCGCGTGTCCTCGACACCGCGCCCACCCCCGACCGCGGCTACAACCGCGACGAGATCCCCTGGCAGGAATACTCGTGGACCGCCGATGACTCCGACGCGCCCGGCGAACCCGGTTTCTACCTCGATCTCTACGAGACCATCCGTAACGGCGCGCCCTTGTTCATCACCCCACAAAGCGTGCGCCGCGTGATCTGGTTGCAAGAGACGTGTCATGAGTTGTCGCCGGTGTAGGGCCTGGGGACTTGGGATCGGGGACTGGGGATTGGGTTGAGTCTATGAATTCTCCTATCGCCTGATCTTTCGACAACGGCGATTGGGCGATTAAGCGATTTCGGATACTGTTCACTATCCCAAGTCCCCAGTCCCTAATCCCCAGTCCCCAACCGCCCCATGCTATAATGAACGAACTGTGTCGCACGGATTCTACAGGGAACCGACGATGAGCCAGGCCAGAATTATCCACAAAGTGGAATACGATCCAGAAGCGGAACCCAAGGTGCTGCCTGAAGGCGAGGTTACCTTCGAGGAGTACCTGGCATGGGCCGACGAGGACATCGCCGCCGAATGGGAGAACGGGAGGATTGTTCTCATGTCACCAGCAGCAAGGGTTCACCAGGCATTAGTGAGGTGGTTGTCAACGGTGTTAAGCCTTTATGTACAACACCACGATCTCGGGGAAGTGCTTATCGCCCCATTCGCCGTCCGGCTGCGCGTCTCCGATCAAGGACGCGAACCGGATATCCTTTTCGTGCGCACCGAAAACCTGGCTCGGCTCAAAAACACCTATCTCGACGGCGCAGCAGACCTGATCATCGAAATCGCGTCGCCCGAAAGTATGATGCGAGATCGCGGACAGAAGTATATCGAGTACGAAGCCGAAGGCGTCACCGAATATTGGCTCATCGATCCCCAACGACGCAGCGCCGAATTCCACCGCCTCGGCGATGACGGGCGCTACCAGCCCATCCTGCCACAGAATCACGTCTACCACAGCGCCGTCGTCCCAGGCTTCAGCCTTGACGTGCGTCGGCTCTGGCAGGATCCACTGCCCAGCGAGTTGGACGTGCTGCGGCAGTTGGGTGTCATTTAGCTGGGGATCGGGGACTGGGGACTAGGGATTGCGAGCAGGATCTGACATCACCTAATCACCTAATCTCTGACTAGATTAGGTGATGTCAGACTCTCGGCACAGTCCCCTAGTCCCCAGTCCCCATTCCCCATTCCCCAAGAGAAACCCATGCCCAAACTCAAAGCACTCTATCTTCTCAACGAAGCGGCTTTCGACGTGATCTACGGTCCCGACGAGCGCGCGGACGTAGCCGAACTTGTAGATGTAATCGCGCCGTTGCAGACGGCGCGATCGGTGGCGGACGATCCCGCCGTTCTCGCCGATGTGGACGTGATCCTCAGCGGGTGGGGCATGCCCACGATGGACGAGGCATTCCTCGCCGCCGCGCCCAACCTCAAGGGCGTGTTTTACGGCGCGGGGTCGATCAAGCGCATGGTCACCGACGCCTTTTGGGCGCGCCAGATCCCCATCACCAGCGCCTATGCCGCCAACGCTGTGCCGGTGATCGAGTACGCACTGGCCCAGATCCTGCTCTCGCTCAAACGCACGTGGCACTACATGTTCGCCATCCGCGCCCAAGGACAGTACATCCCGCGCACGCCTGTCCCCGGCGCGTATGGCAGCACAGTGGGCATCATCTCGCTGGGCATGATCGGCAGCGGCGTGGCGCAGAAGCTCCAGCAGTTCGACGTGCGCGTCATCGCCTACGATCCCTTCGTCAAGCCGGAACGCGCCGCCGAACTGGGTGTGGAACTCTGCTCGCTCGAAGACGTCTTCCGCCGCGCCGATGTGGTGTCGCTCCACGCACCGTGGCTCGATGAGACGGTGGGCCTGCTGCATGGTCACCACTTCGCCGCCATGAAACAGGACGCCACCTTCATCAACACCGCCCGCGGCGCCATCGTCCGCGAAGACGAGATGATCGCGGTCCTGCAAGATCGCCCGGATCTGTGGGCGATCCTCGACGTCACCTACCCGGAGCCGCCTGTTCCCGGTTCGCCACTCTACACCCTGCCCAACGTCGTCCTCACCCCGCACATCGCCGGTTCGCTCAACAACGAATGCCGCCGCATGGGCCGCCTCACCGTGGAAGAACTGCGCAAATTCGTCAACGGGGAAGCGCTGA
Source organism: Caldilineaceae bacterium (assembly GCA_041391225.1). Classification (GTDB taxonomy): domain Bacteria; phylum Chloroflexota; class Anaerolineae; order Caldilineales; family Caldilineaceae; genus RI-153. The sequence goes on from JAWKOL010000012.1 coordinate 161,721, forward strand.
CGTGGGAAATTGGTCGTGTGCAAGCGGCGATTATGGCATGAGGGGAATTTTCGATTTGCGATTGACGATTTACGATTGTCTGGTCGAGGACCTGACTGGATGGCTCGAATATCGATTTTGTCTACATCGCATTTCCCTACAGCGGCGTCATCGCCTCAACACGACAATCGTAAATCGTCAATCGAAAATCGAAAATAGGACATTCCCATGCTCACACCCGGTCTCGTTTCCATCACCTTCCGCCCGCTTTCGCCCAAGGAAATTGTGGATCTCGTCGTGCGCGCCGGATTGACGGGCATCGAGTGGGGTGGTGACGTCCACGTGCCGCACGGCGAGGACGGCATTGCCGGCGCCGTGCGTACGATCACCGAGGACGCCGGTCTGCGCGTGGCGGCATATGGCTCGTACTACCGAGTGGGCCACGACGAGACAGGTCCTTTCGAGGCGGTGCTGGCGTCCGCCGTGGCGCTAGGTGCGCCGCTGATCCGCGTCTGGCCCGGCACCCAGGGGAGCGATACCGCCGACGATGCCTACTTTGCCCGCGTCGTCGAAGACAGCCGCCGCATCGCCGATTTGGCCGCGGCGGAAGGCATCCGCGTCATCTACGAATTCCACCGCAACACGCTCACCGACACCAACGCCGCCGCCCGTCGCCTGCTCGAAGCGGTGGATCACCCCAACGTGGGCAGCTACTGGCAGCCGCCGCGCGGCTACAGCGTCGAAGACAACCTGGCCGGTCTGGACGCCGTCTTCCCCTGGCTGGCTGGCGTCCACGTTTTCAACTGGCATCGCGAAACCCACGAACGTCTGCCCCTCGCCGCCGCCGCCGATTGGAAACAGTATCTCGCCAAGGCCAACAGCTGCGGACGCGATCTTTACGCGCTGATCGAGTTTGTCCGTGGCGACGCGCCGGAGCAATTCCTGGACGATGCGGCGGCGTTGAAGACTTGGATTGCAGAGGCAGAGGATTAGGACACGGATTTGCAGGATTTTCAGGAGGCAGATGGAGATGCAGAGGATTGAACACAGATTGACACAGATATTTTCAGTTTTTGGTGGGGATGCCTTGGCTTTTCTCCGCATACTTTGGATTTTGTGCGATGATGGTTGTCCGTCACCTGCATACCTGCCACATGCCACCAGCCCTTTTGACTTTTGCCCTCAAAGGAGACTTTTCTATGCCCGACCGATTTCCTCTCGTTTTTAGCACCTTGGGTTGCCCGGATTGGACGTTGGAACGCGCTGCCGAAGAGGCGGTGAAGGACGGCTATGTCGGCCTCGAAGTGCGTGTGTTGGATGGCCAGATCATTCCGCCGGATTTGGACGCGACCGGGCAGCAGCGCATCCGCAAGGTGATGGCCGATACAGGACTCGTCATCGTGGGGTTGGGCGCGTCGACGCGCTTTTCGTCGCCCGACGTGGCCGAGCGCCAGGCCCAGGAAGCGCAACTGCGCCAATACCTTCGCCTCGCCCGCGCCCTCGATGTCCCCTACGTGCGCACCTTCGGCGGCGACGTCGCGCCAGGACACACCATCGACGAGACCGTCGACTGGCTGGCCGCAAGCCTCGCCAACGTGATGGACGAAGCCGAAGCGCAGGGCGTCACCGTCTTGTTGGAGACACACGACGCATTCTGCCGCGGCCAGGAAGTGGGGCGCGTGCTGGCGAAGGTCGATCATCCTCGCCTAAAAGCCGTGTGGGATGTCCACCACCCCTACCGCAAGGGCGAATCCATCGAAGACACCTGGCGGTTCATCGGCGCGCGCACTGCCCACGTCCACATCAAAGACGCCCGCCTCAAGCCCGACGGCGACTGGCAGTTGGTCCTCTTGGGCGAGGGCGAAGTACCCAACAAAGCCATCGTCGATCTGCTCATGAGCGAAGGATACAAGGGCTATCTCTCGGTGGAATGGGAAAAGAAGTGGCACCCCAAGATTGAGGAGCCGGAGATCGCGCTGCCGCAGCACGCGGCGCTGTTGCGCGAGTGGATGAATGGGTGACAAGGTGACAGGGTGACAGGGTGACAGGGTGATCCTGTTGGCGAACCTGTTCATGGGGTTGCCCCCCCTGCCGACATCGAAAAGTCGCCTCAGCGACTGGAGAAAATTTCTGCAAGCGCCTGAGGGCGCTTTTCGGTGTCAGGGCGGGATTTCAATCCCGTTGCGAATTCATACGTAACTCCCGCGGTGAATCTGATACGCGTAGATCGCCCCGCTCGCATCGCCTATCACCAGCACGTCCTGCCCTGCACACGCCAACGACAGGATCGCCTCGTCGTGGTGGAGGATCGCCCGTGGCTGTCCGCTGCGATCCCAGAAGCGCACGGCGCCATCCTGCCCGGCCGTGATGATGAAGGCGCCGTCGGGCGTCACCGTTACATCGTTGACCCAGTCGGTGTGGCCTTCGAGGACAATTTCGGGCTGACGGCTCGCCAACGACCAAATCTCCGCGGATTCGTCGTCCGACGCCGACACGAAGCCGCTGCCGTCGGGCAACAGCGCCAACGCGGAGACGGCATTCTCGTGATCGACGAATGTATGCAGCAATGCGCCGTCTTCGATGCGCCAGAGACGGATAGTTTCGTCGCCCGATGCGGAGAGCATCTCTTGGCCGGAGGGCAACACGATCAACGCGTAGACAGCGCCGCGGTGATCGGTGAGGGTGTATTCTGCATCACCGGAGACCAGGTTCCAGATCTTGATGGCCCACGTCTCGGTGGCGGTGACGATGCGCTGGCTGTCGGGTGTCACCGCCACGGCGAGGACAGCGCCACGGTGGGCGCCGATTAGCGCAGGCGCCGCCGTCGGCGTGGTCAACGACCAGCGGCGCAAATTGCCGTCTTCGTCGGCGCTCACGAAACCCTCGCCATCGGGCAGCAGCGCCAGATCCATCACCGCGCTCTGGTTGGCGTAGGTGTGACGGCAGACACCAGCGCCCACATCCCAGATCTTGATGCCGCCATCCCTGGCCGCGGACAGCACCTGCCCGCCACCCGCATCAGCAACCAACGCGTAGACGGCCCCGCTGTGCGCGTCACGGCTGTTGTCTTCCACCTCGCCCAGTTGCCACAGCACCAGCGCCCCATCCACCGATGCCGTCAGCGCACGGTGACCGTCTCCGCTGAAAGCAACCGCGGTGACAGGGCCGTCGTGCCCTTCCAATGGCTGCAAGATCTGCTCTTGCCGGGCGTCCCAATGAAAAACGTGGCCGTTGTTGTCGCCCGAAAGGATCTGTTCACCATCAGGCGAAAAGGCCACCGTCCGAACAGCCGCGCTGTGACCGTGCAACGCCGTCAGCAGCGCGCCTGTTTGGAAATCCCACAGGCGTAGCGCGCGGTCATCGGCGGCGGTGATCACATGACGCCCATTCGGATGGATCGCCAGATGCGAGACAAAGCCCCCCACCAGATCGATGGCGCGATCGAGGCGCGCCGACGCCAGATCCCACACCCGTAGCGTGCGGTCGTCACCGGCAGAGACGGCAAGTTCGCCCGACGCGTCCACAGCCACAGCCATCACCCGATCCGTGTGGCCGCTGAGCAGGCCGAGCATTTCGGCGGAGTCGGCGTCCCAGATGCGTAGCGTGCGATCATGGGCCGCCGACACCAGATGTCGGCCATCGGGCGTCAGGGCTAGGGAGCGCACCGTGTCGGTGTGTCCTTCGAAGACGGCTTTACATTCGCCGCTGCACAGATCCCAGCGGCGCAGCGTGGCGTCGCGCGAGGCCGAAATCGCCCAATCGCCGCTCGGGCTGATGGACACAGCGGTAACCTGATCGATGTGGCCGGTAAGGACGCGCACAGGTTCACCGGTGAGCAGATCCCACAGGATCAACGCGCCGTCGGCCGCGCCAGATAGGGCGTAAGCGCCGTTGGGGGCAACCGCAGCCGCGTTGACGGCGCCGGCGTGGCCGGTGAGTCGGCGCAAAAACGCCGAAGAAAGCCACCGCGCCCGCCACAGATAACGCAAGTGCAATCGTGACAGTTGAGCGAGGTAGATGCCCGCCGAGTCCGCCAGGGCAGGCAGGCCGAGAACCACGGCCCGGTTGTGTACCTGTTGCGCGAAACGCGTTTCGTCCCGCGTCTCCAGCGCCGCGGCCAGGTTCGCCGACTCACTCTGAAGCAGGCGAATCAACCGCTCCAGCGTGCGGCGCTCGTCCAGGCTTAGCCCCTGCGCCGAAGACGATTCGCGTAGCAGGTTCACCAGTTCGATCTGTGTGCCGTCCAGGCCCAGGGCGCGGCAAGATTGCGCCAAAGTCTGTGCGTTCAGCCAATGACTGAGAAGCGCCGAGGATTGCGTAGACGTCATTGCATCTCCTTGTGCCTGGTTTGTTATTTGCGCCTTGGGGCTTTTGGTGTTGAGATTATAGCACAAGCGCAAAAATCGCCATCTTCCCCGATGAAAGAGCGGGCGCGTTGGTCTATGCTGGCGGCTGATCATGTCCCATCCAAGTCGCAGCATAGAGAAGAAAAGAGGAAGTAATGAGAAAATCTGCGTTTGTGTTGATGACGATGGCCCTGCTTGGCCTGGCTACGATGATGCAGCTTGCGCCGACACTTCAGGCGCGAAATCGCCAGGAGACGGTACCCGACGCCACGCCGCACATCTACCTGCCCTGGATCGTCGCCATGACAGCGCCCACGCCGACCAGCACACCTACGGCCACACCAACTTCTACATCAACACCGACGGCAACAGCAACGCCAACCGAGACAGCGACGCATACACCCGAACCAACGGCCACATCCACGCCGCTGCCCACACCCGGCGCCGACGTCTACTTCAACATCGCCCTGCTGCAAGGATGTGCGCCCAATGCCGGCGTCACCTACGTGCAGGGAACGACATACATCGAAGGTGCGCCGGCAAACGGCTATCTGGTGGCCTTCAGTTGGGTGGCGGACGGCCCAATCGTGGCCTACACGCAGTCGGGACCGCACGAAGGCTATCCCGGCTGGGATCCCGGCTTCTATTCGCACATCTTGCAATCCAACGGTCCCCGCGAGGGATTGGTATTTCTGGATCATCGACGAAAACCAGACGCGTATCTCAGAGATCGGCTTTGTCCACACCCACGGCGTCGCCGGCGACGGCATGTGCCAGCAGGCGGTGATCGATTTCGACTCGCGCGGCAGTCAAGCGCCGGCGCCCACCAGCACGATCACGTCGGCCACACCCACCAACACACCTACGTCCACACCGACGGTTACGGCCACGCCGAACGCTGTGACGTTTCAACTGATCGATCATCATCTGCTTGATGTGGTGGAAAACGGCGGCTGGATCGACGGCGATTCGGTCCACTGTGGCGAGAAGCACGAACTGCGTGTGCAGGTGCTCGATGGTCAGGGCGCACTGCTGAACGGCGTGGCTGTGGAAGGCATCTGGACGCACGAAGTCTACACCACCGGCGTACAGGGCAAAGGTGACGGCATCGCCGAGTTCCTGCTCTGGGGCAGCGGCGAGGACGTGCGCGTCATCCGCGACGTCGGCGGCAGCGCAGTCACCAGCGATGTGGCGGCCCGCAACACAACGCAGACGCGCGAAATCGCCGACGAACAGCTCATTCAGGCCCGCTACTGCAAGGACACGGCCAGTTGCGCCGTCTTCAAGGAACAATTTGGCTGCAATGGTCATTTCAGTTGGCGGGCGACGTTTCAGAAAAGATGATGGGATAATGGGGATGATGGGATGATGCACGGCACTCTCCATCATCCCCATCATCCCCATCATCTCATCTATATTGGATCGTGTTTCAGAAAGGACATTACCTTGTCTCGCTTGCATGGAAAGGTCGCCGTGATCACCGGCGGCACGCGTGGACTTGGCCTGGCCATCGCTCAGGCCTATGCGAAGGAAGGTGCGGCTGTGGTGGTGGCGTCGCGTACGGAATCGTCGGTGCAGCGCGCCGTGACGAGTTTGCAGGCCGATGGCGCACGGGCCGGCGGCGTCACCTGCGATGTGGGCGATGTAAAACAAGTTCAAGCGCTGGTGGACTATGCTGTGGACACATTCGGGCGCCTCGACATCTGGGTGAACAACGCCGGCATCAGCGCGCCGTATGGCCCCACGCTGGAAGTGCCGCCCGAACGGTTCATCAACGTGATCCAGACCAACATTCTGGGTACTTACTACGGCTCCATCGTGGCGATGCAACACTTCGTGGCGCAGGGCAACGGCAAGCTGATCAACCTGCTCGGGCGCGGTGACAAGCAGCCCACAGCCAACCAAAATGCCTACTCCAGCAGCAAAGCCTGGATCCGCAACTTCACCCTGGCCCTGGCCGCGGAATACAAAGCGAGTGGCGTGGGTGTCTACGCGTTCAATCCTGGGCTGGTCCTCACCGAACTGCTTTCGGATCTGGAAGTCATGGCCGGCCACGAACAGGAAGTTCAGCCGCTCAAAATCGTGACACGGCTGTGGGCGGATCCACCCGAAGTGCCGGCGCAGAAGGCTGTGTGGCTGGCCGGTCCCGCCACAGACGGGCGCACGGGGTTGTCCGTCACCGCGCTGACAAAGACGCGGCTGATCAGCGGCGTGTTGCTGGAGGCATGGCGTCGGCTCAGCGGACAGCCGTTGCCGGAGATGAAATTGAACGTACAGTCGGTGCAACCATGAAAATCACCAACATCCGCACGCAGATTGTGGGCAACCCGTGGAAGAACTGGGTCTTCGTGATCGTGGAGACCGACGAAGGGATCACCGGGCTGGGCGAGGCCACGGGCGGGCTGAAAACGAAGTCGCACGAGGCCGATGTCCACGAGATCGGGCGCTTTGTGATCGGCGAGGACCCGACGCAGCCCGAACGCATCTGGCAGAAGATGCACAAAGGCACCTTCCTGGGGACCGGGCCGGCCATGAGCGGCATCGAAATGGCCTGCTGGGACATTCTGGGCAAGGCATTGAACGCGCCGCTGTGGAAGCTATTGGGCGGCAAGCAGCGCCCCAAGATCCGCGTCTACGCCAACGGCTGGTACAAAGGACCGCGCGAGCCGCAGTTCTTCGCCGAGCGCGCCGCCGAACTGGCCGCCCACGGCTACACCGCGCTCAAGTTCGATCCTTTCGGCAACGCCTACCGCTTCTTCGAGGGCAACGAGGAACGCAAGTCACTCGACATCGTGGCGGCAGTGCGCGAGGCAGTGGGCGACAACGTGGATCTTTGCATCGAAGGCCATGATCGGTTCAGCGTGGCCACGGCGGTGCGCGTGGGGCGGGCGCTGGCCGACTTCTACCCAATGTGGTTTGAGACGCCGGTCATGTCCACCGACATCGCAGGGACAGTGGAGGTGGCGCGCGCCATCGACGTCCCTGTGGCCACGGGTGAGCGCTTCGACACCTTGGGCCAGTTCAACCAGTTGCTCAGTCATCGCGCCGTGAGCATCGTGCAGCCAGAGACGCTGAAGATCGGCGGGGTCTCCGGCGCGCGCAAGGCCGCTGCCGTCGCCGAATCAGCCGAGGCGTTCGTGGCGCTGCACCAGGCGCAGAGTCCCCTGCTCACGGCCATCAACTGTCACATCCACGCCACCCTGCCCAACTTCCTGATCCACGAATACTTCGATGAGTTCCTGGAGCCGTGGTCTAGCGAGATCCTGTCCGGCGTCCCCACCTTCAAGGACGGCTACATCGTCCCCGGCGACGCGCCCGGCCACGGCGTCACCCTGGACGAAGCCGCTGCCGCCCAATATCCGTATGGGCAGAATAATTTTCTGAGGCTGTTCGAGGAGGGGTGGGAGAGAAGGAGAAACCCATGACAACACAACCAATTCCCTTCATCCAGGTTGGCGTGGCGAACCGAGGGGCGACGGTGCTTTGGGATCTGCGCGAACGGTACGCGGATCGGCTTGCGCCGGTGGCGTTGGTAGACGTGGAACCGTCTTTTCTGGAAGCAGCGCGCGCGCAGACGGGGCTGACCGGTGTCTCCACGCACCGCACACTCACCGAAGCGCTGGCCGCACACCCGGAAGCGGCCGCGGTTTTCATTGTGACGCCGGCGGCATACCACGCCCAGTACATCCGCGAGGGGTTGGCGGCGGGCAAGCACGTTTGGGTGGAAAAGCCGCTCACCTACAGCTACGCTGAGGCGCAAGAACTGGCGAAGTTGGCCGCAAAACACAAGCGCGCCGTGGTGGTGGGCAACCAGTATCAGTACCACCCGCTGGAACGTCAATTGCAGCGCGTGTTGGCCGAGGGGCGCTACGGCAAGCCCGTCTTCGTGCAGTATCTTCATCACCGCCGCCGCCCCGAAATGCGCGCCTTCACCGGTCCTTACCCGGCGCTGTGGGAACAGGGCGTGCATAGCCTCAACTCGGTGCTGGCCTTCCTGGGCAACCCGGCGCTGCACAGTGTCTACGCGTTGGGGTTCAAGCCGCCGCAGTCCACCTACCGCAGCGACACCTTCACCAGCACGCTCACCGAATTCGCCGGCGGCGTACAGGCGTACGTCCTCAACACCTTCGATTCACACCGCAACGATTGGCAGATCTGCGTGGAATGCACCGACGCCGCCCTCGTCGTCGCAGCGAACGGCTGGGAGCGAGATCGCATCCAAGTCTTCAAGGGCGATGCATTGGTGGAGACGCTCGGTCCCATCGCCGCCCGCGAAGACGCCATGCCGGATCCCTACGCCGCCTTCCTCCACGCCATTGCGACGAGCGAAAGTGTCCCCACGGCCATCGACGTCAACCTCAAGACGATCCAATGGATCGACGCCGCCGTGAAATCTTTGGAAACAGGCGAAGTCGTGCGCTTCGCCTAGTACAAAACCCTCTTTGGAGATTGCAGAATTTTCCAATCCACGAAGCACCCTTCGTGGATCAATCATCCAGGTTCGGCGGCGCTATGTTACAATGATCGGGTTGTTTTTGTGTGGCAGCCAAGAGGAAAAAGATGACCGATTCCAATGGAACAACCAAAACCGTGGCCGATTCGGTGGTGAGCATGGGGCAGTTCATGAACCCCGAACACGCCAACAGCCTGGGCAACGTCCACGGTGGACATATTCTGAAACTGTGCGACGAATGCGGCGGCATCGTGGCGGCGCGCCATGCGCGGCGGCCCTCCGTCACTGTGGCCATCGACAGCATGACCTTTCACGAGCCGGTACGCGTGGGGCAGTTCCTCACGCTGCTGGGGCGCATCACCTACGTGGGGCGCACCAGCATGGAAGTGGAAGTGCGCGTGGAAGCCGAAGATCTGCTCACCGGCGAGCGCACCCACACCAACAGCGCCTTCTTCATCTACGTGGCCCTCGACGAGCAGGGACAGCCCACCGAAGTGCCGCGTGTTGAACTGACCACCGATGCCGAACGTCGCCGCTTCGACGAAGGACGCGCCCGCCAGGCGCATCGCCTCAAACAAGCAGGCCGTTGATCCACCCATGCACGCCGAAATGTCATTGCCGCGCCCAACCACCACGCCCGCAACACCCACGTCGCCGACATGGACACGCCTGCTGCTGCCTGTGGCGGCACTCGTAACCCTGGCCGGGTACGTGGGGCCGTGGATCCCGCACGCCGCCGCCGGGTTGGTGGTCACCGGCCTGGATTTCGCCGAATACGTGAAGTTCCTGCACCCCATCCGCAGCGGCGAACTCAGTGTGTGGCGCGAAGGATTCTACCTGCCGCTGGTGGCCGTGAGCCTGGCCCTCAGCCTCAACGCCTACCGCCGCGACCTGGCCTACGCCTGGCCGATCCGGCTTTTTTTGTTGGGAATCGCGGTTGTTTCCGCGTTGAATTTGTTGCCGCCCGCCTGGTCACCTGCCGTGTTGAGAAACCAGGAATTTCGATTGCAAGTCTTTGCCCTCATGTGTTGCCTCGGGGCCGTTGCGATTGGTCCGCTCCTGGCGCTTCTGCCAAGATCGATTTTGGGGCTGACATCGGCGGTCCTCAGTCTTGCGGCGCTGATTGTGCCTGTGCTGCAATTTTGGCGCATCCTGCCCGCCATCGAAACCATCTACGCGCACGCCGTCACCCCGGGGTGGGGCGTGTGGATCATGATCCTGGGGCTACTCGGCCTGCTGGCAGCGTCGCTTCGCATCTCGCTCAAAGGAAGTCGAACTTGAATCAATTCTCCGTCAAAGCCTACAGCGTGCCCATGCGCACCATCTGGCTCCAATCACAGGACGTGATCGATCTGCGCGTCACCATGAGCGGACGCCCCAAGGAATTGAAGTCGCTGCGTATGGCTGTCACCGCGCTGCTCAACCCCAACAACAACCAGTTGATGGGCCTGCTCGTGGCCGACAACAAGACGCTGCGCCTGGGCCGCTGGCTGCGCACCCAGTGGGACGAAGTCCCCATCGAAGAAGGTGAACCTGTCCCCTCCGGCGTGGTGACCTACGACGAGGCCGCCCAGTTCGCCTACTTCTCGATCTGGCCCAACTTCACCGGCGTCGATCCCGACCGCGTCGAGCGACGCCGTGCCGAAGTCTCCGTCGACGAAAACGGAGAACTTCGACGCATCCGCTTAGCCGTCACCGTGCGCCGCGCCGATGGCTTGGCCGTGGCGGCCGGATACCTACCGACCAGATAATTCTCAACCAGACAAGCTTGAGGAGCACAAAATGACCGATCCAATTCGCTTCGGCGTCATCGGCGGCAGCGGCGTCTACCAGATGGAAGCGCTGACCGACGTAGAGGAGATCACGCTGGACACACCCTTCGGCGCGCCGTCGGACGCCTACGTGGTAGGCACGCTGAACGGGCAGCGCGTGGCCTTCCTGGCGCGACATGGCCGCGGACACCGCATCAGCCCCACTCGGCTGAACCAGCGCGCCAACATCTACGGTTTCAAGATGCTCGGCGTGGAATACCTGATCGGCGTCAGCGCCTGCGGTAGCCTGCGCGAACGCATTCACCCCGGCCACATCGTGATCCCGCACCAGTTGTTCGATCACACACGCGAGCGCGCCCTGAGCTTCTTCGACGATCCCAGCGTCGGCACCGACGGGCTGGTGGTGCATGTCAGCGTGGCGCATCCATTCTGCGAATTTCTCAGCGATGTCTGCTTCAAAGCCGTGCAGCAGGCCGGCGCCGAAGTCCACCACGGCGGCAACTTCATCACCATTGAAGGGCCACGTTTCAGCACCAAAGCCGAGAGCTTCACCTATCGCCAGTGGGGTATGGACATCATCGGCATGACCACCACGCCCGAGGCGCAACTGGCGCGCGAGGCAGAAATGTCCTACGCGGTGATGGCGCACGTCACCGACTACGACGTGTGGCACGAGACAGAGGAAGTCGTCACCGTGGAGGCGGTGATCCGCACGCTGATGCACAACGCCGATGTGGCCAAAACAGCCGTGGCCAACGCCATCGCCCTCCTGGCCGACGCCGGGCCATCCCCCCACGCCAACGCCCTGCAAGACGCCATCATCTCCAACAAGAGCGCCGTGCCGGCGCGGGTGGTGGCGCATCTGAACCTGTTGGTGGGCAAGTACTTCTAGCAAACTGGGGACTGGGATGAACGGAAATGTGTCCTGGACGCATTTCCGTTCATCCCAGTCCCCAGTCCCTAATCCCCAATCCCCAACATCTCCAGCACCGCCGCGCCTGTCTTGATCCCCTTGATGAAACGCTCGACTTCGAGGTTCTCGTTGGGCGCGTGGTTGGCCTCGTCGTGGTTGGCGTAGGGCGTACCGAACGAGTGGACCCCCAAAATCTTCGTCCATACGTAGTCGGGCAGGCTGCCCCCCATCGCAGGAACAAGCAACGGCTCCTCACCATACGCCGCGGTGACAGCCCGACGCAGCGGCTCGGTGAACGGCGACTCCAGCGGCGTCTTCGACGGCTCCATGCCGTTCTGGCGGATGAATTCCACCTCGGGCGCGTGGCGTTTGACGTGGGCTTCGATCTTGGAGAGCGTATCGTCCACAGTCATCGCCTCCACCAGCCGCACATCACACTTGACAAACGCCTCGGCAGGCAACACCGTCTTGCTGCCGGGGCCACCGTAGCCGCCATGGAAACCGTTGACCGTAAACGTCGGCCAGACCGAGAGGCGGTCGAAGAAGGGACGATCCTGCGGTTCGTCCAGGCGCGCCATGTCCACCGAATCCATCAGTTTGGGCACGTCAACGGGCAGGCTGTCGAGCGCAGCGCGCTCCAAGGGCGTGGGCGGCTGTACAAGATCGTAAAAGCCGTCGATGGTGACTTCACCTTTATCGTTCTTCATCGTGGCAAGCAGATGCACCAACGTCCAGATCGGGTTGGGCGCGACGCCGCCCCAGTTGCCCGAATGAAAATCACGGTTGGCATGGCGCACACGCAGTTCGAAGGACGCGATCCCCCGCGGCCCAAATTTGATCAGCGGTCTGCCGTTCTCGTGGACCGGCCCGTCCGCGGTGATCACCAGATCGGTGTCGGCAAACAGATCACGATAGGTGCGCATGCAGTCGGCGATGTGCGGGCTACCCACCTCTTCTTCGCCTTCCAGCAGCACGATGACATTGCAGGGCAATTCATCAGCCACAGCCAGCCACGATTCTATGGCCAGTAACTGGGCGAAGTGCTGGCCCTTGTTGTCACCGACGCCGCGGCCGTAAATGCGTCCGTTGCGGATCTGCGGCTCGAATGGCGGCGAGATCCACAGGTTCAGCGGGTCCACGGGCTGGACATCGTAGTGACCGTAGAACATCACCGTCGTTGCGCCAGGACGATCCTGCCGACGCCCATAGACAAAGGGATGGCCTGTGCTGGGCAGCAGTCGAGCGTCCATCCCAAGCCCCTGGAGCACCCCCAGCAGCCAATCCGCTGTCTCGGCGATCCCCAAATTCTCCGCGCTGATGCTAGGCCGGGACACGTAGGCCATCAACCGCTCTACGAACGCCGCGCTGTGTTCGTCTACATGTTGAAAAACAGATTCGAGTTTGGACAAGATGAGATTCCTCCTTGTTTGGTGATTGGTGATTGGTGATTGGTGATTGGTGATTGGTGATTGGTGAACGATTGTCACCTGCAACTTGCAGACCTGCAAACTCCCCCCCACCCACTCCTGCGATCCTTTTTCCATCGCCCCAAAATGTGCTACACTTCTCCAAACCACTTATCGCGTTTACGATTGTATCTATGAGCACACGAACAAGCCAGTTGTCCGACAGTGAATTAGTGCAGCGGGTCATCAAAGGGGAACAATCCGCCCTGATGGACCTGTACTCGCGCTACGGCAAAGCTGTCTACAGCATGGCGATGACGGTGCTTGGTCAGCCACACCAGGCCGAGGAGGTGACGCAAGACATTTTCCTCAAGGTGTGGCACCGCGCCGAGCAATGGGACGAACGCAAGGGCCAGTTTGTGCATTGGCTGCTCGCCGTCACCCGCAACGCCGCCATCGACCGGGCGCGCAAGGAAGCGCGGCGCACGCCCAAGGCGCAGGTGCCGCTGGATGTAATCGGTGAAGCGTTGGGGCGGCCGGCCCACGTCAGCGATCCCAACTGGGAGAACGGTCACCTGCTGCGCACGCTGTTGGAACAGATTCCGACGGAGCAAAAAGAAGTGCTGGAACTCGTCTACTATCAGGGATTGACCCACAGCGAGTTGGCCGAACACCTAAAACTGCCGCTTGGCACGGTGAAGACACGCGTGCGGCTGGGCATGGAAAAGTTGCGGGTCCTCTGGCACGAAGCGGTTGATCCGGCGCGTTGACGCGATCAATGGTGGACGATTGAAGAATCCAGATTCCGCCGTTCTGCGTAGATCCAACGGCGCAACACAAGACGTTTGGTATTGTGTACGGCCATCATTGAGGATGGCTGAGTGGACGAAGGTTCAGATTAGGCAATGAATTCGCAGAAATTGTCACAGGAATCGATTTGTGATCAGATCTCAGATCTGATTCCAGCCTATGCCCTGGGCGCGACAGATCCCGATGAGCGCGCCCTGGTCGAGGCGAATTTGGCGCGTTGCCCCCAAGCGCAAGAAGCGCTGACCGAGTATCGCGCCATTTCGGAAAACTTCCTGTTTAGCATCCCACCGGCCACGCCGCCGGCCAGCCTGGCCACACGGCTACAAGCGTCGTTGAACGCTGCGCCGCCCGCCGCCGAAGCGGATCACACGGCGCGCGCCGGCGAATCCAAGTGGTGGACACAGTTGACGGCGTGGTTGACCCCGCGCACGTGGAACGCCTCGCCCTTGGCGGCGCTGGTGGTACTGGTGATCCTCGTCGCCGGCGCCGTGCAGTTGACTCGGCTCAGTACACAACAGGCCGCCATCCTCGAACGCATGGACGCTCAGACAGCGCTGCTTACGCAACAGGGCGAAGTCATTCAAGACCAAACCGCGGTGTTGGTGCTGTTGAGTGCGGGCAACGCCTTCCGCGCCGAACTGCCCGCGGCGACAGGCAGCGATCCAGCCGTCACGGCGGCGGCGCTCTACGATCCACAGGGCAACCGAGCGTTCATCTACGCCGACGGCTTCCCCGTCCTCGATGCCAATCAGACATATCAGATCTGGCTGATCCAGGGCGAGACCCGTGTCAGCGGCGGCACCTTCAACGTTGATCATTACGGGCGCGGCTTTCACGTGCTGTGGAACCGCGAGACCATCGGCAGCTTCGACGCAATCGGCATCACCACCGAACCCGCCGGCGGCAGCCAGGCACCCACCAGCAATCCAGTGGTACGCGGTCAACTCACTTCCGGTGCGCCGGTGTATGGACAGTTGCCGTAGATATCGTTCTGAATGTTCTTCGATACACACAAAAACGCCGGATTCTCCCGACAAAATGGAGAATCCGGCGTCTTTATTGTGAATTTCGGTGTGATGTCGTTCACGGGCGGATTGCCTGCGGCACGCCGATCTCGTCCAACTCGGCATCGGTGAATCGAGCCTGAGGACCGGCAACAACGGTCCAGCCGATAACGTCGGAATGCTCCATATCGGCGGCATTGGACACCGCGTCCGCGGTTGGCGTGATGACGAGATCGGTGGTCTCTTGCAAGTAGATGATATCTGGCCCTGCGTTGGATTCCACGCCGATTGGTCGAATGGAAACTCGCGCCCATTCCCCTTCCACAGCCTGAACTCGCGACTCATATCTGGGTAGGTTCCCTTCGTTGAGGGCAGGGTGCTCTGGCATGTAGTACCGTTCGACGGTATTCAAGATCTGCGCCTCTTCCGAAGGGAGAAGCTCAGCGGTAGGGGCTGTGGTGTCTGGAGCACAGGCGGCAAGCAGTAGCATTGTCACCATGATCAGAAAGCGCCATACCGAAACTGCGCTGTTCTGCATCCTGTATCTGTTGACTGCGTTCATCTTTCTCCATCCTTCAATTTGGCTCATTCGTTGAATTCCGCAATTATGCCAAAGAGTGTAGCAGGCGCACATCGACAAGCCTATGGGCCGCGGTACAGTGGACGGATAGAGATTAGGTTACGGGACAGGTGACTGGTATCATGCAAAGACTTTGTCCATCTACAACAAAGATAGGAATCGCCATGCCGCGCCGACTTGCTTCCGTTACCTTGGTGGTGCATGACTATGATGAGGCCATCAACTTTTTCACCGGGGCGTTGCGGTTTCGCCTGCTCGAAGATACCCGCCTAAGCGAAGAAAAACGCTGGGTGGTGGTGTCGCCGGGCGACGGTGGGAGCACTTCGCTTCTGCTGGCGCGCGCCGCAAACGAGACACAGAACGCACACGTCGGTCAACAGACGGGCGGACGCGTTGCTTTCTTTCTACATACTGATGATTTCTGGGATGACTACGCGCATATGAAAGCGCATGGCGTCCACTTCACCGAGGAACCGCGCCAGGAGGAATACGGCACAGTGGTCGTCTTCCTGGATCTATACGGCAACAAGTGGGATCTGGTGCAGCGAAATCAGCAGAAAGCAGTTCACCAAGACGAAACCGTACAACAGGAATCGCGCTACGAACGCCTGTCCAGCTTCTACCAGAGCGGCCCCGTGCCTTGGGATCATGTCGATCCGCCGCCCGAAGTGTTGGCCACAGTGCCTACACTGCCCGTGGGCCGGGCGCTGGATCTGGGCAGCGGCCTGGGGCGGGCTTCGATCTTCATGGGCAAGCTCGGTTGGCAGGTGGACGGCGTCGATTTCATCCCGCAGGCGATAGAAGAATCCACAGCCCGCGCCAAGGCCGCCGGCGTCGCCGACAGGGTCCACTTCCACCAGTCAGAAGTGACCGAGCTGGGTTTCCTCGACGGCCCATACGACTACGCGCTGGATGTTGGCTGCGCGCACAGCTTCTCGGTGGACGAGTTACGCGCCTATCATCGTCACCTGCGCCGGTTGTTGCGGCCAGGCGCAATCTACATGCTCTTCGCACACCTGAACGAGGGCGAGGTACAGCCGGATCAGCGTCGATGGATGGATGAGGCCGACGTGCGCGCCGTCTTCGCGGATGGTTTCAGCTTGCGGCGAGCGGAATATGGCACAACCCAGGTGGGTGATCAGGCGCCCTGGCGTTCGGCCTGGTTCTGGTTCGAGCGCGTGTAGCGGCATGGGCATACAGGACGCGCACGCCGCAGCATTCGCCTGCCTGCTGCAACGCTTTGCACCCGGGGCGCAGTTGACCCGCGCCTGGCCGCTCGTCGGCGGCGTCTCCGCCGAGGTGACCGCGCTGGATTACGTCACCTCGGGCGGGGATCGACAAAAGGCAGTGGCGCGGCGGCATGGGCCGGTGGATCTGGCGCGCGATCCACACATTGCCGCGCATGAGTCTCGTCTGCTGCAAACCGTGTGCGCATCGGGGTTGCCCGCGCCTGCGCCGCTCTTCGTAGACGACGCCTGCGATCTGTTCCCGTCGCCTGTCCTCGTAGTGGCCTACGTCGAGGGCGAAATTGTGCTCGATCCGCCGGATCTTGGCGGCTATCTGCACCAACTGGCCAACTTCCTCGCGCAGTTGCACGCCGTCGACATCACCAGCGCTGCGCTAGACTTTTTGCCGCGGTTGGGATGGCAGGTTGGCCCTCCCCCGGCACTCGTTGACGAATCGCTCAGCGAAGACATGATCCGCCGTGTGCTGGCGAACAGCGCGCCACAGGCCAGAGGCCGCACCGTTTTGTTGCACGGCGACTTCTGGCCGGGGAACGTGCTGTGGCGTGGGGATCAACTGGCGGCTGTGGTCGATTGGGAAGACGCAGCGTTGGGCGATCCACTGGCCGATGTGGGCAACGCCCGCTTGGAGATCCTGTGGGCGCTGGGCGAGGCGGCGATGACGCAATTCACAGCCCGCTATCAAGCACTGACCGGCGCAGACTACGCCCCGCTGCCCTACTGGGATCTACGTGCGGCGCTGCGCCCGGCAGGCAAATTGGGCGGATGGGGGCTGCCGCCAGAACAAGAGGATCACATACGCGCCCTGCACAAAGGTTTCGTACAACAGGCGATGGCACAGATCGAAGGTTAACCCAGCCATCGTGGGCTACGGCGCAATGACCATGTCGCGCACGGATACGTCGCTGCGAATGTACCAGGCGTTGACCCAGCCGGTGACGCCCTTGGCGCGGATCTCGATCCACGTGCCGCGGGCGTTGCGGTAACCAGTCAGTTCCACTACGTCCTGGCGGCTGATGGTTGTGAGGATGCCGTAGCCTACGCCCGGTCCGCGACGAACGTTGAGGTAACGGGCATTGATCAACACACCGGTGTACGGGTAGACATACACCGGACCGCCGGTTCCGTAGGCAGGGGTAGGGGTGGGCGCAGGCGTCGAAGTCACCGGGGACCCCGCCCACGAGGTGATGTTGTCGCGGAAGGGGTAAAGGAGCCACTCGGGCCGACCGTTGTCGGTATCGCCCAACGAATCCAACATGCGCCCTTGTGTCCACAGTTCCACGCGATAGGGTTGCCCGCGGTTTCCGTAGTACGCTTCCACGGGCAAGCCGTCGATCTTGATCCGTCCGCTGGCGTCGATAGGACCAACCCCGCCCGGCGTCATGTACTGCCATTCGCCGCTGGGCATTCGTCGATAGACGCGCACCCACGTCCCCGGCGCGGCGTAGGTGATGATGTTGCCGATCAGTCGCGACGATTCCTTGCGAGCCCAACTGAGGCGGACGGAGGCTGATCCTGTGTGCTCGAAGTATTCCAGTCGCACCGTCTGGTTCCCCGCGCCAAGATGAATGGTCCCGGTGCGGGTAGCGCCACTGCTCTCGCGCCAATCGTCGATGATCAACGTGCCGCCTACAAACAGGCGCACACCATCGTCCGCGGCCACGCTGAACTCGTAGTCGCCTTCGTCGAAGTAGAGTGTCTGTGTCCACCGCACCGAGAAATCATCGGCAGGGATCAGGCCGTCGGGCGATCCGTTGCCCCAGTTGAAGTCGATGCCGGCATCGGTGCGCACAACAGACGGCGCGCCGGCCAGATCACGGTTGGCAAAGTACTCGGCGTACCAGCCCCCGTCGGCGTGGGAAGTTGCCGAACTCATAAAGAGCAATGCACAAAACACGAGCACCGAAGCAGCGCCACTCCCTAGAAATCGTTTCATCGCAGCCTCCATCGCACTTGGCGATTTACCGTCAACACGCATCTACTTAACTCGAAAACACGCGCTGAGTTCATTCTCGCGCAGCCTCATTCTACCGCATCTGCGCAATATCCGATCTGAGTGAGACAATCGTTCGATCTGAACGCGCCACTTGTCGAAAAGCGCAGAGCAAACCCACAGTGGAGAAACCTATGACAAACGAAGCCATACGCCAGACGTTGATCGAAAAGATCAGCGCGCTCCCCGCTCAGATCGCCGCACTGACAACCGGCCTATCCAGCGACGAACTGACCACCGCCTACATCCCAGGCGAGTGGACGGTGGCGCAGAATGTTCATCACCTGGCCGATTCGCACATGAACAGCTACATCCGCTGCAAACTCATCGCCACGGAAGAGCAGCCGCCGCTCAAGCCATACGATCAGGACCAATGGGCGCGCTTCCCCGACGCCACAAACGCCGACATCGCCGGATCGCTGGCGCTGTTGACAGCGCTGCACGGCCGCTGGGTGACGTTCTGGCAGAACCTCAGCGCCGAAGATTGGGCACGCACCGGCTACCACCCCGAGAACGGAGTGGTAGCACTGGATCAGCAGTTGGTCCTCTACGCGGAACACGGCGAAGCGCACATCGAACAGATCCAGCGGACGCTGGCGCACAAGTAATGTGTGTTGCGTGCGATGATGCGTCACATTCGGCAGCATCAGCCCAATGAAATGGCGACTTTCTCTTCCCACGCATCACGCATTACGCATCACCAATACACAACCACATCGCCTGCCTCTGCCTCCACGCGATAGGACTTGACGCGCAGCCGCTCGTCGAAGAGGGCGCGCCCAGTCTTGATGTCAAACTCCCACTGGTGCCAGGGACATTTGAGGATCTCGCCCTCGCGCCCGTATTCAACTTGGGTGACACTCTCTGCTGTCACCAGAGGACGCACGCGGCCGTGGCAGAGCGGTCCACCGCGGTGGGGGCAGTAGTTGAGCAACGCATAGTAGACGCCGTCGAGGTTGAAGACGCCAATCTCGCGGCCGTCCACTGTCACCACGCGCCGCTCGCCCGGCCCAAATTCGTCCACGCGCGCCACCACGCGGCGCTTCACCTTCGCAGCAGATTCCGATTTCGCCATAATCTGGTCCTAAGGGTGAGATAGAACGCGGATTGGGCGGATCAAAACGGATTGCTACAGAATAAATTCGCCCAATCCGCCCAATCCGCGTTCTATTTTGGAAGATCGTAGAGTTCCCGCGCATTGTCCGACATGATCCGCCGCCGCAAGGACGCATCGAAGCCCTGCAAGAAGGTGCTGGGTTCATCCCAATCCCAATGCGGGTAGTCGCTGGCAAAGACCATCACCTCGTCGGCGCGCATCCATTCCAGGAACTTGCCCAGATCGGCTTTGGTGGGCGTGTCGGGCAGGGGTTGCGAGCCGAAGCGGATGTTGCTGCGCACATATTCGCTGGGTAGTTTCTTCACCCACGGTGTGTAATCGCGCAGGCCCTTCCAGTCGCCGTCCATGTGCCAGAGCAGGCCCGGCACCCAGAAGACATCGTGCTCGATGAAAAGGAAGCGGAAATCCGGGTACTTCTCAAAAACACCTTCACAGATCAGGCTGACGGTGTGCGCCATCGCGATCTGTGGGCGCGCCATGCGCATCTCAAGGTAGTAGGTGGGGTAACCGGCGGCAGTGGGCGGCGCTGCGATCCCCGCTCCCTCCCCCCCAAAGTGGACGCAGACCGGCAGCCCGTGCCGCTCACACGCTTCGTAGATGGGATGGTAGAAGCGATTGCCGAAGGGCAGGCGCGCCCCAGCAGGCATCAACACCTGGACGAATTCCTTGTGCGGGGCCAGCCGTTCGATCTCTGCTACAGCCTGTTGCGGATCCGTGGGCGCAATGTGGATCGAAGGCGCGGAAGCGCGGGTCCTGGCTTCACCCAATGCGCCAACGTCCAGTCGTTGAAGGCGCGGCAATAGGCGGCGGCGTAGTCGGGATCGGGATGGACGGCGGCGGCGTACGGCCCACCGGTGAGGACGGCCACATCAATGTCGTAGACGTTGAGATGCTTCTCGATGCAGACCTGCGGCACCGTAGCGGGATTGGTCTCCTGACCAACCCACAGGTCATGGCGCGCCCCACTGCCAGGGACATTGGTGTAGCCCAGCCCCGGCATGATTGGGCCGAAATCTTTGATGTACTACTGGTAGTGGCGAGGCAAATAGGGGAACAACGTGGATGGCTCTTCAAACTGATGGTGTACATCGCAGTCCACAATACGCAGCCGTTCGGCGGATGCGGCGTCGGACCGGACGTCGTCTTTGACCTCGATCATGTGGCTCTCCTTGTGTGATCCGGTTAAGCATGACGGATAATGTGCGTCGGATGATTCGCATAGGGCGTAGGCGCGGCGAGCGGAGGGAATTGTCTACAAACACGGATTGGAAGGAACACAAATTCTATCCTAGATCCGTGTTCCTTCCAATCCGTGTTTACAAACTGGGGTTGGCAGCGTCGGAGAATTGACTAGCTCACCGCGGCAACGACGCAGTTCTTCCCCTGCGCCTTGCCGGCGTAGAGGGCGCGGTCGGCCACCATGACGGTGCGTTCGAGGCCGTCGCCCAGGCGATGATCACTGACGCCGAAGCTCATGGTCACCGAAAGCCGCAGATCGCCGCACAGGCACACATGGCCTTCCAGTGCTTTGCGTACACGCTCGGCCACGATCATGGCGTCTTCGCGATCTGTGTCGGGCAGGAAGATGAGGAATTCTTCCCCGCCCCAGCGCGCAATCTGATCCTGTGCGCGCACAGAGATACGCAACAACTGCGCCATCTCTTTCAGCACCAGATCACCACAATGGTGACCATACTGATCATTGATGCGCTTGAAATCGTCGATATCGCCCAGGATCACGGCGAATGGGTTCCGTGCGTCCACGCGCAGCAGCGCTCGTTCCAGCATTTCGTGCATGGAGCGCCGGTTGAGCAGGCCGGTGAGGGTGTCGGTGCGGGCGAGGTAGTCGAGGTGACGGTTGACGGAGCGCAACTGCAATTCCACATCTTCCACGGCCCTTGTGTAGACAAAACCCAGCAGCACGTTAATTAAGAAGAAGGTGAAAAGATTGACGCGCTCGAAGAAGGTGAGCAGTGCAGTTGAAATCGCCGGGTTGGCTATGCCCCGAGAAACGCCGAACAACGACACATAGAGCACAAACATTGTGACCGCGCCCAGCAGTTTGAAAACCAACCGCCGCGACGGATGGAAGAAGCTGAAGAGCGCGATCACAGAAATGTAGTAATGAAATCCGCTTGCCCACCCAAGCACCAATGTGGCAATAGCCGCATGAACCAGGATCTCGGCAGCGCACAGGAAAAAGGCCAGATCGAGTTGACCTCGCTTCCCCAGCCAGATCGCGATCATGTAGATCATGACGCTCCCCACGTTGATCCAGGCTAGGCTGTCGACGCCAATCGTCCAGAAAATGGCGATAAAGCAGGCATGAACACACAGCGCCACATAGACGAAAAAGCGCACGAGCAGCGTGAAACGCTGGCGCGCGGCCGAACGCAGGATCTGCTGGGTAGGGGATAGCTCCTGCGCCAACACCTGTCGGCCGTCTGTAACTACGCTCATGAGATCTCCTGCTCTGCTGATCGATGATTCGTTGGCAATGGTTGTGCGCGGTCAATACAAGCGCAGCAAGAAAACCGATGCCTTCTTAGGAAGATATAACGAATTGATCGCAAAGAAAATAAGGAAAAAGCGTAGTAAATCAGTGTATCAAATGGCCACGAACGAGGACGTGTTTCAAGTTTAGATCGCTATCAAGGACGAGGAGATCAGCGTCGCTGCCAGGCATGAGGGATCCCTTACGCGGGGACAGGCCAAGCAGAAGCGCCGGTGCATGGGTAGCCATGTAAACAGCGGTATGCAGGGGCAGGCGCGCCAGTTTCACGGCGCGCTGGAGCGCATCGAGAAGGGTGATGGTGCTGCCGGCCAGCCAGCCCCCGCCGCGCCCGCTGGTGGCAAAGCCTTCGGGGTGGATCGTCACTTCCAGCCCACCGCCGGTGTAGTTGCCTGGCGGGCAGCCTGCCACCGTCGACGCGTCGGAAACGAGGACGACGTGATCGGCGCCCTTCACCTGTACCAGGGGCGCAAGCAGCGCTGGGTGGAAGTGGTGGCCGTCCATGATCACGCCGCAGGTGAGATTGGGTTCGGCCAGCAGCGTGCCTACGATGCCCGGCTCCGAGGCCATGAAGCCCAGCACACCCGGCGCGCGGTGGGGCCAATCGCTGGCGTTGCCGGCATGGGTGACACAAGATAGCCCGGCCCGCAGCGCATCCTGCATTGTGGCGTACGTCGCCGCCGTGTGCCCAGCGGAGACGATGATGCCTTGCTGCACCAGCGCCGCGATCACCGGCAACGCGCCGGGCAATTCGGGAGCCAGCGTGAAAAGCGAAATCCGTCCGCGTGCGGCGTCTACGAAGCGATGCGCCAGATTCGCGTCGGGCAGGGTCAGCGCCGCCGGATCGTGAGCGCCGCTCTTCTCCGGCGCCAGGAACGGACCTTCCAGGTGAATGCCGGGCAACGTCATGTTGGGGGCGTCGTCGAGGTAGTCGGCCAGCACGCGCAGGCTCTGTGTCAACGTCTCCACCGGCGCGGTGACCAGCGTGGGCAGCAGCGTCGTTGTCCCCCGGCTGCGGTGATGGGCGAGGATGGCGTCGAAATGGGACCGGTGCTGCGCCTGAAAGCTCCAATTCAGCGCGCCGTTGACCTGAATGTCGATCAGGCCGGGGATCACGACGTCATCCCCCGCGTCGAGGATGCCGTCGCCGCTGGTCACCGTCCTGTCTACCGCGGCAATGACACCATCCTCCAGCCAGAGGGTCCCCTGTTCGAGGAAACCTTCAGGCGTCCAGATTTTGCCGGCGAAGATAGCGCGGGGGGTGGACATTGCGAGATCCTTTGTGGAGGGTGAATGGTGACTGGTGATTGGTGAATGGGATCGTGTGGAGCCAATGATGCGGCATTGGCAGCCGTAGGTTGGGTTGGCGCCTGGAATCAGCATGTCAACGGAAAATGATCCCGGCGCCAACCCAACTTGTGTGGTCAACGTTAAACGATGGGTGCCGCAGAAAGTCGCTTGACCAACCGAATGAACGGTGAGTGATCGTATCGTCGCTTCAGTCTCTGAACGAGCAGAACCCATCCTACGAGTGGGTCACTTGCACCAAATCACCAATCAGATCTGCGTCAACAACCCCGCCGATCCTTCATCCAGATACACCCAACAATCCGCGTGTCCGCGCAACGCCGACGCCGGGCAGTCGGGCGTGATGGGGCCAGCCAGCGCGCAGCGGACGGCTTCGGCCTTGCGCGCGTCGGGGACCACACACGAGATCGTCCTGGCGGCGAGGATGGCGGGGATCGACATGGAAAGCGCTTGTGGCGGCACCGCGGCCAGATCAGGGAAATGTCCTTCGCCCACTTGTTGGCGGCGGCAGGCTTCGTCCAGGTTCACCACCAGCACTTTGGCGTCGGTGGTGAAGTCCGCAGGCGGATCATTGAAGGCCAGGTGACCGTTTTCACCGATGCCGATGCAGGCCACGTCAACGGGATGCCGGCGCAGCAATGCGTCGTAGCGGGTGGCCTCGGCCAGGGGATCGGCGGCGTTGCCGTCGAGCAGGTGCATGGCCTTCACCTGCACATGATCGAAGAAACGTTCGCGCAGGTAGCGCCGAAAACCCGCCGGGTGCGCCGGATCAAGCCCGATGTATTCGTCCAGGTGAAAAGCGATCACCCGCGACCAGTCGATGTCGGTTCGTTGTAGCAGCGCCGCCAGGAACTCGTACTGCGACGCGCCGGTTGCCAGCACAAGATTGGCTTCGCCCCGCTCCGTCAGCGCCTGGTTGAGGCGCCCGGCCACAAACTCAGCGGCAGCCTGGCCCATCGTCACCTTGTCGGCGTAGAGTTCAACGTGGACGTCGTCTACAGAGAAATCGCGTAGCAAGAGGGTGGCTCCTTTGGGTGGCAGGTGGCAAGTTGCAGGTCAGCATCGTCGTCGGTCGTCCGTCGTCGGTCGTCCGTCGTCGATCTTCCAGGCAGTATAGCCCAAACTTGACATCTAGCCCAAGTGGAAGAAAGATCACAGTTAGTCTATGTAGTTTCCCCAAACCACACACAGAAAGAGAATGAGCAATGGCTGACTCAGCCCGTATGACACTGCATCCCGAGTTTCGCATCAGCGAGGTCGATGCGCGCATCTACGGTTCGTTCATCGAGCACCTGGGGCGCGCCGTCTATGGCGGCATCTACGAGCCGGGCCACCCGCAGGCCGACGCCGACGGCTTCCGCGAGGACGTGATCGGCCTGATCCGCGACTTGAATGTGCCCATCGTGCGCTATCCCGGCGGCAACTTCGTCTCCGGCTACGATTGGGAAGACGGCATCGGCCCCAAAGACCAGCGTCCGCGCCGCCTGGAGTTGGCCTGGCGCACCATCGAACCCAATCTCTTCGGCACCGATGACTTCGTGGATTGGTGCCGCAAGGCCGGCACTGCGCCGATGCTGGCCGTCAACCTCGGCTCGCGCGGCCTGGAAGCCGCCCGCGACATCATCGAATACTGCAACCACCCCGGCGGCACGCTGTGGAGCGACAAGCGCATCGCCAACGGCCATGCCGACCCGCACAACGTCAAGGTCTGGTGCCTGGGCAACGAGATGGACGGCCCGTGGCAGATCGGCCACAAGACCGCCGACGAGTACGGTCGCCTCGCCCACGAAACCGCCAAGGTGATGAAGTGGGTGGATCCATCCATCGAATTGGTGGCGTGCGGCAGTTCCAACCGCAACATGCCCACCTTCGCGGCGTGGGAAGCCACCGTCCTCGATCACACCTACGAGCAGGTGGAATACCTTTCGCTGCACACCTACTACGGCAATCACACCAACAACACGCCCAACTTCCTGGCCAAGTCCATCGACATGGATCGCTTCATCTCCAGCGTGGTGGGGATCTGCGA
Organism: Caldilineaceae bacterium; assembly: GCA_041391225.1. GTDB lineage: Bacteria > Chloroflexota > Anaerolineae > Caldilineales > Caldilineaceae > RI-153. The sequence continues at coordinate 187,187 of JAWKOL010000012.1, forward strand.
CTACATCCAGGCCAAGAAGCGCAGCAAGAAGAAGATGATGCTCTCGTTCGACGAGTGGAATGTGTGGTACCACTCGCGCGCCGCCGACGCCGCCATGGATCCGTGGTGTCGCCCCGCCCCAGCTCGAAGACATCTACAACTTCGAGGACGCGCTGTTGGTGGGCCTGATGCTGATTACGTTGCTCAAGCACTCAGATCGCGTCAAGATGGCGTGTCAGGCCCAGCTTGTCAACGCGGGATCGCCGATCATGACGGCCGTCAACGGTCTGGCCTGGCGGCAGACCATTTACCATCCCTACTACCACGCCGCCCGCCAGTCACGGCGTCGCCCTGGATCTTAACCCGTCGTCGCCCGTGTACGACGACGCCGAGTTCGACGCCGTCCCCTACGTCGACGGTGTGGCCACGTGGAACGAAGAAGTTTACGAGCTGACCGTCTTCGCCGTCAACCGCAACCTGAGCGACGCCCTGCCCATCAGCGCCGACGCCCGCGGCTTCGCCGGTTACCGCGGGTGGAGCACATCACGCTCACCCACCCCGATCTCAAGGCCGTCAACACCCAGGACAACCCCGACAACGTGTCCCCGCGCAGCAACGGCGACGCCCAGATCGTGGACAACGAACTGCGCGCCAGCCTGCCGGCGGCGTCTTGGAATGTGATTCGGATGAAGAAGTAGAGAATGAATGAAGATTGAAGATTGCGTACTGCAACCAATCTTTATTCTTCATTCACCCGTTGGATCTCCCAAGAAAGAACGCACGGCAGCGTGGTCTTCCTTCGGTGCGATACTGGGCCAACCGCAGCAGCGTGTAGCCGATGCCCGCTTCGCCGCGGAAAGGACGGGTGGAAGAGTTCGCGAGGCAGTTCTGAGGAAAGGTGGAACGAACCAGCTTTTTCCACGCCAACGAGGACACGGCCACAGGCCACATAGGCGGTGTCGAGGAGATCACGGCGATCGAGGCGCCGCCGCCCTGCTTCAAACAACAGATCGATTCGCCAACGCCGCAGCAATAGTGATGTAAGCCGCTTCTGCTGCCTTCGTGCAGCACAGCCTCGACAGCGGTATCGATTTCCGCACGCACGGCCTGCCCACCGAACACAGGCAACATCGCCAGCCGGGGCAGGCCGATCCCCGTAGCGCCGTACCGCCAGCCCCGATCCAGGAGCGACTGCCGATGTTGCGATCCCGAGGCGTGGCGCGCCTGCGAAGTGGAAAGCGCCCGCTCGCAGATGAGCGCACTCGAGCATTGCCAGCCAGCGTGGATCCGGGTTGACCGTGTAGAGTTTGGAGCAGCGCCAATACCACGCCCGCCGATCCATCGGCCAGACCGTTGGCAACCAGGCCGTCTGCATTGCGCCACGTGTGTCCATCTCCGGCGGTCACGCGCAGATTCAGGAGATGTTCGGCGCAGTAAATGGCCTGCGCCAAGAGATCTGCGTCGGGTTTCACGGCGTGGGAGAGGAGTAGCCCCACCAGCGCACCGGCCACGCCTCCGGCCACGCGGACGTCTTGCTCGGTGTCGATGCGCTGCGTAGAGAGATCCTGTGCAATGCCGCATTCCCTGATCAGGCGCCGGTTCGTCGAGCAGGCGGTCAATCATGCTGTAGGTGTACAGCAGCGATCCGATGCCAGTGGCGGCGCCGAGATCGGTGGCCTGCGGCTTCTTCAGCTACAGCGCCGCAAACGCCATGTCGTTTCAACGCGCTTGCCTCGGAAACATGCGCCAATGCCGCCAGAAAGAGCAAATGCCGCCGTTTCCACCAAACAACCGTCGCCCAGTAGATCATGCTGATAGAGCGACAGTGCATCGTTGTAGACAGGCCCAGCCCACGAAAGCGACTCGTCGTGCAGCGGAATGGCCGCAGCCGCCAGCCGTTCACCGATCAACGTGGCCATTGCCCCAAACGAGGCGGGATGACCGCCACGGTGGACGCTGGGCGCGGGCAACTTGTGCAGGACATTGCGGATCAGCCCGCACTGCACTTCGACGCCCTCCGCGGTGAAGTTGGCGAAATTTTCCATGCATTGGGCCAGCGGTGTGCGCCACCGAATCAGCCACGCTGCCCACGGCAGCCAGCACCAGCGATGTGTCCGATGCAGAGGCGGTGAAACGCGGCATGTCCAGTCGAGAGAGCGCGGCGACTTCCTGGCGCAGCAACGGCCACAAGGATTGGGTGTACGATGAGGCAAGGTAGGTGCGGCTCAGTTGATCCAGATGCACGCCAAAGACGACGCCATCGCGCAGCAACGACGGGTGGCGCAGTTGATCGAGCAGGTGGGTGCAGATGGTGGCGGGCCGTACATTGAAACGCACCAGCAGCGGCTCAGCACAGCCAGCGGTCCGCAGAGAGCAGTTCCACGGCATGATCGGCCAGGAACGGCCATCTGGCGGAAACCGTCTTCGATCTGATCAACGTAGTCGGCGGCGTTGAGTGTGCTCATCCAACAGAGGACGGCTGTCGAAATGGCGGTTGCTCACGCTGAGGAAACTCAGATCGAGGATGCCGCCTCGGGTTGACGTTCCCAGCGCGGCAACATGCCCAGGCGCAACACGGTTGCCACATCGGCCTCCACGTTGCCGTGCAGGCGCGGCGTGAGCAACATTTCGGCGTCCACGAGAACGGGCTGTTCGCCGGCCGCGATCCAATTTTCGGCGTGGCCGTCGCCGCCATCGAGCAGGTAGAAGAGACAGAGCAACATGCCGGTGCGACGATAGAAGCGCTGGGCGGCCCCGTCGTCTGTCACCGGCGCAGGCTCGATCCAGGCCATCCAGCCGTAGTCACCACGGTCGAGCAGCGGCACGATCTCAAAGCACAGCGGCGCGCCATGACGGTTACACCATTTGGAGCACGTTACGTACCAAAGCGCATCGGCGGAGAGCGAGCGCGGTTTGTAGATCACACGCAACCCACCGGCAAAGGTAACGGCGGTGACGGTCTGTCCGCTGTGATGGGGATCGGAGAGGTAGGAGCGCGCCGAAGTGACGACGCCCAACGAGTCGACGCCCTGCCAGCCGACGAGGTTCGGCAGATCCCGGATCAGACGGGTGAAGAAGCCGTGGTCGCCGTCACCCAGTCGGCGGTGACAGTGGCCAGCAGGCGAGAGAGGACAGCGTACTCGCGGAGAAAATTCTCCCAGCCCGAACCGGAGAGAAATTCGGCGAAGTCGGCGTAGTCGGCGGGTTCTTCGGCGAGCAGGCGGGCCAACATGCCACGCTGATCATAGCGGAAGCGCTGAAACTCGAAAGCCAATGTTGGCCCAGCGATCTCGGCCAGGCGTCGCCACAGATCGAGGAGTAGATCGGTATAAGCGCCGGTCGCCACAAAAGCATCCATGACATCGGCGGGCCAACGCAGCCACTCGTCCGCCGCCACGATCAGCGGGCGCAGAGCGGCACTGAGCAACGTAGGCGCAGCGGGCAGGCGATCTGCTTGCGGGCGCGGGCGTGCCTGCAATGTCTTCACCAACATATCGGTCCAAGATGGCTGGCGATCACCCTGCCAACTGCCTTCGCCAAGGCGCGCCGAGATCGAATCGAGATCGACCATCCTGAGCCAGGCGGCGCATGAAGAGATCCGCGCCGTCGCCTACTATGTTGCGACGCCAGATCTCCAGGTATTGGGCAGCGTCGGCGTTGTCTTCCTGATTTGCGGTGTTGGGCATCCACGCCGAAGAGAGGCGCTCACTCAAGGTCACCGAGCGCGCCAAGATATGTGCAATGAGCGAACGATGCTCACCATGTTGGCCTGAATCCCAGGTAATTGCCGCAGCACATGGCGGCCTGTGAAAACTCAATCGTGGGTGCATCCGTGGGGAGTAGACAGAAAAGGAACACCAAAAACCACGCTATTCTCCGCTGCGCCACATCATACCACGTTCCTGCATTTGTCGATAGAATCGCCAGACAATGTCGAGATTCCGGGGAATGGCGCGGATGAGATAAACTGGGGGAGAGGTGATTGGTGATTTGTGATTGGTGATTGGGCTTCGTAGACACCCCGATTCCCAATGCAATTACCCGATCCTCAACACAACCCCAATCACCAGTCACAAATCACCAATCACTATCCCAGGAGCCACCATGAACGTCTACCAGGAAAAGGCCGCGCAGGCGGTGCAGTTGTTGGATGAGTTCGATCTCGATCTGTGGATTACGTATGTGCGCGAGACGGCAGAGCACACCGATCCGGTGTTGAAGTTGCTCGGCCCGTTCTCGGTGACGTGGCCCACGGCGTTTGTTTTTGCGCGCAACGGCGAGAAGTTCGCCATCTCGGGCAAGGGCGACGATGAGGCCATCCGCCGCGAGGACATTTTCGACAGTGTCACCCCCTACACCCAGAGCATCAAAGACGTACTACTGCCCCACATCCAGCGCCTGGATCCGCAGCGCATCGGCGTCAACTTCAGCCGCAGCGACGTCAGCGCCGACGGGCTGACCTATGGCATGTACCTCAACCTGCAAAGCTACCTCGAAGGCACGCCCTACGCCGGGCGGCTCGTCTCTGCCGAAGACTTCATCGAAGCGCTGCGCGGACGCAAGACGCCCAAGGAACTGTCTCTGATGCGCGACGCCAGCAACATGGCGATGGAGATCTTCGATGAGTTGACGGCGTGGCTGCGGCCCGGCCTCTCCGAAAAGGAGATCCACGCCTGGGTGCAAGAGAATGCAGCCGCACGCGGCGCGGACATGTCCTGGGATGCGGCGCACTGCCCCGGCATCAACGCCGGCCCCAATTCGCCGTGGGGCCACGTAGGCGCGTCCGACGAAATCGTGCAGCCCGGCCACACGCTGCACATGGATTTCGGCGTAAAGTACAACGGCTTCTGCTCCGACAACCAGCGCATGTGGTACATCCTCAAACCCGGCGAAACCGAAGCCCCTGCCGACGCCATCGCCAGTTTCAACGCCGTGCGCGACGGCATCCAGGCAGCCGCCGACTTCGTGCGTCCTGGGGTAATTGGCTGGGAAGTCGACGCCGTGGCGCGTAAGTTCATCACCGACGCCGGTTACGAAGAATACCCCCACGCCCTGGGCCACTCGGTGGGCCGCTACGCCCACGACGGCGGCACCGGCTTCTACCCGCGCTGGGAACGCTACGGCACCAAGCCCCTACGGCACGATCCACAGCTTAAGCAACGTCTTCACCCTGGAATTCGGCGTGCGCTCGCCCTACGGCTACATCAGCCTCGAAGAAGAGATCCTCGTCACAGAAGACGGTTATGAGTGGATCTCGCCGCCACAGACAGAACTTATGTATATTCGCGGACGCGTAAAAGGATTGAGATTCAGCGATTAGGCGATTGGGGATTTCGGATCTTTGCACGATCTGAAATCCCCAATCGCTAATCTCAATCTCTCCCAAGAAAGGACACACCAGTGACGATATTTGATCCATTCACCCTGCCGATCTCCGGCATTTCTCTCCCCAACCGCCTGGCCCTGGCCCCGATGACCACCTATTCGAGCCACGAGGATGGGACGATCACCGATGAGGAAGTGACCTACCTGCGTCGCCGCGCCGCCGGTGGATTTGGCACGATCATCACGGCGGCCTGTTACGTGGAACGGGTGGGGCAAGGCTTCGTGGGCCAGTGGGCCTGCGACGACGACCGTCACCTGCCCTCGCTGGCGCGGGCGGCGCAGGCGATCAAAGACGAAGGCGCAGTGGCGCTGCTCCAGATCCACGACGCCGGGCGCATGTCCGATCCGCGCGTCATCGATTGGACGCCCCGCTCCGCTTCCGACATTCCCGCCGAGCGCCCCAACGCACTACAACCGCGCCCCATGAGCCAAGACGAGATCATGGGATCGGTGGCGGCCTTTGCGGCGGCGGCGCGGCGCGCCGTGCAGGCAGGCTTCGACGGCGTAGAGATCCACGGCGCCAACACCTACCTGCTGCAGCAGTTCTTTTCGCCCCACTCCAACCGCCGTGAAGACGACTGGGGCGGCGACCTGCAACGGCGTATGCGCTTCCCCCTGGCCGTGGCCCGCGCCGTCCGCCGCGCCGTAGGCGACAACGTCGTCGTCGGCTATCGCTTCTCGCCCGAGGAAGCGGAAGAACCCGGCATCACCATCGAGGACACCTTCGCCCTCGTCGATGCGCTATGCGAACTCAATCTCGACTACCTGCACCTGTCCTTGCGCGATTACAACCTCGGCTCGCTGCGCGGAAAGCGACACCCGTCCGCGCCTCAAACTCATCGCCGATCGCATCGCTAGCCGTGTTCCCTGATGGGTGTGGGCAGCGTGTGGACGGCCGCCGACGCCGAAGGCGTCCTCGACAGCGGGGCCGCCCTCGTCGCCGTGGGCCGCGCCGCCCTCACCGAGCCGGAATGGCCCAACCGCATCCGTCAAGGACAAGACATCCGCACCTGCGTCCCCGCGCAGGGGAGGCGCCGAATCGGCCATGCTGCCCACGCCGCTGTACGAGAAGATCCTCGCCACGCCGGGCTGGGTGCCGGTTTGTGAGGAATGACAAGGTGAGAGGGTGATCGCTCGATTGGGCGCGTTGGTTGCTTCCACGAGATGATGGGATGATGAGATGATGAATCCGGCGTCGGATTCATCATCTCATCATCCCATCATCTGTATCCGAAGAATGAAACCAATCAAACGATCACCTTGTCACCCCTCACTCCATAGGCGTTAAGTTAAGGACCAGCGAAAGTGCCGGGGACTTCACGTTGGACGTGTCGCCAGGAGTGGAAACCCCGCCTCGCTGCTGCGATAAGTCCCCGGCAACTTGTGTCTACGACGCTTAACTTAACGCCTATGCCCCTCACCCCCACCCCGCACCAATCAACTCGTGCGTCTCCACCACTGCCGCGTCCCAGATGCGCTGCATCTCTTCGTCGCTGCGCTGGTAGAAGCCGCCGTAGTTGCCGTCGCCCAGGTATTGGCGCAGCGCTTCACCCACCAGACGCGGATAGCCGCTGCGGTCGGGCAGGATCTTCTGCTCGGTGGGCATGTCCACGCCGGGGAGACGGGTCCACGCGAAGTTCTCGAACCACGAGGCGTGGCTGCCCACGGGATCGATGCTGCGCACCACCGCCATCATCTTCGGCCCTTGCCACCATTGGTAAAACTTCACCTGTACCTCAGGATGATCGGCCATCCACTCGGTGGCCAGCGCGCCCGCCGGCTCATTGCCGCCATGACCGCTCAACCAGCACGATGCGCCGAAACCCCGACGTGCGTAGGCTGTCGAGGATGTCCGTGACCAGGCGCACATACGTCTCTCACGCAGGCTCACACTGCCAGGGTAGGCGGCGAAATACGGCGTCACCCCATACCCAACCACCGGGAAGACCGGCACCCCCAGCGGTTCCGCCGCCTCCACCGACACCCGCTCCGACAGGATACTGTCCACGCTCAGGCTCAAGTACCGTGCGCAATCCGCTACTCCCCAGCGGCACCACCGCGAGTCATCGTGCTTGAGGTATTCCTCCACCTGCATCCAATTCATGTCTGTGATACGCATTCGAGATCTCCTTGTGATTGGGGACTGGGGATTGGGGACTAGGGACTGGGGATCGGGCAATGACTGCACGTTCAACGTTGTTGTCGAGCACTTACTTATGCAAGCATTATGCCAACGCTAGTACAGAGTGGCACAAATGAGTCGCTGTATTCAATTGACTGCGGAGTGAGCACGCCCTCGTGCGGCGCTTACCTTGTAGACCCACATGAGGGCGTGCTCACTCCGCATTTCAGCGATTCATTTGCGCCAACTTGTACCAGTCCCCAGTCCCCAACTCCCGTAGCGATATCGCCTGCTCTTTGTTATACTGGAACGTGACGCGATTCACAATTCACCCGCACGGTTGCCCAACATGTTCAACGATCCCATCGCCCCCATCCTCGAAAAACAGGGCGTCGTCGTGCTCGACGGCGGGCTGGCCACGGAGCTGGAACGCCGCGGCGCCGATCTGGTCGATACGCTGTGGTCGGCCAAGTTGCTGCTCGAAGCGCCCGAACTGATCCGTCAACTGCACTATGATTACTTCGCGGCCGGCGCAGACGTGGCGATCACGGCCAGCTACCAGGCCAGCTTCGCCGGTTTCCAAAAACGCGGGCTCAGCGCCGACCAGGCCGCGGATCTCATGCGCCTCAGCGTGCGGCTGGCCCAGGACGCACGTGATCAGTTTTGGGAAGATGAAGCGAATCGGCGGGGCCGCGTACGTCCACTCGTGGCGGCCTCGATTGGTTGCTATGGCGCCTATCTGGCGGACGGATCCGAATACCGCGGCGACTACGGCCTCTCGACGACGCAACTGATCGACTGGCATCGTCCGCGCATGAAGGCGCTCGTCGACGCCGGCCCCGATCTGCTGGCTTGCGAAACCATCCCCAGCTTACAAGAAGGCGAAGCGCTGCTGGCGCTGGTGGCCGAATTCTCGCACATGCCCGCCTGGCTCAGCTTCAGTTGCTGCGACGAGGACCACGTCTGCCACGGCGAACGTTTCGCCGACTGCGTGGCCCTCGCCAATCGCTCGCCCCAGATCGTGGCCATCGGCCTCAACTGCACGCCGCCCCGCTTCGTGGCCCCGCTGCTGCAATCCGCTGCGCACGTCACCGCCAAACCGCTGCTCTGCTACCCCAACAGCGGCGAAAGCTGGGACGCGGATCAACGTTGCTGGGTCGAAGGCACCGGCGTCACCGATTTTGGGCCGCCCAGCCGGCTCTGGCTCGACGCTGGGGCGCGTCTGATTGGGGGCTGCTGCCGGACAGGTCCGCGGGATGTGGGGGCGATTGTTAGCGTAATTCGTAAGGCGTAATGCGTAACCCAGAAGGGATCGCCGCTTCGATGACGAAAGGTGCGCAACAAATTACGCATTACTCATTCAAGGAACCGCCCATGCACATGATGATGCTCGTCCTCAACGATCCGGAGAAGCTCGACGATCTGCTCGATGCCTGGCACGAATTGGGTATGCGCGGGGCCACGGTGATCGACAGCACGGGGGATCTACCGGCGACGTCCGCACTTGATGGGTGCGCGCTATGCCTTCGGTTTTCCGCCCGTGGATACGATGAGCGAGCGCGGACACGACACCATCTTCGCGATTGTGGTGGACGCGGAGATGGTGTCACGCTATCATGAAGCTGCGGTTAGCGTGATCGGTGAACTGGACGAGCCGAACACGGGCGTGAT